>PVUG01000001.1 GCA_003001975.1 Martelella mediterranea
AGCCGGCTTAACAGCGGTTCCGACACCCCGTTGAGGCTGTTAGCCGTCAGGATCCAGCCAACCCAGCGCATGTCGAAGCGGAGTTGATAGTGGGGACACTCCCATCGTCGCGATGTTTCTGGTTCCAGCAAGGGCAGCAGACTGTCAGCAAGGCTGTGCCGCTCTCCTCTGCTGGAAATCACCGAGGTTGCCTTCTCAATCTCATCAAGGACCACGATTGGGTTGGCGACCAAGTGCGTTATTATTGTCGCAACCGGTTTGCCGGCATGAGCGGAACTCCATCCACGTTGCACGCCGCCGACTGAAAACGAGGACTGCTCCACGGTGGCATCGATCGTGCGCAGCGGCACATCGAGCGCGGCACTGGTCCGGCGCGCCCAGGTGCTCTTGCCGATCCCAGGTGGACCGACCAGCAACAGCGGGGGAAGCCGGAAACCAGGATCACCCCGGCGGACCTGAGTTCGCATTGCGTGCCAGACGTGCTCTGTAGCAGGGGCCATCCACGGCATTTCCGTATGCAGTGCGGATGCTATCTCGTCGGCCTGTGTTTCGGTTTCGATGCGGCGCAATTCAACACCGCCCGAAAGCATCTCGAGCTGCTGACGGTCATCGGCCTTGAGATGCGAAAATCCGGAAGCGCGGTGGCGGTTCTGTTCAAGTCGGTTGACCCGGCGCCTGATGCGCGCGTGATCCTCACGGGTGACTGTATCAGCGGCTCTCTGCCAGTCTTCCTTTGCCCGTTCTTCCGGCGAGAGCTTTGCCTCCCGAAGCTTTCGAAGGTGCTCTTCGAAACGGCGCGTGACCTCGATGGCATTGAGGGGCTCGAAGAACCGGGCTTCGACAAAGGGTATGCGGGTCATGGGTACTCAAACTGACGGTGCTAAGCGGGACGAATATTGCGGAGCAGTGATGTGGAGGGCGGACTATCGGGGCCGGGGCGTGGCCGCCTTCAAACAGGAGGCGGAGATAGCACCAATGTCGATCGATTTGAAAGCCCCGATTTATCCACATAAATAATTGAATACGTTGAATTAATGCGAAAAATGAAACTTCGTTTTGGCGACGGCTAGAGACCCGAGCGGCGTGCATGTGAAACAGCCGTGCGAAAATCTGAAACGTGTTCGAAATTTCTCATCGCATGGTCAGATGCATACCCTGAAAGAGCGGCCATCTGAGGTTTTCGCATTTTGTCTGATTGGTCGGCTGATCGGATGATGCCGTTACCGCCATACAGAGAAGCAATGCGAAAACCAGAATGCCATTCGCATCGTCAGGGGCCGTTTGGGACCCACGGCAGAGGTCACGCAAACCAGGTTCTTTGAGCCGTGGTTAACGGCACGTTGACCCTCATTGGTTTCGGTGTGACATGCAGTTGAAATGATCTGCTTGCCTATCCACTCCAACCCATCGCGCTTCTCGTTCTGCGAATGTGAACATCATGCCCGTTCTGATCACCGCCGACCTGCATCTCGACCAATGGCTTGGAGAAGGACGTGATCCCTTCGCCGCGCTTCCTCCTGAAACCTTCGGCACATTGGACGCACTGATCATCGCAGGAGATCTGGCGGACAAACCGAAGACGAGATGGCCAAGAATGCTCCGGCATCTCGGGCGTCATATCGAACCGGCACGCATTTACGTGTTCCCGGGAAACCACGACTATTACCATCACGTCATTGATGGCGATGACCGTCTCGCCGAATTGACGGCACAGGCGGGATCTAATTTTGTCCAGAAGGCAGAAATCGTGGTCCGCAATACAAGGTTTCTGTGTTGCTCGCTCTGGACCGACTTCGCGCTTCATGGATCGCCTGCTGCGGCAATGGCGTTCGCCAGAACACGGATGAATGATTACCGCTATATCCGTAAACCACCCCGCTACGGCAAGATCCAGCCATCAGACACGGTGCTCATTCACGGTGATCATCGGCGCTGGCTGGAGGACCAGCTGACAAAGCCGGCTGCTGGCAAAACGGTTGTGGTCACGCATCACTGTCCGCATCCGGAGCTGTTGTCAGATACGCCAACCGAGTTTGATCCGATCTACGGATCGGATCTTCGGGCACTGATCACGAAGCACAATCCTGACGCCTGGTTATTCGGGCATACGCATCGACAGCGTGAAGCCGTTGAAAGCGACACGATTGTCCGCAATGTGTCGCTTGGTTATCCGTCGGAGGTGGAGGCCGGGCAGGAAGCTGAACTCTTGATGCGGGGCATGATTGAAACCTGAACATACCGGCAGCCGAATCCTTTCAAGCTCAGCGAAGTCGCGAGCACAGTCCTTGTGTGAGATATCTTCGTCTATCCTGACGCAGCCTTTATCAGCGGCGTTATAAGCCTTGTGCGTAAAACTTATAACGCAATCGTACTTTCACGACGAACCATCGGGCATGTTGTTTATCAACGGCTAAAAAGGGGCCGTGAGGAGAATGGCGGCTTTCGCACGCGACGTCATTGAAGCGGACGCTCTCAAAAAACAGGCACTCATTGACTTCGGGTCCAGAGCGGCCCACCATCCAAGGTCTGAATTGCTGCGGTGCAGCTCGCGATTACCGACATTGGCTTCATTTGCGGACTTGGAGTCATGCGAACCTAGTTGTGCGGACTGTTCTGCCCTTCAGTCCTGATAGAGGTCTTGCCGGAAATAGAGGTAAAGTGGCAGCGCGAGTGACAGACCAACAAGAACTCCTGCCTGAACGGCGAGCCACCAGTTGCGTGTTGATTGCCACTGATAGCTGACCCGGTGTGGCCTGATATTTCCATTGAGAATTGACCCATGTTCCAACCTTCCCTCGCGTGTTTTGAGCGGGGGCTATGGAGTGATTGACATGGCGTTATTGAGCGTGATCCGCGCTGGCATCTTAGAGAGCATCTATCGATCCGGGAGATTTGCCGCAGGACCGGCCTGGATGAGATCAGCAAGCGGTAAGATTAACACCACCTTGCCGCTCGAAGTGCAAAGCGACAGCATGACTTTCAGCAAAACAGGCGGCTGCGGATCGGCAGCAACGCGGCACCGAGCACGTTCGGGTCGGTCTCGATCTCGCTGATCAGAAGCTCCGGGCCGGGGAAGGGCAGGCCGAGATCGTCGACCGTGCGCGGGTTTGCGGCCTGGGCGAGGCGGCGGCGCAGGTCATGCGGCGCCTCGCCGCCGAAGACGATCGCCGCCGGGTCGAGAATGCCGGTGATCGCCCGCAGCATCTGGTCGAGCGCCGGTGTTACCCGTTCGATCCAGCGGTCGATGGTCGGCCAGGAAGGATCGTAACGCGTCTTCAACGCGCTGACGGAGCCAATTTCATGGCCGGCCTCGCGCAGCATCGCGATCAGGATGCGCAGCGCAGGGCGGCGTTCGGACTCCTCCTCCGTATAGATCGATGAAATCTCCGCGGCATTCATGTGGTAGCCGCCATAAGGCGCGCCGTTGACGACGATGCCGCCGCCAAAGCCCTGGTTGATCGACAGATAGGCGAAATTGTCGAACCGCCGTCCTGCGCCGACCCAGTTTTCGGCCTCCGCTCCAAGCGTCGCATTGTTTTCCGCCATGACGGGGAAGGCGAAGGCATTCTCGAAGATCGAGGCGACATCGCGGTCGCGCCAGGCGGCGATCTTGGGCGGCGGTACGAAGGCCGTGCCCGGTTTGCGCCGATAGCCCTGCATCGAGATGCCGACGCCCGCAATCCGTTCCGCCGGCAGCCCCAGCTGCGCGACGATGGCGGCCACTTCTGCCTCGGCGCCGAAGCGGACTCCCTCGGGGTCGTTCGGGTCGGCTTCCAGCGTCGTCAGGTGCATGAGATCGCCGACGAGGTTGGTAACCGCGAGGCGCACATCGTCGGTATCGATGGCAAGCCCGATGCCATAGGCACCATCCGGGGCAAGGGCGAGTTGCGGGCTCGGCTTGCCGCGGCCGGCGATCTTCGGCGCTTCGAGCCGCAGCAGGCCGCGCTCCAGCAGGTCTTCGGCAAGCCGGTGGACGCTCTGCTGCGACAGCGGCGTCGCCTCGGTCAGTTCGGAGCGGGCGACCGAACCTTTGCGGCGGATGGCGTCGAGCACCAGAGCGCCGCTGCGTCCGATCTGGAACAGCGCTTCGGCATCCTGCTGCCATCTGTTGTGCACGCTTGCCGTCATTCTCGCGTCCGTCTCCCGTGTCATTCCGAACCCTGTTTTTGATCACGAACGGAAAACAAAATCCATTGTCACATTAATTTTACTTAAGATGAGTAATAAAGCCTCACGTCAACAGAGGCAAGCTAATGACAGGCATTTCCGCCGACAGAGTCGTCATGCATTTCGACCAGTTCACAGCTGTCAACGACGTCAGTTTCGCGGTCGAACAGGGCGAATTCGTCACGCTTCTCGGTCCCTCCGGCTGTGGCAAGACCACGCTCTTGAAGATGATTTCCGGGTTCCTGACGCCGTCAGCGGGGCGGATCATCCTCGGTGGCAGGGATGTCACCCGGGTGCCGCCGGAAGCCCGCGACACCGCCCTCTGCTTCCAGTCCTACGCTCTGTTTCCGCATTTGAGCGTGCGCGAAAATCTCGAATTCGGTCTGAAGCAGAAGAAGGTGCCGCGCGCCGAACGGCTGGCCCGGCTCGGCGAGGTCGCCGAAAAGCTCGGGCTCGAACCGCAGCTCGACAAGCTGCCGAACCAGCTTTCGGGCGGCCAGCAGCAGCGCGTCTCGCTCGGCCGTGCGCTGGTGATGCGGCCGGGCGTGATCCTGTTCGACGAACCGCTTTCCAATCTCGACGCCAAGCTGCGCGATCAGGTCCGCGTCGAAATCCGCCGCATCCAGCAGGAATTCGGACTGACGGCGATCTATGTCACCCATGACCAGGCCGAGGCGCTGGCGCTCTCCGACCGGATTTTCGTGATGAATGCCGGACGGGTGGAGCAGGCCGATACGCCGGAAGTGCTGTACCGCCGGCCGAAAACCCGTTTCGTGGCCGACTTCATCGGCGGCGCCAACGTGCTCGAGGGCAAGGCGGATGGCGCCCGCCAGGTTCGCACCGCCATCGGCCCGCTACCCCTTCCAGAACATGCTGATGTCGGCAACGGTCCCGTCGATATAGCCTTCCGGCCGGAAGCCGTGAAGCTGCTTTCAGCGAGCGAGGAGGGCGCGCTCTCGGCACGGGTCGTCAACCGCGCCTTCCTGGGTCATTTCACCGATCTGATGGTCGAGACCGGCGGCGTCACCTATCGCATCCAGGCGCGCGAGACGACGCTGAAGGAAGGCGATACCGCCCATTTCCGCGTCGCGGCCGAGGATGTCGTGGTGCTGGGTGACGGCCGATGACCGCGCGGCGCTGGCTCACCGTCATCCTGCTTTTAACGCCGGGACTCGGGCTGATCCTCGCCCTGATCGGCACGGTGGTCTATATCGCCGTCGCCCAGTCGTTCGGCTATTTCAGTTTCGGCGCGGAAAGCCAGTTCTCGTTCGAATACTGGGGCGCGGTGTTCGGGCGGAAGCTCTTTGCCCGCTCGGTTCACTACTCCCTCTATATCGGCATTGTAAGCGCGGTGCTGTCCGTCGCGCTCGCCTATCCGCTGGCGATCTGGCTCAGAAAGCCCTTTCCCGGCTCGATGACGATCGGCGCGATGCTGAAGGCGCCGCTTCTAGTGCACGGGCTGGTGGCCGCCTTCCTCTTCCTGAACATCATCGCCTATCAGGGCCTGCTCAATCAGTTCATGCAATGGATCGGCATCTGGGAGGCGCCGCGCCGGCTGCAGAACGACCGCAACGGCATTTCCGTGCTGATCCTGCAGGTCTGGAAGAACATGCCATTCGCGCTCCTGCTTCTGACCGGTGCGGTGCAGGGCATCTCCGACGACGTGCTCGATGCCGCCCGCGATCTCGGCGCCGGCGCCTGGTCGCGCTTCCGCAAGGTCATCGCGCCGCTTTCGGTCTCAGCCATGCAGGCCGCGCTGGTGATCATCTTCATCGGCGCGCTCGCCGACTTCAGCTTCCAGACCACCGTCGGGCCGACCAATGTCCAGTCTCTGGCGCAGTTGATGGTGTTCTTCAAGGGCCGGGGCGACTGGCATTCCGCCGCCGTCGTCGGCGTGTCGCTGATGGCGCTGGCGCTGATCGGCTCCACCGTGCTGGCCGTTGCCGCGCGGTTCATCATGCGGGGGCGGGTGAAATGAGCAGCAAGCCGCTGAACACGGTGCTGATCACGCTCCTGTCGATCGGCTTTGCGATCTGGCTGGTGATACCCTTCGCCATGGCGGTTCTGTGGTCGCTGGTCGATCCGTCCGCGCCGTGGACGGCCGATCAACTGCTGCCGCCCGCCATGTCGTTCTTCCGCTGGCGCGACATGTGGGCGCATTCGGGGCTGAAGCAGGCGCTTCTGACCTCCTATTCGCTGGCACCGCTTGCAGCGATCCTGTGCATCGCGCTGGCGTTGCCGACATCGCTGGCGCTCGGGCGCATCCGCTTTCCCGGCCGCGAGGTGGCCAAGATGCTGTGCCTCCTGCCGCTGGTCGTGCCGGGCTTCGTCACCTCGATCTTCTTCTCGGCGCTGCTGTTCGCGCTCGGGCTTCAGAATTTCCGCTTCGGCGCGATCGTCTTCGCCCATGCGGTGCTGTTTCTGCCCTATGCGATCCGGATCATGACGGTGAGCTTCGAGCAGGTCCGCCAGGACCACATCGACGCCGCCCGCGATCTCGGCGCCAGCCCCTGGGCGCGGTTCACCGCCGCCTATCTGCCGGCATTGCGTCCCGGCATCTTCGCCACGCTCCTGATCGTCTTCATCCAGTCGATCGAGGAATTCGCCATCGCCTATATCGTCGGATCGCCGGAAATCGTGACGATCCCGACGCTTCTTTACGCAGCGCTCGGCCAGGACTTCGTCCGACCCAATGCCGCCGTGCTGTCCCTCATCCTCGTCGTTCCCAATGTCCTGTTGATGCTGATCCTCGAGAAGCTTCTGAAGTCGGCCAATCCGACGCTTTCATCGGGCAAGGGATGACGTGGCCAACGCCGATGCCAAACCCAACGGAGACATCCGATATGTTCAAGACACTGATGCTTACGACCGCCGCGCTCGCCCTTGGCGCCAGCGCAGCCCTCGCCCAGGACCTTTCCTCGATGAGCTGGGACGACGTCGTCGCCCAGGCCAAAAAAGAGGGCGAGCTTAACTGGTATGTCTGGTACTTCCAGGACGATTTCCGCCGTGTCGTCGAGGCTTTCGAGGATGAATACGGCATCAAGGTCAATATCCCGGCCGGCGGCACAGCCCCGGGCAATGCCGACAAGCTGCTCGCCGCTTCGGGCAGCGAGACCGGCGATATCGACGCCTTTTCCTGGGGCTATGGCGACATGGCGACGCTCGATCTCGCCAGGATGTTCCAGCCGCTGACCATGCTTCCGGAAGACGAGGGCCGCATCAACACCGTCAACAATATCGACGGCGGCGACTATGTGCTCGCCTATTGGGGCAACCAGACTGGCATCGCCTACGATCCGGCCAAGGTCGATGAAAACGCCCTGCCCCAGACGCCGGACGATTTCGCCGCCTTCTGGCAGGCCCATCCGGGTGAGTTCGGCTTCAACTATGAAAATGGCGGTTCCGGCCCGTCCTATTATTCCAACATGCTGCGCGTTCTCACCGATGCCGATTTCGACGATGGCGAAGTGACCGATGCACGGATCGCGGCGCTGCAGCCGGGCTTCGATTTCTTCAACGAATATGCCGATGACTATGTCATCACCACCTCGAACGCCGACAGCATCATCCGCATTTCCGACGGCGAACTCGCCATGGCGCCGGCCTGGGAAGACCATCTTTCGAGCCTGCAGAACAGCGGCGAAGTGCGTAAGGACATCAAGCTCTACATCCCGGAAATGGGCATGAACGGCGGCGGCAACGGCGTTGCCATTCCGGCCAATGCGCCGCATCCGGCGGCCGCGGCCGTGTTCATCGACTGGCTGACCTCGCCCGAAACCCAGACGATGTTCAACGTGACCTTCGGCACGGCGCCGATGAACACCAATGCCGATGACAGCCACGCCCTGGTGCCGAACAGCCAGCGCCAGTATTCGGTGTCCGCCGCCGCCCAGCCCTATCGTGGCGCCCTCGAGGAAGCCTTCGTCGACAACGTCATCCTCGAGCGCTGATTGCCTCTCCTTAAAATGGTTTCGCCCGGCCTCACCCGCCGGGCGGCCGCAACAAAAACAACAAAAGGCTCGCCACAATGGCTTCCAGACAGTTTGATCCCGACCGCACCAAACCGCCCGCCGATTTCTGGCTGTCACGCCTGATAGCCGACGGACAGAAAAAACCGTTGCCGCCCAGCATTAAACCGAAGGGCGAAGGCGGCAAGTTCACCACCGAAGGCGCGGTCGAGCCCTATCCGGGCAATACCTTCATCTGCCATATCGACAAGGCATCGCCGGAATTCGCCGTGCTCTGCGATCTTCAGGACCGTCTGAAGGCGCTGCCGGCCGCCGGCTATTTCACCTTCCTGCCGCAGTCGAGCCTGCATATGACCGTGTTCTGCGGCGTTTCCGGTGTACCGCTTTTCACCGACGGCTGGCCGCAGGGACTGCCCCGCGACCTGCCGCTTGCCACCGTCAATACCCGCTTTGCAGAGGCGATCGCACCAATCCGCGGCTTTGACGGCGTCACCGTGCGTGCCGATCATCTGAAGGCCGGCTATTCGATCCATGCCGAACCGGCCGACAGCGAAAGCTTCGACGCGCTCTGGCGCATGCGCGATCTCTTGCGCGATGCGACCGGGCTGGTGCGCGACGACCACGACAGCTATCAGTTCCACATCTCCTTTGCCTATCGCATCAGGCGCATGCCGCGAGAAATGGCCGACGATCATATCCGGCGTGTCGCGTCACTATTCGACGATGTGCGCGGCAAACTTCAGGCCATCCGTCTCGGCCCGGTCGAATTCTGCACGTTTGAAACCATGCATCACTTCGAACTGTCTGCATTTCTCCACCCCGAAGGGCTCATGCAGGCTTGAAAGGCGGGTGTGAAAGGGAGAGAGGCAATTGGTCCGACTACCCACCATGCGCCGTGCCTAACGGGCCTTGCGCGGGAATAACCTTGCGGAACTCGACGGAAAGATCATGAAAAATCATCCCGCGACGCGGATCAGCTTCGCCAGTTCGGTGGTACCAGTGACGACCAGCGAGAATTCCAGCCCCAACACCGCCGCCAATGGTGACGAACAACATCAAGGTCTTGAAGGTATATGAACCATCGACCCCGTTGTTTAGAAGCTGTAGCGGCATTGGTTTTCTAGTTTGGGCAACAAGTTGCACTCCGGAATGCCCGGTATGGGGCCGACAGGAGACCGTCCGCTTTCTGACCGAAAATAGATCTAAACGGACGCGTTTTATGGACTCCGTTTCATCAGAGTTGGGATACGTACCGGGTTGGGCCACTGAAAGTAGCGGCAATTTCAATCTGAGACGCGGCTTTCTGCTTGGGCCGGGCTGTGAGGGGCTATGCGCGGTTGGCCCGCTCAGCCATTATGTCGGAACTTGATTCAAGCCTGCTCTGGTCCGGCAATTGCCTCAGCTTTTCCCCTCCAGCGCCGCGGTCATCGCGGCAATGATTTCGTCGGTTGCTTTGTAAGCGCGAAAACGGGCAATGGCTTCGTAGTGCGGCGTGATTTCGTTCATACGGGCTATGGCGCGTTGCGCTTCCTCACGGTGGCCCAGCAGGTTTTCCGCCATGGCGACCAGAGACTGACTGAGGGCGGAACCATCGACGGAGGCACGGGTGGCAAAGGCCAGCATTCCCTCGCCGTCGCCCTTCATCAACCGATCTATTGCCAGAAGATGATAGTATGGACCCGGCGGGCTGACGGTCTGTTCGATTGCTGCTTCAATCAGCGGGACGCCCTCCGCGAAGTTCCCTCGGATGGCCAGCCGCCAGCCGAGCTGGTAGAGGGCGTCTGGATCGTTGGGGTTGAGCGCGGCGGCCAGGCGCGCAAGGCGCTCGGCATCCGCGTAATTTTCGCGCAAATGCTGGACGACCGAGAGCGTCTTGAGGCCGAGGATGTTCTCTGGATCAATATCAAGACTGTGCAGCGCGTGTTCCGCAGCGCTGTCGAGCGTGACGCCCGGATAGTCGGGAATGATGCTCATTGCCGAAGACGCGAAATGCATGAAGCCCAGCATGGCCCATGCCTCCGCATCCGAAGGGTCTCGCTCGACGGCCTCTTCCAGACAGGACATGATTGGCGCGTGCAGTTTCGGTTCATAGGTGCGGCGGAAGTAATAACCACGCAGCACGCATTCGTAGTTCTCGCTATTCGGACCCGGGCTGTCTGATAGCGCCCTGGCGAGATCTGCCCTGATGACGCCAAAAGGCTGCGCCAGTGCAGAGGCAAGGTTGCTCGATATTTCCCGTTCGAGCGCTGATAGATCTTCCGAGGATAGGTCGCGATCATGATAACCCGTCCAGACCACGCGTCCCGTGTCGCTTTCGACCAACCGCGTGACGACCGTGACGATGTTTCCACGTGTCCAGAATTCCCCGGCCAGCACATAGGATACGCCCCATTGTCTGCCAAGGTAAGCTGGGTCTGCGCCCGGCTCCTGGGAAATGCCCTGACGTGGATCGTAAAGAGAGAGCCCGGGAAACCGGCCCAGATCGCCGACAATGCGGCTGACGATGCTGAGCGCGAGAGACCGGTCCTCGTCGCTGTCGCTCAGCACCTTCAGGGGCAGGATGACGAGCGATGGCTTTACGACTGACGGCTCCCGTTCCTCCCTGCCCAAAATGGTCCACAGTCCTGCAGCAGCAAAGGTCAGTATAAGAGCCGCACCAACCGCCATCGCTTTCACGCGAGCCGGGAAGCGAATGGCAGCCGCATTATCATCCGGTTCCGCGACCGGCGGCCTGTCCTCGGGCTCGCCTTGGGCAAGCGGTTGTTGCCGGGTCATTACCGGCACATAGCCACCGATTGGGATGGTTATCCTTAGCTTGTTGTTGCGACCGGCTTCCGCATAGTACACGCCGAGATCGTTGCGTAGTCGACGCGCTTCGAGCCGTACCACCGGATCAGCGCCTGGATCGAAATCTGTCGGGCGCCCGAAAACGTGAACGCCGATCGTGTATCCCTTGAGTTCGGATGCCCGCCCAGCGAGAGTTTCCTCAATGACAAAGGATAGCATTTGGCGGCGCAGTCGTGTCGCTCGGAACGACGTGCTTGCAAGTATGCGGGAGAGCTCAGCCCTGACGTCATCGGGGCAGAACATATCCATGGCTGAATCACTGAAACTTGCCTGCCGCTCCATGGCGCACCCCACGGAAGTCAAATTTTCTATTTTGAAGGAAATTCAAAATTGGCATTTATAAGCCAATCATAATTCATGTTTTGAATTTTTTCCATCAATCATTTCAGAGCTTTATTCGATGGAAAGTCTATAGCCTGTGAGCACTTGATTGTTTAAATATCATGACAAAGCGCAAGTAACTGAAATAATAAGAATTTATCCTAATTCGGTGATGACCTTTACTCCTCCGCGCTACATGTTCGTACCGTGCGAACATAGCCAATCCTTGCCGCCAGGGAGATGATCTGCTCGTCCACAAGAGGGCAAGTCAATGGGCACGGCGATTGTCGCGGTTATCTCGAAATTCCCCGAACACGAGTTTGCGCTTCGCCGGCTCCTGGGGCTCGATCCCGACTTTGAAGCGCTCTGCGAAGACTATGCGATTGCAACAGAGGCCCTCGAGGTGTGGCAACACGATGCAGCGCGGGCGGCACAGTACAGGAACCTGGTTGCCGAACTCGAGAAGGAAATCCTCCAGTTCATTGAACGGCGCCATCCACGTCAGTCCGGAACCCGCTGAACTGCTTCTGACGGAAGCTGGCATGGAAATTCAAAACAGAGAGGGATACCAGATGAAATTGCGAAATCTTCCTGTGGTCACGATGGCCCTGCTGTCTCTTGCCGGGGTGCCAAGTCTCGCCCTCGCTCAAGACAGCATGCCGAAACCCGCCAAACCCAACATTCTCGTGATTTGGGGCGATGATATCGGCCAAACGAACCTGTCCACCTACAGTTTCGGCCTGATGGGGTACGAGACGCCGAACATTGACCGGATCGCCGCCGAGGGGATTAAGTTCACCGACTATTACGCCGAGCAAAGCTGCACAGCGGGGCGATCGACCTTCATCACCGGCCAGTCGACGCTCAGAACCGGCCTCTCCAAGGTCGGGCTGCCGGGAGCCGATGTCGGCCTCAGGTCGGATGACGTGACGATTGCCTCGGCACTTAGGGATCTAGGCTATTCCACCGGCCAGTTCGGCAAGAACCATCTCGGCGACAAGGACGAATTCCTACCGACCGCTCATGGTTTCGATGAATTCTTCGGTAACCTCTACCATTTGAACGCTGAGGAAGAGCCTGAAAACCGCAACTATCCGACCGATCCGGCCTTCCGTTCGCAATATGGGCCACGTGGCGTGATCCACTCTTATGCAGGCGGCGCCATCGAGGATACCGGACCGCTCACCAAGAAGCGGATGGAAACCGTCGATGACGAAACGTCGGCGGCGGCAATCGATTTCATGAACCGCCAGGTTGAGGAAGGAAAGCCATTCTTCATCTGGATGAACACGACCCGCATGCACTTCCGCAC
Source organism: Martelella mediterranea (assembly GCA_003001975.1). Lineage (GTDB taxonomy): Bacteria > Pseudomonadota > Alphaproteobacteria > Rhizobiales > Rhizobiaceae > Martelella > Martelella mangrovi. The sequence goes on from PVUG01000001.1 coordinate 12,616, forward strand.
CCACGTGCGTGACGAGCATCGCAGCCCGCCAGGACTGACGGCACTGACCGAATATGCCGATGGCATGATCGAACATGACGGCGTGGTCGGCAGGATTCTCGCCGCTCTGGAAGAAACCGGCGTCGCCGACAATACGATCGTGGTTTACTCCACTGATAACGGCCCGCACCAGAATTCATGGCCGGATGCCGGCACCACTCCGTTCCGCAGCGAGAAAAACACAAACTGGGAAGGCGCCTTCCGCGTTCCGGCCATGATCCGCTGGCCGGGGCATATCGAGCCCGGAACGGTCAAGACGGGGATGTTCTCCGGCCTCGACTGGTTTCCGACGCTGCTGGCTGCTGCCGGCGATCCCGACATCACCGAACGCCTGAAGCAGGGGACGATGATCGACGGTAACGAATACAAGGTCCATCTCGACGGCTACAACCAGCTTCCCTATCTGACGGGCGATAGCGACGAGAGCGCTCGCAACGAATTCTTCTATTTCAACGATGATGGCGACATCGTCGCGATGCGATATGAAAACTGGAAGATGGTCTTCGCCGAGCAACGGGAGACCGGAACGCTCAATATCTGGGCGGAGCCGTTCACCAGGCTACGACTGCCGAAGATCTTCGACCTGCGCTCCGACCCTTACGAACGCGCCGACATCACATCGAATACCTATTACGACTGGCTTATCGATCACGCCTATCTGCTTGTTCCGGCGCAGCTCGAGGTCGCGAAGTTCTTCGACACCTTCAAGTCCTACCCGCCGTCCCAGGATGCCGCGAGCTTCTCGGTTGACCAGATCCAGGCCGATCTCGACGATGCATTGAGCGGCATGGCTCAGTAACAGCTCGGCGTCCCGCAGACGCATTACCGTCAGCGGGACGCTTTCAACGCGCGAGCAACTGGAGAACCGGCAATGAGTATTGTTTCCCCGCTGAAGGGCGCTCTGTCCGCTCTGATCCTTGTCTTCGCCGCGACGCTGGCCGCGGCGCAGCAGAGTGACCCGCTTCCGTCCTGGACCGCCGGTGACACCAAGCAGGCAATCATCGAATTTGTCGCGGCGGCGACTGACGATACCGCAGACGCCTACATCGCACCCGAAGATCGCATCGTGGTCTTCGACAATGACGGCACGCTGTGGAACGAGCATCCAATGTATACCCAGCTCGCCTTCATGTTTGACCGGCTGAAGGCACTCGCTCCGCAGCATCCCGAGTGGCAGACAACCGAACCGTTCAAATCCGCGCTTGCCGGCGACATGAGCGGGCTTGCGACCTCTGGCGAAGGGGCTGTTGCGGAGCTGCTTGCGGTTACCCATGCCGGCATGAGTTCAGCCGAATTCTCGAAGATTGTAGCCGACTGGTTCGCTGATGCCCGGCATCCCCGCTTCGACAGGCCTTACACCGAACTTGCCTATCTGCCGATGCTGGAAGTTCTCGACTACCTGCGCTCGGAAGGTTTCCAGACCTACATAGTCTCCGGCGGCGGGATCGAATTCATGCGAGTGATCACCGAAGCAGTATATGGCATTCCGCCCCAACAGGTCGTCGGTTCCGTGGCCGAGACGAAATATGAAATCGTTGATGGTACGCCGCAACTGACCCGGCTACCGCATCTCGCCTTCAACGACGACAAGGGTGGCAAGCCGGTCGGCATCAACACGGCGATCGGCCGGCGCCCGGTCATGGCCTTCGGCAATTCCGACGGCGACATGCAGATGCTCGAATGGACCTCGGCTGGTCCTGGCGCAAGCCTGGTATTGCTGGTGAAGCACGATGACGAAAGCCGCGAATATGCCTATGGGCCGGCTGATGGCCTCCCTGAAAGCGCGTTTGGCCACCTCTCGCAAACGACGGTGGATGAGGCGCGTACAAACGGCTGGATCGTGATCAGCATGAAGAACGACTGGGCGAATATCTTTGCGCCCGAGGCAAAGTGACGGCTCTCCCTTCTTCAAAGGAGGACGGGCACTGCGCCGCGCTCGTTCGTCTCATATGGATTCCGACTCTCGCGGCATTTGCACTTTTCTGCCTCGATGTGCTTCTGCCCAACCCCGGCCGGGCCGAGGACGCCGCGTGCTATGTCGGCTCCGGGCAATGTGCGGCCTGTCATGATTATGAAACCCGCGCATGGGTTGGTTCGGACCATCAACGCGCCTGGACGGAGGCCACGTCGGAAAACATGCGTGCCGATTTCGACGGGACGCGATTTGAAGGGGCGGGAATGTCCGTCATCTTCAACGAAGACACCGACGGATATCACGCGTTGGTGACGGAGGCCGATGGCACGACAACCAGACGCGATGTGCATTCCATCATCGGCGTCGAGCCATTGCAGCAATATCTCTTCGAAACCGAAGCCGGTCGTCTGCAGAGCTTTGATGTCGTCTGGGACACGCAGGGGAAACGCTGGTTTCACCTTTATCCCGATGCCATTCTTCCGCCCGATGACGGCATGCACTGGACGGGGCCTTACAAGAACTGGAACGCGCGTTGCGCCGAATGCCATGCCACCGGTTTCGAGAAGGGTTACGACGCGCAATCCTCAAACTACCTTTCAAGGCAAGCCGAAATGGGCGTGGGCTGCGAAGCCTGTCACGGGCCGGGATCAACTCATGTGGGCTGGATGGAGGGCCGCTCGAAGGACGAGGCAGCCTTGAACCCCGGTTACGGACTGTCGATGCGGACGGGTGCGGGCTCTGAACCCTGGATCCAGCAATGCGCGGGCTGCCATTCACGCCGGGAAGCCTATGGCGACGGCAATCCGCTGCCCGGCACGCCTTATCATGATGCTTACCGACTATCGCCTCTTAATCCCGGCCTCTATTATCCCGACGGCCAGATCAGGGGCGAGGTATATGTCTATGGCTCGTTCCTGCAATCGAAGATGTATCGCGAAGGTGTTGGTTGCCTAGACTGTCACGACCCGCACACGACCAAGCTGATTGCGCAAGGCAACGCCCTTTGCACCCAGTGTCATTCGCCTGCTGGCAATGCCGACTTCCCGACACTGCCGCTGAAAATCTATGACGCCCCCGAACATCATCATCACACGAGCGGCTCGCCGGGTGCGGAGTGCACGAGCTGCCATATGACCGAAGCCGTGTACATGGGCAATGATTGGCGGGCTGATCACAGCTTCCGCGTTCCGCGCCCGGATATTTCGGCGGAAACCGGAGCGCCAGATGCCTGCACGGCATGCCATACGGCAGAAACGGCCGCGTGGGCGGCGAAGACGATTGCCGCATGGTATCCCGATCCGGTTCATCGCGGACCGCATTACGGCGAGATTTTTGCCGCAACGCAGGCCGATCCAATGCTGCCGGCTGAAAGGCTCATCGCGATCGCCCATGATATGGAAGCCGCAGATATCGTCCGCGCAACGGCACTTTCTCTCCTGCTGCCATTGCGGGACAGGGGCACAGCGGCTGCCACAGCAGATCTTCTTACCGACGGAAATCCGATGGTGCGCGCCTTTGCCGCCGCCCTTCAAGGTGCGGACGCCAACGACGCGGTTGTTGAAACGCTGGAGCCACTGCTTGCCGACACGTCACGCACCGTGCGATTTGCCAGCCTGCGCGGTCTTTTCGGCTTTCCGGTCGACAACCTCTCACCGGAGGCGAGGCCCGATCATGACGCTGTCCTGGCCGACTGGCGCAAGTCACAGTCCAACAAGGCGGACTTTCCTGAAACCAAGATGGTTCTGGCAGGACAGGCTCTGGCAGTTCGGGACTATGAAGCCGCGCTCTTGGCCTTTCGAGATGCCGTTGCGCTTGACCCCGGGCGGCTTGACGCCTGGAACATGATCATCCGTCTGACGGCGGCCCTAAAGGACGAGGCCGCACTTCGCTCCACGATACTGGAGGCACTCGCCGTCAACCCACACTCCGATGAGCTCCAAGCCTTCGCCCTGCAGATCGGGATCAAAGGCGAAGATCAATAGGTTCCTCATGCGGCTGCAATCAGGCCTTTCGAGACGTCTGGGCGATTGAGGGCGATAAAGAAATGGTTCCGGCTTTCCAGGCGAACTGGGGATGACACCAAGGCGGGTTTGGTTCCGCGGAAACATAGTTTGCTTCGTTGTCACTACTCGCTTAGCGAACGTCTGCTTTGCGGATCGGTCAACCTTTCATCAAACGTCTGAAATGGGGGCGCTAAGCTGTCGTTCCCAGATGCCGCGCCAGGAAAACTCCGGGCGCATATATGTGGTTGGGGGTGCGTTCAGGATGCTTTGCCCCGCACGCTTTGGGCTTCCGCCTCTTCACGAAAGCCGGGGGCAAGAGCCGAACTTTGATTCAAGTTCCAACATGACAGAGTCCCGATCATCATCGGGATCTGATCCGATACGGCCACAAGTATCTGATTTAATTTTATTTTCAAAGAAAATTTGCATTTTCCGAGAAATCGCTTGACCCGGGGGTGCACAAGAAATGGCGATTTCGTGCATTCTTATGCTTCATAGGCATCTGAAAAGATTGGCGACCCCTGCAGGATTCGAACCTGCGACCGTCGGCTTAGAAGGCCGGTGCTCTATCCAGCTGAGCTAAGGGGCCGTTTTCGCGCTTGGGTCAGCGCGGGGCATGAATGCCTCATTCGCTGGAAAAACACAACCGGCCCGCTGCGGTGTTGAGGCAAGGAACGGATGCGGCTTGAAAAATTTCGCGCGATCGGGTCGGCGGTCCGCGATCCGTAAACAGACCTTCAGTGCGTCCAGGGCTGAACCCGGCCGGGCTTGAAATTGTCGGAATAGGAAACGACCTTTTCCTTGGTTTCCTTCGGCATGATCACCCGATAGGCAATGCCGTGGCGGCGGGCATAGTCTTCGGCTTCCTGCTGGCTCTCAAAGCGCAGCTTGACCTGCTGCAGCATGTCGGAAGACGAGGTGTAACCGAAAACGGGGTCAATCTTGCGCGGCGCCTGCTGGTCGAATTCTAGCACCCACTGATGGGTTTTGGCCTGGCCTTGCTGCATTGCCGTTCTGGCGGGACGATAAATCTTCGCCGACATCATAATTGCTCCGATTGGTTTATCCGCGCCGCCCGGCGCGTCGCATTCTGACACCTTCTTACGCAATTTTCGCTGTCGGGCAATAAAAATCAAGTCCGCGTAAAATCGTGATCGGAATTCAGCGCTCTGGACGATCATTTTAAATACCCGGTTTGTCCGGAGCCCGGCGGCAGAAAGCCGTATCATCACTGCCCCGCGCCGAGCCACCGAGGATGATCAACGCGCCCTGCCCGCTTCCCGGCGCAATATATATTGCCTACCAAAAAACGAGCCAGACACCCAATGCCGCCAGCGTCTGATTCGTAAGCCATGACAGGACTATCGCTTGCGCCGGTCATCGCACGGCGAAAACGGCGATGGATACAGTTACGTCAACAGGCCGCGCTCAACACAGCCTGACGTTCAGCTGCGAATTTGCATCCATATTCCTCTATAATACACTGTATCAACAGTAGAAATTGTTTCCGAACCTGAGCACGCCGTCGGCACCGGCAAACAGTATTCTGCCCGCCGGTAAGCGTTGGTGGATGACGATACCTTCTTTGCAGAATGTCGGAAGCACTATAGGATCGCCGCGCCCCGCTGGAACCTGGCCGGAGTGTTTTTATCCGTGGTTAGAGCAGCATTGCCCCCGACAGCCTGAGAAAGGCCGACGTGAACGAATGAACAGCAGCCCCCCGGATCAAAGTGCCTTTGATCATGAAATGTTCGAGCTTGCTCCCATCGCCATGTGGGTCGAGGATTTCAGTGCGGTCAAGGCACTCTTCGACACCTGGCGCGGTGAAGGTGTAACCGATATTGCATCTTTCCTGCGGGCCGACATGTCGCGTGTTGCAGAATGTTCGCGCGCCATCCGCGTCCTGAAGGTCAACCGCAAGACATTGGAGCTGTTCGAGGCCCGGGATACGGCCCACCTCGTCGACAATATTTCCGCCGTGTTTCGCGATGACATGCTGGAAACCCATATCGACGAACTGACCCAGCTTTTCGAGGGCAAGCAGAACTTCACCAGCTATACGGTCAATTACACACTTTCCGGCAAACGGCTTGACGTGCAACTGCGCGGCCAGGTCATGCCCGGCCACGAGGAGACGCTCGACTATGTGCTGCTGGCCACGGAGGATGTGACCGAGCGCGAGGATGCCCACAGGCGTGCACGACACCAGTCGCTTTATGCCAAGGGCCTGTTTGAACATTCGCCCGTGTCGCTCTGGGTCGAAGATTTTTCCAAAATCCGTGCCCTGCTCGATGATCTGCGCTCACGCCACATTATGGATCTGCGTGTGTTCCTGGATGTCCACCCCGAATTTGTACGCCAGTGTCTCAGCGAAATCCGCGTCATCGATGTCAACCAAGCCACCCTCGACATGTTCCGGGCGCCAAGCCGCCAGGTGTTGCTGCAAAACCAGCATGCCGTCTTCCGCGATGATGTCGAGGATCATTTCCGCGAGCAGCTGATCGACCTATGGGAAGGTCGCCTTTTGCACACCCATGAGGTGATGAACTATGCCCTCGACGGGAGCGAACGTTATGTGCTGCTGCAATTCTCCGTATTTCCCGGTCATGAGGAGGACTGGTCGCTCGTTTTGGTGTCGCTGACCGACATCACCGCGCGCAAGAAGGCGGAGGCCTACCTCGAATATCTCGGCCGTCATGATGTGTTGACCAAGCTCTACAACCGTTCTTTTTATACCGAGGAAATCAACCGGCTGGAGCGCAAGAGGCTTCGCCCTGTCGGTGTTCTGGTCATCGATCTCAACGGCCTGAAGAATACCAATGACGCCTTTGGCCATGATGCCGGCGACAGTCTTCTGCGCAGGCTCGGCGAGGTGCTCAATGAATCGGTTTCAAAGCCCAACTGCGTTTCCCGTATCGGCGGTGACGAATTTGCGGTGCTGATGCCCGGCGCCAATCATCAGGCTGCCGAAATGGCACTGGAGGAAATTCAGAAGGTCCTGGAGATCAACAATCAGTTTTACGCCGATTGCCCGATCAGCATTTCCGCCGGCATGGCGATTTGCGGGGAGGACGAAACCATCGAGTCTGCCGTGCGCCGTGCCGATGCTGAAATGTACAGCCAGAAACGCCAGTTCTACGCCCTTCAGCAAAAGGCCGAATTCAGACGATAGAACCACGCCTCCAGGGACTGTGGGACCCCGCGGCCCTTGTTATTCTGTTTCCATTTCAGGGACGGACATCAGACGAAGTCTGGGTCGCAAGCTCTCTCTGCACCTACCCCGCATTGCAGAGCAGGCAGAGGACGTCGCCCATGCCGTAAAGACCTGCCATGATTCCGGCATTGGCAGGTCCAGCGGCACGGCCACCTGTCAGCTTTCGACGTCGTCGGGTGTTTCGAACCGGTCCGTCACCCTGCTCCAGCGAAGCTTCATGGTACGGTCGAGCCAGCCGAGACCGGCCAGCGCCAACCCGAGACCGAGGAAGGAGACGACCCGCAACAGCCCTTCCAGGCCGGAAATATCCACGAGAAAGACCTTCGCGATCGTCAGTCCGGTTGCAGCCATGGCAACCTTGCGCAGGACATGGGAACGCCGCGAAAAGCTGATCACAAGCAGGGCGGCGCAGATGATCACCAGCGCAATCGTGTAGCTGTAAAGCTCGGGCTGGGTAACACCGGGAACCGAAAGATCGGGACCGCGCCAGAACCGGCGAATCTCGCAGATGACATAAAAGCCGCCAAGCATGCTCGAAATGGCGATAAAGCCGATCCGCAGCCATCGTGAGAGGCTGCCGATCTTCCACGCGCCCACCGCCAGAACGGCCGCCAGCGGCAGATAGCTGAGCGCAAGTGTGTCGAAGATCAGCGGCCCCTTCACCAGGTTATACCGAAACATCAGCGGATTGGAGATCGTCAGCGGCACGGCAATCAGGATCGCAGCAATAAACCCGAAGACAACTGCGAAAGCGCCCCGCAGGAACCGCAACCCCTTGCCGGTCGTTTGCAAACGACTGAGCTGGGCGAGCATGGCGATGGCCAGAACGGCGGCGAGCAGCCCGGGCTCATCCGGCACCAGACGCTGCAACAATGCACAGGCGAAGACGGCAGCGACCGTCCATGTGGTGGTTTCGATGGCAACCTGCACGGATTGACGTGCGCGCAGCACGGTCAGCCGCCAGCCTGCATAAAGCAGCGCCAGCGTGCCGAGATAGGCCTCCACGAATGCCAGCCACGAGGTGGTGCCGCGCACCGCCCAGAAGAAACCGGGACTGATCACCAGCCGGAAGGCAATCACCGCCAGCGCCAGCTTGGTGAAAATGCCGATGAGCGCAAGATCGAAACGCCGGTCGAGCCAGATGGTGAGAACGACCACAATACCGAGCGCCAGTGTGAGCGCGGTCTGGGTGAGCACCACGAACAGGGCCAGCGCCAGCATCGAAAGTGCGGCAATGGCGAACAGCGCGGCGTGCAGCTGACGTTCGGGGCGCGCCTCGCCACGCAGAACCCGGTCTGTCAGGAATGCCATGACAGCCGAGACGGCCAGAATATGCAGGCTCCAGACATAGTCTCCGAAAACGGCTGCCGGCAACCACAGAAACTGGAAAATGAGCGTGGTCGCCGGTGCAAAACTCGCAGCGCCCAGCGCAAAACCGATCGCCGCGCGGGCGTCATCCCGAGACCGCGCCATCCGCCAGAACGCCATGAGGGAAGCAACCACGGACAGGATCAGAACGTATGTAACAAAGGATGTCGACGACTGAGAGGCCATATCGGTCTGAGACAGCGTGGCGCCGGTGACGTCTTTGAAAAGCGGTCCGTATTGAACGGCCTGGAGGACAGGCACAGCCAGAAATGCGGCGGCCGGCAGAAGCGGTATATCGTTCAGCGCCTCGGCCCGGTGCATCCATATCAGCGTCGCGCCAAGAACAAGGACGATCAGCGCAAAGACGATATTGGCTTCGGTAACAGACTGCGTATCAAGCGAAAGGAACACCCCGGCCCCGCAGACAAAAAGCGTCATCGCCGCGACGATTCGGGTCGGAAAATCGGCGCGCGGCTTGAAACCCGACAGCGTCGCCAGCACGGTCTGGCCCGCATGTGTCGGCACAAAACTCTGCACCGGGATGATGACGGCCGCCAGCCAGGACAGCGCAAGAAAAGCCGTGTAGTGGATCATGCCGCCCGTCGCGGCGTAAAGCATTGTGGCTGCCGACGCCGTTGCGATCAGCACCACGGCGGAGACCCATGCCCAGCGCTTGACGCTGTCGACGGCAAGGCCGGCAATGGCGATGAGCGCGAAATAGTAGAAGAACAGCCAGCTGGTTGTCCGATTCGCCGCCAACGAGGAACGGCGCGGCCGTGGCGCCGATAATGCCGACGGCGCTCAGGACCGAGCCGTAAAGCCAGCCGAGCGCCACGGCCAGAACGCTGACCAGAACGAGCCCGGCCAGTGTGGTTTCAGCCGAAACAAGCCCGTAAAGAAGACGGGCGGCCAGCACGGCGGAGAAAAGCGTGATCAATCCTGCCCCGGCAAAGGCGGAGGGCAGATAGCGGGTCGCTTCGTTTTCCTCGTCGCCATAGCGGCGGCGGATCACCTCGCCCGCCCCCACCAGCAGCGCCCCCAGCAGCAACGCGCCTGCAACGCGCCAGAACGGCGTCAGAAGCCCGTTTTCAACGCCGTACTGGACCATGAAGATGCCGCCCAGCGCCAGCGAAAGTGCAGCAAGTGCGATCGTCCAGTTCTGTCGCAGCCACTCACCGAACTGCTGCAGAAGCGCTCCGGTGAAGACAAAGGCGCGCGGGGGACCGCTCGTTGCGGGTGGCGTTTTTCCGGTTTCGGCCGGTCTTGCGGTTTCCGGCTTTGTGTCTTGCGCCAGTGCGACATCTTCGGCTTCAGTGGTCTTCGCCTCCGTAGCCGGCTGTTCGGCCGCCGTCTCCGCCTGGTCCTCTGCGACGGTACCTGCATCGTTTTTCAGGCGCTCCAGCTGCTCCAGCCGCGCACGGGTTTTCCGCTGATCGTCTTCCAGACTTTTGAGACGCCCCTTCATCCCCGCATTTGACAGTGCAAGCCACAGAAAAAGGAAAACGACGAGAAGCTCAAAGAATGAAGTCAAATCAACATCTTCCTCTTTTGTGACACAAGACGGCAGGTGTAACCGAGATAAGCGCCGCCGTTAAGAGCAAACTTCGTAAGCGATCCCTGCCCCTCAATTTACCGGCTTTGATTTCGTGTCACACAGGCGTGGCAACGGGCCATGACGCCCCGGTTGGCGTGGTGATGTGCATGTCGACGCTGTAGATGCGTTTGAGAATTGCAGGCTTCAGGATCTCGTCCGGCGTGCCCCTCACGAGAAGCCTGCCGCTGTGCAGCGCAATGATGTCGTCACAGAAGCGGGCCGCCATGTTGATGTCGTGGAGGACGACGATGACGCCGAGATCGTGGTTGCGGGCAAGGTCGCCGACCAGTTTGAGGATTTCGATCTGATAGGCGATATCGAGGGCGGAAATCGGCTCGTCGAGAAGCAGGCATTGCGGCTTCTGGGCAACCAGCATGGCAAGCCATGCCCTCTGCCGCTCCCCGCCAGACAGCGTGTCGACAAGCCGGTCGGCCATGGCTGTCACCCGCGTCAGCGTCATGGCTTCGTCCACCGCGTCACGGTCGGCTTTGGAAAACCGGCCAAGCGCGCCGTGCCATGGATAGCGCCCCAGCGCCACCAGATTGCGCACCGTCATACCGGCGGCAGGCGGCGGGTTTTGCGGCAGATAGGCAAGCTGGCGGGCAAGTGCCCGGTCCTTCAGTTTTTCGAGCGGTTCGCCGTTGAGCTGGATCGCACCGCCCTGCGGCGACAATTGCCGCGCCAGCAGTTTCAGCAAGGTCGATTTGCCCGAGCCGTTATGGCCGATCAGCCCCGCCACCTGGCCCTTCAGCGAGAGATCGAGGGTCAACGGTTGCAGGATCGTCTGGTCGCCAATGCCGAAAGACACGTCGCAGAGCGAAAACGTCAATTGGTCGTCATGCATGAAGCTTCTCTTATCTTCCTGTCCGGGCAAAGCGTGCCGCAGCCCTCAACGCCGGGAACGCGATAGCGCAGGCAGCAGACCTTGCGGCGGCGGACTGTCCGTCCCGCCTCTTCGATATAGTGGATCGCATCCTTCAAAGGATTGGGCTTGTCGTGTTCAAGCCGTTGGCGCGATAAAAATGCCAGCGCGTCGGCCGCCGCCTGCCGGTCAACGGCCGGATGCCTTTCCATCTGGCGGATGGCCCATTCCAGATAATGCGCGGCATTGCCCCACAGCGCCTTTTCGGAAAGGCGGCTTGCCTGTTTCAACCGTGCAATGGCGGGTTCGAGATGGGCGGAATAAAGCGTCGGCACGATGTCTGCCGCCTGCCCTTCAGTGAAGGTCAACTTGCCCTCCGGGGGGCGAAGCGCCACCGGCTCGCCGGTTTCGTCGAGCACGAAGGCGGCCTCGTCCATGCCGATACGCAAGGGGCGTCCGGCCAGCAGCGACAGCGCAATATAGGGAATGATCGCCACCGCCAGATATTTCTGCGACCAGAGCGACAGCAGGAACGCATCCGGCGCCACGCCGTGATGATTGCCGTGGCGCGCGAGAACGTCGGACAGGCGTTTTTCCTCCAGAAGCTCCGTGGCCGTTTCGGCCGGGCGCGCGTCGGGGTGGAGAGAGAGTTTGGCGCGCACCAGCGCAAGCGGGCCGTCAAGCATCGCCGTCAGTCGGTCGGCATCGTCGCTCATGCCGGCCTCCGATAAAGCAGCCAGAGGAAATAGGGGCCGCCGACAAAGGCCGCCAGAACGCCCGCCGGGATTTCATAGGGAAAATCGACGCTGCGGCCGAGCCAGTCGGCGGTTACCATCAACAGCGCGCCGAGCATGACGGCGCAGAAGGCGCGCGCCAGCGGACGCCCCGGCACCAGCATCGCCGCCATATGCGGGGCCATCAGCCCGACAAAGCTGAGCGGCCCGACGACCAGCGTCGCGGCGGCGGTGAGAATGGCGGAAAATGTCAGCATCAGCGCGCGGGCGCGGCCCGGAGAAACGCCGAGCGCGCGGGCGCTTTCATTGCCGAGCGGCAGGATTTCCAGCCAGCGCGCGAAAAGCGGCAAAAACGGCAGCGACAGCAGGGAGAGAGCCAGCGCTATCCCGCCGGTGATTGCCGTGGCGCGGAATGTCGGGCCGACACTCCAGGCGAGAATATAGGCCGCGCGCGGATCGCCGCTGGCAAGAACCAGCGAAATCAGCGCAGCGGCAAATGTGCCGACGGCCACGCCCGCCAGCAGCACCGGCCCCGGTGACCACGCACAGGAGCGCGCGACGGCGAGGATGAAGACGAAGGTCACCCCCGCCCCGGCCACGCCGCCAATCAGCATCACCGGCGGCGAGAACGATCCGGCGACAAACACGGCGCCGATGATGCCAAGCCCCGCGCCTGCGCTGACGCCGAGGCTTTCCGGGCTGGCAAGCGGATTGCCGGTCATCGCCTGCATCACGACGCCCGCCAGCGCCAGCATCGCCCCAGCGCCAAAGGATGCGGCAATGCGCGGCCAGCGACCGGCGGCCAGTTCGCCGACGGGAAGCCCGTCGATGAAGATCGTCTCGGACAGCGAGAATGCGATGACGCCGGCAAGCACAAGCAGGGTGATGGTCAGCACCAGGGAAGCGGGAAACCGGCGGCTTTGCACGATATGCGGTTCGCTTGCCTGCGGGGCGGCAGCCGGCAGTCGCTTCAACAGGATAAGCAGCAGGACAGCGCCGGAAATCGCCGTCAGCGTGCCGGTGGGCACCTCGCCGATAAAGCGCGCCATTGTCAGCACCGCGCCATCGGCAAAGGCCAGAAGAAGCGCGCCGAAAAGCGGCGCAAGCAGCAGACGCCGGACAAAATGCTGCGCGCCGAAACGACTGGCGAAATGCGGTGCGGCCAGCCCGACAAAGGCAATCACGCCGACGCGCGCCACCACGACGGCGGAAATGGCCGAGGCCAGCAACAGCGCGGCGAGACGAATGGTCTTCACCGGCAGGCCGAGGCTTTTCGCGCTGGCATCGTCAAGCCCGGCAATCGTCAGCGGCCGCACCAGAAGCAGAACCAGCGGCACAAGAATGACGAGCCTGAGCGCCAGCGCGGGAACGGCGGAAAAGTCGTTCTGCAACAGCGAGCCGCTGGCCCAGATGAAGACGGCGCGCAGATAGTCATGATGAAACAGCGACAGCACGACAATGGTCGCGCCCGCGAGAAAGCTGATGACCATGCCCGCCAAAAGCAACGTGACCGGCGAGAAATTCCGCCCCGAAGCCAGCGCCACGACCAGCCCGAGGGCGGCAAACGCGCCGACAAGCGCGGCAAGTTCCCGCGCCCACAGGCCGCCGGCACCGACCGATGCCAGCGAGACGACAATGATGGCCAGTTGCGCGCCGGACAGAAGCCCGAGCGTTGCCGGCTCGGCCAGCGGGTTCTTCAGCACCTGCTGGAAGATCACCCCGGCAAGACCCAGCGCAGCGCCACAGATGAGCGCCACGAACAGGCGTGGAAACAGGCCGTAATGCAGATAGACCTCGCCGAAGATTTCCGGGTCGGGCGCCATCAGCGCCGACAGCAGCCGGCCCGGCGCGACATGTCCGGCATAGCCGAAGACTGTCAGCGCCAGCGCGAAAACGGTCAGGATCGAAAGCGCGGCGACGGGCGCGGTAGCAGAATTTCTCATGCGGTCGTCAGTGCCTCCGTCAGGATGCGGCCGAACCTCAGGGCCGATGGCAGGCCGCCGAACACCCAGGTCGGAGGGATGGTGAAAACCCGCCCGGCGCGAACGGGGGAAAGCGTGTTCCACAGGCGGCTTTGCGCAAGGCTTGACGGCGGGCCCGGCTCGATGATCACCAGCCGGGCATCGCGGTGGCGGGCAACGGCATCCAGCCCGGCGGTGGAAAAGCCCCAGCGATTGCCGGTCTCCTGCCAGGCGTTTTCAAGGCCGAGCCGTTGCAGCACATCGTCGAACAGGCTGCCCTTACCGTAGATATCGACCAGTCTTTCACCGGCGAATTTGACGATCAGAACCGGCCTTCCGTCACCCCCTGCAAGCGTGTCGCGCATCTTTGAAAGGTCTGCATCAAAGCGCGCGATACAGGCATCGCCCTCCGCCTTGCGGTCCAGTCGTTCGGCAATCGCGGTCATGCCGCTTTCGGCAAGGGCGAGCGGCGTTCTGTCGGTCGTGAAAAGCGGCAGCGCCATGGTCGGCGCGATGGCCTCAAGCCGGCTTGCGGGAACGCCGTAACCGGCCTGGGTGATGATCAGGTCGGGATGCAGCGATTTCAGCAATTCCATATTCGGCCATGACCTGAGGCCAAGATCGATGGTTGTGGCCGGCAATGCGGGCGAAACCACCCGTTCGTTATAAAGCGGCGCCTCGGCAACAGCATAAGGTGCAACACCAAGCGCCAGAACGGTTTCCGCCCAGGCCCAGTCGAGCACGGCAAGACGCGGCCCCTGCTGAGATGCAAAGGCCGCGTTTCCCATGAACAGCGCCGGCAAGGACGCGGCAACGAATTGCCGCCGCGTCAGAGCATGTTTTGCAGATGATGGCATCAACGATTACCAGCTGTATTTCAGCGTGCCGTAAATCGTGCGCCCGTCACCCCAGTTGCAGCCCGTCGACGCGATGCAGGTCGAGACATATTTCTTGTCGAACAGGTTGGAGACGTTGAGCGAACCCGTCAGCCCGTCATATTTCTGATCGATCGCCGCGAAGTCGTAGCGGATGGCGGCATCGAACAGCGTATAGTCGGGAATGTCGTAGACATTGGCATTGTCGCCATAGGTCTGGCCCATATAGCGCGCGCCGCCGCCGAAGCTCAGGCCGCCCCATGCCGTATCCGACTGAACCGTATAGTCGAGCCATAGCGAGGCCTGATGACGCGGCACAAAGGCCAGCCGGTTGCCGACATCGCTGGCACCGGCGGCATCGGGATTATCCTCGGTGATCTTGCTGTCGGTATAGGCATAGGAGGCAATCAGCGAGAGACCGTCGGTCAGTTCCGCCTTGCCTTCGACCTCGATACCGCGCAGCCGCACTTCGCCGGTCTGGGTATTGTAGTTGATGTTGGCCGGGTCGGGCGTCAGCACGTCATTCTGGGTCAACTGATAGGCCGAAACGCTGACCGAGATATCCTCGTTAAACGGCACATAGCGCAGTCCGACTTCAAACTGTTCGCCGGTCGTCGGGTTGAACGGATTGCCGTTCCGGTCGGTTCCGCTTTGCGGATTGAACGAGGTGGAATAGCCCGCATAGGGCGAAATGCCATTGTCGAAATTATAGACGAGGCCGGTCCGCCAGGTGAACTTGCCGTCGTTCTGCTCGACCGTGGCATCGCCGGAAGCGTTGCGGGTCCGGGTCTTGGTGTCGGCCCAGTCATACCGACCGCCAAGCGTCCAGACGAAATTATCCCACTCGATCTGGTCCTGTGCGTAAAGGCCGAGCTGCGAACGCTCCTGATCGATCCGCATGGCCGCCGGCGGACGGGAGATCGGCGTTGCGCCATAGACCGGATCATAGGCATCGAACGGCGTCGTGATGATCGACAGCTGCGATTCCTCGAAATGGCTGGTCTCGTAGGAATAGTCGAGGCCGAGCAGCAGCGAGTGTTCGGTTTCGCCAAGCGAGAATGTGCCGATCGCCTGATTATCGACGGTAAACAGGTGCGAGCGCTCGGGAAACGCCCAGGCATAGCGCATAAGCGCGGCCGGATCGCAGGTCATGCCCGCAAGGCACACCGGCGCCACGCGCTGGGTGTCGGCATTCACATAGGCATAGCGCAGGTTTTGCTTGACCGCCCAGGTGTCATTGAATTCGTGGTCCAGCTCATAGCCGGCCCAGGTCTGCACCAGTTCGAACTTGTCGTAATCCGGCTCGCCGACAAAGGTGTCGCGCGGCAGTTCCGGGTAGACGTCGGTATAGAGCGTGCCGTTTGCCGGCAGGGTCGGAAACCCGCCGCCGCCATTGGATTTGACCTTCTGGTACTGGCCATAAAGCGTCAGCGATGTGGCGTCATCGGGTGCGAAGGTCAGCGACGGCGCGAAGAAGCCCTTCTTCTCGTCGACATAGTTATATTGCGTGTCGGAAATCCGCCCAAGCCCGGTCAGGCGGTACAGGATCGTGCCTTCGTCGTTGAGACGACCGCCGAAGTCGAACGCGGTCTGGAAGCGGTCATAGCTGCCCGCCTGCAGTTCGACCTCTCGGATTTCCTCATCGCGCGGGCGCTTGCTGACCATGTTGATCAACCCGCCCGGCAGGTTCTGGCCGTAAAGCACCGATGTCGGGCCCTTCAGCACTTCGGCGCTTTCCAGTCCGTAAGGCTCGATCTTCGGCTGGGCGTAGCCGCGCGCGCCAAACGGCAGGCGAAGGCCGTCGAGATACCGCCCCGGCCGGAAACCGCGCACCGAAAACCAGTCCACGCGCGCATCGGCATCGCCATATTGGGCGACGACGCCGGGCGTGTAGCGCAGCGCCTGCACCACCGTTTCCGAGCCCTGAATATCCATCTGGTCGCGGGTCACGACATTGACGGCCTGCGGCGTATCCTTGATCGGCAGGCCGGATTTCGCCCCGGTTCCGCTCGCGGTCGCAACGATGCCGACATTGCCCCCGGCGCTGGTTGTCACCGTCACCGGCTCCAGAAACGTCGTATCATCCGCATCGCCGCCTCCGCCGGCACCAAAGGAAACCGGTTCGGGCGCGGAAATGGCCACGGTCCGGTCATTGGTGAAGGTATAAACCAGACCGGAGCCCTGAAGGATTGCAGAGAGCGCCTGCTGCGGGCTCGCGGTGCCGCTGAAGCCGGGAGAGGCTTTTCCGGCCACGACCGATGCCAGATAGGTCACCTGCAGGTCGGCCTGCCGGCCGAACGTCGTCAGCGCCCCACTCAGCGATCCGTCCGGAATGGTAAAACCGGTTTGTGCCTGTACCTGCGCCACGGCCGGCGTGGACGCGCTCACATGCAGCAGTCCGCCTGCAGCCAGAACCAGAGCCACGACTGCAGTTCCGTTCTTCAACCTGTTGAATATCATATTTTTTTCGTTGATGCGCCCCATGCGTCAACCACTCCGTTGCATTGTATTTTGCGGCAACGGGCAGCGATCCGGCCCATTGTCCTCAAAGCTAGTACAAACGGGCCGACAAAATATTCACCCTTTACTCAACTTTTTTTCAGACAGGCGAAACGATGGTCAGCAGCGAGGAGATACGCCGAACCTTTGCATTTGCCGGATGGACGGCGGCTTCCAGCGCGCTGAAAGGCCTGTCGAGATCGAAAACGCCGCTGACATAACGGCTGCCGATAAAGGGATCGGCAATCACGATCCGCCCGGGTATCCAGCGACCGATGCGCAGCGCCAGCGCCGAGACCGGTTCGTTTTCGGCAATGATGAGATTGTCGCGCCACGAGCCGATCATGTCGCGCTCCCGCCTGCCGCGCCCGATGGCGCCGGATGACGCATCAAAGCTGAGCCAATCCCCCTGCCGCAGTTCCTCATCGCCGGAAAACTGCCGGCGCTGCGAAGAGAGGTTTACCCGGCCGTCATCGACCCCCACGGTCACATAGTCGCCATCGCTGCTGATATCGAAAGCGCCACTGGACGATGCGGCACGCAGAGGCCCGGCCATGACGGACAGCGGTGCGCCCGGCAGCGGCGCGACCCACAGGAAGGTCATGCCCGCCAGCAGCCTGATTGCCCGTTGCTGTTTACCGAAATCCACGGCCAATGCGCTTTGCGGACCGAGGATCGCGACGCTGCCGTCTGCCAGTTCGATACGCCGGAACTCGCCCTTTCCCGTCAGATAGTCGGCACGGGCCTCAAGAAGAAGCCCCGGCCCGAACAGGTAGGCCGTCGCCCCTGCCCCGACAGTTGCCGCCGCGCCGATCATGAAATTCCGCCGGGAGGTCTGCAGGGCGTCACGCCGTTCAATCCGCTTCTTCTCGGAGAGAATGCGCCCCGAAGCCCCGTGAATTTTCGCGACACGGTTCCAGATCCGCTCGTGGTCATCGCTGACCGCCCGCCATGCCATGATCCTGTCAATGATCCCGGCATTGTCCGGATCGCCCTGATGGCTGATCATCAGGTCGATGGCTTCGTCCAGCAGGCGCTCTTCTTCAGGCGCGGCGTCGTTCATCTCATATCCCTCGGCGCGGCAACGGCCTGCGCATATTTCCTGCCTGTAGTACAATCGGGAGCGCCGGATTTTCCGTTCAGGATCGGCAAAAGGCTCATTCTTCTTCCGTCGCGCTGAGTAGATGACGGTAGGCCTGATGGATCAGCGTCCACGCCCGGGTCGTGGAAATACCCAGTTCCTCCCCCACTTCGGCAATCGTGCGTTCCCCGAGGCGGTGCATTTCAAAGGCCCTGCGGGTTCTGTCCGGCAATTGCTCCAGCGCCCGATAGGTTTGCAGAAGGCATTGCCGCGAATAGACGATATGCTCGGGAGACGGCGAAGGATCGGCCTGCTCCCGCGCCTCGTCACTGTCCAGATCGACGGTGCGGAGCAGCGCATCGCGGCGCTGCTGGTTGATGCCAAGATTGCGTGAAACGCGGTAGAGATAGGCCTTGGGATTGTGGTTGGAAACGCCATGCTCCGGCGGCCTGGCCAGAACGCGCTCAAACGTGTCCTGGGTAATATCGGCGGCACTTTCATCAGACATGCCGCGGCGCGTCAACGAACGTGCAATCCCCTTCGCATGAAGCCGGAACAGGCCCTGAATATCCCAACTCATTGGCATTATGCTTTGATACCCGTCCGTTCATTGCGAACACTGCGAAGGCCCGGCACCCGACGCGCGCCGGAGTCCGACCCCGCGGCAAGTTTAACCTTCCTTTAAAAGTCATGTTTAAGCGATGTCAATGAAAATACCGATCGGGTTTCACGCGGGCGGACGGTGTCTTCCCCGTGGCTTACCGCGGCCGCGATCCGTGAATGCGCGGTTTCAGGCGATGTTCTCGATGGTGTAGACAGGCGAGCCGTCCCAGACGAGATCCCAGCTGGCGCCGGGCGTCACATTCTGAACGGCGCCGGGGTCAAAGCAGACAAGGCAATTGCCTTCCGGCGCCCGTACCGAAGGATAAATCAATCCGCGCGACCCGCCGCGCCGCAGCTCTTCGGCGAGATTTTGACCCGCCTTGTAGCCAATTTCCACATCCGGGTGCAGCGCGGCATGGCCGATCTCGTCGGTGATGTCATCGAAACATCCGATGAAGTCCGCCCTGATCTCCACATAACGCGCCTCGTCTTCAAAGAGGCCGGTGAATTCGAGTTCGCGTGTGCGATGAAAGGCAACTTCGGCAATCGAGACCTGAACATCCCAGGCACAGTACCACGCCCCCCGGTCTTCCGTATTGAAACGGTTTCCGCCTTTGCGCGTGTAGGTGAAGGCCGCATTTACATGGGTGTTGCCGTAGACGCGAAGGTCCGCCTTGCGGCGATACCATGCCAGTTCACGCGGATCGAAATGCGGATTGTTTCCCGCCTCTGCAGAAAGCCGCGCATTTGTCAGCCCTTCAATCTCGGCAAGGATTTCCGCCTCGGCCTCGTTATCGACCAGCCCCCTTAATACCGGCGGCTTGTGATAGGTCGCCGGGATGAGCCGGACCAATGCACGGTCGGAGAGATTCGTCTGCCTCACGCCCCACCCCGCAGGGCATCCAGATAGGTCCTGATATGCAGGATCTGCGGCAGGCCACCTTCAATCGCCGTATCGACCGGACGCCGCCCGCTGAAAAGAGGCCCGGAATTCGGACGCGTCATCCAGCTGCCGGCAATCTTGCCGGAGAAATAAAGCTCAAGTGACTTGTATATGCCGATGACCGCGGACAGACGCAGCATCTGGTCCTTGGTCAGTTCACCGGAAAAGCCGGGTTTCTTCGCGCGCTTCCAGGTACTCTCGGACATATCGGCAAGGAAGGCAGCCTCGCGCTGCGTGAGCCCCCAGCCATCGACCACGCGGGCATAGGCCTTGAGGGCAACTGCCGCGACGTCGGCAGGCTCATGTTGTTTTTCCAGAACGTGCATATCATTGCTCCTTGCAGACCAATATAGTCCATATGGACCTTATGTAAAGGCCACATGATCTATAATAACGACTGTCATACAATAGTACGGCAGCCGTGGTGCACCGGGGAAGCTATGTGGGAAAATCCATCGGGCCGATATCAAACCAGCCACGCACAAAAACAGGGCACGAACCGGCAACCGCTCCCACGCTTGAAGACTACGCCAGGACAAAGGCCAAGGTGGAAGGCGCGGGCGCTCTGGGGCGCTTTCTGTGGACGCTGGGCGGGGTGTTGCTGGCAATCGCTCTCTGGATTGTCGCCCGATGGGATGGGCTGATGGCCTGGCTGACATCGCGCTAATGACCGTGTGACCCGCGTGTGACTTTTTCGAAAAATAAAGTCACAAGAAAAGTCACAAACTAACTTAACCGTATGAATTTAAAGGAGAAAATGGTGGGTGATGTAGGTCTCGAACCTACGACCCGCTGATTAAGAGTCAGCTGCTCTACCAACTGAGCTAATCACCCACGATAACGGCGCGTTCGCGTCGTGTGAGGGGCGTATAACGGGGATTCGCGGGCTTGTCCAGCGTCCTGTTTGATTTTTTCGAGGGCAAATTCCTTTTTCTTTACAAAGCCGGAAATGCCCCCTCCTGTTCCTGCCGCAGAATGAACCCGTTTCGATCCAAAGCGCTAAAGCAGGGTCCCGCGCGCAACGCAAATAGCCTGCCCGCCGATACGCGCCGCAGCGACCTCGCCGCTTGCACCGGTTTCAAGATTGAGCCGGATATAGGAGGGCCGCTCCATTTCGACGCCCTGTTCGATGACGAAGGAGTGCGAGCCCTCGCCCGGCGCGTCGAAATACTGGATGGCGCCGGAAAACGCAGCCGCGGCGGAGCCGGTGGCGGGATCCTCGACGATCGCATCAACCGCGAACATGCGCGTATGGAAATGGGCATCGTGACGCACGCCACCGCGGGTATAGGCATAAGCCCAGGTCGGCAGACCGTCGACAAGCGGGGTGAAGGACTGCCAGAGCCGCGGATCGAAGTCAAGCTTTTCCATCACATTGAGATTGCGCACCGGAATGAACGCATACGGCACACCCGCCGACCAGATTGTCGGCACATGGTTTTCGAAACCGATTTCCTCGACGGTTATGCCCAGCGCCTCGGCAAGCTTCTCGCGGGCGATGGCTTCGTCACTGCGACGGGAAAGCTTCGGCAGGTCGAATTCAGCGAAGCCCGCGGCGTCCTGCCGCAGCTTTACCGCACAGCGCACCGGACCGATCTTTTCGCCGAGAACGGAAACCATATCGATTTCCGTATCGCCGCCATGCTGGCGTTCGGCAAGCGCGACAGCCGCGCCGACCGTCGGATGCCCGGCAAAGGGCAGTTCGCCGCTCGGCGTGAAGATGCGTGCTGCAGCAGACTGCGAGACATGTTGCGCCGACAAGAGGAAAATCGTCTCGGACAGATTGAATTCGCAAGCGATCGCCTGCATTTCCGTATCGCTCAGCCCATCGGCCTCGAAGACGACAGCCAGGGGATTGCCGTGATAGCGTTCCGCCGTAAACACATCGTAGATTGCATATTCGCGCATCTCAGCAAAAGCTCCTCTGCCATTTCGCCGGATAGTCTTTCCTCACGCCCGACCGCCGAAAATCAGGTCCAGTGCCGGCGGCATTGAATGGGAGTAATCGAAATTATCCCTGTTGTCGCTGGTAATTGCCAGAACGGCGTCGATTTCTTTTTCCGTATCCTGACGCATATGCTGATGAACTTTTGCCATAAGCGCGTCGGCGTCAAGCGCGGACCGGAAAAAGCGGTAGAACATGACGATCTGGCCATGTCGGGCGCAGTAATAGTCGGGGCCCGCCTCCATCTCGCCCAGCGCAAGGCCGGTTTCCTCTGCCACTTCGCGCGCCATATTGGCATCGATATCGATGCGCCCGTCGACAATGTCGTCTTCTTCCAGCGACCCGGAAGCACAATAGACCTTGCCGGCATTGGCGGTGATGCTGCTCATGCGGATCGCAATGACCGCATCATCGGCCGACTGGATCACCGGCATGGCGAAACTGTGAAATGTCGGCGGCGCTTCCGGCTGTTTGCGCCACCACAGATGGTAGGCATAAGGCACGATCTGACCTCTGGCGCGCACGGCACCGTCACAGAGATCAACCTGGTTGAGCGTGACCAGACGGCCATTGAAAAGATGCGGATTGGCCGCCTTTTCCTGCGCCCAGTTGGCTTCAACCACGCCATCGAACGGCTTCAGGTCCACCGCTGCATTTTCGGTGATGCGAATGTCGATTTCACGAAGCGGAAAGGCCTTGTTTTCCGGTGGCCAGTCCTGCGGACAATCAAGAAGCGAAATGGGCATGGAATATCCTGAATTCTGCGAAAGCCAGTCATGAACGGCGCGCACGCTACAGCACGAACCTGACAAACAAAAGGCCCGCCATTGAGATGACGGGCCTTTCGGCTTTTGCAGTTAAAAATGCCGGAATTCAGGCTGCGGCGGCCAGTTCTTCACTCAAAACAGCGCCAAGCCGCCGGATACCTTCATCAATCACCTCGGGTGCGCTGCACGAAAACGACAGGCGCAGGTGATTGCGCCCGCTGCCATCGGCATAAAAGGCATTGCCGGGCACGAAGGCGACCTTGGCCGTCTTCAACGACAGCGGCAGAAGCTCCGTAGCATCCATTCGCTCAGGCAGCGTCAGCCAGATGAACATTCCGCCTTCCGGACGGGTCCACTCCACACCTGCCGGCATATAGTCCGCCAGCGCCTTCAGCATTGCATCGCGCCGTTCACGATAGACCGTATTGATCTTCTCGGCCTGGGCTTCGAAACTGTTTTCGGCCACGCGCGCGATCGCCATCTGGTTGATGGTCGGCGAATGAAGGTCGGCCGCCTGCTTGGCCAGCACCAGCCGCTTGATAATCGGGGTTGCGGCGCAGACCCAGCCGACGCGAAGGCCCGGAGACAGCGTCTTGGAAAAGCTGCCGCAATAAAGCGTGCGGGTATTCTCGATGCCGCCGGAGCGCTCACAGTCCATCGCCAGAAGGGTTTTCTGGCGTTCACCCTCATAACGCAGGGCCCGGTAGGCAGCGTCCTCGATCACGACGATATCGAGTGCGTCGGCAATATCGAGGAGTTTTTCACGCTCCATCGGCGTCAGCGATTCACCCGTGGGGTTTGCAAAATCCGCCGAAAGATAGGCAAATTTCACCCGGCTACCGGCCTTGTCGGCCGCAGCGCTATAGGCTTCGGGCGCGGCATTGCGCGAAAGGTCCAGCCGGTCGTAACGCGGTTCATAGGCGTTGAAGGCCTGCAGCGCGCCGAGATAGGTCGGCCAGCTCACAAGCGCGGTATCGCCCGGCGACAGCAGAAGCTTGCCGAGATAATCGAGCGCCTGCTGCGATCCCGAGGTGATAAAAATATTTTCCAGATCAGCATCGATACCACGCGCGCGCATGCGCTTGACGATCCACTCCCGCAGCCGCGGATAGCCCTCGCTCACCGAATACTGCAGCGCCTGGCCCGCCTCGGGGCCGGACAGGATATCGGAATAAGCTTCCTGAAACGCGTCATTGGGAAACAGCGCAGGGTCGGGAATACCGCCGGCAAAGGAAATGATGTCGGGCTGCTCGAGCAGTTTCAGAAGTTCGCGGATTTCGGACGCACCCATCCTTTTGGCGCGCGTCGCGTAGATTTCTTCCCAGTCAAACATGGGGGTTTCCTCGAAGTCTTTTTTGATGGTCGAACATGACCACAATCAGTCATTTAAGTCAACAATGCTGACCTATTATTCGGCAACAAAACCGTGTTTTCAGACCGCACAGGGTAATATTCAGTCCCGAATTCGGCAAGTACGGTAATTTATAGCAATCGATCCGTGCAACGGGGCGCCGAAGTCCAATCACGGCTACGCGGAAAACAGACGCCCAAACAGAAACGAACCGGGCAGCAAGGCCACCCGGTTCGCGCATTTCATCGGTAATAAGGTAAAAGAGGCTTAGTTGCGCTCTTTGTCGACCAGTGCGCCCTTCTTGATCCAGGGCATCATGCCGCGCAGCTTTTCGCCGACTTCCTCGATCTGGTGACGGTCGTTGAGGCGACGGGTTGCCTTGAAGCGAGCAGCGCCGGAATGCCATTCCTGCATCCACTCCGACGTAAACTTGCCGCTCTGGATGTCCTTGAGGACGGCCTTCATCGCAGCCTTGGTTTCCTCGGTGACGATGCGCGGGCCGGTGACGTATTCGCCCCATTCGGCCGTGTTCGAAATCGAGTAGTTCATGTTGGCAATGCCGCCTTCATAGATCAGGTCGACAATCAGCTTCACTTCGTGCAGGCATTCGAAATAGGCCATTTCCGGCGCATAGCCGCCTTCGACCAGAGTTTCGAAACCGGCACGGATGAGCTCGACCAGACCGCCGCAGAGCACAGCCTGCTCACCGAAGAGGTCGGTTTCGCACTCTTCCTGGAAGGTGGTTTCGATGATGCCGGCACGGCCGCCGCCAACGCCCGAAGCATAGGACAGTGCAACATCAAGCGCATTGCCGGAGGCATCCTGCTCGACGGCAACGAGGCAGGGAACGCCGCCGCCGCGCTGATATTCGCCGCGCACGGTGTGGCCGGGGCCCTTCGGCGCAATCATGATGACGTCAACGGTCTTCTTCGGCTCGATCAGGCCGAAATGGACATTGAGGCCGTGGGCAAAGGCAATCGCTGCGCCGTCACGAATGTTCGGGGCAATCTCGCTGTTGTAGATGCCGGCCTGCAACTCGTCCGGCGTCGCCATCATCATCAGGTCGGCCCATGCAGCAGCATCGGCAACGGTCTTGACCTCGAAACCGTCGGCTTCCGCCTTCTTGACGGTCGACGAACCGGCGCGCAGCGCGATGACGACATTCTTCGCACCGCTGTCCTTCAGGTTCAGCGCATGGGCGCGGCCCTGCGAGCCGTAGCCGATGATGGCCACATTCCGGCCGTTGACGAGATTGATATCCGCATCCTGATCGTAATAAACACGCATTGTCTTTCCTTCCCTTGACAAAAGCTTCACCTCACCGCGCTTGCGGCAGGCAATTCAGGTGGTCGCATAAAGCGTCCAGAATCTTTCCACAGCCCGTTCGGCACGTCGCTGGAACAGGCCGCGATCGGCGGCCTCCCCGAGCAGCAGGCGAACATGACTGTCACCGACGATGAGCCCGTACAACACCCGGTAGGCCTCGTCGCCATTATCGAACACCAGAAGCCCCGAGCGCCGTCCGTCTTCCAGAAGCGCCCTCGCCCGCTGGTCGATCTGGCCCCGGCCACGCTCCAGAAGCATGCGGCCGAGCTTCTGCCCGTCCTTGGTGACACGCCCGATCGCAAGCCGGTTGAGCGCCAGCGACACGTCGCCGGCCAGCACCTCGAGAAGATCGTGGCCAAAAGCGCTGAGATGATGTTTCAGTTCATCGGCATCCAGCCTGTGTCCCGCACTTTCGAATGTGCGCACCTTGCTTGCCTGATAGGCGATCATGGCGGAAAGCAGGCCGTCACGGTCGCCGAACCATTTGTAGAGGCTTTCCTTCGAACAGCTTGCCGCGCGCGCAATGCCGGCCGTCGTGACGGACTTCTCGCCACCTTCAACCAGCAGCCGAAGCGCCTGTTCGAGAACCGCCTGCTGGCGGGGTGTAAAGTGAAGTTCGACCTCGACGTCTTCGATCAAGATGCAGCTCTCGCGTTCTGGTACTGTACGGTACGGTACCTTTTGCAGCAGTTTCCCGCCCCCGTCAAGCGTCTTGCAGCGGCGGACACAAATTTCCCGCCCACCGGCGCTCCATTGTTGACGACCGTCAGGACAGCACCGTCGCGCGATTGTGAACGGCCTGAAACCGGCGGTCGTCCAGACGACCCGGAATTGCCCGATTTGTTCAATAGAAATGCAGATGAAACGCCTTAGTTGAGAGCGTAACGGCGCTGCAGCAGAAAATCTGCCAATATGATGTAATTTTTTTAATCAATCGATTGACTATCGGAAATCAAATCGCTAATTTCAACTCAACAACGCGGGTGATTTCTTTTTACCCGCCAGCCTTCATCGTGATGCGGCTCCTGTAAGGCACGTCTCTGCCCCATCAGATCAGCACGTTTACGATGACCTCCGGAAACACCCCGACAGAACCCTGCGTCGGGGTGTTTCTCGTTTATCCCTTACGATTTTCGGAAAACCTGCTTTCGCGCCCGCGCGGTGTCTGTCGGCACCGCCGCGCAATCGGATGCGCACCGGCGTGCCGCTGCTACGCGATTGCCCGATAAAAGCTTAGGGAAAAATTAACACTATCGCGGAACATGAAACCCACTGCCGCCGTTATGGCGGTATATCTTCACAAGACCTCCAGCAGGCACCCCGGCATTTCCCCGCGCCGGGGTGTTTGTGTTTTAGCGGTCCTGACCTTCTTCGCTATCGAAACGCTGGCGCGCCTCGTGGACAAGGTGCCGATTATCCCGGGCCCAGACCACAACCCCATGCCAGGCTTCCAGGAATGAGTGTCCCGCTTCCGTCAGCGCATATTCAACCTGCGGCGGCTGTGTCGGGTAGACCGTGCGGGTGATGTAGCCGTCGCGCCTGAGGTCGGTCAGCGACTTGGTCAGCATGCGCTGGGAGATATCGGGCGCAAAGCGCTTCAATTCCGAAAACCGCCGCGGACCATCGCTGAGCGCCAGCAGAAGCAGCGTGCTCCATTTGCCCGACACCCGGCTCAGGACATCGCGGACCGGACATGATTCAATATCGCGCGCACCCAGCAATGTTTCCATCCTGTCTTGAAAGAGCTTGTCCATGGTCATGCCTTCCCCGGTTACACGCGTGTAACCGCGCCACAAAAGAGTGCCTTCTTTACAATCGCTCCGGTATCCATACATGAAGGGAAGTCTCATTTCGAGACCATATCTCGGACGGGAAAGGATAGATCATGACAGACACGACAGTTCTGGTTACAGGCGCCTCCGGCAAGCTTGGCCGCAAGACACTCGATTTTCTTCTTGCTTCCGGCAAGCCGGCAGAGCGGATTATCGCGACCACGCGCACCGTTGAAAAACTTGCCGACTATGCAGCAAAGGGCGTGACGGTCCGCAAGGCGGATTTCAACGCCCCCGACACGCTTGCCGCGGCCTTTGCCGGCGCCGACCGCATAGCTATCATCTCGACGGATGCGATTGATCCCGGTTCCGACCGCACGGAGCAACACGGCAACGCGGTCGCAGCCGCCGCGCGCGCAGGCGCGCGCCACCTCGTCTATACATCCCTGCCCGACCCCGAAAACTCGAAGATCAGCTTTGCCCCCGATCACCTGGGATCGGAGAAGGCCGTCATCGCCAGCGGCATTGCCTATACCATTCTGCGCAACAGCTGGTATCAGGAAAACCTGTTGATGAGCCTGCCGGACGCCTTTGCAAAAGGCGTATGGTCAAGTGCCGCCGGCACCGGAAAACAGGCCTTCATCGGGCATGACGACTGCGCCCGTGCGGTGGCTGCGGCACTGCTTTCCGACAGTGACGAAAGCAGGATCCTGACGCTGACGGACGGCGAAAGCCGCACCGTGGACGAGATCGCAGAGCTTGCGAGCGAAGTGACCGGCAAACCGCTCAAGGTCGAACACATCGAGATCGAAACCCTGCGCACCGGCCTCGGTTCCGCAGGCCTGCCCTCCTTCGTGGTCGACCTCATGGTCAGCACCGACGCGAATGTCCGCGCCGGCGGCTTCGACATCGTCAATGACGATTTCGAGCAGTTGACCGGCCGCAAGCCCCGTTCGCTGCGGGCTTTCTTCGAGGAAAACAAGGCCGCATTCTAGGCGGCGTACTTACAGGGCCTGTTGCTGATCGCACCGGTTCCGGCCAGAGGGCCGGATCAGATGTGCTCGCCGCAGGCCCTGCGGAACCGGCGAACGCTTTCGGCCATGCCGTATTCCAGCGCATCGGCCGTCAGCCCGTGGCCGATGGAAACTTCACAAAGATCGGGAATATGGCGGGTCAGAAGCGGCAGATTGCCAACCGTCAGGTCGTGCCCGGCATTGACACCAAGCCCCAGCTGCGATGCGATCGCGGCCGTCTCGCCAAGCTGGGCGGCCATTGCCTTCTGCTGGTCCGGCGCATCATAGGCACCGCCATAGGGACCGGTGTAGAGCTCGATCCGGTCGGCCCCGACGGACTGCGCAGCCACGAGTTGCTCCCGGCTTGCATCGCCATCCGCAAACAGCGAAATGCGGACATTCTTCTTTTTCAGGCGTGAAATCGTGCGCTTCAAAAGGTCGAGATTTCCGATAAAATCCCAGCCGTGATCGGAGGTCGACTGGGCCGGATCGTCAGGCACCAGGGTTACCTGCTCCGGCTCGCTTTCGAGACACAGACCGATGAAGTGATCACTCGGATATCCTTCGATATTGAATTCGGCGTCCGGAAATTCGTCGTCGATCAGCGCGCGGATGACCGGCAGATCGGAAAACCGGATATGGCGCTGGTCCGGCCGCGGATGAACCGTCAGGCCATAGGCGCCGGCCTCCAGCGCAATCCGGCCAAGACGGCGCACGCTCGGCCATGGCAGGTCGCGCCGGTTGCGAAGCTGCGCGATTGCATTCAGATTAACGGAAAGTCTCGCGACCATTTTTCCCTCCGCAGGTCAGAGGTGCCGCGGATACATAATCGGCGTCCTCAACGAAATAGCATATTTCGAAACACTCGCTCATGCAATTTGCACATCGGCGAACATCCCGAACCGAAAATCGATCCAACATTGAGCGTTTTAAACAGACATTTCAATAAGATAAATGTAAAAAACTGTGAACAAACTTGAAGCGCTCAATCACCCGCAGAGCGGCACGCCCCGCCGCTCGACCTGCCCCGCCACAAGCCGCGACGTGAAGGGATCGAGCTGTCTCATGCGCGCGCTGAGAAGTTCAGAAACAGCTAAAGCACGAATTAGCGCTGACAATGCAAGATGATACGCGGACGACTTCACGGGTTTTCAGTGTCGTCACCCGAATAGGTCACCGGCTCTTTCTGCAGGCCGGGCGCCGGCGTTTCCGTGTTCATGGTCATGATGCTGGCGGCGAGACCGATCTTTCTGAACTCGGTCGGGCTGACCCGGAAATAGCGCCGGAACACTTTCGCAAAGTAATTCGGATCGGCAAAACCGGCCATGCCCGAGACCTCCTTGATCGTGTGGTCGCCGCTCGCCAGAAGCCGGGTCGCCTGCCTGAGACGGCGCAGCAGCACATATTCGGCCGGCGGCATGCCTTCCGACTGCGCGAACAGCCGCGAGAAGTGCGCGCGGCTGAAGCCCGAGACTTCCGCCAGCCGGTCGACCGGCAGCGGCATGTCCAGATTGGCGTCGATATAATGGGTAACGCGCTGCATTGCCCGGCTTTCCACCGGCGGCATCGCATGCGCACCGAAAACATCGTCATAAAGCAGCATCGTCGCTTCATAGGCAACGGCAGAGGCGCGCGCGGGTGTGTCGGTTTCCGACGAGAGCAAACGGCCGAGGCAGTTGGCAAGCTCATCGACGGTCTTGTCTTTCAGCTCCAGCACCGGCCCGGACGTCGCCAGCACCGCCCTTTGGATGCGCATGGCTTCCTCGCCATTCAGGGAAATCCAGAAGAACTCCCAATAGCCGCCCTCCTCCAGCCAGTAGCGGTGGTTGTGCGGGATGAGCGTGAGCATGGTTTCACCCGGCCGGATACGATAGGTCTGGTTTTCAAAACGCAGGTTTCCTGCGCCGGCAATCGTGTACTGGATCACCGAAAACGGGCTCTGCCCGCGCCGCCTGCCATCCCACTGATAATCCGGCCGCGTTCTGACTTCATACCCGGCACTCACCGGCATGGCATGCAGGTCCTGGTGGCCGCGTGGTAGCGAAATCAGTCGCCCGATTGGCGCTTTTTTACGCAATTCCTGCAGCACAAAATTACCCATGAAAGCACAATCCCTCTCTGTGATGTCCCCATGACTGCTGCATAATGGATATCGGGAGTTTGAAACACAAGCGCTACAGGCAGAACATATCCATCGGGACCGACCTTGACCTGTCGGGCCCCAGTGGATGAATTGATCGCGTCTGCAGCATTGGATTTTACCCTTTTGTTGGTTCTTGTTTCAGGGAGGCGGCTATGAGCGCTTTCAAAATAGCCATTATCGGCGCAGGCAGCGTCGGTTTCACCAAGACACTTTTCAAGGATATCCTGTGCGTTCCGGAGTTCGCGGATATCGAAGTGGCGCTGACGGATGTCAGTGAAAAAAATCTGACGATGGTCAAAACCATCCTCGACAAGATCGTGGAGGCAAACGGACTGCCGACCACCGTCACCGCAACCACCGACCGCCGCAAGGCAATCGAGGGTGCGCGTTACGTGATTTCCTGCGTGCGCGTCGGTGGGCTCGAAGCCTATGCGGACGATATTCGCATTCCGCTGAAATACGGTGTCGACCAGTGCGTCGGCGATACGATCTGCGCCGGCGGCATTCTATACGGCCAGCGCAACATCCCGGTGATTCTGGATTTCTGCAAGGATATCCGCGAGCTTGCCGAGCCCGGCGCCCGGTTCCTCAATTATGCCAACCCGATGGCGATGAACACCTGGGCGGCGAATGAATACGGCAAGGTCGATACGATCGGTCTTTGCCACGGCGTCCAGCACGGCGCCGAGCAGATTACCGAGGTTCTCGGCGCTAAACCGGGCGAACTCGATTATGTCTGCTCGGGCATCAACCATCAGACCTGGTTCACCGATCTGCGCGTCAACGGCCGCAAAATCGAAAAGGATGAACTGATTGCCGCTTTCGAGGCGCATCCGGTCTTCTCGAAGCAGGAAAAGGTCCGCATCGATGTGCTGAAGCGCTTCGGCGTCTATTCGACCGAGAGCAACGGCCACCTTTCCGAATACCTGCCCTGGTACCGCAAGCGCCCGGAAGAAATCACCCGCTGGATCGACATGTCGGAATGGATCCACGGCGAAACCGGCGGCTATCTGCGCCACACCGCGGAAAACCGCAACTGGTTTGAGACCGAGTATGACGGGTTTCTCAAGGACGCGGCCAAGCCCATTGACCCGGCAAAACGCTCCAGCGAACACGCAAGCTACATTCTCGAGGGACTGGAGACAGGCCGGGTCTATCGCGGCCACTTCAACCGCAAGAATAACGGCGTGATCACCAATCTGCCGGATGACTGCATCATCGAATCGCCCGGCTTTGTCGACCGTTTCGGCCTCAACATGGTCGCCGGCATCACGCTGCCGGAAGCCTGCGCGGCAACCTGCATGGCATCCGTCAATGTTCAGCGCATGTCGGTTCATGCGGCCGTGACAGGCGATATCGAACTTCTGAAGCTCGCCGTCCTGCACGATCCGCTGGTCGGCGCCGTCTGCACGCCGGAGGAAGTCTGGCAGATGGTCGATGAGATGGTCGTTGCCCAGGCCGCATGGCTGCCGCAATATGCCCATGCCATCGAAGGCGCGAAGGAACGGCTCGCCAAGGCAACCGTCAGGACGCGCGAATGGGACGGCGCTGCCCGCCGGCACATCCGCTCGGTTGACGAAATGCGTGCGGAAAAGGAAGCCGAGCGCGCGGCGGCCAACGCCTGACTTTGTTCATCTCGACCGGTTCGGCGGCGCGCCGGGCCGGTCTTTCCTGTTCCGGCGGCCTGTGGGTAGGAGCCTTGCTGGCGGATCAACCGGCGAAAGGTCGAGCACCTTCGCCTTCAGTGTCAACGAGGGAGGACGACACGATGACATCTCACCTTGCTGCCCGGCATCTGACCAGCTTTCTGGCTGCCGGGATTTCAACGCTCGCACTTGTCTCCGGCGCAATGGCCTCGGAAATGACAATCGTGCCGCAGCAGCCGGATTTCCCGGCGCAATCGAAGATCACCTATGTACCGCGCGACGCAATCGAGGAATTCAGGTCGCTGCCGTCATATTCAGAGCCGGAATGGGTGACCGAAAAGTTCGTCGATGCCGGTACATTGCCGCCGGTGGAAGAACGCCTTCCCGCCGAGCCGCTCGTCTTCAAGACCGGTAATATGCCCGATGGCATCGGCGTTTACGGCGGAACCCTGCGCCATGTGATCGGCGGCCGGCCCGAGGGCTGGAACTATCAGGCCGGCCAGAGCACCGGCTGGGGCGGCATCGATATCGGCATGTTCGAATGCCTGACGCGCACGGCACCGCTCTATCAGGTCGAAGCCAGCGACATGGAACCGCTGCCGAACCTTGCCAAGAGCTGGGACTGGTCGGAAGACGGCCACACGCTGACCATGCACCTGATCGAGGGCGCTAAATGGTCCGACGGCGAGCCTTTTACCTCTGAAGACGTGATCTTCATGTGGGAAGACAATATCGTCGACCCGAATGTAACGCCGCTCAATGGCGCCTCGCGCGAGACTTTCGGCTCTGACACAACGTTGAAAGCCCTTGACGACTACACCGTCGAATGGACCTTCGCGGAGGCTTTCCCGCGCCAGTATCTGTTCAACATGGCCTATGGCAATTTCTGCCCCGGTCCGGCGCATATCATGAAAACCAAGCACCCCCGTTATGCCGATACGACCTATGACGAGTATCGCAACGGCTTTCCGCCGGAAATGCTGAACTGGCCGGTCATGGGTGCGTGGGCGCCGGTGGAATACCGCCCGGACGATATCGTGGTGCTGCGCCGCAACCCCTATTACTGGAAGGTCGATGAGGAAGGCCATCAGCTGCCCTATATCGATGAGCTGCAATACAAGCTCTCGACCTGGGCCGACCGCGACATTCAGACGATTGCCGGTTCCGCCGACCTTTCCAACCTCGAACAGCCGGAAAACTTTGTCGTTGCGCTGCGCCGCGCCGCTGAAGAGGAGGCCCCCGCACGCCTTGCCTTCGGCCCGCGCCTGATCGGCTACAACATGCGTCTGAACCTTTCCGGCAATGGCTGGGGCGACCCGGATGAACGGGCGCAGGCGGTGCGCGAACTCAACCGCAATTCCGAATTCCGCAAGGCCGTGACCATGGCGATCGACCGGCAGGCGCTCGGCGATTCTCTGGTGCGCGGCCCCTTCACCGCGATTTATCCCGGCGGCCTTAATTCCGGCACCAGCTTTTATGATCGGGATTCGACCTATTATTACCCTTATGATCCCGAAGGCGCGCAGGAAATCCTTGCCTCGCTCGGCCTTGAGGACACCGATGGCAACGGCTTCGTCAACTGGCCGGCCGGCACACTGAATGGCGATGACGTCAATATCGTCCTGCTTGTGAGCTCGGCCTACAATACCGACGTCAACCTTGCCGAAGGCGTGATCGGGCAGTTGCAGCAGGTCGGCCTGCGCGTGGTTCAGAACGCGATCGAGAACAACCAGTATGAATCGATGCGCTATGGCGGCGATTTCGACTGGATGATCCTGCGCAATTCCCCGGCGCTAGCATCGGTGGTTCAGGGCACGACGTCTCTGGCGCCTGTCGGACCGCGCACCAGCCACAATCACCGCGCGGGGCCGGACGGCACGCTCGACCTGCTGCCCCATGAGGAACAGCTTGTCGATATCGTCAACCAGTTCATCGCC
Source organism: Martelella mediterranea (assembly GCA_003001975.1). Lineage (GTDB taxonomy): Bacteria > Pseudomonadota > Alphaproteobacteria > Rhizobiales > Rhizobiaceae > Martelella > Martelella mangrovi. The sequence continues at coordinate 46,207 of PVUG01000001.1, forward strand.
ACCAGCGATGATGAAGAACGCACCGAACTGATGAAACAGTATCAGCAGGTGGCGACGCAAAACGTCGATACGGTCGGCCTGACGGAATTCCCCGGCGCGCTGATCGTCAACAAACGTCTCGACAATGTCGCCTCCGGTGCGCCGATCTTCATGTTCAACTGGGCTGAAGACGCGATCATTCGCGAGCGCATGTTCGTGCCGACCGACGAGCAGCAGGACTATCAGCTGTTCCCGCAAACCCTGCCCGGCAAACCGGGCGCCGACGGCCCGGTCAGCGGCTGACGGCGTGGCGGCCTTCGTGAAAGGCCGCCGCCAACGCCAAGGGACCGGGAGCCGATACTCTCCCCGGCTGCCGGTCCCGATCATAGAGCGCCGCGCGCATCATGAATGCGAAATGCAACTCTATAAAACGGAATGCGCGTATCGAAAAACCGGAACAACCGGATGATGCGCCAAAGGGATGCAGGGACCAATGGCACGATTTCTTTTCAACCGGATCATGTCGGGGCTGATGCTGCTGTTCGTGCTCAGCATCGTGACCTTCGCCATCATCCAGGCACCGCCCGGCGATTACAGCGACTATATCCGCTCGCAGGCGATCAACCAGGGCGGCGCCTCCTTCGAACAGGCGGACCGGCAGGCGCAGGCCTATCGTGAATCCCACGGCCTCGACGATCCGCTTCCCTTGCAATATGTGAACTGGATCACGGGCATCGTCTTCCACGGCGATTTCGGCCAGAGCCTTTACTACAACAAGCCGGTTTCCGATGTCGTCGCCGAGCGGCTGCCGCGCACGCTGGCGCTGGCGCTGACCTGCCACATACTGGCCTCGATATTCGGCATCGGCTTCGGCATAGTGGCGGCGACGCGACAATATAGCTGGATCGATACGGCGCTGTCGGGGGTCGCCTTTCTCGGCATGACGGTGCCGCGCTTCCTGATGGCGCTCATCATCGTCTATGTTCTCGTCTTCCATTTCGACGTCAACGAAGTGGGCAGTTTCTTCTCCCCGCAATATGGCGGTGCGCCGTGGTCGTGGGGTAAGTTCACCAATCTTGTGCACCACATATGGCCGGTTGTCGCCATCGCGACATTCGGCGGGCTGGCCTACAATATGCGGGTCATGCGCGGCAATCTGCTCGATACGCTGAACATGCAATATGTCGAGACGGCGCGCGCCAAGGGGCTTTCGGAGCGCAAGGTGATCATGCGCCATGCCGTGCCCAATGCCCTGCATCCCCTCGTCATGTATCAGGGCGTTGTCCTGCCCTACATGCTGACCGGCGAAATAGAAGTCGCCATCATCTTCGCGCTGCCGACCGTCGGCCCGGCAATTGTCGGCTCCATGCAGGTCGGTGATGTCTATGTCACGGCAACCTTCATGTTGCTGCTGTCGGCCATGCTGCTGATCGGCAATATCATCGCCGACCTTCTGCTTGTGGCCCTTGATCCGCGCGTCCGACAGACCGGGAGGGCTTCGGCATGACCGACAATATTCTTGAAACCGTCGACACCGTCAAAGAACCGGACGCCAACAAGAACGAAACCTATCTGGCGCTGGTCTGGCGCAGGCTGAAACGCTCGTTTTCCGGCATGATGGGGCTGATCCTGGTGGTCTTGCTGCTGTTCATCGCCATCTTCGCCGATTTCCTGTCGCCGGCCGATCCCCGCGTCACCGGTCAGGCCTACCAGCCGCCGCAGATGGTGACCGTCTTCGGCAAGGACGGAGAATTCGTATTTCCCCCGCGCGCCTATCCGCTGGGCGATACCGGCGAACTCGACCCTGTCACCTTCCAGCCGCTCGTCGGCAAGGATTATGATAATCCGCAGATCATCGGCCTGTTCGTGAAGGGCGCGCCCTACAAGCTGTTCGGCCTCATTCCCGCCGACCGGCATTTCATCGGCGCAACCGATGGCACGGTCATCCATTTCCTCGGCACCGACAAGCTCGGGCGTGATGTGCTGTCGCGCATTCTCTATGGCTCGCGTATCTCGCTGCTGATCGCGCTCACCGTGGTCACGGTTGTCACCATCGTCGGCACCTCCGTCGGCATGACCTCCGGCTATTTCGGCGGGCCGGTGGATTCCTGGATCCAGCGCTTCGTCGAACTGGTGCTCGCCTTTCCGCAACTGCCCTTCTATCTGGCGCTGGCTTCGCTCATTCCCGTCACCGCCCCGACCAAGGTGTTCCTCGGCTTTGTCATTGCCGTGATGTCGGCGCTTGGCTGGGCGCAGATGTCGCGTGAGGTGCGCGGCAAGACCATGGGTCTGGTGCGCATGGATTATGTGCGGGCGGCGATTGCCGTCGGCGCCACCGACAAGCGCATCATCTTCCGCCATATCCTGCCGAATGTGATGAGCCATGTGATTGTTGCGGTCACGCTTGCCATCCCGACGGTCGTGCTGCTCGAAGCCTTCCTCGGTTTCCTCGGCTTTGCGGTCAAACCGCCGATGATCTCCTGGGGGCTGATGCTGCGCGACACTTCCAATTACTCAGTGATCGGCGCCTACCCCTGGCTGCTGTCGCCCGTTGCCTTCGTGCTTCTGACCGTTTTCGCCTTCAATGCCTTCGGCGACGGCCTGCGCGATGCCATCGATCCCTATTGAGAAGGAGCCGCTTTCAATGGCTGACGAACTCAGACATGACACCGCGCCCTCCGAACGGCGCGACGACCACGAAAAACAGGGCGAGCCGATTATCGACGCCCGCAATGTCGCCGTCGATATCACCGTCGAGGACGGCACGGTGAATGCCGTGCGCGACGTCTCCTTCCAGCTCTACCGCGGAGAAACTATCGCCATCGTCGGTGAATCCGGGTCAGGCAAGTCGGTCACGGCCCGAACGGTGATGGGGTTGCTGCCGAAGCGGGCAAGCGTCGGCAAGGGCGCAACGATCACCTATGACGGCGACGACGTTCTGAAATTCTCCGAAAAGAAGCGCCGGCAGATGCGCGGCGCGCGCATTTCGATGATCTTTCAGGAACCGATGAGTTCGCTCAATCCGATCTACACGATCGGTTCGCAGATCGTCGAAGCCATCCAGACCCATCGCCGCATCAGCCGCAAAAAGGCGGAGGAAGAGACGCTGGAGCTTTTGCGGCAGGTGCAGATCCCCGAACCGGAGGCGCGGCTCAAACAATATCCGCACCAGCTTTCCGGCGGCCAGCGTCAGCGCGTGATGATCGCCATGGCGCTTGCCAACAAGCCGGATGTGCTGATCGCCGATGAACCGACGACGGCTCTGGATGTGACGGTTCAGGCGCAGATCCTCGGCCTGATTCGGGACCTGCAGCTGGAGCTCGGCATGGCCGTCATCCTGATCACCCACGACCTGACCGTGGTTCAGCATTTCTCGGACTATGTCTATGTGATGAGCGAGGGCGTGGTGCGCGAGCACAACACGACCAGGGCGCTCTTCACCACCCCGCAGCATCCCTACACCAAAAAGCTGCTCGGATCGGAACCTTCGGGCGAAGCCAACCCGCTGCCGGAAGGATCGCAGACCATTCTGGAGGGCAAGGACGTGCGCGTCGCCTTCACGCTGAAGACCGGCACATTCTTCAAGTCCAGCTACAGCCAGCTTGTCGCGGTCAATGATCTGTCGATCACGCTCAGGAAGCACGAAACGCTGGGGCTTGTGGGCGAAAGCGGATCGGGAAAGACCACCTTCGGACAGGCGCTGATGCGGCTGATCCATTCGGACGGCGGCACGGTGCTTTTCGATGACAAGCACATCGAAGGGCTTTCCCGCGAACAGCTCAGGCCGCTGCGTTCGCGCATGCAGGTCGTGTTTCAGGACCCGTTTTCATCGCTCAATCCGCGCATGACGGTCGGCCAGATTATCGAGGAAGGGCTGATCGTCAACGGCATCGGCTCATCCGGCAAGGATCGTAACGAGCGGGTGCGCGATGCGCTCATTGATGCCGGCCTGCCGGGCTCCATCACCCATCGGTTTCCGCATGAATTTTCCGGCGGCCAGCGCCAGCGCATCGCCATTGCCCGCGCCGTGGCGCTGGAGCCGGAGTTCATCCTGCTCGATGAGCCGACATCCGCGCTCGATCTATCCGTGCAGGCGCAGATCATCGAACTTCTGCGCAAGCTGCAGAGCGAACGGGGCCTCAGCTATCTTTTCATCTCGCATGATCTGAAGGTCGTGCGGGCGCTCTGCCACCGTGTCTGCGTCATGCAGCACGGTAGAATCGTCGAACAGGGACCGGTGCGCGATGTGCTGGAAAACCCGCAGACAGACTACACGAAACGGCTGGTCAAGGCCGCGTTCGAAGTTGCCGCCTGAATTTGAGGAATTACCACATGGCAAGACAACCCAAGATCACCTTCATCGGCGCCGGCTCCACGGTCTTCATGAAAAATATCATCGGCGACGCCTTGCAGCGCCCTGCCCTGAAAGATGCAAAAATCGCGCTGATGGACATCAACCCGGAGCGTCTTGCCGAAAGCGAGATCGTTGCAGGCAAACTTGCCAGAACGCTCGGTTCGAAAGCCGTGATCACCACGCACACCAATCAGCGCGAAGCGCTGGATGGTGCGGACTTTGTGGTCGTCGCCTTCCAGATCGGTGGCTATGAACCGGCCACCGTCACCGATTTCGAAGTGCCGAAGAAATATGGCCTGCGCCAGACAATTGCCGATACGCTCGGCGTCGGCGGCATCATGCGGGGCTTGCGAACCGTGCCGCACCTCTGGTCGATCTGCGAAGACATGATGGAGGTCTGCCCCGAAGCCATCATGCTGCAATATGTAAACCCGATGGCGATCAATACCTGGGCGATTGCCGAGAAATATCCGAAGATCAAGCAGGTCGGACTTTGCCATTCGGTGCAGGGCACGGCCGGCGAGCTGGCCCGCGACCTCGACATTCCTTATGAGGAAATCCGTTACCGCTCGGCCGGCATCAACCACATGGCATTCTTCCTGAAGTTCGAGCATCGCCAGAAGGACGGCAGCTACCGCGATCTTTATCCCGATCTCGTGCGCGGCTATCGCGAGGGCCGGTTCCCCAAACCGTCGGGCTGGAACCCGCGCTGCCCCAACAAGGTGCGCTATGAAATGCTGACACGGCTCGGCTATTTCGTCACCGAAAGCTCGGAGCATTTTGCCGAATACACCCCCTATTTCATCAAGGAAGGCCGCGAAGATCTGATCGAGAAATTCGGCATTCCGCTGGACGAATATCCGATCCGCTGCGTCGAGCAGATTGCCAAATGGAAGGATCAGGCGGCGGAATACAAGAAGGCCGATGAGATCAAGGTCGAGCAGAGCAAGGAATATGCCTCGTCAATCATGAATTCGGTATGGACCGGCGAACCGTCCGTCATTTACGGCAATGTCCGCAACAATGGCTGCATCACATCGCTACCGGAAAACTGCGCAGCCGAAGTGCCCTGCCTTGTCGATGCCTCCGGTATTCAGCCGACTTATGTCGGCGATCTGCCGCCGCAGCTGACAGCGTTGATCCGCACCAATGTCAATGTGCAGGAACTGACGGTGGCAGCACTGGTCAACGAAAACCGCGAACACCTCTATCATGCCGCGATGATGGACCCGCATACAGCCGCCGAACTCGACCTCGACCAGATCTGGTCACTCGTCGACGACCTGCTGACCGCCCATCACGACTGGATCCCGGAATGGGCACGGATTGCCTGACGAGAGCAGTCCGTCTGAGCGGGGAGTGCGTGCCGGTACCCTCCGGCCCGCACAAACACGGCCAAACATGAAAATGTCCGCGCTTTCGCACGGGGCATCCCTGACTGCTGAAAAAGCTCGTCCCTCGTTCTTCCGTCATACCGGCCTTGAGCCGGTATCCAGTAAGCGCAAGTCCTTGCGCGCAAAGACTCTTTCTTGAAAAGCTTTGCAAACGGCCCTGGACCCCGGATCAAGTCCGGGGTGACGGCCATAGCGTAGGCTGGCTCCGAGTGTCTGCAACAAGAGTTTGTCAACAAACCGAAATGCCCGCGCTTTCGCACGGGCATTCCCATTTTCAGAACTGATGCAAAAGCTCAGGCGAAGGCGGCGACAGTGCGGCCTTCCTGCACGGCTTCGGCGACGACGCGGGCGGTCTGGCGGGCCAGAACGATTTCCTCGTCGGTCGGGATGACGCGGACTTCAACGCGGCTTTCCGGGCAGGAAATGATTTCCGCACTGGCATTGTTCGCTTCATCGTCGAGCTGGACGCCAAGCCATGCGAGGCGTTCGCAGATCATCTTGCGGATCACCGGCGAGTTTTCGCCAATCCCGGCACTGAAGACCAGCGATTCCATGCCTTCCATGGTAGCGACCATGATCGACAGCTCACGGCAGGCGCGGAACACGAACAGGTCGATCGCCTTTTTCGCGTTCGGGTCATCGCTTTCCATCAGCACGCGCAGATCGCCGGAAATGCCAGAGACGCCCAGTAGACCCGACTTGTAGTAGAGCATGTTCTTGATTTCGGCGGGCGAAAGGTTTTCCGCCTCCATCAGCGTCAGAACCAGGCCCGGATCGACGGTGCCCGAGCGTGTGCCCATCATCAACCCGCCGAGCGGTGTCAGGCCCATGGTCGTGTCGATCGCCTTGCCGTTGCGCATGGCGCACATCGATGAACCGCTGCCGAGATGGGCAACGACCGTGCGCTTCTTGACCAGATAGTCCGAGATCTCGCGCAGCCGGTCGGCAATGTATGTATAGGACAGGCCGTGGAAACCGAACCGGCGATAGCCCTTGGCCTCGTATTCCAGCGGAATCGGATAGCGCGCGGCGCGCTCGTCGATATTGACGTGGAAGGCCGTGTCGAAACATGCGACCTGCGGGAGGTCGGGACGGATGCGACGGAACAGCTTGATCGAGGCAAGGTTGGCCGGCTGGTGCAGCGGGCCCATGGGGATGAGCGTCTCGAGATAGGAGACGATTTCATCGTCCAGAAGAACCGGATCGGCGAATCGACCGCCGCCGTGAAGCACCCTGTGCCCGACCGCCTGAAGCGGTTTGTTGACCGTGTAGGGCTTGATGACGCCGAAAATGCGCTCGAGCATGTCTTCCTGCATATGTTCCCCGATCTCGAGGTCCATATTGCAGATTTCCTTGCCGCCGGCTTCCTTGACCACAAGGCGGGGATTTTCGTTTACGCCGTCAAACTGTCCGCGCAGGACAAGAGTAAAAATATCGCCATCAACTTCGTAAAGTCGGAATTTGAGGCTGGATGATCCGGCATTCAATGCCAGTACTGTGCCATTCATAATCGCTATCCAGAAATGGTGTGCGCACCGCCTCGGGAGGTGGCGGTGCGCAGGCTTCGTTAATTTGGATCAGCCCTTGGGATAAGGCCATTTCCAATCGAGAATCTCCGGCATGTCTTGACCATGCTCGCGGACATAATCGTGGTGTTTTGCGCGCATTTCCTTGAGATAGTTCAATGCGGCAGCACCTCTTTCACCAAATCCACCGGCACGTTCAATCGCATCCATGGCCAGATGGTAGCGGTCGAGACGGTTTTGGACAACCATGTCGAACGGCGTCGTCGTCGTTCCCTCTTCAACATAACCACGAACGTGGATGTTGTTGTGGTTGTGACGGCGGTAGGCCAGGCGGTGAATGAGCCAGGGGTAGCCGTGATAGGCGAAGATGACCGGCTTGTTATCGGTGAACAGTGCATCGAAGTCGGCATCGCGCAGGCCATGCGGATGTTCTTCCTTCGGCTGCAGAGCCATCAGGTCGACGACGTTGACAACCTTGACCTTCATTTCCGGCAGCTTCTGACGAAGAATGTCGACAGCGGCCATCATTTCCAGGGTCGGAACGTCACCGGCCGAAGCCATAACGACATCGGGCTCTTCGCCATCCGGCACATTGCTGGCCCACTTCCATTCGCCAAGGCCGGTATCGCAATGCACGATCGCTTCTTCGATCGACAGCCATTGCGGCTGCGGCTGCTTGCCGGCAACGATGACGTTGACGCGGTTGTAGGTACGCAGAATGTGGTCACCGACAACCAGAAGCGTGTTGGCATCCGGCGGGAAGTAGGTGCGGACGACGTCGGCCTTCTTGTTGACGACGTGGTCGATGAAGCCCGGATCCTGGTGGCTGAAGCCATTGTGGTCCTGACGCCATACATGCGAGGTCAGAAGGTAGTTCAGCGACGAGATCGGCTTGCGCCACGCCATGTCCTGCGTGGTTTTCAGCCATTTTGCGTGCTGGTTGAACATCGAGTCGATGATATGGATGAAGGCCTCGTAGCACGAGAACAGACCGTGGCGGCCCGTCAGCAGGTAGCCTTCCAGCCAACCCTGGCACAGATGTTCACTCAGAACTTCCATGACGCGGCCGTCGCGGGCAACACCTTCGTCATAGTCGAGAATGTCGGCCATCCAGACGCGATCGGTCACGTCGAACACATCCTGCAGGCGGTTCGAAGCGGTTTCGTCCGGGCCCATCAGGCGGAAGTTGCGTTCGTCGGCATTCAGACGCATGACTTCACGCAGCAGCATGCCAAGATGCTTGGTGGCCGAGGTCATTACGGCGCCCGGCTGGCTTACGTCGACCGCCAGCTGGCGGAAGTCGGGCATGACCAGTTCCTTGCGCAGCAGCCCGCCATTGGTATGCGGGTTTGCGCTCATGCGCAGATTGCCTTCCGGCGCAAGCGCCTTCAGCTCGGGAACCAGCTTGCCGTTTTCATCGAACAGCTTTTCCGGGGCGTAGCTCTTCATCCAGTCTTCGAGCTGGCTTCTGTGATCGGCGTTCTGGCGGGCTGCCGAGATCGGAACCTGGTGCGAACGCCAGAAGTCTTCAACCTTCTTGTTGTCCACGAATTTCGGACCGGTCCAGCCCTTCGGGCTCCTGAGGATGATCATCGGCCAGCGCGGCATTTCATAGACCGTGCCTTCGGCGCGTGCGGCCTCCTGAATTTCACGGATGCGCGTGTAGCAATCCTCCATGACCTCGGCCATGCGCTGATGCATGTATTCCGGCTCATCGCCTTCCACGTAGAAGGGCTCGTAGCCATAGCCCTGGAACAGGTCGGTCAGGTCCTTCTTGCTCATGCGCGAAAGAACCGTCGGATTGGCAATCTTGTAGCCGTTCAGGTGCAGGATCGGCAGAACCGCGCCGTCATTGATCGGGTTCAGGAACTTGTTCGAATGCCACGAAGCGGCAAGCGGACCGGTTTCGGCTTCACCGTCACCGACAACGCAGGCGACGATCAGGTCGGGGTTGTCGTAGGCTGCACCGAAGGCATGAACGAGCGCATAACCGAGTTCGCCGCCTTCATGGATCGATCCGGGCGTTTCCGGTGCGACGTGGCTGGGAATGCCACCGGGGAACGAGAACTGCTTGAACAGCTTCTGCATGCCCTCTTCGTCTTCGGTGATTTCCGGATAGATTTCGGTGTAGGTGCCATCGAGATAGGCATTGGCAACAAGGCCGGGACCACCATGACCGGGGCCGCAAATATAGATCGTGCTGGCCTCGTATTTCTTGATGATGCGGTTCAGGTGGACATAGATGAAGTTCAGTCCGGGGGTCGTGCCCCAGTGGCCGAGCAGGCGCGGCTTGACGTCTTCTTCCTCGAGCGGTTCCTTCAGCAGGGGGTTGTTCATCAGATAGATCTGACCAACCGACAGGTAATTGGCCGCCTGCCAGTATCTATTCGTCAGATCCAGTTCTTCCGGCCCCAGAATATTCTGGGTGCTATCAGGCGTGATCTGTTCCATGTCGATTCCCCTTTTCGAAATCAAATTGGCGTTTAAATCGATTTGCTATATCCCTCGTACCGGTTTGAGATCACATGACCTAAATCAACCGGAGCGCCACGGATCGCTTTTTACGGCCATCTGATCCGAAGGATTTCGCCAGCTCAGCGGGACGGTAAATGTAAGCGCCCACTATGACATAACTTTTGTTTCAGCACTTTCAAAGGCTTGACGTTTGTAAATTTTCTCTGCCCAATTTTATAGCGTCAACCGTGACAAACGTTTGGCATGGCGAAAAAAAATCGACGAAAGCACGAAAAGCCGTAAATCTGCGATCCTCTCTCGACGGCACGCCGCCGATCTGTCATTTGCAAAGCAGGCTCCGGCGGCTTTACGCTGCCGCGCAATCGTATGAAACACGCCGTGATCAGCATCCGGCCAACCTTCCGGTTTGAACGACAATGTCCGATACCAGCACCTCTCCCAAACCCGTTCACGTCATCGGCGGCGGCCTTGCCGGCTCCGAAGCGGCATGGCAGATCGCCAATCGCGGCGTTCCGGTGATCCTACACGAAATGCGCGGTGTTCGCGAAACGGCGGCACACAAGACCGATGGGCTTGCCGAACTGGTCTGCTCCAACTCGTTCCGCTCCGATGATGCCACCAGCAATGCCGTCGGCGTCATCCATGCCGAAATGCGCATGGCAAATTCGCTGATCATGGCCTCAGCCGATGCCCATCAGGTGCCCGCCGGCGGCGCGCTGGCCGTCGACCGCGTCGGGTTTTCCGATGCTGTGAGCGAAAAGCTTGCCACTCATCCGCTGGTCACCATCGTGCGCGAGGAAGTCACGGCGCTGCCGCCGGAAGACTGGGATCAGGCGATCATCGCCACCGGACCGCTGACGGCCCCTGCCCTTGCCGAAGCGATCAGCGCGAACACCGGCAAGGAAGCGCTGGCCTTTTTCGATGCCATCGCGCCCATCGTCTACCGTGACACGGTCGACATGGATATCTGCTGGTACCAGTCGCGCTACGACAAGGTCGGTCCCGGCGGCACGGGCAAGGACTATATCAACTGCCCGATGAACGAGGCAGAATACAACGCCTTCATCGATGCGCTGATTGCCGGCGACAAGACAGATTTCAAGGAATGGGAAGGCACGCCCTATTTCGATGGCTGCCTGCCAATCGAGGTGATGGCCGAACGCGGCCGCGAGACACTGCGCCACGGCCCGATGAAGCCGATGGGCCTGACCAATGCCCACAAGCCGAACGAAAAGCCCTATGCGGTGGTGCAGCTCCGTCAGGATAACGCACTCGGCACGCTCTACAACATGGTCGGGTTCCAGACCAAGCTGCGCTACGGCGCCCAGAAGGACGTGCTGAAGATGATTCCCGGCCTTCAGGAAGCGGAGTTCGCCCGCCTCGGCGGCCTGCACCGCAATACCTATCTGAACTCACCGACGCTGCTCGACGCAACGCTGACGCTCAAGGGGCGGCCGGGTCTCAGGTTTGCCGGACAGATCACCGGCTGCGAGGGCTATGTGGAAAGCGCCAGCATCGGCCTTCTCGCCGGGCGATTCGCCGCAGCGGAACGGCTTGGGCAGGCCCCGGTGGCACCGCCGCCGGAAACCGCGCTCGGCGCCCTGCTCGGCCACGTCACCGGCGGGCACATTGCCCATCAAGAGGAAGGCGGAAAGCGCTCGTTCCAGCCGATGAATGTCAATTTCGGCCTGTTCCCCGAGCTGGAACCCGGCGCGCTGATCGATCCCGAGACCGGCAAGCGGCCGCGCGGCAAGGCCAAATCATCGGTAAAGAAGCAGCTTGTGGCCAAACGCGCGCTGGAGGCCTGCAAAACCTGGGTCGACGGCTGACGCCGGCCCTCCCCTTGTCAGCGGGCGTTCAGCATCCAGGTTGAAACGTCCGCGGCATCCTGCTCGCTGCGGAAATGATAGTTTCCGCTGAAGAAATCGTTTTCGGGATAATCCACCTGCAGGCCATTGGCCTCCGGCAGCGCGCGCAGACGATAATCGCTCTGACTGACGATGATGGCCTGGCCCTTGCCGCGCCGGGAGCGATAAATCCCGACCTTGCCGTCCGACAGTCTGAGAAAGAAGGTCTCGATCTCGGTATCGCCAATGACCGCGGCGACATTCGAATCGGGATAACTGCGGCTGAATTCGCGGCTGGCCCATCCATTGGCCTCGTCCACCGAGAATTCATCATCCGGTTTTTGCGCCTTCGCGCGTCCGAAAATGTAGTAAGCAGCAATGGCGACGGCCACAGCGATCAGAAGCCAGACCCAAGTTTCCATTCACGCCCTTCCTCTCCTGATGCGGCACGCAAATAATCGCGACTGCATAAACGAATCCGGAGGGTGAATTCCGCGAAACTGGCCGGAAAACAGGCCTTAGATCCGATATTTCAGCGTGAGCATGCTCATCAAATTTTGCGAAACAGTAAAGAGCGCATCATCAGGAGCTGCCTCTTCCACTGGACCGGCCGTATCTCTTCTTCAAGGATATTTTCGCCCAGTTTTTCAGCCTTTACAAGAATGTTCTCGCAGACTGACATAGGCAGATATGCCGGTGCAAGTGTTTTTGCAATACGGCCGGTTTCCCTGAATTTCGCCAGATGCGACCGGCCGAAGGACGCAAAAGCGCGGATCGCATTACCGACTCGCGCACGGTCGCTGGCAATCAGAAAGCTTTCCCGATTGAGCCCCGTGGCCGCCAGAATTTCGGTCGGCACGAATACCTGTCCGGCAGTCCTGTGGCGCGGCAACAGCAGCAGTGATCCGGCAACAGCCTGCGCAACACCGGCATGACCGGCGGCGTCTGCATGGGTTGCCGCAGCTTTCGGGTCCAGCACGAGGCTTGCGAGCTGGATCAGGGCCGAGGCGGTTTCACCGGCATAGCCTTCGAATTCCGAAGTCGTGCCCATCGGATCGTCATAAAGATCGAAAATCCGTGCTTCGGTCATGCGGATCAGCGGCTCGCGCGGCAGATGGAAGGTGTCGATGGCCGCAAGCAGGGCTGAGGCCGTCGGGTTCGCCTCGGTCGAGCCGTGACTGGCGCCTTCCAGAAGATCGCGCCAGTATTGCAGCCTCACCTCGCCCGGCAGCGGCTCGCTGACCCGTTCGCGCACACGCGCAAGCTCGGCATTGAACACATAAAGTGCTGCAAGCGCACCGCGCCGGTCGGCCGGCGAAAGCAACGCTGCCAGATAACGGTCACGATCCGCTTCACGCAGTTCGGACAGCAGCAATCCTTCAGTTTCGGCGTGATCCGCCACGACACATGCTCCAGTGTTCTGCAAGTCCGTGAAACAAACCGGCCCGCTTTTTCACACGGCAATCAGCGCCGCGGCAACGGCACGCGATTCTCCAAGCAGGATATTATAGGTCCTGACCGCAGCGCCGGTATTCATCGGATCAGCAACGATCTTTTTCGCGCGCAGAGCCTCACGCAGGGGCTTGGGCAGGATCACCATGTCGAGACCGGTTCCAACCAGCAGAACCTCGATCTCGTCGGCCTGATCCAGCACTCGCTCGAACGCGGATATCGTCATCTCCTCCGGCGTGGTCACATCCCAGCCGTGAATGCCGGACGGCACGCACAGCAGCGATCCGCGATGTGACATGTCGGCAAAGCGGAACCCGCCATTGCCGTAGGTGTCAATCGGCGCTGTCCCGGGAAAATGCGCCTCGCGGATTTCGATGCCACGCGCCATCGGATCAGATTCCCGTCACGGTTCCGCGTTCTTCCGGCGCGTCTTTCTCCGCATCCCTCTTCTGGAATGTATCGGGCCGCAGCTTGAAGGCGATCAGGATCGGCGCTGCGATATAGATCGACGAATAGGTGCCGATCGCCACGCCGAACAGCATCGCGAAGGTGAAGGACCGGATCACCTCACCGCCGAACAGATAGAGTGCGGCCAGTGCAAGCAATGTCGTCAACGCGGTCAGGATGGTTCGCGAGAGGGTATGGTTGATCGAGATATCGAGCAGCTCCGGCAGCGGCATCTTCTGATACCGCCTCAGATTCTCGCGTACGCGGTCATAGACCACCACCGTATCGTTCAGCGAATAGCCGACGATTGTCAGCACCGCGGCAATACTGGTGAGATTGAACTCGACCCCCGTCAGCACGAAGATACCGATGGTCAACAGCACGTCATGCGCGGTCGCGATGATCGCGCCGACGGCAAACTGCCATTCGAAGCGGAACCAGATATAGATCAGGATCGCGATCAGCGAAGCCAGCACGCCAATGGTCGCAGAGCGTGACAGTTCGCCGGAAACGACCGGTCCCACGACTTCGACACGAACGAAATCATAGCTGCTTTCCAGCGTGCTGCGAATTTTGGAAATCGCGCTCTGTTCGGCATTGGCGCCGCCATCCTGCGCCTGAATCCGGATCAGTACATCCTTGTCGGACCCGAACCCCTGCGCCTGCACAGCGCCGATATTCAGGCCGTTCAGGTCGGTACGGATCTGACTGATGTCTGCCGGGCCCGACTTCGATTCCACCTGCACGACCGAGCCGCCTGTGAAATCGATGCCGAGATTCATGCCATGGGTCCCGAAACCGATGACGGAGGCAACAACGAGAACCGCCGACGTGATGAACGAAATCCTGCGGAAATTCATGAAGGAGAAATTGATGCCGTCGAACATGCCCGTGCGAATGCCCTTCGGCAGTTCTTTCGGACGGCGGCGACGGACCCATTCGGAAATCATGAAGCGGGTCAGATAGAAGGCGCTGAAGATCGTGGTCAGGATACCGATGGCCAGCGTGATCGCAAAACCGCGCACCGGACCGGAACCGAGGAAAAACAGGATCACGGCCGCAATCAGCGTGGTCAGGTTGGCGTCGATAATGGTTGCGAATGCCCGACGGAAACCGGAATCGACGGCCTGAACGACACTGCGGCCATTGCGCCGCCGCTCTTCGCGGATGCGCTCATAGATCAGAACGTTCGAGTCGACCGCCATACCGATGGTCAGCACGATACCGGCAATACCGGGAAGCGTCAGTGTCGCGCCGATAATGCTCAGGAGCGCGATCAGCAGCACGATGTTGAAGAACAGCGCGATATTCGCGACCACGCCGAACATGCCGTAAAACGCGACCATGAAGATGACGACCAGGGCCGCACCGATCACCGAAGCGAGAACGCCGGCGCGGATCGAGTCGGCACCAAGGCTCGGCCCGACCGTGCGTTCCTCGACCACCGTCAGCGTGGCCGGCAGCGCACCGGCGCGCAGCAGCACGGCAAGGTCGTTAGCGCCCTGGACCGAGAAGTTGCCGGAAATCTGACCTGACCCACCAAGGATCGGCTCGTTGATCACCGGCGCCGAGACGATCTGATCGTCGAGCACGATGGCGAACGGCCGGCCGACATTCTGCTGGGTTGCCTGGGCAAACCGCTGGGCGCCGCGCGAATCGAAGCGGAAGTTGACGACCGGTTCATTGGTGCGCTGGTCGAAGGCCGCCTTGGCGTCGACCAGATCCTCACCTGAAATCAGCGCCCGCTTTTCGATCACATAGGGAACCGGCGGATCATCCATCGAATAGAGCACTTCGTCGCCTGCCGGCGGACGGCCCTCGATTGCGTCCTGCGCGTTAACCGTGGTGTCGACCATGTGGAAGGTCAGCTTCGCGGTCTTGTTCAGGAGCGCCTTCAAACGCTGCGGATCATCGAGACCGGGCACCTGAACGATGATGCGGTCATCGCCCTGCCGCTGGATCAGCGGCTCGGTAGTGCCGAGCTCGTCGACGCGGCGACGGATAACCTCAATCGACTGCTGTACGGCCGAGCGCATGCGATAGTCAATACCGGCTTCCGTGAGCGAAAGCTGGATCAGACCGTTTTCATCATCGGAAATGCTGACTTCCTGAAACGTGCCGCCGTTGAGCGTCCCGGCATTCACGGTTTCGGCCAGAGGCATAAGCGCCTCTTCGGCAGCGGCATACTGATCGGGATCGGTGATGCGCACCTGTGCCGTCTCGCCCGAACCGGAAAGGCCGGTGTAGCGCACCTGTGCTTCGCGCAGATCGGCGCGGACATCGTCGACCAGCGTATTCAGGCGATCGGTGACAATGTCGGAACGATCGACCTGAAGCATGATGTAGGAACCGCCCTGCAGGTCGAGACCGAGGGTGACCTTGCTGTCCGGCATCCATCCGGGAAGTTTTGCCAGCTGCTGGTCGCTGAACAGGTTCGGAACGGCAATCACCACCCCCAGCACCACAACAAGCCAGATGAATAAGGTCTTCCAACGGGAAAAATACAGCATGAAGGTCTCGGTTCGTCGGTTTTCACGAAGCAGGCGACACCCTTCAGGCATCGCCCCGTCTGTTTGTCAGCCCATCAACCGGCACGGTCAGTCCCGGCAGTGCATGCACCAATGCAAATCCGGCCCAATCCCGCCTTTTTCAGGGCGACACCGGACCGTTTGCAGTCTCATCAGCTTTTTGACTTGGCGTCTTCAGTCTTGACCGGCTCGCCCTTGACGCGAACATCGGACACATAGCTGCGCATGATCCGGGTGCGGACGCCTTCGGCGATCTCGACTTCCAGCTCGCTGTCATCGACCACCTTGGTCACCTTGCCGACGATACCGCCGCCGGTGACCACCTGATCGCCGCGGCGAATGGCAGCCAGCGTTTCCTGGCGCTTCTTGGCCTGGCGGCGCTGCGGGCGGATCAACAGGAAGTACCAGATCGCCATCAAAGGCACGAACAGGAAGATCATTTCGAGACCCGATCCCATCGCGCCTGCGCCGCCCGCTGCCTGGGCATAAGCCGTGCTAAACATGTCGTTCAAAACTCCTCAAACCATAAACGGGGCTCACGCCCCTCGGATGTGTCGCCGGTATATAGTCGGAGGCCAGTTCAATGCAACAATAGCGGCAAAAACAAGCGTGCTTTTTGGGGTGAAGCGACCTTTTTACCAGCATTTCGACCTTGCAAGGGCGGCAAAAACCGAAAAGCTGTGTGCCCAAAAGACTGCTTTTCGAAATCAAGGGAGTAGAAATTGGGAAAAAAATCCACCGATGCGCTGATCGCGGAAGTCAGAAGACTCGCCGATGCGCTGGAACGCATGGGGCCAACCCCGGCACGCGAAAGCGACCTCGATGCTGCCGACTGTTTCGTCTGGAAACCGGAGGCCCGCTACCTCGCACCGGTCGGCAAGCCAAGCCGCGTCACCCTTTCGCTGATCCACGGCGTCGATCACGTGCGCGACATTCTCTATGACAACACCCTGCGTTTTGCCGAAGGCTTTCCCGCCAACAATGCGCTGCTGTGGGGCGCGCGCGGCATGGGCAAATCATCGCTGGTCAAGGCGATCCATGCCGAAATCGTGACGAATCCGGCGATCAAGCTGAAGCTGGTGGAACTCTACCGAGAAGATATCGGTTCGCTTGGCGACCTTCTCGACATCCTCAAGGCTTCGCCATACCGGTTCCTGCTGTTTACCGACGACCTTTCCTTCGATCACGACGACGGCGCCTATAAATCACTGAAAGCGGCACTGGATGGCGGCGTCGAGGGCCGGCCGGACAATGTCCTGCTTTACGCCACCTCCAACCGCCGGCACCTGATGCCGCGCGACATGATCGAAAACGAACGCTCCACCGCGATCAATCCGTCGGAGGCGACCGAGGAAAAGGTCTCGCTTTCCGACCGTTTCGGCCTGTGGCTCGGCTTCCACAAATGCAGCCAGGACGACTATCTCGCCATGATCGACGGCTATGCCGCCCATTTCAACCTGGATGGGAATAGCGACGAACTGCACGCCGAAGCCCTCACCTGGGCAACCACGCGCGGCGGCCGTTCAGGCCGGGTCGCATGGCAGTTCGTGCAGGATATCGCCGGCCGCCAGAGGAAGCATCTGTCGCTTTGAGAGGGCGGGAGTATGGGCCGGAGAGAATGCAGACGCAAAGGCAGGCCGGAAAGGCCTGGCCCGGACTGCTGACAAAGCTCGCCCCGCTCTCCTTCGTCACCCTCGGGCTTGACCCGAGGGTCTAAGCACGCATGAACGCGACAAGCGTATCGGGTAAAAAGTCAATTTCAAACAAATCATTACGGACCGCCAACGCCGCTCGTGCTGAGCGGTGGTTAGATCCTCGGGTCAAGCCCGAGGATGACGTCCGTAAAAAGGATAGGCTTGTCAACAAACCGAGGCAGGCCTTTCCGGCCTGCCCGTTTTTCAATTTCAGCCGTTGAGGTAGGGCATCGGGTCGACGGCCTTGGTGTTATCGCGAACCTCGAAATGCACCATCGGGCGGGTTGCCTTGCCGGTCATGCCGGAGGTGGCGATGGTCTGGCCGCGCTGAACGCTGTCGCCGCGCTTGACCGTCAGTTCCTCGGCATAGCCGTAGACCGTCACGCGGCCATCGTCATGGCGGATGAGGATCGCATTGCCGTAATCGGAAAGCCCGTCATCGGCATAGACCACAACACCGTTTTCAGCCGCCTTGATCGGCGTGCCCTGCGGCACGGAAATATCGATACCCTCGCTCAGATCGTCGCCATAGGGCTGGCCGAAGCCGACCACGACAGCGCCCTTGACCGGCCAGCGATAGGTGGCAATGCCGGTGCCCTGGGGAACGTCTTCGCCGGCATCGCTGCGTACGGCGACATCCTCGACGACAACCTCATTTTCAGCCGCCGGCGGCTGGTAGGGCTTCGGTTTTTCCGTTTCCGCTGCCGCCGTCTGCTTGGGCGCAGGCTGCTGTTGCTGCGGCTCGGCCGTTGCCGTCTGGACCGGCGTGACCGGCTGGGCGGGAGCAGCACCGCCGGTCGGGATCTGCAGTTTCTGGCCGATCCGGATATTCGCGGAGGTCAGCCCGTTGGCAGCCTTGAGCGAATCAACCGTCACACCGTTTTCCTTAGCGATAACATAAAGGCTGTCGCCGCTCTTTACGGTATAGACATTGCCGCTTTCAGGCGTGCGGCCATCGCCGCTCTGCCCGGCTGCTGTGGGAGCAGTCGCGCCGCCGGAAGAGGTGCCGGCGTTCTGGCGCTCACGTGTACTGGTCGTGCTCGGCAGCACGGCAACGCGCTGATCGGGCTTGTCGGTCGGAGCCGGCGTCGGCGATGCGGGCGGCAGGCCTTGGGTCTGCGCGGTCGCCTTGGCAGCCGATGTCTGCGGGGAGACCAGCGGCACAAGCAGAACCTGACCGGGGCGGACCTGCGAGGCGTTCGTCAGGCCGTTCAGCCGCAGAATATCCTGCTCGGAAGAGCCGTTGCGCGCCGCAAAGGCGGAAAGCGATTCATCCGAGCGGATCATCACCCGCTTGGTGGCGACATCCTGCGTGCGCGACGGCAGATTGCTCGGCGCGCCGACATTTGCCTGCTGCTGATTGTAGGTCGTCGACGGATTGGCGGGCTGCGCCAGAGCCGCGGTCTGAACGGGGGCGGGCGTCGTCGCCATACGGGCACCGGAGCCTGCCGTTGTCGCGGTATTGATAGGCTGTCGGTTGACCACGGCGGAACCGGCGTTCTGCGACTGCTGCGCCTGATAGCCTCCGTTTCCGACATTCGCCGGCGGCACCATATACTGGTACTGCGGAATTCCGGAAACCGATCCTGTTGTCATCGTATCGGGTCCGCGGCCAAGCCGTGCGCTCTCCGAGCTACAGCTTGCGACCATGATCGCCAACGCCGAAACGAACAGAATACGTTGTGTTGCCTTGCCGCCTTCCGGCACACCTGAAATACGCATGAACCGACCCTGTACGCTTGAACTAAATACTGCACCGGTTTTAACCACAACAGAGTTACCGTGCGGTTAAAGCCCGAACGACAATGCAGAAAATCAATTCACCAGGCATGACGGGATGTGGCCGGCGCAGGTGCCAAAAGAGCGCACACGCCCTGCGACAAAGCGCCTAGAGCGCCTTGGAAAGGCCGCGCTCGACGGCAAGATAAGGAACCTCAAAAAGATCCTCGCGCTCGAAACGGCTGCCGATCCGCGTCATCCGCACCATCAGCGGCGGCGCGCCCTCACGGATCAGCGGCGCCATGATGACACCGTTGGAAACCAGTTGCTCAACGCGTGCACGTGGTATTTCGGGCAGCGCCACGGTGTACAGGATGCGGTCGAAGGTCCCCTCGCCGCTCAGGCCCTCACGGCCGTCGGCCTGGCGCACCACCACGCTTTTCAGACCCAGATCGGCCATGCGCTTGCGGGCAAGGTCGGCAAGCGTGCGATAGCGCTCCACCGTCAGCACCCGTTCGGCAATCCGCCCCATGATCGCGGCGGTGTAGCCGGAGCCGGTGCCCACTTCCAGAACGCGCTGACCGGGCTTGACCTTGAGGATATCGACAAGCCGGATCGCCAGATCGGCACCTTCCATGAAAGCGCCGCATTCGATCGGGATGGACCGACCGGTATAGGCATAGGGCGTCATGTGGGACGGTGTGAACGCGGTGCGCGGCGTCGTTTCCACGGCCGAAAGAAGATCGAGATTGGTGACGCCGCTGGATCTCAGCCGCATCACCAGGGCGGCAAACCCCTCACGTTCCTGAAGCTTCGTCGCCACCGTTCGACCTCGTCATTTATGCCAGCGCTGCAGCGATCCTGTCGCGAACCGCGTGATCGGTCAAGTCGAGCTTCAGCGGTGTCACCGAAACATGGTTTTCGCCGACCGCATTCAGATCGCTGTCCTCGGCAAACGCACTCAGGCGTTCGCGGAAGGTCAGCCAGTAATAGGGCAATCCGCGGCCATCGGTGCGTTTTTCGACCGACAGGCCGGATTCAAGCTTGCCCTGTGCCGTAACCCGGACACCTTCAACCGCATCTGGCGCGCAATAGGGAAAGTTGACATTGAAAAACGTGCCTTCCGGCAGTTCCAGCGGCAACAGCTTGCGAATCAGCGGCAGGGCGTATTGCTCGGCAACCTCCCACGGAAAATGCCGGCCATTGTCATAACGCCCCGCCTGGCTGAGCGCGATCGAGCGCACGCCCTGCAGCGTGCCTTCGATTGCCGCGGCGATGGTGCCGGAATAGGTGACGTCATCGGCCATGTTAGCGCCGGAATTGATGCCGGAGAGGATCAGGTCCGGCGCCTCCGGCAGCACTTCGCGCACGGCCATGATCACGCAATCCGTCGGCGTACCGCGCAGCGCGAACTGCTTTTCGCCCATCTGGCGCAGCCGAAGCGGCTCCGACAGGGTCAGCGAATGAGCAAGGCCGCTCTGGTCGGTTTCCGGCGCAACGGTCCAGACATCGTCGGAGAGTTCCGCAGCGATTTTCTGAAGCACGGCAAGGCCCGGCCCGTGAATGCCGTCATCATTGGTCAGCAGAATACGCATTGTCGCCGCTCACCCTTCCGCTTCGATCCTGGTCTTGCCGCCCATATAGGGGACAAGAACGTCGGGGATCGTGACCGAGCCGTCTTCATTCAGATAGTTCTCGACCACGGCGATCAGCGCGCGGCCGACGGCAACGCCCGAGCCGTTCAGCGTATGAACGAAACGCGTGGCCTTCTCGTCCTTCGGCCGGTAGCGCGCATTCATGCGGCGCGCCTGAAAATCGCCGCAGACCGAACAGGACGAAATCTCACGATAGGTGTCCTGACCGGGAAGCCAGACCTCGATGTCGTAGGTCTTGCGGGCGGAAAAGCCCATATCCCCGGTGGAAAGCGTCACGACACGGTAATGCAGGCCAAGCGCCTG
This sequence comes from Martelella mediterranea, assembly GCA_003001975.1. Taxonomy (GTDB): domain Bacteria; phylum Pseudomonadota; class Alphaproteobacteria; order Rhizobiales; family Rhizobiaceae; genus Martelella; species Martelella mangrovi. Next base: position 67,580 of record PVUG01000001.1, read on the forward strand.
CAGCACATCCTCGGCGGCAGACGTCATCCGTTCCAGTTCGGCAAGCGAACTGTCGGCATCGGTGATCGACACCATCTCGCATTTCAGAAACTGATGCTGACGCAGCATGCCGCGCGTGTCACGGCCGGCAGACCCTGCCTCCGAGCGGAAGCAATAGGTGAGCGCGGTATAGCGCAGCGGCAGCGTTTCGGCCGGCAGGATGTCGCCGGCGACAAGATTGGTCAGCGGCACTTCCGCCGTCGGGATCATCCAGCGGTCCTCGGATGCCTTGAACAGATCCTCGGCAAATTTCGGCAGTTGCCCGGTGCCATAAAGGGCGGCATCGCGCACCAGAAGCGGCGGGCTGACCTCGCGGTAGCCGTGCTTTTCGGTGTGCATGTCGATCATGAACTGCCCAAGCGCCCGCTCAAGCCGCGCAAATGCGCCGCTCAATACGGTAAAGCGCGAGCCGGAAAGCTTGGCCGCACGCTCGAAATCCATGCCGCCGAGCGCCTCGCCGATCTCGAAATGCTCCTTCGCCGGATGGTTCCATGTCGGCTTGCTACCCCATTTGCGGATTTCGACATTGTCGTCCTCATCCACGCCGACAGGGACATCTTCAAAGGGAACATTGGGAATGCCGGACAGCAGATCGTCGAGTGCGGCCGTTGCCGCCCGCTCCTCTTCCTCAAGCGTCGGCATTGCCGTCTTGATGTCGGCAACCTCGGCCTTCAGCTTTTCGGCAAGCGCGGTATCCTTCTTGCCCATCGCCGCGCCGATTTCCTTCGAGGCGCTGTTACGGCGGGACTGCATTTCCTGCAAACGCTGCAAAACGGACCGGCGCTTCTCGTCAAGGTCAACGATCTGAGCCGCAAGCGGTGCGGCGCCGCGCGTTGCCAGCGCCTTGTCCAGCGCTTCCGGGTTTTCGCGAATCCATTTGATATCGAGCATCGTTCCTGCTTTCCCATGAAGAAAAAAGGCCGCCGGCGCGTCTGCACCAGCGGCCCTCTTGTGCCCAACTCATCCTCAAAGCGCAAGACACGCTTTGAGGATATCGCCTAAACTTCGTCTTCCGAGGATGTCGTTTCCTCCGCGTCGCCGCCTTGCTCCTTGCGCCGGCGCTCGACCAGCTTGGCGGCGTAGATTGCGACCTCGTAGAGAATCACCGTCGGCAGCGCCAGACCGAGCTGCGACAGCGGGTCGGGCGGCGTCAAAACGGCGGCGATGATGAAGGCGATGACGATGGCGAACTTGCGCTGCTTGGCAAGCCACGCCGCACTGACGAGCCCTGCCCGCGACAACAGCGTGGTAACCACCGGCAGCTGGAACACCAGCCCGAACGCCAGCACCAGCGACATGATCAGGCTCAGATATTCCGAAACCTTCGGCAAAAGCGAAATCGCAACCTCGCCACCCTCCGGCGCCTGCTGCATGCCGAGGAAAAACATCATCACCACGGGGATGAGGAAGAAGTAGACGATTGCACCACCGGCGATGAACAGGATCGGCGATGCCACAAGGAACGGCAGGAAAGCCGAGCGCTCGTTCCTGTAAAGCCCCGGCGCAACAAAACTGTAGACCTGGAAGGCAATGATCGGAAAGGCCAGCAACAGGCCGCCAAACAGCGAAATCTTGATCTGCGTGAAGAAGAATTCCTGCGGCGCCGTGTAGATCAGCTGCATCTTGTCCGGATCGAGACCCGACCAGACAACCGCCCATTTATAGGGAAGGACCAGAATATTGAACAGGTCCCGGGCAAAGGCGAAACAGAGCAGAAAACCGGCGAAGAACGCCGCCAGCGACCAGACCAGCCGTTTCCGAAGTTCGATCAGATGCTCGACAAGCGGCTGCGGCTTGTCTTCGATATCGTTTTCGACGCTCATCGGTCGTTCCTCCGTCCGCCTGAGCGTCCCTTGGCAGTCTTTGTCGGCCGCGCCGTTCCCCTGTAACCGGGGCGGCGACTGACAAGCCCGTCATCCTGTCGCTTCGAGACAAGATCGCCTGCCTGTTCATCGTCCTTGCGGGCCGCCTTCTGGAAGACGTTGTCCGGCGTGAAGGCCGGTTTCTCGCCGGGCGCCGGATAGGAGGCCTTGGGCAGATCCGGCTTGTCGGTCGTCGTCTTCGGCTTGTTTTCCAGCGAAGTCGAGGTCTTCAGGTCGGACTGAAGATCGCGCGCAGTTTGACGCAAAGGATTGACCGCATCGCGCAACTGATTGGCGGGATTGAGTTTTCTAACATCCCGTATAGCGGAGGAAACATCTTCCATATCCGCTTCTTTCAGCGCATCATCCATCTGCGAACGGAAATCGGAAGCCATGCGCCGCATCTTGGTCATGGTCTTGCCGAAGGTTCTCAGGACATGCGGAAGCTCCCTCGGGCCGACAACGACGACCAGAACAATCGCCACGACCAGAAGCTCCGTCCAGCCAATATCAAGCATTCACATTCTCCTGCAGACAGCCCCTGAGGCTGTCCGGCACCGTGTCAGCCTTGCTTGGTCTTTTCGTCTGCCCTGTGCTCGACGGTCTTGTCGTCCGTTTCAGCCGGCTTTTCGTCCTCGTCTGAAATACCCTTCTTGAAGCTCTTGATGCCCTTGGCGACATCACCCATCAATTCGGGAATCTTGCCGCGGCCGAACAGCAAGACGACAATTGCCAGAATGATCAGCAACTGCCAGATTCCGAGATTACCCATGGCCTATTTCTCCTGTTACCACTTTGTCTCCGGTGTAAGATGTTTATGGTTGTTTTTCAAACATCAAAATTGAGTCATCGGCAACAATCAGGAAAACCCGGCTTATACCGTCGGCAAGCACGCCTGCGCCGACGCTGGCTTCAACGACATCGCCACCCTGTTCCAGGCGCATCGTCAGATGCTCCGAAGTCCCGAGATATCGGCGATTCAGCACGGTTGCGGGTGTGGCACCGGGGTGTTCCGCAGTGGTGATGCGGATGTCACTCAAGCGCACGGCAAGGTCCAGTTCGGCATTCATCAAATTTTCCGGCGCAGGGCGTGTGCCAAACGGCGTTTCGACAATTCCGTTGCGGGCAAGGGCATCGAACCTGTTGATTTCGGAAAAGAACGACGCCGCAAACACACTGTTCGGCCGGGTGAAAAGCTCCCGCGCGCTGCCCGTCTGCACCAGTTCGCCATCCTTCAGCAGCGCAATCTGGTCGGCCATGCCCATCGCCTCTTCCGGGTCATGGGTCACCACCACCACCGTGGCGCCGGTTTCGCGCAGCACGGCCAGCGTATCCGCCCGCACCTGATCCTTGAGACGCGAGTCAAGGCCGGAAAACGGCTCGTCCATCAAAAGCACCGAAGGCCGGGGCGCCACCGCGCGGGCCAGCGCGACCCGCTGCTGCTCGCCGCCTGACAGCATATGCGGATACTTGGCCTCGTATCCGGCAAGGCCGACACGGGCCAGCGCTTCAGCGGCGATGGCCTGGCGCGCCGGCTTTTGCACATGCGTCAGCCCGAAGGCCACATTGGCAGCCACCGTCATATGCGGAAACAGGGCAAAATCCTGAAACATCAGGCCGACGCCGCGCCGCTCCGGCGGCAGAAAACCGGCCGGCCCGCTCGCCTCGACATCATTGATCAGCAACCGCCCGGCATGCGGTATTTCCAGGCCGGCGGCAATGCGCAAAAGCGTGCTCTTGCCGGAACCGGAGGGACCGAGAAGACAGAGCACCTTGCCGGGAAAAGCCGTCAGCGAAACACCGCGGACGATCTCGCGACCGCCATATCCATGGCGGATATTTTCGAACTGCAACCGGGCGGCCGTGCCGCTTGAGCCGAAATTGCGCGCCGCAAGGTTCATCGTCGCTCCAGAAATCCTGCTGTGGCCGGTCGATCCGAGCCCTTTCTAGAGCTTATTCATCATGTTTACCGCCCGGAGTCAAAAGGCCGAGATCCTCAAGGTCTGCGGCATCCAGCGGGTCCTCGTCATCGGCAAGGTCCTCGTCATCGTTGAGCGGCAGCGGTATCTGAAAACCGGGCGGAATGCGCCCGGAGAGAAGCCCCGCACCTCTGAGTTCTTCCAGACCGGGCAGATCGCGGATCTCCTCGAGGCCGAAATGGTCGAGAAAGGCGCGCGTCGTGCCCATGGTGACCGGCCGGCCGGGCGTACGGCGGCGCCCGCGAAACCGCACCCAGCCCGCCTCCATCAGCACGTCGAGCGTGCCCTTGGAGGTCTGGACACCGCGAATTTCCTCAATTTCAGCCCGCGTCACCGGCTGGTGATAGGCAATGATCGACAGCACTTCCAGCGCCGCGCGCGTCAGTTTGCGGGCCTCCCGCTCTCCGCGATGGATCACGAAGGAAAGGTCCGGCGCCGTCCGGAAGGCCCAGTAATCCTCGACCCGCACCAGATTGACGCCACGATTGGCATAGTGTTCCTTCAGATTTGCCATCACCGCCGCGACATCGACACCCTCGGGTATCCGTTCGCGGATATAGGCTTCACCGACCGGCTCCGCGGACGCGAAGACCAGCGCTTCGGCAATGCGTTCGGCCTCCAGCAGCAGTTCCGGATTTTCCGCTGCGACCGCTTCGGTGTCTTCGGCCTCGTCGTCGCTCATTCGGCCGCCTCTCCGGGAACCGGCGTCCGGGGGTGTCCGCGACCGCGGCCGCGTCGCATCAGCAGCGGCGAAAACGCCTCTTCCTGCCGCAAATCCAGCCGCCCCTCGCGCACCAGCTCCAGCGATGCGGCAAATGTGCTGGCAATCGCGGTGCGCATCTCACCCGGGCGGGAAAGATAACGCAGCAGATAGCGGTCAAGCGCGGTCCACTCGCCGATCTCGCCGATGAGATCCTGCAGCAGCTCACGGGCGTCGGTCAGCGACCAGACGAGGCGTTTTTCGATCGTCACCTCACTGACGGCCTGACGCTGCCTGAGATTGGCATAGGCATCGAGAAGCTCGTAAAGCGTGGCCTTGAAGGCTGAACCGGTTTCATCTGGAATATGCTCCGGAGCGCCGCGCTGGAACACGTCACGGCCGAGCCGGTTGCGGTTGATGATCTTGGATGCGGCATCGCGCATCGCTTCCAGCCGCTTCAGCCGGTGGGCCAGCGTTGCCGCCATATCCTCGCCCGAGGGTTCCTCGTCGCTGGCGCGGCGCGGGATCAGAAGCCGCGACTTGAGATAGGCAAGCCAGGCCGCCATCACCAGATAGTCGGCAGCAAGCTCGATGCGGATGCGCCGCGCGCTTTCGATGAACTCCAGATACTGCTCGGCCAGCGCCAGCACGGAAATCCGCGCCAGATCGACTTTCTGCGTGCGGGCCAGATGCAGCAGAAGATCGAGCGGGCCCTCAAACCCGCCGACATCGATGACCAGCACCGCCTCGCCCGCGGCCCGCACCTCGACAGTGCCGCCCGGATCTTCGGAAAAGAAGGTCTCCTGCATGCCCTACCCCTTTTCATCCATCAGCGCGTCAAAACGACGTGACAGCGCCTTCAGGTCACTGTCATCGGCGTCGGGTGCACTGGCAAGCGCAGACGTCGCCCTTGTCAGCGCATCGCCGGCAAGCTGCGGCGCCTGGCCGGCAACCGCGCGCATCTCCGACATATCGCCATTGCAATGCAAGATGATGTCGAGGCCGGCGTCTGCCACCGCACGCGCGCGGGTCGCGATATCCCCGGAAAGCGCATTCATCGAAATATCATCGGAGATGATCAGACCGTCAAAGCCGATTTGGCCGCGCATCACCTCTTCGACGAGTTTTTTGGACGCCGAAGCCGGATTGACCGGGTCCACCGCCTCAAAAAGCACATGACAGGTCATGGCCATGGCAATGCCCGTAACCTCCCTGAAAGGCCGGAAATCACGGTCCCGCAGCAGCGCGAGCGGGGCATCGACGACCGGCAGGCGCTTGTGCGAATCGAGAAGTCCCCGGCCGTGGCCCGGCATGTGCTTGACCACCGGCAACACGCCGCCGGCCTTCAGCCCGTCGGCCTGCGCCTGGGCCAGTGCGATCACCTGATCGGGATCACAGCCGAATGTCCGGTCTGCCAGAAAGCCGGCGCCGGGTGACGGCGGAATATCAAGCACAGGCGCACAATCGACATTGATGCCGAGGGGGAGAAGATCACCGGCCATCAGCCGCCCGCTGATCCACGCCGCTTCGCTTGCCGCATCCGGGGACACCGCATAGAGCGCGGCAATCCGGGCAGCCGAGGGATAGTCGCGCACCAGCGGCGGCCTGAGCCGGCGCACCGTGCCGCCCTCCTGGTCCACCAGAACCGGTGCGTGCCAGCCAACGGCCTCACGCATTTCCCCGGTCAGCATCTTCACCTGTTCAAGGCTTTCGATGTTGCGCCCGAACAGGATGAAACCCCACGGCTGAACAGCGCGGAAGAATTGCTTCTCCTCCACGCTGAGCCGTGGACCGCCACAACCCAGAATCATAGCTCTGCTCGAACTGGTCATCGCCGAATCATAGTGGTTTCGCGCAAAAGCCCGAACGATGCCTGCATGTCATGCACAGTTTTCTTCACACGGGGGTTGCAACCGTAACGGCGCAAACCACTGTCCTCATCGCGGAACGTAGCAGCTGCCGCCTGCGGCCTTGAAATTCTCGCACAGCGAAAGCGCAGCCGACAGGTTTTCAGCCGGAATGCGTACCCGGTAATAGGTTCCCCTGCCCGCAACATCGGCCCTGACAAATTCCACGGGCCTGCGCCCAAGGATGGCCGGATACTGAGCGGCCAGCCGCTGATAGGCCTGACGCGCTTCCGTTTCCGACGGCAGGGAGGCAATCTGCATCGCATAGCGCGACGACGGCGCCGAGGCACTGGCGGCCGGAGCTGCCGAAGCCGCCGGCTGTGCCGGAGCTGCAGGGGCCGGTTGCGCCGGCGCAGAAGCCGTTGAAACCGGAGCGCCACCTGTCGAAGAACGCGGCGTCGGGATCGGCACATTGGCGATACCGAAATCCTCGACAGGCGCTTCGGCGGCCTCGGGTTCGGCATCGGCCGCAGGCTCGGCGTTCGCCGTATCTTCGGTTTGCGTTGCGGCGGTTTCCGCTGCCGTCCCGTTCAGGACATCGGCGACGGAGGGGTTTTGCGTTGTTTCGGGCGCGGCGCCGGGGGCTGCTTGCGGCGCGGTTCCGGCTTCCATACCGGCATCAGCGGCATTCGAGCCGTTTTCGCTGCCTGCGGGCACCAGACGGCCGGCATTGTCCGGCATCGCCGTGACGGTATCGAGGCCACGGACATTGTTCGTCGTGCCGCTATTGGCATCCTCTTCAGGGGCCGACCGCTCGACAAGCGTGCCATCGGGGCGGACAATGATGGTGCGCACCCGGCGCGGCTCGACAACACCGCTACCGGCCTGACCTGCCGTGTCATTGGCCAGCGGATTGGGCGCGATATTGTCAACGTCGACCGGCTCCTGATCCGAAGCGATCAGACTGCCCTGCCGCGGCGCGGCCTCCAGCGTGTCGGAGGCATCATTGAAAATCACGTTGTCCTGGTTGGGAACCACCTCGCCGCCGGGGTCTTCCGGCGCTTCCTTGACGCTCGTATCGTCGGCGGCAATGATCACCGGACCGCTGTCGCTCTCACCACCGAAATAGCGCATCCCCGCAAACAGCGACAGCACCGCCAGAACAACGACGGCCAGACCGACGAGCATGACCCGGCCATAGCCCATGAAGGTGACCGCAAGCCAGCTCGGCCGCCGTTCACGCGCGTCACTGTCATAGTAGCCGTCATCAGCGAGATCGGCATAGGCATTCTGCTCGCCCGGTGCACCGGTTTCGGTAAACTGGAAACCGTCCTCGAGCGCGCGCTCGATATCCTCGTCATAAACCCGGTCGTCATGCACATGCCCGGCATTGTCCGGGGCGGGTTCTGCTTCTGCGGGCGGCGCCTCGGCAAGCGGATCGACAAGAGCCGCCTGGCTGGCCAGCGCATCGGCGAGTTCCTCATCGAGGTCGAATTCGTAAGGCGGCGGCGGCTCGTGCGCCGGTTCCGCCTCATCGCCCATGCGCGGCAGGTCGAGCTCATCAATAGGGGCGGGAATATCGTCGGTCGAAACGATGGCGGCCGGATCGAAGACATCGTCGCGGCCTGCTTCGACTGCGCCGGCTTCTTCCAGCGGTTCCGGCCCATTGTCTTCAGCCGCGGCGACATCGGACAGTTCGAGCGCAAGTTCGTCGAGATCAAGCGCAAGCTCATTTTCCTGCCGTTCCACATCCGCATCGCTCACGGACGGATCGTCAGTTTGAGACGTCGGAGACCAGGTCTCTTCCCAGCCGGCTTCCTGCGCCTGCGTATCCGCTTCCGGCGGCTCGACCAGAAATGCAGGCCCGGGAACGGGTTCTTCGGCGCGCATGTCCTCTTCGGCCGCAGGCAACGGCTCGTCCTGCCGGTCATCCGACAGGTCGAGCGAAGAAATCGACTGCCTCAGCTCTTCTTCCAGAAATGCTTCATCGAGGCTCGGCTCCGGGGGCTGTGACGGCAGCGGCGTTTCGACATAATCATCGACCGGCGCGGGCGGTTCCTCGCGCGGCTGCCGCACAGGATAGTCAACCGGATGAAAGGATTCGAACACCAGGGGCTGGCCTTGCGGCGCAGGGCCCGGCTCCGGCTGAGGCTCGGGCTCCATATAGGGCTCAGGCGCCGCCGGTTGGTCTTCAGCTGCAGGATACTGACCGGGAAAGGCATCGAATTCGCGCAACAGTTCGTCAGCCAGATCGTCCGCGGTCTCCGGCGCGCGCGGTTTTTCTTCCTCGCGTGGGGCGATCAGCCGCGCCAGTTCGGCGAAGGGATCGTCCTGTTCGACCTTTCCGGCGTCATGATCCGGTTTGTTCTTGTCTGCCATCTTCTACCACCGAGGCTGCCACGCGCCGCAAACGGCGCATGGTAAAGTGCGGGTGAGACAGTTTCTAGCGCATTTCCTGCGGGGCATCCGTGCCCGTCAATGTCAGGCCGGAGCGCAGGACAGCGGCCACGGAAGAAACCAGTCCCAGTTTTGCAAGCGTCGATTGTCCGTTATCCTCATTAATAAAGCGTAATTCTTTCTTGTCCTTCCCCTTATTCCAGTGGGAATGAAAGTTTGACGCAAGATCATAGAGGTAAAATGCCAGTCGATGCGGCTCCCGCATCAGTGCTGCCGACTCCACGACTCGCGGATATTCGGCCAATTTTGCCACAACTTTAAGTTCTTCCGGTTCAAAATTCGCTTCGGCAACCGCCTTTTCCAGAGATTCCTGCGTGATTTCAAGGTCCGGGAAGGCTTCCTTCGCCTGACGGATCACCGACATGCAGCGCGCATGCGCATACTGCACGTAAAACACGGGATTGTCCTTGGACTGTTCGGTCACCTTGGCAAAATCGAAATCGAGCGGCTCGCTGCTCTTGCGATAGAGCATCATGAAACGGACGGAATCGCGGCCGACCTCGTCAACGACTTCGCGCAAGGTCACGAAATTGCCCGAGCGCTTCGACATCTTCACTTCCTGGCCGTTGCGCAGCAGCTTCACCAGCTGGCACAGCAACACCGTCAGTTTGGCCTCGTCACCGGCGACCGCCTTTGCGACGGCTTCCAGCCGCTTGACGTAGCCGCCGTGATCGGCGCCGAGAATATAGACCATCTCGTGAAAGCCGCGATCGAACTTGTCCTTGAAGTAGGCGACATCGGCGGCGAAATAAGTGTAGTTGCCGTCCGACTTGATCAGCGGCCGGTCGATATCGTCGCCCACATCGGTGGAGCGGAACAGCGTCTGCTCGCGGTCTTCCCAGTCTTCGGGGAGCTGCCCCTTCGGCGGCGGCAGCGTGCCCTTGTAGACATGCCCCTTGAAGGTGAGGTCGTTGATCGCGGTGCGAATGCGCTCGGCATCGTCGGCATGCAGCGTGCGTTCGGAGAAAAACACCTCGTGGCGCACATTGAGCGCTTCCAGATCATCCCGGATCATCGCCAGCATCGCCTCGATCGCCTTGTCCTTGACGACGGGCATCCACTGTTCTTCCGGCAGATTGTGAAGCGATGGACCATATTCCGCTTTCAGCGCCTCGCCGACGGGAACAAGGTAATCACCGGGATAAAGACCTTCGGGAATATCGCCGATCGTCTCGCCCAGCGCTTCGCGATATCTGAGGAATACCGAACGAGCCAGCACATCGATCTGGGCGCCGGCATCGTTGATGTAATATTCCTTGGTCACGTCGAAACCGGCATAGGCGAGAATGTTCGCCAGCGTGTCGCCGACGACTGCGCCGCGGCAATGGCCGACATGCATCGGCCCGGTCGGGTTGGCCGAGACATATTCGACATTGATCTTCCGGTTCTGCCCGCTCGTGCTGCGGCCGAAATCCTCGGCCTCGCGAATGGCGGCAATCAGCATGCGCTTCCAGAAGGCATCGGAAAGCCGGATATTGATGAAACCGGGACCGGCAATCGACAGTTCGGCAATGTCTTCGTCGCTTTCCAGCGCCGCAACGATCTCGGCTGCCAGATCACGCGGTTTCTTGCCGAGCGGTTTGGACAGGACCAGCGCCGCGTTGATGGCGATATCGCCATGGCTCGGATCGCGCGGCGGCTCCACCACCAGGCGCGAAAAATCGAGCGAAGCGCTTTTTTCAGCAATGGCCGCAATCGTCAGCAGCCGTTCGTTCAGTCTTTGCTCAAAATCCGTGAAGAGGTTCATGTCATGTCCCATAGGGCCGCCGGAAGGCGGCAAAAGCGCTGTTTGCCGCGGCTCCTAGCGCAATTCCGGGGTATGGTCAAACAGCTGCCGGTGGGTCTTTTCGGCATAGGTGTCCGTCATTCCGGCAAGATAGTCGGCCACGAGGCGGGCCCGCTGCGCCGGACGCAAGACCTCGATCCCGTCCATCCACGGATGCGAGCCCATCAGCTGAGGATCGGCGAAATAGGCATCAAACAGTTCGCTGACGATCTGCGCCGCGCCGGCCCGGATCTTCATGATATCAGGATGCCGGTAGATGTGGCCGAACAGCAATGTCTTGATCTGCCTGTCGACGTCGGCCATTTCCGGCGAGAAGGTCGCCAGCGTGCGCCCGGCATGCCTTACCTCGTCCGCACTTTGCGGTTTTTCGCTGCGCAGGTTGGCTTGCGTCACGCCGATGACATCCTCGACCATCGCCGTGATCTGCCGTCGCATGACCTCGTTGGTAAAGCGCGCCTCTTCCAGATTCGGATAGCGATCATGGACTTCGCGCATCAGGCCATCCAGAAACGGAACCTCCTCAAGCATCTTGTGGGTCAGATAGCCCGAGCGCAGCCCGTCGTCGATATCGTGGGTATTGTAGGCAATGTCGTCGGCAATTGCGGCCATCTGCGCTTCGAGGCTGGCATGGGTGGCAAGCCAGAGATCATGACGGCGGCTGTAATCGACGATCGGCTGGGGAACGGGGCCGTCACGCCCCTCACCTGCAGCCGTTTCAAGCGGGCCGTTGTGCTTGACCAGCCCTTCCAGCGCTTCCCAGGTCAGGTTGATGCCGTCGAAATCGGCATAGCGCCGTTCCAGACTGGTCACGATCCTGAGCGACTGGGCGTTGTGATCGAACCCGCCATATTCCGCCATTTTCTCGTGCAGGGCGTCCTCGCCGGTATGGCCGAATGGCGTATGGCCGAAATCATGCACCAGCGCGACGCCCTCGGCGAGATCCTCGTCAAGCCTGAGCGCACGCGCAAGCGAGCGGGCGACCTGAGCCACCTCGATCGTATGCGTCAGCCTCGTGCGGTAATGATCGCCGTCCTGGGCGATGAAGACCTGGGTCTTGTGCTTCAGCCGCCGGAAGGCCGTTGTGTGGATGATCCGGTCCCGGTCGCGCTGAAACGGCGAGCGCGTGAGGCTGTCATGTTCGGGAAAAAGCCGGCCGCGGCTGGTCCACGGATCGCAGGCATAGACTGCGAGCGCGACATCACCGAAGCCCAGAGCCGATCTGTCGATTGTCATTCAATATCCTGTTGCACGAAATGCATGCTTTTGCGACACACGGAGAAGCCGGGTGCAAATTGACCGTTGACGGCCTTCCCTGTCGTTCTTAACTAAGATTGGACGTTATTGAAAGGCATCGCGGCATTCAGCGCCCGATGGACAAGCAAACGGCCTGGCTTTCGGCGCCGACACACCTGAAGGCACCATGAAGCCCTGTGGCCCGGAGAAGACAAATGGACACCCAGACTGTGACGCTTTCCGATGCGGCCGCACGGCGGATCGCCTCGATTATTGAAAGTGAAGCCGACAAACATGCCCTCAGGGTTTCTGTGGAAGGCGGCGGCTGCTCCGGTTTTTCCTACAAGTTCGATCTTGTGGAAGGCCCGGAAGAAGACGATGCGGTGATCACAAAGGATGACGCGACCGTGCTGATCGACAGCATTTCGCTGGTTTATCTGGCAGGCTCCGAAATCGACTTCATCGACAATCTGCTCGGCCAGTCCTTCCAGATCCAGAACCCCAATGCGGTGGCAAGCTGCGGCTGTGGCACCAGTTTCGCGATCTGATCAATCGGATCGCTTTCACCTCAGACATATAAAGGCCGCGCCTGCAGACGCGGCCTTTTTTTTCGTTTCCGTCAGACGATCAGTCCTCGATTTCCTTGCCCGCCCCTTCGGGAATAAGCAGCGAGAGAACGATAGCCGACAAACCGGACAGGGTGATCGGCGTTGCGAACACCTTCTGGATGATGTCGGGCATCTGCTGCATGGACTGCGGGACGAGCGTGACACCGAGGCCAAGGCCGAACGACACCGCCATGATATAGACCTTGCGATGATCGATCGGCTCGGATGCCAGGATACGAATACCGGCAACGGCAATCGAGCCGAACAACACGACGGTGGCGCCACCAAGCACCGGCTTCGGCACAAGCAGGAATGCCCCGCCAATGACCGGGAAGAAGCCGAGAACCAGCAGAATGCCGGCAATATAATAGCCGACATGGCGGCTGGCCACGCCGGTCATCTGGATCACGCCGTTGTTCTGGCTGAAGGTGGTGTTGGGGAAGGTGCAGAAAAGCGCGGCGATACCCGAATTGAGACCGTCGGCGAGAACCCCGCCTTTCACACGGTTGAGGTAAACATCGCCCTGCACCGGCTCACCGGAGATCACCGAGTTTGCCGTCAGGTCTCCGGTCGTTTCAATCGCCGTGATCAGATAGACGAAGGCAATCGGAAGAAACAGGCCGATATCGAAGTCCAGACCGTAGCGCAGCGGCTGGGGTATGGCGAACAGCGGCTGGGAGCCCAGCTGCGAAAAGTCCACCATGCCGAAGAAGATCGAGACGATGAAGCCGACAACCAGCCCCATCATGATCGCTGCGATGCGCACCATCGGTGTCTTGGAAAACGAGAAGAAGATGATCACACCGACAACCAGAAGGCCCAGGAAGATGTTGACCGGCGCACCGAGGTTTTCGCCCGCCCCGGCGCCGCCGGCAAAATCGGTAAAGCCCGATTTCACCAGGCTGAGGCCGATCACGGTGATGACGATGCCCGTGACGGTCGGCGTCACGATGCGCCCCATTTTGGTGATGAACTGGCTGAGGATGATCTCGACGATACAGCCGACGAGGCAAAGACCGAAGATCATCGCCAGGATATCGTCCGGCGTGCCGCCCCTGCCCTTGACCGCAAAGCCTGCGGCAAGAATGACGCCGAGGAAGGCAAAGCTCGTTCCCTGCACGCTCAAAAGCCCGGACCCCACCGGACCGATGCGCCGGCACTGGATGAACGTCGCCACACCGGAAACGAACATCGCCATTGCCAGAAGATGCGGCATGCTGTCCCCCAGCCCCAGCGCACCGCCGATGATCAACGTCGGCGTCACGATGCCGATGATGCTGGCCAGAATATGCTGAATTGCTGCCAGAAACGACGCGCCCGGCGAAGGCACGTCATTCAGCTTGAATATGATGTGATGGTGTTCCGCAGTCGGATTTTGTTCACTCATTTCTTTTCTCTCAAAGGCGGCCAAGACCGCGCGTTGTCCCCTGCTGTTAGCGTTTTCATCGATGCAATTTCCATGCCATGGAATTGTCATATTTCCCGGAAGCCTTGTGGCGGTCAATCGGCACACGCCGCAAGCACTGTTGAAATTTGCAAATCGGCAGCGTCCTCTGCATAAGGAACAGACCGAAGCACCGAGAAAGCCAGCCCATGAAAATCGCGACCTGGAACATCAACGGCATCAAGGCCCGGCAGGACAATCTTCTGGCCTGGCTGGAAGCGGAACAGCCCGACATTGCCTGCCTGCAGGAGATCAAGTCACAGGACGAGACCTTTCCGCGGGCGCCGATCGAGGCGCTGGGCTATCACGTCGAAACCCACGGACAGAAAGGCTTCAACGGGGTGGCGCTGCTGTCGAAAAAGGCGCCCGACGAGGTGGATCGCGGTCTTCCCGGCGCCGACGACGATGTCCAGTCGCGCTATATCGAGGGCGTTTTCAGCGTTTCCGGCGGCGTCATCCGCGTTGCCTCGATCTATCTTCCGAACGGAAATCCCGTCGACAGCGACAAATACCCCTACAAGCTTGCCTGGATTGATCGGCTCAAGAGCCATGTTTCACAACGACTTGCGCTGGAAGAACCATTGATCCTGGCCGGCGATTACAATGTCATCCCCCGCCCCGGCGACTGCCACGATCCGGCGGCATGGGCCGAAGACGCATTGTTTCTGCCTGCAACCCGCGAAGCATTCACGACATTGCTCGGGCTTGGCCTCTACGATGCGGTCACGAGCGCCGACGACAAGGCCGGACAGTATACATTCTGGGACTATCAGGCCGGCGCGTGGCAGAAGAACAACGGTATTCGCATTGACCATATGCTCCTGTCATCACAGGCCGCAGACAGGCTGAAAACAATCGAAATCGACAAAAAAGTCCGCGGCTGGGAAAAGCCCTCGGACCATGTCCCGGTCGTCGCTGCATTCGAATTTGAATGGGTGTAAGGCTTGCCGAAAAGATAAAACATGCGCGCTTCCCGCGCTGCTGTCAGCAGCGCGCCGCCGCGATGAATTCGGAACACAACTTCTGAAGACGCATCTTAACGCGCGGAGAGCACGCCACCATGCTCACGGAAGCAACAATCAAGGGTTGCTTGTGCTCATATTTTGCGCAAGTGCGATCGCACCACGCCGGTCACTCTCGTCGACAACCGAGAAACATTTTTCCTGAAGCTCACGAATCCAGTGGCATTCACTGGGCCCGCAACGGTCGGCCGCCATGGTGAGATAGGCCAGACCGAGGACCGACTGCCCCTCGTTGAAAACCAGATCACCGAAGACGGCCATGGCACCGACATTGCCGTTCTTTCTGGAAAGGTTCAGCCATTTCTTGGCAAGGCGCACATTCTTGGCGCCGCCATCACCTTTCAGGATCATCTCCGCCAAACGGAACTGCGCCTCGGGATTTCCGAAAACCGAAGCGGCCTGAAAATAAAGCTGCCGGGCCTGCCCCAGATCCTTTGCGACAGGGGTATCGGGAATTCCGGTCTGGTAATAACCGGCCAGCGCCAGCAGGGCATTCACATAAAAGCCGGTATCGGGCGAGCCGGGCTCGACATCCTGATTGACGATTTCCGCATAGGCCTTGAAGGCTTCATAGTCGTTTTCCGGCACGCCATCGCCATCGGCATACATGTTGGCCAGAGCCCAGCGTGACCCTGTGTGGCCTTTTTCGGCGGCATAACGGTAAGCCTCGACGGCCTTTTTCTTGTCACCGTTCTTGTAGGCCTTGAAACCGAAACGGAAGAGATCGAACCGGCCCGAATCCTTGGGCACGTCCGTGGTGATATCGAATGCATGGACCGGACGCGTGAGCGAATAGCCGATCATCAGGCTCGCCATCACCAGGAAAACGCCGATCTGTCTGTGACCTGTCTTTTGAATCATCATCGAACGTTTCTTCACCATGACACTTGTCCGGACAATTGCCTGACGCGCATTGTGCCGGAACCGGTACACCGGACACCAACCTGCCGTAACCTGGCTTCAACACCCGAACACGGCCATTCCGGGCATCATCCCGACATCCCACATGCTCTTTGTTTGTGGCGGGAAATAGACGTATACCCGCCATCGTCTTTTACGTGAGATTAAACTGAATTACTGTGACGCAAGCGACACACTTGCCATGTTTCATATTGAAAACAATGTAAAAACTTCGTTGTCTTGGCTGAAAAACGTCAATAATGGCAGCGCTGACACTGCGAAAAAAAGCAGATGCGTATCGCGCGAAGAAGTGTTGCCTATCACTCCCGGCCATAATAAACCTCGAAGCCGAATGCGGACGTGGCGAAACAGGTAGACGCAAGGGACTTAAAATCCCTCGACCGGTCAGGTCATGCGGGTTCGAGCCCCGCCGTCCGCACCAGCCATCCTTGCAAAAAAAGTGTCACAGCAACAGACTTAACCGAACGCCGAGACCTGTTTTAGGACGGCAATCGGATCGGGCTCACGCTCCGCATATTTCAAAAAGCGCCGCCACCGTGCCCTGCCCTACAATAAGCGGGCAGCAAGAACGCAGCAACAAACGCCTGCACAGCGCAAGGTCTGCATCGGCTTTGCCGAAAAGAGCCGTGAAGCACAAAAAACCCGGCCACAAGGACCGGGTTTCTCAATTCAGATAACTGAACGCAACTTAGAAGTCGCGCTGCAGACGGAACCAGCCGCCCCAGGTATCGCTGTTGAAGTAGGAGTCCGGAAGATCAGCATAGTCAAGGTTGATCTTGGCGGACAGACCATCAACGATTTCGTAGTCAAACAGAGCGCCGAAGGTGTAGAAGCTCTTGTTCGAAGCGGTCGGGATGTTGACCGAGGTCCACTGAACAGCAGGCGTGATCGTGAACTTGTCGGTTACGTCCAGAGCGTAGCCAGCAGCGACCTGCCATTCGGCATAGACCGAGTTTGCAGCCGGAGCGTTGGCGAACGGATAGCTATCGAACCAGTTGTCAAAGGTGTTGGCGTAAGCGTTCCAACCGGAAGCCCAGCTTGCACCGACATCGAGAGAACCCGGGCCGAGTGCCAGCGAGGACATAGCGCGGATCGAGCCATCTTCGTTGAAGGTGTCGTAGCCACCGTCAACCTTCAGGCCGAGGCCGCCGGCCTGGAAGCCAACACGACCGGAAACGCCGATGCGAGCCAGGTTCGGATCGCCGGTGTAACCAACCATTTCATCGGTCAGGGCATCAACCGAGAGACCGGCTACAAAGCCGTCGCCGGTGAAGACATAACGGATCGAGTTGAACTTGGTGTTGCCCGACAGATCGTCGATTTCGCCAAGAAGACCTTCATCCCAGTAGCTCTGGAAGTAACCAGCCTGGAAGCCACCGAGAGAGAGGTAGGTCTGGTCAAGATGGACGTTGGTGTCGGTGTCGCCTGCGCTGTGAACTTCAGCATTCAGCTTGATAACACCGGACAAAACACCGAGCTCGGTTTCCGTCTTGCTGGAGATTTCGAGCTGAGCCTTGGTGAAGACATCCCAGGTGCTGGGCGTGTTATCGGCCCAAGCCGGCTCCTGCTTGGAGAGAGCGCTGACCTGGAAACGGACGTAACCGCCGATGTCGAGGCAGGTTTCAGTGCCCGGGATATAGAAGTAACCGGCACCAAAGGTGTCGCAGACTTCAACATAGTTGGGAGTAACAGGCTCAATGACCACAACCGGGTCGGCAGCCTGAGCGCCGGAAGCTGCGGCAACAGCGGCAGCGGAGCCGAGAAGAAGGCTCTTCACGTTCATAATGACCTCCAAATAAGGTTTTAGCGGATATAGGATTTTCGCCGAAGCGTTCCCTGCCCCATATCCTGGTTTCAAGAAGACCGGGCCGTCTCGCCCTAACTTCCGAGATTGAACATACAAGACCGCGTGATGATCGCAATCAACAATCGTCGCCTTTGCCGCCTTCAGCGCCCCCTTACCCGCTTGCTGTTGCGAATTGGCAACAAGCACCCCTCCCAAAAGCCTCAAACCTTTACAAAAGGTAAAGAAAACAAGCGCAAAACCGCGTGGCAGAACCGCCCCAACGCCACCGCAACAGGCGCATATCAGCAAATCACGAAGAAAACAGAGCGGAGACAGCCCGCTTTTTACGCGCCGCCACCGCGCCTGCGACCGAGTTCGACGTTGCCAGGAGAATCAAAAGCACAATGATTCGTGTAACGAACCGGCTTTCGTACGCGCCCTAAACCAGTTCGACGTCGACCACGCCGGAAACGGCGCGCATCGCGGATGCGACCTCGGGAGACAGGCGATATTTGCCCGGCAACTCGACCTCGACCTCGCGAAGGCCGTGATCCTGGATCACCACAAAGGACACCAAACCCTCGCCGTTGTCATTCAGATGACGGGCAAGCGAGGCTATCGGCGAGTCATCACGCAGGAATATCCGCATTGCACGCTGCTGGCGCACAGCCTCTTCTTCCAGAGACTGCACCGTCTGTATCCGCATGCCGATCCCCTCGGGCCTCATTTCGGCGGACACCGTGATCACGACCGAGGTTCCCGGTTCCAGCAATTCGCGATACTGATAGAGCATCTCCGAAAACAGCACCGCCTCGAACTGTCCGGTCGCATCCGAAAACATGATGATGCCCATCCTGTTGCCGGTACGGGTCTTGCGCTCCTGCTTGGCGACCACCGTGCCGGCAAGGCGGCCACGATCGGAGCCGTTCTTGACCGAAAGCTGAAACTCCGAAAACGCCTGCACCCGCATCTTGGAGAGAATATCGGTATAGGCATCGAGCGGGTGCGCCGTCTGGTAATAGCCAAGCATCTGATATTCGCGCATCAGCCGCTCCGAATCCGAAAGCGGCGTATAATCGGGCAGCACGATTTTCGCCACCTGGCCGGCATTTCCGAAAATATCGGCCTGACCGCTGACGAGATCCTCCTGCGTGCGCTGCGCCAATCCGATGATCCGGTCGAGGCCGGCCAGAAGCGCTGCGCGGTCATGACCGAAACAATCGAAAGCGCCGGCGCAGATCAGACTTTCAAGAACCCGGCGGTTGACCAGTTTGGGATCGATACGCTGACAGAAATCCTCCAGATCCGCGAAAGGCCGGTCACCGCGCATCTCAACAATATGATCGACAGCCGCATCGCCGACGCCCTTAATCGCGGCAAGGGCATAATAGATGCGCCCCTCGCCCGGCTCGAAATGCCGATAGCTCGTCTGGATAGACGGTGCGACAACGTCGATACCCAGCCTGCGGGCGTCATGGCGAAAGTCATTCAGCTTTTCGGTATTGGCCATGTCGAGCGTCATCGAGGCGGCCAGAAACTCGACCGGATAATGCGCCTTCAGATAAGCGGTATGATAAGAAACGATTGCATAGGCTGCGGCGTGCGACTTGTTGAAGCCGTAATTGGCGAATTTGGCGAGCAGGTCAAAAATCTCGTTGGCGCGCTGTTTCTTGACGCCTTTCTCAACCGCGCCCTCGACAAAACGGACACGCTGCTTGTCCATCTGTTCCTTGATCTTCTTGCCCATGGCGCGGCGCAGAAGGTCAGCTTCACCGAGCGAATAGCCGGAAAGCACCTGCGCCACCTGCATCACCTGCTCCTGATAGATGATGACGCCCTGGGTTTCCGCCAGCAGGTGGTCGATCATCGGATGAACCGACTCGATCTCCTCCTCGCCATGCTTGCGGGCGTTGTAGACCGGGATATTTTCCATCGGACCCGGACGATAGAGCGCCACAAGCGCGATCAGATCTTCGATGCGGTCGGGCTTCATACCGATCAGCGCCTTGCGCATGCCCGCACTTTCCACCTGGAAGACGCCGACCGTTTCGCCGCGCGCCATCATCTCGTAGGACTCGTGGTCGTCCAGCGGCACCAGTGACAGGTCCACCTTGATGCCGCGCCGGGCAATGAAATCGACCGCCGTCTTCAACACCGTCAGTGTTTTCAGGCCCAGAAAGTCGAATTTGACCAGACCGGCCTGTTCCACCCACTTCATATTGAACTGGGTGACCGGCATGTCCGATCGCGGATCGCGATACATCGGCACCAGTTGCGAAAGCGGCCGGTCACCGATCACGATGCCGGCGGCATGCGTCGAGGCGTGCCGGTAAAGCCCCTCGATCTTCTGGGCGATCGCCAGAAGGCGGCCGACAATCGGTTCTTCCTCTGCAGCCTCCTGAAATTTCGGCTCGTCCTCGATGGCTTTGGCAAGCGTCACCGGATTGGCAGGATTGTTGGGGACAAGCTTGCTGATCCGGTCCACCTGTCCGTAAGGCATTTCCAGCACACGGCCCACATCGCGCAGCGCCGCGCGCGCCTGCAGCGAACCGAAGGTGATGATCTGCGCCACCTGCGCCCGTCCGTATTTACGCTGAACGTAACGGATCACCTCCTCACGCCGGTCCTGACAGAAGTCGATATCGAAGTCCGGCATCGAAACGCGTTCGGGGTTCAGAAAGCGTTCGAACAGCAGCGAAAACCGCAAGGGGTCAACGTCGGTAATGGTCAGCGCATAAGCCACAAGCGAGCCCGCGCCCGAGCCACGACCCGGACCGACGGGAATATCCTGCTCCTTGGCCCATTTGATGAAGTCCGAAACGATCAGAAAGTATCCCGGAAACTTCATGCTCTCGATAATGCCGAGCTCATATTCAAGCCGCTCTTCATAATCCTCGCGAGTGTGCCCCTCGCTCAGACCAACGTGGTCAAGCCGCGCTTCAAGCCCTTCAACCGCCTGACGGCGCAGCTCGAGCGCCTCGGCCCGTTCCGCCTCTTCCGGGTCATCGGAGGCGCCGGTGAAGCGTGGCAATATCGGATCGCGCGTGTGCAGGATGAAGCTGCAGCGCCGTGCAATCTCGATGGTGTTGTCGAGCGCTTCAGGCAGATCGGCAAACAGCTCTGCCATCTCCTCCTGCGTCTTCATATAATGGTCCGGCGTCAGCCTGAAGCGCCGGTCGTCGGAGACGATGGCATTGTGGGCGACGGCCATGAGCGCATCATGCGCTTCGAAATCCTCGCGCGCTGGAAAGAAAGGCTCATTGGTTGCCACCAGCGGCAGTTCGAGCTCATAGGCCAGATTGATCACATGGCGTTCGCGCTGGACATCGAATGCCCCCTGACGCTGAAGCTCGACATAAAGGCGGTCACCAAACAGCGTCTTCAATGCTGAAAGACGGTCCCGGGCCTTGGCCTCGAAGCCTGCGGTCAGCGCCTGATCGATCGGACCGCCCGGCCCGCCACTCAGCACAATCAGGCCATCTGTCCTGGATTCAAGCCATGACTTGCGGATATAGACGCTCTCATGGGCCTCGCCGCCAAGATAGGCCTCACTGACAAGATGCATGAGATTGGCGTAGCCCGCCGGACTGGCCACCAGAAACACAAGCGACGGCAGCTTGACCGGCAGATGCGAACCGCCGCGCCGCTCGCCATCGCCGTCGTCTTCCATATCGATCGACACCTGGCATCCGATGATCGGCTGCAGCCCGTCATCGATTGCCTTCTGTGAAAATTCAAGCGCGCCGAAAAGGTTGTTGGTGTCGGTAACCGCCACAGCTGGCTGACGGTCTTCCACGGCCAGTTTCAGCACCTTCTTGAGCGGCAGCGCCCCTTCAAGCAGCGAATAGGCCGAATGGGTGCGCAGATGCACAAACCTGACCGGCGCTTCACCCGACTCGTTTTGCTCATTCTTCCGGCTATCGCCCGCCATTGCCAGCTCCATCATGCTCTGTCTTCGAATGTGATTTTCGCAGGCCCGCACGACCGGCGCAACGCAAACAACACATATGCACAGAAAGCTTGTCCGGCCACCACAGAGCGGGAAGCGTCGCCGGCCACGCCGACAGACAATAATGGCCTGTTACAGCGAGCTTATGATCAGAGCCATACTCGTCAGGAACAGGGTGATCGAGAAAAATGCAGCCACATCACGCAGAAGTTCGGTCATCTTCGCCTCCATTTCACTTTATGTTTTTATTATGTTCCTTATTTGTTCTTTTTACAAGCACCATGGAGCACTTTTAATGCGGTCATCGCCTCACAGGCTCGCGATGCAAAGGCCGAGAGACACGCGGAACAGCGCATAACAAGCTGTAATTTATGATTCTTATCGTGCACGTGTCGTGGAGGTCGTGCAGTCTCCGAAGACGGCAAAAAGATTGGCTCAGCCCTTTCCGGGCGCGGAAACGGGGCCGAAGAGACCGCACACGATAGCCACAAGCCAAAAAGGAGCGCAAAAAAAGCTACGTTCCGTGCCGGCGCCTGATGCCGGCACCTCCTTGGCACGGGTAGCATGCCTCACACCGGCACAGACGGTGCAGGCTGCATACGCTTCCGGCCCCCCAAGGTTATCGGGCTTTCCATGCGGGCAGCGCGTTAGCGACAGTCGAAACGCCATCGCTATGAAACGCGACAAGATACGGACCGTTTCCTGCAAAAACAGAAACGCTCTTTTTCTGCCCCTCATGTGCCGGCGTGATGCTGCGCTGCGCGGCGTGCCGGACACCTAGCCGGCGTAGTGCTCGATAAGGCGGCTCAGCTTATCGGCACCGCTGATCGTTTCTGCTCGCAGCCGGTCGCGCAGCGCCTCGTCGGCGGTGGTGAGGAAGGGAACCGAAAGCGCGGCAATCACGGCGCCGGTATGATCGCGGATCGGGGCGGCGAAAGCACTGACGCTGAGGCTGTATTCGCCCCTGTCTTCGGCCCATCCCTGCGCGCGCACCTCCGCCAGTTCTTTGCGCAGCTGGTTCCGGTCGGTGATCGTCCGCTCCGTCAGCGCCACGGGGTTCTTGCGCAACAGCCGCTCACGCTCGTCATCGGGCAGATAGGCCATCAGCACCTTGCTGGCACCACCGGCATGAACCGGCAGATATTCTCCAATTTCGTAATTCAGGGCGTGCGGGCGTTTTGCCGTTGCCCCTGCAACCACCATGATCGCGCCGTTTTCATAAACGGAAATCTTGCAGGACTGGCCGATATTTGCCGCCAGCGCCTCAAGGTCCGACTGCAGATATCGCGCCAGCGAGAAAAAATGCGAGGTCGGCGTGACCCGCGCGGCAAGTTCCAGAAACCGGTTTCCGAACACATAGGTTCCCGGCGCGGTTTCCCGCAGCAGCCGCGAATCCGCGAGGGAATTGAGGATCCGGTAGACCGTCGATCTGGCAAGCCCGGTTTGCTGGACAAGATCCGACTGACTGAGGCCGGACGGTGCCCGCTCCAGCGCATTCAGGATCATCACCATCCGCTCGATCGTCGGGTTTCCGTTCGTGCTTGTGCCGCTCATTTGCTTGACGCCCTCTTTTTTCGAGCCTATTGTTCTAATAAGAACTTTATAAGTTCATATATGAACTTTTCTTGTTTGTCCATAGATTGATTGCGCCGGGAGGAATCAAAAGTGAAAATTGCAATGTGTCTTGAGCCCGCAATGTCGCCCAAGTGGCATTATGGCCGCGAGATGTGCGTCGAGGATGCCGTGGCCCTGCGCGACCAGACACCCGACGTGCCGATCTGGGACCTGCCGACGCTGGCCCGGTCGATGAAGGCTTTCGAGGATTTTGGCTACAAGGTGCGCGTGCTCGAAGGCTGGGTGCCGATGGAGAATTTCAAGCTCGGCAAGCCCGAAGGCGAGCAGGAAATGCAACAGATGCTGGCGACCATCGAAAATATGGGCGCGCTCGGCATCGAAACACTCTGCTACAGCTGGATGGTGATCCACGGCTGGATGCGCACCTCGGTGACCGAGCGCCTTCCCGGCGGCGCGCTGACCACAAGCTACGATCATTCGATCATCGAAAAGGACCCGCGCTCCCACCAGGGCATCATCGTCAGCGAGGATCAGCTCTGGACCACGCTTGAAGCCTTTCTGAAACGTGCCGTTCCGGTGGCCGAAAAGGCCGGGGTCAAGCTTGCCATGCACCCCGACGATCCGCCGCTTTCGCCGATCATGGGGGTCAGCCGGATCATGAGCAGCGTCAGTTCCTTCGAACGGCTCCTGAAGCTCAATGACAGCCCGGCCAACGGCATCACCTTCTGCCAGGCCAATTTTGCTGCGATGGATGCCGACGTGCCGGCTGCAATCCGCAATCTCGGCAAGGACGGACGCATTCATTTCGTGCATTTCCGCGATGTCGAGGGCGATGCCCGCAACCTGCGAGAAACCTTCCACGGCATGGGCAAGACCGACATGTATGAAACCATCAAGGCCTATATGGATATCGGCTTTGACGGCGTCATGCGGCCGGATCATGCGCCGGTGATGTATGGCGAACCGAATGCCAATCCGGGTTATGAAGGCCTCGGGCGGATTTACGCCATCGGTTACATGCGCGGGCTTATCGAGGCGGCGGCCAAAGAACGGGCACGGTGAACACCATGGCCTCGAAACCGCTTCCCGAGGGCTTTTCCGCGCCTCCGGCGCCGGTGCGGCCGCGCCGTCACCGTCCGGACTGGCTGATGGCCTATATCTTTCTGGCGCCGGCAGCCGCAATCTTTGCCGCCTTTATCGCCTATCCGCTGGTCGACGGCATTTCCACCGCCTTTACAGACCGCATGATTGCCCAGGGCGGCACCTTCAACGGCGTCTCCAACTTCGCGACGCTGTTTTCAGACGCAACCTTCGGCCGGGCATCGCTTAATTCGCTGTTTCTGACGCTCGGCACCGTGGCCGTAAAGCTGGTGCTCGGGCTGACCTTCGCCGTGCTTTTGTCGCAACGCATGCCGGCCCGCGGGCTGATCCGGGCGCTGGCCTTTCTGCCCTGGGCGGTTCCCGGCATGATCGCCAGCCTGTCGTGGAAATGGATTTTCGACGAGCAAAGCGGCGTCCTTCAATATCTGGTGCTGCAGCTCGGCCTTTCGGACCGTCCGATCTACTGGCTTTCCGATCCGTCTGTCGCACTGTTCTCGATTGCAATTGCCATGGTCTGGCAGGGCCTTCCCTTCTTCACGATGATGTTTGTCGCAGCACTTGCCTCGGTGCCGTCCGACCTGAACGAGGCCGCCGCGATCGACGGCGCCGGCATTGTCCGCCGGTTCTTCTCGGTCACGCTGCCGCAGCTGCGGGGCGTCATCGCCGTCACCGTCATGCTGTCGACCATCTGGACCTTCAACTCCTTCGAGATGGTTTATGTGCTGACCGGCGGCGGACCGGCGGGGCGAACCCACATCCTGCCGACGCTTGCCTACGAATACGCCATCACCCAGAGCCATCTCGGCCTCGGCTCGGCGGTGATCGTCTCGGTCATTCCGGTGTTTGTCATTCTCATCTTCCTGCTGACCCAGCGCATGCTGAAGCAGGACGAGGCCTGAGGAGAACCTGTCATGGTCGAACGTCAACGCACCAAGATCACCCGCAACATCCTCACGGCCATCGGCGTTCTCGTCGCACTGTTCTGGTCGATGGCGCCGGTCTACTGGGTTACCGTCACATCGTTCAAGAAGTCCCGTGAGATCTACGCGATCCCGCCAACCCTCTGGCCGGAACAGTTCACCCTCGCCAATTACAAGGCGGCGCTGTTTGACTCGCCCTTTCTGCATTATGTGATCAACTCGTTCCTGGTTGCCATCGGCGTCACCGTCATTTCCGCCGTGGTCGGCGCGATGACGGCCTATCCGATCGCCCGCATGCGGTTCAGGGGGCGCACGATTACCGCACGGCTTATCGTGACGGCCTATCTCCTGCCGCCGTCGCTTCTGTTCATTCCGCTGTTTCTCGTGCTCCAGCATCTCGGCCTGATCGATACCAAGACCGGCCTGATCGTTGCCTATCTGACATTTACCGTGCCGTTCTGCACCTGGATGATGATCAGCTATTTCGCCACGATCCCGAAAGAACTCGATGAAGCGGCACTGATGGATGGCGCCAGCCGCGCCCAGATCCTCAGACGCGTCGTTCTGCCGATTGCCCGCCCGGGCATCGCAGTGGTTGCGCTGTTTGCCTTCACCCATGCCTGGAACGAATTCCTCTATGCACTCGTCTACGCCTACTCGGACGATGCCAAGACGTTCACCGCGGGCCTCTCCGGCCTCGTCATGGGGGACACATTCATATGGGGCCAGCTGATGGCCAGTTCGGTCATCGCCATCATCCCCATCCTGATCATCTACATCGTCGCCCAGCGCTACATCGTCGAAGGCCTCGCCGCCGGCAGCGTGAAGGGATGATGGAGCTGACTTCTCAACCAAGTGGAGGAATAACCATGAAATGCATGAAACAAACGCTTCTCGCCTCGGCAGTCGTTTTCGCTGCGGCCGGCGTGCAGGCGCAGGAACTCAATATCTGGGGGCTCCAGGCCTTCAATCAGCAGGCCGACAAGCTGATCGGACAGATGGCCGAGGAATTCGGCGAGGAGAAGGGCATCGACGTCAACTACGTCATCGTCCCGGCCAATGTCCTGACCCAGCGCCTTGCATCGGCTTTCGAGGGGCAGTCCTCGCCGGATGCCTTCATGCAGCTTGGCCAGAACACCCAGTATTATGCCGCCGCCGGCATGACGCAGCCGATCGACGACGTGCTCGAAACCATGCGTGCACATGAAGGCGGTATCTACGAGAGCATGGTGCCGCAGGCGGTTTATGAGGGCGAGGCCCATTCGGTTCCGATCGAAATCGATCTCGTGCCGATGTTTGCCCGCAAGGACCTGATCGAGGAAGCTGGCATGGAAATGCCGACGACCTGGCAGGAACTGCGCGAAGTCTCGCAGGCGATTGTCGAACAGAACCCGCAATATACCGGTCTCGGCCTGCCGCTCTCCAACGCCAATGATGCCGAATCCGACCTGCGCATCCTGATCTGGTCGTTCGGCGGCGCCATGTTTGCCGACGACAACACGACGGTGACATGGAATTCGCCGGAAACGATTGCAGCCTATCAGTATATCAAGGACATGTTCGATGAAGGCACCATTCCGCGTTCGGTGCTGACCTGGGACGACGGCGGCAACAACACGGCCTACCAGACCGGCCGCGCCGCCTTCATCATGAACCCGCCCAGCGTCTATTCCTGGATGGTCGAAAACGATCCTGAACTTCTGGAAAACACGGCCCTCATCGGCATTCCCGCAGGCGTAGAAGGTGAGGACGCCGGTTCGACCATGCTTGGCTCGTTCTCCTGGATGGTCTCCAGCCAGACCGAGCAGGCCGATCTTGCCAAGGAATGGATCGAATTCTTCTTCCAGCCCGAGCATTACCAGGAACTGATCGAGGTCACCGGCGGCCGCTGGTTCCCGATCTTCCCGGGCATGGCCACCACCATGCCGCTGTTTACCGAAAACCCGGCCTTTGCGGATTTTGACAACCTGGCCCGCAACGGCCTGACCATCGGCTACAAGGGTGCACCGACGCCGCTTGCTTCCGAGGTCTATACCTCGAAGATCATTTCGAACTCGGTTCAGCGCATGTTGGTCGACGGCCTGAGCCCGGAAGAAGCCGTTCAGTGGGCCTCCGACGAGATCGAGGCACTGGCCGAAAACTGATCCCCTCTCCCACCACGAAAATGCCGGGGGCGGAGAAATCCGGCCCCGGCCCGGAAAACCAAAAACACGACAGATCCGAGCGCGCAAGAGACGCGACCCGCGATTTCCAGACAGGACTAATCAATGCAGATTCCAACAATCGAACGCCCCCCGAAGGAACTCGTGAAAGCCCTTGCCGATATCGGCACCGCGACCATCAGCGGCGAAATGCACAAGCTCGGCATCCGCGACCCCTATATTTGCGGGCCGGTTCCCTTTTGCGGCAACCGCGAAATCCCGACCATTGCCGGCCCTGCCCTGACGCTGCAGTTTCTCCCCAAGCGGGAAGATGTTTACGACATCGATGAATATGAAAACCCCGAAGCGCAGATGCACCGCCAGGTGCTCTATCAGGTTGAGGAAGGCGATATCGTCGTTGTCGATGCCCGCGGCGACATGCGCAGCGGCATTTTCGGCGAGATGATGGTCACCTATATGGCCGGTCGCGGCGGCGCCGGCATCGTTGTCGACGGCTGCATTCGCGACAGCCGCAAGGCGCTGGCAACGGGTCTGCCAATGTGGGTGCGCGGCACCACGCCGAACTATCATACACAGACCAGCCTGTTCCCCCACGCCGTCAACGTGCCGATTGCCTGCGGCGGCGTGCTGGTCATGCCCGGCGACATCATCGTTGCCGATGCCGACGGCGCGGTCACTGTACCCGTCTCTCTGGCCGAAAAGGTTCTTGCCGTGGCCAGCGAACACGCAGAATGGGAGGACTTTTCCCGGTTGCGCCTGTCGGAGGGCGGAGACCTGAGAAAATATTATCCGCTGCACCCCTCGGCACGTGACGAATACGAATCCTGGCGCGCAAAAGAGGCGCCACAGCGCAGCTGAAGCGCATCCGGCCGGAACGGCCAACAGGAGGAATAGACCATGGCGAGTGTTTCGCTTTCGAAAATCACCAAATCCTTCGGTTCCGTGGAAGTGCTTCACGGCATCGATCTGGACATCGAAAAGGGCGAGTTTGTTGTTTTCGTCGGCCCGTCCGGCTGCGGCAAATCGACAATGCTGCGCATCATTGCAGGGCTTGAGGAAATCACCAGCGGAACGCTGAAAATCGATGGCGCGGTCTCGAACGGCATCCCGCCCGGCGAGCGCGGTATTGCCATGGTGTTCCAGTCCTATGCCCTCTACCCGCATATGACGGTTTACGAAAACATGGCCTTCGGGCTCAAGGTCTCCGGCATGGCCAAAGCGGAAATCGATAAGCGGGTGCGCCGGGCGGCCGAGATGCTGCAACTGACAAGCTATCTCGACCGCCACCCGCGCAATCTCTCCGGCGGCCAGCGCCAGCGCGTTGCCATCGGCCGGGCGGTGACGCGCGACCCCAAGGTGTTCCTGTTCGACGAGCCGCTTTCCAACCTCGATGCCGCGCTTCGCGTCGCAACCCGTATCGAAATCGCGGATCTGAAGGACAAGATGCCCGATTCGACCATGATCTATGTAACTCACGACCAGGTGGAGGCGATGACGCTGGCCGACCGGATCGTGGTGTTCCGCGATGGCCGGATCGAGCAGATCGGCACGCCGCTCGAACTCTACGACACACCGCAAAATCTGTTCGTCGCCCGCTTTATCGGCTCGCCGGAAATGAACATCCTCAAGGGAACGCTTGACCTTTCGGGCGCTACCGCGCGGCTGAAACTGGCCGAGACCAGTGTTCTGCTCGGTGACAGCGCCGCTTTTCCGGCCAGTGATGATGGCCGAATCATTCAGGCCGGCATCCGGCCGGAACATCTCTACCGGGTGGATGCGGCCGCGGCTAACCTGACCGGCAAGACGCAGTTTGCGGAAAAACTCGGCGAACTGACCGTGCTCCATATGGATGTCGATCCCGCCATGGAGCACGCCCTCATCGCAAAGGTTCCGGGACATTTCGATGCCCGGCGCGGCGACAGCCTGCCTCTCGGCTTCAAAAGCGAAAACCTTCACTTTTTCGACGAGAATGGTATTCGACTGCAACACGCTGAGGCCATGACCGGCTGACACGCGTTCCGATACAATCATTCATGACACAACAGGAGGAAACATCGCCATGCAGGATACACTTCGCTGGGGTATTCTCGCCACCGGCCTGATTGCCGAGCTTTTCACCAAGGATCTGCAGGCCTCGGGCCTGACGGTGACGGCAGCCGGCTCGCGGTCGCAGGAAAAGGCCAAGGCCTTTGCCGACCGTTTCGGCATTGCAAAGGCACACGGTTCCTATGAAGCGCTCGTTTCCGATCCGGATGTCGACATCATCTATGTCGCCACCCCGCACCCCTATCACGCCGACTGCGCAAAGCTGGCGCTGGAAGCGGGAAAGCATGTGCTGATCGAAAAGCCGTTCACGCTGAATGCCGGTGAGGCCGAAGAACTGGTTTCACTTGCGCGCGCGAAAAATCTCGTACTGCTCGAAGCAATGTGGACCCGTTTCCTGCCGCACATGAAGCGCATTCACGAGATCATCGATGCCGGTACGCTGGGAACGCTTCTCTCGGTTCATGCCGAACATCGCCAGTTCTTGCCGAAGGACCCCACCCACCGGCTGAACGCGCCGGAACTCGGCGGCGGCGCGCTGCTCGATCTCGGCATTTATCCAACCTCCTTCATGTTCGATATTCTGGGCGCGCCCAGTGAGGTCAAGGCGACGGCGCGGTTTACCGAAACCGGTGTCGATGCCGAAATCGCAGTGACCATGAAGCATGCGGGCGACGCGATTTCGACCAGCGTTTCGGCACTCGATTGCGCCGGCCCCAACAAGGCGATGATCTACGGCTCGGAGGCGCGCATCGAGATCGACACGATCTGGTACACGCCGACCTCCTTCAAGGTCATTGACCACAAGCGCAACGTGATCGACGAATACGCCGAAACAGTCGAAAACCGCGGCATGCAGTTTCAGGCCTTCGAAATGGAAGAACTGGTGCGCTCCGGCAAACCAAATTCGACCTATATGCCGCTCGACCAGACGGTCGCGATCATGCACACGCTTGACGACATCCGCAAACAGATCGGCCTCGTCTACCCGGGCGAAAAATAAGATCACGCGCCCCCTCGCATCACAGCGACAGGGGTCCATGAACCAAACCCAGAAAGCGCGTCGACAACCGGCGCGCTTTTTTTGTGAGTGCCGCCGCATCATGGCTTGGGCGCTTTTCATACGGGCTTGATGAAGCGCCGCAAACACATCACCGCAGCAGGACTGTCTTTTCAGATTGCAGCCCCCCCTTACCCGCCGAAAGCGGGCCTCGGCCTTGTGACTGAGCCGTGAGATATTTGAAATGGTAAATCAGCGGCCGGTTGCCCCGGTCACGCCTGCAGCCGGGTATATCGGCGGCAAGCGCATCCTCTCGAAAACCGTCATCCGGAAGATCAACGCGATCAAGCATGACGGCTACGCCGAGCCGTTCGTCGGCATGGGTGGCGTGTTCCTGCGTCGCGATCGCCAGCCGAAGACGGAGGTGATCAACGATATCAGCGGCGACGTCGCCAACTTCTTCCGCATCCTGCAGCGGCAATTTCCGCAGTTCATGGACACGCTCCGCTTCCAGATCGCCGGCCGTCGCGAATTCGAACGGCTTAT
Organism: Martelella mediterranea; assembly: GCA_003001975.1. GTDB lineage: Bacteria > Pseudomonadota > Alphaproteobacteria > Rhizobiales > Rhizobiaceae > Martelella > Martelella mangrovi. The sequence goes on from PVUG01000001.1 coordinate 98,560, forward strand.
GAAGACCGACCCCACCACGCTGACCGATCTCGAACGCGCCGCCCGCTTCCTCTACCTTCAGCGCCTCGCCTTCGGCGGCAAGGTCGCGGGCCGAAACTTCGGCGTCAGCAAGACCACCGGCGCCCGCTTCAACCTCGTCAAGCTCGCCTCGACGCTGGAGGACATCCACGAGCGCCTTTCCGGCGTCGTCATCGAATGCCTGCCCTGGCAGGACTTCATTCGCCGCTATGACCGGCCGGGCATGCTGTTCTACCTCGACCCGCCCTACTGGGGAAACGAGGCGGACTATGGCGCGGGTATCTTCGGCCGGGAGGATTTCGAGGAGATGGCGGAGGCCTTAACCGGCCTTCAAGGCACCTTCATCCTGTCCTTAAACGCCGTTCAAGGCGTCTTCGAAACCTTCTCTCGGTTCAACATCGAGGAGGTCGACTGCACCTATTCGATCTCAGAGGGGAATGGGAAGGGCGTGAAGGAAGTCCTCATCACACCAGCAAAGGATTTGCGCGCGGCGGCCGAATAAGCAGGCCGCGAGCGAAACTCTTTCACGTGCGGCCGCCGGAAGCACTCCGATTGCTCGTCTTCGGCCACCACGAGAGCGATGGTCCGGTCATCAACAAAGGAGACCGACATGAGTGACAACAAGATCGCCATCACCCAGATCATCAAGGCGATGCAGCGCGACGCCGAAGACATCATGAACCAGATCGACCTCGCCGCCGAGGACATCGGCCAGGGCCGCCGCAACAGCGCCATCGGCGCTCTCGCCCCGGTCGACGCCACGATCGAGCGCCTCGCCTCGCTGCTGGCGGCGGCACGGGCTATTCATCGGGTGGCGGCGATGGATTGAAAGCAAAAAGCCCGCCTCGGATTGGGGCGGGCTCTTGTTCGATGAGGCTCGCTCTATCGCGGCCTCATCGCCTCCGTAATTTTGGGAATGCCGATCCAGCTACCCCGTTGGCCACACCTGAGGCATCTCGGCTTCAAGCGCGTCACCAGCTTCTCTGGCGAAACATGATCGAGGTTCACCGGAACGTTTATTCGTTTGCAGGGCCAACAGGTGGCGTAGTAGCTGTGATACTTGCGGTCGACGCCAATCGTCGAACAGTCGATCTCTTCTTTTCGCGGCACGGCGAACTCCTGGTTCACCCTTGATGTTGTTTTATCTGCCGCTTCGATCTGATGGCTGTTTCAGGTTATCTTGGTCAAGAAGATATGGAGGTGAGCGAAATGCAGTTGGCGATCTGGCAGGAGGTGCTCCCTTTTCTAGGCACACTTGGGTTGACGGTAGCCGCCGCAATACTGGCGGCCTATAACCTCTTCAAGTGGCTCGGGGTGAAATGGATAGAAGGTAAATTTGAGAGACAGTTGGAAGCTTATCGGTCCGAGCAATCACGCGAGTTGGAACGCTTGAGGCATCGGATCAACAGCGTGTTCGACCGAACGATTCGCCTCCACAGCAGAGAGTTTGAGGTCCTTCCCGACCTTTGGGGAAAGCTTGTGACCGCCCATGATGCCGTGGCTTGGTGCATCTCGCCCTTGCAAGAGTCACATAACATTCATGCCCTCGACGACGAAGCACTTGCCGAGGTTCTTGAGAAGACCGGATTTATGGAGTTCCAAAAAAAAGCGATAGTGAACGAATCCGATTCATTTGAGCGTGAGAGACAGTTCCACGAAACCGCGCACCTTCATGCGCTGAGGAAAGCGCAAAAACACGTGGGCAACTTCGCGACCGCCCTCAAAAGAGATGGTATTTTTGTGCTGCCTGACATTCGGTCGGACATGGACCGGATGCTCGAATTAGCAACTGAAGCACTGCAAGAGCACGAAATGAACGCTCAGTTCGGCTCAGACTATCAGGAGAAATACAAACACTTTGATAGGGAGGCCGCAGGCTTATTCAAGAGAATAGAAACCGCTGTTTCGAATAGGCTATGGGACGCTACAAAAACGGCGGTTTGACAAACACAAAATGCTGCCACCCGAACTTGCGCGCCGCGCCATCCGATTTTGCGCGCTACAATTGCTGCAAAACCAGCTGTCAAAATTGCAAAACCGCGCGTCACGCTACAATTATTGCAATTATATCAACTAGATAACGAATTCTAGCTGAATGATTTTTGGTGCGCGTGGAGGGACTCGAACCCCCACACCTTGCGGCGGCAGGACCTAAACCTGCTGCGTCTACCAATTCCGCCACACGCGCTTAAAACCGATCAGAAACCGGCTCGGTCCTCTTAGGCGAGCCGGCGGCTGGATGCAACACGCTTTCCCGTCGTTTTTTTTCAATAGATATTTCACAGCACCGCGGCAGGCCCCTGCACGATGGATGAGAACCTGCAGACCGGCGCAGACGATGAATACAGGCTGCCCTGAAGCGTTTCAGAAAGAATGCGCGGAACCGGGTCACGATGGCGGCAACATGTCAGACGTCCGCTGCATAAACGGAACGGGGCGAATACGAAATCGCCCCGAAAAACCACCTATGGTTGATTAAATTGCTGCTTCTTTGACATCAACGCCGTTTGTTCGCTGTCGGAGCCGATATCGATTGCAAGACCAATTCCACGTCAGTCTTCATCATCATCGTCGTTTTCGGATTCGAAGCGATTCTTGACATCATCGATGATCATCATCAGCGCCTCCCTTTTCGATTGGCATGCGTTTTCACGTCCAAAACGTTCAATAAATTCAGAATGTTCAGTGGTAATCACCGTCGACAGGCTGGTCAGCCCGCGATCCTTGAAACTGCGCCGGAAGTTCCGCATGTAGCGGTTCCAGGCGGCACGCTCCTCCTCCGAACGTCCCGACGATTTCCGGCCATCATTGTCATTCCCGCTTTGCCCCATATCAAACCCTCTCTTGTCGAAAGACCTCACCAATCACAGCGAGCATTTCCAATATATACAATTATATATTCAGCTTCGTATAAGTAAACACAAATAATATTTTTTATTTACTTGTATAATTTGAATATTAAATTGGATAAATATTATTTATTTAAAAACAAAACTCAGAAATACAATTAAACAAAGTTAGAAAAAACATGCAAATTTCAATTACATGTTTTTAAATGGAACGATAAACATCATATAAACTTTACTTAACGATGAGGAGAACACTCTTTGGATTCTGCATGTCTATAAATTCCATCTCAGGTTGCATTTCCATATTAGGACTATTTTCCTATTTCGCAACCCGAAATTCAAAAAATAATGCAGAAGATCCCGTGCACCGACGTTCGGCAGCTTGTCGCAGTCATCGCCTCGGACGGGCTGGAGGCTCTTGTCGGATATTCAGGCCTTGAGGCGCCTGTCGGCGGGGCAAAGGCAAAGGAACGGCTTGCCCGGCAAGATGCAGGGCAAACCGTCACTTCAAATCGTCAGGTGGGAATGCGGATCACCCGGAAACAGCCGGAACGTCGCGATCGACGACGAGGCCATCCTGCAGGGTCACGCGGCGGTCCATCCGCTCGGCGATTTCGAGGTTGTGTGTCGCGATCAGGGCGGAAAGGCCGGACTGGCGAACGAGCGCTTCCAGTGCCTCGAACACATAACCGGCCGTGCCGGGATCAAGATTGCCGGTCGGCTCATCGGCAAGCAGCAGGCTTGGCGCATTGGCGACGGCACGGCCGATGGCAACACGTTGCTGCTCGCCGCCGGAAAGCTCCGCCGGACGGTGCTCTGCCCGATGGCCGATCTTGAGATAATCGAGCATCTGGTCGGCACGCTCACCGGCCTCGCGGGGTGGGAGCCCGGCAATCAGCTGCGGCAGCATGATGTTTTCGCGTGCCGTGAATTCGGGCAGCAGATGATGAAACTGATAGACAAAGCCGACATCATTGCGCCGGAAGGTGGTACGCGCATCATCGTCCAGAGATGTCGCTTCACGGCCGTTGAGGAAGACCTCCCCCGAGGTCGGCTTTTCGAGCAGCCCGGCAATCTGCAGCAATGTCGACTTGCCCGTGCCCGATGGCGCCACCAGCGCCACCATCTCACCCGGCATGAGCTTGAGCGATGCGCCCTTCAGGATCTGAAGGACAGAATCCCCCTGCCCGTATTCATGCACGATCGACTTCAATTCCAGAGACGGATTGGCCAAGTTGTTCTCCCGCTATTCGTAGCGCAGCGCCTGAACCGGATCGAGACGGGAGGCGCGCCACGCCGGAAAGATCGTCGCGATGAATGAAAGCGTCAGTGACATGATGACCACGGTCATTGTCTCGCCGAAACTCATTTCGGCCGGCAGCGTGGACAGGAAATAAAGCTGCGGATCGAACAGCACCGTTCCGGTCACCCAGGAGAAGAACTCGCGGATCGACTCGATGTTGAGACAAACGACAACCCCGAGGAAAACGCCCGCAAGCGTGCCGACAATGCCGATCGCCGCCCCCGTCATGAAGAAGATCCGCATGATAGCGCCCGACGTCGCGCCCATCGTCCTGAGGATCGCGATATCCGGTCCCTTGTCCTTCACCAGCATGATCAGCCCGGAGATGATGTTGAGCGCGGCAACGATCACGATCAGCGTCAGGATCATGAACATGACATTGCGCTCGACTTCCAGCGCGGAAAAGAAGGTGCGGTTGTTCTGCCGCCAGTCGGAGATCAGGATATCCTCATTGGCGGCTTCGCGAACCTTCGGGATCACAGCATCGACATCGTCCGGATGATCGACGAACACCTCGATGCTCTGCACCGTGTCCCCCGCATTGAAATAGGCCTGGGCCTGGGCAAGCGGCATGAAGATGATCGAGGCATCATATTCCGACATGCCGATCTCGAATATGCCGGAAATCGTATAGGCCTTGACGCGCGGATTGACACCAAAGGGGGTCACGTCCCCTTCCGGCGAAATCATGGTGATCTTGTCGCCGGCAAAAAGTCCGAGCGATTGCGCCATCCGTGAACCGATCAGCACACCATCGCCACTGGTATAACCGACCATGTCACCTTCGATGATGTTGTCGGAGACGGTGCTGAGGTTCAGCATGTCATCGGGCCGCACGCCACGCACCAGCGCGCCGCTGCCAGCACCCTGCGCACCGGAAACCAGCGCCTGACCTTCCACCAGCGGAAAGGCAAGGCGCACGCCGTCAACGCCCTCAAGGCGCTGGGTCAGGGCCGCATAATCGGGAAACGGCTCACCGGCCGGCAGCACGACGATATGGCCGTTGATGCCGAGGATACGGTTGACCAGTTCGCTGCGAAACCCGTTCATCACCGCCATGACGATGATCAGCGTGGCAACGCCGAGCATGATGCCGAGAAAGGAGAAACCGGCAATCACCGAGATGAAGGCTTCCTTGCGGCGCGACCTCAAATAGCGCCACGCCACCATGCGTTCGAAGACGGAAAAAGGCTTTGCCCTTGCTGCATCCATTGTCTGGTCGGGTTCGCCCGCGGCCATCTGTCGTTACTCCTCAGCGCCCGGCTGTCAGCCTGGCAATCGCGGCATCCACCGACATCGTCTCGCGGGCGCCGGACTTGCGATCCTTGATTTCGACCTCGCCGGCCGCGACACCGCGCGGACCGACCACGATCTGGCTCGGCACACCGATCAGATCGGCAGTCGCGAATTTTGCGCCCGCGCGTTCGTCGGTATCGTCATAAAGGACATCGAGACCGGCATTCGCCAGCGCCTCATAGAGCCGTTCGCTGACAGCGCTGCACCCCTCATCCGACACCTTCATGTTGATGATCACCGCATCAAAGGGGGCGACCGAATCCGGCCATATGATGCCGTTTTCGTCATGAGAAGCTTCGATGATGGCGGGAACAAGGCGGGTCGGGCCGATGCCGTAGGAGCCCATATGCACGGGATGTTCCTTGCCGTCGGGGCCCTGCACCACAGCATTCATCGGCTCGGAATATTTGGTGCCGAAATAGAAGATGTGGCCGACCTCGATACCGCGGGCTGAAAGCCGTTCGCCTTCCGGCAACGCATCGAAAGTGCCTGCATCATGCATTTCGTCGGTGGCGGCATAAAGCGAAGTCCACTGATCGAAAATGCCCTTCAGCTTTTCGACATTGTCGAAGTCGAGATCCGCGGCGGGAATATCGAAATTGACGAAATCGCGATGGCAGAACACTTCGGATTCGCCGGTCTCTGCCAGAATGATGAATTCATGGCTGAGATTGCCGCCGATCGGGCCGGTATCGGCGCGCATCGGGATCGCGCGCAGACCCAGCCGGTCGAAGGTGCGCAGGTAAGCCGCAAACATCTTGCGATAGGAATGTTCGGCCCCTTCCAGCGTCAGGTCGAAGGAATAGGCATCCTTCATCATGAATTCGCGCGAGCGCATCGTGCCGAAGCGCGGACGGATTTCATCGCGGAACTTCCACTGAATATGGTAGAGATTAAGCGGCAGCTGCTTGTAGGATTTGACGGAGGAACGGAAGATCTCGGTAATCATCTCCTCGTTGGTGGGGCCGAACAGCATGGCGCGGTCCTGCCGGTCGGTGATCCGCAGCATTTCCTTGCCATAGGCCTCGTAGCGCCCGCTTTCGATCCACAGATCGGCCGACTGCATGGTCGGCATCAGCAGTTCCACCGCGCCGGAACGGTCCTGTTCCTCACGGATGATGCGGTTGACCTTGTCCAGAACGCGCTTGCCCAGCGGCAGCCAGGAATAGATGCCCTGCCCGTGCTGACGGATCATGCCGGCGCGCAGCATGAAACGGTGCGAGACAATCTCTGCTTCCTTGGGCGTTTCCTTCAGGATCGGCAGGAAATAACGGGAAAGACGCATCTGAGACTACTTCCTTGTCGCCATCCCGGCGGGCCGGGAATCGATTGCATACTGGTTTTATTCCGGCCCTTTTAGCGGCTTCCGCAACAGAATTAAAGCCGCGAAACAGGCCGGCGGCAGACTGCCCATCAGGGCCGCAACAAAGGGAGATGACAAATGTCAAGCAATTGAAACGTTGCAGAACACAGTAAAGTGTTTGTCAAACTTAAAAAGTCTTCCGACTGTCGCAAAATTGCAAAATAAGGGATGACAAAGCCCAATCATTGGGCTAGGTTAAGCCCATAAAACAGGCAGGGAGCTTAAATTCTTGCCTTTTCTTCGCGGTCAAGTCTTGGGAGGATCGATCCTGGCGCGCTTGTCGCAGCCCCGGAAACGGAACGGATCACGCGATACTTGAAAACAAGGCCTCAGGCCTTGTTTTTTTTTGCAGTTTTGGCAACGGATTCATCTTTTCCGGATTAATACTTTCTTTGCCACGAAACGAGGCTTTGCCCACGCCGCGTTGACCCCTTTTGCCATTTACCGGAAAACGGCCCGACGACTTCGCGTAAAAGGACAGGACCGGCCGTGCCCCGCAACCAGTTTACATCGATGGCCGCCACGGCAGTGCTGGCCGGCGTCACCGCCCTGCCGGTATCCGCTTATGCTGCCGATCTTTCCGATGCCTTCTACCTCGATCTTTCCGGCGGACCCGCGGCCTTCATGCTGCATATGAACGAGGATGCGCTGGATGACCTGATCGCCGACAGCTACTGGGGCATTGATGGCCGGCTGGGCGTTTGCAGCAAGGGGCCGGTCAATCTTTGCGCCGGGGTGACCGGTTTCACATCGCTCGGCGGCACCACGCAGGAAATCGAGACCCGCACCGGCGGTGGCAAGACCGACACGCAGTTGAACTCCATCGGTGCCTATGTCGCGGCAAAGGGCAATCTCGGCCTGGTGACGCTTTCGCCCTATGCCGGCTACCGGCAGGTCTATGGCGATGTGACGGTCGAGAACAATTCCCGCCTCGCGCCGGACAACATCGACAGCGGTGCCTATTACGGCGGGCTTGAGACCAGCATCAAGTTCTTCCTGACCGATCTCGAACTCGGCGCGCGTTTCGAATATGGCCGCTCGACCGGCGACAGCGGCACCAAGGATTACGATTACGGCCTCGGCAGCGCCTTCCTGCGCATGCGGTTCTAGAACACGTTCCGCTCACCTCAAAAGGTGCCGGATCAGGACGTCCAGAAAAGCGCCGAAAGGTCTTCCAGCCCGTAGCCCGCGACGATCACGACCAGATACCAGGCGGCGAAGACGAGCGCTGCCACCAGCGAGGTCCAGAAGATCACCCGCCAGGGCCGAAAGCGATGCGGCGCGCTTGCCGTGGTGCCGGGCACGACATCGCCCTCCTCATCCTGGGTGCGCAGCCCAAAGGGCAGAACCGCAAACAATGTCACCCACCAGATGACGAAATAGACCGCAAACGCGGAAAACAGCGACAAGGTTTCCTCCAGTCCTGACAATGCGCCCTGACGACACCTAGACCGTTTCGAAGGTTGGATGCAACTCTCCCCCCGGAACATCCGGCTCTCGCAGGTGTTTGACGGAAAAGCGCGGGATTGCGTCGCATCAGCCATCAATGACCGAAGGAGCGTGAACCATGACAGCGAAGGCGAGAGAGAAAGCGATCGTGAAGGCCGTTCTGGACCGCTACCCCGAAAGCTATGCGGAAATGCTCCATATCGATGTCGCGAAGAACACGCCGGCGCCTCTGTTTCAGTGGCTTGTCTGTGCGCTTTTGATGAGTGCGCGGATCAGCGCCGACAAGGCGCAGGAGGCCGCGAAGGCGCTTTTCGACGCCGGCTGGACGACACCGGAAAAGATGGCGGACACATCCTGGGAGGAACGCGTGAAGGTGCTGAATGAAAACGGCTATGCCCGCTATGACGAAAGCACGGCGCGTTATCTTGCCGACACACTCGATCTGCTCAAAGACGAATACGGCGGCGACCTGCGCCGGCTGAGGGACAAGGCCGGTCGTGATCCGGCCGAACAACGCAAACACCTGAAGGCCTTCAAGGGCATTGGCGAGACCGGCGCGGATATCTTCTTCCGCGAGGTTCAGATCGCCTGGGAGGAGCACTATCCCTTCTGCGATGCCCGCGCGGCCAAGGCTGCCGAAAGCCTCGGCCTGCCCGGGGACGCCGAAAACCTGGCCGCCCTTGCCGGAAGCAGGAAGGCTTTGCCGCGTCTTCTGACCGGTCTGGTGCGCACCGACCGCGACAAGGCAAAGGACGATATTCTGGAAGCCGCTACGTAAAACAGAAAGGCGTTACAGTCGCGGCGCTCTCAGATCTGCGGACGAACCTATCCATTTTACGGGTATCATTCTCGAGCTAGTTCCGAGGTTCCAGCCACGTTGATGCATAAATTGAACATTTGCCGCATAAAAGTTTGATTTATTTAATTTTCAAACTGAAATTTCGGTGACAGCGGACTGCGACTGGATGCTCGGGGCAAGCCCGAGCATAAAGAAGGATGGTGAACCGTGCCCTATCGACAGCTGAAGGCTCCACGGTCGCAGCCCCTTTCAAAGTCCAGACGAAACCGCCTTAAAAGCAGTCGGCCAGAAGCGCTCTGGTATTTTCGAGCGTCATCTCGACGGGGTTGCCGCCCGTGCTCGGGTCCTCAAGCGCCATCGCCGCAAGTTCGTCGATGCGGTCCGGCGCAATGCTCATCGCCGTCAGGTTTTCCGGCACGCCAAGCGCTACCCTGAACTCGAGAACGAAATTGAAAAAGCCATCATAACCACCGGAAATTCCAAGATAATCAGAAGCCAATTTCAACTTTCCTTCAATCTTCTCGCGATTGAAGCGCAGCACCGGTGGCATGACCACGGCGTTGGTCATGCCGTGGTGGGTGTTGTAGACCGCGCCGAGCGGATGGGAGATCGCATGAATGGCGCCGAGCCCCTTCTGAAAGGCAACGGCGCCCATCGCCGCAGCACTCATCATTTCGGCACGCGCTTCCAGATCTTCCGGGTCATTGTAGGCGCGCGGCAGATTGTCCTTCACCAGCCGCATGCCCTCCAGCGCAATACCGTGCGACATCGGGTGGTAATGCGGCGAGCAATAGGCCTCCAGGCAATGCGCCAGGGCATCGAGCCCCGTGCCAGCGGTGATGATTTTCGGCATGCCGACGGTCAGTTCCGGATCGCAGATCACCACGCCCGGCAGAAGCTTCGGGTGGAAGATGATCTTCTTCACATGGGTTTCGGAATTGGTGAGCACCCCGGCCCGGCCGACTTCCGAGCCCGTGCCGGCAGTCGTCGGCACCGCCACGATCGGCGCAATCGCATCGGCATCGGCCCGGGTCCACCAGTCGCCGATATCCTCGAAATCCCAGACCGGCAGGGTCTGGCCGGCCATCATCGCCACCAGCTTGCCGAGGTCGAGACCGGACCCGCCGCCGAAGGCGATCACGCCGTCATGCCCGCCCGCCTTGTAGGCAGCGATACCGGCGGCAAGGTTCTTCTCGTTGGGGTTCGGATCAACGTCTGAAAACAGCGCGCAATCCAGTCCGCTGCCGGAAAGGATATCGAGCGCATTTTGCGTGATCGGCAGGCCGGCCAGCCCCTTGTCTGTCACCAGCAGCGGATTGGTCATGCCGAGGCTCTTGCAGGCGTCAGTGAGTTCGGCGATGCGGCCCGCGCCGAACTTGATCGTGGTCGGATAACTCCAGTTGGCTGTGAAACTCATTGTGTGACTTTCTTCAGATGATACGACTTCGGACGGGTCAGGTTGTGGTAGCCGATAATGGAGAGCGAACCGCCGCGGCCGGTGTTCTTGCAGCCCGTCCAGCACAGCGCCGGGTCGAGATAATCGGCGCGGTTCATGAACACGGTCCCGGTTTCGATACGGGCGCCGAGTGCCGCCGCGCGCTCGGGATCGGCGGTCCATAGCGATGCGGTCAGGCCGTACGGACTGTCATTCATCAGCGAAAGCGCCTCCTCGTCGGAGGAAACCTTCATGATGCCGACGACCGGGCCGAAACTTTCCTCGCGCATCACGCTCATGCTGTGATCGACATTCACCAGAACCTGCGGGGCAAGGTAAGTGCCGCCGTCATCCTCGGGAAACAGCTTCGGGTCGACCAGCGGCGTTGCGCCGGCGGCGACCGCATCTTCGATCTGCTTGCGCACGACAGCGGCAAAGCGCCGGTTTGCCATCGGCCCCAGCGTCGTCGCCTCATCCAGTGGATTGCCAAGCTTGTAGGCGGAAGCAAAGGCAGCCGCCTTTTCGACAAAGGCATCATAGAGGCTTGCCGTCACATAAATCCGCTCGATGCCGCAGCAGCACTGGCCGGCATTGTACATGGCGCCGTCCATCAGCGTCGCAACGGCCGCATCGAGATCGGCATCCTCCATGACATAGCCCGGATCCTTGCCGCCAAGCTCCAGCCCTAGCGGCGTGAAGGTGCCGGCAGCTGCGCGCTCCATCTGACGTCCGCCTTCAACAGATCCGGTGAAGTTTATGAAATCAAAGCTTTTTGCCGCAATCAATTCGGATGTTGTCGCATGGTCGAGGAACAGATTCTGGAACAAATATTCCGGGATCCCCGCCGACACGAAAGCCGTAACGATGCGCTCGCCGACCAGCAGCGTCTGGCTGGCGTGCTTGATGATCACGGCATTTCCGGCAATCAGTGCCGGAACGATGGTATTGATCGCCGTCATATACGGATAGTTCCACGGCGCGATGACGAAGACGACGCCATGCGGTTCGCGCGCGATGTAGCGCCGGAAATCGCCGCTGTCTTCCAGCGCGATCGGCGCCAGCCCTTCCGCCGCAATACCGGCCATATACTCGGCGCGCTCGTTGACGCCGCCGAATTCGCCGCCATAGCGCACCGGCCGGCCCATCATCCAGGCAAGCTCCTCAACCACCTCCTCGCTCATGGCATTGAGCGCCCTGATGCCCGCCTGCACCAGCGAGACCCGCTCTTCCAGCGGCCGCCCCGCCCAATCCTTCTGGGCCGCACGCGCCCTTGCGACGGCAGCGCTGGCGGCGGCAGCGGAAACCGCCTCCCGCTCGGCATAGACCGATCCATCGATCGGCGAAATACATTGGATCATCGTCATGATCACCATCCTGTCATTTATACTTTTATTTCAAAAGGTAACGCCGTCTTCCTGCAGCGATACGACACCGCCCCTTCAAGCCCTTTCAAATCCGCGCGCAATCTCCCAGTCGGTGACGCGGCGGTCGTATTCTTCCTGTTCCCATTCGGCGGCGCGGCAATAGTGGTCGATGACACTGTCACCGAAAGCCGTTCGCAGCAGTTCCGAACCGTTCATGGCGGCGGCGGCCGCACGCAGCGTCTTCGGGATTTCGCGGATATCGCCGCCCGCGCCATAGGCGTCGCCGACATAGGGTTCTTCCAGCGTCATCTGTTTTTCGATGCCATCGAGGCCCGCAGCCAACTGGGCGGCAAAGGCGAGATAAGGATTGAGATCGGCCCCGCCGATGCGGCACTCGATACGGATGCCCTTGGTCTTTTCCCCGCAGAGCCGGAAACCCGCCGTGCGGTTGTCGCGCGACCAGATCGCCTTGGTCGGAGCGAAGGTGCCGGCCATGAAGCGTTTGTAGGAATTGATATAGGGCGCCATGAAATAGGTGATTTCGGAGGAATGGGCGAGCAGGCCTGCCACATAATGCTCCATCAGTTTCGACATGCCATAGGGCCCGTCGGGATCGAAGAACAGCGGGGTCGTGCCGTCAGCGCTCCACAATGACTGATGCACGTGGGAAGAATTGCCGGCGGCATCGTAATTCCACTTGGCCATGAAGGTCACGGCCTTGCCCTTCTGCCAGGCGATTTCCTTGCAGGCATTCTTGATGATGGCGTGGCGGTCGGCCATGGTCAGCGCGTCGGCATAGCGGACGTTCAGCTCCTCCTGCCCGGCATCCGCCTCGCCCTTGGAATTTTCGATCGGGATGCCCGCGCCCTGCAACCCGTTGCGGATCGCCCGCATCACATCCTCTTCCTTGGTGGTCTGGAAGATGTGGTAATCCTCGTTATAGGCGCTCGACCGCTTCAGCCCGCGATAACCGGCTTCCTCGGCGCTTTCGAAAGACTGGTTGAAGAGAAAGAATTCAAGCTCGGTCGCCATCATCGCGCGAAAGCCGAGGGCCTCAAGGCGGGCAACCTGTTTTTTCAGCAGCGCGCGCGGCGAATGCGCAACCTCGCCATGGGTGGCATGATCCTCGACATCGCACAGCACGAGTGCTGTGCCTTCCAGCCAGGGAATGCGCCTCAGCGTGCCAAGATCGGGCTTCATCGTATAATCGCCGTAGCCCGCCGCCCAGCTTGTCGATTCATAACCTTCGACGGTGTGCATCTCCATGTCGGTGGCCTGCACATAATTGCAGCAATGGGTTTCCCGAAAACCGCTTTCAACGAAATATTCGGCGTGGAAACGCTTGCCCATCAGCCGGCCTTGCATATCCACCTGACAGGCAAGCACCGTATCGATCCGGCCTTCGGCCACGTCCCGTTTCAGTTCGTCGAATGTGTAGCTTGCGCTCATCAGGCTTTTCCCATCGGTTGTCGAACGCGACTGCGGCGTCCTTCATGTGCGACCGCCCGGAGCAAACGCGTTCCGGACGATCCTTGTCAACAGTGTCGGCGTCGGCGGCAAGGCCGCCTTTGCCCTTCCCTCAAGTGTCATGCTCGGGCTTGACCCGAGCATCCAGGCGGCACGGAGAACCTTGCCTGGCCCCTCGGGTCAAGCCTGAGGGTGATGCGAAAGAGAGGCACGGGTGACCGGCAAAACCCCGCCCCGGTCGCAGCCCCGATCAGCCGGCGCGGTAGGGCGGGCCGGCGGCCTTCATGTCCGCCTGATACTGTTTCAGGATCTTGACCACTTCGGCCGTACGCTCGGTCTCGGCGGCAATCTCGCCCCAGAACGTATCGGCGGCATCCTCCACCGTCTTCCATTCAGCGTCCGGAATGGTGGTCAGTTCCAGCTTCTCGCCATGGGCGCGAAGCCGCGCCTCGCCGCCCCAATACCAGTGCAGGCGGTGGAGATGCGAGGAATCCGTGCACATGCGGAACAGTACCTTCAGATGCTCCGGCACTTCGGCCCATTTGTCGGAATTGACGAAGAAGGAGCCGCACCAGCCGCCGGAAATATTGTTGGTGAGGAAGTAGTTGGTCACATCGGCCCAGCCGACGGTGTAATCCTCGGTGATCCCCGACCACGCCAGACCGTCGAGTTCGCCGGTCTGCATGGCGACCTGCACGTCTTCCCACGGCAGCGTGACCGGCACGACGCCGAACTGCGACAGGAACTTGCCGGCCGTCGGGAAGGTGAAGATGCGCAGCCCCTCGAGATCGGACAGGCTCGTCACCGGATTGACGGTGGCGAAGTTGCACGGATCCCAGGCGCCGGCGGAAATCCACTGCACGCCGACCTCCGCATAGGCCTTTTCCCAGATCTCGGCGAGACCGTATTCGTAAAACAGCGTCGGCACATCGAGGCTGAACTTCGAGGCGAAGGGGAAATAGCCGCCGAACACCTTGATATCGAGCGGCGAGTTCATTGAATCGTCATCGGACTGGACGGCATCGATGGTGCCGCGTTGCATGGCGCGGAACAGTTCGCCCGTCGGCACCAGCTGGTCGGCGGTAAAAAGCTGGATTTCCATCTCGCCATTGGCCGCCGTGTTGAAGGCCTCGATCGACGGCTTGATTACGTGTTCGGCCAGCGCCGCTCCGGCATAGGTCTGCAGGCGCCAGGTGATCTTGCTCTGGGCGCGGGTGACGGCGGGGGCGGCAAGCGCCGTGGCGCCGGCTGCGGTCGCAAGGCCCGCATTCTTCAAAAAACTGCGTCTGTTGGTCATTGCTGCTTCCCTCTGTTTTGCTTCTCAAGTCGTTGAGACCCGGCCCTCTGCCGGGCCTTCCTTCACAAACGCCCGGTCGAACGGACGCACACCAACGCGCTTCGGCCACTCCCCTCAGCGCGCATAGACGAGGTTCGGCAACCACAGGGCAATCTGCGGAAATGCCGTGACGATCGCCAGGCCGGTGATCATGATCATCACAAACGGCCAGACGGAGCGGTAAATATCGGTCAGCGAAATCTCCCGCGGGGCCATGGCCCGCATCAGGAACAGGTTGTAGCCAAATGGCGGCGTCATATAGGCGATCTGGCAGGTGATGGTGTAGAGCACACCGTACCAGACCAGATCGAAGCCGAGATGGCCGACCAGCGGCACGTAAAGCGGCGCGACAATCACCAGCATCGCCGTGTCATCCAGAAACGTGCCCATGATGATGTAGGAAATCTGCATCATGATCAGGATTTCCCAGGGGCCGAGGTCCCAGCGCTCCAGCAGCAGATGTTCCAGCGCCCTGACCGCGCCAAGCCCGTCAAACACCGCGCCGAAGCAGAGAGCGGCCAGAATGATCCACATGAACATGCAGGAAATGCCGAGCGTCTGCTCCATGGTGCGGTTCAAAAGCTTCCATGTCAGCCGCTTCTTGACGAGAGCCGCAACGAGCGCCGAAAGCGCGCCAATGGCGGCACTTTCCGTCAAGCTTGTGACGCCCATCAGGAACAGGCCCATCATCAGGAAGAAGATCAGGAAGGGGATGATGCCGGCGCGCAGAAGCTTCAGCTTCTCGCCCAGCGGCATGTCGCGCTCTTCTTTCGGTAGCGACGGGCCGAGCGCGGGGTTCATGCGGCAGCGGATGATGATGTAGATGATGAACAGGGCCGCCAGCAGCAGGCCGGGCAGCGCACCCGCAACCCAGAGCTTGCCGACGGGCTGACGGGCGATCATGCCGTAAAGCACCAGCACCACGCTCGGCGGCACCAGAATGCCGAGCGACGAGCCCGCCTGAATGACGCCGGACACCATGATCTTGTCATAGCCGCGCCTGAGAAGCTCCGGCAGCGCGATGGTCGCGCCGATGGCCATGCCCGCCACAGAAAGCCCGTTCATGGCCGAAATCACCACCATCAGCGCAATCGTGCCGACGGCAAGCCCGCCCGGCAGACCGCCCATCCACACGTGAAACGCCTTGTAGAGGTCTTCGGCGATGCCGGATTCCGACAGCATGTAGCCCATGAAGATGAACAGCGGCAGCGTCAGCATCGGATACCACTTCATCAGCTTCATGCCGGCTGAAAAGCCGATTTCGTAGCCGCCCGTGCCCCACAGGAACGCCGCCGCGACAACGCCGACAAAACCGATGGCAGCGAACACGCGCTGTCCGGTCAGCATGGTCAGCATCATCGAGAAGAACAGCAGGAGCGCGATCATTTCATAGGAAAGGCTCACGTGATCGGCCTCCCCAGCGCCTTTGCCAGATCCTTGAAGAAGATCGAGGTGGTCTGCAGGAACATCAGGAAAATGCCGATGACCATGGTGATCTTGATCGGCGCCATATAGGGCGACCAGCTGGAATAGGAGGTCTCGCCATATTGCAACGCGTAGCTGGTCGAAGACACGCCGCCGATCAGAAGGAAGATCAGATAGGTGAACAGCATGAACACCGTGATCGCGTCGACAATGGCGCGCTGGCGCGGCGACCAGCGGCCATAGATGAGGTCCATGCGCACATGGCTGTCGAGCTGCAGCGAATAGGCGCCGCCGACGAGGTAATAGGCCGTCATCACGAACTGGGCCATTTCCAGCGTCCACAGCGACGGGTTGAAGAAGGTCTTGGACACCGACGACCAGAGCAGGATGCCCATCATCACGAAAATCAGCCACATGGCGATGCGACCGACCACGCGGTTGAAGCCGTCGATACAGCGCACATAGGTCTTGATCGCCTGCGGCATCAGGCCACCTCCCGCATGCTGTCGAGGCATTCGCTCAACAACCCCGCGACAAAACCCGCAACCGCGCCCTGCCCCGCCGCATCGGCGATCAGGTCGTTGCGGATCTCGATCATGACATTGAGCAGCCCGGGCTGCAGCGCATGGCGGCGCAGCGTGTGGGTCACGCCGTCCACCGGCGCATAGGGCTCGTTACGGCGAACGTCATAACCACCGGCCGCACCGGCCCTTTCCAGCATGCAATCGGCAAGCCTGCGGTCCCGGTCATGCAGAATGCCGATTTCGACATCGCGCTTTTTGCCCTTGAAGACGGGCGTGAAGGAATGAACGGTGACGATGATTGCCTTGCGTCCGGCATGCGCGCGCTCGTCCAGCAGCGTGTCGATGCGTTCGTGGAACGGCAGGTAAAGCGCCTCGGCGCGCTCGGCCCTTGCCACCGGGCCAAGGCCGCTATTGGCCGGCACTTCGTAAATCTCGCTGACATCCGGAATGGCATCCGCCGCTTCCGGCGGCCGGTTGCAGTCATAGACCAGACGGGAGAACCGCTGATGCACCAGCGTCGCATCAAGGGCCGCGCTCAAAAGCTTCGCAACCGCTAGCGCGCCCGGGTCCCAGGCGATGTGGCTTTCGAGCAGGTCAGCCGCCAGCCCCATGTCGCCGAGGCGTTCGGGAATGGCCCGGCCGGCATGTTCGCAAATCAGCATGATCCTGCTTTGGCCGGATGCGCGCTCGACAATGACGGGCGCACCATCGCGGGCGCTCAACAGCCCCGGCTTTCCCAACATCTGTTCCCCTGCATTTTCTGCATTTGGTTTTGTAAATAGTTCTTCAGAAAATGGTCGATGTCAATCAGTCAGTGAAAACTTCTATTCATATTTTCCATTGACGGACCGGCCGCGCCGTTCCTAAATGGCGGAAAAACAGGAGACGAAGATTGACCGATGGGTCCAGGACTGTCGCCGAGACAATCGCCGCGCGCTACGGCGAACTGACGCGTTCGGAAAAGCGCCTCGCCGATACGATCAGCGAGAATTACCCGGTGTCCGGCCTCGGCAGCATCACCACGCTGGCGGAAAACGCCGATGTCTCGACCCCGACGGTCGCGCGCATGGTGCAGAAGCTCGGTTTCAAGGGCTATGGCGAGTTTCAGGCTCGCCTGCATCAGGAACTGGAGGCGACGCTTTCCAATCCGATTGCCAAACATGACCGGCTGGCCCGCAATGTGCCCGACACGCATATCCTCAACCGTTTCGGCGAGGCGGCCATCGACAATATGCGCCGCACGCTGTCACAACTCGATCAGGAGACGTTCGGCGGCGCTGCGGCGCTTCTCTCCGACCTCGACCGCGCCGTCTATTTCGTCGGTGGGCGCATCACGGGGGCAATCGCGGGCTACTTCTACACCCACATGCAGGTGATCCGGCCGAAGACAACGCTGATGTCATCCAATTCCGGCTCATGGCCGCAGCATATGCTGAACATGGCCAACGGCGATGTTCTGGTGATCTTCGACATTCGCCGCTACGAACAGGACATGGCCACACTGGCCCGCGTTGCAGGCGAAAACGGCGTCGAGATCATCCTGTTCACCGACCAGTGGGCCTCGCCGGTGACAAAATTTGCCCGCCACACCTTCCGCGTCAATATCGAGGCGCCGTCCGCGTGGGACTCGTCTGTAGTGACGCTGTTCGTGGTGGAGGCGCTGATCGAGGCGGTTCAGGCGAAAAGCTGGGACAAGACCCGCCAGCGCATCAGCCAACTGGAAGGCCTGTTCGAGCAGAGCCGACTGTTCAGGCGTCCGGGGTGAAGCCCTTCAGCTTGAAATGGAAGCGTTCTACCAACTTTCCTGCTTAGAGACCGAATTTGATCCGATAATTCGACGGCTTGACAGAAGATATCTCTCTTCCACCCTCACCGGAGTCATGCTCGGGCTTGACCCACCGGTGTCCGGTTTAACGATCCGACCATAATTCCGGGCCTTCTGTTGATCACAACGCTTCCCACTTGGGTCATCCTCGTGCTTGACACGAGGATCCATGTCGTTCTCCACACATGACGCCGGTTACCGTTTTTTTACCCCGAACCATACACCTCAATCGGTTTCTTATCGCGACCGTCACTGGATCCTCGTGTCAAGCACGAGGATGACGCCTGAGAGAGTGGCCGGCGTCACCCAAGCCGGTTCACAAACACCGTCACGACCGGCTTCTTGCCCCAGCACTCATTGGCCGCAGCGCGCACCGAGCGGCGCACCGCTTCTTTGACCATTTTGAGATCCTTGCGGCGCGAGCGCGGAATGCTTTCGACAGCGCCGAGCACCGCGTCAAAAAGCACGTCCTCCATCTTCTCGTCCTCGTCATCGAAGCCCGGCAGGCCGATCGGCACCACATCCGGATCGCCGGCGAACTCGAACTTGCTGTTCAGCAGAACATTGACCGCGACATGGCCGACGAAGGAGAGCTTGCGGCGCTCGCCGATGCCCATCTCGTCGAACCCACCGATCAGCTTGCCATCCTTGAAGATACGGCCGGCCTCGACATGATCGATCACCTCCGGATCGCCGGGAGCAAGGCGCAGCATGTCGCCGTTGCGCACGCGCGGCACGTGGGCGATGCCGGACTGTTCGCCAAGTTCCTTTTGCGCCGTCAGATGTGCGGCCTCGCCATGGACCGGCACCAGAATATCGGGCCGGACCCATTCATACATCTGTTTCAGCTCGTTGCGGCGGGGATGGCCCGACACATGCACCAGCGCTTCATTATCGGTGAGGATATGCACGCCCTGCTCGATCAGCCCGTTCTTGACGTCCTGGATCGCCTTTTCATTGCCGGGGATGGCGCGCGAGGAAAACACCACGAGATCGCCGGCGGCCAACGCGACATTGCGCATCTCGTCACGCGAAAGCTTGGCAAGGGCTGCGCGGCTTTCACCCTGCGAGCCGGTGAGGATCGCCACCACCTTGTCGCGCGGGATATAGCCGAACTCGTCCTCGTCAACGAAGGGTTTGACGCCTTCCATCAGCCCGATGTCACGGGCAACCTGAACGGCGCGCTTCAGCGAGGAACCGAGCAGCAGCACTTCCCGGCCGGCCTCTTCCGCAGCCTTGGCGATGGAGCGAATACGGCCGATATTCGACGAAAAACTGGTCAGCGCCACGCGGCCTTCGGCATTCTCGATCACCTTGCGCAGGCTTTCGGAAACTTCCTGCTCCGACGGCGACACGCCATCGCGCAGCGCATTGGTGGAATCGCACATCAGCGCCAGAATGCCCTCGTCGCCAAGTGCGCGCAGACGGGTCTCGTCGGTCTTCGGTCCGAGTGACGGCGCCTCGTCGATCTTCCAGTCGCCGGTGTGAACGAGGTTGCCGAGCGGCGTGCGGATGCACAGCGCCATCGGCTCCGGAATCGAGTGGTTGACGGCAACCGCCTCGACCGAAAACGGCCCGGCATTGATCGTGTCGCCCGCCTTGAAGATGGTGACGGGAATTTCGCCCATCGATTTCTCATAGGCGCGCTTGGATTCCAGCAGACCTGCCGTGAACGGCGAGGCATAGATGGGCACGTTCAGGCCCGGCCAGAGGTCGTTGATCGCGCCGAAATGGTCTTCATGCGCGTGGGTGATGATCATCGCCTTCAGATTGGCGCGCTGCTCGCGCACGAATTCGATGTCGGGGAGAATGAGATCGACGCCGGGCAGATCGGCGCCCGGAAAGGTGACGCCGCAATCGACCATGATCCATTCGCGTTTTTCCGCGGGTCCATAGCCGTAAAGGGCAAGGTTCATACCGATTTCGCCCAGCCCGCCGAGGGGCAGGAAAACCAGTTCAGCGTTGTTGTCCGCCATTGAAGCGTTATCCAGTCTTGTTGTTTTCGAAGAAGACATCGCCGGCAGCAAAAGTGCGCGTGCCCTCTTCCGTTTCAAGTTTCAACATCCCGGCATCATCAATACCGGTAAAAAGCCCGAAGACCTGCTCGCGGGCCAGATTGATCGTGATCCGTTCGTTAATACCGCATGCGGCTGCACGCCAGCGCGCAACGGTTTTTCGCACGCCTTTTCCGCTATCCCAGATCGAAAGTTCTTCCGCCATGATCTCAAACAGATGGGCAAACAGGACGGCGGGGTCGGCGCCAGCCACATAATCGGCCAGTCTTGCAACCGGATATGGGGCGCTCTCCGGTGAAAATCCAACATTGACGCCGATGCCCACGACAACGGCAAACCGGCCATCGTCCAGTTTCCGGCCTTCCAGCAGAATGCCGCACACCTTTTTGCGGTCGATCAGAACGTCATTGGGCCATTTGATCGCGACCTCGGCCGCCTGCCCGGCCATCATCCGCGTCACCGCCCCGTGAACGGCAACGGCGGCAACCAGCGGCAATGAAGACATCGCCGAAACAGGTGCGGGATCAATAAGCAGAAGCGAGGCATAAAGATTGCCTCGCTCCGAAACCCAGTTGCGTCCGCGCCGTGCCCGTCCACCTGTTTGTCGTTCCGCTGTGATCCACAGGCCGCCGGGATCACCGCCCTCGGCCCGTTCCATCGCCTTCAGATTGGTCGAGACCACTTCGTCCAGCGCATCATGCCGATAGCTGCCGGCAGCCGCGGGCTTTCCCGCGGCCATCTAGAACAGGGCCGCTGCGGCTGCGCCGGCTGCCGAATTCAGCGGGCCGCCGAACAGAAGGTAGCCAATGGCAAACAGACCACCGAGACCGAACACGAACCGCAATTCGCTTGCCACCCGCGAAAATTCCACGGCCGGCTCGTCGAACCACATCACCTTGACGACGCGCAGATAGTAGAACGCGGCCACGACGGAAGACAGGACACCGATGATTGCCAGCGTATAGAGCTTTGCATCGATCGCCGCCAGGAACACGAAGTACTTGCCGAAGAAGCCTGCAAGCGGCGGAACGCCGGCAAGCGAGAACATCAGCGCCGTCAGCACCACCGCCATAACCGGCTTGGTCCTGGAAAGACCGGCAAGATCGTCGATATTCTCGACATTGCCGCCCTCTTTCAGGCGCATCGCCATGATGACGGCAAATGTACCGAGCGTCATGAACAGATAGATCGCCATGTAGATAACGACACCGCGGACACCGGTTTCGGTTCCCGCCGCAAGGCCGACCAGCGCATAACCCATATGGGTGATCGAGGAATAGGCCATCAGCCGTTTGATGTTGCGCTGACCGATGGCGGCGAATGCGCCGAGCACCATCGAGGCAAGCGAGATGAAGACCACGACCTGACGCCACTGATCAATGGCCGGGCCGAAGGCATCGATCAGCAGGCGAATGATGATCGCCATGGCCGCAACCTTGGGCGCAGAGGCAAAGAAGGCCGTTACCGGCGTCGGCGCGCCTTCATACACATCCGGCGTCCACATGTGGAAGGGAACGGCGGAAATCTTGAAGGTGATGCCGGCCAGCACGAACACCATGCCGAAGATGAAGCCGAGACCGGTTTCGCCGAGCGAAATCTGGTTGGCGACGGCATCGAAACCGATATTGCCGGTAAAGCCGTAAATCAGCGAAATGCCGTAAAGCAACATGCCGGAGGACAGCGAGCCGAGAACGAAATATTTCAGGCCCGCTTCGGTCGAGCGCAGGCTGTCGCGGTTGATCGCAGCGATCACGTAAAGCGGCAGCGACATCAGCTCGAGGCCCATATAGAAGGCCAGCATGTCGTTGGCCGAGACCATCAGCATCATGCCGGTGGTCGACAGCAGCATCAGCACCGGGAACTCGAAACGGTCGAGATATTCCGGCTCTTCGTGGCCGACAGACAGGATCATCGACAGCGCCGCGCCGATCAGCACCAGAAGCTGCATGAAGCGGGTGAAGGCGTTGAAGGTGAGCGAACCGTTGAAGGCCTCGCCATTGCCCGCCCAGAACAGGAAGCCGCCGGCGAACAGCAGCAGGGCCACGGCAAGCGCGACGATGGTCGGCCCGCTCTTGCGGCCGGCAAAGGCTCCGATCATCAACAGGACCATAGCGCCAATCGAAAGGATCAGCTCCGGCATGATCAGCTTCAGACTTGAAAGTAGGAGTTCCGAGGTCATGTCCAAAAGATCCTGTCTCAGTATACCGGCAGCGCGATGTTCTTGGTGGCTTCCAGAACAGCGTCATAATGTTGAACGATCTGGGCGACCGGCCCGTGGATCGCCGCGAAAATCGGTTCGGGATATACACCGAAGAAAATCGTCAGAATGATCAACGGATACAGCACGAACTTCTCGCGCATGGAAAGATCGAGCAATGCCTTCAGGCTGTCCTTCTCCAGTGCGCCGAAAATCACCCGGCGGTACAGCCACAGCGCATAGGCGGCCGAGAGGATGACACCCGTGGCCGCAAACACAGCCACCCAGGTATTGACCTGGAACACGCCGATCACCGTCAGGAATTCACCGATGAAGCCCGATGTGCCGGGAAGCCCGACATTGGCCATGGTGAAGATCATGAAAGCGACCGCGAATTTCGGCATGTTGTGCACAAGCCCGCCGAATGCGGCGATCTCACGCGTATGCATGCGGTCATAGACGATACCGACGCAGAAGAACAGCGCACCGGACACGATACCGTGCGACAGCATCAGGAAGATCGAGCCTTCGATACCCTCGGTGGTCGCCGAGAACATGCCCATGGTGACGTAGCCCATATGCGCGACCGAGGAATAGGCAATCAGCTTCTTCATGTCGGTCTGCATCAGCGCCACCAGCGAAGCGTAGATGATGGCGATGATCGACAGCGCGAAGATCAGCGGCGCGAAATAATAGGAGGCATCGGGAAACATCGGCATCGAATAGCGCAGCACGCCGAAGCCGCCGAGTTTCAGCAGAACACCCGCCAGCACGCCCGAGGCCGCCGTCGGCGCTTCCACGTGGGCGTCCGGCAGCCAGGTATGCACCGGCCACATCGGCATCTTCACCGCGAACGAGGCGAAGAAGCCGAGGAATAACCAGTATTGCATGTTGACCGGGAAATCATACTCCAGCAGCACCGGCACGCTGGTCGTGCCCGTCACCCAGTACATCGCCATGATCGCCAGCAGCATGAACACCGAACCGGCGAAGGTGTAGAGGAAGAATTTCAGCGACGCGTAGACGCGGCGGTCATGCCCCCAGATGCCGATGATCAGATACATCGGAATCAGTCCCGCTTCGAAGAAGACGTAGAACATCACGATATCGAGCGAGACGAACACGCCGATGATCAGCGTTTCCAGAATGAGGAACGCAATCATATAGGCCTTCACACGGTGCGTGATGGCCTCCCAGGAGGCGAGGATACACAGCGGCATCAGCACCGTGGTCAGCAGGATGAACAGCATCGAGATGCCGTCAACGCCGAGATGATAGGAAATCCCCGTGCCGAGCCAGGCATGGTTCTCGATCATCTGGAAGTTCGGATCGGCGGGATCGTAATTGATCCAGATAAACAGCGACACCACGAAGGTGAACAGCGTCGTCAGCAGCGCCACATTGCGAATGTTGCGCAGCCCCGCTTCATTGTCGTCGCGGGTAAACAGGATCAGCACCACGCCGACGAGAGGCAGGAAGGTGACTGTCGAGAGAATTGGCCAGTCGCTCATTACAGCGCCCCTCCGAGCATCATCCACGTTACAAGAGCGGCCAGGCCGATCAGCATTGCAAACGCATAGTGGTACAAATAACCGGACTGCAGCTTGACCACGCGGTTGGTGACATCAACGACCAGCGCCGCAATGCCGTTGGGTCCGAACCGGTCAATCACGCCGATATCTCCCTTCTGCCACAGGAAGTGCCCGAGCTTTTTCGCAGGGCGGACAAACAGGAAATCGTACAGTTCATCGAAATACCACTTGTTGAGCAGGAATGCGTAGATCCGCGGGAAGGCACGCGCCATCGCCGGCGCCGATGCCGGCTTGATCAGGTACATGTAGATCGCGACCACCGTACCGATCAGCATGGCGAAGAACGGCGACAGCTTGACCCACAGCGCCACGTGATGGTGCTCTTCCAGAACCTCGTTATGCGGCCCGGTAAACAGTGCGCCCTTCCAGAACTCGCTGTAGTCATGGCCGTAGAAGAACTCGGCGAAGACCACACCGGCAAACAGCGCGCCGACCGACAGCACGATCAACGGGATCAGCATGACCCAGGGCGATTCATGCACGTGATGCATGACGTCCGAGGAGGCACGCGGCTTGCCGAAGAAGGTCATGAAAATCAGGCGCCATGAATAGAACGCCGTCAGCACGGCGGCAATCACGAGTGCCCAGAAGGAGAAACCGGCCAGCGGGCTTGGCGAAACAAAGGCCGCCTCGATGATCGCATCCTTGGAGAAGTAACCGGCCGCACCGAAGATCGTGCCGGGAATGCCGACGCCGGTAATGGCGAGCGTGCCGAAGATCATGCCCCAGAAGGTGATCGGGATATGCTTCCGCAGGCCACCCATGCGGCGCATGTCCTGATCCCCGGAAACGGCATGGATGACCGAGCCGGCGCACAGGAACAGAAGCGCCTTGAAGAAGGCGTGGGTGAACAGGTGGAACACGGCAGCGCCGTAGGCCCCTGCCCCGAGGGCTGCAAACATGTAGCCGAGCTGCGAACAGGTCGAATAGGCAATCACGCGCTTGATGTCGTTCTGCACCAGACCGATCGTCGCGGCAAACAGCGCGGTGACCGAACCGATCAGCGTGACGAAGGTGAGTGCCGACGGCGACAGTTCGAACAGCGGCGACATGCGCGCCACCAGGAAGACGCCGGCCGTCACCATGGTGGCGGCGTGGATCAGGGCCGAAACCGGGGTCGGACCTTCCATCGCGTCCGGCAGCCAGGTGTGCAGCAGGAACTGCGCCGACTTACCCATGGCGCCCATGAACAGCAGCAGGCAGACCGCGGTGATGGCGTGCATCAGCGACAGGTCCATGCCGAGGAAATGCAGCACCGGCGCCTGCTCGCCCGCAGCAACGGCAACCGCATGGTCGTCGGCAATGCGTTCGGCGGCGGCGAAGATCGGCTCGAAATTGATGGAATGCGCCAGGAAGAACAGGCCGGCAATGCCGAGCAGGAAACCGAAGTCACCCACACGGTTGACAATGAAGGCCTTCATCGCGGCAGCGCAGGCCGACGGCTTCTTGTACCAGAAACCGATCAGAAGATAGGAGGCAAGGCCAACGCCTTCCCAGCCGAAGAACATCTGCAGCAGGTTGTCGGCGGTGACCAGCGACAGCATCGCAAAGGTGAACAGCGACAGATAGGCAAAGAAGCGCGGACGATGCGGATCGTCGTGCATGTAGCCCACCGAATAAAGGTGGACGAGACAGGACACCGTATTGACCACGACCAGCATGACGGCGGTCAGCGTGTCGATCCTCAGCGACCAGGCAACATCGATATTGCCGGAGGAAATCCACTGCATCACCGGAACCTGGATCACCAGATCCTCTGCATGCGACAGGAAGCCGACCGAGATGAACACGTACCAGGACAGGATGGCGGAAACGGCCATGAAGGCGATGGTCAGCCATTCGGTGGCTTTCGCGCCCATACGGTTTCCGAAGAGGCCTGCGATGAGGAAGCCGAGCAACGGCAGGAAAATGATGAGTTTGTATATCATCTGGTAGTCAGCCCTTCATCATATTGACGTCTTCGACCGCAATCGAGCCGCGGTTACGATAAAACACCACGAGGATCGCCAATCCGATCGCCGCTTCGGCCGCTGCCACCGTGAGGATGAAAAGCGCGAAGACCTGACCGACCACGTCATTCAGGAACGAAGAAAACGCGACCATGTTGAGATTGACCGAAAGCAGGATCAGCTCAATGGACATGAGAATGATGATGACGTTCTTTCGGTTCAGAAAGATGCCGAAAACGCCGATCGTGAAAAGTATGGCACTGACCGTCAGGTAGTGGGAAAGTCCGATTTCCATTGCTCTGTCCTTGAGTCCGTATCCCTGCTGAATTCTCTTAAATTTACAGGCCCTGTCCGGGCTTGACCTTGACGGCCTCGTGCGCTGTTTCCGGCGTGCGCGCCACCTGCTTGCCGATGTTCTGGCGCTTGACGTCGGTGCGATGCTTCAGCGTCAGCACGATCGCACCGATCATGGCCACCAGAAGGATGAGGCCGGCGACCTGGAAGAAATAGGCGTAATGCGTGTAGATCACATCGCCCAGCGTCTGAATGCTGGAGGATTCGGAAAGCGGCGCCATCGGCATCGCGGTATTGGCTGCGATCTCCGGGGAAATGAAGGTGCCGCCGACAACGATGATCAGTTCGGCCAGAAGCGCGACACCGATCAGCGCGCCTACCGGCGCATAGCGCAAGATGCCGGATCTGAGCGCCGTGAAATCAATGTCGAGCATCATCACCACGAACAGGAACAGCACCGCGACCGCGCCGACATAGACGACGAGCAGCAACAGGCCGAGATATTCCGCGCCGGCCAGAATGAACAGCGCAGCGGCATTCACGAACACCACGATCAGAAACAGGACCGAATGGACCGGGTTCCGCGCGGAAATCACCATGAACGCCGAGGCCACGGCGATAAACGCGAAAATATAGAAAAAAAGAGCCTGGAGACCCATCTTGGTGCCTTCTCTTCCTGTACGCCGCGGGAACCCCGGACGCGTCTCATTGAAAAACCGGCCGACTGGCCAGGCTTTCCGTTCTCAAATCGTCTCACCGGCCGGCCTTATGCCGCCCGGCCACTTATTGTTCAAATCTCAGCGATAAGGTGCGTCCATGGCGATGTTCTGCCCGATTTCGCGCTCCCACCGGTCGCCATTGGCGAGCAGGCGCTCCTTGTCGTAGTAAAGTTCTTCGCGCGTTTCGGTCGCGAATTCGAAATTCGGCCCTTCGACGATGGCCTCGACGGGACATGCCTCCTGGCAGAAGCCGCAATAGATGCACTTCACCATATCGATGTCGTAGCGCACCGTGCGGCGCGTGCCGTCATTGCGGCGCGGGCCGGCCTCAATCGTAATGGCCTGGGCGGGACAGATCGCCTCGCACAGCTTGCAGGCAATACAGCGTTCCTCGCCGTTGGGATAACGGCGCAGCGCATGTTCACCGCGAAAGCGCGGGCTCACCGGTCCCTTCTCGAAGGGGTAATTGACCGTCGACTTCTGGGCGAAGAAGTAGCGCATCGTCAGAAAGAACGCGCCGACGAACTCCTTCAGGAAGACGGCATTGAAAGCCTGAGCAACAGAACCCATTTCAAATTCTCCAATCCGGCACTTCGAAAAGTACCATCAATCAGCCCACCCAGCCGGTCAGTTTAACAACGAAGGCCACGATGACGACCATGGCGAGCGACAGCGGAAGGAAGACCTTCCAGCCGAGACGCATCAGCTGGTCGTAGCGATAACGCGGCACGAATGCCTTCACCATGCCGAACATGAAGAAGCACAGCAGCACCTTGATCAGGAACCAGATCACACCGGGAACCCAGTTCAGCACCGGCACATCCAGGATCGGCAGCCAGCCACCGAGGAACAGCGTCGTCGTCATCGCGCACATCAGGACGATGGCCGCATATTCGCCGAGCATGAACATCATGTACGGGGTCGAGCCATATTCCACCATGAAGCCCGCAACCAGTTCCGATTCCGCTTCCGGCAGATCGAAGGGCGGACGGTTGGTTTCGGCAAGGGCGGAGATGAAGAACACGATGAACATCGGGAACAGCGCCAGCCAGTTCCAGTCGAGGAACGAGTTGGGCAGGCCGAGCATGGTGCCGAGGCCGGTTTCCTGCGCATAGACGATATCCGAAAGGTTCAGCGAGCCGACCGTCAGCAGCACGGTGACAATCACGAGACCGATCGACACTTCGTAGGACACCATCTGCGCGGCAGAGCGCAGCGAGCCGAGAAAGGCGTATTTCGAGTTCGACGCCCAGCCGCCCATGATCACGCCGTAAACCTCGAGCGAGGAAATCGCGAAAACATAGAGAATGCCGATATTGATATTGGCAATCACCCAGCCATCGGCCACCGGCATCACCGCCCAGGTGGCCAGCGCCAGCGTCACAGTGATCAGCGGCGCCAACAGGAACACGACCTTGTCGGCACTGGCCGGAATGATCGGCTCCTTCAGCACGAACTTGAACAGGTCGGCAAAGGACTGGAACAGGCCAAACGGCCCAACCACATTCGGTCCGCGCCGCATCTGCACGGCGGCCCAGATCTTGCGGTCGGCCAGCAGGATGAAGGCGATACCGACAAGCAGCAGGACCAGCAGCAGCAGCGACTGACCGACCATGATCAGTCCGGGCCAGAGATAGGTTGAGAGAAAAGAATCCATTGTTCGGTCCTTATTCCGCCGCTGCCTTGAAATTATTGCGCGCCAGCGCCGAGCATTCGGCCATCACGGCAGAGGCCCGGGCAATCGGGTTGGTCAGGTAGAAATCGGTGATCGGCGAGACGAAACCGGCTTCGCCCAGGTCCCCACCCTTCGATGCCGCCGTTTCGACCGCCTTGATATCAGCGTCAGCGACCGCGTCAAGCGCAGCAAGGTGTGGATATTCGCCATAAATCGCTGCACGCAACGCCATCAGCGAGTCGTAGGGCAGCGTCTTGCCGAGAATGCCGGAAAGCGCACGCAGCACCGCCCAGTCCTCACGCGCATCCCCCGGCGCAAAACCTGCGCGGTTGGTCATCTGCACGCGACCCTCGGTGTTGACGTAGGTGCCCGACTTTTCCGTATAGGTCGCAGCCGGCAGAACCACATCGGCGTTCATCGCGCCGGCATCGCCGTGCGAGCCGATATAGACGGTGAACCCGGCCTTTTTGGCGGAGAAATCAAGTTCGTCGGCGCCGAGCAGGAACAAAACGTCGGTATCGCCCAGCATCTGGGCTGCGGTCTTGCCGCCCTCGCCCGGCACGAAGCCGATATCGAGACCGCCGACGCGCGATGCTGCGGTGTGCAGCACGGCAAAGCCGTTCCAGTCTTCGCTCACCGCACCGACATCGCCGGCAAGCTGAGCCGCCTTGGCAAGCACGGCCGCGCCGTCTTCGCGGGTCAGGGCGCCCTGCCCGATCAGAACGATCGGACGTTCGGCGTTCTTCAGCACGTCGAGGAAACCGAGCGAACCGGAGGCGAGATCGGAAAGCGTCTGGGGACCGGCGCCGAGATACTCGTAGTCGTACCGCAGGTCCGCATGTTCGCCGATCACGCCGATCGGGAAATTGCCCTTGCGGAAACGCTTGCGGATGCGGGCGTTGAGAACCGATGCCTCGAAACGCGGATTGGCGCCGATGATCAGAAGAGCGTCAGCGTTTTCAATGCCTTCGATCGTCGGGTTAAACAGGTAGCTTGCGCGGCCGAGCGACGGATCAAGCGCCGTCCCGTCCTGCCGACAGTCGATATTGACCGAGCCGAGCGAGGCCATCAGACCTTTCAGCGCATACATTTCCTCAACCGTTGCCAGATCGCCGGCAATCGCGCCGATCCTGTCGCCGGAAACACCGTCGACGGCGGACTTGATCGCGGCAAAGGCATCGTTCCAGTTGGACGCCTGAAGACGGCCGTTGACGCGGATATAGGGCTTGTCGATGCGCTGGGTGCGCAGGCCGTCCCAGATGAAGCGGGTCTTGTCGGAGATCCACTCCTCGTTCACCTCTTCATTGACGCGCGGCATGATGCGCATCACTTCGCGGCCGCGCGTATCGACGCGGATCGCCGAACCGACGGCATCCATCACGTCGATGGATTCGGTCTTGTTCAGCTCCCACGGACGGGCGGTGAAGGCGAACGGCTTGGAGGTCAGCGCGCCAACCGGGCAAAGGTCGACGACATTGCCCTGCAGTTCCGACGTCATTGCCTGTTCGAGATAGGTGGTGATCTCGGCATCCTCGCCGCGGCCGATCAGGCCAAGCTCGGAGATGCCGGCCACTTCCGTGGTGAAACGAACGCAGCGCGTGCAGTGGATGCAGCGGTTCATCACCGTCTTGACCAGCGGGCCGATATACTTGTCCTCGACGGCGCGCTTGTCTTCCTGATAGCGCGAGGCGTCGATGCCGAAGGCCATCGCCTGGTCCTGCAGGTCGCATTCTCCGCCCTGGTCGCAGATCGGGCAGTCGAGCGGATGGTTGATGAGCAGGAACTCCATCACCCCTTCGCGCGCCTTCTTGACCATCGGCGTCTTGGTGTAGATTTCCGGCAGCGAGCCATCCGGTCCGCCGCGAATATCCTTGACCCCCATGGCGCAGGAGGCTGCCGGCTTCGGCGGTCCGCCCTTCACCTGGATCAGGCACATGCGGCAATTGCCGGCAATCGACAGCCGCTCGTGAAAACAGAAGCGCGGAATTTCAGCGCCCGCCGCTTCCGCCGCCTGCAGCAGCGTATAGTGGTCGGGAACCTCGATTTCGTTGCCGTCAACAATCAGATTTACCATATCCGTTCTTCCCGCTTCGCCGACGATCCAAAGGCCGCCGACAGTCCATTCTCGCTTGCGTGCGCCCGGTCAGGGCCTCGTCTCAAGCCTTATGTTCTTTCCACAGCGCCAGCATTGCGCCGACATCGATGCCTTCGACCGTCATGCCGTCGAGACGACAATCGCTGATCGAGACACCGGAGAGATTGGCATCCGTCACCACCATGCCGGAGAAATTGGCGTTGTTCACGCACCACCCCGACATATTCACGTTCTCGAACCCGCAACCCGACATGTTCACATCGTCGAAGCTGGAGCCGGACAGCGTGATACGATGATACTTGCCGCCCGAGAGATTGACGTTCTCATGGGAAACCCCGGACAGGTTGACATCGTCGAAGGCCGATCCCGAAAGATCGCTTTTCCTTGCGTCGATGCGTGTGGCCTGTCCGTGGATGTCCATCACCCTACTCCGCCGCTTCCATCACCGCGCCTTCAGACGTGGCATTGGCCGTGTACTGGTCGATCCGCTTTTCGATTTCCGGACGGAAATTGCGGATCAGGCCCTGGATCGGCCACGCGGCGGCATCGCCAAGCGCGCAGATCGTGTGGCCTTCCACCTGTTTGGTGACCTCGAACAGCATGTCGATCTCGCGCTTCTGGGCGCGGCCTTCGACCATGCGTTCCATCACCCGCCACATCCAGCCGGTGCCCTCGCGGCACGGCGTGCACTGGCCGCAGCTTTCATGCTTGAAGAATTCGGCCAGCCGCGCGATCGCCTTGATGATGTCGGTCGACTTGTCCATGACGATGGCGCCGCCGGTCCCGAAGGAGGATTTGACTTCCTTCAGGCCGTCGAAATCCATCTGCACGTCCATCATGTCCTCGGCCTTGACCACCGGGCAGGACGCACCGCCGGGGATCACCGCCAGCAGATTGTTCCAGCCGCCGCGAATGCCGCCGCAATGCCTTTCGATCAGCTCGCGGAAGGTAATGCCGAGGCTTTCCTCGACCACGCAGGGACGGTTCACATGGCCGGAGACCATGAACACCTTGGTGCCGACATTGTTGGGACGGCCAAAGGAGGAGAACCAGCTTGCACCGCGTCTGAGGATCGTCGGCGCGACCGCAATCGACTCGACGTTGTTGACCGTCGTCGGAAGACCGTAAAGGCCCATATTCGCCGGGAATGGCGGTTTCAGGCGGGGCTGGCCCTTCTTGCCCTCAAGGCTTTCCAGAAGCGCCGTTTCCTCGCCGCAGATGTAAGCACCTGCGCCATGGTGGACGATCACGTCCATGTCCCAGCCGCATTTGTTGTTCTTGCCCAGAAGGCCGGCATCGTAACATTCGTCGATCGCCGCCTGCAGCGCCTCACGCTCGCGCATGAACTCGCCGCGGACATAGATGTAGGCCGTATGCGCGCCCATACCAACGCCGGCAAGCAGGCAGCCTTCGATCAGATGGTGCGGATCATGACGCATGATCTCGCGGTCCTTACAGGTGCCGGGCTCGGATTCGTCAGCATTCACAACGAGATAATGCGGACGGTCATCCTTGGGCATGAACGACCATTTCAACCCCGTCGGAAAACCCGCGCCGCCACGGCCGCGCAGACCCGAATCCTTCATTTCCTGAACGATCCAGTCGCGGCCCTTGTCGACCAGCGCCTTGGTATTGTCCCACGAACCACGCGCCATCGCGCCCTTCAGGGACGTGTCCCGATGGCCGTAAAGGTTGGTGAAGATGCGATCCCTATCCTTTAACATGCTTCACTCCTAGCGCGCTGTTCTGCCGAATACTTTTTCATATTCCTCGATGCCGCCCTTGGCCAGCACCCCGGCCTGACGCACCCATTCGTCGCGTTCGATGCGACCGCCGAGTTTCAGCGATTCATTGACCCAGGCGCATTCGCCGGGCGTCCATGCCGCAATCTGCTCGAACTTGTAGATGCCGATATCGTTGAGAAGCTTCTCGATCTTCGGGCCGACGCCGGACATCATTTTCAGATCATCCGGGTCTTCCGGCTTTTCTTCGGCAGCCGGCGGGCGATCGCCCTTGGCGCCGTTGATCGCTTCGGGCGAACCGGCATCGTCTTCGGTCTCGTCCTCGCGGGCCGTCACGGCATCGTCGTCGTCATCCGTCAGCGAGGTGAAGCCGCCTTCAGGGGCGGAAAACCAGCGGTCGATCTGCGGACCGGGCTTGATTTCGTCACCGCGACCGGCTTCGAACGCATCGATGATTTCCTCAAGCCGTTCCGGCGTCAGGTCCTCATAGGCGTCCTTGAAGATCATCACCATCGGCGCGTTGGCACAGGCGCCCTGGCATTCAACCTCTTCCCAGGACAGCGTGCCATCGGCATTCGGCTCAAGCGCTGCCGCGCCGATCTTCTTCTTGCAGACATTGATCAGGTCGCCTGCCCCGCGCAGCATGCAGGGCGTCGTGCCGCAGACCTGGATATGGGCCTTGGTGCCTACCGGCTTCAGTTGGAACTGGGTATAGAAGGTTGCGACCTCGAGCACCCGGATCAGCGGCATGGACAGCATGTCGGCGACCTTTTCGATCGCTGCACGCGTCACCCAGCCTTCCTGTTCCTGCGCGCGCATCAAAAGCGGGATGACGGCGGATTGCTGGCGGCCTTCGGGATATTTCTTGATCGTGGCTTCGGCCCAGGCGGCATTCTCGTCTGAAAACGCAAATGCGGCAGGCTGGACATTCTCTTCGGCTAGTCGACGAACGGACATGCTCTCTTATACCTCTTCGGAGGTTTTAGTCACAGCTCTCGCATATCCCATGTTCTGGTACCGGCCTTCAACCGGTCCGGGACAGCAAAAAGCGGTTCTTGAAAGTTCAAAGGCGTCTGGCTTCACCGGTCCACCTCACCGAACACGATGTCGAGCGTCCCGATAATGGCGGTGACGTCGGCAAGCTGATAGCCCTTCGACATGAAGTCCATCGCGGAAAGATGGGCAAAGCCCGGCGCGCGGATCTTGCAGCGGTAAGGCTTATTGGTGCCGTCGGACACCAGGTAGACGCCGAACTCGCCCTTCGGCGCTTCGACGGCGGCATAAACCTCACCTTCCGGCACATGATAGCCTTCGGTGTAGAGCTTGAAGTGATGGATCAGCGCTTCCATCGAGCGCTTCATCTGCGCGCGCTTGGGCGGAACCACCTTGCCGTCCATGGAATTGAACGGGCCGGTCTTGGCATCGCCCAGAAGCCGCTCGACGCACTGCTTCATGATCTTCACCGATTCGCGCATCTCGTTGATGCGCAGAACCCAGCGGTCATAACAGTCGCCGTTCTTGCCGATCACAACATCGAAATCGAGATCGGAATAGCATTCATAGGGCTGCGCGCGGCGCAGGTCCCAGGCCGCGCCCGAACCACGCACCATCGGGCCGGAGAACCCCCAGGCAAAGGCATCATCGAGCGAAACCACGCCGATATCGACATTGCGCTGCTTGAAGATACGGTTGCCGGCCAGAAGCGCCTCGATGTCATCAAGGCGTGCCGGGAACTGCTCGCACCATTTGCCGATATCCTCGACCAGTTCCGGCGGCAGATCCTGATGCACGCCGCCGGGGCGGAAATAGGCCGCATGCATGCGCGCGCCACAGGCCCGCTCGTAAAACACCATCAGCTTTTCGCGCTCTTCAAAGCCCCACAGCGGCGGGGTCAGCGCGCCGACGTCCATGGCGGCGGTCGTCGAGTTCAGAAGATGGTTGAGAACACGGCCGATTTCGGAAAACAGCACGCGGATGAGCTGCCCGCGGATCGGGATTTCGACCTCCAGCAGCTTTTCCACGGCAAGCGCGAAAGCGTGTTCCTGGTTCATCGGCGCCACGTAATCGAGGCGGTCGAAATACGGCACGGCCTGAAGGAAGGTCTTGCTCTCGATCAGCTTTTCGGTTCCGCGGTGAAGCAGGCCGATATGCGGGTCGACACGTTCTACGATCTCGCCGTCCAGCTCCAGCACCAGACGCAGCACGCCGTGGGCAGACGGATGCTCCGGGCCGAAATTGATCGTGAAATTGCGGACATTATGTTCAGTCATGCCGATGGATCCTGTTGTGCAGCATAAGCCGCAAAGAATTCTGCGGACGTCATCTTCTTGGTCTCGTTGGCGAAGGCGTAGTTGTCCGGCTTCTCGTCAATGAAAATCTCGCTGGTGAAGCGGAAGGCGCCCGGCGCATCGAAAGCATGGGCGGAAACGACCACGTCGGAACCATCCTGCATGCGCCAGAAAAGCGTCGTTCCGCAGGTCTTGCAGAATACGCGTTCTCCATACTCGGACGATTTGTAGACGCCGAGCATGTCCCCGTTTTCGACGTCCACAGCCGTGCCGCATTCAACGCCGAGAAAACCGGCACCACCGCTCCAGCGACGGCACAGGCCGCAATGGCAAACGCCCATCTCATCGTTTACCGGGACAGCGGTAAAACGAATCGCAGCACAGATACAGCCGCCAGAAAGCCGTTCAGCCATCACACGCTCCTCAGCTCGCCTTCTCGTCACCGGGCAGGACATATTCGGGTCCTTCCCAGGGGCTCAGGAAATCAAAACTGCGGAATTCCTGGCGAAGCTCGACCGGCTCGTAGATCACCCGCTTGGCTTCCTCGTCGTAACGCAGCTCGACAAAGCCGGTCGTCGGGAAGTCCTTGCGCAGCGGATGGCCCTCGAAACCGTAATCGGTCAGCAGCCGGCGCAGGTCCGGATGGCCGGAGAAGGGAATGCCGTACATGTCCCAGGTCTCGCGCTCGAACCAGTCGGCGCCGGGAAAGATCGAAGTGATCGAAGGTACGACCTCATCTTCTTCCACCGCAAGCTTGATGCGGATACGAACGTTCTGGGTCGGCGACAGAAGGTGGTAGACGACGTCGAAACGCTGTTCACGTCCGGGCCAGTCGACACCGCAAACATCAATGATGTTCACGAAAGCGCACTGCCCGTCATCACGCAGGAACTTTGCAACATCCACGATCGCTTCCGGCGTCGTGAACACGGTCAGCTCACCATGGGCGACGCGGCTATCGTGGACACCGTTGCAGGCCTCGCGGATATGGGCGCCGAGTTCGTTCAAAACTTCACTCATAATGGTCTCCAGCCGCTATCGCTCGATGGTACCGGTACGCCGGATCTTCTTCTGCAGCAGAAGCACGCCGTAAAGCAGCGCCTCGGCCGTGGGCGGACAGCCTGGCACGTAAATATCGACGGGAACAACCCGGTCACAGCCACGCACGACGGAATAGGAATAGTGATAATAGCCGCCGCCATTGGCGCACGACCCCATCGAGATGACGTAACGCGGCTCGGGCATCTGGTCATAGACCTTGCGCAGCGCGGGCGCCATCTTGTTGGTCAGCGTGCCGGCAACGATCATCACATCCGACTGGCGCGGTGAAGCGCGCGGCGCGAAACCGAAGCGTTCGCAGTCATAACGCGGCATCGACATCTGCATCATCTCGACGGCGCAACAGGCAAGACCGAACTGCATCCACATCAGCGAGCCGGTACGCGCCCAGGTGATCAGCTGCGCGGACGAGGTAACAAGAAAGCCCTTGTCGGCAAGCTCATTGTTGATTTCACCGAAAAAGCGGTCGTCAGCGCCGACCGGCTTGTTGGTCATCGGGTCAACGACGCCTTTGGGCACCGGTGCGACCAGCGTTTCGTCCTGGCTCACTCCCATTCGAGTGCTCCTTTTTTCCATTCGTAGATGAAGCCGATCGTCAGCACGCCGAGGAACACCATCATCGACCAGAAACCGAACCAGCCGATTGTCCCGAAGGATACCGCCCAGGGAAACAGGAAGGCCACTTCGAGGTCAAAGATGATGAACAGAATCGCAACAAGATAGAAGCGGATATCGAACTTCATGCGGGCGTCATCAAACGCGTTAAAACCGCACTCATAGGCCGAAAGCTTTTCTGCATCGGGCGCCTTGAAGGCCAGCGCAAAGGGCGCGACCATCAGGGCAAGCCCGATGATGAGACAGATTGCGATAAAGATGACGATCGGAATATAGGAACTGAGGACTTCAGCCATAAAAACACCCTTGCCGTTAGATGGCGCCCGGGTCAGCGCACTCGCAGAATAAACCGCGAGACCGAAAATTGATAGATGTCGGGGTTGTGGTTAGCGCAGCCGACGCGCTCACGCAAGCCAATTATGACTTCATTTCGTCGCGCTGCAGCATTCGGTGACGGACGAAATGCGGCGTTTTTATACCCGTTGCAGGGCTTATTTAAGGGTGCGGCAATTTGCTGCGCCCGGCGACACGCGCCACCGCCCACCATGACATTCGTCAACAAAGACAGCCAAAACAAATCGAGTCGCACAAAGCTGCAGACTCGCGCGCACACGCAAACAGCCG
Source organism: Martelella mediterranea (assembly GCA_003001975.1). Classification (GTDB taxonomy): domain Bacteria; phylum Pseudomonadota; class Alphaproteobacteria; order Rhizobiales; family Rhizobiaceae; genus Martelella; species Martelella mangrovi. The sequence continues at coordinate 135,877 of PVUG01000001.1, forward strand.
AACGCATCCTGACAAAAGAGTTTAAGTCAGGCGGCGAACCGCATTGCAACAAAAGAGAAAAAGCATTTTCAGAAAGAAGAAAATGGCGCGAGTGACGGGGCTCGAACCCGCGACCTCCGGCGTGACAGGCCGGCACTCTAACCAGCTGAGCTACACCCGCGCATTTTCGCCGTTTCAGGGTCAAACGCTTGTTTTCGTGAGCGCTTGTCTGTCTGGCGTGAGCGGCTGTTTAAGGGGGACGCCTGCCACTGTCAAGCAGCTTGTCACGCATTTCTGCTTTTTTTACGCGGCCAATTTCAAGACCCCCGCAAAACCGGGAAAACCGCCGTCAAAAAAATGCGCCTCTATAAGATCAGGCCGCAGCACACCGACGGCGAAAACCACCATCATGGCCGCCCCGGCCAAAGAGCGATTCACTTTTCACCTATCCGTCACTCACACCAGGAGTCGATGATTAGGACTCATATGACAGGAGCGATTTTGAAAGCGGCCAGGCGAAAGCCGCAGTCGTAGCCCTAGCGACAGTGAGGATTTTCAACGCCGCAGGCTTTCAAAAGCGCCCTGCCCTTTAAGGGTGCGACTGGACTGGCCGCCGAGGGCGTCAAAATCTCGCGCTATGCTCCGGCATCGCTCTCACGGCATTTTCCTGCTCGCACAGCCATTCCAGCACGCATCATATGGCTCCCAATCATCGACTCTTGGCACTACACACGGCAGCGTCTTTTTGAAAAAAATTGCAGATTCCGCGAAAACCCTCTTGCGGTTTCCGCGCGTTCCGCATATTTCACGCCTCACCAACGCGGTCGGGCGATTAGCTCAGTTGGTAGAGCGCCTCGTTTACACCGAGGATGTCGGGAGTTCGAGCCTCTCATCGCCCACCATTCTTTTCCCTTTCTTCCTTTTCAGCATTCGAAACCGTAACATCGCGGTTCGGATTTTCGGCACGCTTTGCTTTCAGGCTATCCGGTTATGAATCGCATCGACGAAGGCGGCTTTTGTCACCGGACGGCGCTGCCACGCAGAATACGGGAAGGCCACGTTCATGCGCCGGACCTTTCGGCAAATAGAACTTTTCTAATAAAGCATAATATAAATCACACAAACGACCTCCCATACCCTAAACACCGACAATAAATTTCAAGAATGTTCAACTTGATTGCGCTGCCATTCAGGACTATTCTTTCGCGCATCACGGGGGAGTCGATTATTATGGCCCATTACAAGTGTTCCGATTGCTTGATGGTGCAGGATACCGGGCGCGTTTGCCGTCGGTGCGGAAGTTACAGCCTTGCGGCGCTTGAGACGCATAGCGGTGCTGCCGACGAGCGCGAGCAGAACACCCAGGTGCCCGCGGCGACGTCGTTCAACATGCCGGTATGGATCTCCTTTTTCGGGATCGCCATCCTGACCAGTTATCTGCTGATCTTTCATATGTAGCGACGGCAGGTCGCCGGTGTCGGCAGAAAGACGGTGGTTGCGCTGACCGCTTGGCAGCGGACACGCCGTGTCACGCGTTGGTTTCCTCGCCAGCGGGCGGCAACGGCACCGTCTTCGAAGGTGTATGGCAAGGAGATATGCTTATCTGGCCGACTCGCAGGGCCGGCTGGCTGCTGCATGGAGAAAAAGCCAGCGAGGCCGCTTTCGCCGTACTGCACGGATCATTTCACGCGCAGCGCATTATTCGCAGGATGCGGGATTACATGCAGCGGATGCACGGCGCGGCGGCAGAGCCAATAAAGCCGCCACACAGGGAAGATGCTTCAATCCTGTTTCCGAAATCGGGCCAGATCAGGCCGTGCGATTCTTTTCGCCGTCGGAAAACAGAGACTTGCCGTTCTGGTCGATGATCTGCTTGCCCTTTTTCAGGCTCCACTCAATCGCTTCGTCCTGAGAGGCAAACAGGTCGGCGCGAATGAAGGTGCGGACCAATGTTTCCTCGCCGACTTCCTTCTCGATGCGGCCCTGAAGCCGGTATTGCGCGCCTTCCTTCACCGGCTCGGCGAAGATGATGCACTCCTCATGGACGATCGACTTGACGGCCTGATCGTTCTCCTGGCCGCCGCCGCCGGGGCCACCGGAAAACAGAGAACCGAGCTTCGAGAAAAACGATGCCATAGAAACAACTCCCTTTTTTGCGTTCTTAACCGATCAACCCCGGTTTCGCCAGCCTTGCACACCGAATTTAAGCGCAATGCAAACGCGGCATGCCGCCGCGCTCAGATGATCAGGTTCGCCAGAATTTCGTTTTCGGTAATGTCCTGATATTTGAGGCCACTTGCCGTCATCTTCTCGAACAATGCCGCAAAATTCTCCGGTTCCGCCGTTTCGATGCCGATCAGGATCGATCCGAAATTGCGGGCGGATTTTTTCAGATATTCAAACCGGGCAATATCGTCGTGCGGGCCAAGCAGGCCGAGAAAATCCTTCAGCGCACCCGGTCGCTGCGGCAGGCGCAGGATGAAATATTTCTTCAGCCCGGAATAGCGCATCGCCCTTTCTTTCACGTCCGGCAGGCGGTCGAAATCGAAATTGCCGCCGGAGACCAGAACGACGATCCTGCGGCCGCGCACCTGTTCGGGCGAAAGCATGCCAAGCGCGGTCAGCGCCAGCGCGCCGGCGGGCTCGAGCACGACCCCCTCGACATTCAGCATTTCCGTCATCGTCACGCAGATCGCATTTTCCGGCACAAGCGTCACCTGTTGGGCGGAAAACCGGCTCAATGCGGCAAAATTGGCCTCGCCGATCCGCGCAACGGCCGCGCCGTCAACGAAATTGTCGACCTCGTCCAGCGTGACGATTTCTCCCGCCTCCAGAGAACGCCTGAGGCTCGGCGCGCCGGAGGGCTCGGCAAACAGGAAGGCATCGGGCGCAAGCCGCCCTTCGAAATATCCCGTAACGCCGGCCGAAAGCCCGCCGCCGCCGACAGGCATCACGATCAGGTCGGGCAGTTCCTCCGCCTCCGGCCATGCGGCCTCGATTTCGGCTGCCACGCTTGCCTGCCCCTCGATGATATCCGGGTCGTCGAAGGGCGGCACCATCACCCCGTCATTTGCTGCCACGAAATCCCTGGCGGCCGCATAGCAGACGTCGAAAATATCGCCGACAAGTTCGATTCGTATATTGCCGCCCCCGAAAATGCGGGTCTTGTCGATCTTCTGCTGCGGCGTGGTCACCGGCATGAAGACGACGCCCTGAACCCCGAAATGGCTGCAGCAATAGGCAAAGCCCTGGGCATGGTTGCCGGCCGAGGCGCAGGCGAACACCTTGTCGCCCCCGCCTTCGGCCATGCGTTTGCGCATGAAGTTGAAGGCCCCGCGCAGCTTGTAGGAACGCACAGGCGTCAGGTCCTCGCGTTTCAGATAGATGTCGGCATCAAATTGTGCGCTCAGATGCGCATTGCGCTGGAGCGGTGTCGGTTCGAACAGGCTTCTGAGTGCTGTGGTCGCTTCTTGAACTTGATCGCGCATTCTGGTGCTTCCCATTGAGTTTGTGCCGCTACACCGCTATGGCATAGATCGCGGGTTTGGAAAAACCCCGCTCATGACACTGAGTATGACAGGGTACGGTCTCCTTGAACGCCACTCTATTGCGGTCAGCCTTTTATATTGCGGCCATCTGCGGGATCTATCTTGCCGCCGCGATGTTCGTACCGGCCATGGCCGACCTCTATTACGCGAATGACGATTGGCAGGTCTTCGCCATTTGCGGCTTCATGGTCGGCGGCACCAGCCTTGTCACCGCTGTGGCGATGCGCGGCAACCCGCCGCCATTCAGCCGGCGACTGGGCTTCTTCCTCGTCAATCTGCTGTGGATCACCTTTGCGCTGGTCGGCTCGATCCCGATTTACCTCGCACGCGAAGACCTTACCTTTGCGCAGGCGCTGTTCGAGGCGGTCTCCGCCATCACCACGACTGGCTCGACCGTTTTGACAGGACTGGACGATTCGGCGCCCGGTCTTCTGCTCTGGCGTTCGCTGCTGCAATGGATGGGCGGTATCGGGATTGTTGCTCTCGGGTTGTTCATCCTGCCGTTCCTGCGCATCGGCGGCATGGCCTTCTTCAAGATGGAATCGTCGGATACCAGCGACAAGCCGTTCGCCCGCATGGCAAGCTTCACCCGGGCCTTCCTCGCCATTTATGTCGGCATCACCATCGCCTGTGCCGTGGCTTACGATCTCGCCGGCATGTCGCATTTCGATGCCGTCAACCACGCGTTGACGACGGTGGCGACCGGCGGGTTTTCCACACATGATGCGTCGTTCGGCTATTTCGACAGCCCTGCCCTGCTGTTGATTTCCAGCTTCTTCATGATGCTGTGCAGCCTGCCGTTTTCGATCCTGATCCTGTTCGTGGTCCGCGGCCGTCTCGATACGCTGCGCGATCCGCAGATCATGCTGTTCCTGTCCTATCTGGCGATGGCCACCTTCGTGCTGGCGCTTTATATCAGCCTGGACGGGCAGATGGATTTCGTGAATGCGCTGATACAGTCTTACTTCAATGTGTCATCGATCCTCTCGACGACGGGTTACGCCAGCACCGATTACACACAGTGGGGCGCGTTTGCCATCGTGCTGGTGTTCTTCCTGATGTTTATGGGCGGATGCTCCGGTTCGACGGCAGGCGGGATCAAGGCCTATCGTTTTCTGATTCTCTACAACATGCTGTCGACCGGCATGAAAAAGCTGATCTATCCGAATGCCGTCTATTCGATCCGTTACGGGCGGCTGAGCGTCGATTCGGAAACGCAGCGCGCCGTCTCGATGTTCTTTTCAGCCTTCATCCTTCTGTGGGCGTTCGGCAGCATTGCCATGGCGGCTTTCGGCTATGACCTGATCACTGCCATTTCCTCGGTGCTGACCGCGCTTTCGAATGTCGGCCCGGGACTGGGAGACATCATTGGCCCGGCCGGCAATTTTGCCACCTTCGCCGATCCGGAGCTTTACCTCCTGTCGGTGCTGATGCTGCTTGGCCGTCTTGAAATCCTCACCGTCGCCGTGATCCTGATGCCGATGTACTGGCGCGGGTAATCCGCAGCCGTCATCTGTCAGCGGAAAACCGTGCGCGGGCGGTGGAGAAGCTTCCATTTCAGCGTGAACCGCTTTATTGAGGGGCGAAAACGCGCGAACGTCGAAAACCAATGCGGGATGCTCTTGTCTCATGACACTTTCCAACAATCAGGCCATTACGCCTGAAATCGTCGAAGCCCATGGACTGAAGCCGGACGAATACGAGCGGGTTCTGGAACTGATCGGCCGGGAGCCGAGCTTTACCGAACTCGGCATTTTTTCGGCGATGTGGAACGAGCACTGCTCCTACAAATCGTCGAAACGCTGGCTCAGAACCCTGCCGACGACCGGCCGGCGGGTCATCCAGGGGCCCGGCGAAAACGCCGGGATCGTCGATATCGACGACGGCGATTGCGTCGTCTTCAAGATGGAGAGCCACAACCACCCCTCCTATATCGAGCCCTATCAGGGGGCAGCGACCGGTGTCGGCGGTATCCTGCGCGATATCTTCACCATGGGCGCGCGTCCTGTTGCCGCCATGAATGCGCTGCGCTTCGGCGCGCCCGATCACCCGAAGACCCGCCATCTGGTCTCGGGCGTGGTCGCCGGCGTCGGCGGCTACGGTAACTCCTTCGGCGTGCCGACGGTGGGCGGCGAGGTGGAATTCGACGCCCGCTACAATGGCAACAATCTCGTCAACGCCTTTGCCGCCGGCATCGCGCGCACGGACGCGATCTTTTATTCCGAGGCCAAGGGTGTGGGCCTGCCGGTGGTCTATCTCGGCGCCAAGACGGGCCGTGACGGCGTTGGCGGCGCAACCATGGCCTCTGCCGAATTCGACGAGGATATCGAGGAAAAGCGCCCGACGGTGCAGGTCGGCGACCCCTTCACGGAAAAATGCCTGCTTGAAGCCTGCATGGAACTGATGAAGACCGGCGCAGTGATCGCGATCCAGGACATGGGCGCGGCGGGACTGACCTGCTCGGCCGTTGAAATGGGCGCCAAGGGCAATCTCGGCGTCGAACTCGATCTCGACCGCGTGCCGGTGCGCGAAACCGAAATGACGGCCTACGAGATGATGCTGTCGGAAAGCCAGGAGCGCATGCTCATGGTGCTCGACCCCGAAAAGGAAGAGGAAGCCGAGGCGATCTTCAAGAAATGGGGTCTGGATTTCGCCATCGTCGGCAAGACCACCGATGATCTGAGGTTCCGCGTGCTGCATCGCGGCGAGGAAGTCGCCAATCTGCCGATCAAGGAACTGGGCGACGAAGCGCCTGAATATGACCGCCCCTGGCGCGAACCCGATACACGCGGTGAACTGCCCTCCCATCTGGTAGAAGCGCCGGAGGATTATGCCGCCGCTCTTCTGAAGCTCGTCGGCGGGCCGAACCAGTCGAGCCGCCGCTGGGTCTATGAACAGTATGACACGCTGATCCAGGGCAATTCGCTGCAGCTGCCCGGCGGCGATGCCGGTGTCGTTCGCGTTGACGGCCATCCGGTCAAGGCACTCGCCTTTTCCTGTGATGTGACCCCGCATTATGTCGAGGCCGATCCTTACGAGGGCGGCAAGCAGGCCGTGGCCGAATGCTGGCGCAACCTCACCGCAACGGGCGCCGAACCGCTGGCGTCAACCGACAACCTCAATTTCGGCAATCCGGAAAAACCGGAAGTCATGGGCCAGCTCGTCAAGGCTATCGAGGGCATTGGCGAGGCCTGCCACGCGCTCGGCTTCCCGATCGTGTCGGGCAATGTCTCGCTTTATAACGAGACCAATGGCGAGGCGATCCTGCCAACCCCGACAATCGGCGGTGTCGGCCTCATTGCCGACTGGCGCAAGATGGCCCGGGTCGGTTCGTTTTCCGATGGCGACCAGGTGATTCTCATCGGCGCCGATGGCGACCATCTGGGCGCTTCGGCCTATATGCGCGAGGTTCTCGGCCTTATTGATGGTCCCGCGCCGACTGTTGATCTTTATGTCGAGCGCCGCAATGGCGATTTCGTGCGCTCCGCCATCAACAATGGCCAGATCACCGCCTGCCACGATATTTCGTCGGGCGGCCTCGCGGTTGCCCTGGCCGAAATGTGCATGGCTGCCGGCAAGGGCATGGCGATCAGCATCGAACAGGCGCGCGGCATGCCCCATGCGCTGCTGTTCGGCGAAGACCAGGCGCGCTACGTCATCACGGTTCCGGCCGAATACGGCAATTTCGTCTGCGCTTCGGCAGAAGGCAGCGGCGTACAGTTCCGTCGCCTCGGCAAGGTCGAGGGAGACGCGCTGGTGATTGATGATCTGTTGTCGGTCCCGGTCGGGGAGTTGCGCGACGCCCACGAAATGTGGTTCCCTCAATTCATGACCGCAACGAGCGGCAACAGCCCGTCGGCGGAAGAACCGGCGTCAAGCGAGGAGCACTGAATATGGCAATGAACGCGGGCGAAATCGAAGACATGATCAAGGCTGCAATCCCGGACGCCACGGTCACGATCAGGGATCTGGCAGGCGACGGCGATCACTTTGCTGCCGAAGTTGTGTCGGAAAGCTTCCGGGGCAAGACCAGGGTGCAGCAGCACCAGATGGTTTATGATGCCCTGCAGGGAAACATGGGCGATGCGCTGCACGCTCTTGCCCTGCAGACTTCGGCGCCACAATAAGCGCGTACCGGTTCGTTTTCGACCTGTCGCGGTCAATTCGCCGGCCTGGGGGCTTGGCGGTTGTAAATCGATCGATTATATGCTGAAAGCAAATAAACGCTACGGATCTTGAACCCGTATGTGAAAGGATTACGCATGAGTGACATCAACGCCTACATCAAGAGCGAAGTCGACGGTAACGATGTCGTCGTCTTCATGAAGGGCACACCGCAGTTTCCGCAGTGTGGTTTCTCCGGTCAGGTCGTTCAGATTCTCGACTATCTCGGCGTCGACTACAAAGGCATCAACGTGCTGGCCGACGGCGACCTGCGCCAGGGCATCAAGGACTATTCCAACTGGCCGACCATTCCCCAGCTCTACGTCAAGGGCGAGTTTGTCGGCGGCTGTGATATCGTACGCGAGATGTTCCAGGCGGGCGAATTGCAGGAACACCTGTCATCCAAGGGTGTCGCCGTCAGCGGCGCGGCCTGAGACCGGGCGTCGGCTTTTTCACAAGGAAAGCCGGCCGGAGGGCGCCGCGCCAAGCGGCTGCCCGGACATGCTCTGCATTTGTTTGGGTACAGGCGTCGCTCTAGCGGCGCCTTCTTTTGCTTTCAGGATTATTCGTTTTGACAGATACGTTACAGAGATCGGGACCAATGGTCCGAAAAGCACCGGGAAAATGGGAACTGGTCGCGATGATGGCCGGGTTGATGGCGCTCAACGCGCTGGCCATCGACATCATGCTGCCCGGCCTGAAACAGATTGGCGCCAGCCTCGGCGTCGAGGCGGCAAATCAGCATCAGTTCATCATCACCTCCTATGTGCTCGGTTTCGGCATAGCCCAGCTCGCCTACGGCCCGCTTGCCGACCGTTTCGGCCGCAAACTGCCGCTTCTGGTGGGGCTGGCAATCTATTTCGCCGGCGCCGTCACCTGTGCCTTTGTGCCGACATTTACGGCATTGCTGCTTGTGCGCTTCTGCCAGGGACTGGGCGCGGCAGCCACGCGCGTCATTTCCGTTGCCGTGGTGCGTGACCTTTACGGCGGGCGCAAGATGGCCGAGATCATGTCGCTGATCATGATGGTGTTCATGATCATCCCCGTGATTGCACCGTCAATCGGCCAGACGATCATGTTTCTCGGCGACTGGCATCTGGTTTTCGTGTTCCTCGGTCTGGCCGCACTGGGCAATTTCTTCTGGGTGACGTTCCGTCTGCCTGAAACCCAGCATCCCGAAGATGTCATCCAACTGACGCCGAAGGCTGTCGCCCACAGCTTCCTCTACGTGCTGAGCCATCGTGTTGCCCTGTTCTACACGCTGGCGACCACCTTCATCATGGCCTGCATCTTCGGTTTCGTGACCTCGGCACAGCAGGTCTATATCGACATATACGGGCTTGGTGCGCTGTTTCCCCTGGCATTTGCCGGCATCGGCGTCACCATGGCGGCATCGTCTCTGGCCAATTCCCGCATTGTCGGCAAGATCGGTATGCGCAGGCTTTCCCACGGCGCGCTGATCGGCTTTGTCCTGACAAACGGCGTCTGGCTCGCCATCGACCTGATATTCGCCGGCGCCATGCCGTTCGTGCTGTTCTATCTGATCTTCATGATCGCCTGGTTCCAGTTCGGCTGGATCGCGCCGAACTTCAACGCGCTGGCGATGGAGCCGCTCGGCCATGTGGCCGGTGCAGCCTCATCCGTTCTCGGGTTTGCCAGCACGGCCGGTTCCGCGCTTCTCGGCGCGATGATCGGGCTGTCCTTCAACGGCACGACGACACCGATGATCGCCGGGTTCTTCGTCTTCGCCCTCGTTGCGCTGGGCCTGACGCTGATTGCGGAAAAAGGAAAGCTTTTCCAACCACATAATCCAGAAGTCTGAAGTCAATACCCGGTTCCGGCTGGGACCGGGCCCTCCTCCCGAAAGTCCCCGCCCGTGACCTATGCCTCTCACCCCGAACACGCAACAATAACCGCCCGGCTCCCCAAATGGGAGCTGGTCGCCATGATGGCCGGATTGATGGCGCTCAATGCGCTCGCCATCGACATCATGCTCCCTGGCCTTCAGCAGATCGGCGCAAGCCTCGGCGTTGAAGAGGAAAACCGGCGACAGTTCATCGTCACCGCCTATGTTCTCGGCATGGGCTGCGGGCAATTGCTGTTCGGGCCGCTGTCCGACCGGTTCGGGCGCAAAATGCCTCTGCTTGCCGGTCTGGCTCTTTATCTCGCGACATCGGTTTGCGCCGCCTTCGTTCCCAGCTTCGCCCTGATGTTGTTCGTCCGGGTCATTCAGGGTGTAAGCTCGGCGGCAACCCGCGTGATCTCGATTTCAATCGTGCGCGATCTCTATGGCGGGCGGATGATGGCGGAAGTCATGTCGCTGATCATGATGGTGTTCATGATCATACCGATATTGGCGCCCTCGATCGGCGAGGTCATTCTGCTTGCCGGCGAATGGCACCTGATCTTTCTTTTTCTGGCGCTGTTTTCGTCGGCCATGTTTATCTGGACACTGACCCGGCTGCCGGAATCGCTCCACCCTTCCGACAGACGCCCCTTCAGCATCGCCTCGATTGCGGGCGGCTTCATGCTCGTGATCCGCAATCGCTCTGTGGCATTCTACATCCTGGCAACCACCTTCATTCAGGCCTGCATGTTCGGCTACATCACCTCGGCCCAGCAGATCTATATCGGCGTTTTCGATCTTGGAAAGCTGTTTCCGGTCGCGTTTGCAGGGCTTGGCATCACCATGTCCTGTTCGGCGCTGTTGAACTCGCGCCTTGTCGGCCGCTTCGGTATGCGGCGGCTGTCGCAGGCAGGCCTGATCATCTTCACCACGCTGATCGGGATATGGCTGGTGCTCGACCTTGCCTATGCGGGCGTGATGCCGTTCTGGCTGTTTTACACGATGTTCTGTCTCGCCTGGCTGCAATTCGGCATTCTCGGCGCCAATTTCAATTCCATGGCCATGGAGCCGCTCGGTCATGTCGCCGGCATCGGCTCCTCGGTCCTGGGCTTCACCAGCACCGCCGGGTCCGCGCTTATCGGTTCGCTCGTCGGCCAGTCGTTCAACGGTACCACCACGCCGCTGATCACCGGGTTCTTCACCTTCGCTGTCGGCGCCTGCATTGCCACGGTGATCGCCGAACGCGGCAAACTGTTCCAGCCGCACAATCCCGAGGTCTGAACAAAAACGACGCCTTCGGACGGCAGCCCCAGCAATAGCCAAGGGGTTGCCGGTGGCCTGAACTATGGCATGAATCGCACCGTATCCTCCCTGAAATATTAATTCTTTTCAGAGCATTACACCGTTTCGATCTACTAAATTCTCGTCCCGCACATCATGAATGCAAATGTGAAGTTGCGCGTTTAGCTGGAACTAAAATTCCAGAACTCACGTTTATCAACCTGAGACCGGGCGGGAGGCTCGGTCCGTTTCCGACTGAACACGCGGTTGAACTCGGTGACTTCATGCCGGGAGCCCAGAAGGAGGACATGATGATCACAGCTATTTTGAAATCCAGACTGCTTGCCGGTTCGGTAATCGCCGGATCTCTGCTGGTTTCGGCATCGATAACCCAGCAGGCTCACGCTATCGATGTCAATGTCGGTGGTGAAAACGGAGTGAGTGCAAGTGTTGATGTTGGCCAGAACGACGATGGCGGCCTCGGCGCCGACGCCGGCGCCAGTGTCGGCGGCGACAGCGGCGTAAATGCCGATGCCGGCGCGGATGTTGGCGGCAGCCAGGCTGCCAGTGCCGATGTAGACGCCAGCGTTGGCGGTTCCAGTGGCGTTGATACCAGCACCAGTGCGTCGGTCGGCGGCGACCAGGCCGTGGATGCGGATGTCAGCGCCAGTATCGGCGGTTCAGATGGCGTGAATGCCGACGTCGGTGCTGATGTTGGCGGCGACAGCGGCATCGGTGCCGATGTGGATGTCGGCATCGGCGATAGTGCGGCTGTTCCCGGCAATGGCGGCGGGGCTGGCAGCGGCACGGGCGGCGGTGGCGGCCCAATGCCTCCGGCGAACGACGACCGTCAACTTGTTGCTGGTTTCGACCAGCTTTCGGGTGACGAGCAGGCTGTCGTTAGAAAGCAGTGCGAGCAGGTCATGCGGACCCCGCAGTCCTTTGAAGTGGGACTGCAGCGCCTGTGCAAGCTCGTCGACACCTACCGCTGAACCGGCGCATCGAATAGCGCTGGCCACAGACGCTACACGACAACACAAAACAGGCGCGCTGCAGTCAGCGCGCCTCAGTTTGATGACAAACCCTCCAAGGAATCACAACTTTGCCTATCCCCCGCCGTCATACCGGCCTTGAGCCGGTATGACGAAAGAACGAGGGGCGAGCTTTGTCAGCAGTCTGAAGCGCGCTGCAATCAGTGCGTCTGTTTTTCTCACAAACCGGGCAAGGCCTAGATCGTAAACACTTTCTCGCGCAGTTCCTGCCAGCTTTCCTTGTTGGGCGCCCCCAGCAGGCCGCCATCGAGGTGGTCGGGACGGTAGGGGGAGCCGTCATAGCGGGCGATATAGCCGCCGGCTTCCTGGCCGATCAGAACGCCGGCCAGATGATCCCACGGCATCAGCTTGAAATAGGTGAAGAAGTGCAGGCCGCCGGAGGCGAAGGCGCGGTATTCGACGGCGGCGCAGCGATAGCTCGCCGCATAGCGCAGCTTTGCGGTGTTGGCCAGAAGCGTAGCGCGCTTATCGCGCGGCATGAAGGCGACGGAGGCGGTTCCGAGCATATCCGCAAGCGCAACCGGGGCTGCAACCTTCATCCGGCTTGTCGAACCGTCAGCGCGTTTCAGCCAGGCACCGCTACCCTTTTCGGCGACCATGAAGTCATCGCCCATCGGATCATAGATCAGCCCGGCAACGGTTTCGCCGTTGACCACGATTGCCGCCATCACGCCATAGGCGGAAATCCCGTGGGCAAAATTGAACGTGCCGTCGATAGGGTCCACGACCACCGCCAGTTCGGCATCCTTCAGTTTCGAAAGCAGCGTCGGATCGGCAGCAACGCCTTCCTCGCCGACAAAGGCGGCGTCGGGCAGGATTTTCTCGATACCGGCCTTGATCACGCGCTCCGCACCGGTATCGGCGATGGTGACGAGATCGCTTGCCTCGGTCTTTTCCGCAACGTCCTGATCGTCGAGTTTTCGAAAACGCGGCAGGATTTCCTGCGCCGCAGCGTCGCGCATCAGCCCGGCGATGGCGTCGAGCGTTTCGGAGGTGATCGTCATGTGATGAAATCCCGGTTGACTAGACTAAGCTGGCGCCGGTTAAATCATGACCATGGCGGCAAAGTCCATGGTTTGCCGGCCAAAGCCGCGTGCTTTGTCGTTGACTTTTCGCCAAAACCCGACTATTTCCGCGCCAACACCGGCTCCGGCCGATGTTTCACCGACATGTCCCGTGGTTTTCCGGGCGCTTTTTTCCGCGAAAACCTGTCAGGATCTTCCCTCGGGAAGAACCAAAGGAGGGCGTGTTTCCTTGGAGCCGGGAAAACCCGGTTCTTTTGTTATGACTTAAAGGAAATACGATGAGCAAGCGCGAATCGTCCAAGCATAAAATTGACCGCCGTATGGGCGAAAACATCTGGGGCCGTCCGAAGTCCCCGGTCAACCGCCGCGAATACGGCCCCGGCCAGCACGGCCAGCGCCGCAAGGGCAAGCTTTCCGACTTCGGTGTACAGCTGCGCGCCAAGCAGAAGCTGAAGGGTTACTACGGCGAACTGCGCGAAAAGCAGTTCCTGGCCACCTTCGAGGAAGCCAACCGCCGCAAGGGCGACACCGGTGAAAACCTGGTCGGCCTGCTCGAAAGCCGCCTCGACGCGATCGTCTACCGCGCCAAGTTCGTTCCGACGGTCTTTGCTGCCCGTCAGTTCGTCAACCACGGCCACGTTACGGTCAACGGCACCAAGGTCAATGTCGGCTCCTATCGCTGCAAGCCGGGTGATGTCATCGAAGTGCGCGAGCGCTCCAAGCAGCTCGCCAGCGTTCTCGAAGCAAGCCAGCTTTCCGAGCGTGATGTTCCCGAATACATCGATGCCGACCACAACAAGATGGTTGCGACCTACGTACGGGTTCCGGCGCTCGCCGATATCCCCTACCCGGTCATCATGGAACCGAACCTCGTTGTCGAATTCTATTCGCGCTGATTTTTCACGCGGATCGAAATCCGGAAAGCCGCTCCTTCGGGGCGGCTTTTCTTTTGTCCGGTGTGTTTTGCGCATAGGGTAGCAACGAAACCCGAGAGAGCGACCATGGATCTGCAGGCCATTGCCGACGACATCGTGCGTGACCTCGCCCCCCGTCTCGGCGAGGGCAAGGTGGCCGATTACATTCCCGAGCTTGCCAAGGTGGAGCCCGAGCAGCTCGGCATCGCGATTTCCACCGTTGACGGCACGACCTATCAGGCCGGCGATGCGCAGACCATCTTTTCCGTGCAAAGCATCAGCAAGGCATTCATGCTGACACTCGCCCTTGGCAAGGTCGGCGAAACGATCTGGCGCCGGGTCGGGCGCGAACCCTCGGGCACGGCCTTCAATTCCATCGTCCAGCTCGAGCACGAGCATGGCATTCCGCGCAATCCCTTCATCAATGCCGGCGCCATCGTCGTCACCGACATCGTGCTTTCAGGCCACCGCCCGCGCGAGGCGATCGGCGAATTCCTGCGCTTCATGCACTATGTCGCCGACGATGACAGCCTCTATATCGACGAGAAGGTCGCGCGCTCCGAACAGCGCACCGGCTACCGCAATTACGCGCTCGCCAACTTCATGCGCGGTTTTGACAATCTCAAACATCCCGTCGATCATGTTCTCGGCGTCTATTTCCACCAGTGCGCGCTTGCCATGAACTGCGTTCAGCTGTCCCATGCGGGACTGTTTCTGGCCAATCGCGGCACCAATCCGCTGACCGGCTTTTCGGTCGTGTCACCGCGGCGTGCGCGGCGCATCAACGCCATCATGCTGACCTGCGGCCATTATGACGGATCCGGCGATTTCGCTTTCCGCGTCGGTCTTCCGGGAAAATCCGGCGTTGGCGGCGGCATTCTCGCCGTGGCGCCCGGCAAGGCCTCGATCGCGGTCTGGTCGCCGGCGCTCGATGAAACCGGCAACTCCCTGCTTGGCGGCGTTGCCCTCGAAATGCTTGCCGCGCGCACGGGCTGGTCGGTGTTCGGCACTTGATCACGGCCGCGGGACAAGGCATGTGCATGACCAACGGAATGAAACATGACGGACATCAGGCCATGAGTGAAACTGCAATCTTTGCCGAAGCTGACGACACATCGCCGGAAGACAGGGCGTTCCGCGCGCTGTTTGCCAACGCGCCGTCCTCCGTCAATTTTGCAAGGCTGCGCAAGCGGCTGTTGCGGCAGACGCGCCAGGCGATTGCCGATTTTGCCATGCTTGAGGGGCAGAAACGCTGGCTTGTTGCCCTTTCCGGCGGCAAGGACAGCTACGGACTTCTTGCCATCCTGATAGAACTGAAATGGCGCGGCCTGTTGCCGGTCGAGCTGATCGCCTGCAATCTCGATCAGGGCCAGCCGAACTTTCCCAAACATATCCTGCCGGAATATCTGGACCGTCTGGGCGTGAAGCACCGGATCGAATATCGCGACACCTATTCGATTGTCACAGACAAGCTCGCGCCCGGTTCCACCTATTGCTCGCTGTGTTCGCGGCTCAGGCGCGGCCATCTTTACCGGATCGCGCGCGAAGAAGGCTGCGATGCACTGGTGCTCGGCCATCACCGCGAGGATATTCTTGAAACCTTCTTCATGAACCTGTTTCACGGCGGCAAGCTCGCCACCATGCCGGCGAAGCTGTTGAACGACGAAGGCGACCTGACCCTGCTGCGCCCCCTCGCCTATGCCGCTGAGGATGACATGGCGCGCTTTGCCGAAGCCATGCAGTTTCCGATCATCCCCTGCGACCTCTGTGGCTCGCAGGACGGGCTGGAACGCAACGCCATGAAGCAGATGCTGGCCGACATGGAAGCCCGCATGCCGGGCCGCAAGGATGTGATGTTAAGGGCGCTTTCAAACGTCAATGCCTCGCATCTCCTCGATCCGAAGCTGTTTGATTTTGCCGGTTTGAAACCCGGAAACGACTGAAATTTGCCCTCCGGCACGGTTCGGATTCCGCCTTTAAAAACATGTCAGTTTTACTAAACTTTCGATCATCTTCCTGAAAAGAGACAGTTTTGCGGCTCCGACCCTTGCTGTTTGTTTTTTGCGGTGCCACAAAAGGCCACCATCAAAACACGAGAGGTGATGTCGTGGAAAAAGCAGAAATCGGACTGATCGGTCTGGGTGTCATGGGCTCCAACCTCGCCCTGAACATTGCTGAAAAAGGCAACAGAATCGCCGTTTACAATCGTACGGTCGACAAGACGCGCGCGTTTTATGCGGGTGCAGGTGAACTTCAAAAGAATATCGTTCCCACAGAAACGCTTTCGGAATTCGTCGCAGCCATCCGTCCGCCGCGCCCGCTCATCATCATGATCAAGGCCGGCGAGCCCGTCGACCAGGAAATCGAAAAGCTTCGCCCCTATCTCGGCAAGGGCGACATCATCATCGATGCCGGCAATGCCAATTTCCACGACACCCGCCGCCGTTTCCAGGAGCTGGAAGGCACCGGCCTGACCTTTATCGGCATGGGTGTTTCGGGCGGCGAGGAAGGTGCGCGCCACGGCCCGTCGATCATGGTCGGCGGCACGGAAGACAGCTACGCCCGGGTCGAAAAGGTCCTGACCTCGATCTCGGCAAAATATGAAGACGATCCCTGCTGCGCATGGCTTGGCCCGGACGGCGCAGGACATTTCGTCAAGACCATCCATAACGGCATCGAATATGCCGACATGCAGATGATCGCCGAAATCTACGGTATCCTTCGTGATGGTGTCGGCCTGAATGCTGCCGAAATCGCCCAGGTGTTCAGCGAGTGGAACGATGGCCGCCTGAACTCCTTCCTCATCGAAATCACCGCGAAGGTGCTGACGGCCGCCGACCCGGAAACCGGCAAGGCCATGCCCGACGTCATCGTCGATGCCGCCGGTCAGAAGGGCACCGGTCGCTGGTCGGCGATCGAGGCCCAGCAGCTTGCCGTGCCGGCCACCGTCATCGAGGCCGCCGTTGCCGCGCGTTGCCTTTCCTCGATGCGCGATGAACGCAAGAACGCCGAACCGATGTTCAACAAGGAAGAGCTTGAATTCGGCATTGCGCCCGGCCCCTGGCTCAACCGCGATCTCGAACTTGCCCTGTTTGCCGCCAAGATCGCGGCCTATGCGCAGGGCTTCGACGTGATGGCGTCGGCTTCGCAGGAATATGACTGGAAACTGCCGATGCCCGAGATCGCCCGGATATGGCGTGCCGGCTGCATCATCCGCTCGCAGTTCCTCGACGAGATCACCAAGGCGTTCTCCGACACACCGGATGTCGCCAACCTGATCGTCACACCGGCCTTTGCCGCCATGGTCAACGAGTGCCTGCCGTCGCTGCGCCGCATTGTTGCAGCCGCAACCTCTGCCGGCCTGCCGGTTCCGGGTCTTGCCTCGGCACTGACCTATTTCGATGCCTATCGCCAGTCGCGCGGCACTGCCAACCTGATCCAGGCACAGCGCGATTTCTTCGGCGCGCATGGTTTCGACCGTCTCGATGGCCTCGACATCCATCACGGCCCCTGGGGCAGCGGCGCGGCCTGAGGCGCTCCGCACCAAGGCTATAAATGCAGAAAAGCCCCGGAAACGGGGCTTTTTTTATGAAACAGCGGAACGACCCGTCATCCAGGGAGATAGACAGGTTTCGAATAGGTCACGACCTCGTTCCGCCCCTTGTGTTTGGCCATATAGAGCGCCATGTCGGCATTCTTGATCACAGTATAGACCGACGAAGCCTCCTGCGATGACTGCGCAACGCCGGCGCTGGCCGTGACGGTGACGTTGCGGGAAAAGTTTTCCCTGGCAAGCTGCTGTCTGATGTCCTCGGCGATACGCTCGGCATTATCGAGACGGGCATCGTTGAGGATCACGCAGAACTCCTCGCCGCCATAGCGCACCACGAGATCGCTTCCACGGATCCGCATTGAAATGATCTCGGCAAAACGGGCCAGCACCACATCGCCAAAGCTGTGGCCATAGGTGTCATTCACGCTCTTGAAGTGATCAAGATCGAACATGATGACGCAAAAAAGCCCGGAACTCTCATGGCCGGGCGTGCGTCGTTCGACAAGTTCCAACGCCCGCCGATTGCTGAGCCCCGTGAGAGCATCGCGTTCGGCAAGCTGCTTGAAGGTCATATACTCCTTCTCGCGCCGTTCCTCCATGGCCAGCAGAGAGCCGACGAGCATGGTTCCGACGATGTTTCTCACAATCAGCGCAGGCAGGGATTTCACGGCCATGGTCACCAGCACGTCAACCGGCAGCAACAGGGCGCTCAAAAGACTGAATGATATGACCAGCCCCAGAAGGGCAAGGGTCGGCAAATCGCGTCTGTTGCCGCGAAAATGCACGAATGTAAGCGCAATCACGGTCCCCAGAATGATGCTGACCGTTCCGGGCAGAAGCCCCGCTCCACCGATAGCGATACGGACGAGAACCGCAATCGAGCCCGCGATAACAGCTGACCAGACACCACCGAAGACGGCGGCAAGAGCAATCATGACATTTCGAACGTCGATCATGACGCCCGGACTGACTTCGAACGGGTCAATCATGGTGACGACTGCAGCAAGCCCGAAGAGCACACCGATCGCCGGTCCGCGCCACAACGCCGGCAAATGCCAGCGCAGAATGATACGGTAGGTCAGGACCACCAGCGCGGCCAGCCCGACCTTCTCGAGCATGCCGGCGAGAATGTTCATATTCTCAATCATCGGTCACAGTCCTACCACTTCCATCTGCACGGTCAGTTTCAAATTTTTCGCAAATACCAGCGCGCAACGACCGCATTGCAGCAACCGGCACCCCTCAGGCACCACAGCACGAGACCGACGACAATTTTCGGAGAACACACCTCACACGCTCTGACGCGTAAGTATGGTTAACGGCCTTAGACCACAAGTAAAAAAAGCCATCAGCGCAAACCATCCCCGTTTATGTCATCGTTGTCTAATGTACCGCTTGATCAACCTGTCCGAATGCGCAAGGTTCCAGACCCCGACCCGGCATAACGACAAGACAAAAGGCACCCCGACAATGTCCGCCACCGTATTTCCACCTTCGCCTCCCGTATTACTGCCCGTCACCGGGATCCAGAACTGTTTCCCGGTCCGCCGCGTTTATTGTGTCGGGCGCAATTATGCCGCCCATGCCGTCGAGATGGGGCACGATCCAAGCCGCGAAGCGCCTTTTTTCTTTCAGAAAAACCCCGACAATCTTCTTCTGCCGGGCCTGCCCTTTCCCTATCCGGGTCTTTCGAAAAACGTCCACCACGAAGTCGAATGCTATGTTGCCCTCAAAAGTGGCGGCGCCAACATTCCCGTCAGTGAGGCTCTCGACTGCATATACGGTTATGGCGTGTCCGTGGATTTCACCCGGCGCGACATTCAGGACGAAGCCAAGAAGAAAAGCCGCCCCTGGGAAATGGCAAAGGCATTCGAGCATTCAGCACCCGTTTCCGCGATCGCCCGCGCGGAGGATATCGGCCACCCTTTTGAAGGCACCATCGTGCTTTCACGCAACGGTGTGGACGTCCAGTATGGAAACCTCAACCAGATGATCTGGAAAGTGCCGGAAATCATCGCCGCGCTGTCGGAATACGTGACGCTGGCGCCCGGTGATGTCATTCTGACAGGCACACCGTCCGGCGTCGGGCCGGTCACACGCGGAGATCGTATTTCCTGCGCGATTAAGTCTGTCGCACAACTTGCGTTCGACGTAATCTGATATACTGTGGCGTTTCTCTTCTGGAGGATGTGACGTGACGATTTATGCTCTTGGCGACCGCCGACCGAGCTTGCCCTCGGCCGACAGATACTGGATCGCGCCCGACGCGGCGGTGATCGGCGACATCGTCGTCGGTGACAATGTGGGTATCTGGTTCAATGCCGTCCTGCGGGGGGATAACGAGCCGATCACCATCGGTGCAGGCAGCAATATCCAGGACGGCGTGATGGTCCACACCGATATGGGTTCGCCGGCAACCATCGGAGAGGGCTGCACCATCGGCCACCACGCCATCATTCATGGCTGCACCATCGGCGACAACAGCCTGGTCGGCATGGGCGCAACCATTCTCAACGGCGCCGTTATCGGCAAGAACTGCCTGGTGGGCGCCAATGCTCTGGTCACCGAAGGCAAGACCTTTCCCGACAACAGCCTGATTGTCGGCGCGCCGGCAAAAGCGATCCGCACGCTCGACGAAGCGGCCATCGAAGGGCTTCGCCATTCGGCAGAGAGCTATCGTCAGAACTGGCAGCGCTTCAGCCGGGATCTCGTTGTCGTCGATGATGGTCATGCCTGATGCGCACCGCCCCGGCCATCACATTGTCGGCGCATGATCAGGCACTGGATGAGCTGATCGGCAGGAATCTGGCGCGCTCCGGCTGGATGATCAGTTTTCCCGCAGCACTCGAAGACCGGTTCAACGAACATATCCACACCAACCGTCACCGGCAGGTCGTTCGCGCGGCCGTGGTCGGGATCGTGTTTCTGTTTGCCTTCGTTTCCATCGACCTGATCTATCGCCCGGCATTGCTCGTGCATCTGTCGATCATCCGGGCTGGCGTAATTTTGACCATAATGGCAGCGCTATCACTTGTGATTATCTGCAAACAGGACATCCGCCTGCCGGGCCTCATGTCCATTCTCGGCATATCGGCGGCATCGCTCGGCACCGGGCTGATGTTGGTCTCCATCGGCAACCCGATTGTCCGCTTTGAGCCCTACACGTTCATCCTCGTCGCCGTCATTGCCAATATCGCGCTGCCGCTGCGCCCGCCTCAGGCACTTCTGGCTTCGACCATCAATTTCGCCATTGCCGTCTATTTCATCATGCCTCTGCCGGCCCTCCTGCCGGACGAAAAGGCCTCGCCGCTGATCTTTCTTCTGGCAACGACCCTGATGACGCTGCTGGCCAATGTCCGCATCGAAACCATCGAGCGGAAAATATTCCTGCTCTATCTGCGCGAAAAGCTGCGGGGCGAGGCCCTGTTGCACGAATACCGTTCGCTCGATCAGATATCGAACACCGACGCCCTGACCGATCTTGCCAATCGCCGGCTGTTCGACGACAGCCTCAAGCAGAACTGGCAGGCCGCCAGGCTAAACGGCGAGCCGCTCACATTGCTGATGATCGATATCGACCATTTCAAGGGCTATAACGATACCTATGGCCACCCCGCCGGCGATGAATGCCTCAAGCGCGTCGCGCAGGCGCTCAAGGCCTGCACCCGCTCGGACCGCGACCTGCCCGCGCGTTTCGGCGGCGAGGAATTTGCCCTGATCCTGTCCGGTTGCGACGAGAGCGGCGGACTTCGCATGGCCGCGCGCATCCACGAAACCATTGCCGGGCTGGCGATTACCCATGCCACAAGTCCGCTGAAGCGGCTTTCGGTCAGCATCGGGGTGGCGTCCGCGCGGCCGTCGGACACGACCCATGAGCCGCGCAACCTGCTGCTCAGGGCCGACCGCGTGCTTTATGAAGCCAAGCAGGCCGGTCGCAACCGGACACGTATTGACAAGCAGACGGCGCAGAATTCATTCGAAGAAAGCGAGGCTGCGGAATATCGAGCCTATTGAAGGCAAGGCAGTTCCTGCGGCATCAAGGGGGCATCAGTTCCGGCAGGCCTCGCAAAGCCCCCGCATTTCCACGGTCATCCGTTCCGGTTTGAAGTTTTTGGCTTTGGCGAGCGAGACCAGCGCATCCTCGATATCGTGAGCGTGGAATTCGATCACCGCGCCGCAGCCTTCGCAGATCGCAAAAGCGGTCATGCCGTGATGGGTACAGTCTTCATCCGGATGGGCGCAGGCGACATAGGCATTCATGCTTTCCAGCCGGTGCACCATACCGGCATCGGTCAGCTTGTCGAGCGCGCGATAGACCTGCAGCGGCGCCTTGAAACCATGATCGCGCAGCCGGTCGAGGATGGTGTAGGCGCTCAGCGGTCCGTCGCTTCCGGCAAGGCAGTCGAACACAAGCGACTGATTGCGGGTCAGTTTTCTGGCGGCAATATTCATAACAAGACCTCCTTCATGCCCGACGGACAGCGAGCGGCATCAGGCCGGCAAGAAACAGCAGCATGGCAGCCACCACGATCGAAGGGCCGGACGGCGTATCATAATAGAGTGAGGCGTAAAGGCCCAGCACCACGGAGACCGCCCCGATCAGGGATGCGATCACGGCCATCGCCTCCGGGGTTCTGGCAAAGCGCCGGGCGGTTGCTGCCGGAACGATCAGAAGCGAGGTGATCAGCATGATGCCGACGATCTTCATCGCGATCGCGATCACCAGCGCCATCAGCAGCATGAAGATGAACCGCGAGGTTTCCGGCCGCATCCCTTCAGCCTGGGCAATTTCAGGCGAAACGGTTGCCGCCAGAAGCGGCCGCCACAGGGCGGCAATGACCCCGACGACCACCAGGCCACCAAGCCAGACAATGGCTATATCGGTGCGCGTTACCGAAAGAATGTCCCCGAAAAGGAAACTGATGAGATCGACCCTGACCCAGGTGAGGAAGGAGACGATCACCAGCCCGACGGCAAGTGTGGAATGGGCGAGAATGCCAAGCAGGCTGTCGGTCGACAGCGCACGGTGGCGCTCCAGAAGGATCAGCATGACCGAGACGGCTGTAGCGACGACGAAGACGCTGAGCGTCAGATTGACGGTAAACAGCAGCGACAGCGCCACCCCCAACAGCGCGGAGTGCGCCATGGTGTCGCCGAAATAGGCCATCTTCCGCCAGATGATGAAACAGCCGAGCGGCCCGGCCGTCAACGCCACGCCAATACCGGCAATCAGCGCGCGGGTGAAGAAATCGTCAAGCATGCGACGTCTCCCCATGTCCATGTTCATGTTCATGCGCGTGGTCATGATGACCGTCACCCGGTGTGCAATGCTCGGTCACCGTGCCGTCGGCATGGCGCACCTTGCCGTCGGGCAGATGGGTATGATCGTGATGATGGCGATAGACGGCAAGCGCGCCGGACGCCCGCGCACCGAAGAGGGCCTGATAGGCCTCGCTGCCGCTGACGGCCTCCGGCGTGCCCGTGCAGCAGACATGACCGTTGAGGCAGACCACGGTATCGGTCTGCGCCATCACCACATGCAGGTCGTGCGAAATCATCAGCACGCCGCAGCCCTGCCGGTCGCGGATCTTCGAAATCAACTCGTAAAGCGCAATCTCGCCGGAATAATCGACACCCTGCACCGGCTCGTCGAGCACAAGCAGATCGGGCTTGCGGGCAATTGCCCGGGCCAGCAGCGCGCGCTGGAACTCGCCGCCGGAAAGGGTCTGCACACTGGCCTCTTCCATATGGGCGATGCCCACCTGCTCCAGGGCGTCCTGTATGGCAGATCGCGGCAACGGGCCGGTCACCGTCATCAGCCGGCGCACGGTCAACGGCAGCGAATGGTCGATATTGAGCTTCTGCGGCACATAACCGATCTTCAGCCGGACAGCACGCGTGACCCTGCCCTCATCCGGCTCGAACACGCCGATCGCCATTTTCGCGCTGGTCGATTTGCCGGCGCCGTTCGGGCCGATCAGGGTGACGATCTCGCCGCGGCGGACATCAAAGCTCACGCCGCGCACCAGAAAGCGCCCCTCGCGCCTAATCCCGGCATCGTCCAGCGACACCAGCAGGTCGGCGTCTTTTTTGGTCATGTTCAATTTCTCAAAACTCCGTCTTGCGGTGCTCTATGACATACGTTATAGCATTACGCAATTAATGTAATAACATTACGTTTTAATGCAAGTGAGGTGACAATGAAATCGCTCAAGATGCTTCTCCTGACCACAGCGGTCGTCTCGGCCGCAGGAGCCGCCATGGCAGACGACGGCCTGAAAGTGGTAACCTCGATCAAGCCGCTTTATGCGCTGACAACCGCGCTGACGGCGGGAACGGAGACGGAAACGACGCTGCTGGTCAAGGGCGCAGCCTCACCCCATACCTACAACATGACACCGTCGGAAGCACGCGCGCTGCAGAACGCCGATGTGGTGTTCTGGATCGGTCCGGCGCTCGAGCACTTCCTTGAAAAACCGCTCGATGCGCTTGGCGGCAATGCGACACTGGTCGAACTGGAAGATGCCCCCGGCGTGGAAACGCTGGCGCCGCGTGAAGGCGGCGCTTTCGAGGCGCATGATCACGACCACGAAGGTCATGACCATGACGGCGAAGATCACACCCATCACGACGAGGATGAGCATGATGACCACGAAGCGCATGCGGAAGACGGGCATCACCATGACGGCGAGGTCGATCCGCATATGTGGCTGGACCCGCTGAACGCCAAGGCCTTTGCCGCGACCATGGCCGAAACGCTGGCGGCAAGCGACCCCGCCAATGCCGAAATCTACGCCGACAATGCCGAAAAGCTCGAAGACAGGCTCGATGGCCTGACGGCCGACATCCAGACCCAGATCGACAGTGTTTCGGCCAAGCCCTACGTCGTCTTCCACGACGCCTATCACTATTTCGGCCACCGCTTCGGCGTCGAGGCCGCAGGCTCGATCACGGTCAACCCGGAAGCCCCGCCGAGCGCCCAGCGCATCCGCGAAATCCATGACAAGCTGACCGATCTCGGCGCGGCCTGCGTGTTCTCCGAACCGCAGTTTCCGCCGAAGATCATCAATGCGGTGATCGAGGGCACGGATGCCCGCACCGGCGTTCTGGACCCGCTGGGCGCAGGGCTGGAAGACGGGCCGGACCTTTATTTCGTGCTGCTGGAAAACCTTGCCGGCAATCTGACCGACTGCTTCGTGGCTGAATAAACGGCTGTGAAGGCATCATCCCGGGCATGCGCATGACCGGGATGATGGAGCCTGCGGGTGTCGTAGCTGCCACCCGCGGGCCTTTTTTATTTCTTGCGATCGGGGCCTTTGCGCTCGGCCGATTTTGCCCAGATATTGATATTGGCATCCAGCGCATAGCTGTCGATTTCGGCCAGTTCGGCAGCGGTGAAATCAGGATTGTCGAGGGCGGCAACGCAATCTTCCACCTGTTCGGGACGGCTTGCGCCGATCAGCGCCGTGGTCACCCGGCCCTTGCGCAGCACCCAGGCGAGCGCCATCTGCGCCAGCGTCTGCCCGCGCCGCTCGGCAATCGCGTTCAGCGAGCGGATATGGGCGATGGTCTCGTCCTTCAAGAAGGCCTGCTGCAAGGACTTGCCCTGGGCAGCGCGGCTGTCTTCGGGAATGCCCTTGAGATATTTCGACGTCAGCATGCCCTGGGCCAGCGGCGAAAACACGATGGAACCAAGACCCAGTGCTTCCAGCGTATCGAGCAGCCCGTCATCCTCGACCCAGCGATTGATCATCGAATAGCTCGGCTGATGGATCACGAAAGGCGTCTTCAGCTCTTTCAGGATGGCATAGGCCTCGCGGGTGCGCTGGGAGTTATAGGAAGAAATGCCTACGTAAAGCGCCCTGCCCGACCGCACGATATGATCGAGCGCCATCATGGTTTCCTCAAGCGGCGTATCGGGGTCAAAACGGTGGGAATAGAAGATGTCGACATAGTCGAGGCCGAGCCGCTTGAGGCTCTGGTCGCAGGATGCAATCAGGTTCTTGCGGCTGCCCCACTCGCCATAGGGCCCTTCCCACATGCCGTAACCGGCCTTGGACGAGACGATCAGTTCGTCGCGAAGGCCCGCAAATTCGCGCTTCAAAATGGTGCCGAACGCCAACTCCGCGCTTCCGGGCGGCGGCCCGTAGTTATTGGCGAGATCGAAATGGGTAATGCCCTTGTCGAAGGCCGTCTGGCAAATGGCAACCTTGCGTTCGCGCGGCGTATCATCACCGAAATTATGCCAGAGCCCCAGCGAAATGGCCGGCAGCTTGAGGCCGGATTTGCCGCAGCGGTTATATTTCATCGTGTCGTAACGCGTTTCGGACGGTGTCCAGCTCATTATGTCGTTCCCGTTTTTGAAGAACGCCGTCGCGCCTACCGGCACGGCGGCATGAAAAAGGCGGCCAGGCCGCCTTTCTTGTTTGCAATTATAGGCAATGCCCCTGCTTCAGGCCATGCCTTATGGCAAGACTACCGCAAAAGAGCAGAAGCCGCAGCGGCATCGAGAGCGGCCGGCCGGGTGCAGGTCGTCGACAAATCCACAAACGCGCCGGTTTCTCCGGATTTCAGGATTGCCGCCATGACATCAACGCCATGAAGCGCCCGCTGAAGCGAGCATCGCGCGTCGCGCCCCTCGATGAGGGCGAGCGCCATGTCGGCAAGCCCGGCCGTGCGATAATTCGCCCGCGATCCGCGCGGCGTTTCCTGATTCGGTTTGCCGAAAGGATGCCCGCGCTCTTCGAGCACCTCAATCTGCCCGTCGCGGCCTGCCGCTTCCACGGTGCCGCCGAAAAAGTTAGGATCCGGCACGAACAGGGAACCTTCAGTGCCGTAAAGCTCCATGTTGGCATGCCGGTGCGCCCAGACATCCCAACTGGCAACGAGCGATATCGTTGCCCCGTTTTCGAACTCCAGCAGCGCATGGATATTGGTTGGCGTCTCAACCGGAATGATTTCGCCATTGCGCGGTTCGCTGGTGATCGTGCGGGTATTGGTTGCCGCGGAGGCAAGTGCCGCAACGCGCTTTACCGGCCCGACAAGATTGATCAGATTGGCGATATAATAGGGCCCGATGTCAAACACAGGCCCTCCCCCCGGCAGAAAGAAGAAATCGGGATTGGGGTGCCACATCTCCATACCATGGCTCATGACATGACATGTGCCGGAGGTTATCGCGCCAATACCACCTTCATCGATGAAGGCACGGGCAAGCTGATGCGCGCCGCCCAGAAACGTATCGGGCGCGCACCCGACAGACAGGTTCTGTTCCGCGGCGATGCGGCCGAGCGTCTTGCCCTCGTCGACGGAAAGCACCAGCGGCTTTTCCGAATAGACATGCTTTCCGGCCTCAAGCGCGCGCTTCGACATGTCGTAATGCGCTCCGGGAACCGTGAGATTGACGATGACATCAACCTCGTCATTAGCCAGAAGCTCATCCACGCCTTGCGCGGTGACGCCATATTCTTCGGCCCGCACTGTAGCCATTGCCGGATTGATATCCGCGCATGCCAGAAGCTTCAGCCCCTTGAACATCGGCGCGAGCGAAAAATAGGTCGCAGAAATATTGCCGCATCCCAGGATGCCGACGCCCAGTTCCTTGGTCATGGATGCCTCGCTCAGAATGTCTGGAAGGATGCGATTGAACGCTCGATCGTGCGGTCGATGTCATTCGGGTTGTCATGTTCGACAACATAATGTCTGACCGGCATGGATTTCAGCAGCTTCATCAGCCCCTTCCAGTCGACCGTGCCGTGGCCGACATCGGCCCAGCCGTCCTCATCCTCGTTCTCCCCTTCTTCCGCAAGGTCCTTCACGTGGACGGCGGTGATGCGCTCCTTGAAAAGCTCGATCCAGAAATAAGGATCGGCGCCGGCCCGGATCAGCCACGCAAGATCGGCCTCCCAGGCCAGAGTGGGGCCGTTCTCCAGAATATGGCGGAGCGGCGCCGTGCCATCGGGCAGAAGCTCGAATTCGAAATTGTGGTTATGCCAGCCGAAGATGAGACCGGCATCGCGGAACGGTGTGCCGATGGTTTCTAGCCGTGCGCCGAATGCCTTCCAGTCCGCTGTGGTATCGGGCCGCTGCTCGGGCGGCAGGTAAGGGCAAAACACGCTGTCCATGTTCAGCCTTGTGGCAATTTCCAGAACGCGGCCCGGCTCGTTCTCCAGCATACCGATACTGAAATGACCGGTCGGCATCGAAAGGCCTAGGGCATCGAGATCGGCAGCCAGCCGTTCCAGACCGGCCGTATCGAGATCGTCATAGAGCACGCCGTAGCCTTCAACCTCGCCATAACCCGCGGCTGCCAACTTCTTGAAAATACCCGAAAAAGGTTGATATTCCCGAGCGCCGTAAAGTTGAAATCCAAGTTTTGTCATGTCTTCCTCCCGGCAGCGTATTGCCGCCGATCTCCGCAATGCGACCGGCGCGCACGCCGGCGATCCTTCTCATTTTTTATATATTAGTGCGTTCCCCCAAAAGGGAAAGCCGCAACTTTCCAAACGGATCAAAGCCTGAGTTCGGTCTCCGCATCGAAAACGGACGCCAGCTCCATGGCGAAAGCGAGCCTGATTTCCTGACCCGGGCGATACCGTTTGTTGCCGCCGACACGCACGGTAAACAGATGACCTGCATGTTTCAGCCACAGCAGATTGTCGGCGCCCATCGGCTCTTCCAGATCGACCACGGCCTGATGGACCTCCTGACCGGACGGAATTTCATCATCGACCATCACATGCTCGGGCCGGACACCGAGGGTCACCTTGCCCGACGTCGGCAACGGCCCATTGCCGTCATAGCCGTCGAGGTCGAAATCGACGCCGTTGGAACGGAAGATCGTCTTGCCGTCCTTCTGCGCCAGTTCCCCATCGAGAAAATTCATCGAGGGCGAGCCGATGAAGCCGGCAACATAGCGATTGACCGGGCGATTGTAGATCGTTGTCGGCTCGTCGAGCTGCTGGATCACTCCGCCGCGCATGATCGCGATACGGTCGGCCAGCGTCATCGCCTCGATCTGGTCATGCGTCACATAAATCATCGTATTTTCAAGAGATTGATGCAATCTCTTGATCTCGACACGCAACTCCGATCTGAGCTTTGCATCGAGATTGGACAGCGGTTCGTCGAACAGGAACACGTCCACGTCGCGCACCAGCGCCCGGCCGATGGCAACACGCTGGCGCTGACCGCCGGACAGTTCGGCGGGCTTGCGCTTCAGAAGTGGCTCGATCTGCAGGATTTCGGAAGCCCGTTTGACCCGCTTGTCGATCTCCGGTTTGGGAACCTTGCCGACCTGCAGGCCGAAGGAGAGGTTCTTTGCCACCGTCATCTGCGGATAGAGCGCATAGGACTGGAACACCATGCCGATGCCGCGATCCTTCGGCTCCAGCCAGGTGACGTTTCTGTCCTTGATGAAAATCTGGCCGGCCGAGACATCCAGAAGCCCGGCAATGCAGTTCAGAAGCGTTGACTTGCCGCAGCCCGACGAGCCGAGCAGAACCAGAAACTCGCCGTCATGGACATCTAGATCGAGGTTCTTCAACACATCGATAGCGCCGAAGGAAAGCGACAGATCCTTGATGGAAACACTTGTGTTCATCATTCAGCCTTTCACCGCGCCGGCGGCGATGCCGCGCACGAACAACGGTCCGGAAATGAAATAGACGATAAGCGGAACGAGGCCGGTCAGAAGCGTTGCCGCCATGTTGACGTTGTACTCCTTGACCCCCTGCACCGCGTTGACGATGTTGTTGAGCTGCACCGTCATCGGATAGTTCTGCTGGCCGGCGAAGATCACGCCGAACAGGAAGTCATTCCAGATGCCGGTGGTCTGGATGATCATCCCGACAACGAAGATCGGCAGCGACATCGGCAGCATGATCCTGAAGAAGATCTGCCAGAAACCGGCGCCATCGACGCGCGCGGCCTTGAACAGCTCTTCGGGCAGCGAGGCGAAATAGTTGCGGAACAGCAGTGTCAGGATCGGCATGCCGAAGATCGTGTGCACCATCACAATGCCGGGCAGCGTGGAGAAGATATGCAGCTCGCGCAGGATGATCACCAGCGGATAGAGCAGCACCTGGTAGGGAATGAACGCCCCGAACAGCAGCACGGTGAAGAAGAATTCGGAGCCCTTGAAGCGCCAGTTCGCCAGCGCATAGCCATTGACCGAGGCAACGGCAATCGAGACGATGATGCCCGGCACGGTGATCTTCACCGAATTCCAGAAGCCGACGCGGATACCCTCGCAGTAAAGCCCGGTGCAGGCTTGGCTCCAGGCCTTCACCCACGGTTCGAAGGTGATCTCGACCGGCGGCGCAAAGATGTTGCCCATGCGGATTTCCGGCATGCCCTTCAGCGAGGTCACCACCATCACGTAAAGCGGGATCAGGTAATAGACGGCGGCGACGAACAGGATGGAATAGAGAATGATCCGTGAGGGCGCGAGACGGCGTTTCGGGCGCGGGCCGGACGGTTCGGTTGATTGAACAGCACTCATCATCCGTTCCTCACTTCTTCTTGTCTCTGAATTCCATCAGCGCCCATGGCACGATGATGATGAAGACGGTGACCAGCATGATGGTCGAGGCGGCAAGCCCCTGACCGATATTGCCGCGCTGGAACATCAGGTCGTAGACGTATTTCGCCGGCACTTCGGAGGCAAAGCCGGGGCCCCCTTGGGTCATCGCGACAACAAGGTCGTAGACGCGGACAATACCGGAGGCGACGATCACCAGCGTGGTCACGAACACGCCGCGCATCATCGGAATGACGATGAAGATATAGGTGCGCCAGGCGGGAATGCCGTCGACCTTTGCCGCCTTCCAGATTTCGTTGTCGATGCCGCGCAGCCCCGCCAGCATCAGCACCATGACCAGACCGGTTCCCTGCCACAGACCGGCAATCACGAGCGCATAGATGACGGTGCTCTTGTTGCCGAGCAGCGCAAGATCGCCGCCGGGAAGGCCAAGATCGTCAAGAAATTTCGGCACGCCGAGACCGGGATCGAGGATCCACTGCCAGACAAGGCCCGTGACGATAAAGGAAAGCGCGAAGGGATAGAGAAAGATGGTGCGGAATGTATTTTCGAAACGGATCTTCTGATCCAGCAGCGTTGCCAGCAGAAAGCCGACGACAAAGGAAAAGACGAGGCTCAGGCCCCCGTAGATCAGCAGGTTGACGATTGCGACATTCCAGCGCGTGGTGTCGAACAACCGGTCATACTGGTCAAAGCCGACGAAATTTTCGCTCGGCAGCAGACGCGAGTCGGTGAATGAATAAATGACCGTCCAAGCGGTGCAGCCGATAAAGATGACCACGGCGGTCAGCATCATCGGGATTGCCGCGATCTTGGCGTTCAGATTCTTGAACAGACCAAACGGACGGCGAGCAACAGCAGCCATTGCAGCTCCCCTTGAAAGGTTGGCATCAGACCTTGAGGAAACGGAGCGGGTTCGCCGATTGCGCCCCGCTCCGGATCATATGGCAGGCTTATCGGGCCTGCTCGATGATCGATTGCTGCTGCTCGAGCGCCTCATCGACCGACATGTCGGAGGAGAAGAACTCAAGCGCCAGATCGGTGATCTGTCCCTGGGTGTCGGAATCGAGCATCTGCTCGGTCGACGGCAGGACATTTTCCGGGTTGGCGAGAATTTCGAGCCCCTTCTTCATGCAGGCATTGGCAGCCTCCAGGTCGACATCGCCACGCACCGGCAGAGAGCCCTTGACGAGATTGAACTCGACCTGGGTTTCCGGCGAAACCAGCATCGACGCCAGCTCCAGCTGGGCGGCCGTAATCTCTTCATTGTCATTTTTCGGGAAGTAGAACGCATCGCCGCCGGTATCGAGCACGGCGGTGTTGCCAAGCCCCGGAAGGCAATCGTAATCGACGCCGGCTTCCTGACCGGCCATGGCGAATTCGCCCTGCGCCCAGTCGCCCATGATCTGGGCAGCGGCATCGCCCTGGATCACCATATTGGTGGCCACGTTCCAGTCACGACCGGAATAGGCATCGTCCACCATCTCGCGGGCCTGGGCGAAAGCCTCCCAGATGGACCGGTTTGCATCGCTCATCACGGCATCGGGATCTTTTTCGTCGTTGACGGCAAGATAGTTGTCGACACCGCCGACAGCGCTCTGCATGACGTTGCGGATACCGTCCACCTGCCAGGGCTGGCCGGTGGCCAGCGGAATGACGCCGGCTTCACGAAGCGCAGGCGCAGCCTCCACCAGCTCATCCCAGTTGGTCGGCACGGCAAGGCCGTTATCCTCGAACACATGTCGGTTCAGCCACATCCACTGCCAGGAGTGGATGTTGATCGGCACGCAATAGATCTTGCCATCATATTCGCAGGCTTCCAGAAGCTTTGCCGGACGGATCTTTTCGGCCCAGTTCTCCTCCTCGGCCAGCTCCGTCAGGTCCACCATCAGCCCGGCCTTGATCAGTTCCTCCGCATCGCGGCCGGTGTTCATCTGGGTTGCACCCATGGGATTGCCGCCGATAATCCGGCTGATGATGATCGGGTTCGCCGTCGAGCCGGATCCGGCAATCGCACTATCCACCCAGTTGTTACCGGTTTCATTGAAATTGTCAGCGAGCACCTTCACGGCCTCCGCCTCGCCACCGGAAGTCCACCAGTGGGTGACCTCGAGGTCGGTCGCATTGGCTGCGACAGGCATGGCCACGCCGGCCGCCAGGGCGGCGGTGAGAATTGCATGTTTCATACTGTCCTCCCAACTGAAACGTTGCCGTAAAACGGTATTCGAAAGCCAAATATCGCGCAACCCTTTTATTAGAACCCCGCCGCCAGACTTAAGTCGACACAAGATCAAAATCGCGATATCAACGCCATATTGCAGTGCAAATTTTCCGCATTTATCTGTTAAATATATATTTTCATGGAAATATTACGCCGATTACTCCTGATGCTTCGCATCTGCGAAAGCCGACCGGATATATCCTTGAGTACGGCCTCACCGGTTCGAAAAAAGGTGCTCTAACACGCAACAGCATTTTTCTGTATCGTTACAGCCAATATCACATTAAGCTGCCCAATACGGGTGCCGGACCGCAGTGAACCCGGTATTTTCGTCCACGATAGGCAGGACGGAGAACGGTTGCGGGCCTGGCGGAAAGGACGCCGCGCAAAATTGCCAGCAAGGTTCGCAAAGTTCGCGCGATCCGGGAGAATCAGCGTATCGTGGCCCATTCAGGCTGGCCACGATCCGGGGTCAGACAGGTTCAGACACCAGCAGGGAGAGAGGCCGAACCGCCTGAACCGGAACGACGCGGGAGATGAAGGACGCCGATGAAATCCACGACCGGCCAGATGCGCGACACAACCAGTGCGCGCCCGACACTGAAGACCATTGCCTATATGACCGGCCTCGGGGTGACGACCGTCTCCCGGGCGCTGAAGGATGCACCGGACATTGCCGAACACACCAAGGAACGCGTGCGCCTCGTCGCCAAACAGCTCGGCTACATGCCGAACCGCGCCGGCGTGAGGCTTCGCACCGGCAAGACCAATGTGATCGCGCTCGTCCTCAACATGGAAGAGGAGATCATGGGCATGTCCGGGCAGATGATTTTCGGCATTTCGGACGCCCTCTCCGGTACGCCCTATCATCTCGTCTTGATGCCCCAGCCGATCCATCACGACCCGATGGCGCCGATCCGCTACATTCTCGACACCGGCTCGGCCGATGGCGTGATCATTTCGCGCATCGCACCCGACGATCCGCGCATTGCGCTGATGCGCGAGCGCGGCATGCCATTCGCCACCCACGGCCGCACCGAGAACGATCACGACTATCCTTTTCATGATTTCGACAACGAAGCCTATGCGATGGATGCGGTCGAAAGGCTGGCAGAGCGTGGGCGCCGGCGTATTGTCTGTCTGCAGCCGCCAAGCCACCTGACCTATTACCGCTATTTCCGCAGCGGCTTCGAGCGCGGTCTTGGCCGTTTCGGCCTTCAGGAAACGCCGCTGACCTCCGTCAGCACAGATTCCCCGCTTTCGGAAATCCGCGAAGGAATGATGGCCGCACTGTCATCCAGCACCCCGCCGGACGGGATTATCGCCTGCAGCGGCAGCAGCGCCGTGCCGATCATGGCGGCGTTGCGCTCACGCGGGCTGACGCTCGGCGAGGATATCGACCTCGTCGCCAAACAGCCGGCGCATTTTCTCAATTGGATAAGCCCGGAGATCATCGCCATGAGCGAGGATTTCAGACAGGCCGGGCGCGAACTCGCCCGCGCCGTCCTCGCCCGTATTGAAGATCGCACATCTGCGCCGCGACAAAGCATCAGCAAACCGGACTGGTCGATGGCGCCGGTGCTGAAAACGCCCGGCGATAACTGACGCTCGCTTCAGCGATCCGACCGCACGGCAACAGGTGCGGGGGACGGACGCGTCACCACGAAGGCGGCGCAACTCAGAAGCACCAGCCCGACGGCAAGCTGCAGCCAGAAAAAAGACTGTGCGAAAAACAGTACGGAAAGGAAACTGCACCCCATGGCCAGGACCGCCATGATCTTGGCCGGAACGGCGATTGCGCCCTGATGGCGCCATTGCCGGAGATGAGCACCGAAACGGGGATGGTTCATCAACCGCGCTTCAAGCTCCGGCGACGAGCGCGCGAAGGCCGCAGCGGCAACAATGAGAAACGGCGCTGTCGGCATCAGCGGCAGAAAAACGCCGATAACCCCCAGTCCAACCATGATCCAACCGACAACAAGCAAAAATCTGCGCTTCAACACCCTGCCTCCCGAAATCCGGGCTTCAATAACCAAAAACGTCTTCCCGGTCCAGAAGCGGCGTTCATGCGTTTGAAAACAGGCTTTTTTTTGACTGGGTTATACCAAGAGTCGATGATTAGAACGCATATGACCGGAGCGATTTTGAAAGCCGGCTAGGCGAAAACCGCAGTCGTAGCCATAGCTACGGCAAGGATTTTCAACGACGCGGGCTTTCAAAAGCGCCCGGCCCTTTAAGGGTGCGGCTGGAATGGCCACCGAGGGCGTCAAAATCCTCGCGCGATGCTACGGCATCGCTCTGCGGTATTTTCCTACTCGGACGACCATTCCAGCGCGCATCATATGAGTCCTAATCATCGACTCTTGGTATTACGGCGCAGGCGGCGAAATGCCCTGTTGTTCGGCACTTCCTTCAATGATCGATTCGATCAGCCTGTCCCAGTCACTGTCGGCGGGCAGCGGCGGTTCGCCCTGCACGGCGGTCTCGCCATCGGGAGAAGGTGCTGGAATGGCGGACTGATCATCGGCGGCGTCACCGGCCTCGCGCGCGCGGCGCTGTTCTTCCTCACGGCGCAGGCGTTCGGCTTCTTCGCGCTGCTGACGCTCGATTTCCCGCTGTTCCGCACGGAAGCTGTAGAGCGTCGCTTCACGGCGCAGGCGCTGCTTTTCAAGAATATCGGCCTGCAGCCGCTCGACCCGTGCCCGTTCGCGTTCAACCGCCCGCAAGGCCAGAAAATTGTTCACCTCCGTCAGCTCGAGGCTGCGGTCGGGATCGGCAAGCGGCCCGGAAAAACCGATGGAAAAGCCCGCATTGGCCCCCTCTTCGCTTTCCTCACCGAGCTTCAGCGCCACATTGATCGAAGCGTCAACGTCACGCCTGGCAAGATCGGTGCGCATGGCCCCGTATATCCGCGCTTCCGGCAGGTCGACGAAGACATTGCGGGCCTGCAGCACACCATCGGTAATACTGAAAGGCACAGCGACATCGCCTGCCTCAAACGATCCGTCGACAAAGATCAGCGAACGCATTTCCTGTTCGATTGCCTCATTGGTCACCTCGGTGCCCTGCGCATCGGCCCAGGCAAGCAGCGGATCGGCAACAGAAAGATCCAGCCCGGAAACGACCGGCGATTTCAGTGTCAACATGCCGGAACCGCTCGCCTGTTCCAAAAGTCCGGCCGCAGTATCCGCCGTCGTTTCCACGACAAGGCCGAGATCGAAGCGCCCGCTCACCACAGGTGCTCCGTTCGATTGCCACAGCGTTTCCGGCAGTGCTGCGTCGGCGAGATTGACCTGCGCCTGAAAATAACCGTCACCGCCGGCATTGCCGATCTGCAAATCACCCGACAGCGTGCCGCCCAGAAAGCGCCCGGAAAGCCCGGTCATCGAAAGCCCGCCGCCGCGAAAATCCACCGTGCCGCTCATGCCGGTCACCGGTTCCATCAGGCCGGCATCGAATGAGGCGGCCTGAATGTCGATATCGGCCTCCGCCGTACCGAAATAGGCAGAGCCGAACGACGTATCGGGCAATCCTTCCGGGCCGAGCGTGAAATTCGGACCGTAGACCGCCTCCATCAACCATCCGAGATCGAAGCTGTCGAACGACAGCGCCCCCTCAAGATGCGCCACCGGTTCGCCGCGGGCCAGCGCAAGCCGGCCGCGCACGGCATTGCCGTCCAGTTCCCCCTCGATGGCCGAAAGCGCGTATTGCTGCGCGGAAATATCGAGCGTCGCCTTTGCCGACAGCGGAACCCCGAACGCCGTTCCCGGCACGGCGAATGCGTTCATCGCAAGGTAAGGTTCAAGATCGGGACTGGTCAGGGAAACGGCATAACGGCCGCCGAGGAAATTTTCGGTATCGAGACCGGCCTCGCCGGAGACCGAAAGCCGCGTCTCCCCGCTTGCCGCACGCAGGCCGAGCGAGACCGGCCCCGTCGCTTCGGAGCGCTCCAGCGTGAGCGAAACCTGCGCGCCGGCCGGCGCGGGGATCGGCAGCGGCGCAAACCCGGCCTGACCGAAGACAATAGCGGCATCGGGGTTCGACAGCTGAATCTGGCCACTCATGCCGCCGGGGCCCATAAGCGCATCGCGCCGCCACGACCCGGAGATTTTGCTGTCATTGGCGCTGCCGCTGAAAACCGCGGAAACGCCTGTCCCGTCCTGTCCGAAGGCGATATCCGCCTCCAGATCGGTATTCTGATACCAGGCGGCATTTTCCGCCAGTCTGTCGAGAACCGGATGCTCGCCGAAACGCTGTTCAAGCGTTGCAACAAAACCGGAAATATCGTCAGCCGCAAAGGTCACGCGCCCCGACCCTGTCGGCAGCGTGCGGCCGGTTTGGGCCTGCCCGGAAAGCGTGATGGCCGCACCGGCGAGATCGCCGATCTCGAGCCGGTCAACGGTCACCGCGCCGGACTGATAGGTGAAATCCGTATCCACGACCTCGGCGCTCAGATCAAAGGCGTTTACGGTACCCGCCCGCAGTGTCGCGTGAATGCGGTGCTGGTTGAGGCCGCCATCGATATTCTCGCCGACCATCAGCCCGGCAAGGGCCCGCAATGCGCTGAGGTCGATGACATTGCCGGAAAGATCGAGGTCCAGCTGGGGTATCCCCGCGCCCTGCGACTGGCGCGAGACGGCACCATCGAGCACCGCATCCCCTGCAACGACCTGGAGATTTTCGAAAATCTGGGTGTCCGGCGTCAAATTGACATCGGCGGAAAAGCCGGCCCTGTTCAGCGCCCGGATTTCCGGCCCCACCTCGCCCGTCAGCCACTGTGACAGACCGGAAGGCTGGCGCGAGGCAACAAGCAGGGAACCGGCAAACGATGTCTCGTCACCGAGCGCAAGCCTGCCGGAAACCTCCACCTGCGTGCGCCCCGGCAGTTCGGCCGATCCGTCCTCGATCGTCCAGCCATCGCCGTCGGGCGCGGCGTCGAGAACGATGGAGCGGATCGTGGTGTCACCGGACACGAGTGCCGGCAGACGGAAGGTGACCGTGCCCGGCAGCTGCGGCACCGGCACCTGCCGCAGAAAGCCGATCAGCGTATCGAGCCTTTCGCGCGCGCTCGGCGTTGCAACACGATCCTTCTTCAGATTGGTATCGTAATCGGACAGCCGCTCGACATTGAATTGCTGGCCGTTAGCCGTCAGCAGAAACGTACCGCCCGGCCGTGTATCGAAATTCGCCTCGCCGGAAATCACGTAAGGGTCGACCTGGGTGCCAATCTCAAGCCGGTATTCGGAAACGGCGATCGACTCATTGGTGAGTTCGAACTGGCCGCTGGCGCGCGGCGGCGGGATATCATCGGCATCGGCGTCATCATCGATAACCGAAAGCCGGAAACCGCCGGCATAAGCCGGGCGGCCATCCGTCAGCGTGACATCGCCTTCAAGTGCGGCCGAAACCGGCCATTCCTCGGGGTCCGCGGAAAGCCGGAGGCGCATCGTGCCGGTTTCGGCATCCGGCCGCCCCGTCAGGATGGTGAAGGCGCCCGGATGACCGTCAAGCACGGCGCTGCCTTCCATCCGCCACGGCCCTTCGATGGCGTTTGCCGACAGCATGGCGTTGATATCGGAAAGGGTGCGCACGCGACCGCTGCCGTCATCGGCCAGGCGGATCTCGCCATCGCGCACTTCAACGTCCTCGAACACCACGCGTCGGGCCGAAAGCGGCGCATTGCCGGTGGCCGTCCACGACATTGCCCCGTTTTCATCCAGCGTCAGATTGAGAACCGGGTGATCCAGCAGCATCTTGAAGATGCGGACCTCGCCGCTGAGAAACGGCGCAAGCTCGGCATCCATCGAAAAGGCATCGGCCGTGGCCAGCGGCATGCCCGACGCATCGCGGCCAACGCGAACATCATGCATGGTGATCGAGGGAAACGGCAGCACCCTGACATCGACCTCGCCGACAACCTCGACCTTCTTGCCCAGCGCCCGGCTTGCCTGAACCTCGAATTCCTTGCGAAAACTGCCCCAGTCGACGAAATACGGGATAACCAGCGCCGAAAACAGCAGAAGAACCAGAAGCGCTCCGATGAAAACAAGTATTCGTCCCAGCAATCTTGCGGTTCCCTTATGTCATTCATGCAGGCGGTCGCGATGGTGCCGGCACCGGCAGATCGGACTTGCCCCCTCCCGTGCCGCAGGCGGCCTGTTCCGCCCGGATTACGTCATTGCCGCAAACCTATCACGAGCGACACAGGCAAACCAGTTCGGCGTGACTCCCGACAGCCCCGACCGACCGATTTTACGCGGTCAGAAGATCTTGCCCGGATTGAAGATGTTGTCCGGATCGAGCGACTGCTTGATGGCGCGCATCGCCGCCACCGCCGTGCCGATCTCCTGACCGACGACGCGTTTCTTGCCCTGCCCCACGCCATGTTCTCCGGTCGCGGTTCCGCCCATCGCAATCGCGCGTTCGGCCAGGCGTGTGGTGAAATCCTCGACGCGGATAATTTCGTCGGGATTTTTTGCGTCGAACAGCACCAGAAGATGAAAATTACCATCGCCCGCATGGCCGACCACCGGTGCCAGAATGCCTTCGCGCTGAACATCGTCGCGGGTTTCGCGCATGCAATCGGCCAGCCGCGAGATCGGCACACAGACATCTGTTGAAAACCCGTCGAGTTCCGGCGCCAGCGCCCGCCCCGCCCAATAGGCGCTGTGACGCGCTTTCCACAGTTTGGTGCGCTCTTCGGCATTGGCCGTCCAGATGAATTCCGAACCGCCGCATTCGGCCGCGATTTCGGCAAACTGGGCCGACTGCATGGCAACCGCCTCCTCACTGCCGTGAAATTCCAGCAGCAGCAGCGGCTTTTCGGGAAATTCAAGCCCGGAATAGGCGTTGCAGGCCTTCACCTGCAAACTGTCGAGAAGCTCGATACGGGCCACGGGAATGCCCATCTGGATCGTCATGATCACGGCGTTGCAGGCGTCTTCCGGCGTTTCGAAGGACGATACCCCGCCGGCAATCTTTTCAGGAATGCCGGCAAGCCGCAGCGTGATCGAGGTTATGATGCCGAGCGTGCCTTCCGCGCCGACGAAAAGCCGCGTCAGGTCATAACCGGCAGACGATTTGCGCGCGCGCCGCGCCGTGGTGATCTCCTCGCCATCGGCCGTTACCACCGTCAGCGCCAGCACCATGTCCTTCATCGTGCCGTAACGCACGGCATTGGTGCCGGACGCCCGGGTTGAGGCCATGCCCCCGATCGAGGCATTGGCACCGGGATCAAGCGGAAAGAACAGCCCGGTATCGCGCAGATATTCATTCAGCTCCTCGCGGGTCACGCCGGGTTCGACCCGGCAATCGAGGTCTTCGGCATTGACTTCCAGCACCCGGTTCATGCGCGACAGGTCAAGGGAAATACCGCCCTCGGGCGCATTGACCTGCCCTTCGAGCGAGGAGCCGGTCCCGAAGGGGATGATCGGAACCTTGTATTCGGCGCAAAGCTTCACAACCGCCTTCACATCGTCCGAGCTTTCGGCGAAGAACACCGCATCCGGCAGCTGCGGCGGCAGATAGGTGGTGGTGTGCGCATGCTGCGCACGGAAAGCTTCACCCGTCTGCACCTTGTCGCCGAAGCGCTCCTTCAACAGCGCAATGACCTGCTGGGCTGCCTGCTGATCACGCGGACGGGTCTGAACGTCTTCAATTGCCAAAACTTGCACTCCGAACCTGTTTTGCCATAGCTTCTCACCGAAGCCGGACCGTTTCAGCGTTTTATGCGAGGATCGTCCCCGACGTCCAGAGCCGGCAGGCATTGTAAACCATCCAGCAACGGCATTCCCGATGAATGATTTTCAGGACACGATTGCGCAATTGCTCGGTGTCGAGCGTGTCACCCTTTCCCATTTTGCGTCCGGCGACCTGTCGTCCGTCATGCGGGTCGATACACACGATAACCGGCATTTCATCGCCAAGGGCGGCCCGGCGCCGGCGCTCGAAGCCGAAATGCTGCGCCTGATTGCCGCTGCCGGGGCGCCAGCGCCCAAGGTGGTTGCCGCCAACGACAAGGTGCTGATCATCACTCAGGTTGACGGTCACGGTGGCTTTTCCGGCGCTCAGTCCGATCTCGGGCGCGCGCTTGCAACGCTTCATGCT
Source organism: Martelella mediterranea (assembly GCA_003001975.1). Classification (GTDB taxonomy): domain Bacteria; phylum Pseudomonadota; class Alphaproteobacteria; order Rhizobiales; family Rhizobiaceae; genus Martelella; species Martelella mangrovi. Next base: position 176,107 of record PVUG01000001.1, read on the forward strand.
GCCACCGGCACACACTTCGGCTTTGGGGATGACTACGCCTTCGGCAAGGTGGCGATCATCAATGACGAAACCGATTCCTGGGTTGCCTTCTGGCGCGACCACCGGCTTTTGAACAATATCGGCGATACCCCGCCGGCAATTGCCCGGCGCCTCGAAAAGCTTGCCGGCAATCTGGCCGATTTACTGCCCGACAGCCCGCCGGCTGCCCTGCTTCACGGCGACCTCTGGTCCGGCAATGTGATGTCGTCGTCCGGCAGGGTCACGGCCTTCATCGATCCTGCCAGCTATTACGGCCACTGCGAAGTCGACCTGGCCATGCTCAATCTTTTCGGAAGTCTCGACGACGCCTTTTATGGCAATTACCCGGCGCTTGAGCCCGGTTATCGCGAGCGACAGGCCATCTACAGCCTTTGGCCCGCCCTGGTGCACCTGCGTCTGTTCGGCAGCGGATACCGGTCTATGGTAGAAGGATTTCTTTCGCGCTGCGGTTACTGAACGCCAGTGCTTTTCAAAGCGGTGACCACGGGAGAAATTCGGTTTATGCTGAATCAATGATTTAAAAAGCGTCTGATTCTCTTGCAAAGTTTGCATTGACCAGTCTTAGTGTGGCCGTGATCGGCGCCAAACAAACTCATCTTTTTGGCCGCGCGAAATCCTGGGTCTTGCCGTCAGCTTGCCCGGCGCTTTATGCGTCGCACGGGCCTTTGCAGCAATCGGATCTTGCGCAAGGGACGCCATGACGGGGACTTTGGTCCGCGCCATTGGCGGGAGGAGCAAAACAGCTTGTCGGAACAGGCAACATCATATCAGGACATGTGAATGACAAGAAAGCTGAAAGTCGCTGTTGTCGGGCTCGGCATCGGCCGCAACCACATTCTGAACGGTTACCGCACCAATACCGAGCGCTTCGAGGTCGCCGCGCTCTGCGACCTGGATACCGATCTGCTGCATTCCTGCGGCAAGGAATTCGGCGTCGAACGGCTTGAGAAAGACTACCTCGAAATCGTCGGAATGGACGATATCGACGTGATCGATGTCTGTACCCCGCCCGGCACGCACCGCAAGATGATCCTGGCGGCGCTGCACGCGGGAAAATACGTTATCTGTGAAAAGCCGCTTGTCGGTGCGCTGGCGGAAATCGACGAGCTTCTCGACGCAGAATCGCGTTCTTCCGGGCGGGTCATGCCGATCATGCAGTATCGCTACAATGATGGCGCCCAGAAGGCACGCCACATCATCAATGCGGGTCTTGCCGGCAAACCGCTCGTGGCCACCTGCGAGGTGCACTGGCTGCGCGATGAAACCTATTATGAAAAGGACTGGCGCAAGAGCTGGTCCGGCGCGCTGGGCGGCGTTCTGATGAACCACGCCATCCATGCCAACGACCTGATGTTCTATCTTCTGGGGCCCGTTCGATCGCTGTTTGCGCGCACGGCAACCCGGGTCAACAAGATCGAGGTCGAGGATTGCGCCAGCATCAGCGTCGAACTGGAATGCGGGGCGCTGGCCACCACATCCGCCACGCTCGGGTCCGTCGAACCGCTCAGCCGAATGCGGCTGTGCTTCGAAAACGTCACCATCGAAACCGACAGCAGGCCGGATTTCACCGCCGCAGACGCCCCCTGGCGCTTTGTTGCCGCCAATGATGCAATCGGCCGCAAGATCGATGCGGCACTGGCCGATTTCGCACCGCCGCCTTCCGGTTTTGCCGGCCAGATGCAGGATTTCCACAAGGCGGTGTGTGAAAAGACGCCGCTTCCGCTGACGCTCGGCGATGCCCGGCAGAGCCTCGATTTTGCCACTGCGGCCTACTGGTCTGCGAAAACCTACAGCGCCGTCGCGCTGCCGATCCTGCCGGACCACCCGTTCTACAATGGCTGGCAGAACGCCTTTTGAGGGCTGAACGACAAAACGCCCGGATATCAAACCCGGGCGTTGAGGAAATCAGACTGTCTGCAGAAATCAATAAGATGCTGCATTATCAATCGAGCGGCCGGCATCCTGCGTTGCGTTGATCGCGCCTGCAGTGTCTTCGCCCATGCCCTCGATTGTGTTGCCACAGGAGGTGATCAGAGCGCTCATGGCAAACAGTGTAGCGGCGGCAATGACTTTCTTCTTGAACATTTCAAACTCCTGAATTTTGATCGGTCGTCGGATAAACGCCTGGAAGCCGGCAGGGTTCCCCAGGCTGCGCAAGTTTCTGCCCGGTTTGGTTCGTGCACAGGCGATCCACAGCTTATCCACAGGCCCGGCGGCGGATTTCCACAGGCTTTCCACCTCTAGCCGCCTGCCTCGCGTCACGCCCTCGAAGACAGAGTCAAAAAACAACTGGTTTCAAACACCCTCAGTCACCATGTTTGCGAACACGAGGAACGAGGATTTGCAGACGTGAATGACAGTGAACCGGATTTTGAGCCCCGTGGCGATGATGGCGACAAACTCTCCGATATTCTGGCCCGCCTGCGGCCGGATGCGAATGGCCGGGTCACGCTCGAACGGCTGGACAATGCACTTGCGGAACGCTCTTTCGGCGCCTTCATTGCGCTGTTTGCAATTCCGAACCTTGTTCCGCTTCCGCCCGGCGCGACACTTGTTCTGGGGCTTCCGCTGATCCTTGTGACCTGGCAGATGATGGCCTCACGACACGCCCGGGTCTGGTTTCCCGAACGTATTGCCCGTTTTTCGATCGATGGCGAGCGCTGCATGCGGCTTCTGGCGCGTATCCTGCCATGGCTCAGGTGGATCGAAAGCGCCGTGCGTCCGCGCTTCTGGTTTGTTGAAACACGACGGGCCGAACGCGTTCTCGGCGCATTCGGCCTTGTGCTGGCAATCGTGGTGTTTTTTCCGATCCCGTTCGGCAACTGGCTGCCCGCTCTCGCGCTGGCCATCATCGGCCTGTCGGCAACGGAACGGGACGGTTACGGACTGATCGTCGGGCTGGTGATCGGCGTGCTCTCGATCCTGCTGGCCGGTCTTGTGCTCCTTGCCGCAGGTTTCCTGCTCGCGCTGTTGTTCTGAAGAGCTCTAAGCCACGCGGCTTTGCCGCTGGGCCGCGCCGAAGGCATGGCGGATGGCATCGGCCACAGCTTCGACAAGCTCGCCGCCCTGCTCGGAAAATTTCAACCGGATTTCATAAAAGCCGAGCTCCGGCAGCCCCTCGGCCTCGCCCAGCACCTGCATCCCGTCTGCGACATAATAGGACGCAATCGGTGCGACGGCGAGGTCGGACAGCACAGCGGCCCGTTGCACCATGGTCGTCGCACTCATGTAGGCAACGCGGTAGGCGCGTCCCTTTTCCGTCAGTTTCTGAACGGCTTCGTTGCGCCAGGAACAGCCCTGCTCCCACATGGACACCGGCAACGGATCCTTCATATATGCCGTGCCGCAGGACGCACCGGCCCAGACCAGCCGCTCGCGCAGGATGAGTTCACTGTTCTCATCTACCGTTTCATCACCATCGTTAAGCAGCGTGAGATCGAGCCGTTGCTCGCTCAGCCGCCGCCTGAGCCCGATACTGTTATCGATGCAGACATCGACCATCACCCCCGGAAAGGCCTCGGCAAAACGCTTCAGAATAGACGGCAGGATCTTCTCGCCGATATCGTCTGTCGCGCCAAGGCGCACGACGCCGTGCATGTCGGGATGTCTGAAACGCGACATCGCCTCGTTGGAAAGAGCCAGCATGCGCCGCGCGTAATTGAGCAGCGTCTCGCCGCTGTGGGTCAGCCGCACGGCGCGCGCATCGCGCACGAACAATGAGACACCCAACTGCTCTTCCAGCCGCTTGATCTGCATGGAAACCGCCGAGGGCGTTCGAAACACTCTTTCAGCGGCACCGGAAAAGCTGCCGGTTTCGGCAATCGCAACAAATGTTCGCAGAATATCATTGTCCAGAACCGGAAGCGGCGTTTGCAGAAAATGAGCCATGCGGCACTCCATCAATTCAATTTCATTGATCTATATCATGACTACATTTCGTTTGATTGAATGTCAAATACCCCTATCCTGCTTTCAGGTTCTCGAAAACGACCTTGAAGGAGAAAACGAAATGGGACTGTTCATCATCCTGAAGCATCTTGTCACACCGCTCACACGCCTGACCGAACTGCGTGGTGAATCCGAACAGCGCGCCGTGCGCGAACAGAGTCTCAACCGAATTCCGCCACATCTGCGCGACGACGTCATCGTTCGCGAAAAGCCCTGGCGTTATGACTGAGACGGACGACCGCCAATCTTATGAATGGCGGTCGTTCGTGCTGCAGTGCAGCAATGCTGCGCAATGACCGGCGCCCGCCGTCAGATCGGCGGCATGAAGCGAATAGGCCACGGTTTCACAAAAAAATCACAAACCGACCCCCGATCACCTTCTCTGGCGCATTTGTCTGTGGCAGTGTCGCAAACAGACAATTGAATGCCATAATTCTTGCAGAAGTTAAGTTTACAAGATCATAATCGGGGTTCTATTGGGGCGGTGTGAGCACAATGGTGAGATCATTCGTTTTTTACCTGGTTCCGCAGTTTTCGCTACTGCCTTTTTCGGGCGCGGTCGAAACTTTGCGCATTGCCAACCGAATGCTGGGCTTCGAGGCCTATAGCTGGCGCATCGCCTCGGATAACGGCGAAAAGGTCACATCCTCCAGCGGCATCGCCGTCGATCCCGACACCTCGCTTGCAGACGAGCGCCGCTGTCTGATGGGCGAGAACCGCCCCGACCTCGTCCTTGTCTGTTCCGGCGTCAATGTCGACGATTACGGCAACAAGTCGTTCGAAGCCTGGCTGCGCGAACTCAACAATCGCGGCCGCGGCATCGGTTCGATGTGCACGGCGACCCATCTTCTGGCGCGTGCCGGGCTGCTCAAGGGCAAGCGCTGCGCCATCCATTGGGAAAACATGCCGGGGTTTTGCGAAACCTATCCGGAAATCGACGCCCATGCCGACCTTTTCGAGATCGACCGCAATATCTACACCTGCGCCGGCGGCACGGCCGCAATCGACCTGATCCTGCACCTGATCAGCCAGGAATTCGGCGACGGCCTTGTCAACGCGATCTGCGAACAGACGCTGACCGACCGCGTGCGCCCCTCCAGCGAGCGCCAGCGCCTGCCGCTTCGCGCCCGTCTCGGCGTGCAGAACGGCAAGGTACTGCAGATCATCGAACTGATGGAGGCCAATCTGGCCGAACCGCTGTCGCTGATCGAGATCGCCGATGCCGTCGGGCTGTCGCGCCGGCAAATCGAGCGGCTGTTCCGTCAGGAAATGGGCCGTTCTCCGGCACGCTACTATCTGGAAATCCGGCTGGACCGTGCGCGCAGGCTTCTGGCGCAGTCGACGCTTCCGGTCGTCGATGTCGCAGTGGCCTGCGGTTTCGTCTCGGCATCGCATTTTTCCAAGTGTTACCGCGAAATCTACCAGTGTTCGCCGCAGCAGGAGCGTGCCCTGCGCCGTCAGGCGCCCATGACCGTGCGTGAAAACACGTTCAGCCTCGCCGTCTGAGCGTTGAGCGTTTTCACCCCTTGAGCAGAAGCGTCACCCAGCCTTCGCGCCAATAGGTGCGCACATGGCGCATGCCCTGTGCATTATAGGCGGCAAGCACCTTCCAGCGCTGCGTTTCCAGAATGCCCGACAGGATCACCGATCCGCCGGGCGCCAGATTGGCACGCACCCCCGGCGCCAGCTTCATCAGCGGGCGGGCAAGAATATTGGCAATCACCAGGTCGAAGGGGCCGTGTTCGGCAAAGGCCGCGTGGTGAAAGCCGGGTGCCGTGACGAAATCGACACCGGAAACAATACCGTTTCCGCGCGCATTATAGCGGGCCACCTTAACGGCAACATCATCGATATCGGTTGCAAGAACGGGAATCGGCCTGAGCTTGCGCACGGCCATGGCCAGAACGCCGGTGCCGGTGCCGAGATCGAGCGCATTGCGCGGGGCCTCGGCCTTCAGCACCGTATCGATCATCTCCAGGCAGCCGGCCGTGGTGCCGTGATGGCCGGTGCCGAAGGCCTGCCCGGCCTCGATCTGCAGCGCGATATCGCCTGCGCGACGGTCTTCGCGGTCATGCGCGCCATGCACCAGAAAGCGGCCGGCACGCACGGGCTTCAGCCCTTCCAGAGACTTGGCGATCCAGTCGACATCGGGAATGATCTCCTTTTCGACATCGGGTCTTTCGCCCGCCCCGAAAATCGCAAGGGCGCTGTCAAACACCTGCCGCAGCGCGTCTTCCTCTTCGGCTTCCAGATAGACCGAGGCTTCCCAGATACAGGCCTTCTCATCGATTTCCATCGTTGCCAGCGCATAGGGCTCCTCGCCCAGAAGCTCCGAAAGCGCATCAAGAACGCGGCCCGCGCCGGCCTCATCGGTGGTGACGTAAAGACGGATCTGGCTCACTGGGGTCTGCCTCTGTTGCTGACGGAACGGTTTGCTGACTGGCGATACTGCCGCTGGCCCGTCAAGGCAAGCCCTCAGTCGAGCAGGTTTTCAAGCTTCTGAACCGCGACATCCGGGTCTTCGCCGTAGGCGATCGTGCCTTGCAGCACACCGCCATCATTGAGCAGGAAAACCGCGGCATTGTGGTTCATGGTATAGTCGCCGTCGGGCTGATTGGGGTCGAGCGGCACTTTCTCGTAGTAAATGCCGAAGTCATCGACCATCGCCAGCACCTTTTCCGGATCGCCCGAAATCGAACCGATCCTGTCGGAGACATTGGAAATATAGCGCTGCATGATTTCCGGCGTATCGCGCGCGGGATCGACGGTGATCCAGTAGGCATTGATCCTGTCGCCGTCGGGATCGACCTCATGGAGCCAGCCGTTCATTTCGAAAAGCGTCGTCGGGCAGACCTCCGGGCAATGGGTGAAGCCGAAGAAGATCGCCGTCGGCTTTTCCCTGAGCGCCTGCTCGGTGATCGTGGAACCGTCACCTGCCGTCAGCTGAAACTCCGGGCCGAAGGGGACGTTCATCATCTCCTCGTTGGTCTGGCCGATTTCATAGACCAGCCAGACGATCAGCCCGCAAATGACAAGAACGGAAGCCCAGAGTACACGCCGAAACGTCTTCATATCCTAATTCCCTTCGCCAGAACCGGCCTCACGTCTCCAGCAGACCATGCCGGCGATGCCATTCCTCGATCGAAAGTTCCGGATAACCTTCGAAATGAACATGGCCCTCGCCTTCCGGCACATCGACCCAGGCGGCCTTCGATCCGAGCATGATATGCACGATTTCCGGCGGCCGCGGCAAGGGCGTATCGACGACGGAAGCGACCGGGTGAACCAGTTCCGGCCAGCGCGCGTCATAAAGATAAAGCGCCGTGCCGCAATTTCCGCAGAAATGCCGCTCGGCCTCGCTTTCGCCGTCATGCATGCGGGCGTGATAGAAGCGCTTGTGCTCCGCACCCGAAACCGACAGCGTTGCGGCGTCGCCTGCGAGATTGATGGCAAAGCCCCCGCCCCCGCCGGTTTTGCGGCAGATGCTGCAATAGCAGCGCATATAGGGATAAGGCGTCCTGCTCTCGACGGAAAAGTGAATTTTGCCGCACTGGCAACTGCAATCGAGTCTGATGGTCTCTCTCCCTGTTTCCGTCTGTTCGCCTTGCCTATTCCGGCGCGCCATTCTCCCAGACGACGTCCTGGCCGTAAAGCGGCACGGTCGACATCGACATCTTCGCCGAGCCCTCGGTGATTTCGCGGGTATGGGCCAGATAGATCAGCGTGTTGTTGGCGCGATCAAAGATCCTGTTGATCACAAGGTTCTTGAAGATCAGCGAGCGCCCCTGCTTGAACACCTCCTCGCCATCCATGCCGAGATCGATATCGCCAATCCGGATCGGCCCGGTCTGGCGGCAGGCGATGGAGGAATTGGACGGGTCCTCGAACCAGTTGCCCTTCGACAGCCGGTCGATCACCGAACGGTCGAAATAGGCGATGTGACAGGTCACGCCATCGATTTCCGGGTCGTGCAGCGCCTCGATTTCGATATCGTTGCCGACCCAGTCGACCCCGACCTCACCCACCTGTTCGGCGCTTGCGGCAGTCGCCATCAGCGCCAGCCCCGCAATGAGGGAAACCATATATCCACGCATGCCCGCACCCTCCGTATGTTTCTTCGATACCTCAGCAGATAAGAGCGCACGCCGGTTTTGCAAGCAGACCGGACGTCTCACCCGCCGATCAGCGCTAGCCACTCATCCTCGTCCATGGTCTGAACGCCAAGCTCTTCCGCCTTTTTCAACTTCGACCCAGCGCCCGGTCCGGCGACGACGATATCGGTCTTCTTGGAAACCGATCCGGAAACCTTGGCGCCGAGGCTTTCCGCCTTGGCCTTGGCCTCGTCGCGGGTCATTTTCTCAAGGCTGCCGGTAAACACTACCGTCTTGCCGGCGACCGGGCTTGAGGTGTCGATGCGCTGCGCATCGTCAAGCGGCGTCACCTCCTCCAGCAGCCGGGCGATCACCGCAACATTCTGCTCCTCGGCGAAGAAATCGACGAGCGCGCGGGCCACCACCGCGCCGATCCCGTCGATATTGTTGAGATCGTCCCAGGCATCGCCCTCGCCCGCCGCCGCATCCCGCATCGCCTGTTCGAAAGCGGCATAAGAGCCATAGGAACGCGCCAGCAGTTTCGCCGTGGTCTCGCCGACATGGCGGATGCCGAGCGCGAAGATGAAGCGCGGCAGCGCGATCTCCCGCCGCTCGTTGATCGACTGGAACAGGTTGGCGACAGAGGTCTTGCCCCAGCCGTTGAAATTTTCAAGCTTTGTCAGCGCCTCGGCCTGCCGGCGCTCCAGCGTAAAAATGTCCGGCGCGGTGCGGATGACAAGCCCGGCATCCTCATGCTCGAAGAAGAAATCGACCTGTTTGCTACCCAGCCCCTCGATATCGAAGGCATTGCGCGAGACGAAATGCTTCAGGTGCTCGACCGCCTGCGCCCGGCAGGAAAAGCCGGCCGTGCAGCGCCGCACAGCATCAAGCTTGCCGCTGTTCTCGTTGATATCGCGCACCGCATGGGCGCCGCAGACCGGGCAGTGGTCGGGAAATGCGTAAGGCGTCGCGTCCTCCGGCCGTTTTTCCGGCAGAATATCGACGATCTGCGGGATGACGTCGCCGGCGCGCTGGACGATCACGTAATCGCCAACACGGATATCGCGGCCCTCGCGGATCGGCTCGCCATTCGAACCCTTGCCGACGATATAATCCTCATTGTGCAGCGTCGCATTGGTGACGACCACGCCACCGACGGTGATCGGCTCAAGGCGCGCCACCGGCGTCAACGCGCCGGTGCGGCCCACCTGGATGTCGATCGCGGTCAGCCGCGTGATTGCCTGTTCGGCGGGAAACTTGTGCGCCGTCGCCCAGCGCGGCGAGCGTGAACGAAAGCCGAGCCGCGCCTGCAGGTCCAGCCGGTCGACCTTGTAGACCACGCCGTCGATATCGTAATCGAGGTCCCCGCGTTTGACGCCGATCTCGTGATAATGCGCCAGCAGGTCATCGACAGAGGAAAGCCGCTTCATCAGCGGGTTGACCGGAAACCCCCAGGCCTCGAAGGTTTCGACCATGCCCATCTGGGTATCGGCCGGCATCTCCGACATTTCGCCCCAGGCATAGGCGAAGAATTTCAGCTTGCGCTTTTCGGTCACCTTCGGGTCAAGCTGGCGCAAGGAGCCGGACGCGGTGTTGCGCGGATTCACATAGGTCTTTTCGCCCGCCTCGGAGAGTGCGGCGTTGAGTGCGGCAAAATCGCTCTTGGCCATGTAGATTTCGCCGCGCACCTCGACGATTTCCGGCGCGCCTTCCGGCAGCCGGTTCGGAATTTCACCGATGGTGCGGACATTGGCCGTCACATTCTCGCCCGTGGTGCCATCGCCGCGCGTGGCGCCGGAGACCAGACGGCCATTTTCGTAGCGCAGCGACATCGACAGGCCGTCGATCTTGGGTTCGGCGGTAAAGGCGATGGAGCCATCCGGCATCTGGCCGAGGAAGCGATAGACCGAGGCGATGAAATCCTGAACGTCTTCGTCGGAAAACACATTGCCGAGCGAAAGCATCGGCACGGAGTGAGTGACCGGGGCAAAAACCTCCGAAGGCGCTGAACCGACGCGCGCCGACGGGCTGTCATCACGGACAAGATCGGGAAACCGCGCCTCGATCGCATCATTGCGGTGCTTCAGCGCATCATATTCGGCGTCCGTAATCTCCGGCGCGTCCTTGCCGTGATAAGCGGCATCATGACGGGCGATCTCGCCGGCCAGAAAGGCCAGTTCGGCCTCAGCCTGTTCTCGGGTCAACTGATCGACCGCGACCGTATCGTTCGCCATTGCCGTGCGCTCCTTCATGCCATTCGAGATGAATTAGAGCATCTGGCGCGCGCTCGGCAAGCTCAAAGACCGGCAGACGCCGAAACACCCTCGCCGGTCGCGCTCTCGCCCTTCAGCACCGCTGTGTTGAGCAGCGCCGTCAACGGCAGATGGTCGGATGCCGCCCGCGCCAGAAGCGAATCATGAACGGCAAGATCGGCCACCAACCCATCGCGATTGGCGATGATCCGGTCGAGCGCCAGCACCGGCCAGCGGGCGGGAAAGCTCGCGCGCGCCGGCGGCAGAGACCCGAATGCCTGTTCAAACTTCTTCAGCGCCGAACCGTCGCCAAGCCGCCATTCATTCATGTCGCCCATGATCACCGACGGCGCTTCGACGCGGCGGCCGAGCATGCCGATGATATGATCCGCCTGCTGACGCCGCGCCCAGCGTAAAAGCCCCAGATGCACGGCGGCAACCCGGAGCGACAGGCCGTTGTTGAGCGCGATATCGGTGACCAGCGCGCCGCGCGGCTCAAGCCCCGGCAGTTTCTCGCGGTGGATATCGCGCACCGCGCCATCCCGAAACAGCAGCACATTGCCGTGCCAGCCATGAGCGCGGGCGCTTGCCTGCACAGGCACGGCCACCAGGCCGGTCTCGGCCTCGACCCGCTTCAGGTCTAAAAGCCCGGTGCGCTCGCCGAAGCGGGTATCGGCCTCCTGCAGGGCGATCAGGTCGGGACTGATTTCGCGAATCACTTCGAAGATGCGCTCCGGATCGCAGCGTCCATCAACCCCGACGCATTTATGCACATTGTAGGTCGCAACCTTCAGCCCGTCTCCGGCCATGGGAACGGCCTTGTCCGGGCGTTTTCCATTTTCGCGGAAGGACCGCATCACGGCATTGGCAAGAGGGGATTTGATCGGGCTCATCGTTTCACTTTGGAAGAATGATCGGCAATAGCAAGCTTATAGTGGGTATCTTTCAAAGATACGGCAAGCCCAGCCACAAAATCCGGTCGCGCAGGCGATAGACAAAGGGGCGCTCGCGAAGCGCCTTCCGCAACACCTGGGTCGAGCGCTCGCGCGCTGCAGCGATCCGCGCCTCGATCTCACCGGCAAAGCCGATGTCGAAGACCTCCAGATCGGTCTCGAAGTTCAGCCGGAGAGACCGCGAATCCAGATTGGAAGACCCGAGATAGGACCATTTTCCGTCAACAGTCATCAGCTTGGAGTGGTTGAACGGCCCGTTATCACGCCAGATCCGGCAACCGTTTTCGATGATCTCGTCGAACTGCGCCGTCATCGCCCGGTCAACAAGGCCGAGATTGTTCTTGCCCGGCACGATGATGTCCACCGTCACGCCGCGCCGCGCCGCCGTTGCAAGGGCGGAGACAAGATCACGATCGGGCAGGAAATAGGGCGACATGATCAGCACCCGGTCCTCGGCGACCGAAAGCGCGCCCATGATCATGTTGTTGTTGTTGGAAAGGTTGCGGTCCGGGCCGGACGGCACCACGCGGGCAATCAGCGGGCCCTCATCGGACGAGGTTTCGGCAATGCTCCAGGCATCGCCATCCAGCGTCTCGTGCGTTTCGAAATACCAGTCGGCGGCGGCGACCGCGAAATAATCGGCTACGGCAGCCCCCGTCAGCATGAAATGCGTGTCCTGGGCGGCGTTCGGGCCGGTAAAGGCGGCGCGGATATTCATGCCGCCGGCAAACACCGTCTCGCCGTCGATGATGAGAATTTTCCGGTGGGTTCTCAGATTGGCATAGGGCAGCCGAAGCCTGAGCAGCACCGCGCCGTTAAAGGTCGCAACACGGATGCCGTGTTCACGCAAAAGCCCGGTGATGCGCGGGCGCGAATAACGCGCGCCGATGGAATCGACGAGGATACGGACTTCCACGCCACGCTTCACCGCATTCGACAGGCTTTCGACGAAGCGGCGACCGATCGCGTCACTGTCGAAAATATAGGTTTCCAGCAGGATCGAGCGCTCGGCCTTGTCGATCGCCTCCAGCATCGCCGCATAGGCCTCGTCGCCGGTTTCCAGCAGACGCACCTTGTTGCCCGCAGTCGCAGGCATGCCGGTCACGGTGTTGCCCAGCATCCACTGCCCGCCCATGCGCGGCCCGAGATCGGTCACCACGCGGTCGCGATTGATCTTGTGCTTCTGCTCTTCGTGCGCCACCGCATCGGGAACGCTCTCACGCTTGTCGCGCACCGACTGCCGGCGCATGCGGTTGATGCCGGCGACCGCATAGATCGCCGCCCCCAGGATCGGCGACAGCATGATCACGCCGACCCAGCCGATCGCAGCGCGCACCTCGTCCTTGGTCATCGTGGCGTGGATCGCCGCCGTCGCGCCAAGGGCAAAGGAAATGACCGCCAGAATATGCGGCCAGTAGTGTTCCAGAAAAACATTCATCAAGGACAATCCCGTTGGTTTGGCGCTTTGTTCCCGCACCCTGCAGCGCGGACCGGGGCTGACCTTATATCAGCTACCTCTAAAAAATTCTCAGCTATCGCCGGAGAGCAGCTTTGCCGCCGCTGCGCGCGCCTCTGCCGTCACCTTGGCGCCGGCCAGCATGCGGGCGATTTCCTCCTGCCGTTCCTCCGGCCCGATCACCGCAACGCGGGTTGCCACCGTATCGTCCTTGCCCTTGCCGTTGCCGGCCTTGGAAATCAGATAGTGCCCCTTGGCGCGGGCGGCCACCTGCGGCGCGTGCGTAACCGAAAGAACCTGAACATTTTCGGCCAGCCGGCGCAAGCGCTGACCAATTGCATCGGCAACCGCGCCGCCAACACCGGTGTCGATCTCGTCGAAAACAAGCGTCGGCGCAGAGCCCTTGTCGGCAAGCGCCACCTTCAGCGCCAACAGAAAACGAGAAAGTTCGCCGCCGGAAGCCACCTTCATGATCGGCCCGGGGCGCGTTCCGGGGTTGGTCTGCACCTCGAAGGACACCGTGTCGATCCCCTCCGGCCCGGCGCCCGCATCATCGCTTGCGACCACGGCGGTAAAGCGTGCCCGCTCCAGCTTCAGCGCCGGCAGTTCGGCCATGACGGCGGCGGAAAGCTGCTCGGCCGTCCTGCTGCGGTCTTCCGACAACACTCGCGCCTTTTCATAAAAAGCCTTTTCCGCTGCCTCGGCCTCGGCGACAAGCGCCTCCAGCTTCGCCTCGCCCGCATCCAGCTCTTCCAGATCGCCCACCATGCGCTCGGCCAGGGCGGGAAGCTCGGTCACCGGCACATTGTATTTGCGCGCCGCACCTCTGAGCGCAAAAAGCCGTTCCTCGACACGTTCCAGTTCCTGCGGATCGAAGGCGGTGCGCTCCAGTGCGGCCTCGACTTCCATCTGCGCATTGGAAAGCTGATCAAGCGCCGAATCGAGCAGATTGACCGTATCTTCCAGAAGCCCCGGCGCTTCATGCGACTTGCGCTCCAGCCGTCGGACCAGCGAGGCGATCATCGGAACCGGCGAAGCATTGCCGTTCAGAAACTCGAGCGCTTCGGCAATATCGCCGGCGATCCGCTCGGATTTCATCATCGTCGCGCGCCGTTCGGCCAGTTCGTCCTCTTCGCCGTCAACCGGGGAAAGCGCCTGCAATTCCTCCACCGATGCCCGCAGATAATCGGCCTCGCGCTCCGCTTCCTCGATCTGGGCCCGGTGCTTCTTCAGCCGCCGCCCGGCATCACGCCATGCGTGGTGCAGCGCACCGACAGCCTCGACATCGCCGGAAAGCCCGCCGAAAGCGTCAAGCAGCCGGCGATGGCCGTCGGTGTCGATCAGCGCCCGCTCGTCGTGCTGGCCGTGAATTTCCACCATCAGCCGTCCGGCCTGGCGCATCAGCTGGACGCTGACGGACTGATCGTTGATGAAAGCCCGGGTGCGCCCGTCCGCAGACTGCATCCGCCGGAAAATCAGGTCGCCTTCGTCATCGAGATCGTTCTCGCGCAGCAGCAGGCGCGCGGGGTGATCCATGCCGACATCGAACACTGCGATCACCTGACCGGAATCCTGGCCATGGCGCACAAGCGAGCCATCCCCGCGAGCGCCGAGCGCAAGCGAGAGGCTGTCGAGCAGGATGGATTTGCCCGCGCCGGTCTCCCCGGTCAGAACAGAGAGACCGTCTCCGAGATCAAGTTCCAGCCGCTCGATCAAAACGATGTCTCGAATGGAAAGCTGGACAAGCATTTTTCGTTCGCGCCTTGGCGAAATTAGGTTGTTTAGCTGGGCGTCGCGTCGGAAACAGCGGAGCCCCGACCGACTGATTTGGGCTCAAGCCCCTGCTTGTTCAGCAGGTTATAGGCACGCTGGTACCAGACGCTGTCGGGGTAGTTATGTCCGAGGATCCAGGCCGCATTCTGCGCTTCCGGGATCACGCCCATGGCATAATAGGCCTCCACCAGCCGCTCCAGCGCTTCCTCGATCTGGTTGGTGTCGGAGTAGTTGTTCACCACGCTGTTGAAACGGGAAATCGCCGCGACATAGTCCTTGCGTTCAAGATAGTAACGCCCGACCTGCATGTCCTTGCCGGCAATCTGGTCACGGGCATAGCGGATCTTGGCGCGGGCATCCGTCACATATTCGGAATCCGGATAATTATCGATCACCGCCTGCATCGCATCGATCGTGCGCTCCGCAGCCGCCTGATCCTGGGTCACGTCGACAATCTCCTTGGAATAGGAAAGGCCGACCAGATACTGGGCATAGGCCGCATCGGGCGAATTCGGGTAAAGCTGGATATAGCGCCTGCCGGAGGTCACGGAGGCCTCGTATTTGCGCGAGCGATACTGCAGATAGGTCTGCATGATCAGAGCCTGACGGGCATAATCGGAAAGCGGATTCTGGTCCTGAATCGATTTCAGCTTTCTCAGTGCTTCACTGACCTTGCCGGCATTGATGTTGGCAAGCGCCTCGTCATAAAGCTGCTGCGGCGGATCGGCCTCATACTGCAGCGTGGTGATATCCACGTCCTTGTCTCTGGAGCATCCGGCCAGCAGAACGCCTGCTCCGAGAACTATGGCAACCGGAAGCGCAGCTGCGCGAAACGCCCCGTTATCGGTTGTCTTTTTGGTACCAGCCATTCTTCGAGCCTCATTTGCAGCGTCTTTGGATCGCATTTCAAAGTCGAACGTCGTTTTACGCATATCCCGCAGGCAAGAGCAATCTCAAGCCACCGAAAAACCGATAAATTTCATCCGACCCCGACAACCTGCCTACATACATTTAAAGGCAGGAACATGCCAGAGCTGCCCAAATAAACATCAAACATGAAAAATGCCGGTTCCCCGCAGGAGCACCGGCATTCAAAAAATCTCTCTTAGCCTACAGCCGGATCAGGAAACCGGACCGGCGGCCACAACATCATCCTGTCGCAGGCGGAACGGCAGAGCGCCGCGCGGGGACACGATGACACAGGCGCCGGCGGTGTCGAACAGCGCGCGCACAGCCTGCGCATTCAGCGCATGGCCGCCGCGATAGGAACGGAAACAGCCGGCGAACGGCATGCCCATCATCGCCAGATCGCCCACCGCATCAAGCGTCTTGTGGCGCACGAATTCCTGTTCGTAACGCAGGCCACCGGCGTTGATAACGCGGTCATCATCGGAAATCACAACCGAGTTCTCAAGCGAGGAACCAAGCGCAAATCCCCGGGCCCACATCGGCTCGACATCACGCATGAAACCGAATGTACGCGCACCCGACAGCTCCTTGCGGAAGGTTGCCGCCGTCATGTCGCCCGACCATTTCTGGCGACCGATCACTGCGGTATCGAAGTCGATTTCAACTTCGAAACGGGTGCCTTCATAGGGCAGAAACTCGGCCCAGCCGGCGCCGTTTTCCACCCGAACGGGTTTCATCACCTTCAGGTAGCTGCGCTTTTCGGGCAGCGTCACAATGCCGGTCTGATCCAGAGCATCGACAAACATGCGCGAACTGCCGTCCATGATCGGCACTTCCGCATTATCGACGGTGATGAGCAGATTATCGACGCCAAACGCATAAAGAGCGGCCATGACATGCTCGATCGTCGCGATCCACTCGCCGGGATGCTCGCCAAGCACGGTGCAAAGGGCGGTCGGGCCGACATTGTCGGAAACCGCCTTGAACGCACTGATACGGCGGCCATCGGCGTAGCGTTCGAAAACGATGCCATGGTCGGCATCAGCCGGCCGGAACGTCATGGTTGCCGGCTTGCCTGAATGCACACCGATTCCCGAAACCGTCACGGGTTTCGCCACCGTTGTCTGCAAACCAAAAAAACCAGCCGACATATTCACGCCCTTATCAAAACAAATTTCAAACCTGTCGCAATGACGCCGTGCGCCATAAACCTTCTGCATCCGGCAGCAGGCCCGACCGTAGCCGCGCACGTGTGATGCGCGCCGAGTCAGTTGCGTGCCTTGTAATTACGCATTGCCCCTTCCGAATCCAAATCACTGTTTCTTTCTTTATGTTACGAAAGCTAAAAAACCCGGCCGCCAAAGGCGACCGGGTTCACTTCGCGAGAAGGTTTCGGAAAAGACGGTTACCGCTTCCCTAACGCGGGAAACGGTGAGACCGTAACGTTCAGTTCGCCTGACGACGCAGGAAGGCGGGAATATCGAACTGATCGTCATCCTGGCGGGCGGCGGGCTGCTCGGCAGCACGACGCGGCGCATAAGGATTGTTTTGCGGAGCCGCCTGCGGCGCCTGCTGGCGCGGAGCCTGCTGGCGCGGGGCTGGCTGCTGCTCGTGATGCCCTTCGAAGCTTTCGTCACCACGGCCAAGCGTGTTCGACAGGCGCTTGAACAGGCCCTTGGGGCCACGCTCTTCATGCTCCTGGCGGCGGCTTGCGCTCATTTCCGGCTGAACCACCGGCGGAAAGTCGGAGACTTCCGGCATCCGGCGCGGTTCAGCTGCCTGGGGACGCGGCTGGGGCTGCGGTGCAGGTGCGGCCTGGGCCGGAGCCTGCTGGCGCGGTGCCTGCTGCTGCGGCTCGGCAGCGAAGATGCTGCTCTTCGGCTGCATGTTGACGCTCGGCTGGGGCTGCTTGGGCTGCGGCGCACGGTTTACGGCCATCTGCAGTTCACGTTCCATTTCGGCTTCAGCCGAA
This sequence comes from Martelella mediterranea, assembly GCA_003001975.1. Classification (GTDB taxonomy): domain Bacteria; phylum Pseudomonadota; class Alphaproteobacteria; order Rhizobiales; family Rhizobiaceae; genus Martelella; species Martelella mangrovi. The sequence goes on from PVUG01000001.1 coordinate 193,500, forward strand.
CGGATGGTCTCGGCAATCGGGTCCGGACGAGCCTGCTGCGGCTGCGGCTGGGGCTGAGGAACAGCCGGCTGCGGCGCCTGGCTGACCGTCTGACCGCCATTCTGGCCGCCGTTGATGCTGCGCACTTCCGGGCGTGCCTCACGGCGCGGCTCGGGCGCATCCTCATAGCCTTCGGCCATCGAACGGTCGATGCCCGTGGCAACGACGGAAACGCGGATGATGCCTTCCAGATCTTCGTCGAAGGTTGCGCCGAGAATGATGTTGGCGTCCGGATCGACTTCTTCGCGGATACGGGTTGCAGCTTCGTCGACTTCGAACAGCGTCAGGTCACGGCCACCGGTGATCGAGATCAGCAGGCCCTGAGCACCGCGCATCGAGGTTTCGTCGAGCAGCGGATTGGCGATTGCGGCTTCGGCGGCCTGCATTGCACGGCCTTCGCCGGATGCCTCGCCGGTGCCCATCATCGCACGGCCCATCTCGCGCATCACCGAACGGACGTCGGCGAAGTCGAGGTTGATCAGGCCTTCCTTGACCATCAGGTCGGTGATGCAGGCAACGCCCGAATAGAGCACCTGGTCGGCCATGGCGAAGGCGTCCGCGAAGGTCGTCTTGTCATTGGCAATGCGGAACAGGTTCTGGTTCGGAATGACGATCAGCGTGTCGACCGACTTCTGCAGTTCCTCGATGCCCGAATCGGCAAGGCGCATACGGCGCTGGCCTTCGAACTGGAACGGCTTGGTGACGACGCCGACAGTCAGGATACCCTTGTTGCGGGCAGCCTGTGCCACGATCGGCGCGGCACCCGTGCCGGTTCCGCCGCCCATGCCGGCGGTGACGAAGCACATGTGGGTGTTGTTGAGGTGATCGATGATTTCATCGATGCACTCTTCGGCAGCAGCCCGGCCGACTTCCGGCTGGGAGCCTGCGCCGAGACCTTCGGTCACGCCAACGCCGAGCTGGATGACGCGTTCGGCCTTGGTCATGGTCAGCGCCTGGGCGTCGGTATTGGCGACGACGAAGTCGACGCCCTGCAGGCCTGCCGTGATCATGTTGTTGACGGCATTGCCGCCGCCACCGCCGACACCGAATACGGTGATGCGCGGCTTCAATTCTGTAATATCTGGCTTCTGAAGCGTAATAGTCATTCGTTTCGTTCCTTCTCGCTATGGCCGCACCGCCAAGCCGGCCAATCTCTTGTGTTCGTTAAAAACTTTCCCTGAACCACTGGCCGACGCGCGACAGGCGTCCACCGTCCGATGGCAGAAAACCCCGCTGTTCGCTGCCATAGGTTTCGCTTTCCGCAAGCTGCGGATAAATCAACAGGCCCGCCGCCGTGACAAAGGATGGCCCCTTGGCCGGAAGCGGCAAACCGGAAACACCCATCGGGCGCCCGATCCTGACATTGCGGCTCAAGATGCGCCGCGCCAGTTCACAAAGACCGATCAGCTGGCTTGCGCCGCCGGTCAACACCACGCGCTTGCCGACAACCGCCGAAAAGCCCGAGAGCTGGATACGGTCGCGGATCAGTTCGAGTGTTTCTTCCACCCGCGCCCGGACAATCTTTGAAAGCAGTGCCTTGGAGACCTGCCGCGGCTGATCGAGGTCATCGTGACCGATCGAGGGCACCGCGATCATCTCGCGTTCGTCGGCGCTGGAAGTCAGCGTCGAACCGTGCACGCATTTCAGCCGCTCGGCGTCTTCCATGCCGGTCGAAAGCCCGCGCGCCAGATCGGTGGTGACATGCATGCCGCCGAGGCTGATGGCATCGGTGTGCACCAGCCGGCCCTCGGAGAAGACCGAAATCGTCGTGGTGCCGGCGCCCATGTCGATCGCCGCACAACCAAGCTCGACCTCGTCATCGACCAGTGCTGCAAGGCCGCTGGCATAGGGCGTTGCGACCATACGCTCCACGGACAGGTGCGCGCGGTTGATGCAAAGCTCGAGATTGCGCAGCGCCAGCCTTTCGGCCGTGACCACATGCAGATCGACGCCCAGCGTCTCGCCATACATGCCCAGCGGATCGCGTATACCGCGCTCGCCATCAAGCGTAAAACCGGCCGGCAGCGAATGCAGCACCTGCCGCTCATCATTGATCGAGCGGCGTGAGACCGCAGACAGCACGCGACGCAGGTCGGAGGCATCCACATCCTGGCCGCCGAGATCGATGGCCGCCGTATAGGTATCGCTCTTGATGCGACCGGCCGAGACATTGACGATCAGGCTGTCGATCGTGATGCCCGCCATGCTTTCCGCCGCATCGACGGCCTGACGGATAACGTGTTCGGCCGCGTCGAGATTGACGATGACGCCGCTCTTGATGCCCTGCGAACGCTGATGCCCGATACCGATGATCTCGATATTGTGGGTGCGTCCCGGCAGGATCTGGCTTTCGCCGCGCGGCGTCAGCCGGGCGATCATGCAGACGATCTTCGACGAACCGATATCGAGCACGCTGACGATATGCGTCTTTTTCGCGGAAAGGGGTTTTGCCCGGCCAAAGCCGGCACTGCCGAACAGACTCACAGACGCCTCCCCTTGTTCTTGAATGTCTTTTCGAGCGCTTCCGTTGCCGCCTGACGCCGCTCCATGGCGGCCGGCGTCAACTGGATTGCGATCCGGTCATCAAGCCTGAGATCCACGGCTGCGATTTCGCGCTCCAGGATCGAACGGTCTTCCTCCAGCATCTTCAGACGTGCCAGTGCAGCCTCGGTCCCGGTCTGGGGCAGTTTCACGATCATGCCATTGTCGAGGTAGAGGTCCCAGCGGCGTCCATCGACGCGCTTGAAGGCGCGTACGCGTTCCGACAATGCCGGCCAGCCCTCAAGCAGGCCGTCGATATCGGCGGCGGCAAAATTGCCGCCCTGACCGAGAACCAGCGGAAGCCTGCGGAATTTCGGCGCGCTGAGCGACCCGATGACATTGCCGTCACGCTCGATCATCAGCGTACGACCGTCTTCCTGCTGCCAGAGAGCATAGGGAACGCGTTCGGTCAGCGTGATCTTCAGCGTCGAGGGATAAACCTTGCGGACATCGGCTTCGGCAACCCAGGGCAGGTTGAGCAAACGCCCGCGGGCGCGCTGCACATCGAGCGCCTGCAGCGCATAGGCGCTTTCAAGGTCGAGGCTCTGCAGAACGGCAATTTCCGAAGTCTCCTGATTGCCGGATATCTCAATATCCTCGACGGAAAAACCGGCGAGCTGGAATGCCGCCTGCCGCACGAGGTCGCTCTTGCCGGCAACGGAAATCGCATTGGCACCGACGGCGGCGAAGAAAACCAGCGCCGCGATGCTTCCGGCATGGCGCGGCAACGGCGTGCGACCGCTCAGAAAGCCGGTCGAAACGCGCACCACGCGCCTGACGGGACGCGGCAAGACACCGCTCCGTCCGACGGGATCGCTGCGGCCGCTGTCGACCGTATCGCCCTTTCTGAGTTTCAACGCAAACACGAAGCGTCCTCCACAATCCACCGAAGAAATGCACCAAAATCATAACCTGCATCAGCGGCCATTTCGGGAACCAGAGAGGTCTCGGTCATGCCGGGCTGGGTATTGACCTCCAGCCAGATAATCCCGTCCTCTCCGAGCGTCTCATCGAAACGGAAATCCGAACGCGAGACACCGCGGCACCCGATTGCCTGATGCGCCTGAACGGCCAATGATTGAATCTTTTGGTAAATATTCGGTTTAATTTCGGCCGGAAGAATGTGTTTCGATCCGCCCGGACGATATTTGGCGTCAAAATCGTAGAATTTCTGACCGACCGGCACGATTTCGGTCACGCACAATGCCGTGCCATCCATCACGCCGCAGGTAAATTCGCGGCCCTTGACAAAGCGCTCGACCATCACCTGTTCGCCGAAGCTCCATTCCGTCGAGGCAATCGACTGCGGCGGCGCGGCCTGCCCTTCATCAACGATCAGCACGCCGAAGGACGACCCCTCGCTGACGGGCTTCATCACATAGGGCGGCGCCATCGGATGGTCATTGCCGATTTCGCCACGTTTGAGAAGGATACTGTCGGCGACCTGAACGCCACAGGCAGCGGCCACGCGCTTGGCCTGCGCCTTGTCCATGGCAAGCGCCGATGCGAGCACGCCGGAATGGGTATAGGGGATTTGCAGATATTCGAGGATACCCTGCACCTTGCCGTCTTCGCCGAAGGGGCCGTGGAGCGCATTGAAGGCGACATCGGGCTTCAGTTCGGACAAAACCGTGGCGACATCACGGGTCACGTCGATACGGCTGACGCGGTAACCTTCCGCCTCCAGCGCATCGGCACAGGATTTTCCCGTCGCCAGGCTGACCTGACGCTCGGAGGAAAAACCGCCCATTAACACAGCCACATGTCCGGAACTCATGCCCGTCCCCATCTTGCCGGCAAAAGCCGGAACAAACATTCGGAATACCGCTTTTTTGTGGAAAGCGTTTCGTATCCCCATTTGTGACGGAGGATGGTTAATGAAGTGTTTACTTTGGTTAACCGATTGAGAAAAACCTGTTCCCGATAAGGGTTTAACAGGTAGCGACTACGCCAGATGCCCCGGAAAGAAAGGCTTTTGCCCTCAGTCGAGTTCCTGCGGAACGAAGGCGTAAAGTTCGCGACCCTCGGGGTATTTTCCAAGCCGCCGGATTTCCCATTCCAGCAGAATTCCGGTGTGGTTATAGACGCGCTCGCGAACGGTTTCGCCGAGATATTCCAGATCATAGGCCGAAGCGTGGCCGAGATTGATCATCGAATTGCAGTTTACCGGCGACATCTGCGCCCCGCCGATCATCAGACCACGGCAGCCCGCCTCATCGATCAGCCGCCAGGCGGCGTGGCCGTCCGGGTTTCTGAAGGTCGATCCGCCGGTCTTTTCCTGAACCGGCTGAACGGTTTCGCGGTGGTTGCGAACCACCTCCATCTCCTCGCGGATTGCCGCGCGGTCCTTGGTAAACCCTTCCAGCAACGCCCCGGTGATAATCACATCGTCCGGCATGCGCGCCGACCGGTCTCCATAGCGCATGGCTTCGCGCGGGATGGTCACCTTCTCGCCCTTGCGGTTCAGGCCATAAATTTCGACGACGCGGTCGCCAATCTCACAGCCATGCGCGCCGGCATTCATCGCCAGGGCGCCGCCAAGCGAACCCGGAATGCCGTAAAGAAAGGAAAATCCGCCAATGCCCTGATCCATGGCGAAACCGGCAATATGCTTGTCCGGCGAAATCGCACCGGCGACAATCCGGTTATCGCCCACGGCTTCCTGCTGGCCGAAGCCCTTGGCCGACAGGCGCACGACAGCGCCTTCAAGCCCGCCGTCGCGCACCAGAAGGTTGGAGCCGAAGCCGATAACGGTCAGCGGCACATCCTCCGGCAGCGCATGCAGGAAAAGCTGAAGATCGTCTTCATCGAGCGGGTGAAACAGCAGTTCGGCCGGACCGCCGGCGCGCAGCCAGGTGACCCGGTCCATACCGCTGTCGGGTGCAAGCCGCCCCCTCAGTTGCGACGCAGCCGCGCCCAGTCTTTTCATCAGTTTCTTGCCGTCGAGCATTGACGTGGTCCCTTCAGGACATTCCATTCAGCTCAACCGGAAGCCGAGCAGCCCAGGCGGTAATACTACCCGCACCGAGCATGACAACAAAATCCCCCGGCTCGGCAATCTGTGCAATCCTCGTCGCCAGTTCGTCCTCGCCGGCCAGATATTGCGCGTCACGGTGACCGGCGGCATTGATACCGGACACAAGCGTCTCGGCGTCATAACCTTCGCGCGGGTCTTCGCCTGCCGCATAGACCGGCGCGATGAACACCGTATCGGCATCATTGAAGCAGTTGGTGAAATCATCGAACAGGCTTTCAAGCCGCGAATAACGATGCGGCTGATGGACGGCGATGATGCGCCCGTTGCACGCCGCCCGCGCCGCGCCCAGCACCGAGCGGATCTCGACCGGGTGATGACCGTAATCGTCGAAAATCTGCACGCCGTTCCATTCGCCCACCAGCGTGAACCGCCGCTTGACCCCGCCGAAGGCGGCGAGCCCCTTGCGGATATCGTCCTCGGAAATATGCAGCCGGTCGGCAACGGCGATCGCGGCGGTCGCATTGGACACATTGTGCCGGCCCGGCATCGGCAGGGTCAGATTTTCAAGTCTGACCGACGGCCGCCGGCGACGACGGATATCGACATCGAAAACCGTGCGGATGCCGTCATTGCGAATATTGGAGAAGCGCACGTCGGCCTGACGGTTTTCGCCATAGGTGACGATCCGCCGGTCCTCGATCTGGCCGACAAGCGACTGCACTTCCGGATGATCGAGACACAGCACGCCACAGCCGTAAAACGGCACGTTCTCGACAAACTGGCGGAAGGCCGCCCGCACACCGTCAAACGTGCCGTAGTGATCGAGATGTTCGGGGTCGATATTGGTGACCACGGCGATTTCGGCGGGCAGTTTCAGGAAGGTACCGTCGGATTCGTCCGCCTCGACCACCATCCACTCACCCTCGCCCATGCGCGCATTGGTGCCATAGGCATTGATGATGCCGCCATTGATGACCGTCGGGTCAAGCCCGCCGGCCTCCAGCAGGGTCGCGACCATCGATGTGGTGGTGGTCTTGCCATGGGTGCCGCCGATGGCGATCGCATCGCGGAAGCGCATCAGCTCGGCCAGCATTTCCGCACGGCGCACCACCGGCAGATGTTTTTCACGCGCGGCAACAAGTTCGGGATTGGTGCGCTTGATTGCCGACGACACCACGACCACTTCCGCCTCGCCCAGGTTTTCGGGCCGGTGGCCGATGGAAACGACAATCCCCTTTTCGCGCAGCCTTGCGACATTGGCACTTTCTGCCTGGTCGGAGCCCTGCACCTTGTAACCGAGATTCATCAACACTTCGGCAATGCCGCTCATGCCGATACCGCCGATGCCGACGAAATGAACGACACCGATTGCCTCAGGCATTTTCATTCGCTTGTTCCTTCGATCGTCTTTCCGGATGCCAGCGCCTCGGCCAGATCGGCCAGTCTTGCCGTTGCATCCGGTTTGCCGGCAGCGCGTGCGGCGGCTGCGGCCGTTTCAAGTCTTTCGGGTTGCTCGACCGCGTCCGTCAGGATTTTGACGAACCGCTCGGTCGTCAGCTCCGACTGGCGCACGACCTCGGCTCCGCCATTCTTCGCCAGCAGCGCCGCATTTGCCGCCTGATCCTGATCGAGCGCATGCGGCAGCGGCACGAATACCCCCGGCCGGCCGATCACGGAAAGCTCGGTCACGGTCGAGGCGCCCGAGCGCGCGACGACAAGATCGGCATCGGCGATCAGTTCCGGCATGTTGTCGAAAAAGGAGGCGACATTTGCCGTCACGCCAAGGGCTGCAAAGCCTTCGCGCACATCATCGAGATCTTCCGGCCGCGCCTGCTGGGTGACGACAAGGCGCGCCCGCACATCATCCTCAAGCGCTGCCAGCGCAGAAGGAATGGCACCGGCAAAGAAATGAGCGCCCTGCGAGCCGCCGAAAACGAGAAGGTGAAAGGGGTCGGATGCAGACCGCTTGCGATAAGGCGTGTTCGCGGCCGCGATCACCGTCTGGCGCACGGGATTGCCGGTTTCGACGATCTTTCCACCGAACTTCGCATCGTCCTTTGGCAGGAAGCCGCCGGCGATGACCTTCACCCGTGGGGCCAGCATGCGGTTTGCGCGGCCCATAACGGCATTGGCCTCGTGCACCATCGACGGTATGCCGATACTGGTGGACGCCATCAGCGGCGGAACGGTCGGATAGCCGCCAAAACCGACAACGGCGGCAGGCCGGTGTTTTTGAAACAGGGCCCGCGCCTTGCGGGTGCCGGAAAACAGTTTCCATGCCGCCTTGATCACCGCGACCGGATTTTTCGATCCGAACGTCGCCGACGGCACGATGTGGATTTCAGCGGGAAAAGTGCCCGCGAAACGCTCTGCACGGTGATCGGTAATGAGATGCACGGTGTGGCCGCGCGCGATCAATTCATGCGCCAGCGATTCGGCCGGAAACAGATGGCCGCCGGTTCCGCCCGCAGACAGAAAGAAACAAAAACTGTCCATAGTCTACTCCGCCGCCACGCCGCGCGGCCTGCCCGGTTCAAAGAAATGGTCCTGACGGGCACGCTTTTCGGGCCGGTGGCGTGTCAGCGCCAGAATGAAGCCCGCACCGATGCAGGTCGCGATCATCGACGATCCGCCAGCCGAAATCAGCGGCAGGGTCATGCCCTTTGCCGGCATCAGCTGCAGTGCAACGCCGATATTGATGACCGACTGCATGCCGATCTGAAGCACGAGGCCGGCTACGGCAAAACGGGCGAAATCATCACGCTCGCGATAGGCATGGGTCAGCCCGCGCAACACGATGAAGGCGAAGATCGAGACGATGAACATGCAGAACAGAATGCCGAATTCTTCCGCCGCCACCGAAAACACGAAGTCCGTATGGCTGTCGGGAAGCCGGCGTTTGACGATCCCCTCGCCCGGCCCGAGGCCGAACAGGCCGCCATGCTGGATCGCCTTTGCGGCCAGCTCCACCTGCAGGTTATCACCCTCGCCGGTCAAGAACCGGTCGATACGCGAGGTCACATGCGGCAGCCAAGTATAGGCCGCCAGAATGCCGGCCATGCCAATGCCGCCAAGACCGGCAATCCACACCCACGACATGCCCGCCATGAAGAAGATACCGCCCCAGACGATGCCCAAAAGCACGGTCTGGCCGAAGTCGGGCTGGGCAATCAGAAGCACGGCGGAAATGATGAACAGAATGCCGGCAAAGAGATTGCCCGGAATTTCGGGATAGCGCTGATGTTCGGCAAAAAGCCAGGCACAGACCACCGCAAAGGCGGGCTTCAGAAACTCCGACGGCTGCACGGAAAACCCAGCCAGCACGATCCAGCGTCTGGAGCCGTTATTGGCCGTGCCGATGAAAAGCGCGGCGACCATCATCAGCAGCGAACCGACCAGAATGATCACCGCCAGCCGCCGGATCATCCGCGGCGAGCAGAAGGACAGGCCGATCATCACCGCAAGCGAGGGAAAGATGAAGATCGCATGGCGGCGGACGAAGTGAAAACTGTCATAGCCAAGACGATCGGCAACGGCGGGGGATGCCGCAAACGACAGCATGAAGCCGATGCCCATCAACGCGATAAAGGCTGCAAGCAGCCATCTGTCGATGGTCCAGAACCAGTCCGCGATCGGTCCGCGTTGGACGCGAGAGACCATGGCTTATTTCTCCCTGCCGGTTTCATCGGGCGGCATGATGCCGTCAAGCGCCATGACGGCGCTGACGAAGGCATCGCCCCGCTTTTCAAAACTTGTGAACTGATCGAAGCTGGCGCAGGCGGGTGAAAGCAGCACCACAGGCGTCTCCCCGTCCCCGACCTCTGCATCGTGCGCGGCATCGCCGACGGCCTTTTCCAGCGTACCGGACATGACAATTTCGGTCTTGCCCTGCAGCGTCCCGGCAAAGGCGTCCGCCGCTTCGCCAATCAGATAGGCTTTGCTGATCCTGGGAAAAAACGTCTCCAATGCGGCAATGCCGCCCTGTTTTGGCCGGCCGCCCGCAATCCAGTAGATAGTGTCGAAGGTTTTCAGCGCAGGCGCTGCCGCTTCGGCATTGGTCGCCTTGGAATCATTGACGAACAACACCTTGCCGCGCCGCGCGATCGGCTGCATGCGATGCGACAGACCTTTGAACGTGGCGATACCGGACAGGATTTCCGTGTCCGAAAGCCCAACCACCCGGCAGGCCGCAATGGCGGCGGCAACGTTCTGGCCATTATGCGCCCCGCGCAGCACGGTGTGGGCGGACAGGTCGGCCACCATATGATCGTCCCCCTTGCCCACGGAGACGATCGCCTTTCCGTCAAACGCCAGACCGGCCTCGATATGACCACGGTTGGCGGAAATATCGATCACGCTGTGACCGGCACTGCGCAGACGCGCAGCGATATCGCAGCAATATTGGTCATCAGCGCCGACAACAGCGTTTTTCGCCCCTGCCACCAGCCGTTCCTTGATCGCCGCATAGCGGTTCATGTCGCCGTGACGGTCGAGATGGTCCGGTGTGAGGTTCAGGAGCAGGCCCACATCGGCATCCAGCGTCGGAGCCAGATCGATCTGGTAGGAAGAGCATTCCACTACATAGAAGCGCCCGGGCGCAAGCGGATCGAGATCGAGCACGGCCCGGCCGATATTGCCGCCGATCTGCGCATCGCGCCCGGCCTCCGCCAGAATATGGCCGATCAGCGCCGTGGTCGTCGATTTGCCGTTGGTGCCGGTAATCGCGATCAGCTTTGCATCCGGGCATATGGCGCGACGCTCACGCGCAAACAGCTCGACATCGCCGATGATCTCGACGCCTGCAGCGCTCGCCAGTTCCACGCTCCAGTGCGGTTTGGGATGGGTCAACGGCACGCCCGGCGCCAGCACCAGCGCCTCGAAGGCGCTCCAGTCCGCGTCTTTCAGATCGACCACCGGGATACCGGAGGCAGCGGCTGCCGCACGGCTTTTCGCGCGGTCGTCATAGGCGGATACCTCCGCGCCACCGGCAACGAGTGCGCGCGCGCTCGCAAGCCCCGAACCGCCAAGCCCGAAAAGAGCGATTTTTTTGCCGGAAAAGACGGAGACCGGAATCACGGATTATTTTCCTATCGCAGTTTCAGGGTCGAAAGGCCGATCATGGCCAGACCGAAGGAAATGATCCAGAACCGGATCACCACCTGGCTTTCGGTCCAGCCGAGCTTTTCGAAATGGTGGTGGATCGGCGCCATCAGGAACACCCGTTTGGCGGTCTTCTTGTACACCGCTACCTGAATGATGACGGACAGCGCCTCGAGCACGAACAGGCCACAGATGATCGCCATCACGATCTCATGCTTGGTGGCAACCGCGACCGAGCCGATCAGCCCGCCAAGCGCCAGCGAACCGGTATCGCCCATGAAGATGGCGGCCGGCGGCGCGTTGAACCACAAAAAGCCCATGCAAGCGCCGATCACGGCCGACAGCAGCACCACGAGTTCACCGGTGCCCGGCACGTAATTGATCTGCAGGTAGCTTGCGAACACGGAGTTGCCGACGACATAGGCGATCAGCGCAAACGAACCGGAGGCAATGATCACCGGCACGGTCGCCAATCCGTCGAGACCGTCGGTCAGGTTCACCGAATTGCCGGCGGCAACGATCACGAAAGCGCCGAAGGGAATGAAGAACCAGCCGAGATCGATGATCACATCCTTGAAGAAGGGGAAGGTCAGCGCCGAGCCCAGCGTCGCCCCGTCAATCGAAGCCAGATTGGCGGCATACATCATGAAGGCGACGGCAACACCGGCAATGACGAATTCGAAAAACAGCCGCCGCCGGCCGGAAAATCCCTTGTCCGACTGTTTGGTGACCTTGAGGTAATCGTCATAAAAGCCGATAGCCCCGAAACCCAGCGTTACCAGCAGGGTCGCGACCACATAGGCATTGGACAGATCGGCCCACAAAAGTGCGGAGCCGACAATGCCGGCAAGAATCATCAGCCCGCCCATGGTCGGCGTGCCTGCCTTCTTGAAATGGGTCTGCGGCCCGTCGGCGCGAATCGGCTGCCCCTTGCCCTGGCGGATGCGCAACGCGGCGATAATCCGGGGTCCGAACAGAAAGACGATCAGCGCCGAGGTGAAGACGGCCGCGCCGGAGCGAAACGTGATATAGCGGAACAGATTGAAAAACTGGAACCTGTCGGACAACTCCACAAGCCAAATCAGCATGAACGCCCCTTTCCAGCGACGGCGAAATACGCCGGGTCAGGCCCTGAACGGACCGCAACCGGCGTCTCAGAATTGCGTTTTGCGTGGTATCTCAAACGTCTGTTTACCACGAAAATGTTTATGCGCGGTTTATCACCGTGCGGGATAGGTATCGACCAGTTTCGCGACAATCTTGCCGAATCCCGAACCATTGGACGACTTTACCATCACCGTATCACCGGCTGCGAGCGCACCGGCGGCGAATTCGGCCAGTTCTTCGGCATTCTCCCGATATTCCACAACAATGCTTTCCGGCAGGGCATCGCGCAGCGCCTTCACATGCTCTCCGGCAAGCCAGACATCCGTGACACCGGAGGATACCAGCGGCCCGGCAAGCGCCTCATGCGCGTCTTCGGCATAATCGCCGAGTTCGAGCATATCGCCGAGTATGGCGATCCTGCGGCCGCCCTGGTTTCCCGCCCCCAACAGTTCAAGCGCGGCCCGCATCGACGCCGGATTGGCGTTATAGCTTTCATCGATCAGGGTGACGGTACCATCGCCGATGGCCAGCTGCTGGCGCAGCCCCCGGCCCTTCAACTGTTCTGCGGTTTCAAGCGCTTCGAGCGCGGCATGGGCATCGCCGCCCGCCATCGAGATCGCCGCAAGTGCGGCCAGCGCGTTTTCCGCCATATGCTGGCCGGCAAGGCCCAGATTGAAGGCAACCGGTTCCTCGGTCCCCAGCAGCGCCTGCACATGCCCCTTGTCGCCAATGGTGCGGTAGTCGAGAAGGCGGAACAGCGCCTTGGCGTGCTCGCCGAAGGACACGATCTGCGCACCACAGTTTTTCGCCGCCCGCGCCAGATGTTCGAATTCATCGATATCGCGGTTGATAATGGCAGCGCCGTCCGGCTCCAGTCCCTCGAAAATCTCCGCCTTGGCGGCCGCGATTTCGCGGATGCCGGAAAAATTGCCGATATGGACCGGCGCGACCGTGGTCACCACCGCCACATGCGGTCGAACCAGCTTGGTCAGCGGACGGATTTCACCGGAATGGTTCATGCCGATCTCGAACACGCCGAATTCGGTATCGGCCGGCATGCGCGCCAGTGTCAGCGGTACGCCCCAGTGATTGTTGAACGAGGCCACCGCCGCATGCACCTTGCCAGAGGCCTTCAGCCCGCGCGCAATCATTTCCTTGGTGCTGGTCTTGCCGACCGAGCCGGTGACAGCAATGATCCGGCCGGCAACGCGCGCCCTCGAGGCCGCGGCAAGGCGCACCATAGCCTCCAGCACGTCGTCGACCACGATCATCGGGCAGGTCAGACGTCCCAGCGCGGGCAGTTTCGCTTCCGAGATCACCAGCATGCCCGCGCCGTTGGCCGCAGCGTGGCCTGCAAAGGAATGACCATCCACCCTGTCGCCGGTAATGGCGAAGAACGCTTCACCGGGCGCGATCGTGCGGCTGTCGATTGAAATTCCGTTCACGCCTTCCGGCAGTTCACCGACGGGACGGCCATCCATGGCCGTGACCATTTCGGCTGATGTCCATAGCAAACTCACGATTGCGTACCCTCCAGTGCCTTTTTCACTTCAGCCAGGTCGGAGAACGGGCGGGTGATACCACCGGCCGTCTGCCCTTCCTCATGGCCCTTGCCGGCGACAATCAGCGTGTCGCCCTGTTTCAGCAGACCGGCTGCATGGATGATGGCGTCGCGGCGATCGCCGATCTCGACGGCGCCGGGCGCGGCAGCCATGATTTCCGAACGGATCACCGTCGGTTCCTCCGAACGCGGATTGTCATCGGTGACAATCACGATATCCGCCAGCCGCGTGGCGATCTCGCCCATGATCGGTCGCTTGCCCTTGTCCCGGTCACCGCCGCAACCGAACACCACCACGACACGGCCGGTGGTAAACGGGCGGACTGCGGCCAGAACCTTTTCCAGCGCATCCGGCTTGTGGGCATAATCGACATAGGCAAGCGCGCCGTTTTTCGCCTTGCCGGCAAGCTGCAGACGGCCATCGGCGCCCTCAAGCTTTTCAAGGGCGGCAAGCGCGTCCTTCGCCGAAACACCGGTGGCGATCGCAAGGCCGGCAGCGACAAGCGCATTGGAAATCTGAAATTCACCGGCAAGCGGCAGGCGCACCTCGTGGATCGTGCCCTCATGCAGAACTTCGGCAAACTGACTGTCGCGCTTCTGCTCGACGCGTTTCAGCGTCAGGAAATCGCCGTTGCGGCCAACCGTCAGCACCTGTTGGCCGGCCGCCTTCGCGGCTTCGGCAGCGCGCATCGACCATTCGTCATCGGCATTGATGACCGCCGGCGCACCGCGCGGTAGAACCCGGTCGAAGAGGTGCATCTTGGCACCGAAATAGCTCTCCACCGTCGGGTGGTAATCCATGTGATCGCGGCCGAGATTGGTGAAACCGGCGGCGGCAAGCGTGACACCGTCAAGGCGGTACTGGTCGAGACCGTGGCTGGAGGCCTCCATCGCCGCATGGGTCACGCCGTTTTCGGCAAGTTCGGCCAGAAGCGCATGCAGCACGACCGGATCGGGCGTCGTCAGCGCGCCGTAATCCTTGCGGCCGGGCGCGATCACGCCGGTGGTTCCGATCATCGCAGCGGGATGTCCGGCAAAGGCCCAGATCTGGCGGGTGAACGACGCAACGGAGGTTTTGCCCGCCGTGCCCGTGACAGCCACCATGGTCTTCGGCTGCGCCGCATAGAACCGTGCGGCGGCAAGCGCCAGAAACAGGCGCGGATTTTCGACCTGCAGAACCGGAATGCTCGCATTGTCGACGTTTGAGGCGCTGACGGCAACCACAGCGCCCTTTTCAGCCGCATCGTTTATGAAGGCAGCGCCATCGGCCCTGGTGCCGGCAACGGCAACGAACAGCATGCCGGGTTCAACCTTGCGGCTGTCGGCAGCAATCCCGGTGATCTCGATTGCACCGGCGCGCCCGGCCAGAGCCGCATTCAGTTCGGGAAAGGCCGTTCCGGCCAGCGCGCGCATCAGCATTTTCAATCTCTTCCGTTCTGTCCGGCCGATTCGAAAACCGCACCGACCGGAATCATACCTCAGTATGCCGCAAGCCGGGCATTGCCGTCTTCCCCGAAATCGGGATCGACGCCGAGAATCGGGGCCGTGCGGCGGATGATCTCGCCCGTCATCGGACCGGCATTCCAGGCGGCCGTCCGGCCGGGAACACCTTCGACCTTCTTCGGATCATCGATGGTGACGAGAACGACATATTCGGGATCGTCCATCGGAAATGCGGCAAGAAAGGCGTTGAAATTATGGTCGTGGGCATATTTGCCGTCGATAATCTTTTCCGCCGTGCCGGTCTTGGCGCCGACGCGGTAGCCTGGCACCTGTCCGTTGCGGCCGGAACCCTCGGTTCCGTTCAGGCGCAGCAGGTAGCGCATCTTGTCGCTGGTGTCCTCGGAAATCACCCGCGTGGCCGCACGGTCGGCCTCTTCCGGCGTGCGCGGCAGGAAGGTCGGCGGCATCAGCTTGCCACCGTTGATGATGGCGGCTGCCGCGGCTGCCGTCTGCAACGGCGTGGTGGTGATGCCCTGGCCAAAGGATACGGTCGCGGAAAAGACGCCGCCCCATTTCTGCGGCTTCTGCGGCGTGCCCGAACCGCCGATCTCGGTTTCGATGCGGTCAAGCAGGCCGAGCTTTTCGAGGAAATTCTTCTGGTAGTCGGGCCCGACGGCGCCGGCAATGCGCGAGGCACCGATATTGGAGGAATAGGTGAAGACTTCCGGATAGGTCAGGATCCGGTTCTGGGCGTGGTCGTCGCCGATGCGCGACGAACCGAAATAAAGCGGTGTCTTGGCGTCAACCATGCTCTGCAGGTTAAACTTGCCGGATTCCAGCCCCATCGCAAGCGTGAACAGCTTGAAGGTCGAGCCCATCTCGTAAACGCCGGTAATCGCGTGGTTGAGCATCCGCTTGTCGCTGGCAGGCGGCGGGTTGTTGGGGTCGAAATCCGGATAGGATGCCAGCGCCACGACCTCGCCGGTATCGGCCCTGAGGATGATCCCCGTCGCGCCCAGCGCCTCGAATTTCTCAACGCCACGAACCAGCGTATCGCGGACAATGCTTTCCGCCCTCAAATCAAGCGAGACCTCGAAGGGCTTCAGACCCATCGACCCGGTCAGGCCAAGGCCCATCAAGCCGGAAATGCCGTCGGTCTTGTCCATGTAGCGTTCGATGCCGGACAGGCCTCTGTTGTCGATATCGACAAGCCCCAGAATATGGGCTGCTTCGGGGCCACCCGGATAAAAGCGGCGCACTTCGGGGCGAAAACCGACGCCCGGCACGCCAGCGGCCAGCACCTGGCTCTGCTGTCTGGGCGTGATCTGACGCTTCAGCCAGACGAATTCGCCTCTGGACCGCAGCAGACGGTAGGCGCGCTTGACGTCGAGATCGGGGAAAATCGGCTTCAGCGCTTCCAGAACATCATCGGCGCTGGTGATCATCGAAGGGTCGGCATAAAGCGACATCATCCGCACGTCGGTTGCCATGATGGCGCCGTTGCGGTCGACGATATCGGGACGGCGGGCAAGCGTCAGGGGTGCCGCCGCGCGCGCCACGGTTCCGTCTTCCTTGGCCAGCGAATAATGCACCAGCCGGCCGCCTATCACGGCATAGACGGCAACAAAGGCGACCGTGACGAAAGCGACGCGGCTGCGCGCAAGGCTGACGCGTTTCTTGGCCGTTCCCTGAAACACATCGGTCTGCGGGGCAGCCGCCTCGCTGGCATCGGCGCGCTTCGCCTCGGTCTTTTTCTTGAAGATGCTGGCAAGTTTCATCATGGGTTCACCGATCCGGTTATGACGAGATCCGTGCCGTCGGGCGCATCCCCGGCCATCAGCGGCGGAAGGTCTTCCGGCTGAGGTTCGGGCGCAATCGGCGGAAGCTGATCGAGAGTTGCGATCTGCTCGGGCTCGGCGGGTTCAAGGCCAAGCTCGGCGGAAAAATATTCCGACAGCCGCGCCATGCGCGCGGGCTGCGTCAACAGAGCCTCATCGGCCTTCAACAGGTCGATCGTGTTTTCCTCAAGCGCGATCTGGTCATCGAGACTGCGCACCTCGTCGAGCGTCGCCTCGGCACTGTATTTGATCGTGTAGGTGACGGTCGCCGTCACCACCATGGCCAGAATGAGAATGAGATCGAGCGGACGCAGCATCAGTTCTCGTAACCTCCAAGGCGGGAAAGATCGGCAAGGGCCGGCAGGCCGAAGGCATCAAGCCCGGTTGCCGATGCGGGAACATCCGTGCGGATCGCGGCCCTGAGCTTGGCGGAACGCGCACGCGGGTTTTCGGCGGCCTCGGCCTCGCTGGCAGAGATCATCGCCTTGCCCGGCTGATTGAAAAGAGCCGGCGCCGGCTCGACCGCCGGCAGGTGACGCGAACCGCCGGCCTTGCCGAGGCGCGCCGCGATGAACTGCTTGACGATCCGGTCTTCCAGCGAATGAAAGGTGACGACGGCCAGCACGCCGCCGGGCTTCAGGCTGCGCTCTGCGGCCAGCAGTGCACCGGCCAATTCGCCAAGCTCGTCATTCACATAAACGCGAAGCGCCTGGAACACGCGGGTTGCCGGATGGATCTTGTCCTTGGC
Source organism: Martelella mediterranea (assembly GCA_003001975.1). Classification (GTDB taxonomy): domain Bacteria; phylum Pseudomonadota; class Alphaproteobacteria; order Rhizobiales; family Rhizobiaceae; genus Martelella; species Martelella mangrovi. The sequence continues at coordinate 210,854 of PVUG01000001.1, forward strand.
GCGGCGCGGCGTGACGATTTCGATCAGACCGGCCAGATCGCGGGTGGTGGCAAACGGCTCATCCTGACGGCGCTTTTCGATGGCGCGGGCGATGCGGCCTGCGTTCTTTTCCTCGCCGAGAATGCCGAAGATCCGTGTCAGGTCATTCACCTTGGCACGGTTGACGACATCGGCGGCGGAGACGCCCTCACCCGACATGCGCATGTCGAGCGGTCCGTTCTTCTGGAACGAAAACCCGCGTTCGGCCTCATCGATCTGCATCGAGGAGACGCCGATGTCGAGCACGACACCGTCGAGGCCTTCTGCCGGTGCAAACTGATCGAGCATAGAAAATTGGGTGTGGTGAAGCTGCAGGCGATCGCCATAGGCAGCCCGCATTTCGTCTGCCGCCGCGATGGCGTTTGGGTCCCGGTCGAGACCGATGACGGTTGCCCCGGCATCGAGCAGCGCTTTCGAATAACCGCCGGCGCCGAAGGTTCCGTCCAGAATAATCTTGCCGGGTGCCGGGGCAAGTGCGCCCCGCACCTCGGCAAGCATCACCGGAATGTGGCGAACCGGTCCGCCATTGGCATCCGCCATGCCAAGTGTCCCCGACATTCCGTTCCCTCGTTTATTCAACCGCCTGCGCGTTGCTGAAAACGCGCCCTGCGCGCCTCGGCCTGCGCCTCCTGAAAGGCCTGCGGCTCCCAAAGCTGGAAGTGGTCCGCCCGACCCACGAAAGTGACCTCCTTGTCGATGCCAGTGAAGTCGCGGATGAAATCCGTGATCATCAGCCGTCCCTCGGCATCGAGTTTTGCAAACACACCGCCACCATGGATCAGTAGCGACATGCTGTTCGCGTCTGCCGAAAACGGGTCTTCCTGATCGATCTGCCGCTCGAAGCGGTCGAGAAGATCGGGACCACCGATGGAAATGGCGGGGAAGATGAAATCCTGGAAGCAGTAGAGCTCCGCAATCTTTCTTTCGGCCAGAACCGTGCGGAAAACCGCAGGCACCGAGACCCTCCCCTTCGCATCGATCTTCTTGGTCGCATTGGAAAGAAACCGGTTCATGACGCAAAACCACCGAAGACCTTGGCAGCCTTCGTCCGACAGCCCTTCTCCAAAAAGACACAAGAAACCCGCTTCGCCCAAAGGGCGAATTCAGCACGAAATGCAAAGACTTAGAACTGATTTGCCACCCATATGCCGCAGGCGGCGAACTCTTGGTAAATGGGATAACATGGGCAGAATTGGGCGTCAATGGGACAACCTGCTATTAACCACGTCGGAAACGCTTTTCAAACGTCGATTCTACCAACCGGCTGTTAACGAAAGCTTTCCCCTGCAAAAGTCTGAAAATATTATGGAAATAAAAATCGCCACACCTCGGAAACGAGACGTGGCGGCTGGTCCCAAAACGGGCCAGAACAAAGAAAAATGGACCAGTTGGCCTGTAAGCCGGGTTCTGTAAGGCTCTGGCGGTTTCCCGCAGAACGTGGCGGCCATTCATCTGGGACAGCACTTGCGCACTGCCTCTCGCAACCCACCCGGATGACCGGCCTGGAAACAGGCTGGCGACAAGCGCCGCGTCATCCCTATTCGGTTTTGCTCCCGGTGGGGTTTACCGTGCCGCCTGACGTTGCCGCCGGCGCGGTGGGCTCTTACCCCACCCTTTCACCCTTACCCCGCCATCAGGCCGCTTGCGCAAATTTTTACAAGCGGTCTGAAAGCGGGGCGGTTTGCTTTCTGTGGCACTGTCCCTGGGGTCGCCCCCGCCGGACTTTCTCCGGCACCGTGTTTCCGTGGAGCCCGGACTTTCCTCACCGTACCGCCTTTCGGCATTGGCACAGCGCGGCCGCCCGGCCAACTGGTGCGGACGTCCTAATGGGTTTTGCCGCAGAAGGGAAGCCGTTTCGCTGCCGTGGCGATCAATCAGGAAAAGGAGGGCGCGAAATCGACGCCGTAGCCCTCGTCGGCAAGCTGCCCGCCTGCCATCAAAACGGCACCGAGCCGGCCGATTTCGTCCGAGCTCTTGGCGCCTGCCCCGCAACCGGCCGTCAGCACCGCAATCCTGTCCGACGGCGAAAAGCCGATCATCGGATAGCCCGACGGCGAATAGGACGTGACGCAGGTGCCTGTGGTGGATTCCAGCACGCGAATGCCCGGCATCAGGTCGCACAGAATGCGCGTCAGATGCTCGCGGGTGGCATTGGTGCCGCGCGACTTGAACCAGGCGCGCACATCCGCCTCGGTTTCAAGCGGCACGTCGTCCGGATCGCCGCCGATCTTGATGTAGAAACGGCCATCCGGATAGCGGATCGGCGGCAAAAGATAGACACCATCGACATCGAATTCCGGCTTGTAGATCAGGCTGGGCATGGCTTTGAGCGTTTCAGCCTCTTCCTCGCCGACCTCGAAATACGCCACCGTGCGGGCAAACACGGTCAGGTCGAGATGGCCCGGCAACAGGTCCGGATTGATGGAAAAACCGCCGGCTGCAACCAGCACCTGATCTGCGGTATAGACCGCGCCGTCAGCGGTTTCGACGCGGACGCCATTGCCGTTTTCGCGCACTTTCGTCACGGTCGCCTTGATCACCGTGGCACCGGCCTTCTTGGCCAGAATGGTCTGTGCGGCAACCATACGGCGCGGCGAAATGAAGCCGGCCCCGGAGGCCTCAAGGACACCTTCCGTCTTCTTTGCAAATTCGAAGTAAGGGAATTTCTCGACCAGCCCCCCGGCATCGACGATCTTTGCGGCGGCACCGCAGCTGTCAGCCGCCGCCATGATCGTTTCCACGTATTTTCCGCGTGAGCGGCCCGGTCCGACAATCAGCGCCCCGACCTCGTTGAACACCTCAATGCCGCTTTCGCGCTCGATATCGCGGTAACGCGCAATCGAACGATTGGCCAGACGCGCCCAGGCGGGATCGCGGTCAATGGTCCGGGTAATCCGCCCCTCGTCGTAATGGCTGGCGAAAACGCCGGTGTGGCTTGCCTTGTCGGCGGGCTCATCCGGCCCGATCACGGCAACGCCGTCCTGCAGGCCCGCCAGATGGCGCGCGGCAGCAGACCCCATCAGGCCACGCCCGACGATCATCGTCCTGAAATGTGCAGTCATAGACCCCTCTATATCCCGCTGCCCGGCGAACAGGTTCGTTTCGCCGCGCGCCAGGTCGCTTTTGAGCAAGGTTGCGGAAGCTTGAGCAAGGACCGGGACATTTGCAAGAAAAACCTTGTCCCGCTCCGTGGCTGCGGCGTCAGTAGCACAGCGCCGATGCTAGCCGTTTGCGCTCGCTCAAGGACGGTGCGCCGTGCCCTGCCCTGTATCATAGAGAACGAAGTTCTGCTCGGACAGTTCCTCGGGCGGATTATCGAGATTGGCCTCGTAGATCGGATCGATCACATAATGCTTCAGCACGAAGCGGCCGTTTTCCAGGGTCCACTTACCCGCTGAATAGGCATCCCCCAGCCCGCGCCATTTCTCGAATATCGAAATGGTGCTGGTGTCGGGGTCGAAGTCGGGATTGATGAGCAGGGCCTCGGTGGCGAAACCATTCACGACAGGCGGCTGTGCAAGCTGCGTGCGGGTTTCGTCACCTTCGGCATAGTCCAGCGAGAAATCCGGAACCGCGAAGGACACCGGCTGCAACCCGTCGCCATCACTGTCGTCGGTATTCATGACGAAGGCGACAACCAGATTATAGGCGCCGACATAACAATTGACCTGATAAAGCGTGCCGGAATGCGGCACCGGCGTGCCCTGATAGTCAGCCTCGCTCCAGACAACCGGATAAGCGATAACGTCGAGCCCATCAAAACGGGTGCTCAGATCGGCATCGCAATAATCAGGATGAAGGGCCATGACCAGCGCCCGCGCATCGTCCGCCGCCTTTTCGGCTGCATTCTTTTCGGCGGCATTCCCCGCAGCGGCACTTGCGAAAACGGCAAACGCCAGGGGCAAGGCGTGTAAGCAGCGCAGAGCCACCTCAGGCAGCCTTGCGTTCACGCTCGATTTCCTCATAGGCCGCATTGATGCGCGCCATCCGGTCATTGGCGGCGGCATGGAATTCCTTCGGAACACCGCGCGCAATCAGCCGGTCGGGATGATTTTCAGCCACCAGCGCCCGGTAACGCGAGCGGATGGTCTTGAAATCGTCACTGCGCGAAACCCCGAGAACACCATAGGGGTCACGGTCGCCCATCTCCATATGACGGGCGCAGATCGCGGTGAACCGCGCTTCGCTGATGCCGAAAATCTCGGCGACACGCGCCAGAAAGGCGAGTTCCTTTTCATGCACGGCGCCATCCGCCTTGGCGATATGGAACAGCCCGTCGATGATTTCCTCCAGAAGCGGGCAACCTTCATCGCCTTCGGCACAAAGATGCTTCAGCTTTTGGGCATAGGCCTCGTAACCGGCAATATCCTGACGCGCCAGATTGTAGAGACGGGCAACATTGTCCCGCTCGCCTTCCGGGATTTCGAAAATCTCGTGAAAAGCGTCAACTTCCTCGATTGTCACGAAACCGTCGGCCTTGGCCATCTTGGCCGAAAGCGCAATGAGCGAGACCGAGAAGGCAACCTGCCGGCGTGTTTCGGGGTCTCCTTCGAACAGAGTCCGCACGGCTTCGACAACGCTCGTCAGCACATTGCCGGCGGATTGACTGACGAAATTGACCAGCTTTTCCCAAAATGACATTCGACAGTCTCCCGGCGTTGAATCACCGCCTTTTCACGTACCGACAGATTGAACAAAAAACATCGCCGGCGCAAGTCGAACCGATCGGTTCAATCTCACTTTTTCGCGACGGCTTCGATACCATCCAACGCTCTGCGGACCTGCGGTGACCGCTTACCGCGTGCGTTTTGCAATTGCCTGCAACGCAAAGCCGCGGCTATAGACTAGGCCGCAAGGACGTGCCGCAGGGGAGTTTGACCGATGGAACGCAAGAATACATTCAATATTGGCTATTTTCTGTTGGCCTTTCTGGTCATCATCGGCTTCCAGATGTGGTTTACGTCGCGCGACGTCGCCCAGATCAGTTATTCCGAAATGATCAATTATATCGAGAAGGGCGAGGTTCAGTCCGTCGCGATCGCCGACAACACCATCCAGGGCCAGTTCAAGAGCGCCATCGACGGCAAGGAATATTTCGTGACCTACCGCGTTCCCCAGGAACTCGCGGTCGATTTCGACAAGTACAAGGTAGACGTGACCGGCGTTCCCGATCACAGCATGCTGACGAAGATCCTGTCCTGGGTGCTGCCGATCGTCATCTTCTTCGCGATCTGGGCATGGTTCTTCCGCAAATTCGCGGAAAAGCAGGGCATGGGCCTTGGCGGCATGATGAATGTCGGCAAGTCCAAGGCGAAAATCTATGTCGAGCGCAGAACCGGTGTTACCTTCGACGATGTCGCCGGCGCCGACGAGGCCAAGACGGAGCTGAAAGAGGTCGTCTCGTTTCTGACCGAGCGCGACAAATTCGGCCGGCTTGGCGCGCGCATCCCCAAGGGTCTGCTGCTCGTCGGCCCGCCCGGCACCGGCAAGACGCTGATTGCCAAGGCGGTGGCCGGCGAGGCTGACGTGACGTTCTTCTCGATTTCCGGTTCGGAATTTGTCGAAATGTTCGTCGGCGTCGGCGCGGCGCGCGTGCGCGACCTGTTCAAGCAGGCCCGCGAGATGGCCCCCTGCATCATCTTCATCGATGAACTCGATGCGCTTGGGCGCGCGCGCAATTCCTTCGGCGGCGGTGGAAATGACGAGAAGGAACAGACGCTGAACCAGCTTCTGGTGGAACTGGATGGTTTCGATCCCTCCGCCGGCATCGTCATTCTGGCCGCCACCAACCGCCCGGAAGTGCTCGACCCGGCACTCACCCGCGCAGGCCGTTTCGACCGTCAGGTGGTGATGGACCGACCGGACCGGGAAGGCCGCGCGGCCATTCTCGCCGTTCACATGAAGAAGGTGAAGCTGGCCAAAGAGGTCAGCGCCGATGAAGTCGCGGCTCTGACACCCGGCTTTTCCGGCGCCGATCTGGCCAATCTGGTCAACGAGGCCGCGATCTTCGCCACACGACGCGACGGCGAATATGTGACCATGGACGATTTCACCCTGGCCGTGGAACGCATTGTCGCCGGCTCCGAACGCCGGGGCCGGTTGCTGAACCCCGATGAGCGCGAACGCGTCGCCTTTCACGAAATGGGCCATGCGCTGGCCGCCGCCGCCCTGCCCAAGACCGATCCGGTGCACAAGATCTCGATCATTCCCCGCTCGATCGGCGCGCTCGGCTACACCATGCAACGGCCGACCGAGGACCGGTTCCTGATCACCGCAGGCGAACTGCGCGACCGCATGGTGGTACTGCTGGCCGGCCGCGCGGCCGAAGACCTCGTCTATGGCGAAATCTCCACCGGCGCCTCCGATGACCTCGCCCGCGTCACCGACATTGCCAAGCAATATGTGATGAGCTTCGGCATGGACCCCGATATCGGCCAGACGGCACTGGAGCAGCAGCGCGCGCAATATCTGGAAAGCGGCCCCGCCATGGGCAAGCCGAAGGACTATTCCGACGTCACGGCCCGCGAGGTCGACCTTGCGATCCGCAAACTGATCGACGAGGCCTATGAACGCGCCAAGGCGGTTCTCAGCCAACGCCGCAAGGACCTCGACGACGGCGCCCGCATGCTGCTCGAAAAGGAGACCATCACCCCCGATGATTTCCCGCCATTGGTCCAGCAGCCGCTGGCGCAGGCGCGCTTCTTCTCCTGAGCGTCTGATTTCAAACCGACAGACCTGAAACGGGCGGCACCTTTCATGCCGACCGTCAGTTTACCGACAAACCTATCCTTTTTACGGACGTCATCCTCGGGCTTGACCCGAGGATCTAATCACCGCTCAGCACGAGCGGCGTTGGTGGTCCATAATAGATTGTTTTAAATTTATTTTTTCCGATACGCTTGTCGCGTTCATGCGTGCTTAGACCCTCAGGTCAAGCCCGAGGGTGACGAAGGAGAACGGGGCGAGCTTTGTAGGCAGTATGACGGGCGGCAACCCTCATGCCGCCCGTTTGCATTTTCGCGTCCAAACAGATGTAAAACACGTAGTATATTTTTATATACTTCTATTTATACGTAAGTTAAATCCCATAGTTACATTTATTTTATAAATATAAATCAAATTATACAAGTTATATTGCAATTTAAAATTATTTGCCTCTCTATTCCTAGTTACGGATAAAGGGGCAAACAATGCGAAAGGTATCGGGGCACGGAAAAACGGATGAAGATATGCTGCGGTTGCGCCGCTCCGGCTGCCTGCGGCCAATCGTACTGACCGGCGCTCTCGCCATGGCCGGCGCCGTTTTCCCCGGCTTAGCACAGGCAAATGACGACTGTCCGAATGCCGGTTCCGGCAGCAATATCTGCGTAGTTGCTGACGATCCGGCACCGGCCTCTGCCACCGCCATCAAGGGCGCCCGCGCGCCACAGATCACATCCGGCGGATTCTTGACGGGCGCCTACCAGATCAATCGGGTTTTCAAGAGACGTCCGCCCGGCACGGGGCCGTTCAGCGACATCAACAATCCGGATATCATGCCCCCCGGCTCACAGCTCGCCCCCTTGTCCAGAAGGTCGACGACACTGGACGCGGCGCGGCTCACCCCGGTGGCCGAACGATCACCGGTCTTGCCACATTTCCAGGCCTACCCCTCCATGCTGATGGCCATGACCCGCCTGCCCTCGTTCAAGGTGCGCACCGGCGGTCGCTATGACGACACCGGCGCGCTTGCCTCCGGCCCGGCGCTTGATGCCGTCTGGGGCCGGTTCGCCGGCGAACGCTACATATTCGAACCACGCCCCGGCAATCCGGATGTCAGCTACAAGATGTCCAGTTTCATCATGCAGGGCGGGATCGACGGCCTGTTTCTCGATCATGAATCGGGTGTGCTGATTGCCGGCGTCAGTGCGCATTATCAGTCCGGAGAGAGCAAAATAAGCTCGCGCCTCGGCCTGACGACGATGCAGTCCGATGCCTACGGGATCGGCGCCACGGTTCTGTGGCTGGGATCGAACGGGTTTTATGCAGATACGCATCTCTCCCACACCCGCTATTCCACCACGCTGCAATCATCTGGCCCGCTCAAGGCGCATCATCAAAATCACGCTATGGGCTATGCGCTTTCGCTGGAAATCGGGCAGGCCATCGGCATAACCGATGAATGGTCGCTGGTTCCCCAGGCGCAGCTGCTGTTTTCCGCCCTTGATATCGAACGTTTCTCCGGTCCGCTTGCTAGAGCCGACGGGCTGTCGGGTGGCAAAAGCCTTTCCGGGCGGGCCGGACTGACGATCGAAAAGCAAAGCAGCTGGAAAAACGCAGATGGCGAGACCCGCTCCGCCAGCCTCTACGGAATGATCAACCTGCGGAACGAGTTTCTCGAAAGCTCCGGCAACCTTCATGATTTCTCCTCCGAACCGAGCGATATCACCGGCGAGCTCGGCATTGGCGGTTCGTTCAAGTGGCAGGTCGGCAAACGTCAGGTCTCGGCCTTCGGTGAAGTCACCACCTTCTCCGGCTTCAATACCGGGTCCCACGGCTATGGCGGCAATGTCGGGCTGAGGCTCAGATTCTAGCACGCAACAGCGGGAGTAAACGCTTCCTGTTCCGGGTTGCCGCGCCATTGCCGGTTCAATCGGTTTAGTCCCGATCTTGTTCACCAGTGGTCGCAAATCCCCGATTTTATTCGTTTTCAGGCTTTACAGGCCGCCCTCTCCTGTCGCATCCATGTCGCATATTCAGTTGATACTCCCACCCGATTTGATGGAAGGATTGATATGTCGAGCCAGAAGGTTGCAATGCTCACCGCCGGGGGGCTTGCTCCCTGTCTTTCCTCCGCCGTGGGCGGACTGATAGAGCGTTACTCCGATATCGCGCCCGAAGCCGAAATCATCGCCTATCGTTCGGGCTATACCGGGCTTTTGACCGGCGACAGCATGCCGATCACCCCGGCAATCCGCGAGAAAGCGCATCTGCTGCACCGCTTTGGCGGCTCGCCCATCGGCAACAGCCGGGTGAAGCTGACAAACCAGAATGATTGCGAAAAACGCGGTCTGGTCGGCGCAGGCGAAGACCCGCTCAAGGTCGCGGCCGAACGGTTGACCGAAGACGGCGTCACCATTCTCCACACCATTGGCGGCGACGACACCAACACCACCGCAGCCGATCTGGCGGCCTATCTCAAGAGCAATGGCTACGACCTCACCGTGGTCGGGCTGCCCAAGACCGTCGACAACGACGTCAAGCCGATCCGCCAGACCCTTGGCGCGCTGACGGCAGCCGAATATGGCGCCGCCTTTTTCGACAATATCTCGAACGAGCAGAGCGCTTCCCCGCGCACGCTGATCGTCCACGAGGTGATGGGCCGCAATTGCGGATGGCTGACGGCTGCAACCGCGCGTGCCTATCTGGAGCGGTTGAAAACCGTCGAATATGTCGACGGCATGCTGATGAACCCGGCCATGAAGATGATCGACGGCGTTTACCTGCCCGAGGCCGCTTTCGACCTTGAGGCGGAAACCGAGCGGCTGAAAGCGGTCATGAGCCGCAACGGCACCGTCTCGCTTTTCGTCTCCGAAGGCGCATGCCTCGATGCCATCATCGCCGAACGTGAAGCGGCAGGCGCCGATGTTGCCCGCGATGCCTTCGGCCATGTGAAGCTCGACACCATCAATGTCGGCAACTGGTTTGCCAAGCAGTTCGCCGACCTGCTGGGCGCAGAGCGCGCCCTGGTGCAGAAATCCGGCTATTACGCGCGCTCGGCGCCGGCCAATGGCGACGATCTCAGGCTCATCCATTCGATGGTGGACCTTGCCGTTGAAAGCGCGCTTGACGGCGTTTCCGGCGTCACGGGTCATGATGTCGAGCGCAACGGTCAGCTGCGTACGATCGAGTTCGACCGGATCGAGGGCGGCGGTCATTTCGACCTCTCTACCCCCTGGTTTGCGGGCGTCATGGAAGAAATCGGCCAGGATTTCGCCCCCGCCGATTGACCTTTTCATGCCGCAGGGCTTTTATGGGTGCTGCGGATGGAGGATCCCGAGTGACTGTAGAAAACGCGGCTCTCTATGCCGTGCTGGCTTTCGCGACCTTTCTCGTTCCTTCAGGCCGAATGCTTGAATTTGCGAAGTGGCAGTGTCAGCGCGGCCTGAAAGCAAGCCTGTCGATGGGAACGGGCATCATCGCCGTCAGGGCCGTATTCTTTGCGGCCGGACTTGGCGCGGCGATTGCCCTTGTCCACACGATGCCGGACGGCCGCGCGCTTGCTGCGGTCGCGGCCTGCATCTTTCTGGCGCTCTTTGCGGTACGGCGGGTCTTGGCGCTGAGGCAGCCCTCACCGCTTGCCGGCAACGACAACCTCCCCGCAAAGACCGTTTTTTCCCGCCTCTGGTTTGGTATCCGTTTCGATACCCGTCCCGTAACCGATATTCTGCTGGCTGCCGCAACGGCGATCTTCTTTGTGCCGGCGCAATTGCCCGGCCGCGAAACACTCGCGATGTTTGCATTTGCCCATATTGGCGCAAGCCTGTTGGCGCTGGTGGTCTACGCAATGTTTGCGCGCGTGCTGCTTGCCCGCGTCAACCGGCGGCTTGATCGTTCGCGGCAGCAGCGGATCGCCAAACTGCTGCGCTCCGGCCTGCCGCGTGTTTCCGCCCGTTTTCGCCAGAACGCCGCGTAAACACCACCGCCGGCCTGTGGATTGCGGCCCGCCGTCATCAAAACTTAGCAGAACATCTCTACCCGTCAGACTGAAGGGGACCGGCGCCTTTGCCGGAAACACCGGCAATGACGGAGCCGCAGATGAGCGCAGTCGAGGAAAATCTTCCCAACACGCCGGCCACAGGCCGTCTCAATGCAGCCTTGCTGCAGCACAAGGCGCTTTCGAAGGAAGGGCTTTCGGAACGGTTGTTCGGCCTGCTGTTTTCCGGTCTGGTCTATCCGCAGATCTGGGAGGACCCGGATGTCGACATCGCGGCAATGGCGCTTGGCCCGCAACACCGGGTCGTGACAATCGGTTCCGGCGGCTGCAACGTGCTCGCCTACCTCACCCGTGCGCCCGAACATATCGATGTCGTTGACCTCAACACTCATCACATTGCGCTCAACCGGCTGAAACTCAACGCCTTTGCCCACCTGCCCGACCACGCCGCCGTGCTGCGCCTCTTCGGCAACGGGGTCAAAGGCAGCATACGCGACTATGACACCCATATTGCGCCGCATCTCGACCCGGCAACGCGCCGATACTGGGAAAGCCGCGACAGTCTCGGCCGCAGACGCATCACGGTGTTCGAGCGCAATATCTACCGCACCGGCCTGCTCGGTCATTTCATCAGCGCAGGCCATATGGTCGCCCGGCTGCACGGGGTGAAGATTTCCGAACTGACCGAGGCGCAATCGCTGCGCGAGCAGAGACGGTTCTTTCAGGAAAAGATCGCGCCGCTGTTCGACAAGCCGCTGATCCGCTGGACCACGTCGCGCAAATCCTCGCTGTTCGGACTTGGCATCCCGCCCCGCCAGTATGAGGAACTGGCCAGCGCCAGCACCGACGGAACGCTCGCTTCCGTTCTGTGCCACCGGCTGGAAAAGCTCGCCTGCCATTTCTCCCTGAAGGACAATTATTTCGCGTGGCAGGCCTTTGCCCGCAGCTATCCGAGCGATGGCGCGGGACCTTTGCCGACCTATCTGCAGGCGCAGGCCTTCCCGCTGATCCGCGACAATGCAGGCCGTGCCACGGTCCATCACGCAAGCGTCACCGAACTGCTTTATGAAAAGCCTGCGGCAAGCGTCGACCGTTATGTGCTGCTTGACGCCCAGGACTGGATGAATGACGGCCAGCTGAACGATCTCTGGCGCCAGATCACCCGCACGGCCCGCCCGCAGGCACGCGTGATTTTCCGCACGGCCGCCGAGCCCTCCGTCATTGAAGGCCGCCTGACGCCCGAAACCGGATCCGCATGGCGCTATCTGGAGGCAACATCGCGCGAACTTGCGATCATGGATCGCTCGGCGATTTACGGCGGCTTCCACATCTATGAGAAAGTCTGAGATGGCCGATCAGCAGCAAACGGCCGGCAGCCAGGCTGCGGCCATGGATGCGATGTATCGCCATCAGCGGCACATCTACGACCTCACCCGGAAATACTATCTTTTCGGCCGGGACCGGATGATCAACGGCCTTGCCGTGCCGCCCGGCAGTTCGGTGCTTGAAATTGCCTGCGGCACCGGGCGCAACCTGAAAAAGATTGCCGCCCGCTATCCCGATGCGCGGCTCTACGGCCTCGACATTTCCGAGGAGATGCTGATCTCGGCGCGCGCCGGTTTCGCGCACCGGCCCGACCCGCCGGTGTTTCTCGCCGCCGATGCCAGTCACTTCCGCGCGGGCTGTTTCGGTGTCGAGGGATTTGACCGGATCGTGATCTCCTATGCGCTTTCGATGATCCCGCAATGGCGTCTGGCTGTTGCCGCGGCCCTTGATGCGCTGAATGACGGGGGATCGCTTCATGTTGTCGATTTCGGCCAGCAGGAGGGATTGCCGCACTGGCTGAAATCCGGTCTGCACCGGTGGCTCGGGCGCTTTCACGTCACCCCGCGCGCCAGGCTTCACGCCGTGCTTCAGGCGGAAGCTGCAACCCGCACCGGCTGTAGCTTTCACTTTGAAACCATTGGCCGCGGCTATGCCTGGCATGGCCAGATCAGGCGTTTTCAACCGTCAGCAAGGCTTGCTTCAGTCCCGTCTTAATGAAAGTTTAGGCGGTTCGGTATAGGTTGCGGGGCAATTTTGCAGCCCGCTGCTTGTGGCTGGCTGACAGTTTTTAAGGAGACGCCCATGATTTCAAGGACCATCCGCGCGGTTGTGGTGGCCGCCGGTCTCACATCACTCTTCGCCGGCTCCGCCGTTGCAGCACAGCAATGCGGCGGCGATTTCTCGCGCTTCCTGTCGGGCGTGAAATCCGAGGCCGTGCAGCGCGGCCTTTCGGCAAGCGCCGCAGACGCCGTTCTCTCCGGTGCCTCCGTCAGCAACAAGGTGTTGCAGATGGACCGGGCGCAGGGCGTCTTCAAACAGACATTCCTGGAATTTTCGCAGCGCACCGGCAGCAGCTCCCGCCTCAACACCGGCAAGCGGAAAATTCAGCAATATTCCAGCACGTTCGACCGCGCGCGCCGCGAATTCGGCGTACCGGCCGGTGTGCTGACCGCGTTCTGGGCGATGGAGACCGATTTCGGCGCCGTTCAGGGCAATTTCAACACCCGCAACGCGCTGGTGACGCTTTCCTATGACTGCCGCCGCCCGCACATCTTCCGTCCGCAACTGCTGGCGCTGATCGAAATGACCCAGCACGGCGACTTCGACCCGGCAACGGAAACCGGCGCATGGGCCGGTGAACTCGGCCAGGTACAGATGCTGCCCGAAGATATCATCCGCTACGGCGTCGACGGCGACGGCGACGGCCATGTGCGCGTCAAGAAGAGCTCGCCCGACGCCCTTCTGACGGCGGCAAACTTCATCCGCAGCCTAGGCTGGCGCGCCGGCGAACCCTGGATTCAGGAAGTCCGCCTGCCGCAGGACCTGCCCTGGGACAAAACCGGGTTCGGCGGCGGCATGACAGCCGGCCAGTGGTTCAATCTCGGCGTTCAGCCGCGCGACGGCAATACCCGCTTCTCCAGACTGCCGGCATCGCTTCTCCTGCCGCAGGGCCGTTTCGGACCGGCTTTCCTCGCCTATCCGAATTTCAACGTTTATCTGGAGTGGAACCAGTCGTTCATCTACACGACATCGGTCGCCTATTTCGCAACGCGGTTTGAAGGCGCGCCGGCCTATGACAAGGGCAAGCCCGAACCGGGCCTCTCCGACAGCCAGATGAAGCAGCTTCAGACGATCCTGTCGCGCAAGGGCTTCGATGTCGGCAAGGTCGACGGCATTCTCGGCGCCGGCACCCGCGATGCGGTCCGTTCGGTCCAGATGCAGCTCGGCATTCCGGCCGATGGCTGGCCCACACCGCAATTGCTGCAGGCTTTGCGATAAAGCCGCAGAGCAATAACAACAAAAGACCGCTCCGGGGTTCCGGGGCGGTCTTTTTTATTGGCCGGCAGAGTATCGGACGTAGAGGTTTAGATGTGAACCTGCCCTCCCACGGGTGTCATGCTCGGGCTCGACCCGAGCATCCAATTCACCCAAACCATTGATCGTGAATATTTTTCGCAGACGCTCGTCGTATGGCCCTGGATCCTCTGGTCAAGCCGGAGGATGACGCGGTGTGTGGGACGGGTCTGTCAACAAATTGAAAGACCGCTCCGGGGGGGCCGGGGCGGTCTTTTTTTTATTCGGGACAATCGGGCTGTGACGACGCCGATATGAATCTTCCGTCAGCGTTTAAAGCCTGTTCGAAAGGCCGACACGGCAGACACGGTCGGCTCTCCGCCAAACACTGTCTGGCAATCAGTCGATATCCTCGACCGCCGCTCCTGCGCCGCCCTCGATGCGATGTGCAAGGGCTGCTTCCATGAACGGGCTCAGCGCGCCATCCAGAACATCCGACGGCGATGTGCTTTCAACGCCGGTTCTGAGGTCCTTCACCAGCTGATAGGGCTGGAGAACATAAGAGCGGATCTGGTGGCCCCAGCCGATATCGGTCTTGGAGGCCGCTTCCTGGCTTGCCGCTTCCTCGCGCTTTTGCAGTTCCGCCTCGTAAAGACGGGCACGCAGCATGTCCCAGGCCTTGGCCCGGTTCTTGTGCTGGGAGCGTTCCTGCTGGCACTGCACCACAATCCCGGTCGGAATGTGGGTGATACGCACGGCAGAGTCCGTGGTGTTGACGTGCTGCCCGCCAGCACCGGAGGCGCGGTAGGTATCGATCCGGCAGTCGCTTTCATTCACTTCGATATCGATGGAATCATCGATCACCGGATAAACCCAGACCGAGGAGAACGATGTGTGGCGACGCGCATTGCTGTCATAGGGCGAGATGCGGACCAGACGATGAACGCCCGATTCGGTCTTCAGCCAGCCATAGGCATTGTGCCCCTTGACGTGGATGGTTGCCGACTTGATGCCGGCTTCTTCACCGTCATGAACTTCCATCACCTCGACCTTGAAGCCCTGGCGCTCGGCCCAGCGGATATACATGCGCAACAGCATGTTGGCCCAGTCCTGGCTTTCCGTGCCGCCGGCGCCGGAATGGACTTCGAGATAGGTGTCGTTGGAATCCGCTTCGCCCGAAAGCATGGCCTCGACCTGCTGACGCTCGGCCTCGGCAAGGAGCTTCTTCAGGCTTTCCTCGGCGTCCTTGACCACCTCATCGTCGCCTTCCTCCTCACCAAGCTCGATCAGCTCGATATTGTCGGAAAGCTCGGTTTCGATGCGGCGCACCGATGAGATACCGTCATCCAGAAGCTGGCGTTCGCGCATCAGCTTCTGCGCCTCGGTGGCATCGTTCCAGATATTGGGATCTTCAGCCCTGTTGTTCAGCCAGTCCAGCCGTTTGATTGCCTGATCCCAGTCAAAGATGCCTCCTCAGCAGGGTTACGGCCTGCTTGGTTTCGTCGACGATGGATTCGATTTCCGCGCGCATGGTTCTTTCTGCTTCTTGAAAAATCGGTTCTGTGATGAAGCCGGTGAATAAGCGGGCAAGGCGCGGATGTAAACCCCGCCTTGCCTTTCAAGCCTGTACTCAGTAGAGGCCGCTCGAACCGGTCGAGATCGCCTTGTTGGCCTGGGAGGAATCTCTCAGGATCTGCGCCGGCGGCACATAGCCGTCCATATCGATGATATCGAGTGCCTCGGCCGGACCGGTACCGGGCTTGAAGGCCTCGACAATCACACCGGCGCCGGAACCGCTGGCCCGCATGCCGGTCGAGCGATTGACCAGAACATTGGTCATGCCTTCCGGCTCGATGAAGTTTTCCTTCGGCAACTGCTTCAGCGCATCGGTCATGAATTCGTTGAAGATCGGTGCGGCAAGGCCGCCGCCGGTTCCGTGATGGCCAAGGGTCGCCGGCTGGTCGAAGCCGACATAAAGCCCGGCAACGAGGTTCGGCGTAAACCCGACGAACCAGGCATCCTTCTCGTCATTGGTGGTGCCGGTCTTGCCGGCAACGGGACGGTCCAGGTTGACGGCGCTTGCCGCCGTGCCGCGCTGGACGACACCTTCCATCATCGAGGTGATCTGATAGGCCGTCATCGGATCGAGCACCTGCTGACGATCATCGATCAGGATCGGTTCGGCCTGACCGGTCCATTCCGGCGCGTTGCAATTCTCGCAGATGCGTTCCTCATGCTTGAAGATCGTTTCACCGTAGCGATCCTGAATACGGTCGATCAGCGTCGGGTTGACCTGCTTGCCGCCATTGGCGATCACCGCATAGGCAGACACCATACGCATCACCGAGGTCTCGCCGGAGCCAAGGGCCATGGCCAGCACCGGGTCCATATGATCGTAGATGCCGAAACGGTCGGCATAATCGGCGACGACATCCATGCCGAGGTCATTGGCCAGACGCACGGTCATCAGGTTCTTGGACTTTTCGATCCCGGTTCTGAGCGTCTGCGGACCGGAAAATCCGCCGGCGTAATTCTGCGGCTTCCACAGCTCACCGCCAGACTGGATCTCGATCGGGGCATCCATGACCACCGAAGCCGGGGTGTAGCCATTATCCAGCGCCGCGGCATAGACGAACGGCTTGAACGAGGAGCCGGGCTGGCGATAGGCCTGTGTCGCCCGGTTGAACTGGCTCTGGGAGAAGGCAAAACCGCCGACCATCGCCAGCACGCGGCCGGTCTGCGGGTCCATGGCAACGAGGCCGCCCTGCACTTTCGGCACCTGGCGCAAACGATAGGTGTCGCCCTCATCCGTTTCTTCCACATAGACGACGTCGCCGGGCTTCAGAACGCCTTCCGGGCTTTTTGCGTTGGGCTTGCCCTTTTCAAGAAAGCGATAGGCCCATTTCATGTTGTCGGCCGGGATGAAGCCGGTATTGCGCGCACTGTCGACATTGCCACCGGCATCGATCTGCGGACGGATACCGATCTCGGCGCCATCGGCGCTGACGCCAAGCACGACCGCGACCTTCCAGTTCTGCACATCCCAGAGCGGTTGAATCTTGGAGAGCGCCGGGCCCCAGTCGCCGGACATCGAAATCTCGTCGATGGGTCCACGGAAGCCGGCAGCCTCGTCATACTTGATCAGGCCATCGCGCAGCGCCTTTTGTGCGTAAAGCTGCATCTTCGGGTCCAGCGAAGTGCGGACCGAAAGCCCGCCCTCATACAGCATTTCCTCGCCGTAATCGTCCTTCAGCTCACGACGGACAGCTTCAGCAAAATATTCGTCACCGGCAATCGGCCGGCTGCGATGGGTGGAAACGACGCCAAGCGGTTCAGCGCGCGCCACCTCGGCCTCTTCGGCGGTGATATAGCCGTTTTCGGCCATCCGGCTGATAACCCAGTTGCGGCGTTCGGTGGCCGCTTCGGGGTGACGATACGGATCGTAATTGGCCGGTCCCTTGAGCACGGCCGCCAGATAGGCGCTCTCGGAAATCGTCAGGTCGGAAACCGGCTTGTCGAAATAGGTGAGCGCCGCATCGGCGATGCCATAGGCATTCAGGCCGAAATAGACCTCGTTGAGGTAGAGTTCGAGGATGGTATCCTTCGAATAGGCCCGTTCGATGCGGAAAGACAGGATGGCTTCCTTGACCTTGCGCTCGATGGTCTGGTCGGAACTCAGGAGGAAGTTCTTGGCAACCTGCTGTGTGATCGTCGACGCGCCGACGGGACGGCGGCCGGTGCCCATGTTGCGGACATTGGTGATGATCGCGCGGCCAAGGCCGACAACATCGACGCCGGGATGAGAATAGAAATTCTTGTCTTCCGCCGACAGGAACGCGCCGCGCACCCGCATCGGCACCGCATCGATGGGCAGGAACAGGCGGCGTTCATGGGCGTATTCGGCCATCAGCTCGCCATTACCGGCATAGATGCGTGTGGTGACGGGCGGGGTGTACTGGGCAAGCACCTCGTAGTCCGGCAGGTCCTTGGCGACATTGTTCAGATAAATTCCGACACCGATCGCCACCACGACGAAAAGGGCGCAGGCGAGACCGAAAAGATATCCGATGAGCTTGATCAAATTCACGTTTGTTGAACCCTGTCTCTGGCGAGGCTGGCAGTCTGCACGTTATGCGCACGGTTCTGCTTCGGCCTTCGTGGCGCCTGCGGCCAAATCTTCAGTTGACCGCAGATACCGCTCAAAGGCCGGAATGGAAACACCCAGGTCACCTTTTTACAATGAATGTGCGCTTTTTGCGACGCCCCTTGAATATCCTTCTGCCCTTCGGCCCATTCCGGCAGCAGCGTTGCTCATTTGCCACCCGAGACAAGCGGGCTGCGATAACGGCGCACCGCCTCCATCAGCCTGTCGACCAGACGGTCGCGCCATTCAGGGTCGAGCATGCGCTTTTCGTCCTCGGGATTGGAGAGAAAACCGATCTCCAGCAGGATCGACGGAATGTCGGGCGCCCGCAGCACCATGAAACCGGCAAACCGGTGGGGATTGTTGATCAGCCCGATCTGCCCCTCGAAGGAGGACACCACCGTATCGGCAAGAGAAATCGAAAAACTCTGGGTTTCGCGGCGCGTCAGATCGAGGAGAATGTCGGTCACCTCCTCCGGCTCGTCATCGGCCTCGATTCCCATGATCTCGTTCGACAGGTTTTCGCGCCGGGCAAGGGCTGCGGCCAGCCGGTCGGACGCCCGGTCGGAAAGCGTATAGACGGTGGCGCCGGAAATGTTGGACTGGTTGAGCGAATCCGCGTGAAACGAGATAAACAGGTCGGCGCCATGCTGGCGGGCAAGCTCCACCCGCTTCGAAAGCGAAAGATAGACATCGGAATCGCGCGTCAGGAACGGCTCGAAACCCGGTTCCTCTGCCAGCCGTTTCGCAAAGGCGCGGGCAAAATCAAGCGTAATCGTCTTTTCGAGCGTCTTGGTATCCTCGCCGATCGCCCCGGTATCGACACCGCCATGGCCGGCATCGACGGCCACAACATAGGTGCCGTCGCTATCCGGCATTGAAAGCCTGTCGGTGAAACTGTTGTCCGGTTCCGGGGCCTGGCTTGCCAGCAGCGCTTCGAAGCGGTCATCGTCGGCAATTGCCAGATCGATCACCAGCCGCGCACCGGAACTTTCCTCCTGGCGGACCTCGCCGAGCGTCATCTGGATCGGCTCGCGCGCCGAAAGCACGATGCGCGACTGGCCGGGACCGGTCGCGCCATAACGCACATTGCTGACGATGCCGCGCGGCTCGAGCGCATCGGCGGAAAAACCGAAGGCCGTGCTGGGCAGCGTGATCACCAGACGGGCCGGGTCCTTGAGATAGTGATAGCTGAATTCGGGCTCGCGGTCGAAATCAACAATAAGACGCGCACGCGCATCATCGCCCACCAGCAACGCATTATAGGCGATCAGCGGCGCAGCGCTGTCTGCGTCTTCGGCACTGGCAAACGCAGGCGAAGCCGCAATCAGCACCGCGAAAAACAGGAACGAACCGATCGCTGCAACAAGAACGGCATATGCGTGATCGCGCAGATTTACGATGCCGGTTCCATCCCTTTCCGTCATGCCACCTCTCAATTGAATGCAGAAGACCCGCGCGAATTACAATTAATTCGTGTACGGATGCAAGTGCAAGCCATCCGGCCAGGCCCGATGCTTGGTATAACGCCATAGGCATGGCGAAAACGTGGCCCGGGCGGCCCACATGACGGCTTCTGCGTGGCGCCACAGCCCATCCCTTCAGCCGTTGTCTTCATTGAAGCTTAATTCGGCCTTATTTTGGAACCGGCTCAAATATAACAGGTGATTGGTTTTTTCTTGCTATTGCAGCATGGAATACATACTAATGTGATTTAGGTGGAGATTTATGACGGGGCGAATGCGCGCAAGGGCAGCCGGTCTCAATTGATTGGCGCCAAAAAAGAGCGATGGATCGTCCGCCGCCCTTTCCACCACTGAACAGAATATCTTCGCCGGTATACGTGTTTCACAAAAATCGTTGCGGCGTAAGGGTCAATGCTTTTCGGGCAATCCCCGCTGAGCATATTCATCGCCTCTCAAGAGAGAGGCTCGTTAATGTTGGTTTCGACTGGTTTAATATGAGAACGAAGCGTCCATTTCTTCCCTCGGCCTGTACGCCCCAAGACGGCGACAGACTGATTCGAGAAGCAGCCGCCCGCGTTTCGTTGCAACGGTCGAACGCAAATTCATCCGGCGCACCCGCAGATAACCGTTTCCGCAGCAGGGCACATGCCCGTGCGGGAACCGGCGAGCGGCTGGGCCGAGGAGCTCATCATAAATGGCAGACAAAATGCTCATCGACGCCTCTCATGAAGAAGAGACGCGCGTCGTCGTTGTTCGTGGAAATCGTATAGAGGAGTTCGATTTCGAATCGCAGCACAAGAAACAGCTGCGCGGCAACATCTATCTTGCAAAGGTCACGCGGGTCGAACCTTCTCTTCAGGCCGCGTTTGTGGATTATGGCGGCAACCGTCACGGTTTTCTCGCCTTTTCGGAAATCCATCCCGACTATTACCAGATCCCGCTTGCCGACCGCGAAGCGCTTCTGAAGGAAACCAGCGAGGACGAGGACGGCGACGACAGCGAAGCCGCCGTCAGCGAACCTGCGGAAGCCTCGGAAAAGGCTGCAGAGGCCGAGGGCAAGCCGAAGCCCCGGACCCGTCGCGGCCGCGCCAAGTCGCGCTCGAAGAAGACCGACGAAACCAAGGAAACGACCGACAACGCGCAATCCGCCGAAGCCAAGACAGGTGACGACAGCGCGACGGCCGAGACCGACAAAAACGCCACGACGGAAGCCCCTGCCGAAGCGGCAGCCGCTGAAGATGTGCCCGAGGAAACCAAGAAGGCCAAGCCCCGCAGGCGCCGCAAGCCGGCTGCCAAGAAAGAGGCGAAGGCCGAAGACGATAACACGGCGGACGCTACACCCAGTGACGCACAGAGCGACAACAGCGGCGACGGCGAAGGTTCCGACAACAAGGATAACGGCGGCCCGACGCATATGGCAGCCGAAGTCGATGCCGACACGGTTTCCGAAGATGTCGACGACGACAGCGACGATGATGTCGAATCCGTCGGCGCCGAAGACGCCATGGAAGAGGTGCCCGACAACGGCCACCGCCGGATGCGCAAACAGTACCGCATTCAGGAAGTCATCAAGCGCCGTCAGATCCTGCTGGTGCAGGTTGCCAAGGAAGAGCGCGGCAACAAGGGCGCAGCGCTGACCACCTATCTCTCGCTTGCCGGCCGTTATTCGGTTCTGATGCCGAACACGGCGCGCGGCGGCGGCATTTCCCGCAAGATCACCAACCCGGCAGACCGCAAGCGGCTGAAGGAAGTGGCCAAGGGTCTCGAAGTGCCGCAGGGCATGGGCGTGATCCTGCGCACCGCCGGCGCCAACCGCACCAAGGCCGAGGTCAAGCGCGACTTCGAATATCTGATGCGGCTTTGGGAAAATGTCCGCTCCAAGACGCTGACATCAACGGCGCCCTGCCTCGTTTACGAGGAAGGCAGCCTGATCAAGCGCTCCATCCGCGACCTTTACAACAAGGACATCAACGAGGTCATCGTTTCCGGCGACGAGGGTTACCGCGAAGCCAAGGACTTCATGAAGATGCTGATGCCGAGCCACGCCAAGGTGGTTCAGCGTTACCGCGACATTCATCCGATCTATTCGCGTTCCGGCATCGAGGCGCAGCTCGACCGCATGCTGCAGCCGCAGGTCACGCTGAAATCGGGCGGATACCTGATCATCAACCAGACCGAGGCGCTGGTCGCCATCGACGTCAACTCCGGGCGTTCGACCCGCGAGCATTCGATCGAGGACACGGCGCTTCAGACCAATCTGGAAGCAGCGGAAGAAGTGGCGCGCCAGTTGAGGCTGCGCGACCTTGCCGGCCTTGTGGTCGTCGACTTCATCGACATGGAGGAAAAGCGCAACAACCGCGCCGTTGAAAAGAAGCTCAAGGAGTGTCTGAAAAACGACCGTGCCCGCATTCAGGTCGGCCGGATTTCGCATTTCGGTCTTCTGGAAATGTCGCGTCAGCGCATTCGTGCATCCGTACTGGAATCGACCACCCAGGTCTGCAGCCATTGCGGCGGCACCGGTCATGTTCTGTCTCAGTCCTCCGTCGCACTGCATGTGTTGCGCGGCGTTGAGGAATACCTGCTGAAGAACACCACGCATAACATTACCGTGCGCACGACGCCGGAGATCGCGCCCTATCTGCTGAACCAGAAGCGCAACACCATTGTCGATTACGAAAACCGGTTTGGCGTCGAGATCATCGTCGAGGCCGATGCCGACCTCGAGAACACCCATTTCGAGATCGACCGCCGCGATCCGGTTGAAAACCCGGTGAAGATTGAAGCACTGTTCAATCTGATCGAAGAACCGGAAGAAGATACCGCAACGGCAGCGGATGTCGACGCAGCTGACGTTTCCGACAATGCGCCTTCGACCGACGACAGCGACAGCAATAACGGTGACAACAACGCCGACGAAGACGGCGGCCGTTCGCGCCGCAAGAGGCGTCGCCGGCGCGGCCGCAACGGCCAGCAGAACAACGGCAATAACGCGCAGGATGACGACAACGGTTCGGAGGACAATACTCAGGACGCTGCGTCTAATTCCGATGATGACGACAGCGACAAGCCGCGTCGCAAGCGTCGCCGTGGCAAGCGTGGCGGACGCCGCAACCGCAGCGACGACAACGCACAGCAGACCGAATCGGACAACGAAGGCGAATCCCAAAAAGAGGAAGCGCCCGCGGCGGCTGCCGTCGAGGGCACTGAAAGCGATACTGCGGTTTCCGAGATACCTGAAAAACAGGTAGCCGAAGCTGAAGCGCCGTCCGACACAACCGAGACGGAAGCCGGCAAGACATCGGGCTTTTCCGAAGAAGCAGCCGAAGTGAACCTGCAGCCGGACGAAGGGACGGTCGAAGCGAGTGTCAGCCAGCCGGTTGTCGCGGCGGAAGACGAGGCCATGGCCGAGATCGAAGGCCGCAAACCGCGCCGTCGCCGCAAGCCGAAGGCCGAGAAGGCAGAGGCCGTGACGCAGGAGGCCGAGAAGTCCGAAGCAACGGCAGACGCCAAGCCGGAGGCCGCAGAAGAGACCGCGCCGAAGACCGAGGCTCCTGCCGTCGAGGAGACGGCCGTGGCCAGCACGGAAGCCGAACCGGAGCCTGTGGAAGCGTCGGTCGAGGCTGAAACGGAAGACGATGGTACAAAACGCGCCAACCGAGGCGCGGACGTCGCCTCGTCGGAACCGGTAGTTACATCCAACGGTAGCGAAAACGACGACGAGCCGTCCAAGCCGAAACGCGGCTGGTGGCAGCGCCGCGGCTTCTTCTGAGCCGAGGAAAATATCTGAAACAAAAACGCCGCCGTTTCGATAACGGCGGCGTTTTTGTTTGTTGGCAACCCCGAAGACGTGCGGGTTGTTGCCTCCACCAGCCGTTCCCACAGGTGTCATGCTCGGACTTGATCCGAGCATCCATTCCACTCAACCCTTTGACAAGAAAGGGTTTCAAGAAAGCATACACGTGTGGCCCTGGATCCTCGGGTCAAGCCCGAGGATGACTCTGATTGAGGGGCAGCTTTGTCAGCAGTCTGAAGCCGCCGTTTCGATAACAGCGGCTTTTTTTCGGCAGAAGCTGTTTCGAAAAACGAGACCGCCGCTGTCTCACCCTTTTTTCGGCAACCAGTTGCCGATGCGCTCCACCGCCTGGCGAATTTCGGCCTCGGTGCCTGCATAGGAAAGTCTGAGATAGCGCCCGCCGGTCAGCGGGTCGAAATCGGCGCCCGGTGTGGCCGCGACATCGATCTCGGCGAGCATCCTGCGCGAAAACTCCACGCTGTCATTGGAATGGCCGCTGACATCCACATAGGCATAGAAGGCGCCGTCCATCGGCGAGACAACCGGCAGGCCGATTTCCGGCAGTGCGTTGATCAGAAACGCGCGGTTGGCGCGATAGATTTCGCGGTAGCCATCGAGCTGCGGACGCGCATCGAGTGCGGCTTCGGCGGCAATCTGCGACAGTTCGGGCGCACTGATATAGATGTTCTGCGCCAGCTGTTCGAACACGCGCACCAGCTTTTCCGGCAGCACCATCCAGCCGACACGCCAGCCGGTCATGCAGTAATATTTCGAGAAAGAATTGATGACCACCGCTTCGTCGGTGAAGGCGAGCGCCGTCGTCTCTTCGCCCGAAAAAACCAGACCGTGATAGATCTCGTCCGAGATAAACGCGGTTCCACGCGCCGCGCACCAGTCAGCCAGACGCTTGAGCGCGGCACGTCCCGTCACCGTCCCCGTCGGGTTTGCCGGGCTTGCCAGCAGCACGCCCCTGATTGTCACGCCCTGCTCCCGTTCCGCCTCTTCCAGCGCCTCCGGCGTCAGCGTGAAGTCGTGAGCGGCGCTGGCCTCGACCTCGACCACATTGAGGTCGAGCGCGCGCAGGATATTGCGATAGGCCGGATAGCCCGGCCGCGCGATCGCCACGCTGTCGCCGGCATCGAACAGCGCCAGAAAGGCCAGGTTGAAACCGGCCGATGAGCCGGTCGTCACCGCAATGCGCGCCGGATCGATCTCGACGCCCATGCGGGCGCGATAGTCATTCGAAATGGCCTCGCGCAGACTGGAAAGGCCGAAAGCATCGGTATAGCCGAGATGGCCATGCTCAAGCGCGGCGCGGGCCGCCGCAAGCGCCTTGTCGGGTGCTGGATGGGATGGCTGGCCGACGGCCAGCGACAGCACGGGATGGCCGGCCGTCTTCCGGCGATTGGCCTCCGCCAGAACATCCATGGCCAGAAACGAGTCAATTTCGCTGCGCTTTGACGGCATTGTTTTTCTTCCTTGTCACGAGACCCGGAATATACGGGCGTTTCTTCGGGCTTGGACCATTCGCCTTCCGGCTGCAATGCTTGAGGCCCAAAAAACGGAATTTTGATCACAACCGGTGACAATTCCGGCCCGGGCTATGGACAATGCCGCCTTTTACGCACAATTGGTTTCTAGCTACATTGATCTTGTCGTGCCGGAAGGGGAAAACATGTCTTCAAAGGGAATGACGCTTGCGGTTGCCGCAATCTTCGCGACGGCGATTGCGTCCGCTGCCGCAACCACAGCCGCCATTTACGGGTTCGCCCAGCCTGAGCAGCATGAACAACAAGCTGCCGCCCCGGCCGATGACGACTTCGGCACGAAGGTCCATGACTATCTGGTGGAAAATCCGGAAGTGCTGCTCGATGTGCAGGTGGCGCTTCAGAGAAAACAGGCTGAAGAACAGCAAAAGGCCGCATCCGCGGCCCTTGCCGAAAACCAGGACAAGATCTACCAGCCGGCCTATGACGCCGAACTCGGCAATCCCGACGGCGCGATCACCGTGGTCGAGTTCTTCGACTATAATTGCGGCTATTGCCGTCGCGCACTGTCCGACATGGACGAGATCATTGCCGACAACAGCGATGTCCGCTTCATTCTCAAGGAAATTCCCGTTCTGGGGCCGGAATCGGAAGCCGCGCAGCGCATTTCCTATGCCTTCTTCAAAGTCGCACCGGAAAAATACGCAGATTTCCACCGCGCGCTGATGGGCTCGGGCAACCGCGCCACGGACCAGACCGCGCGCGCCGTTGCCGCCGCATTCGGCGTCGACAATGCCGCAATCGACCAGGCCATGGAAGAATATCCGGCCGAAGAAGCCCTTGCCGAGCACTTCGCTCTGGCGCAGGCGGTCGGCGTGACCGGGACGCCGGCCTATATCGTCGGCGACACCATGCTCCACGGCGCGGTCGGCGTCGACCGCATACAGCAGGTTATCGACAACGTCCGTGATTGCGGATCGGGCACCTGCACTTGAAACCTCCGCCTCGACGAAGCTTAACCAAGCTGTTTCATGCACAGGTCTTTGGGCTTTTCCTCAAAGACCTGAACGTCTATAGGTGAGGGCGAAACTGGAATTGACGGATGACACGCACAATCTTTGTTCTCAACGGACCGAACCTCAATCTGCTGGGAAAGCGCGAGCCGGGCATCTACGGCGCACTGACCCTTGAAACCATTGAGGCGGCCTGTCGCACGGAAGCGGAAACGCTCGGTTTCAGTGCCGACTGCCGTCAGAGCAATCATGAAGGCGTCCTTGTCGACTGGCTCCACGAGGCCAATGACAAGGCGGCCGGTGTCGCCATCAATCCAGGTGCCTACGGGCACACATCCGTTGCGCTTCACGATGCGATACGCGCCATCAGCGTGCCTGTCGTGGAGCTTCACATTTCCAACATTCATACCCGTGAGCCCTTCCGCCACAAGACCTTCACCTCTGCGGCGGTCAAGGGTGTCATCTGTGGCTTCGGACAAGACAGCTATCTTCTGGCACTTCGTGCGCTCAAGACACTCACGGAATAAAAAGAACAAAGGAACACCACCCATGGCAGACCAAAAGAAGGCAGTCGACGCAAAGCTGGTGCGCGATCTCGCCGTTATCCTCAACGAGACCGACCTGACGGAAATCGAAGTGGAGCAGGACGGCCTCCATATCCGGGTCGCGCGCGAAGTAACGGTTACCGCCGCGCCGCAGCAGGCCATGACCTACGC
This sequence comes from Martelella mediterranea, assembly GCA_003001975.1. GTDB lineage: Bacteria > Pseudomonadota > Alphaproteobacteria > Rhizobiales > Rhizobiaceae > Martelella > Martelella mangrovi. Next base: position 237,547 of record PVUG01000001.1, read on the forward strand.
TGCCCCGGCTGCAGCGCCGGCCGCAGCAGCGCCTGCCGCCGAAGCACCGGCAGCGCCTGCCGCAAACAATCTCGACCAGGCCGTCAAGGCGCCCATGGTCGGCACGGTCTATCTGGCCCCTGCCCCCGGCGCGCGTCCGTTCATCGAGGTCGGCGCCAATGTCAAGGAAGGCCAGACCCTGCTGATCATCGAAGCCATGAAGACCATGAACCAGATCCCGGCACCGAAAAGCGGCAAGGTCACCCAAATCCTCGTCGACGATGCCCAGCCGGTTGAATTCGACGAGCCGCTTGTCGTGATCGAATAACGGGTCAAAAGCAGATGTTTTCCAAAATCCTGATCGCCAATCGCGGCGAAATTGCGCTTCGCGTGCAGCGCGCCTGCAAGGAACTGGGCATCGCCACGGTCGCTGTACATTCGACCGCTGATGCCGATGCGATGCATGTGCGCCTTGCCGACGAGAGCGTGTGCATCGGCCCGCCGTCTTCGCGCGAGAGCTACCTCAACATTCACCAGATCGTTGCCGCCTGCGAGATTACCGGCGCAGATGCGGTGCATCCCGGCTACGGCTTTCTGTCGGAAAACGCCAAGTTTGCCGAAATCCTCGAAGCCCACGGCATCACCTTCATCGGCCCGACCAGCGAACATATCCGCATGATGGGCGACAAGATCACCGCCAAGACGACGGCCGAAAACCTCGGTATTCCGGTGGTGCCGGGTTCCGGCGGCTCTGTCGATACCGAAGAAGACGCCATCAAAACGGCGGAGGAAATCGGCTTTCCGGTGCTGATCAAGGCAACTGCCGGCGGCGGCGGCCGCGGCATGAAGCTTGCCCGGACCAAGGACGACCTGCTCGAAGCCTGGAGCACGGCCCGCGGAGAAGCGGCGGCCGCCTTCGGCAATGATTCGGTTTATATGGAGAAATATCTCGACAAGCCGCGTCATATCGAGGTTCAGGTCTTCGGCGACGGTGAAGGCGATGCCATTCATCTGGGGGAACGCGACTGCTCGCTGCAGCGCCGCCACCAGAAGGTCTGGGAAGAAGCCAATTCGCCTGCCCTGAACGTCGAGCAGCGGATGGAGATCGGCGAAATCTGCGCCGACGCCATGCGCAAGATGAAATATCGCGGCGCCGGCACGGTCGAATTCCTGTACGAAAACGGCGAATTCTACTTCATCGAGATGAATACCCGTCTGCAGGTGGAACATCCGATCACCGAAGCCATTACAGGCATCGATCTGGTCCACGAGCAGATCCGGGTTGCCGCAGGCGCCGGCCTTTCGGTCAGCCAGAAGGATATCTTCTTCTCCGGTCATGCGATCGAGTGCCGCATCAACGCCGAAAATGCCGAGACCTTCCGTCCGTCCCCGGGCACGATAACCCATTTTCATGCACCGGGCGGCCTTGGCGTGCGCATCGATTCAGGCGTTTATCAGGGCTATAAAATTCCACCCTATTATGACAGTCTGATCGGCAAGCTCATCGTTCACGGGCGCACCCGCGTGGAATGCATGATGCGGCTGAAACGCGCGCTCGACGAGTTCGTCGTCGACGGTATTGACACGACCCTGCCGCTTTTTCAGGATCTGGTCACCAATCAGGATATTGCCAATGGCGACTACGATATCCATTGGCTGGAACACTATCTGGAAGACAAGGCAAAGTAGCTGAAAGGCCATGGAAAAGAACGCCGGAAAAAGCAGCGGAATAACGCCGGAACTGCTTTTGAATGCCTACAGCATCGGCCTCTTTCCCATGTCCGAATCAGCCGAGGACACGGAGCTTTTCTGGGTTGAACCGGAAATCCGCGGCATCATTCCGCTGGACGGCCTCCACGTCTCTCACAGCCTGCGCAAATTGATGCGCAGGTCTCCCTATGAAATCCGTTTCAACCATGATTTCGAAGGCGTGATAGCAGGGTGCGCCGCCCCTGCCGCCGACAGGCCGCAGACCTGGATCAACGACGAAATCCGCACTCTCTACAAATCCCTCCACGCCATGGGGCATGCCCATTCGGTGGAAGCCTGGCAGGACGGCGAGCTTGTCGGCGGGCTTTACGGTGTATCGCTGAGAGCGGCATTCTTCGGCGAGAGCATGTTCTCGCGCCGCCCGAGCGCTTCCAAGATCTGCCTTGTGCATCTGGTCGAACGGCTGCGCGCCAACAACTTCCTGCTGCTCGACACCCAGTTCACCACAGAACACCTGAAGACCATGGGGGCGATCGACATTCCCAAGGAAGAATACATGACGCTGCTGAATGCAGCGCTGACCTGGCCCGACCAGCCGTTTCCGTGATCGCGGCTATGCCTGGCGGTTATTGAATTCCGCAAGCCAGGGTTCTGCCGGATCAGGCTTTTGAAGGGCAAGCCCCTCGCCTTTCAGCCAGTCATCCAGATAGCGGAAGAAGTCGTCGGAGCTGTACTGTACGGGGCGATAACGCGTGTTCCATTCGCCGGGCACGAATTCACCATCGGCATTGCGCCTGCCGCCGCTCCAGTCGTCCCAGGGCGCGCTCGCATTGATATGCGCGCCAATACGGGAATTGAGGATCACGCATTTACCGACGGCTTCCAGAACATCGAGCGAGATCGTCCCCTCGGGCGGGTTGTCGAATTCCGAGGTTTCGGCAAGTCGCGTGCGATAACCCTCGATATTCGGGATGCCATAGGGCGATGCCCGCACCGTCTGGAACCATTGCCGGCCGAGCGAGAAGGTGCCGGCGAGCGCTGCCGCGCTGCCGTCATGGGTAAAGTCGCAATCATTGAAGACGATGCCATAGGGCGTATGCATATTGGCCGAAGGTGCCACCACATAGGTGTGGTTGACGCGTGTGCCCAGAGACCGGATTTCGCATCCGTCGAAATAAGCCGTCGAACGGCCGAAAATGAAGTCGATATCGCCCTCGACATGACAGTTCGAATAATAGGAGCGCACCGTCATCCCGGGCACGCGGCCCTTGAAATAAAGCGTGTCCTGAAAGCTCGAAAACCGCACATGGTCGAAATGAACCCGGTCTGCATTATGCACCAGCGTTGCCACGGCCTGATGCCAGCCCCTGGCGAACTGACCGGCCGCATTCTTCGGCCCACCCTTGCCGTCCTCGCATTTCGAGTTCCGGTCTTCCCTGTCGCAATTATAGGCGTTGTGAACCGTCAGGTTCTTTGCCTGAAAGCCATCATTCTCAACCCGCAACACACAGGCATTTTCCGTGGACAGGCGATCCAGCGCGGCATTGGCCCGATAGATTTCGGCAACCTCCGGCGCATAGCGGTCAACGGCGGCGCCAAAGGCGGTCAGGAAATCGGCTCCGCTCATGCCCTGATCGATATTGGCGCGGATCACGGTTTCCTGCGGCGCGCTGCCCGTGCCGAAAAGCGTGATCGAAACCGTCCGGCCACCGACGATCAGCCGCGGGACAATGACGGTCTCTTGATAGACGCCGGGCCGGATCGCGATATAGATGCGATCATCCGTTCCGCCGGTCGCGGCATCAGCCACCGCCTGGCTGACAGCCATCTGGATCGAGTTGAAATCACTGCCGGTCTGACCAACCGTATAGTCGGCGCGCACCTTTGCATTGCCGCACATGAAGGTATCGGCTTTCGGGTCCCACGGATCGATGGTCTCGGCGCCGGCGCGGCCGGTATATTTCAACACCTCGGCATAGTGAAACTTCGCGGCTTCGGCGGCCGAAAGTTGAGGGCGCGCATCGGACATGACAGACCTTCGAAAAATCGGAAATTCAGGGAGCGGGAACGTCGGCCTCTTCAACGCAGTCGGTCAGCCAGACATCGTAGATCGGGTCCTGAACGGCATTGAGCGCGGGCGAATCGGCAAACATCCATCCCGAAAATATCCGGTTCATCTCGTTTTGCAGCGACACCTTGTCCACCTGCACGAACGCGTCGACCTGCTGCTCCTCCGTATCGTCGCGCGAATAGCACACGCGCGGCGTGACCTGCAGGCGGCCGAACTGGACCGTCTCGCCGACATAGGCATCGAAGGTGTAGGTGCGGCCTGTGATCTTGTCGATACCGCCGAAAACGGCAACCGGGTTTTCAACCCGCGCGGCAAAGACCGGGCTGGCGGACATGCCCGCCACCGCCACGCCAAGTGAAACGGTAAGAAGACGGCTCAATGCACGGAAATCCATGGAACATCCCTTGATAACAAAAAGCGCGACCGATGCCGCGCTTCATTTCAGACTGACATTGGCGCCAGCCTACCGTCCGATTGCGGCAAAAACCTTACGCACCCGGCGTCCAGGCATCGTAATCGCCGGTGACCTCGTTGCGCTCGCCCTGAACGACAAGCGACCCCTTCGGCCGGTAGGCCAATACGGTGCCCGTCTGGTTCGGATTATGCGGCTTTTCCCATTCACGCGCCTTGTAGGCAGCCTCGGTCGGCGGCGTATCGGTGCGGTGGTGCATCCAGCCGTGCCAACCGGGCGGAATGGAAGACGCATCCGCATAGCCCTTGTAAACCACCCAGCGGCGCTTCAGGCCATAGGTGGACATACCGCCTTCGTAATAGATATTTCCGAACTGGTCCTCGCCAACCTTCTTGCCGAAGCGGCGGGTAAACACATCCGTGCCAATGGTCGAGCCATTCCACCAGGTAAACATCTTTGTCAGAAAGCCAGCCATTCTCTTTCCTTCGTCAGGGACCGCAAGGCGCGGCCTGTCTCCGATTTCTCAACACTGTGTATGGCGCGTCATGCCGCACTTGTCCAGAGCGGCAAACGGCCTCACCGACCTTTCAGCTTCATTTTGAAGCCGAGATGCGACGGCGTGAAACCGAGCCGCTCATAAAACCGGTGGGCATCGACACGGTTGCTGTTCGACATCAACTGCACCAGCCGGCAGTCCTCCACCCGGGCTTCGGCAATGGCCGCCTCGATCATTTTTGCGCCGATACCGCGACCGCGCCAGTCGGCATGGGTCTGCACGGAACCGATCGTCAGCACCGCGCTGCCCCGGCCGGTCAGCGTGCGGGTATAGGTGGTCTGAAACGTGCCGACGACGGCGCCATCGAGTTCCGCGACATAAAGCGTATCATTGGCCGATGCGCTAATCGCCTCAAAAGCCTCGCGATAGTCGTCACGGGCTTCAGGATCGGTGGTGTCGCCGTGGCCGCCGAGCGCATCGCCCGCGAACATCGCAATCAACGCCTCAAGATCGCCCGGCCGGGCCTCACGAATGACCAGCGCTTCGAGATCAGACACCGGGAAGGTCCTTTTCCATGACGATTGCCGGAATGCCGGAGCCGCAAGTGCCGCAGTTTTCGGTCCGCGAAACCTCGCTCAGGCCGTGCGCCTGATAAAACGCCAATGCCCCGTCATTGCCGATCACCACTTCCAGCGCGAGCTTTTTCGCATGCGGAAAACAGGTCTCGATTTCGGCAAACAAATCGCGGCCGATCCCCTGCCGCAAAAAATCCGGATGGATATAGAGCTGGTGCAGGTTGATCACATCGGCCTTGGTCTTCGATGGCGCGGCATAGGCCATGCCACCGAGCCGGCGACCATCATCGGCCACCAGAAACTCACCGCCCTTGCGCTCGAGACGCGCCTTGACCGCCTGCGCAGAATGCCAGCTCGCGACAAGCTGGCTGACCTTTTCCGCGCCCAGGATAGGATCATAGGTGGCATGCCAGGTGACATCCAGCAGGCTGCAGACCGCCGGAATGTCCGTCTCCATCGCGGTTCGGACGAAAAACAAGGGCTTACTCCGAAACCCCGAGTTTTTCCTTCACCAACGCCTGCACGGCCTGCGGATTGGCCTTGCCCTTGGATGCCTTCATCACCTGGCCGACGAACCAGCCGGCAAGCGAGGGCTTGTCCTTGACCTTTTCGGCCTGTTCGGGATTGGCAGCGATGATCTCGTCGACGATCTTCTCGATTGCGCCGGTATCCGTCACCTGCTTCATGCCGCGATCTTCGACGATCTCTCTCGGATCACCGCCCTCGTTCCAGACGATCTCGAAAAGGTCCTTGGCGATCTTGCCGGAAATCACACCGTCCTTGATCAGCGACAGGATCGCGCCGAGCTGTTCGGGCGAAACCGGGGTTTCGTCAATGCCCTTGCCCGCCTTGTTGAGCGCGCCGAGCAGGTCGTTGATGACCCAGTTGGCAGCGGCCTTGGCTTCGCTCAGTTCCACCAGTTTCTCATAATAGTCGGAAACCGCCTTGTCGGAGACCAGAACCGAGGCGTCATAAACGGAAAGGCCGAGATCGTTGATGAAACGGGCCTTCTTGTCGTCGGGCAATTCCGGCAAATCCTTGGCCAGTTCCTTGATGAAGGCGTCATCGAATTCCAGCGGCAGCAGGTCGGGGTCGGGGAAATAACGATAGTCGTGCGCATCTTCCTTGGAGCGCATCGACCGCGTTTCGCCCTTGACCGGATCGAACAGCCGGGTTTCCTGATCGATTTCGCCGCCGTCCTCCAGAATATCGATCTGGCGGCGGGCCTCGCTTTCGATCGCCATGCCGACAAAGCGGATGGAGTTGACGTTCTTGATCTCGCAGCGCGTGCCGAATTCACCGCCCGGCTTGCGCACGGAAACATTGACGTCGGCGCGCATCGAGCCTTCGTCCATATTGCCGTCGCAGGTGCCGAGATAGCGCACGATGGTTCTGAGCTTGGTCAGATAGGCCTTGGCTTCGTCGGCAGAGCGCAGATCCGGCTTGGAAACGATTTCCATCAGCGCCACGCCGGAACGGTTCAGATCGACAAACGACATGGTGGGATGCTGGTCATGCATCGACTTGCCGGCATCCTGTTCCAGATGCAGGCGCTCGATGCCGATTTCGATATCCTCGAAATTGCCCTTCTTGTCCGGGCCCAGCGAAATGGTGATTGTGCCCTCGCCGACGATCGGGTCCTTGTACTGCGAGATCTGGTAGCCCTGCGGCAGGTCGGGATAGAAATAGTTCTTGCGGTCGAAGATCGAGCGCTTGTTGATCTGCGCCTTCAGGCCAAGGCCGGTGCGCACCGCCTGCTTGACGCATTCCTCGTTGATGACGGGCAGCATGCCGGGCATGGCCGCATCCACCAGCGAGACATTGGCATTCGGTGCCTTGCCGAACGCTGTCGATGAGCCGGAGAAGAGCTTCGAATTGCTCGTAACCTGCGCATGCACCTCCAGGCCGACAATGATTTCCCAATCACCGGTGACACCGGGCAACATGCGTTTCGGGTCAGGCGTACGGGTATCGACAATGGTCATGATCAGCTCATCGTTCATTCACGGAAATATCGTTTGTGAGGTAGAGCAAATGGGGCAAAGACGCAAGCGCGATGGCAGCCTGAAACCAAGGCAATTCCTTGACCGGAACCGCTTTCGGGCGTATGACGTCCACGTCAAATGGAGACTTGATGTCTAACCGACTGGAATCCCGGTAAGGGCCCTGCCCGCAATATCGCAGCAGCGATGTGATGCGCGCAGCGGCCGAAAACGATGAGCCCCGCGGCAATCCCTGCCGACGGTAACCGTTTTCATGCGCCCTCAGACAGGCGCAAATCCGGAATTCATGACCATGGACATTTCGCGCAGTGAACAGCGCATTCTGCACCTGCTCGCACAGGGCGGCAGGATAGAACTCATCCGCGACGACAATCGCAAGATCGCACGGCTCGACTGCTATACCCGAGAGGGATGGCGGTTTCCCGAACTCGACCTGACACTGTTTCGCAAGCTGAAGGCAAAACGCGCCATCCGCTCGAAAGGCGGCAAGCCGTACCAGATCACCGGCCGCGGGCTGGAACTGGTCCGCAGCCAGGCTGACAACAGGTAACAACCGGCACGGCAATTTCACCTGAAATTTGCCGTGCCACTATGGGTTTACATGCCACAAAAACACCTTCAATCTATGGTTTTGCCCGGTTGAATAGATCTTCCGAGGACGTCACATGAACCTGAAACCCTTCGCTGTCGCCGCACTCAGCCTCGCAACGGCATTGTCACCGGTCGTGGGCAGCAGTCCGGTCTTCGCCCAGACCCAAATTCTTTCAAGTGATGCACTGACCGACGAACAGGCCAGCGCCATCGTCGATTCGGTCTATGTCATGGCATATCCGATGGTGCTCATGGACATCGGCGCCGGCATCTCGACCAATGTCGCGAAGCCCGGCGGCGTCAGCGCACCCTATAATCAGTTTGCCAATCTGGCGGCCTTTCCGGATGCCTCCTTCGACACCGTCGTCCGCCCCAATGCCGACACGCTGTACTCGTCGCTCGTCTATGATGTCTCGAAGGAACCGCTGATCATCTCGGTTCCGGATATCGGCGAGCGCTACTATCTTTTTGAGCTGATGGACGAATGGACCGAGGTCTATGCCTCGCCGGGAACGCGCACCATCGGCGATGAAGCCTACAGTTTCGCGATTGTCGCGCCCGATTGGCAGGGGCAACTGCCCGACGGCGTAAGGGCCTACAGAAGCCCGACCGATCAGGGCTGGATGATCGGCCGCGTCGAAACCAATGGTCCGGTCGATTATGACGCGGTCCATGCCTTTCAGTCCAAGCTGAAGGCCGTGCCTCTGAGCGCCTGGGGCAAGGACTATGTCGCGCCGACAGGCAGTGTCGACAAGACGCGCGACATGAGTTCGCCGGTCAGCCAGGTCGAAAAGCTCGACGGCGCGGCATTCTTCAAGCGCTTCGCCGAACTGATGAAGAAAAACCCGCCCCATGCCATGGACGATTCGGCCGTTGACCTGATGGCCCGGATCGGCCTCGTGCCCGGAAAAAGCTATGATCCTTCCGCCCAGCCGAAAGCCGTTCAGGAGGCCATCGCCGCCGCGCCCTCAAAGGTCCTGCCATTTATCGAAAAGACCTGGGAGAATTCCGGAACACTGGTCAATGGCTGGAGGATCAACCTTACCGGGATTGGCACCTATGGTTCGGACTATATGCATCGCGCCGGCGTCGCTTTTGGCGGAATGGGCGCCAACAAGCCGGTCGATGCCGTCTATCCGAGCGCGTTTGTCGATGCCAAGGGAGACCCGCTCGACAGTTCCAGGGACTATGTCCTGCATTTCGACAAGGGCCAACTCCCGCCCGCCCGGGCCTTCTGGTCGGTGACGCTCTATAATCAGAAACAGTATTTCGCCAAAAACGCGATAGACCGCCATTCGCTCGGCAGCCACAGTCAGCTGAAGAAAAATGCAGATGGTTCCGTCGACATCTACATCCAGCGAGACTCCCCCGGCAAGGACAAGGAGGCGAACTGGCTGCCGACACCCGAAAGCGGCCCCTTCAGCCTGACGATGCGTATCTACTGGCCGGAACTTTCCGTTCTTGACGGAGCCTGGAGCCCGCCCGCTATAGAGCCCGTCAACGGCTGACATAAACTGAAGCAGGGCCCGTGCGCCTACACAAGCAGTGCACGGGCTCTTTCTGCTCAGTCCCCGTCTCCGCTGCGGCCAGAGGCGGCGATTTACGAGCGGTTGAGCTTTGCCCTCAACGCCGCGCATTCCTCACTGAATAAACCCGCGGCGACAGGCTCGCCGGCCCGCCGGTACCAATAACCGGCATTCCAGGTATCGCCCTCAATGCGATGGCAGAGCGCATGGGCTGCATCGAAGGGTTTCTCGCCCTCATGGGCCTGACAGATTTCGTGAACCGCTTCCCATTCCGGCCCCATGACAAAATCGGCTTCGGAAAGCCGCGACAGCGCGTCGTCCAGCGCCTGCAATCGGGTCTCGTTCATGTTGTCTTCTCCCTTGTCATCGTCCGGCCACGCACGCTACGCCAACGAAGCCGCGCGACGCAAATCCTTTGCTATTCAACCCGGCAAACAGGCTATCGGAGACAAAGAACCGCGCTTCGGCGTGCCAGATAGAACAAAAAAAGGCCCGGCTCTGCGAACAGAAACCGGGCCAGTGCACCCAAGAGGGAACCGTCTTTATTCGACGGAGAATTCGAGCGGCTTGGCCTGCTTGATGGCCTCATTTGCCAGCAGCTTGTCGAGAACCTCGTCCGACGGCTGCTCATCGACATAAAGAAGCGCGATCGCATCGCCGCCTTCATTGTCGCGGCCAAGCTGGAAGTTGGCGATGTTGACGCCGGCCTGACCAAGCGTCGTACCCATGAAGCCGATCATGCCGGGCACGTCGGTGTTGGAGATGTAGACCATGTGGCGGCCGACATCGGCATCCATGTTGATGCCCTTGATCTGGATGAAGCGCGGCTTGCCATCCGAGAACACCGTGCCGGCAACCGAACGGGTCTGCTTTTCGGTGGTGATCGTCAGCTTGATATAGCCGTCATAAACACCCGATTTGTCGCGCTTGGTTTCCTGCAGGATGATGCCCTTGTCTTTCAGCATGATCGGTGCGGACACCATGTTGACGTCGGCAACCAGCGGGCGCAGCAGGCCGGCCAGAAGCGCGCTCGTCAGCGCCGTGGTGTTCATCTGGGCAAAGTTGCCGTCGTAGAGAACCTCGACTTCCTTGATCGCGTTCTCCGTCACCTGACCGGCGAATTCGCCGAGCACTTCCGCCAACTTGATCACCGGCTTCAGGCGCGGCGCTTCATCGGCCGAAATCGACGGCATGTTGATGGCGTTGGTGACGGCACCCTTCAGCAGGTAATCCGACATCTGGTCGGCAACCTGAAGTGCGACGTTTTCCTGGGCTTCCGTGGTCGAAGCGCCGAGATGCGGCGTGCAGACGACATTCGGCAGACCGAACAGCGGGCTTTCGGTGGCGGGTTCGGTTTCGAACACGTCGAAGCCTGCACCGGCAACCTGACCGGACTTGATGGCTTCCGCCAGAGCCGCTTCGTCAACAAGACCGCCGCGGGCGCAGTTGATGATGCGAACGCCCTTCTTGGTCTTGGCAAGCGCCTCGGCATTCAGAATACCGCGGGTCTTGTCGGTCATCGGAACGTGAAGGGTGATGAAATCGGCCTTGGCCAGCAGTTCATCGAGCTCGACCTTGGTCACGCCGATCTTTTCAGCGCGTTCCTGCGACAGGAAGGGATCGTAGGCAATGACATTCATCTTCAGGCCGATGGCGCGGTCGCAGACGATGGAGCCGATATTGCCGGCGCCGATGACGCCGAGCGTCTTGCCGGTGATCTCGACACCCATGAATTTCGATTTTTCCCATTTGCCGGCCTGGGTGGAAGTATCGGCGGCGGGGATCTGACGGGCAACGGCCAGCATCAGCGAGACAGCATGTTCAGCCGTCGTGATCGAGTTGCCGAACGGCGTGTTCATGACGATGATGCCGCGGCGCGAGGCGGCCGGAATATCGACATTGTCGACACCGATACCGGCGCGGCCGATGACCTTGAGGTTGGTGGCGGCTTCGATCAGCTTTTCGGTGGCCTTGGTGGCCGAACGGATCGCCAAACCATCATACTGGCCGATGATCTCGAGCAGCTTTTCCTTGTCCTTACCGAGCTTCGGCTGGAAGTCGACATCGATGCCGCGATCCTTGAAAATCTGAACGGCAGCTTCCGACAGGGCGTCGGATACGAGTACGCGAGGTGCCATGATAGGCCTCCATCAAAAAGAATAATTGTCGGGAATGATGAGCCCGCGCCTTTCCATTCAAGGCGGCGCGAGCCTTGTCAATTCGCCTCGCTTAAGCCGCAAGCTTGGCTTTTTCGGTCTTGAAGGCCCAGTCGAGCCAGCCCATCAGGGCTTCCATATCGGCGGTTTCCACCGTGGAACCGGCCCAGATGCGAAGACCGGACGGCGCATCGCGATAGGCGCCGATGTCATAGGCCACGCCTTCCTTGTCGAGCGCGGAGACGATGGCCTTGGCAAAGGCTGCCTGGGCAGCATCGTCAAGCTTGACGACGTCCGGATCGACGATCTTCAGGCAGACGGACGTATTGGAACGCGTGTCGGCCACTTCGGCCAGGTTCTCGATCCAGTCGTTGTTCTCGACGAAATCGAAGATCACCTTGGCATTGGCATCGGCCCGGGCAACCAGCCCGTCAAGACCGCCAACGGTCTTGGCCCATTTCAGCGCATCGAGATAGTCTTCGACGCACAGCATGGACGGCGTGTTGATGGTGGCGCCTTCGAAGATGCCTTCGATCAGCTTTCCGCCCTTGGTCATGCGGAAGATCTTCGGCAGCGGCCATTCCGGCGTGTAGGTCTCAAGCCGTTTTACAGCCCGCGGCGACAGGATGAGGATGCCGTGACCGCCCTCGCCGCCCAGAACCTTCTGCCAGGAGAAAGTGACGACGTCGAGCTTGTTGAAATCGACCTTCTGCGCGAACACGGCAGAGGTGGCATCGCAGATCGTCAGCCCCTTGCGGTCGGCGGGAATGAAATCGGCATTGGGCACTCGCACGCCGGAGGTGGTGCCGTTCCAGGTGAAGACCACGTCGTTGTCGAAATTGACAGCGGAAAGGTCGGGCAGCTGGCCGTAGGGCGCCTCAAGCTTGCGCGCATCCTTCAGCTTCAGCTGCTTGATCACATCGGTGACCCAGCCGGCGCCGAAACTTTCCCAGGCCAGCATGTCGACACCACGTTCGCCAAGCAGCGACCACAGCGCCATTTCGACAGCGCCGGTATCGGAAGCCGGCACGATGCCGATGCGATAATCGCCCGGAACGTCAAGGACCTCGCGGGTCAGGTCGATAGCCTCTTTCAGCTTCGCCTTGCCGATTTTTGCGCGGTGGGAGCGGCCAAGCGGAGCGTCATTCAACGCTTCAGGCGTCCAACCGGGACGCTTCGCACAGGGGCCAGAAGAAAAGCGGGGATTGACCGGACGCACGTCCGGCTTGGTCATATCTGTCATATCTCTACCCTTTCAGATAGTAGCCTCTCGTTGGGGAGAGGTGTCCCGCCGTCGCGTATACGGGAGCCTGCCGACATTGGCAAGCGAAAAAAGCTCCGACTTCGGAAGCCAGATGGTTTTGCACGTTCATGCCATTACGCCAATGCACTGTCCGGCAGTTGTTAATCCTGAATCAGGTCAGGCACATGACAGGGGTTCGACAAATCTTTGACATCCGGGCATAAGGTGCAGGTTCCAGGAACCCGCGGAAAGCAATCAGGAGGCAAAATGAACACGATCAAGCGCGCCTTTGCGAGCCTCCACTTTCTTTCCGAATATGCGCATTACATAACCGGTCACCGGGAGCGACAGGCAGAGTTCAGGAAACTTGCAGCCAGCAGACGCAGAGAGCGGATTTTTATCGTCGGCAACGGCCCCTCGCTCAACGAGATCGACCTCAATCGCCTTGAAGGCGAAGACTATTTTCTGTGTAATCACGCCGACAGAATAGACTGGGTAAAAGGACGCCAGCACCCGTTTTATATCGCCGCGGACAAGCGCGCCATCAACGGCTATGCCGGAGGCGCGCCAACTGTTGAAGCGGATGTCTATTTCCTTGAAGAGGAATTCAGGCCGCTCCTTCCCGCCGGTTTCACTGAGAAGGCCAGAATCATCTGGTTTACCCGCGCCAGAGGTGGCACCCAAAAACGCGGGATATCACCGCGCCCCTGGATCAGCATCGCCGGCGGCCAGACGGTGCTGCTGTCGGCAACCCAGATCGCGCTCTTCATGGGCTATAGCGAGATATACATTCTCGGCTGCGATCTGAATTACAGCACACCGGCGCCCTATGCCTACGCCGTCAGCGAAGACGAATTCCGCGCCGCCAGGCGTGATGAGGAAAAGATGATCCAGAACACCAACCTGGGTTTTGCGCGACTGAGGGCCGGATCAGAACGGCGTGGCCAGCGCATTTTCAACGTTGGCAATGGCGGTAATCTGAAAGCTCTGGCGCGAATCCGTTTCAAAAATATTTTTGGGGCAGACTAAGCACATGTCTCCCGATAGACTCGAAAACATGGTCAGGAAACGACAAAAAAAATTGCTGGAAATTTCAATACCAGAAAAGATTTTCAAAATTTACGCGCGGTAAACTAAGCAGGTAGCCACCAATTCCTGCGTTCGCAATCAGCACGCCGGTGGGTTCAGCGTCCTGTAACAGCCGCCTGAAGCCCGCATTTGTGTTAGCTGCCATCAACTTATCATCACGGGCAGCTTTTCCGTCACCATCTCCAGCCAAGTTATAGGCGTAGACTTGAGAGGTCTGGTAGTTCAAATCACAGCCAATGATGTAAATTTCACGGTACCCTAGAAAAAGAGCGATTTGCGCTGCCGACAGCAGCACGGTATGTCCGCCGGCAACACCGGTCCAGGGCATTGAAGATATCCCTCGCTTAACGGCTCCGCCTTTTGCACGGGAAAACCAGACAATATTTGCCTGATCTATAAAGGACCGCGTAAGCAGCGGTTCAAGCACAGCATCGAGAAAATAGGTTCCGGCCTTGAGCTTTGGAGAACCATCAGCAAATTTTTCCGGAACACGCACGTCAGTTGCGATATAAAACGGATGCGTTTTCCCCTGTGTCCACTCTATGCATTCCGCATGATTGCAGAGAAAATAATCTTCACCCTCGAGGAGGTTCAAATTCATCTGCCCGAGCGAAGGGCCGTTACCGACGAGAAATATTCGCCTTTTCTGAATGCGTTGACGAACTTTCCTGAAACAATCTCTTCGCTCTCTGTGAAACGCCAAATACCCCAAATATTCCCGTAGAAAAGCAATCTTGTATCGGGATTTTTTGGACGTTGTTGACTGAGACATATTCGAACACCATCAGACCGAGATCACGCAACGTGCCTGCCACCGGCGCACACAGGCTTTTTCCTCCAGAAGGCAGAGAAGAAAAAGTTTTCCTATTCAACGTCGCCTTAGTGTTTACCCGGATTCCTTACAGCTAACATTATTCTACACACAGCCGGCCAGTAGCGCCGGATCAAATTGAGATCCGCGCAACAGTCGCTCCATAGTAATTTTCTGGCTGATCTGTTTTTTTAATGCCTGACGAACATCTTCTGGCGTATCACTACTACTGAATTCCCGCACCACCGCCGTTTTCCCGGCCACATTCTTAAAACGTCTTGATGCCTGGTTCTGGCGCACGACCGGGCGTTTTTCAAAACCCAATGCCATGAAAAGCTGATGCTTCAGCTGTCTCAGCGGCTTGCTTTTGGTGCGCTTGTAGTAGGTTTCCGGCAAATCCCGGAAAACAAGATCACCGTCACAACGGACATTGTGGACAGCAATCATCAAAAGCAGCTGGTCCCATACAAACGGGCAGGTCTCACAATAGCTGCACCAGAGATCGATGACCCGGCGCGCCCCATCCGTGTTGGCAAAAAACACCGTACCGCTGTTCAGGCTCCAGCCATCGGTGGCATAGGCAGCGATATCCACCCCCTCACGACCGAGGTCGGGCAGAGGCTGGCAGAGTTCAGCATCGGCATCAAGCCACCACAAATCCTCGTCAAACTTCTGCGCCATATCGCGAACAAAAGCTGATTTCTGTGCGCAGTTTTCAACCCAGCTGGCTCTCGCAGGCAGGCCTTCGATGGCATAATCAACACCGTGCGTCCTGAGACTTGCCTCAAGCGCCCGAACCTCGATCGCATAAGGCGTATCGAGGGTATAATAAGAGATAACTTTCATTGGCCCCCTGCCAGCCCTTCATCCCTGTTTTGCCGCCCCGGTCTCCCTCAGGCGGCGTCACGCACGCTGGATATCACGTCGATGAGACCCGAGACAACGCGTTCCACCTGGGCCGGGTCATCGCCTTCGGCCATCACGCGAATCAGCGGTTCCGTGCCGGACGGACGGATGACCAGGCGCCCCCTGCCCTTCAGTTCGGCTTCGGCGTCGGCAATCGCCTTTTTGACATTGCCATTCTCCAGCGGCGCCGCGCCCGCCTGAATGCGGACATTGCGCAGCAGCTGGGGAACCGGTTCGAACTTGCGGCAGACTTCGCTCACCGGCTTGCCGGCACGCTTGACCGCAGCAAGGATCTGCAGGGCCGCCACCAGTCCGTCGCCGGTCGTGCCGAAGTCGGAAAGCACGATGTGGCCCGACTGCTCGCCGCCGACATTGTGGCCGTGCTGGCGCATGTGCTCGACGACATAACGGTCGCCGACCTTGGTGCGCGCCAGTTCCAGCCCCTTGCTGTTGAGATGCCGCTCGAGCCCGAGATTGGACATGACGGTGGCCACAAGACCATTGCCCTTCAATGCCCCGTCATCGGCCATATTGCCGACAATCACCGCCATCAGCTGGTCGCCGTCGATGATATTGCCCTTCTCGTCGACGATGATCACCCGGTCGGCATCGCCGTCGAGCGCTATGCCGATATCGGCGCGCACTTCGTGCACCTTGGCCTGCAAGGTCTTCGGATAGGTCGAGCCGCATTCCTTGTTGATGTTGAGGCCGTTCGGCTCCGCGCCGATCGTCACCACATCGGCCCCCAGTTCCCAAAGCGCGGTCGGAGCCGCCTTGTAGGCCGCGCCATTGGCGCAGTCGACGACGACGCGCAGCCCATGCAGGGTCACATCCCGGGGAAGCGTGCGTTTGACGAACTCGATATAGCGATAGATGTCGCCCTCGACGCGGCTGGCGCGGCCGATCTCGTTGGCACGGGCAAGCTGGGGATAAAAATCCTGACGATCCACCAGCGCCTCGATCCGGGCCTCGATCTCGTCCGACATCTTGTAGCCGTCGGGCCCGAAAAGCTTGATGCCGTTATCGGCATAGGGATTGTGGGACGCCGAAATCATCACGCCGACATCGGCTCTGAGCGAGCGCGTCAGCATGGCGACAGCCGGCGTCGGGATCGGCCCGAGAAGATAAACATTGAGGCCGGCCGCCGTAAAACCCGCAACCAGCGCGTTTTCGAGCATGTAGCCGGACAGCCTCGTATCCTTGCCGATCACCACCCGGCGGGCGTGGTCGTTGCGACGGAAGATCGTCCCCACAGCGATGCCGACGCGCATGGCCAGATCGGGCGTCATCGGAAAGGTGTTGGACTGTCCGCGAATACCGTCGGTTCCGAAATACTTGCGTGCCATGTCGTTCCTCATCTCAGCCGCCCGCGGGCGACGGTCGTGTCTCTGCCGGGCCATCAATGCGCTCTCATGGCAGAAAATCGGCTTCAGGGCACCTAAAATAACGTCAACAACGCTAACACGACGTTACCGGAAAGCGCGCTTCAGTGCCGCCGATGGCCGAAAGCAAGGGCGCGTATTGCCGACCACGCGGAAGCAGACAAGAAAAAACCGCCGGGGAAACCGGCGGTCCTTGTCTCAGTTGGGTTGCGGCTCGAAACCGTCGCCTTCCGTTCCATCGGAAGGCTTGCCCGATGGAGTATCCTTCTTCGGACCCATGGAGGGCACCGCAGACCCGCGCGAAGGCGGTGTGTCGTCACCCAGATCGCGCGAGGGCTTTTCACCCTGAAGGATCGACTTGATTTCGTCACCGGACAGCGTCTCGTATTCGAGCAACCCTTCGGCCAGCGCAACGAAGCCGTCATTGTTGTCCCTGATAATCCGGGTGGCCTCGACATAGGCCTCATCGATCAGGCGGCGAACCTCCGAATCGATCTTCTGCGCCGTGGATTCGGAGACATTCTTGCTCTGCGAAACCGAATGGCCAAGGAAGACCTCCTGCTGGTTTTCGCCATAGGACACCTGACCGAGTTCATCGGAAAAGCCCCATTGCGTCACCATCGCCCGGGCAAGCTTGGTGGCCTGCTCGATATCGGACGAAGCGCCGGAGGTGATGTTGTCCTTGCCGAAGGTCAGTTCCTCGGCGACACGGCCGCCCATCATGATCGCAAGCCGCGAGATCATCCACTTGTAGCTCATCGAATAGCGGTCGCCCTCGGGTAACTGCATGACCATTCCCAGCGCACGGCCGCGCGGAATGATCGTCGCCTTGTGGACGGGATCGGCCACCGGAACCTTCAGCGCCACAATCGCATGACCGGCCTCGTGATAAGCCGTCAGCTTCTTTTCCGCCTCGGTCATCGCGGAGGAACGCCGCTCGGCGCCCATCATGATCTTGTCCTTGGCATCCTCGAATTCGGCCATGGTGACCAGACGCTTGTTGCGCCTTGCTGCCATCAGGGCGGCCTCGTTGACGAGGTTCATCAGATCCGCACCGGAAAAGCCGGGGGTGCCGCGGGCCACGACCTTGAGGTCGACATTCGGCGCCAGCGGCGTGTTGCGGGCGTGAACCTTCAAAATGCGCTCGCGGCCGACGATATCCGGGTTCGGCACCACGACCTGACGGTCGAAACGGCCGGGACGCAGCAATGCCGGGTCGAGAACGTCGGGACGGTTGGTTGCGGCAATCAGGATCACGCCCTCATTCGCCTCGAAACCGTCCATTTCGACCAGAAGCTGGTTCAGCGTCTGTTCGCGTTCGTCATTGCCGCCGCCGAGACCGGCGCCGCGATGACGGCCAACCGCATCGATTTCATCGATGAAGATGATGCAGGGCGCGTTCTTCTTGGCCTGCTCGAACATGTCGCGCACACGGGATGCGCCGACACCGACGAACATTTCCACGAAGTCGGAGCCCGAAATCGTGAAGAACGGCACATTGGCCTCGCCGGCAACGGAGCGCGCCAGAAGCGTCTTACCGGTACCGGGCGGGCCGACCAGCAGAACGCCGCGCGGAATACGGCCGCCAAGGCGCTGGAACTTCTGCGGGTCACGCAGGAATTCGACGATCTCCTCGAGATCCTGCTTGGCCTCGTCGACACCGGCAACATCGTCAAAGGTCACCCGGCCATGGGCTTCCGTCAGAAGCTTGGCCTTGGACTTGCCGAAGCCCATGGCGCCGCGCGAACCGCCCTGCATCTGACGCATGAAGAACAGCCAGACACCGAGGATCAGCAACATGGGCAGAAGCGTGCCGACATAGCTCAGAATACCGCCGGAACCATCATTGACGGGCTTGGCGGTGACGTCGACATTGTTGGCCTCAAGCTTGTTGAGCAAGGAGTCGTCGATCACCGGCGCATAGGTGTGGAAAGTCGTGCCGGCGCCATCGGAATAGGTGCCGGTAATGTTGTTTCCGGTAATGGTCACATCCTTGACCCTTCCGGAATCGACATTATTCACGAACTGCGAGTAGGCCACCGCGTTGCCCGCATTGTGCGACGGCGTTGACTGGAACATGCTGAACAGCGCGACCAGCAACAACGCGATTATCGCCCACAGCGCAATATTGCGTAGGTTTGGGTTCATTAAACTCCCCGAAATCATATGTCCGGCACGTCAGAATGCCGCTGAATTACGCCTAACATAGGGTCCGCACCCTGTCTTGCCAAGACAAGCCGGTTCCAAGATTCATTTTCTCAACGTAAATAGGTTGTGGCCGGTTCACGATAGGCCGCATGCGTGAAAGCCGCAGCCATCATATTTGCCAGTGCCAGATCGAATCCCGGCAAAAACCGGTCGAACGGCGCGAGATAGACACCCGTCGGAAATACCCGCTTCCCCGCAGTGTCCATGGCCACGGGGCGCACGGCAGCGGCAAGACGTGCAAGCCGCGGCGGCAGCCGTGCAAAAGCGTCTGTATCGCCCGCGCCGTCCGGGCCCGCAGGCCGGATGCGCAGTGCCGCCTGCGACCGGTTTTCAAAGCAAAAGCGCCCGTCCCAAACGGCTTTTTCGCCCGGCGCGATTTCCGCTTCCGGCAGGCCGCGCCGTTCACGCAGAATGAACAGATGCCCGCGATGCCTCTCGAAAAGGCACCGTCCGGCCGTCATGCGGGCGCCGTGCGGCGCTGTGCAGAGCGCGGTCACGCGATCCAGCACATCGCCACCGGGGCCATAGGAAAGGCCGCCAAGCGCGGGAACAAGAATGTTGAGCAGATAGCGCCCTGCGTCCCCGGCGCCGAGAAGACCGTCAATATCGAGCTGCGCCACGGTGGCGCCGTGGATCGTGGCGATATCGGCAAAAAGGTCTGCTGCACTGCGCGACAATCTGTCCCGCGCTTGCGCTGCCTTTTCCGCATCGGCTGCCAATGTTTCGACGGTTTCCCGAATGCTCCGGCGCGTCCGCACCCGTTCATAATGCGCGTCGTCATTGCTCGGATCATCGATCCAGGAAAGGCCGCTCAGTGTAAGAAAATCGCGGATGGCGCTGCGCCCGATCTTCAAAAACGGTCGCGCGATCCAGTGTTTTCCCTCAATCAGGGTCTTGTCCGCCATGCCGGTCAAGACTGTCGAAGCGCCGCGACTGGCGCGCATGGCGAAGGTTTCGGCCTGGTCGTCCATCGTGTGCGCAACGGCGATGACATCGGCGCCGCAGCGGCCAGCCAGAGCGGAAAGCAGGCGATAGCGCGCATCGCGGGCGGCGACCATCAGCCCGGACTGTGGCTTGTGATCCGCCCAGACAAGGGTGTGATGGGCAATGCCACGTTCGGCACAAAAAGCGCCGACCCAGAGCGCCTCGTCAGCCGCTTCGGGGCGCAGACCGTGATCGACGGTGGCGGCCGTGAAGCTGATATCATTCCTGCCGGATATCGTTTTCGCCGCCAAAAGTGCTGAGAGCAGCCCGATCGAATCGCCGCCGCCGGAAACGGCAACGAGAACATGGCACTGCGGTTTCAGCTGTAAAACAAAGTCCTGTGCAGCGCGCAGCGGTGCGCTGCGGGCCGGCGTATCGGCAGCCGGGACCGACGCTGCCATCAGCATCCGTTGGCCGACTGCTCCGAGCGGGCCTTGTCCAGAACGGCCTGTGCCGCATCGGGGTAACGCACCGGCACCTCGGCAAAGGTCGCGCAGGCGGCGTCCTTGTTATCCATACCGGCCAGCGACTGGCCGAGCTTCAGCAGCATTTCCGGGGCCTTGTCGGAATTGCCATAGGCCTTGTAGGCGTTGAGGAAGGTCTTGGCGGCCTCGTTGTATTTCTGCTGGGCCAGCATCGATTCGCCAAGCCAGAAGCTCGCATCGGGAATGAGCGGGCTGTCGGGGTAGCTCAGCACAAACTCGCCAAAGGCATTTTCGGCCTGCGGATAATCGCCGGACAGGACGAGATTATAGGCCGTGTTGTAGAAGGCGGCATCGTCACCGCCCCCTTCCGCCCCCTCGGGCAGGTCCGGCGAAACATCGCCGGGAATGGTCGCATCATTCATCGCGCTGTCGGGCATGGGCGGCGGATTGTCGATCGAAGCCGCCTCATTGTCAGTCCCGTTGTCCGGCGATGGTTCGGATGATGAAGGCGCGGACGGCGTTGCCATGCCGCTTTCCAGATCCTGCAGGCGGAATTCCATATCCTCCTGCAATTTGCGGATCCGCTCCTCCATCTGCAGCATCTGAAAGCTCAGATCCTCGACCTGGCCGTTGAGGTTCCTGACCTGCTCTTCAAGCTGCATGATCCGCATGGCAGGATCGGTCGCCTGGACCTGAACGGTCTGGGGCTGCGTGTTGCCTCTTGCCGGAAACACCGAAAAGCCGGCAGCCCCAGCACTTGCCTGCATCCCTAAAAAGGCGCTCCCCGCCAACAGACATAAAAATGCTTTTCTCATGATCCCTTCCTAAAGCCGGTAAAATGGACTTGCGTGTCGTCGGACACGATATTTCCGGCCATATTTAGATCAAAAAGCACTTTCTTGCACTGCAGACACAAAAAAACCGGCCAAAAGCCGGTTTTTCTTCATATCCATTGGCCGGATCAGCTTCCGGCGCCACCCAGCACGGTGACCGTACGACGGTTCTGCGACCAGCAGGAAATGTTGTCGCAGACAGCGACAGGCCGTTCCTTGCCGTAGGAGATCGTCGAAATCCGGTTGGCGGGAATACCGCGCGAAACCAGGTAGTTCTTGGTCGCCGTGGCACGCCGTGCGCCAAGCGCAAGGTTATATTCGCGTGTGCCGCGCTCGTCGGCATGACCGGCAATGCGGATCGAATAGCTGGTATAGCGCTGCAGCCACTGGGCCTGTTTGTCGAGCGTCTGGGCGGCAATCGGGGTGATCGCGGCCGAATCGGTCTCGAAATAGACCGTATCGCCGACATTGAGGTCAAAATCCTGAGTGGTGCCGGGAGAGGCAACACCGGCATTGGCGCCCGCCACACCCTGACCGCCGCTACCGGGCAGGTTTTCCTGTTTGGATGCGCAGCCGGCAAGGCCGAGCGCCATCACCGCACAGAGCGCAACAACGGCAGGTCTCATCGCTTTCTTCCTCGAAAGGCCTTCAAATCCAAGCATAGCTCGGCTCATTACCGCTCTCCTTCAAGCGTTCCAATTTCGTGTCCGACACCGGAAAATCGGTTCAGGTACGCCATGATAACCGATGGTCTGCCGATCGGTTGCGCAACGTCTGCGACAGACCGGTCAATGTCGACACATGCCTAGCAAATCGCCGTTAACCACCCCTCAACGAAGATCGTTAACAAACAGTAAATGTACAGCCGAAAACCGCCTTCGCCGCTACTCCAGAAGCGGCGACCAGGCCGGGTCCGAAGCATAATCGGGCGTTGAAATCCGCTGTTCATTGTAGCCCGTAAGGTCGATGGAATAAAGGTGTGGACCGCCCTCGCCGGCATTCTGACGGAAGAACATCAGGACGCGGCCATTCGGCGCCCATGTCGGACCTTCATTGTGGAAGCCGGTGGTCAGGATACGCTCGCCGCTGCCGTCAGGCTTCATCACGCCGATGGAGAACTTGCCCCCGGACTGTTTGGTGAACGCGATCAGGTCACCGCGCGGCGACCATACCGGCGTCGAATAGCTGCCGTCGCCAAAGGAGATACGGTGCTGGTTCGAGCCATCGGCGTTCATGACGTAAAGCTGCTGGCGGCCGCCGCGGTCGCTCTCGAACACAATCTGGTTGCCGTCGGGCGCATAGGACGGCGAGGTATCGATGGCGGAGGTACTGGTCAGCCGCGTCGTGGCCCGGGTCCTGAGATCCATGGTGTAGATATTGGCATTACCGTCCTGCTGCAGGCTCATGATGATGCGCTGGCCGTTCGGTGAAAACCGCGGTGCAAAGGTCATTCCCGGGAAATTGCCGACGACCTCGCGCTGTCCCGTCTCCAACTGCAGCAGGTAGACGCGCGGCTGGTCGTTTTCATAGGACATGTAGGTGACTTCCTGCCGGTTCGGCGAGAACCGCGGCGTGAGCACCATATACTGACCATCCGTCAGCATGCGCACATTGTGGCCGTCCTGATCCATAATCGCGAGCTGGCGCTTGCGGTCGGTCTTCGGGCCGCTTTCGGAAACATAGACGATGCGGCTGTCGAAATAGCCCTGCTCACCCGTCAGCGCCTGATAGATCGAATCGGCAATGATGTGGGCAACGCGACGCCAGTTGTCGGGCTGGGTGAAAAACTGCTGGCCGATGATCTGCTGGCCGGCATAGGTATCCCAGAGCCTGAACTCCGAACGCAGACGGCCGTCCGGCTCACGGGTAACCCGGCCGACGACCAGAGCTTCGGCATTGATCAGCCGCCAATCCTCGAAACGCGGTGTCTGATCCGGATCGTTGATCTGCTGGATGAAGGCCGAGCGGTCAACCGCCTTGAACAGACCCGAGCGCTCGAGATCGTCGGCGATCACGCCGGAAATATCCGTTCCCAGCCCGTCATCCGATATGAAATCGGTAATCGCGATCGGCAGCGGCTGGACATTGCCGCGCGAAATGTCGATTTCGACCAGCGCATTGGCCGGTGCGACGAACAGAAGGCCGAAACCGGCCCAGGCGACGGAAAGAAATACGAGACAGCGTTTAAGCATGGCAGGACAGGCCTTTCAGCGTTGATTGCGTCGGTCTGATGCGGATGGCGATACCGGTCCGCAGTCCTCCGGTTAAAAGTTAAAGCATCTGGCTTGGATCAAAGTTCACGATAACTTCGCTCCAGGCGTCATATTTTTCTGGCGGAAGTTGGACGAAGGGCGAGGATTTCAGCACCGCACGGCGGGCGCCGCCGGCGAGAATCCGCCGTGCGCTTTCACTTCCCCCCGTTGCCGTCACCTCTGGCGCTCCGACAATCGCACCGGACGGATCGAGCCTCATGTGTATGCGTATGCGCACCCCTTCCGCGCCATCAAGACCGGCCAGGATCGACCAGTTGCGCTGGATCTGACCGCGCAGCGCATCCAGCTCGCTCTGGGAAAGCTGGGCATTGCTGGTGTTGCGTTCCGTCCCCAGCGCCGCCGGTGTTTCGCTGCGCTGTGCGCCGCCGCCGGTTGCCTCGGTCCGGTTCAGGAGCGCGGCAATGTCGTCGACATTGAAGTCATCTTCTTCCGTCGTGGTCGAGGCCGTGGTCTGGCTGTCGGTGCGCTGTGCCTGTGCCGTGCGGGTTTGCTGTGCCGGTTCGGGCGGACGCCGTGTCGGCAGCGGCGCCTGGTCCGGGAAGGCCAGTTCCGGCTCTTCGGGTTCGGCAGGTGCTTCCGGTTCCGGCTCGGGCGCAGCGGTCTCGGTGGGTTCCGGTGTCGGCGCCGGGGCCGGTTCGGGAACCTCTGCGGCCTCGGGCTGAGGCGCCGGTGCGGGTTCAGGTGATGGCGTCGGTTCGGGCGCAGGCGTTGGCTCCGGCGCGGGTGCAGGCTCCGGCGCGGGTGCAGGTTCCGGGCGCTCGGCGGGCGTGGGCGGCGGCGTTTCGGCCACGTCTTCCTGCGGCGCCGGCTCCGGTGTTTCAGCAGCCGACGGCGTCGGAAGTACCGCCTGGTCCTGCTCGACATCGGCAGGCGCCGCCTCCGGCGCGCTATTCAGGTCGATATCGTTTTCACCGACATTCTGCGCATCGGCCACCTGATCCTGCCGCCGCGTCGGGATCGGCGCGGCAATGTCGGCAAGATCGGCATTTTCATCGCCTTGCTGCACCTGCGTGACGTCCTCCACCGGGATCAGCGTCACCGGCAATGCATCAACATCCGCCACTTCCATCGATGGCGGCGTGCCGAGCAGAAACACTGCCCAGCCAATGACCAGACAGTGGAGAACAAAAGAGATGGCAAGGCTGCGCGTCATGGCGAAAGATCAGCTATCCTGTTCCTGCAGGGTCACCAGTCCGATATTCTTGAAACCGGCCGCGGAAATCCGCGCCATGACCTGCATCACCGTGCCGTAACCGGCACTGGCATCGCCGCGCACATAGATACGCTCGCTGTAGCCGGTGGTGGCAATCGCCTCGAGCTTCGGCACGACTTCATCGATCCCGATCTCGGTCTCCTGCAGGAAGATCTGGCCTTCCGGATTGACCGAAATCGTGATCGGCTGGGTATCGGAGTTAAGCGCCTGCGCCTGCGTTTCCGGCAGATCGATCGGCACGCCGACGGTCATCATCGGTGCGGCGACCATGAAGATGATCAAAAGCACCAGCATGACGTCGACGAGCGGCGTCACGTTGATTTCGCTGACAGGACCGCGGCGGCCGCGCCTGCGTCCGCGGCGGCTTCCGCCTGTCGCACTTGTTCCTGCGGTCATTCCCATATCGCTATCCCCTTCCAGGCTTTATTCCGCAGCCGGGCGCGACTGGAGTTTCTCATCGATCTGGCGCGACAGGATCGCGGCAAATTCGTCGGCAAAGCCTTCCATGCGGCCAATCAGCTTGCCGGAATCGGCAGAGAGCTTGTTATAGGCGATAACGGCGGGAATAGCCGCGACCAGACCAATGGCGGTGGCCAGCAGCGCTTCGGCAATACCGGGAGCGACGACGGCGAGATTGGTCGATTTCGAACCGGCAATTGCCTGGAACGAGGTCATGATACCGACCACCGTGCCGAACAGACCGACGAAGGGGGCGGCAGAACCGGTACTGGCCAGAAAGCCGAGACGGGCCTCGAGTTTGTCCGATTCGCGCTGGATGGCCACATCCATCGCCTTTTCAACGCGCATCTGCAGGCCGACCGGCGCGCGGGCGCCGCGTTCGAAGGATTTTTTCCATTCGCGCATGGCGGCCACGAAAACCGCGGACATGCCGGAGGTCTTGCGCTCGGAAAGATTCGAATAGAGTTTTTCCAGCGACGTGCCCGACCAGAAGGCATCCTCGAACTGGTTATAGGCGCGGCGTTCCTTGTTGTAGGCAATGATCTTCTCGATCACGATCGCCCACGTCCAGACCGAAGCGGCAATCAGGCCGATCATCACCAGTTTGACGATCAATCCGGCCTGCATGAAGAGCGCCAGCAAGCCGACATCGGCGTGTGCTGCTTCCAACCCAAGCTGTTCCATGTGACGTAAGTCCTTGAATATAGGGGCCCGGCTTACCGGGCGGGTACAGTTAGAGCCGCCTGCGAGTCAGTTTCGGTTTACGATGGGATTTGCAGAAGTGCACATATCAGCTCCATCTCGTACAAAAACGTGGTGAAAGCTGGGCAAACCGGCCCGAAATCCCGCTTCTCGCATGAAACATGATCATGGTTAACACCCGGTTACCGGCGGTCCCGGAGACCCTGAAACCTATGGCAGCTAGTCAAAATCACGACCCCGCAAAGCGGCGGCGAAATTCCTTCACATAATACTCATGTTTTAGCAAGCCCGCGATTGTCAAGCTTTTGGCTTATTCGCCCTGCCCGCCAAGCAATGTCCGGGCAAGTTCATCCGGCATCCGTCGGGCGCGTCCGTGCTTGTTGATCACCACCACCGTGACGGTCGCCGTCGTCAACAGCACGCCGTTGGCCGAGATCGACTGCTCCAGCACCATGCGCGCACCGGTCACCCTCGCCGTCGTCGTGGTGATCTCCAGAATATCGTCCATGCGGGCCGGACGGATGAATTTGAGGTCCATGTGGTGGACCGCAAATGCCAGCCCTTCCTCATCGATCGTATAAAGCGTGCGCTGCTCGACACCGAGGCAGCGCAGGTAATCGGTGCGGCCGCGTTCGAAAAAATGAAGATAGCGGGCGTGATAGACGACACCTGAAAAATCGGTGTCCTCATAATAGACCCGCTGGCGCAGATGATGTTTTCCGGGTTCGAGCCAACCGCTCAGATCCGATGTATTTTCACCGCTTTTTTCCGTCATGCCGGACCTCATTGAAGCGTTTTCGGCTCTCTCCTAATCCAGAGCGGAGCGGCTTCGCAACCGTAAAACCGGCAACGGAAAGGGTCCGGCCTGCGGCATCAGTATCGATTGCGTAAAAAAAACATTGCATTTATGTCATACTGGAGTCGGTTAACATCGAAATTCACTGCATGAGAAAACAGATCGGAGTGGCTCCATGAAAATTGCGGTTATGGGCGGAGACGGGTTCATCGGATGGCCTACGTCGCTGCATCTGTCTGATGCCGGACACGAAATCCATATCATCGACAATCTGTCGCGGCGCTGGATAGACACCGAACTCGGCGTTCAGTCGCTCACCCCGATGGACTCCATTCAGGAGCGCACCCGTATCTGGCACGCCGAAACCGGCCGCCGGATTCATTTTCATCTCATCGACCTCGCCAAGGATTATGAAATCCTGAAGAAGTGGCTGGAGGATGAGAAGCCGGACGCCATCATCCATTTCGCCGAACAGCGCGCAGCCCCCTACTCGATGAAGTCCGACCGCCACAAGAACTATACGGTCGACAACAATGTGAATGCGACGCACAACCTGTTGAACGCGCTCGTCGAGATCGACCTCGACGCCCATGTCATCCATCTCGGCACCATGGGCGTTTACGGCTATTCGACCGTCGGCGCGGCCATCCCGGAAGGTTATCTGCCGGTCGATATCGAGGCCACGACGGGCGAAAAGGTTTCCCAGGAAATCCTCTACCCCGCCAATCCCGGCTCGATCTACCACATGACCAAGTGCCTGGATCAGCTGCTGTTCGCCTTCTATGCCAAGAATGACGGGCTTCGGATCACCGACCTGCATCAGGGCATTGTCTGGGGCACCCACACCGAACAGACCAAGCGCCACGAACAGCTGATCAACCGCTTCGACTATGACGGTGATTACGGCACGGTGCTGAACCGCTTCCTGATTCAGGCGGCAATCGGCTATCCGCTGACCGTTCACGGCGTCGGCGGCCAGACCCGCGCCTTCATCCATATTCAGGATTCGGTGCGCTGTATCGAGCTGGCGCTCAACAATCCGCCGGAGCGCAACAGCCGCGTTGAAATCTTCAACCAGATGACCGAGACCCACCGGGTGCGCGATCTGGCCAAGATGATCTCGGAAATGAGCGGCACCGAAATCGCCTGGCTGCCCAACCCGCGCAAGGAAGCGCCGGAAAACGAACTGATCGTCAAGAACGACAAGTTCCTCTCGCTCGGCCTCAACCCGACGACGCTGAAGGAAGGTCTTCTGGAAGAGATCGTCGACATCGCCAAGAAATATGCCTACCGCGTCGACCGCAAGCGTGTTCCGGCCGTTTCGGCATGGACCAAGGATATTGCCACGACGATCAATCGCGATCCGGAAGGCAAGTCGCTGAAATCGGTTTCGTGATCTGATGACTGATCCTGCAAACGAAGGCGTCCGCCGCAGCGCGGACGCCAAGGCCCCCTTTGCCTTCGTCACACTGGTGACCAACGCCGATTACGCCATGGGCGCGCTGGCGTTGGCGCGGTCGATCTTTCTGACCGGCACGCCGGCCGATGTTGTCGTGCTGCATACCGGCGGCACGCCCGAGGAAAGCCTGAAACAGCTCGAGGATATCGGCTGCCGGCTGATCGGCGTCGACCATCTGCCGTTATCGGAAGCCTTCAATGCCCGCCATGCGCGCCGCGAAGTTCACGACAATGCCCCCTTCACCAAGGGCCGCAAGCCGGACTTCCACACGCCGCTCGACAATTTCTGCAAGATCAGGCTCTGGCAGCTGATCGAATACCACGCCACCGTGTTCATCGATGCCGATGCGATCGTGCTGAAGAATATCGACAAGCTGTTCTTCTACCCGGAATTTTCCGCAGCCCCCAATGTCTATGAAAGCGTTGCGGATTTTCACCGGCTGAATTCCGGCGTGTTTGTCGCCCGGCCGGACATGGCGACCTATGAGGCCATGCTGGAAGCGCTCGATGCGCCGGATGCCTTCTGGCGCCGCACCGACCAGACCTTCCTTCAGGAATTCTTTCCTGACTGGCACGGCCTGCCGGTATTCATGAACATGCTGCAATATGTCTGGTTCAACCTGCCGGACCTCTGGAACTGGTCCGATATCGGCGTGCTGCACTACCAGTATGAAAAGCCGTGGGAGGACGACCACCCCCGCGCCGAACAACTGAAACCGCTGATCGATCTCTGGTGGGCCTATTTCGACGGCGACAAGATTCCGGATATCGCAACGCTCGAAAACCCGAAAAAACCGGCATGAAGCACATTTTCGTCAGTGGCGGCACCGGTCTGGCCGGTCGCTATATCGTGGAGGGATGTCTTGCGGCAGGCCACAAAGTCACGGTTGCCGGGCGCAAGCCGCCGGCAGACGGGCTGTTTTCCCCGGTCGTCGCCCACCGGCCACTGGACCTTGCGGCGAAAAGCGTTCCCGGCGCGCTGTTTGACGGGATCGACGCATTCGTCCACGCTGCTTTCTCCCATGTGCCGGGTCGCTATCGCGGCGGCGAGGGAGACGATCCGGCCGGTTTTGTGAAGCTGAATGTCAATGGCAGCATTGCCCTGTTCGAAGCTGCCCGGGCGGCCGGGGTGCGGCATTGCGTTTTTCTGTCGAGCCGTGCCGTGTTTGACGGCTATCCTGATGCAACGCCTTTGCCGGAGACCCTTGTGCCCAATCCGGCAAGCCTTTACGGCACCATCAAGTTCGAAACCGAAAAGGCGCTTGCAGCCCTTGCCAGACCCGGCTTCGTACCGGTGAGTCTGCGCGCCACCGGCATTTACGGCGACCTGTTTCCCAACAAGTGGGAAGCACTTTTCGAAAACTATCTCGCAGGCCGGACGATCGAACCAAGAGCGGGCAGCGAATTGCACGGACGCGATCTTGCGGACGCGGTTCTGGCCGTTCTCGGCGCGCCGATCCCCAAGGTTTCGGGAAAAGCGCTCCACGTCTCCGATATCGTGGTCGACAACCACACGATCCTTGCGCCGCTGAAGGCGGCTCTTGCCTCGCCTCACGCACTCCCCGCACGCGCCGATCATGACCGCATCAATGTGATGGCGACCAGCCGGCTCAATGCGCTTGGCTGGCGCACGGGCGGCATTCCGCTTTTCAGCGCCACGCTGCAAACGCTGGTCGAGGGTTTTCTGGCCCGGCAGGACGGCCGCGAACATTCATGAAATTGATCTGACCGCCGATCAATACTATGTGCGACGTGCTATCGTCCCACACCCCGGGACATCAATGACCAACAGGATTTATCAATGAGCCGCTTTGACCTCATCATATTCGACTGCGACGGCGTTTTGGTCGATTCGGAAATTCTCGCCGCGCAGGTGGAATCGAAACTCCTGACCGAGGCCGGCTATCCGATCACGGCCGGCGAAATCGGCGAACGGTTTGCCGGCATGACCTGGCGCGACATCCTGCTGGCGGTCGAAAAGGAAGCGGCAATTCCGCTTCAGGCAACGCTGATCGACGAATCCAAAACGATTCTCGATGAACGTCTGAAACGCGAGCTGCAACCGATCCCCGGCGTAAGAGAGGCCGTGGCCCAGCTTTCCGAACCGCGCTGCATATGCTCCAATTCGAGCGAAGAACGGATCAGGATGATGCTGACCAAGGTCGGCCTGCTCGACATTTTCGAGCCCAATATCTTTTCCGCAGAAAGCCTTGGCCCCGACCGGGTCAAGCCGAAGCCGGACATCTTCCTGCACGGCGCTGAAAAAATGGGGGCGAAACCGGAAAACACGCTGGTGATCGAGGATTCCGTTCACGGCATCACCGGCGCAACGGCAGCTGGCATGCGTGTTATCGGCTTTACCGGCGCATCGCATACCACACCGAGCCATGCCGATCAGCTGACCGAGGCAGGTGCCGAAACCGTGATCCACCGGATGGAAGACCTGCCGGCAGTGGCAACCGCGCTTCTGGAATGGTCGGACGCCGTTTAACGGCGTCCCAGACTGCTGACAAACCCAAGGACGTGCACGTTGTTGCCTCCGTCAGCCGTCCCCACAGGTGTCATGCTCGGACGTGATCCGAGCATCCATTCCACTCAACCCTTTGACAAGAAAGGGTTTCAAGAAAGCGTACATCGTGTGGCCCTGGATCCTCGGGTCAAGCCCGAGGAAGACCCGGAGTGAGGGGCAGGTTTATCAACAAACCGGGACGCCGTTTAACGGCGCCCGCATCCTCCAGGCTCAGTTCACGCCGACCCTCACGCGGGTATTCTCGCCTGCCGTGGGGGGCACCGGGATATTGTCGGCCTTGAACAGGAACTGCGTCGAAAGCCCCTCGGCGGGCAGCTCGACTTCCTGCGTGATGACCTGATCGTAAAGCGCGACGGAGCCGTCAACCAGCTCGACATGTACCGGCACCTTGTAGGTCCCGGGGCTTGCCTTCGGACCGCCGATCAGGCGGCCGGCAACGGCGACCTGCAGCAACAGCTGATCACCGCTCGGCGCCACAGAGCATGTGCGTGTATATTCCGACAGGGAAACCTGATAGGCCAGATCGTCCGCATCATCGGAACTCGAAGGCGAATAGATACGCTTGAAGGTCTGGTCGTCATCCAGCATGGCCTTCGGGCAGATACGCGAAAGCGCGGTCAGATTGATGCCCGGCGTGATCGGCTGGGCCGGCGCGGGTTCCGGCTCTGGTTCGGTTGTTGAACAGGCCGCGAGCCCGACAAGGGCCAAAGCAGCAGCCAGACGGCGGGTTGTGCGAAATGACACGGCGAGTATTCCTTTCCTCTCTCAAGGGCTTTTCAAGCCCTCCGGCTTTGTTCTATATCAGCGCAAACGCAAGAATTCGATTGTCTGGCATGACCCGCAGCCACGCGCCACGCTTAAAGCCTTCCCGAGACAACCGGTAAGGCCTGAGCGTGCCATAAGCTAGACATTTTACGACACCTGGCAAGCATAAAGGGGCTTTGCGTGGACTATATTTCGACGCGGGGCGATGCTCCGACCCTCGGTTTTTCCGACGCGCTTCTCGCCGGACTGGCATCTGACGGCGGTCTTTACCTGCCGCGCGAATGGCCGCAGATGTCCACAGAAGATATTCGCGCGCTGCGTGGCAAGTCCTATCAGGAAATCGCCTTTATCATCCTCAAGCCGTTTGTCGGCGGCGAAATTCCCGATGACCGCCTGCGCTCGATGATCGACGAGGCCTATGCCACCTTCCGGCACGAGGCGGTGACGCCGATTGTCCAGAGCGGGGCAAACCGCTTCACGCTCGAACTGTTCCATGGCTCGACGCTGGCGTTCAAGGATGTCGCCATGCAGCTTCTGGCGCGGCTGATGGATTATGCGCTGGAAGCCCGCGGCACACGCGCGACCATCGTCGGCGCAACCTCGGGCGATACCGGCGGGGCGGCAATCGATGCGTTTTCGGCAAGCACGCGCACCGACATCTTCATCCTGTTTCCGCACGGCAAGGTCTCGCCGGTCCAGCAGCGGCAGATGACCACGCTTGGCGCGCCGAATGTCCACGCGATTGCCGTCGAGGGGCATTTCGACGACTGCCAGAACCTCGTCAAGGCGATGTTCGCGGACGGCGGCTTTCGCGACGAGGTCAAGCTTTCCGGCGTCAACTCGATCAACTGGGCGCGCATCATGGCGCAGGTGGTCTATTATTTCACCGCCGCCGTATCGCTGGGGGCCCCCGACCGCGCGGTCGATTTCACCGTCCCGACCGGCAATTTCGGCGACATCTTCGCCGGCTATGTCGCGCAAAAGATCGGGCTGCCCATCGGCCGGCTGGTGATTGCCACCAACGAAAACGACATTCTGGCGCGTGCGCTTGAAAGCGGCCGCTATGAAATGCGCGGCGTTGAGGCAACCACCTCGCCGTCGATGGACATCCAGATATCGTCCAACTTCGAACGCCTGCTGTTTGAGGCAAGCGCGCGCGACGCCGGTTATATCCGCCGGGCCATGGCCGGGCTGAAACAGTCCGGCGCCTTCGACATCGAAGAAGAAACGCTCCAGCATATTCGCGCCGTATTTTCCGCCGGACGCACTAATCAGCAGGATGCTGCAGCCGAGATCGCCCGCACGCTCAAAGAAACCGGCGTCGTGATTGATCCGCACACGGCTGTCGCAATGTCGGTTGCGCGGGCACATCAGTCTGAAAACCCGATGGTGGTGCTCGCAACAGCGCATCCGGCCAAGTTCCCCGCCGCCGTAAAATCGGCTTGTGGTATTGACCCGGCGCTCCCGGCATGGCTTGCTGGACTGATGGACAAGGAGGAGCATTTCAGTGTCCTTCCCCCCGAACTCGACGCGGTGGAAGCATTCGTTCGCAACGGATTGAGCACTGGACGCCAATGATAGGAAACAGGATCGCATGACAGTAGAGTACACCCGGCTTTCCTCCGGGCTGACCGTCGTCACCCAGAACATGCCTCATATCCAGAGCGTGGCGATCGGAACCTGGATCAAGTCGGGATCCCGCAACGAACTCCAGAACGAGCACGGCATCGCCCATCTTCTGGAGCACATGGCCTTCAAGGGCACCAAACGCCGGACTGCGCGTCAGATCGCCGAGGAAATCGAGAATGTCGGCGGCGAGGTCAACGCCGCGACCTCGACAGAGACGACCTCCTATTATGCGCGGGTTCTGAAGGACCACTTGCCGCTTGCCGTGGATATCCTCGCCGACATTCTGACCAGTTCGGCCTTTGACGAGGAAGAACTGGCGCGCGAGAAAAACGTCATTCTGCAGGAAATCGGCGCGGCCAACGATATTCCCGACGACGTGGTGTTCGACAATTTTGCCGGTGCAGCCTACCGCGACCAGATGATCGGCAGGCCGATCCTGGGCACGGCGGAAACGGTGATGGCCTTCACGCCGGACGATATTCGCCGCTATCTTGCCCGCAACTACACGACCGACCGAATCTATATCGTGGCAACCGGCGCTGTCGACCATGACGCCTTCGCCCGCCTTGTGGAAGACCGGTTCGCGGCCCTGCCGCAAAAGCCCGCAACACCGCCGCTGGTGGAAGCGGCAAACTATACCGGCGGCGAGGCCCGCGAGATGCGCAGCCTTTCCGATGCGCAGGTGATTCTCGGTTTCGAGGGACCGGCCTATCACGCTCAGGATTTCTACTGCTCGCAGATCCTGGCCAATGTGCTCGGCGGCGGCATGTCATCCAGGCTGTTTCAGGAAGTCCGGGAAATCCGCGGCCTCTGCTATTCGGTCTACGCCTTCCATTGGGGCTTTTCCGATTCGGGCGTTTTCGCCGTGCACGCGGCAACCGGCGGCGACCAGTTGCCAGAACTGGTTCCCGTGATCATCAACGAGTTGCGCGAAGCGGCCGAAAAGGTCGATCCGACGGAAATCGAGCGCGCGCGCGCCCAGATCCGCGCGCAACTGCTGATGGGACAGGAAAGTGCGGCCGCCCGCGCCGGACAGATCGCCCGCCAGGTGATGCTCTGGGGACGTCCGATCCCCAACGAGGAAATGATGATGCGGATCGAGAACATCACGCCCAGGAGACTGACGGATCTTGCCGGACGCGCGTTCTACGATGCCACGCCGACGCTGTCGGCCGTCGGCCCCATCGAGCAGCTCGCGCCGCTTGACGAGATCGTCCAAAGCCTCGCCGTTCAGGAGAAGGAAACCGCCCCGGCGGGCCTTTGACAGTGTGATGGCGAACGAACGACGCCAATTCGCCCTTATGCCCGGCAACGGCGGTCCTGATGAGTGGAGACAGTCGGTTGTTCGCCCTTTTTGCTGCGCCTAAGGCGCTCAGGCGACGCGGTTTCGCCATTCAGTCCGAAACGCACCTGCTGCGCCTGCCCCGCGCCTCTGACTATCAGGCATGGCGGCAATTGCGGATACAAAGCCGCGCCTTCCTGCAGCCATGGGAGCCGCTGTGGAACGTCGATGACATGCGCGCGCGCGCCTTTCGCCGGCGCATCGATCGCCTGAACCGGGATTTCGACGAGGGCACCAGCATTCAGCTGTTCATCTTCCTGAAGGAAACCGACACACTTGTCGGCGGCATAACCATCGGGCTGATCCGTCGGGGCGTCGCACAAATGTGCACGCTGGGCTACTGGATGGGCGAGCCCTATGCCGGCAAGGGCCACATGTTTGCAGCGCTTCAGATCGTAATTCCATATATCTTTCAGGAGTTGAGCTTGCACCGCATCGAGGCCGCCTGTATCCCCTCAAACAGGCGCAGTGCTTCGCTGCTGCAAAAAGCAGGCTTCACCAAGGAGGGGCATTTGCAAAAATACCTTCGCATCAACGGCCAATGGCAGGATCACCATCTTTATGCCCTGCTCAAAGATGACCATCGCGCCAAACGGAATTGAAGAGCTGAGATGCGAGTGCCCCAGAACCTTTCCCGGTTTTACCGATACGTCCTTGCCACCCTCGCGCTGATACTGGTGTTTCTGTCTGCGCCAGCACAGACATTCGCGGTTGAGCCGGTGGAGGTTTCACGCGGCGATATCGCCATCGACCTGACCAATCAGATCGATCTCTATCCCAACGCAGGCAATGTTCTTCAGATTTCCACGGTTCCCGATGCCAACGGCATCAGACGCCGGATCGAGGTGCGCTCGAGCGATGCGGAGCACCCCGGCGACTGGGCGGTGTTTTCGCTGGCCAATATTTCCGACGAGCAGCTCGAACGCCTGATCGTTGCACCGCATTTCCGCCTGCCCGCCTCCGGGCTGTTCTGGCCCGATCTTGGGTCTTCGCGGATTGCGGCAATCACGCCCTCGGAGGGCTTTGCGCTCAACCGTGTCGCAAGCGACGATGCCGATGTGTTTTCAATCACGCTCAATCCCGGCGCGGTCATCACCTTCGTGGCGGAGCTGAACACGGCCGAGCTGCCGCAGCTCTATCTCTGGCAGCCGGACGCCTACAAGGACACGGAAAACGCCTTCACCCTGTATCACGGCGTGGTGCTCGGCATTGCCGGGCTTCTGGCGGTTTTTCTGAGCATCCTGTTTGTGGTGAAGGGAACGACGGTGCTGCCGGCAACGGCGATGCTGGCGTGGTCGGTTCTTCTGTTTGTCGCGATCGATTTCAATTTCCTCAACCAGTTGATCCCGCTGTCGCCCGGGGACCTTCGGATATGGCGGGCGAGCGCCGATGTCGCCGTCGCCTTCAGCCTCGTGGTGTTCCTGTTCACCTATCTCAATCTGGCGCGCTGGCATGCCCAGCTTGGCTATGCGGCAGCCGCCTGGGGTGTGCTGCTGATGGCGCTTTTTGCCCTGGCGCTGTTTGATCCGCCGGCAGCGGCCGGCATTGCCCGCATCTCGTTTGCGGCAACCGTGGTCGCCGGCATCGTCCTGATGATCTATCTGAGCCTGCGCCGCTATGACCGGGCCATCCTGCTGATGCCGGCCTGGGCGCTGATTGTCGCCTGGCTGTTTGCTGCCTGGATGACCGTTACCGGCCGCATCGACAACGATATTGTCGAGCCCGCGCTTGCCGGCGGTCTCGTGTTGATCGTGCTGCTGCTCGGCTTTACCGTCATCCAGCATTCTTTCGCCGGCGGGGCCTATCAGCCCGGCCTGTTCTCCGATCTGGAGCGTCAGGCGCTGGCTTTGCTGGGAACGGAAGCGACGGTATGGGACTGGGATGTGGGGCGCGACCGGATCGTCACCGAACCGGACTTCGCACCGAAACTGGGTCTTTCCCCCGGCGCGCTCAACGGCCCGGCCCGCACCTGGCTGCAATATCTGCATCCCGGCGACCGCGACCGGTTCCGATCGACGCTCGACCTGTTTCTGGAATGGCGACGCGGCCGGCTGAAGCTCGAATTTCGCATTCGCGCCAATGATGGTCATTACCACTGGATGCTGATCCGCGCCCGCCCCGTGCTCAGCACCGATGGCGAAGTGATCCGCTGCGTCGGCACGCTGACGGACCAGACCGACCACAAGGTCAGCACCCAGCGCCTGCTGCAGGATGCCGTTGTCGACAACCTGACGGGGCTTCCCAACCACACCATTCTCATCGACCGGCTGCAATGCCTGGTGACGATGTCGGCAACCGTGCCGGCGATGCAGCCGACCCTGATCGTCGCCGATATCGACCGGTTCCACGATATCAACGAAACGCTCGGTTTTGCCGCTGGCGATAACATCCTGATCGCATTGACACGTCGCATACAGCGCCTGTTGAAGCCGCAGGACACGCTGACACGGCTTTCCGGCAACAGCTTCGCCATTATCCTGCAGTCTCAGACCAATCCCGATGCCGTTGCCGAATTCGCCGATGAACTGGTTGCCGCCATCGACGTGCCGATCACATTCGAAAACCGGGAGATTGCACTGACGGCATCGATCGGCATTGCGTCGTGGCACGACGGCCAGGAATCGGCGGAGACGTTCCTGGAGGATGCACGGCTGGCCATGCAGCGTGCCAAGCGCATGGGCGGCAACACCGTCGAAACCTACCGTCCGGCGCTGCGCATGCTCGATGATGAGCGCAAACGCATGGAAGCCGATCTCGCAAGAGCCATAGACCGCAAGGAAATGTCGGTGTTCTACCGGCCGGTGATGCGCGCCGACAGCCACAAGGTGGCCGGTTTCAAGTGCGTGCTCAACTGGAGACACCCCCAGCGCGGCGAAATCTCAACCGGCGAAATCTTCGAGATCAGCCGCGAGGCAGAACGTTCGTCGGAACTGGTGCTCTACACCGTCTGGCAGGCGCTGGAAGACCTTGCCGCATGGCAGCAGGCCCTGCCGAAGGCCCGTCCCTTCGTTTCGATCGAGCTCAATTGTACGGAAATGCTCAGGACCAGTACGCTGATCGAGCTGGAAAGCCTCGTGCGCCAGTCCGAAAACGCGCCGCGACAGGTCGTGTTCTCGATCCCCGAAGAGGTGATCCAGAAGGCTCCGGAACAGGCCAAGCTCGCGCTTCAGTATCTGCGCACCATCGGAACCGGCGTGACGCTGTCGGATTTCGGCAACGGCCAGGGATCGCTGACGCTGCTCAAGGGTTTCCGTTTCGATGCAGCCTACATCGACAATGCGGTCTTCAAGCAGAATCAAGAGACCCAGACCGACCTGATCGAGGCGTTCACCAATCTGGCTTCGCGGCTGGGCACGGCTGTGGGCGTCACCGACGTCGGCAGCGAGGTCGACGCGAAGGCCATTGCCGATGCCGGCTGCACCTATGCCAGCGGGCCGCTCTACGGCACGTCCGTGGCAGCGCCCGTCGCACTGCGCCTGCTGAAGGAAGTCGCGGCTGCAGAGGCTTGATATCGCCCCTGGGTACGGGATATGCTGTCAGGCGTGTCCGTCGTCCTGCTGCACGATCAACAGGGTGAAAACGAAATCGAGCTTGCGGATAATTTCCGGCGTGAGCACGAAGGGGTAGAAATCCTGCTGCCCCATCGACTTGTGAATGGCATTCATCGCGATGGTCAGCGGAACCCACGAATCCGCCAGCCGTTTGCCGCTTGCACATTTATAGGGATCACCGAGCGGCGCGAGATTGGCATCGTCCACCACCAGCCCGAAGGCCCGCGCCGTTTCCAGCGTATCGACGATGTGAAGCGCATGCGCGAAGCTTTCGGCAAAGTCCTCCCAGGGATGGGTTGAGGCATAGGCGCTGACGAAATTGTCCTGCCAGCCCTGCGGCGGTCCGTTGTCGTAATGGCGCTGCAGCGCGGCCTGATAATCCTCCCGTTCATCGCCGAAAATTTCCCGGTATTCCGAAAGCCGGTCGCCGCGGGAAACCAGCCGGTCCCAGATATAATGGCCGACCTCATGGCGGAAATGACCAAGCAGCGTGCGATAGGGCTCGTTCATCTGTTTGCGGGCAATCTCGCGGGTGACATCGTCGGCCTCGGCGACACGCAGCGAGATCACGCCATTGTCGTGGCCGGTCATGGCAGGCTGGAGATTGCCGTTCTGGTCGATGGTGTCTTCCAGAAAGTCGAAGACCAGACCATTTTCAGGGTCTTCGGCGCGCGTTGGCGTATCAACGCCCCAGCGCAGCAGGGAGTAGAACAGGTGACGTTCCGCCGCGACAATCCGGCTGAACCGGTTGCGGCCAATCTCGGTTGCGGTATCGGGTATCAGATTGTTGTGCCGGCAGGACGGGCAGAACGCTTCATCGCTGCCTTCCGGCAGAAGCCAGTTGCAGACATTGAATTGGGCATTGGTGCAAAAGCGAAACCGGACCGCCGGATCGTCCGCCTTGTGCCATGTCTGCGCATCCTCCGTTTTCAGCGCATACATCGCGACCGTGGCGGGATCGAACCCCAGACGATGGCCACAGGCGACACAGACCTCATTGTCAAAATAGACTGCCTGTCCGCAATGATCGCACTCGAATAATTTCATGTAAGCCTCACACCTGCAGCCGCCCCCACCGGGCGGCCGTCAGCTTCCGGTTAACGGATAGGCCCAGGAAATTGTTTCAGGCATGCCCGACATTGGTCGACAGCGATGACGGGCGCACGCCCATGGAGAACAGCGCGCGCTCATACTTGCTGTCGAGGTCACGGTCGAACAGCAGGTCTTCGATTGCGGGGCAGGTCAGCCAGTCATTGTTGGCAATCTCGCTTTCCAGCTGGCCCGGTGCCCAGCCGGCATAGCCAAGCACGAGCATGGCCTTGCCCGGCCCTTTGCCGGCGGCCACCGAACGCAGCACATCAAGCGTGCCGGTCATGAACAGATCGTCGGTAATGGGAATGCTGCCGTCGCCGGCATAGTCATCGGAATGCAGAACGAAACCGCGTCCGGGTTCCACCGGCCCGCCGCATAGAACCGGAAAATCCCCGATCCCCGGCGCATTGAGTTCGGGATGCACGTCACCGACAAGATCGAGCTGTTCCAGCACTTCGGGAAAGGTGACCGACTGGGCACGGTTGATGACAAAACCCATCGCGCCCTCTTCGGACTGGGCGCAGATGTAGATCACGCTGCGTTCGAAATCGCTCTCCGCCAGTTGCGGCATGGCGATCAGGAACTGGCCGTCAAACGGGCCGCGCTCACGTTCTGTCATCAGGTTTTCAAACAAGTCGGCCTCCAGCAAGGTGTTTTCGCCGCTTTCAAAATTTATCCTAGGCATGTTCTGAACATGGGGCAAGGTCACGCAATGTTCAAATGAAATTGTCCGAAAAGCGCGCGCCATGCATGGCGGCGGGCGCAAGCCTGCGCTAGATAACGCGCCATGAAACGCTTGTTGCATCATTTTACCATCGCCGCCCTTCTGGCTGCCGCCGCCGTCGCCACGGCCGGACAGGCCTATGCCGCTGCCACGCCCTGGGCGGAAGACGCCGGCGGGCGCATGCGCCTTATCCTAAGCCCACCCGCCGACGATGGCACGATCGAGGCCGCCCTTCAGGTGGAGCCCGAAGACGGGTTCATCACCTATTGGCGCGAGCCGGGCGAAAGCGGGATTCCGCCGCAGATCACCGTTTCGGGCACCGGAAACGCACGTCTTGAAACCATCGAATATCCCGTGCCGAAACGGCTCAGCGTCGCCGGCATGACCGATATGGGCTATGATGGGCCGGTAACCTTCCCGCTGATCCTGAAGACTGATCCCGGCACGCTCCCGTCATTGAGCGTCACCGCCTTTATCGGTCTTTGCAAGGATATCTGCATCCCCTTCCAGACGACCTTCGACATACCGGCAGACGCCGATGCCTTTGCCGAAACCCCGGTCGACAAGGCCATTCTGGCCGTTGCCCGCACGCGGCTTCCCGAACAACCCTCCGACGGCTTTCATGCCGATGATGCCATGCTGACAGACAGCGGCATGCGGATTTTGCTCACGCTTCCCGACGGGTCGGGCGAAAGCGAAATCACACTTGCCAACAGCAATGGCTTCATTGTCGAAGCTGAGGCGCGTCCTTTTGAAGACGGCGGTTTTGTCGTCGACATCCCGTTCTCGGCCTTGCCCGAAAATGCCGATCCGATGGGCGGCGATTGGTTGCTTCTGGTCAAATCCGATGGCCGCGCCATGGAAACACCGCTTGTCATCACGCCCTAGCGTCCCTAAGTCGTCATGAGGTCTTTTCAACAAAAGGAAGAGGATTTCAAAATGCCGATTGCCAAGGGAGATGCCCTGCCGTCCGCCACCTTCATGGAACTGACGGAAAACGGGCCGGAGAAAGTCGCAAGCGATGAATTCTTCAAATCGAAGCGGGTCGTGCTGTTTGCCGTGCCGGGCGCTTTCACGCCCACCTGCTCGATCAATCACCTGCCGACCTATCTGGAAAACCGCGATGCCATCCTTTCGCGCGGCGTCGACGAAATCGCTGTGATTGCCGTCAACGATCCTTTCGTGATGGGCGGCTGGGCGAAGGCAACGGGCGGCGAAGGCAAGATCCGTTTCCTTTCGGACCCGGACGGCGCCTTTGCAAAGGCGCTGGGCATGGAACTCGACCTTTCGGGTGGCGGACTGGGCACCCGGTCCAAGCGCTACTCCATGCTGGTCAAGGACGGCGTGGTGGAAGAACTCAATGTCGAGGATAATTCCGGCGAGGCCACAGTCTCCGCAGCGGCCACCATTCTCGGCCAGCTCTGATCCTCTCAGCGCGCCGGATGATATTGCTGCCGGCGCCGACATCACAATAACGCATACCCTCTGGCCGGCAGTTTCTGCCGGCCAGTTCATTTCCGGCGTGAACTGATTTAAGGTGCAGCAAACGGTATGGCTGCAATGACGCTGGTATCCTGGAAATCGGTGCGCACCATCAGCACGGCAATCCTTGTCGCGGCACTGGTTGTGACGGCGCCTTTTATCGTGCCGAACGGTTTCGGCGCGGCAAGGCTGCTTGCCGCGTACAACGATCCGGTCACGATCACAGACTATCGGCTCGACCGCCTTTCCCCGGAAACATATGAGGCGGCGATCAGACAGGCCCTGGCGGCTGACGATCCCGAGCTTGCCGAGAGCATCATGATCCTTGCCGACAGCCGCGGCGTGCGCATTGACGGCGTTTTGCGCGAGCGGACCGAAATCGCGGTTTCGATCGAAAGCAGTCTCGGCAACCAGGTTTCGGAACTGTTTGAAGGGGCGCTTACGGGCCGTCCCGACAGCACCGCCGGTCTTCTCGGCACGATCGCCACCGATCTGACCACCATCGGCGATGTTCGGGACATCATTGTCGAGGGCGGCGCCTATCTTTCAGGCGAAGACTACGACGCATTCATCCTCGGCCTGTCGGTGGCGGGCCTTGCCATAACCGGCACGGTGATCCTGACGGCAGGCTCGACAACACCGGCGAAAGTCGGCGCAAGCGCGCTGAAGGTTGCGGGCAAGACCGGTGCGCTGACACGGCCGCTCAGGCGCGCATTCACCCGTCTTTCACACCAGGCCGTCAACGCGCCGGCGCTGCGAACGGCCCTCCCCCTTCTCAAGCGCGGCAACGTGCCGGCAGCCAGCCGGGCACTGGCCGCCTCGCTCAACACCAAACCGTTGATGCACATGCAGGATGCCGCCACCGGTGTCGGCAAGGTGATGACCAGACAGGGCCTGCGCGCAGGCACCGACATGCTGAAAGTCGCCGATACGCCTGCCGACCTCACCAAACTCGGCAAGCTGTCGGCGCGTATCGGAAAACGCTTCCGTGCGGTGCTCTATCTTCTGGGAACCGGCGCCGTGACACTCACCGGCCTTTTGCTGTCTGCGGCAAGCTGGACCGTGTCATTGGCCCTCTGGCTTGCAGGGGCAGCCTATTTCGGCTTCCGCCTGCTGCGGCTTGGATGGCGGATCGCGCTGCTGCCGTTCGGCCGGCTGCTTGTCCGCCTGATTGCGTAGATGTTCAGATCTTCATATCGAAGACGAAAATACCCGACATGCCGCCGGCTGCGGCAGCCACGATCTTCTCCGATACGGCCTTGTGGTCAGGATGATCGAGATAGGCATCACGCGCTGCGGCATTCTCGAAGGTCACGGTGAAGCCGTCGACATAGCCGCTATCCAGCCCTTCCGGCGAAACATTCGGCCCGGCCTTCACATCGACGATCCCGTCAACAACACCCTTCAACGCGGCGATATCGGTGTAGATGGCCTGTTTTTCAGCGACCGTGACTTCCTGTTGAAAACGTATGAAAACACAATGCAAAATCATGAATATCCTCCAGAAGAGCGGCCGCGCCTTCGCGATCACCGCCCCTTTTTATACGGTTCCATCCCCTGACGCGCCAGTTCGTCGGCGCGTTCGTTCTCTTCATGGCCGGCATGGCCCTTGACCCAGTAGAGCGTGACATCATGACGATTACGCTCGGCTTCAAGCGCCTGCCAGAGCTCCGCATTTTTGACCGGTTTCTTGGCGGCCGTTTTCCAACCGTTCTTCTTCCAGCCATGGATCCATTTGCCGATGCCATCCTTCAGATAGACGCTATCGGTATAAAGCGACACCGCGCAAGGCTGTTTCAGCGCCTTCAGCGCTTCAATCGCCGCCATCAGCTCCATACGGTTGTTCGTGGTCTGCGCCTCGCCGCCGCACAGATCGCGCTCCTTGTCGCCATAGCGCAGCACCGCGCCCCAGCCGCCGGGGCCGGGATTGCCCGAACAGGCCCCGTCGGTAAAGATCTCGACCTTCTTCATGCTCACGACAACCCGTATTCGCCGGCGCTTTTGACCGAGCGATGGAAACGGAGATAGCGCAGATATTCAAGCGGGTCCTTCTTGACCACCAGCGCGCCTTCCGGCGTCGTCAGCCAGTCGTAAAGCCGGGTCAGGAAGAACCGCAGTGCCGAACCGCGCGCCAGAAGCGGCAATGCCTCG
Source organism: Martelella mediterranea (assembly GCA_003001975.1). GTDB lineage: Bacteria > Pseudomonadota > Alphaproteobacteria > Rhizobiales > Rhizobiaceae > Martelella > Martelella mangrovi. The sequence goes on from PVUG01000001.1 coordinate 281,114, forward strand.
ATCTCGGCCGCACTCAGGGGACGCACGCTCTGATAGCCCTCGATCAGCGCTTTCGCCTTCGTGACGTTGAACGAACGGTCCTTTTCGAAACACCAGGCATTCAGGCAGACCGCCAGATCATAGGCGAGGAAATCATTGCAGGCGAAGTAAAAGTCAATCACGCCGGAAAGCGTATCGCCGATGAAAAACACGTTGTCCGGAAACAGGTCGGCATGAATGACGCCTTCCGGTAGATCCACCGGCCAGCGGTCTTCCAGCAGCGCCAGTTCCTCGGAAATTTCGCTCTCAAGCCCTGTCTGGACCTCATCGGCGCGGGCTGCCGATTTATCCCAGAGATCGACCCAGCCTTTCAGCGACAGCGCATTCTCGCGGCGAAGCGGAAAATCCTGCCCGGCGATGTGCATGCGGGCGAGCGCCACGCCAAGTTCGCGGCAGTGGCGCGCTTCCGATTTTCTCAGCCACATGCCCTCGAGAAACGAAATCAGCGCCGCCGGCCGGCCGCAAAGCGTGCCGTAAAGCGCACCATCGGAACGCGGCAACGGCAGCGGGCAGGAAATGCCACGCTCGGCCAGATGCTGCATCAAACCGAGGTAAAACGGCAGATCGTTCTCATCGACGCGCTTTTCATAAAGCGTGAGGATCAGCGGAAACCGGTCAGTGTGCAGGAGAAAATTCGAGTTCTCGACACCTTCGGCGATGCCCTTGAAGGACAGTAGCTCACCGGTGTCGTAGGCCTGAAGAAAGCCCTTCAGGTCAACCTCGTTGATATCGGTATAGACGGCCAATGCAATTCCTCGATGGAAAATCTGCTGCTGGTTTTCACGATGCCCGCGCCGCTGTCAAGCAAACGCATGTCGATGAAGAACCGCGAGCCCCAATATTCTTGCCATCACGCGTCGGCATCGTTCGCTCTGGCGCCAGGCTACCCCGACAACGGCAAACCGCACGTCTACCGCCCGTTCACAAAGGCCATGTCCTCGACCGTCAGTTCCATATCGCGCAGTTCGCGATTGACGAGGAAATGCTCGTTTTCGATGGCGGTTTCGGCCAGTTCAAGCCGTGCGTCAAAGCGTGCGCGGAAGGCTTCGATGATCTCGTTGACCACCACTTCCGGGGCCGACGCACCTGCCGAAATGCCAAGCGTGCCAATATTGCCGATGGCTTCGAAATCAAGCTCGGTGGCGCGCTGCACCAGAATGGCATCGCTGGCCCCGGCGCGGCGTGCAACCTCGACCAGACGCCGCGAATTCGATGAATTGGGCGCGCCGACGATGATGAACAAATCGCAGCCGGGGGCGGCGGCAGACACGGCCTCCTGCCGGTTGGTGGTGGCATAGCAGATCGAATCGGCAGCCGGCGCCATCAACTTGGGAAAACGCTCCTGCAGCTTGGCGATCACCGCCGCCGTGTCCTCGACCGAAAGCGTGGTCTGGGTGACGTAGCCGAGATTGTCCGGATCGGTAGGGGCGTAGTTTTCGGCCTCCTCCACCGTCTCGATCAGCGAGACCGCGCCCTCCGGCAATTGCCCCATCGTGCCGATCACTTCCGGGTGGCCAGCATGGCCGATCAGCACCACATGGCGGCCGAGCCGCTGATGGCGCATGGCCTGCTTGTGCACCTTGGAAACCAGCGGACATGTGGCATCGAGATAGAAGAGATTGCGCTTTTCGGCATCGGCAGGCACCGATTTCGGCACGCCATGGGCCGAAAACACCACCGGCTGCTCGCGGTGTTCGGCCGGGATCTCGTCAAGCTCCTCGACAAAGACCGCGCCCAGAGCCTCCAGCCCCTCGACCACATAGCGATTGTGAACGATCTCGTGGCGCACATAAACGGGCGCGCCATAACGTTTCAGCGCCAGCACCACGATCTGAATGGCCCGGTCGACGCCCGCGCAAAAGCCGCGCGGCCCGCACAGGCGAATGGTGAGTGGCCCTTTGGTCATGTCCGGCTCTTTCGTATGTTCGTCATTGCGTCGCCTTGCGGCGTTTGCCCCAAAATGGGGCGTCGGCGCATCAAATCAATCCGGGCAACTGATACCAATGATGACAGTCCTTTGTCCAATGTCCGTTTGCGCCGGATGTGGATGGCAGCACCACAACGGGAATATCGTCGATTCTGACCGGCTGCAGGCCACAGACAATCTTTTTGTCGGAAAAGAAAATCCGCCCCGCATTCAGGCTGGTGAACGCCACAAGTTTCGGGCGGCAAGACAACATCTTTTCGCGAAAACCGGACAGGTCGAAATGCATAGGTGTCAGCGCGCGGTCCATACCGCTTTCGATCTGGTTCAGGTCGGTCAGCCCGATGCCGTAGTCGGCAAGTCGGCGGAAATCGGCGGGCGCGATCTTCTCCGGCGTCAAACCGATCTCGTGCAGAATGCGATAGAAACGGTTCGAGGGATTGGCGTAGAAAGACCCGGTACGGGCGGAAATCGTGCCCTTGGCGGTTCCGCAGAAAACGATATCGAGACCGGGCGAAAGAAGGTCAATCATCACGCCTGCGCCCTTTGAAAACGAGAACCGCAACACCGATGGCAAGCACCGCCGCCAACCCGTACCAGGTGATGGCGTATTGCAGGTGATTGTTCGGAAACGAAATGCGGGTGACGCCGCCGGCCGGCAGGCCGCCGGGATTGGGCGCATCATCGGCATCGATGAAAAAGGGCAGCACCTTCTGCGCATCGAGCCCGGCGGAGGCCGTCATGCTGTCGAGGTCCTTCCAGTAGAAGATATTTTGCGGCACATCGTTTTCAGGCACCAGAAAGGACGGTTTTTCGGAAAGGCGCGCCCGGGCAAGCCCGGTGATCGTCACCGTGCCATCGACCTGGCCTTCCCCTCGCGTTTCCACCGCCTTCATGTCGAAGGGCACGAAGCCGCGATTGACGAATACGGCGCGCCCGTCTGAAAGCCTCAGCGGCGTATAGACGTAATAGCCCGACTGGCCTTCGAAGGTCGCAAAGAAATGGCGCTCGCCGTCATGCTCGAACCGGCCGCTCACGGTTACCGGGCGGTACTCGATAGTGCCGCCTTCGGCCGCAAGCGCCTCGATTTCGGCAAGCGGAACCGGCGGCGCCTGAAGACGGGCTGAAACGGTGGCCAGAAGGTCCTGTTTCCAGTGCAGGCGGCGAACCTGCCAGTTGCCGAGCAGGATCAGGCAGACGAAGACTGCCAGCGCCAACACCAGACCAATGGCGCGAAGTGGCGACAGTCGCTCAGGCATCATCGGAGCGGTCGATCACGCCTTCGGCGGCGCTGTGACGATATTGCAGGCCGATCAGAACACCCTTGAAGGCCCGAAGCGCCCCGAGCGACAGGGCAATGGCAACCGGCACCCAGATGAGAGCATGCACCCAGAGCGGTGGCGCATAGGAAATCTCGGTCCACAACACCAGCGCGATCAACACAAAGCCGACGGCCATCATCACGAACACGGCGGGACCATCGCCGGAATCGGCGAAGGCATAGCTGAGACCGCAGTTTTCACACGCAGGCTTCAGCGTCAGAAAACCATCGAACAGTTTCCCCTTGCCGCAATGCGGGCAACGCCCGGCAAGGCCGGAGAGGATCAGATTGACAGGCTCGTGATTGTGTTCGTCTTCAGACATGGCATTGCTCGCCGCCGCCGCAAACCGGCGCGGCGCCTCTTACTGGATGACATCCTGCCATTCTTCATGACGGATGCTGAGCGCCTTGAAGAACGGGCATAATGGCACGATCTTCCAGCCGCCCGCGCGGGCCGCAGCCACCGCATGTTCACCAAGAACCTTGCCGTACCCCTGGCCGCGCAGCGCATCCGGCACGCCTGTATGGTCGATAATCACCAGCTTTTCGGATGCCCGCGAATAGGTCATCTCGGCCTCATGGCCATCCACAACCACGAAATAGCGACCGCCCGAAGCGGTCTTTTCTTCCTGAACAGTGATAGCGGCACCTCATGAAAAACGGCCGCCGCTTTTCAGACGGCGGCCGGGTTTGAAAAAATCAGTGGCCTGTTTCGGCAAGCGGCGCGCCCCAGCCGCCCCAGATGTAAATCGTGAAGAACAGGAACAGCCAGACGACATCGACGAAATGCCAGTACCAGGCCGCCGCCTCGAGACCGAAATGCTGCTCCGGCGTGAACGCACCGCGCGCCGCACGCACAAGGCAGACAATCAGGAAAATCGTGCCGACGATCACGTGGAAACCGTGAAAGCCGGTGGCCATGAAGAAGGTTGCGCCATAAATCGAGTTCTTGAAGGCGAACGGCGCCTCGTAATATTCGTAGGCCTGAACGCCGGTGAACAGCAGCCCCAAAGCGACCGTCAGCGTCAGCCCCTGGATCAGCCCCTTGCGGTCGCCATGCAGCAGCGCATGGTGGGCCCAGGTCAGCGTGGTGCCGGAAAGCAGCAGGATCACGGTGTTGTAAAGCGGGAAATGCCAGGGATCGACGACCGCGATCCCCTCGGGCGGCCATGTTCCCCCCGTGGCTTCGACACGGGCCGCCTGGATCGCCTCTCCGGTGAACAGGCTGGCATCGAAGAATGCCCAGAACCATGCCACGAAGAACATCACCTCCGAGGCGATGAACATGATCATGCCATAGCGCAGATGCAGCGAGACCACCGGCGTGTGATGGCCCTCCTGCCCCTCCTTGATCGTATCCGACCACCAGCCGTGAAGCACGTAGACAACGACGACCAGACCGATGAGCAACAGCCAGGGCTGCGCCAGTTCCAGCCCCAGAATCTTGAACGAGCCGCCGCTGAGATAGCGCATATAGCCGACACCGCCGAAAGCCATCAGGAACACGCCGATGGAGGCGACCAGCGGCCACGGGCTCGGGTCGATGATATGGTAGTCGTGATTTTTGTGTTGCGTCTCCGCCATGGATGGTCCCCGTTTCCTCTCCCTTTGCAGCATAAGGGCCGAATTTGCTGCCTGAATCAATCCCTGCGGATGACAATCCGCAAATCGGCCGCAAAACCGACCGCAAACCGGACAGCGGCTCAGCTCTTTCTGCCGGCCGTATCGGTTTTCAGCGCCGCCGCCTGGTCGGAAGCGGGCTTTTCATGCTCGAAAAATGTATAGGACAGGGTCAACACCCTGATATCCTTGGTTTCCTCCGCCTCCACGATTGCCGGATCGACAAAAAACACCACCGGCATTTCCAGCGTTTCACCCGGCTGCAGCGTGGTCTCGGTGAAGCAGAAACATTCAACCTTGTTGAAATAGGCGCCGGCCTGCAGCGGCGTCACATTGAAGATCGCCTGACCGTTGACCGGTTCACTCGAACTGTTATGCGCCTTGAACATGACCTGCACGGTTTCACCGATCTTCGGCGAGACGGAAGGCTGAACCGGCTTGAACTCCCAGTCGAGCCCCGGCGCGACATTGGCATCGAAGGTGACCTTGATGCGTTTGTCGAGAACGACGCTGGAATATTGGTCGACCTGCTGTGCGGTCCCGTTATAGCCGGTCACCTGACAGAAGATGCGGTAGAGCGGCACGGCGGCAAAGCTCATGCCGGTCATGCCGACCACGAAAACAAGGCACATCAACACGATGGCGCCGTTATTGCGTGGTCGCTGTTTCCCCTCCCCTGTCATCGTGCACGCCTCCTCAGACCGCTGCGAACTTGACCATGGTAATGATATAGAACAGCGCGACAAGACCGAACAGCAGCACGCCAAGCGCGATATTGCGGCCGCGCCGGGCTTTTCTCTGCTTGTCGGTCAGCTTGACTGTCTCGATCATGAACACCTCAACCCAACATCATGAAAACGGCGCGATCGGCAATCAGCGCCGCGAAGATCGCAAACAGATAGATGATCGAGAACCCGAACATCTTTCTCGCCGGCAGCATCCGTTCGTCACCTTCCGGCATCGCCCGCACCTTCAGCGAGGCAAACACGAAATAGGCTCCCATCGCCCCGGCGAACACCGCATAAAAGGGGCTGGCAAGGCCGGTCAGCGCGGGCGCAACGCCGGCAAATGCCGTCAGCGCCGCATAGACCACCATCTGGTTCTTGGTCGATTTCTCGCCGGCAACATTCGGCATCATCGGGATGCCGACATCGTCATAATCGCCCATCTTGTAGAGCGCCAGCGCCCAGAAATGCGCCGGGGTCCACAGAAAGGTGATCGAAAACAGGATGATGCTGTCGAGCGAAATGCTGCCGGTCATCGCCGCCCAGCCGATCATCGGCGGAAACGCGCCGGCCGCCCCGCCGATCACGATATTCTGCGGCGTCGAACGCTTCAGCCACATCGTGTAGAACACGGCGTAGTACAGGATCGTGAACGCCAGCAGGCCGGCGGCAAACCAGTTGATCGCAAGACCGAGCGTCGCAACCGAAAAGCAGGAAAGCGTAATGCCGAAGGCAAGCGCTTCCTGACGGGTCACCCGTCCGCTCGGGATCGGCCGTTTCACGGTGCGCGACATCACGGCATCGATATCGGAATCATACCACATGTTGAGCGCACCGGACGCTCCCGCACCTGTGGCGATGCACAGGATGGCGATGGCACCCATGACCGGATTGATCGAACCGGGGGCCAGGAACAGCCCGGCAAAGGCGGTAAACACCACCAGCGACATCACACGCGGTTTCAGCAGTGCGAAATAATCGCGCGCCGTCGCCTCCGAAAGTCCGATATCGGTATGCGCCAGACCGGTCTCGCTGTCCAATACTGTCATGATCTGCTCTGTCTCACTTATTTAAAAAAGCCCGCGCGCCCCTCGCTCATGCGTCGGGCGCGCGATCTCATGTTTTTGTCCAGTTGTCCAGATCAGCGCACACGCGGCAGTTCCGACCACTGGTGATAGGGCGGCGGCGAGGAAAGCTGCCATTCGAGCGTGGTCGCGCCCGGGCCCCAGGGGTTATCGCCGGCAATCCGCTTCTTCGCAAACGCCTCATACACGCCGTAGAGGAAGATCAGAACCCCGATGGCGGAAATATAGGAGCCATATGACGAAACCGCGTTCCAGCCGGCAAAGGCATCCGGATAATCGATGTAACGGCGCGGCATGCCCGAAAGACCGAGAAAATGCTGCGGAAAGAACACCAGGTTCACACCGACGAACATGACCCAGAAATGGATGACTGCGACGCGTTCGTTATACATGTAGCCGGTGATCTTCGGGAACCAGTAATACCAGCCGGCGAAGATCGCGAAGACAGCGCCGAGCGACAGCACGTAATGGAAATGCGCCACCACGTAATAGGTATCGTGCAATGACCGGTCGAGGCCGGCATTGGCAAGCTGCACCCCGGTGACACCGCCGACGGTGAACAGGAAGATGAAGCCAATGGCCCAGACCATCGGCGCCTTGAAGGTGATCGACCCGCCCCACATGGTGGCAATCCACGAGAAGATCTTCACGCCGGTCGGCACCGCAATCACCATGGTGGCGAACACGAAATAGCGCTGGGTGTCGAGCGACAGGCCGACCGTATACATGTGATGCGCCCAGACGATGAAGCCGACGGCCCCGATCGCGACCATGGCATAGGCCATGCCGAGATACCCGAAGACCGGCTTTTTGGAAAAGGTCGAGATGATGTGGCTGATGATGCCGAAGGCCGGCAGAATCAGGATGTAGACTTCCGGGTGGCCGAAGAACCAGAACAGATGCTGGTAGAGGATCGGGTCGCCGCCGCCATCGGGCGCAAAGAAGGTGGTGCCGAAATTACGGTCCGTCAGCAGCATGGTAATGCCGCCCGCCAGAACCGGCAGCGACAACAGCAGCAGGAAGGCGGTGACCAGCACCGACCAGGCAAACAGCGGCATCTTGTGCAGCGTCATGCCCGGCGCGCGCATGTTCAGAATGGTGGTGATGAAGTTGATCGCGCCCAGAATGGAGGAAATGCCCGCCACATGCAGCGCAAAGATCGCCAGATCCACCGCAGGCCCCGGCATCCCCGATGTTGAAAACGGCGGATACATGGTCCAGCCGCCGCCAACACCGTTGGAACCGGCCGGCCCTTCCACAAACATGGACAACAGCAGCAGCAGGAAGGCCGGAACGATCAGCCAGAAGGAAATATTGTTGAGACGCGGAAACGCCATGTCCGGCGCGCCGATCATGATCGGGATCATCCAGTTGGCAAAACCGCCGATCAGCGCCGGCATCACCATGAAGAAGATCATGATCAGCCCGTGCGCCGTAGTGAAGACGTTATAGAGGTGCTTGCCCTGGTCAACGGCCGCCGCCCCCGCATCGCCATAGACCATGGAGGCCAGTCCGTTGAAGATCTGGATACCGGGCTCCTGCAGCTCCATGCGCATGGCAACGGAGAGCGCGCCACCGATGATGCCCGCACAGATGGCGAAGATCAGGTAGAGCGTGCCGATATCCTTGTGATTCGTCGACAGAAACCAGCGGGCGAAAAAGCCGGGCTTATGGTCGTCGTCGTGAGCGGTGTGAATGCCTGCTTCGGCCATGATCGTCTCCCTCCCCATTTAGTCTTTGTCTGCCAGCAGAACGGCGTCCTGCTTCGCATTGTCGATGCTGGCCATCAGCGCCTGATTGGCTGCTTCCACATCACTTGCGGCCGATGCCTGCCAGGTGGCGAACTGTTCGGCCGAAACGGCGCGGATCGCAATCGGCATGAAGGCATGATCCTTGCCGCAGAGTTCGGAACACTGGCCGTAGTAAATGCCTTCCGCATCAGCCTTGAACCAGGTCTCGTTCAGACGTCCGGGAACGGCATCGACCTTGATGCCGAAAGACGGCATGGCGAAGGAATGGATAACGTCCGTGGGCGCGGCGGTCACGAGCAGGCGCACCGTTTCCCCCACCGGCACCACCATCTCGTTGTCGACGGCCAGAAGACGCGGATAGACGGCCTTGTCTTCCTTGCCGTAGTCGGCGCGCTGATCGTCGGTCAGCATGTAGGAGGAATAGGAAATCGCGCCATCCTCGATTTCCGGGTAGTCATAGGTCCACAGCCACTGCGTCGCCGTTGCCTTGACCGTCAGCTTCGGGTCTTCCGGCATGGTCAGCTGGGCCGTCAGCAGATTGAACGACGGCACTGCCAGGAAAAGCAGGATCAGCACCGGCGCAACGGTCCACACCACTTCGATGACGGTGTTGTGGCTGGTGCGCGAGGCCTCGGGATTTTTCGACGCCCGGAAGCGCACCATCACGGTGATCAGCAGCGCCAGGACGAGAAGCACGATCGGCACGATAAACCAGAGCGTATACTGCTCGAACCAGCGTATCTGATGCATGATCGGCGAGGCCGCCGGCTGCATGCCCGTTTCCCATGGCTGAGGCTGCGCGGCAAAGGCGCTGCCAAAGCCCGCAAGACAGAGAAAAGCTGTCAGGCATGCTCTGGTCTTGTTCATCACGTTGAATTCTCCCTCCATCGTTTGACCGTGGTCAAACCGGACCTTTTTCAACTGCGCTATATGCCCATAAGACCTGAAGCGCACTGTGGTCATGATAACACCTGTTCACGTCGACGCACTCCCTGTTTGCGCCGCGCTTTACAGTTGGTGTGCCTGTTTTCTCCCTCAGTCACAATTATGCCATAGCATTTGGCGATTTGAAGCGTCAAATTGTCTCATGCAAGCCTAATATATTCCGCTGTTTCCCACCGGGTTTTGCCGACAGCGCCTGTCGGGCGTTGAAAATTGCTTTTGAAACCTGCACAACCACTTCGGAAAAATCACGTTTCAGTTCATGCAGGATTCCCGCCCATGCCCTCTTTTCCTCAAAACCTGCTGTCGAGCGTAAAGCCCGCTGCGGCAAGACTGGTGCTTGCAGCCGCGTTGACAGCGCTTGCCGTCATCCCGGCCAATGCCCAGGAGAACACCGCGCCGCAAGCCGGTGACGGTCCGCAGATGGGCAGCGAACAGGACCCGACGATGGTGCGCGAAAACCACGGCGCATGGTCGATGATCTGCGACCAGCCGCCGGGCGCCACGCTGGAACAATGCGCCCTGATGCAAAACGTGATCGCCGACGACCGCCCGGAAATCGGCCTTTCGATCGCGGTGCTGAAGACGGCAGACCGGCAGGCGACGCTCCTGCGCATCCTGTCCCCTCTCGGGGTATTCCTGCCCGAAGGCATGGGGCTTTTCGTTGATGGCGTGAATATCGGGAAAGCCTCGTTTTCACGCTGCTATCTCGATGGCTGCTATGTCGAGGTCGATATCGACGACGACCTCATGAACATCCTGCGCGCCGGCAAAGAGGCCGTATTCACGCTGAATTTTTCCATCGATCAGGACACGATCGGCATTCCGGTGGACCTCTCCGGCTTTGGCGAAGGCTTCGACGCCCTGCCCTGATATTGCCCCTGACACTTCCTATATAGGCCTCAGGACAAGAAAAAGGACGACAGCCAGAATGACGGACCGCGACCTGATCAGCCATTTCGACGCAGACGAAACCACGATCCGCGACATCGTTTCCGATACGCTTCACGACGCCGATGACGGCGAGCTTTATGTCGAATACAGCCAGAGCGAATCGCTGAGCTTCGATGACGGCAGGCTGAAGAGCGGCGCGTTCAACACCGGCTACGGTTTCGGCCTGCGCGCGGTGGCAGGCGAAGCCAGCGGCTTTGCCCATGCCGGGGAGCTGTCGCTTGCCGCGCTCAAGCGCGCCGCTTCCACGACCAAGGCCGTGACCCACGGACACACCGGCGTCCATGCCGAGCCGCCCCGCGGCACCAATACAAGGCTTTATTCCGACGAAAACCCCATCGGGGCGCCGAGTTTCGAGGAAAAGGTCAAGCTTCTCGGCGAAATCGACGCCTATCTGCGGGCGCGCGATCCGCGTGTGCGTCAGGTTTCCGCCTCGCTTGCCGCCAGCCACCAGGTGGTGGATATCCTGCGGGGCGACGGCTACCGGGTCGGCGATGTGCGCCCGATGACGCGGCTGAACATCTCGGTCGTCGTCGGCGATGGCGACCGGCTGGAAACCGGCTCCTTCGGCATTGGCGGACGGCAGAGTTTCAGCGATCTTTTCGCACGGCAGGACTGGCAGACAGGCGCCGACGAAGCCTTGCGCAAGGCCTTCGTCAATCTGGAAGCCATCGAAGCGCCGGCCGGTACCATGGATGTGGTGCTCGGCAATGGCTGGCCGGGCGTGATGATCCACGAAGCCGTCGGCCACGGGCTGGAAGGCGATTTCAACCGCAAGGGGCTTTCGGCCTTTTCCGGTCTGGTCGGCGAAATGGTTGCCGCCCCCGGCGTCACCATTGTCGATGACGGCACGATTGAAAACCGACGCGGTTCGATCTCCATCGATGACGAGGGCACGCCGTCGAACTATAATGTGCTGATCGAGAACGGACGTTTGACCGGTTATATGCAGGACCGCCTCAACGCCCGGCTGATGGGCGTTGCGCCCACCGGCAACGGGCGGCGTCAGTCCTATTCGGACCTGCCGATGCCGCGCATGACCAACACCTATATGCTCAACGGCGACAAGACCAAGGAAGAGATCATCGGTTCGGTCAAGAAGGGCATTTACGCCGTCACCTTCGGTGGTGGTCAGGTGGATATCACCTCCGGCCAGTTCGTGTTCTCCTGCACCGAAGCCTACATGATCGAAAACGGAAAGATCGGCGCGCCGATCAAGGGGGCAACGCTGATCGGCAACGGCCCGGATGCCATGAAGCGGGTTTCGATGGTCGGCAATGATCTTGCGCTCGACAACGGCATCGGTAACTGCGGCAAGGCCGGCCAATGGGTGCCGGTCGGCGTCGGCCAGCCGCATCTGAGGCTGGATCAGGTCACCGTCGGCGGCACCCAGGCTTAGCGGTTTCTTTACCGCTGTCTGTTTTTCATGGGTGCCATGTATTGCGTACCCGGAATGTCGAGCACCGTGAAAAATGAGCATCACATTGTCATCCGCCCCTTCGAGGCGGATGACAACCGGCGGCTGACCGAAATCTGGTATGCCGCCTCGCGCCTTTCCCATCCCTTCCTGCCGGAGGACCTGCTTGTCCGGCAACGCCAGGAAATTGCCGAGAAATATCTGCCGCAGACAGAAACCTGGGTGGCGGTCGACGACAACGGCCCCATCGGCTTCATCGGGCTGATGGATCAGTTCATCGGCGGCCTTTTCGTGGCGCCTGAAAGCCAGGGTGCGGGTATTGGCAGCATGCTTCTCGATCACGCTTTCGCCCTGAAGGGGAAACTCGCGCTCGAAGTCTATGCCGCCAATCATCGCGCCGTCGCGTTTTACCGCCGCCACGGCTTTTGCGGGGTCCGCCGCCGGGAAACCGATGACAACGGCCTGCCGCATCCGCTGATCCTGATGCAAAAGCCCTGTCCGGTTCCTAACCGGCCGACGACACCGACCGGAGCCTAGAACAAAAGGTCAGGCGGTCAGCATCTCGTCCAGAACCGAAACGATCAGACCGTGATCATCCGCGCTGGCAAGGCCGGAAACGGTGATGGCGGCGAACACGCCGGTATCCTTGATACGGACGGGGAAACTGCCGCCATGGTCGGCGAAATCCTTGATATCAAGGCCGATTTCGGGACCGATCGTGCGGCCCTTGCGCTTGTGCGCAAGCTCGATTGCATAAGATGCGTGATGAAAATGAAAGACGACGTTGGATTTGCGCCGCGCCCACATGTCGTTATCCGGCGCCGAGCCCGGCAGGGCGGCATGAAACAGCGTGCGGTTGGGCGTGCGGATATTGATGACGACCGGCGCTTCATGCGCCAATGCCCGGCCAACCAGTCGCTGGCCGAGATCCCAGGCATCAGCTTCGCTGAAGGCCTTGAACACCAGCCGCTCCTCCTGGGCCGCCACTTCTTTTTCGCTGTCGCTGATATCACTCATTCCTGCCTCCGCTGGCGTCCGGTTAATATGTCATCGAGTGAAATCAGAAAGCTATGGTCGAACCGCCCGCCAGAATGCGCGGGGCTCACCTGTCTTGAACTGTAACACCCGCCCGCAACATAGCCATGACCGGCCTTGCGGTTCAATGGATGGCCGGCCGAAATGCAAGCTTTCCCCTACCCCCGGAACGTGCCGTTCCTAGGGAACCCCTTCGGTGCGATCCTGCCGGCCATGGCGCGATCGCCGCGCCATTCCATCAGTTCATCGACGTTACGGGTATGGGTACGGCCGGCGCTGTCGGTCCAGGTGAGGCCGTCTTCCAGCGCAAAGCACTTGGCATCCGACAGGCCGCCATCCTTGTAGCGCTGCAGGCGCACGCCCTTGCCGCGCGTCATCTCGGCAACCTGCGACAGCGGGAAGACCAGAAGCTTGCGGTTTTCACCGATGACGGCGACATGATCGCCGGCAGCGGGCGTCAACAGTTTCACCTCCACCGGCATCGACACATTCATCACCTGCTTGCCCTTGCGGGTGTTGGCGACCATCGCGTCCTCGTCCACGACAAAGCCATTGCCGGCGGTCGATGCGATCAGGAGCTTGCGGCCCGGCTCATGCACAAACGCGGTGACGACATCCTGTTCGGCCTCGATATCCACCATGATGCGCAAGGGTTCGCCATGGCCGCGTCCGCCCGGCAGCTTGTCCGCGCCAAGCGTATAGGCCTTGCCGCCGGTGGTGACGATCAGCAGCTTGTCGGTGGTCTGCGCCGGGAAGGAAAGTTTCAGGCTGTCGCCATCCTTGAACGACAGGCCGGAGGTTTCGACATGGCCCTTCAGCGCCCGCACCCAGCCTTTTTCCGAGATCACGATCGTGACCGGCTCCTTCTCGATCATCGCCTGCTGGATGGCTTCGATATCTGTATCGGGCGCATGGTCGAAAGTGGAGCGGCGGCGGCCGAGTTCGGTCGCCTTGGCGAAGGTCTTCTTGACCTCGCCGATTTCCCAGCCGACCGTCTGCCATTGCTTGTCTTCGGAAGCGAGCAGCGCTTCGATACCGGCCTTTTCCGCCGTCAGCGCGTCGAACTCCTTGCGGATCTCGATTTCCTCGAGCTTGCGCAAGGCGCGCAGCCGCATGTTGAGGATGGCTTCCGCCTGCACATCGGTGATCTCGAAACGCGCGATCATCACCTGTTTGGGCTCGTCTTCCTCGCGGATGATCCTGATCACCTCGTCGAGGTTGAGATAGGCGACCAGAAGGCCGCCGAGGATTTCCAGCCGCCGGTCGATCGCCGCCAGACGATGGCGCGAGCGGCGCTGCAGCACCTCACGACGATGGCCGAGCCATTCGGTGAGAACATCGACAAGGCCCATCACCTTCGGCACCTTGCCTTGGGAGAGCACGTTCATGTTCATCGAAAAGCGGCTCTCAAGATCGGTGAGCTTGAACAGCGATTCCATCAGCAGCGCCGGGTCGACGGCGCGCGATTTCGGCACCAGCACAACGCGGATATCTTCGGCCGATTCATCCTGGATATCTTCCAGAAGCGGCAGACGGCGGGCGATCAGCAGTTCGGCGATCTTCTCGATCAGCCGCGACTTCTGCACGCCATAGGGAATTTCGGTGACGACGATCTGGTAATTGCCGCGCCCGAGGTCTTCCTTTTCCCAGCGCGCGCGCACCCGAAAGCCGCCGCGCCCGGTCCTGTAGGTTTCGACCATGGAGTCGAAATCCTCGACGATGATGCCGCCGGTGGGAAAATCCGGCCCCTGGATCATGTTCGCCTTCGGCCCATCGGCACCCGGCAGCGTCAGCAAATCCTCGACGGTGGCGTCGGGATGCTTGATCAGATGGATCGCAGCCTCGCACAGCTCGTGGGCATTGTGCGGGGGAATGGCGGTCGCCATGCCGACGGCGATGCCGGTCGAACCGTTTGCGAGCAGGTTGGGAAATGCGCCGGGCATGACCACCGGCTCTTCGTCCTCCTCGTTATAGGTCGGACGAAAGTCGACGGCATCCTCGCCGATGCCTTCCAGCATCAGCGCCGCCACATCGGTCATGCGCGCCTCGGTGTAGCGCATGGCCGCAGCGCTGTCGCCGTCGATATTGCCAAAATTACCCTGGCCATCGACCATCGGATAGCGCTGGGCAAAGCTCTGCGACAGGCGCACCAGCGCATCATAGATCGAGGCGTCGCCATGGGGGTGGAACTTACCCATCACGTCGCCGACGATACGGGCGCATTTCTTGTAAGCGGACCCCGGGCGAACGCCGATCTCGCTCATGCCGTGAATGATACGGCGATGAACGGGTTTCAGCCCGTCGCGCACATCCGGCAATGCGCGGTGCATGATCGTCGACAACGCATAGGCGAGGTAACGTTCTTCCAGCGCCTTGCGCAGGTCCACGGCATCGATGTGGTTGTCGCCGTCATCCGGCGGAATGATTTCGTTTCCCATGGCGCTTTGTTAGAGGATGCAACCTTCTCCCGCAAGCCGCATGGGCGGCCAATCCCCTGAAAACACGGGGGTCTCGTGCTCAAAATGGCACGAGTGACGCGCATCGGACACAAGGTTGACACCAACGTCATGGTGGCAAGATTGCAATTCTGTCTTATATGCCGAATAACTTGAACCAGAATCGGAACAGATACCGGGAGCCCCTTATGCGCAAAGCGCCTTTCCGCCACCTTCTTCTCGCCGGCAGCTTTCTGGCAGTAACGTCCGCGCCCGCCTTCGCCCTCGATGCGCAGGATATGCTTGCAAAGCTCAACGCCGCGTCAAAGGCGCAGGGCGACGTCACCTTCACCTATGACGATGTCGAGGAGGGCGACAACGGCGACCTCACGGTCACCGGCGTGGTCTACAGCATCGCGCCCGAAGCCGATGAAGCACTCGGCGGACTGAAGCAGGCCGAACCGATGACGCTCGACTTCGAAGGCGTGACGGAAAACGAGGACGGCAGCTATTCGATCGACCGGGTTTCCGCCGCAGACATGGTCTTTACCGGTGAGGATCTGGAAATCAATGTCGGCTCGCTGGTCCAGAGCGATATCGCAGTGCCGGCAACGCCGGATGCGAGCGCTTTTGCCGGCTGGAGCTATGCCGGCAACACCGAGGTCGGCGACATCACGGTGACGACCGAGGGCCATCAGGTACTGGCCATCGACAATGCAACCGGCACGCAGCGCTTCGACGAAGACAACGGCACGGCAAGCTTCCGCGGCGATGTCTCCGGCGTCACGCTCGACCTTTCGAACATCGACGACATGGAAGACGATGTGCGCGATGCCCTGACAGCGCTTGATCTGATGGAAACGCATTCCAGCGCAACCTTCAGCGGCGTATGGGATTCCCAGTCCGGCGATCTGGATATTCTGACCTATGATATTGCAGTCGAGGATGTCGGCACGCTGGCGATCAATTTCACCATGACCGGCCTGACGCTCGATACCGTCGAGACTCTGCGGCAGCTTTCCGCCGAAATGCCCGATGCGGATGCGATGGAAGCAAGCGAAGGCGACGAAGAAGCCGTCAATCCCTATCAGGCGCAGCTTCTCGAGATTGGCCAGAAGATCGGCGTCTCCGAATTCGCGATCAGCTTTGCAGACGATTCCATCACCACGCGGGTGCTGCAATATGCGGCCGAACAGGAAGGCATGATTGCCGAAGAGATGGCCGACAAGATCGAAGTCGACCTCGGCACAAGCCTGAATGCGATGAACGTTCCCGGCCTTGCAGACATGGTGACTACGGCCGTCGGTACCTATTTCGCCGACCCGCAGACCTTCAAGATCAGCATCAAACCGCAAATGCAGATGCCGGTTCTCGCCGTTATCATGGCCGGTGCGGCTGCCCCGCAGTCGATCCCGCAGCTTTTGAACCTGCAGGTCACGGCGAACGAATAAGCGCTTCCCCGGCGCGGTTCGCCCCTCCACTTTCATTGACAAAAAAAGCCCCGGCGATCCTGATCGCCGGGGCTTTTCAATGAACGGGATGAATGCCTCAGTCTTTCTTCTGCGGCAGGATGCGCAGGCCAAGCTCGCGCAGCTGCGCCGCGCCGGCTTCGGCAGGCGCCGACATCAGCAGGTCCTGGGCCTGCTGGTTCATCGGGAACAGCGTGACCTCGCGCAGGTTCTTCGCACCGACGAGCAGCATCACGATACGGTCGATACCGGCCGCCATGCCGCCATGGGGCGGAACGCCGTACTGGAAGGCGCGGTAAAGGCCGCCGAAGCGCTCCTCGACCACTTCCGCGCCAAGGCCGACATGACCGAAGGCTTCGACCATGGTTTCCGGGATATGGTTACGGATACCGCCGGAAGCGATTTCAAAGCCGTTGCAGACCATATCGTACTGATAGGCTTTCAGCGCCAGCAGGCCTTCGTCGCCATCGGCCGCCTTCAGCGCGTCCATACCGCCCTGCGGCATGGAGAAGGGGTTATGGGCAAAGTCGATCTTCTTTTCATCCTCGTTCCATTCGTAGAACGGGAAATCGACAATCCAGCACAGCGCGTAACGGTCCTTGTCGGTCAGGCCGAGTTCATCGCCCACACGGGTGCGGGCTTCGCCGGCAAAGCGGGCGAACTGGTCCGGACGGCCGGCAACGAAGAAGCAGGCGTCGCCCTCGTCAAGCCCAAGCTGCTGACGGATCGCGTCGGTACGCTCGGGACCGATATTCTTGGCCAGCGGACCGGCGCCGGTGAGGTCCTCGCCTTCCTTGCGCCAGAAGATGTAACCGAGGCCGGGCTGGCCCTGCCCCTGCGCCCAGGAATTCATCCGGTCGCAGAAGGCGCGCGAACCGCCGGTCTTGGCCGGAATGGCCCAGACTTCGACCTTGGGGTCCTTGGCGATCATGCCGGCAAACACCTTGAAGCCCGAGCCGTCGAAATGCTCGGTTACGGCTTCCATCTCGATCGGGTTTCTCAGGTCCGGCTTGTCGGAGCCATATTTGCGCATCGCCACATCGTAGGGAATACGCGGGAATTCCTCGGTTACCGGCTTGCCGTCTGCAAACGCCTTGAAGACGTCGCGCAGCACCGGCTCCATGGTCGACAGAATGTCGTTCTGTTCGACAAAGCTCATTTCCAGGTCGAGCTGGTAGAACTCGCCCGGCAGGCGGTCGGCGCGCGGGTCCTCGTCGCGGAAGCACGGTGCGATCTGGAAATAGCGGTCGAAGCCGGAGGCCATCAGCAACTGCTTGTACTGCTGCGGCGCCTGCGGCAGGGCGTAGAACTTGCCCTGATGGATGCGGCTCGGGACCAGAAAGTCGCGCGCGCCTTCCGGCGAGGAAGCAGTCAGGATCGGGGTCGAATATTCGGTAAAGCCGGCGTCGGCCATCTGCTTGCGCATTTCGGCAATGATCTGCGTGCGCTTGACGATATTGGCATGCAGCGTTTCGCGGCGCAGATCGAGGAAGCGGTATTTCAGCCGCAGGTCTTCGGGATATTCCGGTTCGCCGAACACCGGCAACGGCAGTTCCTTGGCTGCAGACAGAACTTCGATCTCCTCGGCGTAGAGTTCGATCTCGCCGGTTGCCATGTTCGGGTTCACCGTCTCATCGGTGCGCGCACGCACCTTGCCGTCGACGCGAATCACCCATTCGCCACGAACCTTTTCCGCAGTGGAAAAGGCATTGGAATCCGGGTCGGCAACAACCTGGGTCATGCCGTAATGGTCGCGCAGGTCGATGAAGAGCAGGCCGCCGTGGTCGCGCACGCGGTGGACCCAGCCGGAAAGGCGGACAGTCTGGCCAACGTCGGACTTGTTGAGGGCGGCACAGGAATGGCTGCGGTAGCGATGCATATTCTTATCCGTAAAAGGGTTTGGAAGGCAGGCAGGCGGATATCCGCGCCGGACTTCGCGGTGAATTCCGGCGGAAAAGCGCATGGCAGGCCCTCTTTGTCAAGGCAAAGCCCGTTTGCAGGCTGCTAAACCACATCAGGCGGTCAACAGCAAGCTTTACCGCCATTGCGATCCCTCCGAACAGGCTTTTCCCTGCCGGTTTTTCTTCCGCGCCTTGACATCACCGCCCCAAAGGCCAAGGAAAGATGTCGAAACCAAACGACCGATATGACCTTATGATCGAAACCACTTCCGCTCTTGAAGAGGCCTGCGCCAAGCTCGCCAAATCCGAATTTGTCACCGTCGATACGGAATTCATTCGCGAAAGCACGTTCTGGCCGGAACTCTGCCTGATCCAGATGGCAAGTCCCGATGTTGAAGTGCTCGTGGATCCGCTGGCGAAAGGCATCGACCTGAAGCCGTTTTTCGACCTGATGGCCGACCCGTCCGTGGTCAAGGTGTTTCACGCCGCCCGCCAGGATCTGGAAATCGTCTACCACATGGGCGGGCTTTTGCCCGCGCCGCTGTTCGACACGCAGGTGGCCGCGATGGTCTGCGGCTTCGGCGATTCGATTTCCTATGACCAGCTGGTCTCGCGGCTGACCGGCGCCCATATCGACAAGTCCTCGCGCTTTACCGACTGGCGCGCGCGCCCGCTCAACGACAAGCAGCTTTCCTATGCGCTGGCTGACGTAACCCATCTCCGCGACGTCTACCTGAAACTGAGAGACGAGCTTTCCCGCGAAGGCCGCACTGACTGGGTTGACGAAGAAATGGCGATCCTGGAAACACCGGCCACCTATGACCTGCCGCCCGAGCAGGCCTGGACGCGGCTGAAGCTGAGGGTCAAGAAGCCGCTCGATTTCGCCGTGATGCAGGCCGTTGCCACCTGGCGCGAACACACCGCCCGGGAACGCAACGTGCCCCGTCGCCGTGT
This sequence comes from Martelella mediterranea, assembly GCA_003001975.1. Lineage (GTDB taxonomy): Bacteria > Pseudomonadota > Alphaproteobacteria > Rhizobiales > Rhizobiaceae > Martelella > Martelella mangrovi. The sequence continues at coordinate 300,683 of PVUG01000001.1, forward strand.
ACTGAAGGACGACGCGGTCTACGAAATCGCCCAGCAGCACCCGACGGAGCCGGAAGCGCTTGCAAAACTGCGGATGATCCCGAAGGGGTGGGAACGCTCGCATGCTGCCGCCGGCCTGCTGGAGGCCGTCGAGACGGCGCTGCAGATCCCGAAAGCCGACCTTCCGCGTATTCCCCGCCAGCCGCAATTGCCCGACGGCGCAGCCGCTGCCGCCGAGCTGTTGAAGGTTCTGCTCAAGATCGTTGCCGAGCAGAACCAGGTCGCCGCCCGGGTGATCGCCTCATCCGATGATCTCGACCGTATCGCCGCCGAAGGCGAAGACGCCGATGTGGAAGCGATGAAGGGCTGGCGCCGCAAGCTTTACGGCGAACCGGCGCTGCAATTGCTGAAAGGCGAGGTCGCGCTGCGCTTCGTCGACAAAAAGGTGGAGATGATCGACGTCTGAGAACATCAGGGGTGCATTTTCGCACCCTTGGAAATCTTGTCGGCGATCTTCTTGTCCGCGCGAAAGGCAATGCCGACAACCTTGGCATCGTCGGGCGCGAATTTGGCGAAAACAGCACGGTTTTCGGCATCATGGCCGGTTGCGAACATCTCTTCCAGGTAAAGCGCGGCCGGCACGTCACGCTCGAGCGAACGCCTCAGCGCCTTCGAAAGCGTTGCCTGATCGCCGCCAAGCACGATGATCGGCTGCACGCAGAGGGGAAAATAGACATTGCCGTCGCGATCCCTGTAGTCTTCTCCCATCAGCCCCTCCTGAGACGCGGCAATGCCGGAAGACAGGAAGGCCGTGACGTTGAGCTTTTGCCAGACGGCAAGATCGTCGCGCACGATGATGACGAATTTGGTGTCGAACATGAATGCAAACTCCGGAATGGGATTTGATGGATCGGCCGCCACCCTAGCGCGGCAGACGGAGGGCGATCTTGAACGTTCGTGCAGACGCGACGCGATTGTCACCGCACCGGCCGAAGACGGGATCGAGCGGATCGAGGCCCGGTTTTCCGGCAATGTTTTCTCACCACACCGCCACGACACCTATGCGCTCGGACTGACGATTGCCGGGGTCCAGACATTTTCGTATCGGGGCGCGGCGCGGTTTTCGACGCCCGGCCGGTTGATCATCCTATCGCCGGACGAATTGCATGACGGCGGCGCCGGCGGAGAGGACGGGCTCATCTACCGGATGCTCTATATCAGCCCGGACAGGATCAGCGCCGCACTTGAAAACATGTCGCGGTTTCGCAGCCTGCCTTTCGTGCAGGCGCCTGTGGTGGACGACCCCGGCCTGCGCTCAAGCCTGACGGAAGCGCTTGGTGAACTCGATAGCGAAATGGGCGGATTGAAGAGTGACGACCTGACGGCGGAAATCGCCGGCCACCTGCTGCGCCTTGGCGATGCCGGCGCGCAAGGCACACGCGGACCGCTTGCGCGAAAAGCGCTTCTACGCTGCCGGGACTATCTTGCCGAAAGTGTTGAGACCAATATCGGCTCGGAAACGCTCGAAGCCCTTTGCGGCCTCGACCGGTTTTCGCTTTCGCGGCAGTTCCGCGCGGCTTTCGGCACCAGTCCGCACCGCTTTCTGGTGCAGCGGCGGCTGCAGCGGGCAAAGGCATTAATTGCCAGCGGCGAGACGCTGGCGGAGGCCGCGCTTGCCGCCGGCTTTGCGGACCAGAGCCACATGACCCGGCATTTCAGAAAGACCTACGGCATGACGCCCGGACGGTTTCAGACGCTGACGACCGCACACCCGCGTTAAAGCTTCACAACGCCGCAGCGCCGGGACGAAAGGTTCACTCGCCCTCGTCAAACAGCCGGAACTGGTCGATTTCCTTTGGCGGGTTGAGACCGAGATGTTTCCAGGCGGTCGCCGTCATCACCCGGCCGCGTGGGGTGCGCTGAATGAAACCCTGCTGGATCATATAGGGTTCGATAATATCCTCGATCGCATCGCGCGGCTCCGACAGCCCCGCCGCGATGGTTTCGATGCCAACCGGGCCGCCGCCGAAATGCTGGCAGATCATGGTCAGATAGCGCCGGTCGAGCTGGTCGAAACCCATATGGTCGACCTCAAGCCGCGTCAGCGCTTCATCGGCGATGGCCCGAGACACTTCGTTTGCATCCGCGACCTCGGCGAAATCGCGCACACGGCGCAGCAGCCTGCCGGCGATCCGTGGCGTACCGCGGGCGCGCCGGGCAATCTCGCGCGCGCCGTCATCGCTCATGCCGAGCCCCATCAGCCGCGCGCCGCGGCGAATGATCGATTCCAGCTCCTCGACCGTATAAAAATTCAGCCGCACGGGAATGCCGAACCGGTCCCTCAGCGGGGTCGTCAGCAGGCCGAGCCGGGTGGTGGCGGCCACGAGCGTGAACTTAGACAGGTCGATCTTGACCGAGCGCGCCGCCGGCCCCTCGCCGATGATCAGGTCGAGCTGAAAATCCTCCATCGCCGGATAGAGGATTTCCTCCACGGCCGGGTTCAGCCGGTGGATTTCGTCGATAAACAGAACGTCGCGCTCTTCCAGATTGGTCAAGAGTGCCGCCAGATCACCGGCCTTGGCAATCACCGGGCCGGATGTGGCGCGGAAATTGACGCCGAGTTCCTTGGCCATGATCTGCGCTAGCGTGGTCTTGCCCAGCCCCGGCGGGCCGACGAACAGAACATGGTCCAGCGCCTCACCGCGCCGTTTAGCTGCCTCGATGAAGATTTTCAGATTGGCCCGCGCCTCCGCCTGGCCGGTAAAATCATCCAGCGCCTGCGGCCGCATGGCAGCATCGATGTCCTCGGCACGGGACTCGGGCGATATCAGGCGTTCAGCTTCGCTCATTTCAAGATTTCCATTCCCGGAATTACAGCAGCAGCGGCTCTGTCCAGTGTCATCGTGACACGGCATCCCGCCTGTTCGTTTCTGAGCGCAATAAGAATGTCGGCGAATTCCGCATTGGTGCGTCGCATCAGATCGAGGGCGGTTTCAACCAAGCGCTCATCCTCCAGTTCAATATCGCCTGCTTCGAGAAGATCACCAATGGCAGAGGCCACCTCCGGGCGCGAAACAGCCAGCCGTTTGCGCAGAAACCAGGCAAATTCCATCAGCGTGATGCAGTTGATAAACCCGGGACCCTTTTGCGGCAACGCGCGGAAAAGTTCGTTAACCGCAGCCGACTGCTTCTCGTCATCCTGCAACACCAACCGCAACAGGACATTTGTATCAAGTCCGATCATGAACGCTCGGCCACGTGATCGGCAACGGCATTCCCGATGATATCCTTCATGTCTTCGGACGTAATTGTCTCCCGGTCAGGATCATGAAACCGACCTTTCAGATCAATGGCCTTTTTGTTTTTGGCCTTCATGATGATCTCTCCATCACGCACCACATAACGGATCCGGTCGCCCGGGCTGAGATTGAGCATTGCCCTTATTTCGGCGGGAACCGTTGTCTGCCCCTTTGAGGTCATTGTTCCGTAAAAGACACTCAAGAGCCGATCTCCTTACAACACTAAAAAAGTAAGGGAACTATACCACGAAAGGATCAACTCGCCAATTCTTTCAGGCCCAGACGGATAAGGACGGCGCTGTCGGCGCCCTCGCCCGCGTTTTTCAACGCGGCAGAGACCGCGCCGGCGGCCTGATCGCGTGAATAGCCGAGATTGGACAATGCCGAAATCGCGTCGCTGACAGCGGCAGGAGCAGCCCCCTCGCCGACCTCCTGACGGAAGGCGACGCCTTCGCTATCGCCCATCGAAAGCCCGGCAGGAACCTTGTTCTTCAGCTCGGTGACGATCCGGGTGGCGACCTTCGGCCCGACGCCGGGCGCACGCGAAACCGCCGTCTTGTCGCCAAGCGCCACCGCGTTGGCAATCTCGCCTGCCGATAGCGTTGACAGGATGGCAAGCGCCACCCGGGCCCCGACCCCCTGCACACTTTGCAGCAGGTTGAACCAGCCGCGCTCTTCCGCACTGATGAAACCGTAAAGCTTCAACTGGTCCTCGCGCACAAAGGTCTCGATCACCAATGTCACCGCCTCGCCGGGCGAGCCAATGCGCGAAAGCGTGCGCGCCGAACAGAACGCCACATAACAGACGCCATGGACATCGACGAGCACATGGTCGTCGCCGATCTCGTCAATCACGCCCTTCAACTTGCCGATCATGCAGAGTGTTCCTTATCCGGCCAGAGCCGCCTTCATCATCCGGTTTGCGCCGCGATTATGCGCATGGCAGATGGCGATCGCCAGCGCATCGGCCGCATCGCTGCCCTTGAACTGAACCTTCGGCATCAGCACCTTCAGCATCATGTGGATCTGTTCCTTGTCGCCGTGGCCAACGCCGATGACCGCCTTTTTCACGGCATTCGGTGCGTATTCGGCAACATGAAGACCGGCAAGCGAAGGCACAAGAAGCGCAATGCCGCGCGCCTGGCCGAGCTTCAGCGTGGCCACCGCATCCTTGTTCACGAAGGTCTGCTCGACGGCCGATTCATCCGGTGTGTAGCCATGCACGACCTCCGCAAGCCCGTCATGCAGCTGCCTGAGACGCGAGGCAAGATCCATTTGGCCATCCGTGGTAACCGTGCCTGAGGCGATGAACTTCAGAGAATTGCCGAGCGTCTCGATCACGCCCCAGCCGGTGCGCCTGAGGCCCGGATCAATACCGAGAATACGAATCGTCTTTTCCATACAATTACCCTATCTGCCTTGTCGTCAGGCTTCCAGAGAAAAGTGAACAAAACAAAAACATTCTCACGCAGCCATGCGTGTACGGACACACAGCCTTCCAATAGTGGAGACTTTAAATGGCTGTGCGCACGCACTACCTAGCCCAGAAAATCAAAGAATTAGAACGGGTGCGGGGCCGGTGGGACCAATACCGCCGGATGGAAGGGAAGACGATTGACGACTTTTTACCTCGCGGTGATGATCTTCTCCGCACTCGTCCTGCTCGCCGCGCTTTCGAGCGCTCTGGCGTTTCGTTTCGGGGCACCTCTGCTGTTGCTGTTTCTTGGCGTCGGCCTGCTGGCTGGCACCGATGGCTTCGGCATCGAATTCAGCAATGATGCACTGACCTTCTATGTCGGCTCTCTGGCGCTTGCGGTCATCCTGTTCGACAGCGGTTTCGGCACCGCGTTCAAGACATTCAGGCGTATCGCGGCGCCGGCTGTGCTTCTTGCCACAGCGGGCGTTCTCATCACGGCAGCGCTTGTGGCCGTGGCGGCGGCGGTCATTCTCGACTTTTCCCTGCTTGAAGGTTTTCTGCTCGGCGCAATCGTCGCCTCCACGGATGCGGCCGCCGTGTTCTTCCTGATGCGGATCGGCGGCATTCACGTCGTCGACAAGGTCAGTTCGACGCTTGAAGTCGAATCCGGCATCAATGATCCGATGGCGATCTTCCTCACCATGACGCTGGTCTCCATGCTCTCCGTTCAGGGGTCGGGGGCGGAGGAAACGCTGGACATGGTGCTCCATTTCCTGCGCGAGATCGGGTTCGGTCTGCTGTTCGGCCTCGGAGGCGGCATGTTGACGATCCTGATCGCAAACTCCTTCGGACTGAACCGGGGGCTTGCGCCGATCCTCGTGCTCACGGTTGCCCTTCTGGTGTTTTCGGCGACGGGGGCTGCGGGCGGAAGCGGGTTCATGGCCGTCTATATCGCCGGCCTGATCGCGGGCAACAGGCGGGTACGTTTTTCAGGGGCCATCAGGCGGTTCCAGGAAGGCATGACCTGGCTTGCCCAGATCATCATGTTCCTGCTGCTCGGCCTTCTGGCCACTCCGCACAGATTCCCCGAAATCTTTCTGCCGGCACTGGCGCTGGCGCTGTTTCTGGTATTCGTCGCCCGGCCTGTCGCCGTCTGGCTTTGCCTGTTCCTTTTCGATTACCGTCCGCGCGAAACGAATTTCATCGCCTGGATCGGCCTGCGCGGCGCCGCCTCGATCCTGCTGGCCATTCTGCCGGCAATCTACGGGCTGGAAAATGCCGGACTGTTCTTCAACATCGTCTTCGTCATGGTGCTGGTGTCGCTTATCCTGCAGGGCTGGATGCTGGCGCCCGTCGCCCGGTTTCTGGATCTGGTGCGGCCCAGGGCAAGCGGCGCGCTGGAAACGGTGGAGGTCGACCTGCCCGGAAACGCCAAGCACGAGCTTCTGGTTTACCGCCTTGCAGAAGGCGCGCCGGTCCTTGAAGGCGCGCTCATTCCGCGCTGGGCCATCCCCTCGCTCGTGGTCCGCGACGGTTTGTCGATGCGCTATTTCTATGCCGGCGATCTGAAGGCAGGAGATTATCTCTACCTCTTCGTGGTGCCGGGCATGTCCTATCTGCTGGACCGGCTTTTTGCAGATCCCGATACGATCGACGGCAGCAGCGAGGAATCACTGCTGGGCACGGAAGTCCTGATGCCGGACCGGCCGCTTGGCGAATTGCGCGCCATCGAACCGACCGTTGCCATTCCTGCCGGGTCGGAGGAAACGCGGATTGCCGATTTCATCAAGGAACGTCTGGGCGGCAAGCCACATATCGCCGACAGGCTGCATCTGGGGCCGCTCTCGCTGATCGTGCGCGAGGCCGACGAGGCGCATAATGTCATGTCCATCGGCGTCTGGCGCGAACCGGAAGACGACAATACACCGCTTGTTTTCCGCGCAATTCGGGCACGCTTTGCCCGGCTTTTTCTCAAGTTCAGGCGCTAAAGAGACAATCCTCGTAAAGACCATTCACGCCGACGTGCTTTTCTGACCTCTGTCATTGCCGCTTGCCCTGTTTTTGAATAGAAATCGTTGCGCCCAAGATGTTTTTGGCGGTGCGCTCCGCACCCGATAACAAGACCGGCACGCCGGGGCCTCGAAAAGCCCGCTGCCGGCAAGCCAATCCAGAAGCGCCGGCCTCCCGGCACTTCCAACCGAAAGAGGAAGACATCCATGCCTGCCTTCAAAACACTCGACGACCTTTCCGACCTGACCGGCAAGCGCGTTCTGGTCCGTGTCGACCTGAACGTGCCTGTCAGCGAAGGCAAGGTCACCGACACGACCCGCATCGAACGGGTTGCCCCCACCATCCTTGAACTTTCGAACAAGGGCGCAAAGGTCATCCTGATGGCCCATTTCGGCCGTCCGAAGGGCCAGGTCGTTGCCGACATGTCGCTGAAGCTGATCGTTCCGGCTGTCGAAAGCGTGCTGGATCACGCCGTGAAATTCGCGGATGACTGCGTCGGCCCGGACGCGGAAGCCGCCATCGCCGCCATGCAGGACGGCAATATTCTGCTGCTGGAAAACACCCGGTTCCACAAGGGCGAGGAAAAGAACGAGCCCGATTTCGTGGCTGAACTGGCCAGGAACGGCGACATCTACGTCAATGACGCATTTTCCGCCGCGCACCGCGCCCACGCCTCGACCGAGGGCCTCGGCCACCACATGCCGGCCTATGCCGGCCGCACCATGCAGGCCGAACTTGAAGCCCTGGAAAAGGGCCTCGGCGATCCCAAGCGGCCGGTTGTCGCCATCGTCGGCGGGGCCAAGGTCTCGACCAAGATCGACCTGCTGGAAAACCTGATCGACAAGGTCGATGCGCTGGTAATCGGCGGCGGCATGGCCAACACCTTCGTTGCCGCCAAGGGCATCGATGTCGGCAAGTCGCTCTGCGAGCATGATCTGGCCGATACGGCGCGCACCATCATGGCAAAGGCCGAAAAGACCGGTTGCGCCATTGTTCTGCCGGTCGACGGCGTTGTTGCCCGTGAGTTCAAGGCCAATGCTGCAAACGAGACGGTCGCGATTGACGCCATTCCGGCCGATGCGATGATGCTCGATGTCGGACCGGAATCGGTCAAGGCCGTCAATGAATGGATCGGCAAGGCCGAAACGCTGGTCTGGAACGGCCCGCTCGGCGCGTTCGAGATCGAGCCTTTCGATGCCGCCACGGTCTCGGCCGCAAAATTCGCCGCCGAACAGACCAAGGCCGGCAAGCTCACCTCGGTCGCCGGCGGCGGCGATACGGTCTCGGCACTCAACCATGCCGGCGTGAAGGACAAATTCAGCTATGTCTCCACCGCCGGTGGCGCATTCCTGGAATGGATGGAAGGCAAGGTCCTTCCGGGCGTCGATATTCTGAAGAAGTAACGGCTTTACAGAGATCGGATACAAGGGCGGCCTTCGGGCCGCCCGTTTTCGAAAACCGACCACACGTCGCGTAAACCTTGTGACTGGCATGAAGACATATTGTCTGTTCGGGTCAAGGCGTCCGCCCCCCGCCTCAGGCGTCATCCTCGTGCTCGACACGAGGATCCATGTAGCCCTCGACACGTGGCACACATTGTCGGCTTGATGCCCTGATCTATAAACAAAACTCAATCGTTTTCGTGCCGCAATCGCAACTGGATCCTCGTGTCGAGCACGAGGATGACACCAATCGGTGGAGTTGCGATCAACAGTCTGAGGCGGCCCGCGTGGCCGCCTTTTTTGCCTCAGGACGGACGGATTATCAGCACGAGCACCATCATCGCAAGTGCAAAGGGCGCGATCTTCCAGAAGTCCATCCGCTTCTTCAGCCCCGGAAGCCCCAGCGGTTTGATGATCTGAACCGCCATGGCGGCGATGAGAAGAAACGATATCAGCTTGGCCATGGATGTCCCTGCCCGCCCGACCTTGGGCGGCTTGTTGTCAATCGCCCCTTGTCATAGCGTGCGAAAACCGGTGCGTCACCCGCATCGGATCGAATTCCTCAGTGCATTCCAGATGGGTGGTGGTAATATCCGGGAACAAGTGCAGACGTTGCCGCGTTGAACCTTCACCTTTTTTATGTCTTTCATTTATCCGGGCGACTTGATGAAACGTAATCTTTTCCCTGTTTTTGCGCTGCTTCTCGGCACACTTTTTCTTTTTTTCGGTAACGGTCTCCACAGTCTTCTCCTGCCATTGCGCGGTACGGCGGAAGGCTACAGCGATACAGCGCTCGGCTTTATCGGCACGTCGTGGGCATCGGGCTTCGTGCTTGGCTGTCTGCTGGCGCCGAAGCTGATCATGCGGATCGGGCATGTGCGCGCCTTTTCCGGCTTTATCGCCCTCATCTGCATGGTGGCGCTGATCACCGGTGTATTCGTCAACCAGTTCGGCTGGATCGCGCTGCGTGCGGCAACCGGCTTTGCGATGGCGGGCACCCAGATGATCATCGAAAGCTGGCTCAATGAGCGCGTCGACAATTCGAGCCGCGGCACGGTCTTCACTTTCTACACCGGCATCACGCTTTTCGGCGTCGTCGGCGGGCAACTGGCCGTTGGTTTCGGCAATCCCAATACGCCGATCCTGTTCATGGTTGCCGGCATCGTCTACTGCATCGCCATGCTGCCGACGACGGTGTCGAATGCGGCCTCCCCGCGCCCGCTCCAGGCCGTCCGGATCGACCTCAAGCTGCTGTATCGCAATTCGCCCGTTGCCTTTTTCGGGGTGCTGCTGACCGGCATTGCCAATGGTGCCTTCGGCACGCTGGTGGCCGTCTTTGCCGCCCGCGCCGGGCTTCCCGACAATCAGGTCGCCTTTCTGGTAACCGGCGCCATTCTGGCCGGCGCGCTTGCCCAGGTGCCCGTCGGACGGCTTTCCGACCGGATGGACCGGCGCTATGTGATTGCGGGCCTTGCGGCAATCGCGGCAGCGGCGGCGATCACCGTCGTCATCTTCAAGCCTGGCAGCACCACGCTGATCGTCCTGATCGCCACCTACGGCGCCACGGCCAATGTGCTTTATCCGATCACGGCCTCGCATGCGAATGACTTCGCCCGACCGGAGGATTACGTCAAGATTGCAAGCGGCCTTCTGTTCCTGTTCGGCATCGGCACCATCATCGGCCCCACCGTCGGCGGCCCCGTGATGTCGAACTTCGGCCCCTATGCGCTGTTCATCGTCACCGCCACAGCGCATGTCCTGATCCTTGCCTATGCCATCGTCCGTTCCCGCATTCGCGCCGCTGTACCGGTTACCAACCGCGAGGCCTTCACGGCCATGCCGGACGCGGCAACGCCGGTTTCCACCACCGAGGGGGTTGCGCTGAAGAACCCGAACCGCGAAACCTCCGTTTACGACGAAGAAGAAAGGAGCGAAGATCATGCCGCTTGATGACGACAGCGACGACAAGAAACCTGCAAGGAACCAGTACATCATTGGCGCCGATCTGGAAGAACATTCGGTCGAGGCGCTGAACGGTTTCGTCGAGGAGCTGCGCCGCGAGATCGAACGTCTCGAGGCTGCCATCGGCAGGAAGGGTAGCGAGCGCGAAAAGGCCGAAAGTTTCTTCAAGAAGAAATAGTCCGCTCCGCTGCAACCGGCCTTTAACGCGATATTAACCTTTCCAAGTTGTTATAGGTCATCCGCTTGGCGGAGTCGGGATCTCTGTCTTTATTCCGATCATCACCCTTTGACTTACGGGCCGCTTTTGCGGCTCTTTTTTTTGCACAACCCGGCATTCGGCAGTGGGTATTAACCCTTCGTTAAGAAACGGGTTGCGGAAATGCGTTACAGGTATATTTGTTGTCAACGTTGTTGAAGACTTGCCGCACCAAGCGTATCGCGGCAATCGGCGTAGCAAGAGTATGCAAATGACCAGTACCGGGGCACATCCGATCAGTTTTGCGGGACGGGCCGCCAACTCACCGCAGTTCGATGCCCTTTATGCCGAAGGCATGACGCTTGTCGAGGAGACAGCCGCCTATCTGGACGGTCCCGGCCGGGCTGCCTCGAAACTGCTCAGCGGCAGAGCGGCCGCGCTTTACTCGGCGGAATCCATCCGGCTCACCACGCGCCTGATGCAACTGGCATCGTGGCTGTTGCTGCAGCGGTCCCTCAATTCCGGCGAGATGAGCCGTGAGCAGGTGATCCAGGAGCGCAACAAGCTGCGTCTGGGCGGCGGCGGAGATGAAGAGGGCCTTTCGGCCTGGCGGGAACTGCCGCCGGGTTTCCGCGATCTGGCAGACCATGCCACACGGCTTGAAACCCGCATTCGCAAACTCGATGAAAGCCTGATGCGCGGCCACGTTCAGCCGGAACCGGCCAACAACCAGGTCATCGCCCAGATCGATCTGCTGCAGACCGCCTTCGCAAGACGCTAATTCCGAAAAAACTGCAAGAAAAACCTGGCGCCAAGGCCCGGTTCAGGCTGCCAATAAAGCCCGTCCCGCGTTCTGTCGTCATACCGGCCTTGAGCCGGTATCCAGGGCCGCTTGTTGTGCGCTTCCAGAACGGGTCTTTGCGCGCAAGGACCTGGCCCTTGCTGGTTTCCGGCTCAAGCCCGAGGATGCCCCGGAGGGAGGGGCAGCTTTATCAACAAAAAACCCGGCACAATGGCCGGGTTTTTCGTATTCTGTCGTCTGATCTGAAAATCAGATGCCAAGACCGCCGAAGCGCTTGTTGAACTTGGAAACGCGGCCGCCGCGGTCAAGCAGCTGCTGCGAGCCGCCGGTCCATGCCGGGTGCGACGTCGGATCGATATCGAGGGTCAGGACATCGCCTTCATTACCCCAGGTCGAACGCGTTTCGTATTCCGTGCCGTCCGTCATGACGACCTTGATCATGTGATAGTCGGGATGAATATCAGCCTTCATAACTCTCGTTCCTGCAAGCTTGTTTAAACCCTGGCCGCCATTGCGCCCACCGGGGCTATTGAATAAACAAAGCCGTGAGACCCCAAAAAAAGCCACGGCTGTCGATTAGGTTGCGGTCGCTATACAGGAACGTGAGCCGAATAACAAGAGCCGCCGGATGCAATATCCGGCCTCGGCGAAAGTGAAGGAAATACCCGTGAGCAGAAATGCTGAAACACGTGGTGGCAGAGCAAAAGAGCTTCGGCCGCTGACTGCGATTTTACCCTATATCACCGCCTATCGCGGCCTTGTGGCCGGCGCCCTCACCTTCCTTCTGATTGCCGCTTTCGTAACGCTCACCCTGCCCGTTGCCGTGCGCCGGGTGATTGACCACGGCTTTTCGACAGACGATGCCGAACTGATCAACAACTATTTTCTTGTGCTTGGGCTGATGGCGCTGGCGCTCGGCATGGCCAGCGCACTGCGTTATTTCTTCGTGATGATTCTCGGCGAACGGGTTGTCGCCGACCTGCGGCGTGATGTTTTTGCCCATGTCGTGCAGCTGTCGCCCGCCTTCTTCGATGTCAATCAGTCAGGCGAGATCGTCTCGCGGCTGACGGCCGACACGGTGCAGATCAAGTCGGCCTTCGGCGCAAGCGCTTCGGTTGCGCTGCGCAATCTGATCATGGGCATCGGCGCGCTGATCATGATGATCTACACCTCGCCGCGCCTTTCGGTGCTGGTGATTGCCGCAATCCCGCTGGTGGTGCTGCCGCTGATCGCCGCCGGTCGTCAGGTGCGCACGCGCTCTCGCGCCGCGCAGGATCAACTGGCCGATGCGACCGCCTTTGCCGGTGAGGCCATCGGCGCAACCCGCACCCTGCAGGCCTTTACCGCCGAGGGCATGGCCTCAAACCGCTATGCACGCGGCGTGGAAAACGCCTTCGCCGCCGCCCGTTCGGCGCTGAAGGCGCGCGCGGCGCTGACGGCCGTGGCAATCTCCACGGTGTTCTGTTCGATCACCGCAATCCTGTGGTTCGGCGCCCAATCCGTGCTGTCCGACACGATGACCGGCGGCACGCTCGGCCAGTTCCTGATCTACTCGGTTCTGGCAGCCGGCGCCCTTGGCCAGCTCTCGGAAGTCTGGGGCGAACTCTCGCTTGCCGCCGGAGCCGCCGAACGGCTGAGCGAACTGCTGCTGGAGCCGTCCTCGATCACGACGCCTGCAACCCCGGTGGCCCTGCCCGCGCCGCGCGGCGCGCTTGAGGCAGATCATGTCTGTTTCCGCTATCCCACAGGCGGCGCCAAAGCCGGCGCCCTGAACGGGCTGTCATTATCCGTTTCGGCCGGAGAGACGGTTGCCGTCGTCGGCCCGTCGGGGGCGGGAAAGAGCACGCTGTTTTCGCTTCTGTTGCGGTTTTACGACCCCGATGAAGGGGCGATCCGGCTTGATGGCGTCGATCTGCGCGAAGCCGACCCTGCGGCGATCAGGGCCCGGTTTGCGCTGGTGCCGCAGGATGTCGCGATCTTTGCCGCCAGCATTCACGACAATATCGCGCTCGGCCAGCCCGATGCATCACGCGAAGATGTGCGCGCCGCCGCCATTGCCGCCCAGGCCGACGGGTTCATCGAAAAGCTCGAAAACGGCTATGACACGATGGCGGGCGAACGCGGCATCACCCTGTCCGGCGGTCAGCGCCAGCGCATCGCCATCGCCCGGGCCGTGCTGCGCGATGCGCCCGTCCTGTTGCTCGACGAGGCGACATCGGCGCTCGATGCCGAAAGCGAGACGCTGGTGCAGGCCGCGCTGGGCGGGCTGATGAAGGGCCGCACAACGCTGGTGATCGCCCACAGGCTGGCCACCGTGCTGTCGGCCGACCGCATTCTGGTGATGGATGAGGGCCGCATCGTCGAAGAAGGCACGCATGAAACACTGGTGGCCCGCAACGGGCTTTATGCCCGGCTTGCGCGCCTGCAGTTCAACACCGAGGAAACCGCCTGAGGATCAACCCTCAGGCTTGCGGCCCGTGGGCATGAAGGTTGCAGCAAAGATCAGTGCGATGCCGGCCCACACGATCGGTTGCGGCCATTCGTCGAAAACCACCAGCCCCATCATCACGGCCAGCGGCAGAGCCATGTGCAGGGCTGGCGTGAGCACCATCGCATCGGCCATCGAAAACGCCTTCAGCATGCAGAAATTGCTGGTATTGACCAGCAGCGCCGACACGCACAAAAGCCCCAGATCAGCAAACCCGATCGGCGACCGGAAGAACAGCAGTGCCGGAGCGGCAGTCATGCTCGCCATCAGCACATACATCCAGAACAATGCCGGCACGAAAGCCTCGTTCATCGCCAGCATCTTCAAAACGATGTTCTTGGTGGCAAGCGCCAGCGCCGCTGCAACCGCCACAAGCCCCGCCACCTGAAACGCCTCGCTGCCCGGCCTGAGGATCAGGAGAGCACCGAACAGCCCAAGGGCAACCGCCAGCCAGCGATGCCAAGTCGCCTTTTCCTTCAGCAGCAGGATCGCCAGCGGAATGACAAAAAATGTCTCGAGCTGAAACAGCGAGACGGCAATCGCGAATGGCAGCAGCGACAGCGAGGTGAAGATCAGAAAACTGACAACCACGCCCACCCCCGCGCGGATCGCCAGAAGACGCGGCGAACGCAGCCGGAAACCGGCAGAGCCTTTCATGGCGGCAACCGGCAGCACCATCATCGCAGCCAGGCTGTTCTGCACGAAAATCAGCATGACCGGCGCATGGCGGGCCGTCAGCACCTTGGTCAGCGTATCGATACAGCTGAAGGCGGCAACGCCGGCAATCATCAGAAAAATCGCAGCAAGTCGGCGACCGGGCCGCCAACGCACGCCCCGCATAGGCAGGACGAAGGTCATCATCTACTCCTGAACAAGCATCTGTTCGTGTCGGGATGCTTCCTGGAGGGGCCCTCGTCCGCTTGTCAGGAAGAACAGCGCTTTACAAAAAGCGCGGCGGTTGGGCAGGCATGCCGTACCACCCTTGCGGAGACCGCAAGATAGAAAAGAGCGCAGCCAAAGGCAAGTCCGGACGGACATGTCCGGCCAATGCCGCAGGCAAACACGGTTTCGGTTTTCCGAAACCTCAGCGCTCGGTCAGCTTGAACTCGATACGGCGGTTCTGGGCGCGCGCTTCAGGCGAATTGCCGGGTGCAATCGGCTGATATTCGGCAAATCCGGCAGCCACCAACCGTGCGGCGGGCACACCTTGCGAAATCAGATAGCGCACGACGGAATTCGCACGCGCCGACGACAGTTCCCAGTTATCGGCAAACTGACCGCCGGCCCGGATCGGAACATCATCCGTATGGCCGTCAACCCGCAGCACCCAGTTGATATCCTCGGGTATTTCCGGCGCGATTTCGAGAAGTGCGGTGGCAAGCTTTGCAAGCTCGGCGCGGCCGTCATCGTTCAGCTCATCCGAACCGGAGGGAAACAGAACCTCGGACTGGAACACGAAGCGGTCGCCGACAATCCGGATATTCTCGCGGTCGGAGAGGATCTGCCTCAGCCGCCCGAAGAAGTCGGAGCGGTAACGGTTCAGCTCCTGCACCTTCTGCGCCAGAGCGACATTGAGGCGCCGGCCGAGATCGGCGATACGGGCCTGCGAGGCCTCGTCCTTGGCTTCCGACACTTCCAGCGCCTCCTCGACGGCGGCCAGCTGTGCGCGAAGGGCGGAAATCTGCTGGTTGAGCAGCGCCAGCTGGCTCTGCGCCCGCGCCGTCAGCTGTCGTTCGGCCTCAAGGTCTTCCGAAAGCGCGCCGATACGGGCCTGAGCGGCATCGCTGGCGCCCGCGCCTTCATCGAGCAGTGCCTGCAGGCGCGAACGGGCGGCCTGCGCCGTGGCCAGCGAG
The DNA here is from genome assembly GCA_003001975.1 of Martelella mediterranea. Taxonomy (GTDB): domain Bacteria; phylum Pseudomonadota; class Alphaproteobacteria; order Rhizobiales; family Rhizobiaceae; genus Martelella; species Martelella mangrovi. The sequence continues at coordinate 316,131 of PVUG01000001.1, forward strand.
GCCTGCAGCGAGGCAATCGTATCATTGGCATCCTGCGTGTTGCTCTTTTCCAGCGCCAGAAGCTGTGTCAGTTCGGCAATCTGGCTGTTCAGCCGGTTCAGCACCTCATCCTTGCCGGAAATTTCACGCGTCAGGATAAACTGGCCGATCACGAACACGGTCAGCAGGAACATGATCGCCAGAAGCAAGGTCGACAGCGCGTCGACGAAACCGGGCCAGTAGTCGACACTGCGGTTGGATCGACGATTGCGGGCCAGCGCCATGATTACCGGTCCTCGAGCTTGTCGGTGAGGCGCTGGAGGGTGCGCCGCATTTCCTGCGATTCCTCGTGCTGCGCCTCGATCCAGTCGCGCAGCATCTGCTGTTCGTTGCGCATGTTCTTGACCACGCCCTGAATGCCCTCGGCAAGCTGCGCCATGGCGGGCACGGAAGCCGCGCCTGCGCCATTGGCCTCGGCGATCCGCCGCAGTTCTTCCGCCAGCACCTCGAACTGTTCGGAAGAACCGCTGGCAACGCCCTCAAGCGCCGGTGCGAGATCCGAGGTCACATCGGTCATCGTCGAAAGCCAGTTTTCCAGTTCCATGTAGAAGCGGTTCTGGGCCCGCCCCGCCTGAAGGTCGAGGAAGCCGAGCACCAGCGAACCGGACAGACCGAGCAGTGAGGAGGAAAATGCCGTTCCCATGCCGGAAAGCGGCCCGGCCAGCCCTTCCTTCAGCGCATCGAGAACATCGGCGCTGTCACCGGAATTCGGATCGAGGTTCTGAATGATATCGCCAATCGACCCGATGGTGCCGAGCAGGCCCCAAAACGTGCCGAGCAGGCCGAGAAAGACCAGAAGGCCGACGAGATAGCGTGATGTGTCGCGCTGTTCATCAAGCCGGGTGGCAATGGAATCGAGAATGGAACGCAGCGACGAGGTCGAAAGCGCCATGGTCTGGCGGCTGCCGATCAGCGCGCGCATCGGCGCAAGCAGCTTCGGGTCGCGGCCGACTCGGTCGGCACTTCCCGCAGCGCGGAAGGAATTGAGCCAGGTGACCTCGCGCCGCAACGCCAGGACCTGCGAGAACACCATCAGGATACCGATCAGCAGAACCCCGAGGATCAGGCCGTTCAGCCCCGGATTGGTCATGAAGGCCGAATGGGCCTGCCGATAGAGGATGGCGACACAAAAGCCGATCAGGATCAGGAAGATGACCATGGTCCAGACGAAGGTCATCGGGCTCGACATCTTCTGGGCGTAGCCGCGCGGCTGAGGCTGGCGCCGATCGTCCTGTTCGAGTTCGAAATCCGACATTTCGCCCTACCCTCCGGTCATCGATGGCTGCGCCGGTACATTGCTGCACGGCCGAACGGACCCGAAGCATTCCTCCGGGCCGGTTAAAAGCTCTATTCGAAAATGGCGGCGATTTGAAGAGCGATGCACGCAAAACCGGTTTCAGTCCACCGGAAGCACCAGGCTCTATTTTTCCAGACGACGCTGAAGCTGGTCGAACAGTGCAATCCGCATCAGTTCGTTACCGGCGACGACACTGCCGGTTTCAAGGCATTGCTGGCCGCCCTTGGTATCGGAGACGAAACCGCCCGCTTCGCGCACCAGGATCAGGCCCGCGGCCATATCCCAGGCCGAAAGCGCCTCTTCCCAGTAGCCGTCAAGCCGGCCGGCAGCGACATAGGCCAGATCGAGCGAGGCAGCGCCCAGACGACGGATGCCGGCAACCTCGCCCATGACATGGCGCAGCTCCACAAGGAACTTGCCATGCTGGCCGCGGCCGAGATGGGGAACACCGCAGCCGATGACCGCATCGGCAAGATTGCGCCGCGCCGATACCCGGATGCGCCGGTCGTTGCAAAACGCACCGCCGCCCTTTTCGGCAACGTAGAGTTCGTCGAGGATCGGATTATAGATCACGCCGGCGACCACTTCGCCGGAGCGCTCCAGCGCAATCGAAACGGCGAACTGGGGAATGCCGTGGAGGAAATTGGTGGTGCCGTCGAGAGGATCGACGATCCAGCGATGCTGGCCGTCGGATCCGGTCTCCTCTCCGCCTTCCTCACCCAGAAAACCATAGGTCGGGCGGGCGCGCATCAGTTCGGTGCGGACGATCTTTTCCGCCTTGATATCCGCCTGGGACACAAAATCGGCGGGTCCCTTGACGGAAACCTGCAGGTTCTGCACTTCGCCGAAATCGCGGGTCAGCGACCGACCCGCTTTCAGGGCGGCCTGAACCATCACATTGAGAAGGGCTGAACGGGCCATGACCAGAATTCCTTGATTATTGCACCGGAACGGAACCACCCGCGACCGGCAAACAGGCTGTTGGCGGGTTCATGACCACAGAACGGACCGGAATTCAAGGCCTGTCAGGCATTTGCACGCACAGGCGTCTCGTGAAGCAGAGGCAGGCTGAGGATTTCGTACGGTTTCTACCGGCGTTTTTGGCCTGATAAAGCGCTCGGTCGGCATGATCAAAAGCGGTTTCAAGCGGAACGTCACCGACGGTAAAACCGGCAATCCCGGCACTAAGCGTGACGGAAAACGTCTCACGATCATGCGTGAAGACCAGTTTTTCAACGCGCGAACGGATATGTTCGGCAATCCGCCAGGCATCATCAAGCGAGGTGGAAAGCAGCACGACGGCGATTTCTTCACCGCCATAGCGCACAACCAGATCGGAGCGGCGCATCCGGCTGGTGACCGTTGCGGCAACGCGCTGAAGAACTTCGTCTCCGCGCGGATGACCATAACGGTCATTGACCAGTTTGAAACGGTCGATATCGAACAGCACGACGCAACCAGAGCGCCTGCCGGGTGCGAGCATCTGCCCGATGCGCCCTTCAAACTGTTTCAGCGCGCGCCGGTTGAACAGGCCGGTCAGTGGATCGCGCTCGGCGTTGAACTCAACATCGCGCAGATATTCGGCGCTGCGCCTCGTCCTTTCCAGTGCCAAGCCGAGCACGACAACGCCGAGGACATTGACGATCGTGAGCGGAACGCTGACACCGGCGATCAACAGCATTGCAGTGTCAAAATCGATCAAAAAGACCGAAAACGCCATCAGCGCGGCAAGACACCCCAGCACCAGAAAGCCGCCGGCTGTCCGCTTTTGCGGCATAAACCGGATGAACACGATCCCGGCAAGAGCGGCAATGACGATGCCGACGACACCGGCCAGCGTTCCATCTCCGCCGACCAGTATCCGAAACGCCGCCGCGCAGGCCGCAGTAAGGACCGCGCCGCCGATCCCGGCAAATGGCCCGGCAAGCGCAATGAAGACGGCCCTGGCATCAAAAACATAGCCGGCAGGCAGAACGATAGGGGTCGTCATCGAAGCCAGGGCGCCACAGGCCAACACCGCCGCGCTGGCATAGCCTTCATACCATTTCCCCCGAAAATGGCGCAGAATCAGACCATATGCCATCACGACAAGCGCGCCCAGCCCGAGGCTGGCAATCATCTGTCCGACAAAGTCAAACTGCAGCACAAGGCCATTCCCCCACGAACCCCACCACCTATACGCGATAATTAGTGCCTTATGTCATAAAACGTGCGTAACGTACACGTCAAAAAATGGAAATGACACAAAAAATGCAAGTATTACTAGTAACGTCGCACGATCGCTCGAGATCGCAATGTAACTTTGGCACGATTTTCTGGAGAAAGCGACGAGAGAAGTTGCTCCATTTCCTCGTTTTTTAGTCCAACATTACGCGCCGTCAGATAAAACATTGCCGCCGCCTCCCGGTCGACGGGCGTTCCGATACCATTCAGATAGAGATAGGCCAGCCGGCTGGCGGCCGCAGCATTGCCGTTGAGTGCGGCGCGATGCATCCAGTCAAACCCTTCCGGCAGGTTGCGCGGCATATCCGTCCCGTTGATCAGTGCAAGCGCCAGATCGAGCTGGGCGGTATCGTGATCGGCATTGGCCGCACGACGCAGCCAGTAGCGCCAGAGCTCCCGCTTTTCCTCCGGTATCCCCTCAAGCGCGCGATAGATCTGGGATAGCGCATACTGAGCATCGGCAATATCGGCCTCTGCCGCCATTTCATACCACGGCAAAGCGCTCCGGAGTCCTTCCGGACCGGGGTCTTCCTCAACCAGGATCGTCGCATGGTTGAAGGCCGCAAGCGGATCGCCCGCTTCTGCCGCCTGCCGCACCAGATCCCGCCCCCTCTGCTGCTCGTCCTCGTCATCGGAGCCGAGCAGAAACATCCCGTAGCGATTGACGGCGAAGGGCGCGCCGCTGTCGGCGGCCATCCGGTACCAGGCTTCCGGCGGCCCTGCCCGGTTTTCGGCGATCAGCTTGCGCTCGACCAGTTCGGCAATCAGGGTTTCCGCGCGGGGGTCACCGCGGCCGGCGCGTTGCATCGCGGCCTCGTAGGCGGCATTGAACAATCCGCGCTGATAAGCCCCGTAAGCCTCATCCACCGGCCCGTCATACGGTGTTTCAGGCTCACCGGCCTCGGTATTCTCTGTGTCGTCCGCCGGCTCAACGTCGTCCATCGTCGCCGCCGTCACCTGGGCAAATTCGAATGCATAGGCCTTGTCCGGGTCGCCCGTCTCCATGCCCGGCGGCAACAGCGCGCCCCCGAGACGGGGATTGCCGGGCGCGCCGGCAACCAGCCCGGTATCCGTTGCAAACTCCCGCGCCGTCAGCGCAAACGAGCGCCCCGGAAGCACCAGAGCAAAAACAGCGGCAACAACAACAATGCGGGTGCGGACGGTCATAACCTCTTTAATAATCAAAACGCGGCGCTTTTTCGTCGAGCACGGCATTGATCTGGGCGACCATGCCGGCCGCTCCGCCCGGCGCTGAGAACACCGCCTTGCCGACAGCAACGAATTCCGCCCATGTCAACGCGGCCTCGATCACGCTTGCCGGTTCACTTCCCGCCATCACGATGCAGGGGATTTCGACCATCGAGGCCCACCATTCGCCAAGCTCCAGGTTCTTGGGATGGGTCTTGGGGCGCGTATCGCCGTCCAGCATGCCGAAAAACACGTAATCGGGGTTCAGTTCCCCCAATTCCAGCGCCTGATGGCGATCCTTGGGTGCACTGGCGCCGACAATCATGCGCGGCGAAAACCGGTCCATCGCATCGGCAAGGACGCCCGGCCCTCCCTCGATATGAATACCATCGGCCTTGGCGCGCCCGGCCACACGGGTATCGCCGGCAATGATGGCGGCGGTATCGTAGTTCTGAATCACCGGAACGATCCGTTCGGCGCGTTTTTGAAAAGCCTCGACGGGTTCGCCGTATTGCGGAAGGATAACCGATGCCACGTCGCCGCCGCGCAACGCGTCAGCAATCGCTTTCTCCTGCGCTTCCACATCCGCGTTTTCCGGCGCGACAAGCACCAACCGGCAACGTTCCTGTTCCGTATCCATGTCTCTCATCCCCTTGCAGGCGCGCCGAAGGCGGGTTCGCCCTCTCGCCATTTCGGGATAAATCCGTTAGAGCGGAGTTTCAACAGGTGCTTTGATTTCATGCTTCCCGATCCAATCTTTTATGCGGCGGCGATCCCCGCCGTTCTTCTTGTCGGCCTGACGAAAGGCGGCATGGGCGGCGCGCTTGCGCTGCTCGGCGTTCCCATTCTGACATTCGTCGTCGAACCGGCAACGGCAGCGGCCATCATGCTTCCAATCCTGATTGTCATGGATGGGGTGGCGCTGTGGTCCTGGCGCCAGTACGGACACTGGCCGACATTGCGCATCCTGCTGCCGGGCGCGGTGATCGGCACCGTTTTGGGATGGTACACGTTTTCCGTGGTGCCTTTCGAGCTGACGCGCATGCTCGTCGGTCTCGCCACCGTCATCTTTGCCGGGAAATATTTCTATGATCGCTGGAAGCCCGGCGAAAAAATCGAAAAGCCGCCGGCCGGACAACGCCCTGTCGCCGCCACGATCTGGGGCGGCATCGCCGGTTATACCAGCTTCATCTCCCATTCCGGCGGACCGCCCTACCAGATCTACACGCTGCCGCTGAAGCTTGACCCGCGCTCCTATACCGGCGCCAGTGTCCGCTTTTTCGCCATCGTCAATGTGATGAAGCTTCTGCCTTATTATGCGCTCGGCGAACTCGGCGCACCGAATTTGGCGGCATCGGCCACCCTGTTGCCCTTCGCCGTGGTCGCCACCGTTGCCGGTGCCACGATCGTCAAGCGCATGCGCATGGAAGTGTTCTACCCGTTCATGTATGCCATGGCATTTCTTGCCGGCATGAAACTGGTTCTCGACGGGTTTTGAAGAGGAATGCCGCGGCCACCGTATTAGTTGGCCGCGTTTTCTTTCCCGGTCGGGCCTACTCGTCCGACGGCGCGCGAATCATGCCGAGCGCGATCATATAGGTGTCGAGCACGGCTTCTTCTTCCATGCGCTCCTGCTCGTCCTTCTTGCGCAGCGAAATGATCTTGCGCAGCGCCTTGGTATCAAAACCGGTGCCCTTGGCTTCGGCATAGACATCCTTGATGTCGTCGGCGATGGTCTTCTTTTCTTCTTCGAGACGTTCAATGCGTTCGATGATCGAGCGCAGCTGATCGCGCGCAATGCCGTGGGCGTCGTCGGCCATGGTCAACTCCTTATGTCGCTGAAAAATGCGTGGGCTCCTGCCTGCCGAAAACAGCGCGACAGGTCAAGTTCCTTCTTCGCTTGTCCCGTTCATTCACGCGGTTTGTTGTTTTCAAAACCGGCTTTCTGTTCGGCACTCGCCTCGCGCTGATAACGCGCCTTCCATTCATCATAGGGCATGCCGTAGACAATTTCGCGCGCCTCCTCGCGGGTGAGCGCGATATCTTCCGCCTCGGCTGCATCCCGGTACCAGTTGGACAGGCAATTGCGGCAAAAACCGGCAAGGTTCATCAAATAGATATTCTGTACATCGCTGCGCTCGCGCAAATGCGCAACCAGCCGTCTGAAGGCCGCGGCCTCGAGATCACGTTTCTGCTCTTCGCTCAGTCCGCTCATGTCAGCCTCCGGGTATCGTTATCTTACGCGTGAAGGATAATGGCGGCGCTCGTGCAGCGCCGCGTCCGCATTCAGCGCCGCGATGACAGGCTCGAGCCGGCCTGCCCACAGGGCAACCCCCGCATCATCGGCGATCAGGTCCTGCCGCACTTCGAGCAATGCGTGGGCGATGCCCTTTGTCATGCAGTGCCGGTTCATCGTATCGCCCTTCAGGGCACCGTCATAGGGCTCGTTGTCGCCCACGACCACGCCATCGATGGCTGCAAGCATGTCGATCAGCGGCCGGACGGCCCGCGGGTCGCCGTCCCACAACACGCCCGCATGCCATGGCCGGGCAATGTTCTTCCAGAACGGTGTGAACGAATGAACCGAAATCACCAGCGGCGGCCTGCCGGCAGCCGCCTCTGCCTGCGCGATCGTCTCGTCGACGGCATCATGATAGGGCCGGTGAAAGGCGTCGAGCCGCCGTTCCCGCTCTTCGGCCGACAGCGGATGATTGGCCGGGATAATGGCGCCGTCAGAAATCTTCATGATCAGTGTCGGATCGTCCTCGCCGCGGTTGGGATCGATCAGCAGGCGGGAAAATGTGGACAGCACCGCCGGACAGGCCAGCCGCCGGGCCAGCGTGCGGGTCAAAGCCTCCACGCCGATATCATAAGCCACATGGCGCCGGAAAACGCTGCGGTCGAGACCGAGATCATCATACTCCCCAGGCACGGTCGCCATGGCATGATCCGCCAACAGGACTAAACCCGTGTCATATTTTCCCTTTATTCTCTCATAAGCGTTGATGTTCGGCATGGATATCCGCCGCAGAATTAACAATAATGCGGGTGATGGCATAGAGTCGGCACATTCGGCAAGCTGCAACCGCGCCATTTGCCTCGCTTGCTGCGGGGCTTTATGATAGAGGCTGCAAATCGATTGAATGCGCCTCCCGCACGGTGACGCAAAACGAGATCTGGTACATGCGACTGAAACCGAATCACCCACAAACCGGCCCTGCAAACCACGCACCCAAGAGCGTGACGCGGGCACTGTCCTGCTCCGGCCTTTTCCTTGGCGGGCTTTTCATGGCAGCGCTCTGGCCGACCGATCAGGCACATGCCGAATTCCGGGTCTGCAACGATACGGCCAACCTCGTAGGCGTTGCAGTCGGCTATCGCGGTGAAGACGGATGGATTTCGGAGGGCTGGTGGCAATTGCCGGCCACCACCTGCGCAACCGTCGTGCCCGGCCCCTTGCAATCGCGCTACTACTATCTGTACGCCGAAGACGCTTCCGGAAGCGGACGCTGGACAGGCTATACCAACATGTGTGTTGCCGAAGAGGAATTCGAGATCACCGGAGTCCAGGACTGCTTCACGCGTGGCTATCAGCAGATGGGATTCAGCGAATACGACACAGGGCGGGAGGAGAGCTGGACCGTTCAGCTTTCCGAAAAGCCCAGCACCCAAGAAAGTCAGAACTGATGAGACGTAACAGAAAAGTCAAAATCCTCGCCACACTCGGCCCCGCCTCGTCTGAAGAAGAGCAGATCCAGAAGCTCCACGAAGCCGGAGCAGACCTCTTCCGCATCAATATGAGCCATGCCAGCCATGACCTGATGCGCACGCTGATCAAGCGTATCCGCAATGTCGAAGCCCGTCTCGGTCGTCCGATCGGCATTCTCTGCGACCTGCAGGGCCCGAAACTGCGCGTCGGAAAATTCCTCGACGGCAAGGTCGAGCTGGAAATCGGCCAGACCTTCACCCTCGACGACAAGGATGAGCCCGGCAATGAAAAGCGCGTTTTCCTGCCGCATCCGGAAATCCTGCAATCGGTCCAGCCCGGCCACCGTCTGCTGATCGATGACGGCAAGCTGCAGCTGCGCGCCGAAAAATGCGACGGCAAGAGCATCGAATGCACCGTTGTCGCCGGCACCACGATTTCCGACCGCAAGGGCGTGTCGCTTCCCGACACCCTGCTCGGTGTCGGCGCGCTGACCGACAAGGACCGTGCCGACCTCGATGCCGTTCTGGAAACTGGCGATGCCGACTGGGTTGCGCTTTCCTTCGTCCAGCGCCCCGACGACCTTGCCGAAGTGCGCAAGATTGCCCGTGGCCAGGTCGGCCTGATGTCGAAGATCGAAAAGCCGCAGGCTATCGAGCGCATCGAGGAAATCATCGAAATGAGCGATGCGCTGATGGTGGCGCGTGGTGACCTCGGCGTCGAAATGCCGCTGGAAACCGTGCCCGGCCTTCAGAAAAAGCTCATCCGTCTGTGCCGCTCCGCCGGTAAGCCGGTTGTCGTCGCCACCCAGATGCTGGAATCGATGATCGAATCGCCGGTTCCGACCCGCGCCGAGGTTTCCGACGTCGCAACCGCCGTTTTCGAAGGCGCCGACGCCGTCATGCTGTCGGCTGAATCGGCTGCCGGCAAGTATCCCGCAGAAGCCGTTGCCACCATGGCGTCGGTCGCCCGCACCATTGAGCGCGAACAGCTTTATCCGCAGATTCTCTACGCACAGCGGCCGCAGCCGGAAGCCACCGGCGCCGACGCGATCTCGCTGGCCTCGCGTGAAATTGCCGAAACGCTGAAACTGACGGCTCTGGTCTGTTACACGGCATCGGGCACAACCGGCCTGCGCGCCGCCCGCGAGCGGCCGAACGTTCCGATCATCGCGCTGTCGCCGGTGGTCAAGACCGCCCGCCGCCTCTCCGTGGTCTGGGGCCTGCACTGCGTGGTTGCCGACGAGCCGACGGATCTCGACACCATGGTGGACGGTGCCTGCCAGATCGTTGTTGACGAAGGCATCGGCAAGCCCGGTGACCGGATCATCATTTCCGCCGGCGTGCCGCTTGGCACCCCCGGCGCCACCAACATGCTGCGCATCGCCTATATCGGCATGGACGGCCGCTCCGGCGTCTGATCCGGACAGCCGAACAGATACCAAACGGAAAAGGCCGGGCCAAGAAAACGCCCGGCCTTTTTTCTTTCTCATCGATGAAGACGACACGAGAGCACGCTGCTGACAAAGCTCGTCCCGTGTTCTTTCGTCATACCGGCCTTGAGCCGGTATCCAGGGCCGCTTGCTTTGCGTTTCCAGAAAGTGTCTTTGCGCGCAAGGACTTGGCCCTTACTGGCTTCCGGCTCAAGGCCGGAATGACGGAAGAGAAGAAGGCAACACCGTGACTACGCGCGGGGTTTGTCAACGAACTGAGGCCGGGCGCTGTTGCGCCCGGCCTCATGATTTTCAGTTTTAGGCCCTGAGCCTAGAAAGTCTGCGTGAACGAGATCTTGAAGGTCCGGCCGGGCTCCGAATAGAAGGCCTGCGGCTGTTCAATGGTCGTGTCCTGCAGATCGAGCGCGTCGTAGTAGGTCTGGTCGAACAGATTGTAGACGCCGGCCTGAAGGGTCATGCCCTCGAAGCGCTCGGGCGCCCACCATGCGGTGACGTCGACGATGCCGTAACCCGGCGCCTTGAAGGTCGCCGTCGAACCGTCCGGCACCTTGGCCGACAGTATCCAGTTGGAGTTCACGCCCCAGGTCTCGTCGTTATAGCCACCGCCGATGACCGCCTTGAGCGGCGCCACGGATGCCAGCATCTTGTTGGTATCCATGTCGAAGCCGCGGGCGAATGCCAGCGATGCATGAATGTCCCAGTTGTTGACGAAGGTTTTCTGGAAGCTTGCTTCAACGCCGGCGATCTCGACATTGTCGAGATTGACGGTCTGGGTGATCCCGAAGGGATAGACGCCGGGCCCGATACCGACATCAGCCGGATCGATCGGCTGCGTGGTGATGAAATCCTTGTAGCGGCTGTAGAACGCGGAAATCCGGCCGCCTTCCATTTCATCACCGAAATTGGCGCCGAGTTCAAAGCCCCAGCTGGTTTCCGGATCGAGATCGGGATTACCGATCCTCAGATAGGTGCCCGGCGCGCCGTAATCGACATAAAGCTCACCCGGCGTGGGCGCACGGAACGCGGTCGAGAACTGGCCGTAAAGCTGGGTAAAGTCGTTCAGCTCGTAGGTCGCGAGGATTTTCGGCGAAATCTGCCAATCGCTCTGGCCGTCCGGCAAGCCGTTATAGTTCGGGTTGCGGGTATAGGCTGCGGTCTCCTTCGGATCGTACTGGTACCAGTCGAAGCGAATGCCGGGGGTCAGCGCGAAACCGCTGTCGCCGAAGGTGATTTCGTCGTGAGCGTAAAGACCGAGGACATAACCGTCCACATCGGGCGAATCCGCCTGATTGGTGTGCAGAAAGCCACATGTGCTCATCGGCGGGAACGGGCCCGGTCCGCAATTGTCCTGACCGCTGGAATACTGGCTGGTCTGCGAATAATAGAAGTCACCGCCAATGGTGATGTCGTGCGCAAACGAACCGGTATCGAGACCCTTCTGCGCCCATCCGGACCAGCCATAACGTTCATCACTCGTCTTTGAACTGCGCGAATAAGGGCCGAAGGGCGGCGTTGTCGGACTGCGGGGGCTTGGCAGCCTGGTGCCGCTGCGTCCGCTTACACGCTCGCTCTTCAGCCAGTAGACCGTGCCAAAGGCGCTGTCGAACAGACCGTCATTGGCAATCGCTTCATAGTTATAGTCGATCGAAACGCGGTCGCGGTGCTTGGTCTCGTGGCCGTCATAATCGTCAGGCGCATAGGTCGAACCCTGTTCGGTCAGCAGTTCGATATCCTTGTCCTTGTCGTAGCGCTCCACCGTAAGGCCGAGCGTGTGTGCGCCCAGGAACTGCTGACGCAGTTTGAACAGCAGGTTGTTCTCGTCGAAGCTTGCGGGGTTGGGCTCGCTGCGGGTGGCCCCGTAGCCGCCGACAGTGCCCTGGTTGTCCGTTTCGCTGCCCGAGCCGATATCCCCCTGGAACAGCACCGAGGTATTGCCCGAACGCACGGCAAAAGCGCCCTGGGCATTGATGCCTTCGTCAGCGCTGTCATACATGATGCCGGTGCGACCGCCCCATCCCTTTTCAGGGTCGATCAGATCTTCCGGCTCCAGCGTGCTCAGCACAACCGTGCCACCGAGCGATCCGCTGCCCGAGCGCGAGGAATCGGAACCACGCACGATATCGATGGTCGCAATCGAATCGAAGCTGAAGCTGTCCATGCCGCCATTGGCGTCACGCGCGCCATCATCCAGATAGGGAATCTGGATACCGTCGATGACGGTGGAAACGCGTGGCCCCTGCATGCCGCGAATGTTCACCGATCCGGCATCGTCACCGACGAAGGTAACGCCGGGTTCGAGAATGCGGGTAAAATCATCGAAATCGGTGACGATGTTGGCATCCAGATCGTCCCGCGTCGTTTCAGTGGCAAGCGGTGTATCCGCGATCCCTTCCTTGCCCTTGGTCGTCGTTACGTCGACCGGCGCCAGAACCGTGGTTGTATCATTCGTTGTGGCATCCTGCGCAAAGGCAGACTGTGTCAAAACCGCCGACGCGAGTGCAGTGCACGACGCCAGCAATACCGTGCGGGAAATCCCCATACGCATCACCCAATCCTTTTGTTCTCTTGAGAACCTGGCTGGCTGACGCCGGGAAAACCCCGAAACGGACTGGCTGGCTGGGCATTCGGATCCGGCAAACCACCGGATATCTGCGACTACCCGCTATTAAACATGACTTTTATTGTCAACATAAAATGCCTGATTTTCGTCATATTCCTTCATATCAGACCTTAGTGCGACATTATGGGAAACAAAAGCGCTGTCCCATCGGTCATAGTTCGGCTATAAATCCAAAGTTGAAAGACGATCGGGCGAAACGCATTCGGAGCAGGAATATATGGGTGTCAAAACCGCGATCAGACGCTGTGCATGGACGGCGGGCGCATTGCTGCTTGGCAGCGGCGTATATCTCGGCGGGCTTCAGCTCACCGGCAATTTCCACGAAGTCCACGCCGGTACGCTCTATCGCTCGGCGCAACCGAGTGCCAGTGCTCTGGCCGACTATGTGAAACTTCATGGCATTAAAACGGTGATCAATCTGCGCGGCGCGCATCCGGGCCGCAACTGGTATGATTCCGAGATCGCCGCCAGTGAATCGCTCGGCATCACCCATGTCGATTTTGCCATGTCGGACAGGGTGGAGCTGTCATTCGACCGCAGCATGGAATTGCTGGCCCTGATGCGCGATGCCGAAAAGCCGCTTCTGATCCACTGCAAGGCCGGCGCCGACCGCACGGGCCTGGCCTCTGTCCTCTACCTTCAGCAGGTAGCAGGCGTGGACGAGGAACGCGCGGAATGGCAGCTTTCGCCGATCTACGGCCATCTCAACATCCCCTTGACCGGCCCCTACGCCATGGATGAGACATGGGAAAGCCTGGAAAAGGACTTCGGCCTTCCAAGCTGATCGGCTCTAACCTGCATCAATGACAAACCGGCTGCGCTCTTCCCGAAAACGACGGGTCAGGAAGGCGCGCACCAGTGCAATGCGCGCCAGATTGCCGGTGTCGGGATGCGACAGCAGATAATAGGACCGCCTGAACCGGACTGCCGGCAGGATGCTGACAAGGCCGGGGCTGTCGCGCACCACAAAATCATGCAGGATGCTTAGGCTTGTTCAGACATTTGGAGCCGAGTTGCGCTGAAGAGCCGTTTTACCGAGGTGGAAATTACTCAGGTGATCAATTGCCGTGCTGGCACATCTATGGTCTATGCCGCCCATAACTTTTTGATTCAGAAAGGATGATTGCGCGATGAAAACCTCCGATTTCAAGGCGCTGGCGATTGGTTTGGCTGTTTCGGGAATGATGGCTTCCTCTGTTTTTGCATGGGACCTTGGCGATTTGAGAGGCGTCTACACCAATGCGGATGCGGAACTTGTTTCCAGCTTCGGCTTTTGCGGCAATGGACAGGGTGCAGCCGGAAGCGACGGCTTCATGGTCAACAGGACCTATACCGTAGAAGGCGATCTGGTGAAAATGAATGCTAATGGTCAGTTTGTGTTCACGCTGAGCGCGGATAAAAAAGAGCTTATCCCAGCCGATGACTTCACCAGAGAGTGGGGCGCCGCGGAACCTTATGTCCTTGATACTGAAGCGAAGATCGACTGCTGACTTTTTGAACGAACCACGAATGCGAATTTGTGGAGGTCCGCTTCGGCTGGCCTGTTTTTTTGATTTCGCGGTTCAACATGAGTGACAAAAAGATCAGAGTCGACGAAGCTCCATTTCTCCACAATGGTCATTTCGATATGTCAGGAGTTGCCCAAATCGAGTGTCTCTTGACACCACGCACAAATGCTCGTCTTTGAGCGGCATCATTCGACCATGAAGCGGCGGCGTTCTTCGCGAAACCGCCGTGTCAAAAAGGCGCGCACCAGTGCGATGCGCGCCAGATTGCCGGTATCTGGATGCGACAGCAGATAGTAGGAGCGCCGGAAACGGATTTCGGGCAGGATGCTGACGAGCCCCGGACTGTCGCGCACCACAAAATCATGCAGGATGCCGATGCCGATGCCGGCGCGCACGGCCTCGATCTGCCCGGCAACACCGGCGCAGCGGAACAACCGGCCCGCCGAGCGGCCGAGATGATTGGCATAGTTCAGCGATGAGGCATAGGCGTAGTCCTCCACACCGGTCACCGCGACATGATCATTGAGCGCGTGCTCATCCTCCGGTGTGCCGAAACGGTCGAGATAGGAACGCGCGGCATAGACACCGAGCGTGTAGTCCGTCAGTTTCGACACGACCAGCCGCCCCTCTTCCGGCGGATCGAGCGTGATCGCCAGATCCGCCTCCCGTTTCGACAGCGAGAATGTGCGCGGCAGCGGCACGAGCTCGATGATCAGCCCGGGGTGTTCTTCCTGCAAACGACCAAGTTCACCGGCGAGGAAATAGGTGCCCAGCCCATCCGGCGCGCCGACCCTGACAGTTCCGGCAAGACTTGCGCCGCGCGCCCGCGTATCCTCCGCAACCCCGAGGATTTCCGTTTCCACCCGCTCGGCAACCGACAGCAGACGCTCGCCGGCCTCCGTCAGCGTCGAGCCTGCCGGCGTGCGTTCGAACAGCGGTTCACCAAGCGTGTTTTCAAGAGCGTTGAGACGGCGCGACACCGTGGCGTGGTTGAGCCCGAGCGCCTGGGCGGCAGCCAGAATCTGTCCGCGCCTTGCCACGGCGAGAAAAATACGCAGGTGATCCCAGTCCATGGCTATCCTTTAATTTCCGCACAATGGATTTGTAAACTATCCTGTTTCTTTGCAAAAATTAATAGGCGAGAGTGTGCAAATCATTTGAACGCGAGAGCGACCCATGGTCACTATCTGCTCTTCCTTGCGTCACCCTCGGGCTTGATCCGAGGGTGACATCGAAGAGAGCGGTTGGGCCTGTCGCCCGGAACACCGGAGGAAACACGATGAAATCCATCCAGCACTTTATCGGCGGCAAGGTGGTGGCCGGGTCCGGCACCCGCACCGTACCGACCTACAATCCGGCAACGGGCGAACAAAGCGGCGAACTGTCGCTGGCAAGCCCGGCCGATGTCCGCACCGCCGTCGAAACCGCAAAAGCGGCCTTTCCCGGCTGGGCGGAGACCACGCCGCTGCGCCGCGCCCGCATCCTCAACAGGTTCCTCGGCATTCTCGAGGACCGCACCGCCGAGCTTGCTGCCGTCATCACCGCCGAGCACGGCAAGGTGATCTCCGATGCCATGGGCGAAATCCAGCGCGGCATGGAAGTGGTGGAATTTGCCACCGCCGCGCCGCAACTTCTGAAGGGCGAATACACCGAAAATGTCGGCACCGCCGTCGACAGCTGGTCGATGCGCCAGCCGCTCGGCGTTGTCGCCGGCATTACCCCGTTCAACTTTCCGGCCATGGTGCCGATGTGGATGTTCCCGGTGGCGCTGGCCTGCGGCAATTGCTTCATTCTGAAGCCGTCCGAGCGTGATCCGTCCGCCGCACTGTTGATTGCCGAATGGCTGAAGGAGGCAGGCCTGCCCGACGGCGTCTTCAACGTCGTTCAGGGTGACAAGGAAGCCGTCGATGCCATCCTCGCCGATCCCGATATCGAAGCCGTCAGCTTCGTCGGCTCGACACCGATCGCGCGCTATATCTACACCACGGCAACGGCGGCCGGCAAACGCTGCCAGGCGCTGGGCGGGGCCAAGAACCACATGATCGTGATGCCCGATGCCGACATGGATCAGGCTGCCGACGCGCTGATGGGCGCAGCCTACGGCTCTGCCGGCGAGCGTTGCATGGCAATCTCCGTTGCCGTTCCGGTGGGCGACGAGACCGCCGACCGGCTGATCGAAAAGCTCAAACCCCGCATTTCCGCACTCAAGGTCGGCCCCGGCACCGATCTGGAGGCCGATATGGGGCCGGTGGTCACCGCAGCGGCCCGCGACAAGGTTCTCGGCTATATTGACTCAGGCGTCGAAGAAGGCGCCGATCTCGTTGTCGATGGCCGTAGCCTGAAACTGCAGGGCTATGAAAACGGCTATTTCGTCGGCGCGACACTGTTCGATCGGGTCACCACCGACATGAAAATCTACAAGGAAGAGATTTTCGGTCCGGTTCTCTCCGTTGCCCGTGCTTCAAGCTATGACGAAGCGGCGCAGTGGATCAACGACCACGAATTCGGCAATGGCACGGCAATCTTCACCCGCGATGGCGATGCCGCGCGCGAATTCGCCCACAAGATCAGGGTCGGCATGGTCGGCATCAATGTGCCGATCCCGGTCCCGATGGCATTTCATTCCTTCGGCGGCTGGAAGGCGTCGCTGTTCGGCGATCACCACATGCACGGGCCGGAAGGCGTGCGCTTCTACACCCGGATGAAGACCATCACCAGCCGCTGGCCCAAGGGCATCCGCTCAGGCGCGGAATTCTCCATGCCGACGATGAAATAAGCCTCGACGCAGGACCGTCATGATGTCCCCCACCCCGGCAGAGCGACCTGCCGGGGTTTTTCGTTGCGGCGGCCTGGTTGTCTTCGACGTCCGCAAACAGGCGTCATCCAAACGCGTAATTTCGACAAAATCATCCTTTAGTTGCATCTACCCCCTTTCGTCACGACCAAGGAGAACGACGGATGGACAAGATCGATTTTCGCTTCGAAGACAAGGTTGCCACGATTACAATCGATAACCCGTGTACCCGCAATGCCTTCGATGCGGAGATGTCGAAGGCCGTGATCTCCTGCCTCGAACAGGCCGAGAAACTGGGCGTGCGGGTCGTGGTGATCAAGGCTCAGACCTCGCACGGCATCTTTTCCGCAGGCCATGACCTGAATGAATACAGACCCGACGATGACCTTGCGGATGATCCGATATTTGCCATGTTCGAGGCGATTTACGCCTCCCCGCTTCCGGTGATCGCACAGGTCGAGGGCACGGTCTATGCCGGTGCGCTCTGGCTGCTGCTGGCTGCCGACCTTGTCTATGCGCTCAAGACCGCAAGTGTCGTCATGACCGCAAACAGGCTGGGCATCCTCTTCAATCCGAAAGATTACAGCCGGTTTCTGTCGGTCGCCGGCCTTCACTCCATCAAGGAACTGTTTCTGACGGCCGCTCCGATGAATGCAGAGGATGCCCGCTGTGCCGGTATCTTCAATGATATTTTCGAAACACCGGTGGCCCTCGACCGGCGTATCGGCGCGGTGGCGAACCGCATTGCCCGCTGCACCCCCCAAGGCATCGCCAACACCAAGCTGCAACTCAACCAGCTCGCCAGCGCCGTGCCGCTGAGCGATGAACAGACGGCCGGCATCGCCTGCAAGCGCGCGGAACTGCTGAAAGACCCCGCGCTTCTCACCCGCACGCAAACACTGATGACCCATCTTCACGGGGCTTCGGGCAAAAAACGCGGCCCCCTGCCGCATCCCACGCAAATACGCGACAGATGACTGAACCCGCAGGGTTTTTGCGGTGAACCAAAGGCGACAATAAAAATTCCCCTCGACCTGCAACGCCCCTTATCGGGGCGCTTTTTTCTGATATAACAACGCCATCAAGAGCGACGGGGGCGTCCGCTGCAGCGGGCTGAGAAGCACCCTTGGAACCTGATCCGGATCATACCGGCGGAGGGAGTCACTCGGGCCTTCCGTTGTTCTGGTCCGTCCGGCTTTTCCGCCACAACTGAAAGGGAAACCGGAATGACAGACACCGCGACCATTCTCACGGAAATGCGCGAAAAGGCGCCGCTGGTGCAGTGCATCACCAACTATGTGGCGATGAATGTCGCCGCCAATGTGCTGCTTTCGGCCGGCGCTTCCCCGGCCATGGTGCATTGCGAGGAAGAAGCCGGCGAGTTCGCCGGACTGGCCTCCGCACTCACCGTCAATATCGGCACGCTGTCACCCCTGTGGATCGGCGGCATGAAGGCCGCTATCGACGGCGCTACGGCCAAGGGCACGCCCTGGGTTTTTGATCCTGTTGCCCATTTTGCAACGGATTTTCGCAGAAAGGCAGCCCGCGAGCTGCTTGAGCGCGGGCCGACGATCCTGCGCGGCAACGCGTCTGAAATCCTGGCCTTTTCCGGCGCCACAGGCGGCGGCAAGGGCGTGGATGCCGGTGACAGCGTGGAAGCGGCGGAGGAAACCGCCCGCCGGCTGGCGTCCGAGCGCACCATGGTAGTTGCCGTCACCGGCGAAAACGACTTTGTCACCGACGGAACCCGCAGCGCACGCATTCACGGCGGCTCCCCGATCATGCCGAAGGTGACGGCGCTCGGCTGCGCGCTGACCTGCCTTGTCGGCGCCTTTGCGGGCACCCGGCCGGACGATCCGTTTTCTGCAACCGTGGCCGCCCTTTCCTTCTATGCCGTCGCCGGCAGCCATGCGCATGACATCGCTGAGGGGCCCGGAACATTCGCGGTCCACTTTCTCGATCAGCTCGCATCGCTCACACCGGCGGAACTTGAAGCCGAGGCAAGGATTACCCTTTCATGAGACCGGTTTTCGACCTTTCGCTTTATCTTGTGCTCGATCCCGTGCTTTGCAGCACCCTCGGCATGACAGAAACGACCCGGCTGGCCGTGCGCGGCGGCGCCACCATGGTCCAGCTTCGGATGAAGGACGCCACGACGCCCGAACGGATTGCAGCCGGGCGCGAGCTGCAGCAGGTTCTGGCCGGCACGGATGCCCGCCTGATCGTCAATGACGATGTCGAAGCAGCAATCGCGCTTGGCGCAGACGGTGTCCATGTCGGTCAGTCAGACGACGACCCGATCGCCGTGCGCGAAAAAATCGGGCCGGACATGCTGCTCGGGCTTTCGATCGACAGCCGTGAGGCCGCACGGCATTTCAACCCGGCCCCGCTGGATTATATCGGCGCAGGCCCCGTTTTCGCGACCGGTACAAAACCCGGCCATGCCGCCCCGATTGGATTTGACGGGCTTGCCGAAGTGGCGGGGCGGTCCGGCCTGCCGGTCGTGGCCATCGGCGGGTTGAAAGCCCAGCACATACCGGCCACATTTCAGGCCGGTGCAGATGGCATCGCCGTCGTCTCGGCGATCTGCGGACAACCCGATCCCCATCACGCAGCGGTGGCTCTTTCAGTGGCCATCGGGAAGGCAAAGACATGATTGCGAATATTCTTTCAATCGCCGGTTCCGACCCGTCGGGCGGCGCCGGCATTCAGGCCGACCTCAAGACCTTTTCCGCGCGCGGCACCTATGGCATGGCGGCCATGACGGCGCTGACGGCGCAAAACACCCGTGGCGTGACCGGCGTGCATGAGGTGCCCTCAGCCTTCGTCTCCGAACAGATCACCACAATCTTCGACGATGTTTCCGTCAGCGCGATCAAGATCGGCATGATCGCCAATGCCAATATCGCCGTTACCATCGCCGACTGCCTGCGCCACCATGTCGAAGTTCCGGTGGTGCTCGACCCCGTGATGGTGGCCAAGGGCGGCCACCGGCTTCTGCCGGAAGATGCGGTCGAGGCATTGAAGGAGCATCTGCTGCCGCTCGCCGCGCTCCTGACGCCGAACCTGCCGGAAGCGGCAGCCCTGCTGGACGAAGACGTCGCCACCGATCGCGACACGATGATCGCCCAGGCCCAGGCGTTGCGCGGTCTTGGGCCGCAAGCCGTGTTGCTGAAAGGCGGACATCTGGAGGGTGAAGACTGCCCCGATCTGCTGGTGACCGCAGAAGGCCATCAATGGCTTGAAGGCAAGCGCATCGAAACGGAAAACACCCATGGCACGGGCTGCACGCTCTCAAGTGCGATTGCCGCCGAGATCGGCAAGGGGCTTTCGCTTAGTGATGCGGCCACAGAGGCCAAAACCTATGTCGCCGACGCCATCGCCGCATCAGACGCGCTTGCCGTCGGCTCCGGCCACGGCCCGACCCACCATTTTCACGCCTTCTGGCCGTGATTTCAACACAGAGTGGTGGTTAACACTCAGCCACACCCATTTGAACGCCAACAATATCCTCTTCCCATTGGTTTCCTGCCGGCAGCACAGTATAGTGCCGGCAGGAAGAGAAGGAGGAACCGAATGAAGAAGCCGTTTTTGATTGCAGGCGCATTGTCGCTCTGTCTGAGCGCGGGCACCGTGATTGCACAGGATGCTCCGCAAATACTGCGCCAGGACGACATGAAAGCCATCGGTCAGGCTGTGGGCCAGCTTGGCGCCATCGCCAAGGGCCAGAAGGCTTATGACCCGGTCGTCGTCGAGGGCGCGCTTTCATCGATTGCAACGCATGCGACCGACTTCCCGACGCATTTTCCCGAGGATTCGAAAACCGGAAACGACAGCGAGGCAAGTCCGGCGATCTGGGAAAACATGGACGACTTCACCGCCCGCTCTGAAAAACTTGCAAGCGATGCAAACGCGCTGCTGGCCGACCTGCCTGCCGATCAGGCCGCCGTCGGCCAGGCGATGCGGACGCTTGGCGCAAACTGCGGCGCCTGTCACGAAATCTATCGCGTCAAGAACTGACGAATGCAGCCTTCTGGCCGGTTTTACCGGTGGCGGGCGGTTTGTGAAGGAGCCAGAGCGTGAAGCGCATTACCATCGGGGTTCTGATCGTTGCCGCCCTGTTCATGGGGGCAGCGTTTGTGGTTGCGTTGACGCCGCCGAAACTTGATCCCGACGACCTTCGCAACATTGCCGGCGCCAATGTGCAGAACGGCGAGAAGGTGTTCTGGGCAAGCGGATGTGCCGGCTGCCATGCTGCACCGGGCGCCACGGGCGACGACAGGCTGGTTCTGGCCGGCGGTCTGGGGCTCGACAGCCATTACGGCACGTTCCACGCACCCAACATTTCCCCCGACAAGGAACACGGGATTGGCGACTGGACCTTCTACGAATTCGCCAACGCGATGAAGAAAGGCATTGGCCGGCACGGTGAAAACCTCTATCCATCCCTGCCCTACACATCCTATGTCCGCATGAACAATCAGGACATCAGGGACCTTCACGCTTTTCTCATGACGCTGCCCGAAAGCAGTGCACCGAGCAAACCGCACGACATCACCTTTCCCTTCAATATCCGGCTGTCGGTTTCCTTCTGGAAGCTGCTCTATTTTGACAGTGAATCACCGGCACAGCTGGAGAACGTCACACCGGATGTGCTGCGCGGGCAGTATCTCGTCGAAGGCCCGGCCCATTGCGGGGAGTGCCACACACCGCGCAACCTGTTCGGCGGGCTGAAATATGACCACTGGCTGGAAGGCGGGCCCAATCCGGAAGGCGGCGACGGCATTGTGCCCGATATCACACCAGGCTCCGCCGATATCGGCGACTGGACGGCAAGCGAAATCGCCGACTATCTCGAAACCGGCTTTACGCCCGATTACGACACGGTCGGCGGTTCGATGGTGGAGGTGCAGAAGAATATTTCGCATCTGTCACGCGCCGATCTGGAGGCGATCGGCGCGTATCTGAAAGCCATTCCGGCAAACTGAAGAACCGGCCCGCTCAGGCCAGTGTCTGCAGATAGCGCATGCCCGTCACCGGTCGGGCAACAAACTCCATCTGCTGATAAAACTGGTGCGCCCTGGTGTTGCCCGTGGCGGCGCTGACCGACATGTAGGCACAGCCGGCCGCCTTTGCAAAATCACGCGCGCGGGCAATCAGGTGCTGACCGACGCCATGATTGCGATGACCGTCACGCACGAACAGGTGATGCAGGTCCATGCCGCGCTTGCCCTGCTGGGCCCTGTAGAGCGGGGTCATGAGCGCATAGCCCAGAAGCGTGGATCCGCTGTCGGCCACAAGCGCGGTTACCCACGGCGCGGGGCCGAAAAGGTCGCGCCTCAGGCTTTCGGCGCTCGTTTCCAGCACATCGTCGTGAAACGCGGCCAGAAGGCCGATCATTTCGAGAATTTGGGGAATATCGGCCTCGACCGCTTTTCTGATGGTCATCAGAGCGGGTCGTTCCAGCGAAATTTCGTCTTGATCTTCAGTCATTGTCGTCCCTTGGCTTTCCTTGCAGTGCCGTCCGGGACGTTATGTTTTCAACACCTTGCCGCCCCAGGCGGCCGGTGATGAACATGATCAATCGCGGCCGCTCCTATTGGAACAGCCAAAAATACGCACGAGAATGGGTCACGATCTTGATCATGAATTTCAGATGCGCCGAAACGCCGGATTTGTCAATTGAAAAAGTCAGACATGCTCGCGGCTGCAAAGACCATGATCGGCAAGGGAGCGGATCACATAGCATTCGCCGACCGCGTGGCCCTCGCAATGGCTGGTGATGCGTGCAAGCTCGGCCTCCAGCCGCTTCAGCTGTGCGATCTTCCCGCGCACCTGGGCCAGATGGTCACGGGCAATGGCATCTGCGCGGTCACAAGGCTTTTCGGGGTGGGCCGACAATTCCAGCAGTTCGCGAATGGCATCAACCCTGATGCCGAGATCGCGGGCATGGCGGATGAAGGTCAGTCGGCTTTCATCGTCTGAGCCGTAGCGGCGTTGATTGCCCTCGGATCGCTCGGCCGGCGCAATCAGCCCGTTCTGCTCGTAATAACGGATCGTCGGCACCTTGACACCGGTGCGCCGGGAAAGTTCGCCAATGGAAAACATCGCCTCAAAAAACCTCTTGAACCTATAGTCGCTTGAGGAATTATGGTGCCGTCCGTGAGCAAAAACAACAGGTAACGGATCATGAGTGCGTGCTGCGGACAAGACCACGGCCCCTTTGACGGCATGTCGAACGCCTACAAGAAGCGACTATGGATCGTCATCGCCCTGAATGCGGCAATGTTCGTCGTGGAGATGGCGGCCGGGCAGGCTGCGCGGTCACAGGCGCTGCAGGCGGACGCGCTGGATTTCTTCGCCGATGCGTTGACCTACGGCATCTCCATGGCGGTGATCGGCACATCGTTGCGGACCCGCTCCATGGCGGCCGCTGCCAAGGGCGCGAGCCTGTTTCTCATGGGGCTTTGGGTGTTCGGCTCGACTGTCTGGCGTGTTTTCGGCGCCGGTGTTCCCGAGGCCCCGGTCATGGGCATCATCGGACTGCTGGCGCTTGCCGCCAATCTTGCGACGGTGCTGTTGCTTGTCAGCTACAAGGACGGCGACGCCAATGTTCGCTCGGTCTGGCTTTGCTCGCGCAATGACGCGATCGGCAATGTCGTCGTCATGATCGCCGCACTTGGCGTCTGGGGGGCGCATTCGGCATGGCCGGACCTCGCCGTCGCCTTCGTCATGGCGGGCCTGTTCCTGACCTCCGCCTTTCAGATCCTCACACAGTCCTGGCGGGAATACCGGGCGGGCGGCGAGACACCCGGCGACAACAATGCAGCCGATGCGCAATGCGGAGACGGCTGCTGCGACCACCCGACAAGCGAGCGCCAATCCTGATAAAAAAGCCCGGAACAGCGTGTCCGGGCTTCCTCATTCACGACCTGATTGGCCAGTCTTATTTGCAGGTGGCCCGGGCCCAGTCCATGTAAAGCGACATCGCCTTCTTCGCCATCGGGCCAAGCGCGTAATCGCGCTCATCGAGCTTGGTGACCGGCACGACCTTGTTGTAATTGCCGGTCAGGAACAGTTCGTCGGCCTCCATGAATTCCTTGACCGTCAGCGTACGCTCTTCGGCGGGAATGCCGTTTTCGCGGAACAGTTTGAGGATGCGGCGGCGGGTGATGCCGGCCAGGAAGCAGCCATTGTCGGCCGGCGTCATCGGAATTCCGTCCTTGACCAGAAAGATATTGGCCGACGCGGTTTCGGCGACATTGCCGTTGATGTCGCAGGCAAGGGCATTGTCAAACCCGCGGCTGCGCGCCTCCAGCATCATCCGTCCGGAATTCGGATAAAGGCTGCCAGCCTTGGCGTGGGTCATCGCGACCTCCGGCGAGGGACGGCGGAAGGGCGACAGGGTCAGCGTGACCGGCTGGGTCGAACGCATCGGCGTTTCGAACAGGCAAAGCGCGAACCGCGTCGACGCAGGGTCGGCCGGCACGAGACCGGCAAGCCCGTGTTCGGCCCAGTACATCGGCTTGATATAGACGGCTTCCGCCCCCTTGAAGCGCTTCAGCCCTTCCCAGACCAGCGCCTCGATTTCCTCTGATGTATGTGTCGGTTCAAGGCCGAGCGCGCGCGCCGAACGGTTGATGCGCTTGCAGTGCTCGTCGAGATCCGGCGCCATGCCTTCAAAAAAGCGCGCGCCGTCGAACACGGTCGAGGCAAGCCACATCGCGTGCGAGGTCGGGCCGATCAGCGGCGGATTGCCGGGAAGCCACTCACCATCGACATGGGTCCAGGTTTCCGAAGACGGGGAAGTATCGACTGCCATTTCATTCTCCTTGCAACGCCGCATGCTCTTCGAAAAGCGCCTGCACGATCGGTCACTGGGAAAACGGGCCGGAATGTCAGCGTGCGCGGGAAGAAGGCGGCGGGAATTCAATGCCGACAATCAAGACGTCGCTTGCACCAAGGTCAAGCAGAAAGTTTGCGCATGGCATTTTCGATGGCGGCATTGCCGCAGAATAGAAAAGCCGGCGGAATGTCCGCCGGCTCAGACTGCTGACAAACCCGAAGACGTGCGGGTTGCCACCTCCGTCAGCCATCCCCACAGGCGTCATGCTCGGACGTGATCCGAGCATCCATTCCGCTCAGCCCTTTGATAAGAAAAGGTTTCGAGCAAGCATACAGCGTGTAGCCCTGGATCCTCGGGTCAAGCCCGAGGACGACCCGGAGTGAGGGGCAGCTTGTCAACAAAACCTGTCCTCAGTCGGCAAGCGACACCGGGACTTCATAGTTCACGCGCAGGGCATGGCTGTAGGGGCAGACGATGTGGGCCTGCTTGACCAGGCTTTCGGCCGTATCGCGGTCGAGACCGGGCAGAGAAACGGTCAGTTCAGCTTCGATCCCGAAGCCCTCGCCATCGTCACGCGGGCCAACGCCGACGGTTGCCGTTACCGTGGTGTTTTCCGGCAGTTCGACCTTCTTCTTGCCCGCGACATTGTGGAGCGCGGAGTTGAAGCAGGCGGCGTAACCGGCCGCAAAAAGCTGTTCCGGATTGGCGCCTTCGCCGCCGGCGCCACCCATTTCCTTCGGCAGGGCCAGGTTGACTTCGAATGCGCCGTCTTCGGTGCGGGCGCTACCTTCGCGGCCGCCGGTGGATGTGGCTTTGGTGGTGTAAAGCGTCTTGATCATGGCATTACTCCTTTGCGGCGACAGATCGCCTTTTCGAGAAAATTCCCGTTTCCTTAACGACGCAGCAGGACCGCTTTGCGTTCCATTCAGCGCCGGGTATATTTTACATAGTGCACAATTTAATTGCTTACAATATTATTTTGCAAATTTTATTATCGGCATTACATTTCGAGCATGACCGATGATGACGACCTGACATTCCTGCCCCGCATCGACAACCAGCTCTGCTTTGCCGTCTATGCAACCGAGCATGCTTTTGCGCGCGCCTACAAGCCGCTGTTGTCGCAGCTGGGGCTGACCTATCCGCAATATCTGGTGATGATGGCCCTTTGGGAACACCGCACGCTTTCGGTAAACGCGATCGGCGCGCGGCTCGGTCTGGATTCCGGCACGCTGTCTCCCCTCCTCAAGCGGCTGGAAACAACAGGTTATATCGCCAGACGGCGAGCGCAGGACGACGAGCGGCGCGTCGAAATCACACTGACGCCGAGGGGCCGGGAGATCAAAAGCGACGCCGAGACGATCGCCCGCTCGATTGCCGCAAAGACCGGCTGCACGGCCGAAGAAGCCCGCGACCTGCACGCACGGCTGAACACGCTGCGCCAGAACCTGCTGGCGGCTGAAGGCGAACAGTCAGGGTAAAACGGCGCGCACGCGTCCGACTTCCGTGCCGTTCCAGTTCCTGAGCCTGACATCGGCCTTTTCCGAAAGGCGGCCGGCCAGTTCGGCGTCATCGGAGAAAAGCCTTGCGAGAACAGCGGCCACCATGGCCTCGGCAGCGCGCGTGGTGCCGTCTTCGCATTTCAGCGCAATACCGAGCCCCTGCTCCGGAAGTGCGGCACAAAACACGCCCTCGGCACCGGTCTTGGCATAAATCCGTCCGGGGGCGAGTGACATCAGCGCGGTGCAGGCCCGCCCCGTGCCGGCCACATACCAGGGCTCGGCCATGGCGGCATCGAGGATGCGCCCGGCCGCCCGCGCGCGTTCAGGCGAAAGCCCGTCTCCGGTCGCCATGCGGGCAAAGCCCCGCGCCAGCGCCTTCAGCGGCACCGCATAGGTCGGAATATTGCAGCCGTCCGTGCCGCAGACATCGGTCCCGACAATCGCGCCGGTCACATCTTCCATCGCCTCGCGTATCTGCGCCTGCAGCGGATGGTCGTAGCCGGTATATCCCTTCGGATCGATCCCCTGATGACAGCATGCGCAGATGAAGCCCGCATGCTTTCCCGAACAATTGTTGCACAGCGCATCGGGCATCTGGCGCGTCCGGGCTTGATGGATGAGAACCGGCTGCTGAGACGACCAGTGCGCACCGCATTCCAGATCGGCAACGCCGCGCCCGGCCCGCTCAAGCATTTCGGCAGCAAGGGCGATATGGGCGTCCTCGCCGGAATGCGACGAGGCGGCCAGCGCGATCTCGCGTTGCCCGAACCCGTAGGCATCCGCCGCACCGCTTTCGACAAGCGGAAGCGCCTGGATTGCCTTGCAGGCCGAGCGGGGAAAAACCGCCGCGTCGATATCGCCCGCAGCATACACCACGCCGCCGGCGGCATCGGTGACCGCGATCATGCCGCGATGGCGGCTTTCGGTGAGTACACCGCGGGTTACATCCACCAGAACAGGGTTTACCATGAACCGAAGCCTCCCGGCGTTGTCAGGTCAGTCATATGCCAGAACGATCTTGCCGATATGATCGCCCGCTTCCATGTGCCGGTGCGCATCGGCAGCATCCTCGAAGGCAAAGACGCGGTCGATCAGCGGCTTAACGCGTCCTTCTGCGATCAGCGGCCAGACCTTGTCCAGAAGGTCGTCGCGAATCGCGCGTTTTTCATCTTCGGTGCGCGGCCGCATGGTCGATCCGGTCACCGTCAGGCGCTTGACCATGATCGGCGTCAGGTTGACGGCCTCGGCCTTCGGCCCGCTCAAGAACGCGATGATCGACAGGCAGCCATCTTTGGCCAGCGCTGAAAGATTGCGCTGAAAATAGGCCGCCCCCACCATATCGAGGATGATGTCGACGCCCCGGCCGTCGGTCGCCGTTTTCACCGCTTCGACGAAATCCTGCTGGTGGTAATTGATGGCAACCGCTGCGCCGAGTTTCAGGCAGGCATCGCATTTTGCATCGGTGCCGGCAGTTGTGAAAACCCGGGCGCCGAAGGCATTGGCAAGCTGTATCGCCGTGGTGCCGATCCCGCTCGACCCGCCATGCACGAGAACATCCTGCCCCTCGTTAAGACCGGCCATCTGGAAAAGATTGGCCCACACCGTAAACAAGGTTTCGGGGATCGCGGCAGCGGCAACATCGTCCACACCGTCGGGAACGGGCAGAACCTGCCCCGCCGGCACCGTGCAATATTCCGCATAGCCGCCGCCATTGACCAGCGCGCAGACCCGCGCGCCGATTTCAAAGCCGCGGACCTGATCGCCCACAGCGGCGATTGTTCCGGCCACTTCCAGCCCCAGCACCGCGCTGGCGCCGGGCGGCGGCGGATAGGTGCCCTGCCGCTGGGCCACGTCCGGCCGGTTCACACCGGCCGCTGAAACGCGGATCAGCACTTCGTTCGGCCCCGGCGTCGGACGCGGTCCCGTGGCGACCGACATGACCTCCGGCCCACCGAAACCGCTGATCGTGATGTACCGCATCGAACCGTCTGAAGACATGAACCTCTTCCTTCGGTGTCCGTGACACCTGCATGGGCAGATCGCAAAGACCCGGCGCCGGCGATATCAAAAGACGTCAGCCGGTCCCGGGCCGTTCTTGTATATTTAGCCGTTACTGCGCGGCTTCAGCGCCAGCGCAAAGATCACCAGAGAAACGCCGTAAACCAGGAAGTCGGCGGCGACGAACAGGCCCAGCAGCCAGAGGCTGTTCTGCGGAAAGTTCGAGGCGATCAGCACGGCGGCCAGAATGAGCACCAGGCCGGAGAAGATCATGAAGCCCCAGCCCTTGACCGGACGCATGGTCATGCCGAGGTAAAGACGGAAACCACCGGCAACGGCCAGCGAAACACCGACGATAATGGTAAACAGGCTGGAGGCCAGCACGGGATTGCGCATCAGCATGATGCCGGCAAGGACATAGAGCAGCCCGGAAATCACCCAGAAGGCCACATGCCCCTTGCCGTGATTGTAGAAAAGCTGCGACAGGTGAATGACACCGGCGACAATCAGCATTGCGCCGAAGAACACCACCGAAGCCACGGTTGCCACCACAAGATTGCCAAGCAGAATCAGGCTGAACAGGACAAGCAGCAGACCAAAGGCCATGACCCAGCCCCAGTTCCCCCTGACCTTGTCAATATTCGGATTCGGCTCTCCTATAGTCGTCATGGTGGAATATCCCCTTCATCACCTTGAAAAATCGTCCAGACGATAGTGACGAAGGGCGATATAAGCAACTGTTCATCGCATCAGCCCGCATTTTCTGCTTCTGATTTCAATGCGCCTGATTGCGCACCGCGGGCCTGAGATAGATGACCCAGTAAGCGATCCCGACGAACAATCCGCCGCCGATGATATTGCCGATGGTGACGGGGATCAGGTTGGCGACAATGAAATTGCGCCATGTGAGATCGGCGAAATCGGCAATGTTCGCGCCCGAGGCTTCCCAGAATTCCGGACCGGCGAGCGTCCTGGTCAGGATCGCCATCGGGATCTGGAACATGTTGGCGACCACGTGTTCGAAGCCGGAGGCCACGAACATGGCAACCGGCAGGGTGATCGCTAGGATCTTGTCGGCCGCCGAACGGCCGGCATAGGTCATCCAGACGCCAAGGCAGACCAGCACATTGCACATGATGCCAAGCGCAACGGCCTGCAGGAAGGTGTGGTGCAGCTTGTGCTGGGCGATATGCATGTAATTGATGCCCAGAAGGCCGCTGTCGCCCTCATAATGGCGTGCGGCCTGCATGATCATCACAAGCGTCATCGCACCGATGAAATTGCCGATAAAGACCGTTGCCCAGTTGCGCGCGAGCGCGCCCCAGGTGATCTGGCCTGTCGCCTTGCCGACAATGGTCAAAACGGTGCTGGTGAAAAGATCGGCCCCGGTGAGCACGACCAGAATCAGGCCGAGACTGAAGGCCAGCCCGCCGATGAACTTGTTCGCCCCCCAGCCGACATCGCCATTGCCCGTTGTCACGACGGTGTAGAATATGAACGCTATGCCGATGAAGGCGCCGGCCATCATCGCCGAGACGAGAAGCGAGACGGGATCCTTGTTGACCTTTGCAATACCTGCGGTTTCGGCCTTTTCGGCCATGACATGGGGCGGGAATGCATCGAAA
The DNA here is from genome assembly GCA_003001975.1 of Martelella mediterranea. Lineage (GTDB taxonomy): Bacteria > Pseudomonadota > Alphaproteobacteria > Rhizobiales > Rhizobiaceae > Martelella > Martelella mangrovi. Next base: position 345,930 of record PVUG01000001.1, read on the forward strand.
TTGAAATGCTGCATGCTCAGAAATCTCCGTCGGTAGACGCTTGGGAGGCGTGTGGCCGATACCTAGCAGCCCCCGCCGCCCGCGCGTTGATCTTGATCAGTTCGGCGCGTGCATCACGGCCAGCTACCCGGACGCATGCAAAGCTGCATAATGCGGGTTACAGGCGAATCATACGGGAAGGATCGTAAAATGCTGAAAATCTGGGGCCGCGCGACGTCATCCAATGTTCAGGCCGTCATGTGGACCGTCGGCGAACTTGGCCTCGAATTCGAGCGTTACGATATCGGTCACAAATTCGGCGGCACGGACACGCCCGAATTCCTGGCCATGAATCCGAACGGCCTGATCCCCGTGCTGAAGGATGGCGAGGACGGCGAAGCGCTGTTTGAATCGGCGGCCATCTGCCGCTATCTTGCCGCCCGCTATGGCAGCGACGCCTTCTGGCCGGCCGATCCCGCGGCCCGCGCCCATGTCGACAAATGGGCCGAATGGGCCAAGTCCACCGCCGCGACCGCCTTCACCACGCCGATTTTCTGGCAGCTGGTGCGCACGCCCGAAAAGGACCGCGATCCGGCGGCTATCGAGCGCGCGGTTGTCGCTTTTGACCGGCTTTTGGGAATGGCCGAATCCGAGCTTGAAAAGCATGCCTTCCTCGCCGGCAATGACTTCACGCTGGCCGATATCATGTTCGCCCACGTGCTCTACCGCTATTACACGGTGGATACCGCTCGCCCGCCCCGACCTGCCGTTGAGGCCTATTATGCGGCAATGACCGAGCGGGACGCCTACCGCACCCATGTCATGGCATCCTATGCGGAGTTGCGTGCCTGATGACGGACACTTTCGAAAACGCTGCTGCCGGCAAAGCTGGCCAAACCGTCCTCGTTGCCGGCGCGACGGGATATCTCGGACGACATCTGGTCACGGCCTTTCATAAGTCGGGCTATAAGGTGATTGCCCTGGTGCGCGACCGAGCGCGCGCAAGGGATCTGCTGCCGGAAGCAGACGACCTGATCGAAGCGGAAGCGACAGCGCCTGCAAGCCTCTCGGGCATCATGAACGATGTCGATATCGTGATATCGGCCCTCGGCATTACCCGGCAGAAGGACGGCCTCACCTACCGCGATGTCGATTACGGCGCCAATTGCAACCTGCTCGAAGAAGCTGAACGGGCGGGTGTTTCCCGCTTTGCCTATGTGCATGTCTTCAACGGCGACCAAATGGCACCCAAAAGCGCGCTGGCCCGCGCCAAGCAGGATTTTGTCATACGGCTTGAACAAAGCCCCCTGCCCTCGACCGTCATCGCGCCGACCGGCTATTTCTCGGATATGGGCGACATCTTCAACATGGCCGCGCGCGGACGTGTCTACCTGTTCGGCAATGGCCGCCAACGCGTCAACCCGATCGACGGTACCGATCTGGCTGCCGTTTCGGTCGATGCGGTGGAAAAGGGAATGGCCTTCGTCGATGTCGGCGGCCCGGACATCCTCAGCTTCAACGACATCGGCACACTGGCCTTTACGGCCCTTGGAAGAAAGCCGCGATTTCTGCACCTTCCCTTTTTTATTGCCGATGCCGCGCTGTTTATTCTGAAAAAATTTGCCGGTCCCGGCACCTGGGGACCTTTCGAATTTTTTCTGGCCGCCGCGCGCGAAGACATGATCGCCCCCTGTTTCGGCACAGCCCGGCTTGAGAGCCATTTTGGCACGCTTGCATCACAGGAGACGAAAGCGGAGCGATAAACGGAATTTGCGTCAATCGGCCTTGAAATCGGTGAAAGGCAAGAGGATAAGGAGGCAACCGCCCCGCTTCCTGTAATTTGATGCCGGACCCCGGACCGGGATATTTTTTAAACACCAAAGAGTTTGCCGCGAAAGCCGAGCTATGCGCCCCTACTACAAGAACGTCAAAATGGTCCGCCGCACACGGGTGATGTGGGGATCATGGCGAATATGGCAGCCAAGGCTGGTGTTCTGGGTGGGCGCTCTCATGATCGGGGTGATCAGCGTGTTTTTCGCACGCGCCGCCGATTATGCCTACGAACTGTTCGAGGGCCTGCGGCACACGACCGCCTATTCGCCCTATCTGCCGCTTGTGCTGACACCGCTGGGTTTCATGCTGTGCTCCTATATGAGCACACGGCTGTTTCCCAACTCGCAAGGTTCCGGCATTCCGCAGGCCATCGCCGCCCGGCATCTGCACAACACCGAAAGCCAGCATCGCCTGCTTAATCTGAAGGTGGCCGCCGGCAAGATCCTGATGACCATCATCGGGCTGTTCTGCGGTGCCTCGATCGGCCGTGAGGGCCCGACCGTGCAGGTTGGCGCCTCGATCATGATCCAGACTGCGCGCTGGGGAAAGATGATCCAGACCAAGGGGCTGATCGTTGCAGGCTCCGCAGCCGGCATCTCCGCCGCCTTCAACACGCCGCTTGCCGGGATCGTGTTCGCCATCGAGGAAATGAGCCGCGCCTACGAGTCGCGCGCCAACGGGCTGGTCGTATCCGCCATCATCCTCTCCGGCCTTGCCGCCATCGGTCTTGCGGGCAACTACACGTATTTCGGTCAGGCTTCGGCTATTGCCGTGCGCCCCGAAGAATGGGTGGCCGTGTTCGTCTGCGGCATTGGCGGCGGTCTTCTGGGGGCCCTGTTCTCGCTCTATTCGCTGAAAGCCGCCCGCCGTATCAAGCGCTGGGCGCAGCCTGCCCCGATCAAGCGGATGGCGATTGTCGCCGGCGGCTGCGGCCTTGCCGTTGCGCTCATCGGTCTGGTCTTCGGCGGCGCCACCTTCGGCACCGGCTATGAACAGGCCAGAACCGTCATCGAGGGCGGATCGATCAATCCCTTCTTCTTTCTCGGCAAGCTGTTAGCCACCTTCCTGTCGATGGCTTCGGGTATTCCCGGCGGTATTTTTGCGCCGTCGCTTTCCGTCGGCGCAACACTCGGCTCCACGGTTGCCCACGTGCTCGGCATCAGTATCGGGCTTGGCGCGATCCTCGGCATGGCCGGTTATTTTGCCGGCGTCGTGCAGTCACCGATGACGGCTTTCGTGATCATTCTGGAAATGACGGACAATCACGACGGCATCATCACCCTGATGGCGACCTCCATGCTCGGCTATATCGCCTCGCGGATGATTTCGCGTGAGCCGCTCTATCACGGCCTGTCGCGCGCCTTCATCGCCGACAGCATCAAGTTCCAGCGCGCCCGCAACCGCGAGACGGCCGCCGGCGAGCGCAGTTCCGCCGAGGAAATGCGCGAGGAAACCCGCCGCTACAACGAGAAGGGTGCGATCTAGAGCCCTTCGGGGCAGCGCGTTCTAGCAATCAGGAGTTTTGCGCCAAGCTTTTGCAGGCCCTGTCGATAAATCAGCAAGCCGGTTCCTCGCGGCGTATCGCCCGTGCTGTGATACTGCACCAAACGGACATGAAGCGAGTTTGATGATGACGCTTTCCACGACGATAGACCTTGAGAAGACACTTGCCGGGCTGGATCTTGACGACCGGCTCCGATTGATTGCCGAAACCGGCAGGCCCGCCGTGCTCACAACCAGCCTCGGTATCGAGGATCAGGTGCTGACCGCAGCGATTGCCATGGCCAGACTGCCGATCAGGATCGTCACACTCGACACGGGACGGCTGTTCGACGAAACCAGCCAGCTCATCGACGATACCGAGCAGCGTTTCAACATCACGATCGAGCGTTATACGCCGGACGAGCAGGCCGTTGCCGGCTATATTGCAGAATATGGCAAAAACGGTTTTTACGAGAGTGTCGAAGCCCGCCACGCTTGCTGTCATGTGCGCAAGCTGGAGCCGCTGGCACGCGCCCTTGACGGCATGTCCTACTGGGTGACCGGCCTGAGGCGCGGTCAATCCGGCAATCGTGCTTCAACGCCGTTTGCCGAAGACGATCCCGCGCGCCATCTCACCAAAATCAATCCGCTGGCCGACTGGAGCATCGAAGACGTTCGCGCCTTCGCCGAAGAGCACGATGTGCCCCTCAACCCGCTCCATGCCCGCGGCTATCCCTCCATCGGCTGTGAACCCTGCACCCGCGCCATCAAGCCCGGCGAGCCGGAACGCGCCGGCCGTTGGTGGTGGGAAAACGATGCAAAGCGCGAGTGCGGCCTGCATGTCGCAGGCGCTGCCCGCTGAACGTATCACCGGAAAGAATTGTCTCAGAAGCGGCGGGTTGAATTGCCCTCGATAATGTCGAAGGGCAGTTCGACGGCCGCATCCGGCCGCTCGCCCGCCACCAGATGGCGCATGATCAGATCGGCGGCCTTGAAGCCGATATCATAGAGCGGCACATATACCGACGTCAGCGGCGGCGCTTCCATTTCGGCCAGATCGACACCGTTATAACCGCAGATGCCAAATTCCTCGGGAATGCGGATACCCAGTTGCTGGGCACCGAAATAAACCCCCATGGCCAGACTGTCATTGTGGCAGAAAACAGCATCCACCTCAGGCATCCGCCTGCGCAAATTCTGGATCAGTTTGCTGCCCTGCTCCATCGGATTACCGTTTTCCGCCTCGAACACATAAGCCGGATCATAACGGCCAACCTTCAACAGCGCATCGCGATAGCCCTCGAAGCGGCGGCGTGAGCGGATATCCTTGCCGCCGCCGAAAAGCGCAATCCGTTCATAACCCTTTGCCAGAAGATGTTCGACGGCCGCCGTGGCCGCAGCCCGGTTTCGGATGCCCACGCCCATGTCCAGCGGCTCGATACTGGTATCCATCATCTGGACGACGGGGAAACCGAGCTCGGCAATCAACGGCTTGTTGACGGGGAATTCGGCAACGCTTTCAAGAATGATACCGGCCGGGTTCTGGGCCACGAAAAGCCGCAGCAGCTTGGCTTCTTCTGCCGCATCCAGGCCGATATTGGCAAACTGGGTACTGACATCGCTGGTCAGAAAGCGGTCCTCGATGCCGCGTGCGGCGTGAAAGAAGCCGTTCATGTCCATGATCGGCGCCAGTACGGCGACGATGCCGCTGTGGCGGCTGGCCAGTGCACGCGCAGCAAAGTTCGGCACATAGCCGATCTCTTCCACCACTTCCAGGATCGTCTCGCGCAGCTTGTCAGAGACCTTGTGCGGCTCGCGCAGGGCACGCGAAACCGTAATCGGGCTGACACCCGCCAGCCGTGCAACATCACTCAACGTCGTCCGTGTTCTGGAACCGCCCCTCAGCCGAAAAGACAATTATTCAATCCCCTACTTCGCCTTCCGGCGTCTCTTGTGCCACACAGGTTTCAGTTTAGCCACAATGCCCGACTTTCCAGATCAAGGCAAAATTCCATTTGTCAATTCTTCACAAGCGCATCCCGTTTACGAGGTGGTCAGCGCCTTCAGATCCGTCTGCGGGTCCGCAATCACGGCCGGTTTCGGATGAATGCCGGCGCCCAGCATTTTCTTGGCGCAGACATAAGCCCGCGCATCGTTGACGGCGTCGACGGCAAGCATCTCGTCGCCCTTGAAGTACCAGACGGACTTGCTGCCCTCCCGGGCGCCATCGCGCGTCACGACCCGGTCATACCCGCCATTATATCCGGCAATCTGCAGCTTGACGTCATACTGATCCGACCAGAACCACGGTTGTGCGACATATGGTTTGTCCGAACCTGCCAGTATGGCGGCAATGGCCTCGCCCTGATCCACGGCATTGGAGACCGATTCAAAACGGATGCGCTCCCCCCGGTAGGGTTGTTCGACACAATCGCCGACAGCGAAAATATCCGGATCGGACGTGCGCCCGTAGGCATCGACGACAATCCCGTTGGCAACGGCAAGACCGGCATCCTTGGCCAATTGGTCGTTCGGCGTTACGCCGATGCCGACCACCACCATATCGACGTCGAGAATATCGCCATCCGACAGCACGGCGCGACGCACATGGCCGTCCTCGCCCTCGAAATGGATCAACCCGGTATTTTCGCGAATATCGACACCGTGGGACAGGTGGATGTCACGCATGATTTCGGCCGTTTCGGCAGCCGCAACACGCTTCAGGATACGATCGGCCATCTCGATAACCGTCACATCGACATCGAATTTTCGAGCCACGGATGCCGCTTCCAGACCGATATAACCGCCGCCAACCACCAGCAACCTGCTGCCGGGCTTCATCGCGCCGGCAAGCCGGTCGGCATCCTGCTTGTCGCGCATGACGAAAATGCCGTCGAGATCGCCGCCGATGTGCCCGGGAAGGCGTCGCGGCGTTGCCCCAGTCGCCAGCACAAGCGCGCCATAGGACACCGTCTGGCCGTCCTGCATCACGACATCTTTCGTCTCGCGATTGATCCGCTCGACATAGCGCTCCATCCTCAGATCGACGTCATTGTCGGCATACCAGCTTTCGGAACGAAACAGCAGACGATCAAATGCCATTTCGCCGAGCAGGTATTTTTTCGAAAGCGGCGGGCGCTGATAGGGCGGAACCGTTTCCGCGCCGATCAGGGTGATCGGTCGTTCAACCTTGAGTGCCCTCAGTTTGGCAGCGACAGCAAAGCCGCCCTGCCCGCCTCCGACAATGACAATCCGGTCCGACACGGAACGTCCTCTTTTGGTTTTCTTTTTCGATACAGGTCAATGGCTTACGTCGCCAATGCCCATCCGTCAATCACGCCGGACCATTGCAGCGGCGAAGATCACAGCAAAACGGCCCGGAGCAGTGCGCTCCGGGCCGCAAGCATTTCACATCAAACCGTCAGGCGTCTTAGAGATTGCCCTTGCGCTGCTGGACCATCATGAACTTGTCGAACGAGAATTCGGCAAGCTGCATCCACAGATAGGCGTCCTTCTTGAACTCCTGCTGGCTGTCATAGATGCGCTTGAACCAGGCATTCTCGGCCGAGATTTCGGCAAAGGTCTCCTGCGACACCTTGTAGCAGGCATCGAGGATTTCCTGGTTGAACGGCTTCAGCTCAGCCCCGTCGGCCACCAGCTGACGCAGCGCCTTCGGATTGCCGGCGTCGTAGCGGGCCAGTATGTCGAGGTTCACGGCATCGCAGGCATCCGTCAGAATCTGCTGGTAGCCGGCCGGGAGTTCGTTGAACTTGTCGAGATTGGAGAAGGCATGGATGGTCGGGCCGCCTTCCCACCAGGCCGGGTAGTAATAATATTTGGCGACCTTGACGAGGCCGAGGCTCAAATCGTCATAGGGGCCGACAAACTCCGTGGCATCGATCGTGCCGCGTTCCAGGGCGGAATAAACATCACCGGCAGCGATCTGCTGCGGGGTCACGCCAAGCTTGGCCATGACCTGCCCGGCAAGGCCGGCAATGCGCATCTTCAGGCCCTTCAGATCCTCAAGCGAGTTGATTTCCTTGGCAAACCAGCCGCCCATCTGCGCACCGGTATTGCCGGCCGGACGGCCCCAGACGCCCTTTTCGGCGAAAAATTCGTCAAACAAATCATTGCCGCCGCCCTGATAGAGCCACGCATTCTTCAAACGCGCATTCATGCCGAACGGCACGGCCGTTCCCAGACCATAGGTCATGTCCTGGCCGATATAATAGTAGGACGGCGTGTGGCACATTTCGATCGTACCGTCGCGCACCGCATCCAGCACCTGCAGCGGCGGAACCAGTTCGCCACCGGCATAGACCTGAATGTCGAAATTGCCGTCTGTCGCCTCGCGGACGCGGTCAGCGATGCCGGTCGAGGCGGAATAGAGAATATCGAGAGACTGCGGAAAGGCGGACGAAAGGCGCCAGGTGAGCTTGGGGGTTTCCTGCGCGATGGCGGGCGCGGCGAGTGCGGCCGGAGCAAGGGCGCCGGCCGAAGCAACGCCTGCCTTTTTGAAGAATGTGCGGCGATCCATGGGTGTTTCCTGCTTCTTTGATATAGAACCGGCCCGGAACGGGCAAACGGGGTGTATTTCCGGAGGTCCGGGCGAGCCGTACCGATGGGTACTATACGTTTTCACAATGGCTTGCAAGCCTGAAAGCCCGCCCCGCCGCTGCATTGCAGAAGCCGGTCTTTCATGCCCGGAAAGACGGTCGGGCGCGTGCGCAAAGGCACAGACTGCGGAAACAATATGACGGACGGAATGGACGGCATTTCACCGTTGCAGATCCCGCGTCCGATCAACGAAAAGCCGCATTTTTCTTACCCGACGGCTTATCCCGTCTCAATCCGGCGGCAACCGGTTGCGCGCGTTTCCCGCAGGCGGTGACAGTCCCACCAGCCCCCTCCTCAAAAGCAAAGACAATTTGCCCATCGGCACGTCATCTGTTATGACTGACCGGTCAGTCATAATTTGAGAGGCTCATACGTGCCCGCCCAACCGCCGTCAAAGCGCAGATCCATTGCCCCCGAAGCCCGCCGAATTGCCATTCTGGAGGCCGCGCTGGCTACGTTTTCCGACAAGGGCTTCGCCAATGCCCGGATCGAGGACATTGCCCGGCGCGCGGGGATCGGCAAGGGCACGGTCTATCTTTACTTTCCCGACAAGGAGAGCCTGTTCAAATCGCTGATCAGCGATGCGTTGCGCCCGCTTCTGATGGCCGCCCATTCCGCGCTTGAGGAAAGCGATATGCCCCCGCGAGAAACGCTGGCGGTCTTCTTTCATCTTCTGAAAACGGAAATCCTGGCCACCGAAAAGCGCAACCTGGTGCAACTGATGGTGATGGAAATGCGGAATTTCCCCGACATCGCCGAATTCTACCACGAAAATATCATAACGCCCGGACTGGCGCTGATCACCCAGGTTCTGGAAAAGGCCGAAAGACAGGGCGAACTGCGCTCTGCGCACGTGCTGAAAGCGCCGCAGGTGATCTTCGCGCCGGCACTGCTGTCGGTGATCTGGGAGGCGAATTTCACCCGGTATGGCGATCTCGATATCGATGCCGCATTCGATTTCTACCTGGACACCCTGTTCAAACCTGCCGATGGAGACATCCGATGAAGCGCATTCTCCTCGCTGTCGTTATCCTCGCTGCTGCCGCGGCGGTCGGCTATTCCCTCTTTCGCCCGTCCGAGGATCACGGCTGGCTTGGCTGGGTCGAAGCGGACACGCTTTATATCGGCGCCGCCAATACGGCACGGCTGACGACGCTGACGGTGGCCGAGGGCGACACCGCCGCGCAGGGCCAGGTGCTGTTTTCGCTGGAAGCCGATGCCGAAAAGGCCGCCGTGGAGACAGCGAAGGCCAATCTGCAAAAGGCAAGAGCCGCACTCGCCCTTGCGAAAGCACCGCAGGACCGGCGCGAACAGCTGGAGGCGCTGCAGGCCTCACGTGAGGAAGCCAAGGCCGCGCTCGAATATGCCGACAAGTCACTGACACGCGCGCGCTCGCTGTTTCAGCAGCAAAGCGGCACAAAGGCCAATCTGGACAATGCCGTCAGCACCTATGAACAGGCAAAGGCCGCCCTCGACAAGATCGACGCGCAGATCGCCCTTGGCAAGCTGCCCCAGCGCGACCAGCAGATAGATCAGGCGGAACAGGGCGTCGCGGCAACGCAATCCGACCTTGCGTCCGCCGAGGCCACGCTGGCGCTCAAGACTGTCTTGGCACCCGAAGCCGGCAGCGTGGAAGACATCTATTACCGCACCGGCGAGGTGGTGCCCGCCGGACGCCCGGTTCTCGCTCTCCTGCCGCCGGGAAACATCAAGATCGATTTCTTCGTACCCGAGCGTGAACGCGCTTCACTGAAAATTGGCGACCGTATCGGTTTCACCTGCGATGGCTGCGACCGGCAGGAAGCCACCGTCTTTTTCATCGCAAAGGATGCCGAATACACCCCGCCGGAAATCTTCTCGCGCGAGGAGCGCGCCAAGATGGTTTACCGCGCCGAGGCCCGGCCGACAGACCCCGCCGCCCTGCCCGTCGGTCTTCCGGTTAACGTTGAGACGGAACCGCGCTGATGGATACGCCGGAAAATGTCATATCGGTCGAGGGGCTGACCAAAAGTTTTGGCGGGCGCACCGTGGTCGATCACCTGACCATGAATGTCCGCAAGGGCACGATCCACGGTTTTCTCGGGCCGAACGGTTCGGGCAAGACCACAACCATCCGCATGCTGTGCGGCCTGCTGACACCCGACAGCGGCTCCGGCACCTGCCTTGGCTACGACATCACCCGCGACGGCGAGCGTTTGCGACGCCATGTCGGCTACATGACCCAGCGTTTCTCGCTCTATCAGGACCTTACCATCCGCGAAAACCTCGATTTCGTCGCCCGGATTCACGGCCTGAAAAATCCGCGCCAAAAGGTCTCCGACGCGATCGAGCGGCTCGGGCTCGGCGGGCGGGAAAAACAGCTTGCCGGCAATCTCTCTGGCGGCTGGAAACAGCGGCTCGCGCTTGGCGCCTGCACACTGCCCGACCCGGACCTGCTGTTGCTCGACGAGCCGACGGCCGGCGTCGATCCCAAGGCACGGCGCGAATTCTGGGCCGAAATCCATGCCCTGGCCGCCGACGGGCTCTCCGTTCTGGTCTCCACCCACTATATGGACGAAGCCGAACGTTGCCACGAGATCGCCTATATGGCCTATGGCAAGCTGATGGTGACCGGCACGGTCAAGGACGTGGTCGCCGCCTCGGGCCTTGAAAGCTACCTGATCACCGGCACGCATGTTCACGATCTGCAGGCCGAACTCGAACAGGCCGACGGCGTCGATCTGGTGGCCCCCTTCGGCTCCTCACTGCATGTCTGCGGCCATGACAGGGCGGCGCTGGAGCGTGCGGTTCAGCCCTATCGCGACCGACCGGACACCCAGTGCCGGCCGACGGAGGCGACGCTGGAGGATGCCTTTATCTACATGATGAATTCATCGAAGGATAATTTCGATGACGGCTGAAAGAACAAGCCGCTTTGCCGCGCTCAGGCGTTTCTGGGCGATGACGGTCAAGGAATTCATCCAGATGACCCGTGACCGGCTGACCATGGGCATGATGATCATGCTGCCGATCATGCAATTGCTGCTGTTCGGCTTTGCCATCAACACCACGCCGCATCACCTGCCGACCGCCGTCATGCTGTCGGAAAGCACCGATGCCTCGCGGGCCATTCTGGCATCGCTCGAAAACACCGACTTTTTCGATATCACCGGGATCGTCACCAGCGACGCGGAAATGGACCGGGCGCTGGAATCAGGCGACGTGCTGTTCGTGGTGGAAATCCCGCCCGATTTCGAACGCGACCTCAGACGCGGCCTCTCTCCGTCCCTGCTGGTTGCCGCCGATGCCACCGACCCGGTCGCCTCGTCGTCTGCACTCGGCGCGCTTTCGGGCGTCGTCTCCTCCGCGCTTGCCGGCCTTCATGGCATCACTATCGCCGCCCCCCAGGAGCCGGCCTTCAACATCATCCAGCATCGCCGCTACAACCCCGCCGGCAAATCCACACTCAACATCGTGCCCGGCCTTCTCGGCACGATCCTGACGATGACGCTGCTGATCTTCACGGCGCTTGCGGTGACCCGCGAAATCGAGCGCGGCACCATGGAAAACCTGCTGGCCATGCCGATCCGCCCGATCGAGATCATGATGGGCAAGATCATGCCCTATGTTTTCGTCGGCGCGTTTCAGGCCGCCCTGATCATCACGTCGGGCCTGTTCATCTTCGACGTGCCGATCCTCGGCGACCCCTGGTCGCTGGCGCTTTTGACCCTGCTTTTCGTCGTCACCAACCTGTCGATCGGTTATACTTTCTCGACGGTGGCGAAGAACCAACTTCAGGCCGTGCAGATGTCGATGATGTTCTTTCTGCCGAGCATTCTGCTTTCTGGTTTCATGTTCCCCTTCGACGGCATGCCGCGATGGGCGCAGTATATCGGCGAAATCCTGCCGCTGACCCACTACCTCAGGATCGTACGCGCCATCATGCTGAAAGGTGCCGATATCACCGCCCTCGGCTTCGACAGCGCCATGCTGGCAGCCATCGCCCTCGTCGCCATCGCCATCGCCGTCTCCCGCTTCAACAAGACGCTGGACTGACAATACGCTACCCGAAACAGCGGAATAAAGACCGCGTTCAGCGGGAGACAGCCGAACGCAGCAACCCGAATCCGGCCGTAGCAAACAGCCCCGCCACAGCGCCTTCAATGGCGCGGCTGAAGCGCCGATAGCCGGCCATGACGCCGGAAAGCGAAAAGGCGACGGCATAAAACATGTAATTCGCCAGCCCGATGAGCATGCAGACCAGCGTGGCGGTTATCATGTTGTGGCCACCGCCCTCTGCCCCCACGGAAAGAACCGCCATCCAGGCCAGAACCGCCTTCGGGTTCGAAAGGTTGAGAAGCAGGCCGCGGCGAAACCAGTGGCCGCCGGGCCCCGCAAAGCGCTCCACAGCAACCGTGCCATGGACCGCCGCGCGCGCCGATTGAACGGCAAGGTAGAGCAGATAGGCGCCGCCGAGGATTTTCAGCCCGGTCAGAAAATAGACGGACCCCTGCAGCAACGCCCCCATGCCCGTTGCGGCAACCACACCCCAAAACGAAAGCCCCACGGCAAGCCCCGCACCGAACACCATCGCCACCCGTCGCCCTGACCGCATCGCCAGCGTTGCCGTCGCGATATTCGCAGGCCCCGGCGACACCGCCACAATGAGAAAAGCGAGCGCGATGGGCAGAAGACTTGCAAGGTCGGTCATGAGATAGGCGTCCTCCAGAGCATTTCAGCGTCGAACACCGACCATAGGCCGGATATTCCGCTCCGACAAGACAGCTCTCATACGGCGCAGAACGCAAAAAAGCCGCCGGCATGAGGCCGGCGGCTTTTAATGTCAGAGCATATTCCGTGCGAGGCTTATTCGCCCGGCTGCGGCTCGTTTTCCTCGGTCATGGAAGACAGCATCGGCGTTGCCTCGTCGGCGCCGGAAGCCTTGCGGCGGGCGTCGATGATGAGGTCGTCGCGGGTCGTGGCGATGCGGCGAACCTGGCCCATCGCGCGTCCCGTACCGGCCGGGATCAGACGGCCGACGATGATGTTTTCCTTCAGGCCCTGCAGCGTGTCGACCTTGCCGGCAATCGCAGCTTCCGTGAGAACCTTGGTGGTTTCCTGGAAGGATGCAGCCGAGAAGAAGGACGGCGTCTGCAGCGAGGCCTTGGTGATGCCGAGCAGAACGGGCTCGCCTTCGGCAGGCCGCTTGCCCTGCGCTACCAGCTCCTCGTTCATATTGTCGAAGGCAATCGCTTCGACGATATCGCCGGTGATGTAGCCACTGTCGCCGGAGGCCGTGATCTCGATCTTCTGCAGCATCTGGCGAACGATCACCTCGATGTGCTTGTCGTTGATGACCACGCCCTGCAGACGATAGACTTCCTGGATCTCGTTGACGAGGTAGGACGCCAGCGCCTCGACGCCCTTGATGGCAAGGATGTCATGGGGAGCCGGGTTACCGTCGAGAATGTAGTCGCCCTTCTCGATGTAGTCGCCATCCTGCAGATGGAACGGCTTGGCCTTGGGAATGAGATATTCCACCGGCTCGACACCATCCTCGGCAGGCTCGATCTGGATGCGGCGCTTGTTCTTGTAGTCGCGGCCGAAGCGGATCGTACCGTCGATCTCTGCGATCACGGCATGGTCCTTCGGACGGCGGGCTTCGAACAGTTCGGCCACGCGCGGCAGACCACCGGTAATGTCCTTGGTCTTGGCGCTTTCCAGCGGCGAACGGGCCAGCACGTCACCCTGGCTGACCTTCTGGCCGGGCTCAACCGACAGAATGGCGTCAACCGAAAGCGGCAGGCGTGCGTCACCGCCACGCGGCAGCTTCATCACTTCACCGTTCTCGTCCTTGATGACGATGGACGGCTTCAGATCGGAACCACGCGGCGTCGAGCGCCAGTCGATGACCGAACGCTTGGTGAAGCCGGTGGCTTCATCCGTCGTTTCGGTAACCGAGAGACCTTCGACCAGATCCTCGAAGTCGACCGTACCGGCCACTTCCGTCATCATCGGGCGGGTATAGGGGTCCCACTCGGCGAGACGCTGGCCGCGCTTGACGGCATCGCCATCATCGACGAACAGCTTCGAACCATAGGCGACCTTCTGCGAAGACCGCTCCTGGCCGCGCTGGTCAAGGATCTGCACCGCCATGTTGCGGCCCATCGCCACCAGAACGCCATCGGAGTTCCTGAGAACGTTGCGGTTCTTGATGCGAACCGTACCGTCATAGGAGGATTCCAGGAACGACTGGTCAACCACGTTTGCCGTACCGCCAAGGTGGAAGGTACGCATGGTCAGCTGGGTGCCGGGCTCACCGATCGACTGGGCGGCGATAACGCCGACAGCTTCACCGATGTTGACCGGGGTACCGCGTGCAAGGTCACGACCGTAGCAGACCTGGCAGACGCCCGTCTGGACTTCGCAGGTCAGCGCCGAACGGATCTGAACCGACTGGATACCCGAAGCTTCGATCTTGGCGACGTCGGCCTCGTTGATCTGACGGCCGGCCTCGACGATGAGTTCGCCGGTTGACGGATCCTCGATATCGACAAGTGCCGCACGGCCCAGAACACGCTGACCGATGGAGGCAACCACCTGACCGGCATCGACGATCGCCGTCATGGTCAGGCCCTTGTCCGTGCCGCAATCGGCGGTGTTGACGATGCAGTCCTGTGCGACGTCGACGAGACGACGGGTCAGGTAACCCGAGTTCGCCGTCTTCAGCGCGGTATCGGCAAGACCCTTACGGGCACCGTGCGACGAGTTGAAGTACTCGTTCACGGTCAGGCCTTCCTTGAAGTTCGAAACGATCGGCGTTTCGATGATTTCGCCGGAAGGCTTGGCCATCAGGCCGCGCATGCCGCCAAGCTGACGCATCTGGTTCACCGAACCACGCGCACCGGAATGGCTCATCATGTAGATCGAGTTCATCTGCTTCTGACGACCGGTCTCCGGATCGAATTCGACAGCCTTGATGCGGGCCATCATCTCTTCGGTGACCTTTTCCGTCGCCTTGCCCCAGGCGTCGACAACCTTGTTGTACTTCTCGCCCTGGGTGATGAGACCGTCATTATACTGCTGCTCGTATTCCTTCACCAGCGCTTCCGTCTCGGCGACGATCGTGTGCTTGGCATCCGGAATGACCATGTCGTCCTTGCCGAAGGAAATGCCGGCGCGGCAGGCATGACCGAAGCCAAGGCTCATGATCCGGTCGCAGAAAATGACCGTGTCCTTCTGGCCGCAATGACGGTAGACCGTGTCGATCATCTTGGAGATGTTCTTCTTGGTCATTTCCTGGTTGCAGGTCTCGAACGGCACATTCGAGTTCTTGGGCAGAAGCTCACCGATGATCATGCGGCCGGGCGTGGTTTCGTAGATCTTCGAAACCTCGTTGCCATCCTCGTCAACGGTCTTGAAGCGACCCTTGATCTTGGAATGCAGCGTGACGACCTTGTTTTCGAGCGCATGGTGCAGTTCGCCCATATCGGCAAAGGCCATGCCTTCGCCCGGCTCGTTCTGGTTCATGATCGAGAGATAGTAGAGACCGAGAACCATGTCCTGCGACGGCACGATGATCGGCAGACCATTGGCCGGATGCAGAATGTTGTTGGTCGACATCATCAGCACGCGGGCTTCCAGCTGCGCTTCCAGCGACAGCGGAATGTGAACGGCCATCTGGTCACCGTCGAAGTCGGCGTTAAACGCCGTGCAGACGAGCGGATGCAGCTGGATCGCCTTGCCTTCAACCAGCGTCGGCTCAAACGCCTGGATACCCAGACGGTGCAGCGTCGGCGCACGGTTCAAGAGCACCGGATGCTCGCGGATCACCTCGTCGAGGATATCCCAGACTTCCGGGCGTTCCTTTTCAACCAGCTTCTTGGCCTGCTTGACGGTCGAGGAATAGCCCTTGGCGTCAAGACGGGCGTAGATGAACGGCTTGAACAGTTCGAGCGCCATCTTCTTCGGCAGGCCGCACTGGTGCAGCTTCAGCTCCGGACCGGTCACGATGACCGAACGACCGGAATAGTCGACGCGCTTGCCGAGCAGGTTCTGACGGAACCGGCCCTGCTTGCCCTTGAGCATATCGGAGATCGACTTCAGCGGACGCTTGTTGGCGCCGGTGATGACGCGTCCGCGACGACCGTTGTCGAACAGCGCATCAACCGATTCCTGAAGCATGCGCTTCTCGTTACGGATGATGATGCCCGGCGCGCGCAGCTCGATAAGCCGCTTCAGACGGTTGTTACGGTTGATCACGCGACGGTAGAGATCGTTAAGGTCGGAGGTCGCGAAACGGCCGCCATCGAGCGGCACCAGCGGACGCAGATCCGGCGGGATCACCGGAACGACCTTCATGATCATCCACTCGGGCCGATTGCCCGACTCAAGAAAGTTCTCGACGATCTTGAGACGCTTCATCAGCTTCTTCTGCTTCAGTTCCGACGTGGTGTCGGCAAGCTCTGCGCGCAGATCGCCCGCGATCTTTTCCAGATCCATGCCGGCGAGCATTTCATAGATCGCTTCAGCACCGATATTGGCCGAGAACTGGTCTTCGCCGAACTCGTCGACGGCCAGCATGTATTCCTCTTCCGAAAGGAGCTGGTTCTCCTTCAGATCGGTCAGGCCGGGCTCGGTGACGATATAGTTCTCGAAATAGAGAACGCGCTCGACATCCTTCAGCGTCATGTCGAGCAATGTCGAAATGCGGCTCGGCAGCGATTTCAAAAACCAGATATGAGCTACGGGCGCAGCCAGTTCGATATGGCCCATGCGCTCGCGGCGAACCCGCGACAGCGTGACTTCAACGCCGCACTTTTCGCAGATAATGCCCTTGTATTTCATGCGCTTGTACTTGCCGCACAGGCACTCATAGTCCTTCATCGGACCGAAAATACGCGAGCAGAACAGACCGTCACGTTCGGGCTTGAACGTACGGTAGTTGATGGTTTCCGGCTTCTTGATTTCGCCATAAGACCAGGAAAGGATCTTTTCCGGGCTGGCGATCGAGATCCGGATTGAATCGAAGACCTGCGCCGGCGCCTGCGGATTGAAAAGATTCATGACCTCTTGGTTCATGCCTGTCTCCTTGACTGGGCGGCATCGCCCTTGCTGACAGATAAATCCGGCCAAACCCCGATGCCGGTTCTCTGTCTTTTAAAACGGTTCTAGCCGCGAAATGCGGCAAAAATGACACTACATGCTTACCAACCGGCATGCCGTGCCGATGGTGCGCCCGGCATATTGCACGCGGGCGCACCGTCTTTTGCTGTTATTCCGCAGCGTCCGGCAGTTCATCGGCCTCTTCGTCACCGGGCTCATCGGCACGGTTTTCGAGTTCGACGGAAAGCCCCAGCGAGCGCATTTCCTTGACGAGAACGTTGAATGATTCCGGAATACCGGCCTCGAACGTATCATCACCGCGAACAATGGCTTCATAGACCTTGGTACGACCGGCAACGTCATCCGACTTCACGGTCAGCATTTCCTGCAGCGTGTAGGCGGCGCCGTAAGCTTCCAGAGCCCAGACCTCCATTTCGCCGAAGCGCTGACCACCGAACTGCGCCTTACCACCAAGCGGCTGCTGGGTGACGAGCGAGTACGGACCGATCGAACGGGCATGGATCTTGTCGTCAACCAGGTGGTTGAGCTTGATCATGTACATGTAGCCCACGGTGACCTGGCGGTCGAAGGGCTCGCCCGTACGGCCGTCGTAAAGCGTCGACTGACCCGACGGATTGTAACCCGCCCAGGACAGCATCTCGGAGACGTCGCCCTCATGCGCACCGTCGAAGACCGGCGTGGCGATCGAAACGCCGCGCTTGGCTTCATCGGCAAGACGCACCAGGCTTTCGTCATCGAAATTCGAGACTTCGTCACGCGCTTCCGATGCATAGACCTTGGTCAGCGTTTCCTTCAGCGGCGCGATGTCGTTGGTCTCCTGATACTCTTCGAGCATCTGGCCGATCCGCTTGCCCATGCCGGCACAACCCCACGCAAGATGCGTTTCCAGGATCTGGCCGACATTCATGCGGCTCGGCACGCCAAGCGGGTTCAGCACGACATCGACATGGGTTCCGTCTTCCAGGAACGGCATGTCTTCGGCAGGCAGAATGCGGGAAACCACACCCTTGTTGCCGTGACGACCGGCCATCTTGTCGCCGGGCTGGATCTTGCGCTTCACAGCCACAAAGACCTTGACCATCTTCATCACGCCCGGAGGCATTTCGTCGCCGCGCTGGACCTTCTCGACCTTGTCCATGAAACGCTGTTCAAGGCGGTTCTTGGATTCGTCATACTGGCCACGGAGCGCTTCGAGTTCGGCCTGGGCTTCCTCGTCCTCAACGGCAAACATCCACCACTGCGAACGCGGGTAAGCCTCGATCACATCGTCGGAGAGCTTGACACCCTTCTTGAAGCCCTTGGGGCCGGCAATCGAGGTGTGGTCGCGCAGCATGTCTGCAAGACGGGCGTAGACGTTGCGGTCCAGAATGGCCTGCTCGTCGTCGCGGTCCTTGGCGAGACGTTCGATTTCCTCGCGCTCGATCGCCATGGCACGTTCGTCCTTTTCGACGCCGTGGCGGTTGAACACGCGGACTTCGACGATCGTGCCGAAAGTGCCGGGCGGCATGCGCATCGAGGTGTCGCGAACGTCGGAGGCCTTTTCACCGAAGATGGCGCGCAGAAGCTTTTCTTCCGGCGTCATCGGGCTTTCGCCCTTCGGCGTGATCTTGCCGACGAGGATATCGCCCGGATGCACTTCCGCACCGATGTAGACGATACCGGCTTCATCGAGGTTCTTCAGCGCTTCTTCCGAAACGTTCGGAATGTCGCGGGTGATTTCTTCCGGACCGAGCTTGGTGTCACGGGCCATGACCTCGAATTCTTCCAGATGGATCGAGGTGAAGACGTCATCCGAAACGATCCGCTCGGAAAGCAGGATCGAGTCCTCGTAGTTGTAGCCGTTCCAGGGCATGAACGCGACGAGCGCGTTACGGCCGAGTGCCAGATCGCCAAGGTCGGTCGACGGACCGTCGGCAATGATGTCGCCCTTGTTCAAAACGTCACCGACGCGGACCAGCGGACGCTGGTTGACGCAGGTGTTCTGGTTCGAACGCTGGAACTTCATCAGCCGGTAGATATCGACGCCGGACTTGGAGGCATCGAGGTCTTCCGTGGCGCGGATAACGATACGGGTCGCATCCACCTGGTCAACCACACCGCCACGCTTTGCAGCAATCGCAGCACCGGAGTCACGGGCAACGACCGGCTCCATGCCGGTTCCCACGAACGGCGCTTCGGCACGCAGCAGCGGCACAGCCTGACGCTGCATGTTCGAGCCCATCAGAGCGCGGTTGGCGTCATCGTTTTCCAGGAACGGAATGAGAGCCGCAGCAACCGAAACCAGCTGCTTCGGCGACACGTCCATCAGGTTGATGTTTTCCCGCGGGGCCAGCATAACCTCACCGGCATGACGGCAGACGACGAATTCTTCCGAGAAGGAACCGTCATCATTCATCACCGAGTTGGCCTGGGCGATGTAATACTTCGCCTCTTCCATGGCCGACAGATAGATGACCTCGTCGGTCAGCTTGCCGTCCTCGGAAATCTTGCGATACGGGCTTTCGATGAAGCCGTACTTGTTGACACGCGCAAAGGTCGCCAGCGAGTTGATCAGACCGATGTTCGGGCCTTCCGGCGTCTCGATCGGGCAGATACGGCCGTAATGGGTCGGATGCACGTCGCGGACTTCGAAGCCCGCGCGTTCGCGCGTCAGGCCACCCGGGCCAAGCGCCGAAAGACGACGCTTGTGGGTGATTTCCGAAAGCGGGTTGATCTGGTCCATGAACTGCGACAGCTGCGAGGAACCGAAGAACTCGCGCACGGCGGCAGCCGCCGGCTTGGCGTTGATCAGGTCCTGCGGCATCACGGTGTCGATCTCGATCGAGGACATGCGTTCCTTGATCGCGCGTTCCATGCGCAGAAGGCCCAGACGATACTGGTTTTCCATCAGCTCACCGACCGAGCGGACGCGGCGATTGCCAAGGTTGTCGATATCGTCGATTTCGCCCTTGCCATCGCGCAGGTCCACTAGCTGCTTGACCACGGCAAGGATGTCTTCCTTGCGCAGCACGCGCATCGTGTCCGGCGCATCGAGATCAAGACGCATGTTCATCTTGACGCGACCGACGGCCGACAGGTCGTAACGTTCGGCATCGAAGAACAGCGAATTGAACATCGCCTCGGCCGATTCCATGGTCGGCGGCTCACCCGGGCGCATCACACGATAGATATCGAACAGCGCGTCCTGACGGTTCTCGTTCTTGTCGGCCACAAGCGTGTTGCGGATATAGGCGCCGACATTGACGTGGTCGATGTTGAGGATTCCCAGTTCATCGATGCCCTGCTCGATGATGCCGGCCAGGTTCTTCTCGTCAAGCTCTTCACCGGCTTCGAGATAGATCTCGCCGGTTTCCATGTTGACGATGTCTTCGGCGAGGAAGGTGCCGTAAAGCTCTTCATCGGTGACCTTGAGCGCCTTCAGACCGCCTTCGGCAAGCTTCTTGAGCATGCGCGGCGTCAGCTTCTTGCCGGCCTGGACAACAACTTCGCCGCTTTCGGCGTCGATCAGATCGCTCACGACCTTCTGGCCGCGCAGACGCTCCGGCGAGAACGGCACTTTCCAGCCGTCGCCGTCACGCTCGTAAAGCGCCTTTTCGTAGAAGGTCTCGAGGATTTCCTCGGTATCCATGCCAAGCGCCATCAAAAGCGACGTCGCCGGGATCTTGCGGCGGCGGTCGATACGGGCGTGGACGATGTCCTTGGCGTCGAATTCGATATCAAGCCAGGAACCGCGATAAGGGATCACACGGGCTGCAAACAGCAGCTTGCCGGAGGAGTGGCTCTTGCCCTTGTCGTGGTCGAAGAACACGCCCGGCGAACGGTGCATCTGCGAAACGATGACGCGCTCCGTGCCGTTGACGATGAAGGTGGCGTTGTTGGTCATCAGCGGCATATCGCCCATGTAGACCGACTGCTCCTTGATGTCCTTGATCGACTTCGCGCCGGTATCCTCGTCGATATCGAACACGATCAGGCGCAGCTTCACCTTCAGCGGCGCGGCGTAGGTCAGGTCGCGCTGCCGGCATTCCTCGACGTCGAACTTCGGCTGTTCGAACTCATAGGATACGAACTCGAGCATCGATGCGCCCGAGAAATCAGTCATGGGAAAGACGGACTTGAAAACCGCCTGAAGCCCCTCATCCGGGCGACCGCCCTCGGGCTCTTCCACCATCAGGAACTGGTCGTATGATGCTTTCTGAACCTCGATCAGGTTCGGCATCTCCGCCACTTCCGGAATTTTTCCGAAAAACTTGCGTACGCGCCTGCGACCATTAAAGGAAAGGGTCTGAGCCATCGTCGCTCCTTGTCAATCTGCATCCGGGCCTGCAACAGACGGTTACCGATGGCCAGTCGGCTCCGTCATCATCGAGAGCCATTTCCAATACCGCCGGAAAGGCTCGATCTCCTGAATTTATCGACTATCCGAGCGCGGGACCGGTTAAGGCGGCGCTGCCCGTCGAAAGGGTCTTATTGAGAACCCATTACCCAAAGGCCCGAAAAGGGACTTTGGGTAATGGTTTCAGGTCAGTTTTTAAGCCCTGCGGGCAGGCGCTTGCCCGCCCGCAGAACCTTGAACAAGAAAAGCTTACTTGAGCTCAACCTTGGCGCCAGCTGCTTCCAGCTTGCCCTTGAGTTCTTCAGCTTCGTCCTTGGAAACGGCTTCCTTGATCGGCTTCGGAGCGCTTTCAACGAGCTCCTTGGCTTCCTTGAGGCCGAGACCGGTGATGCCACGAACTTCCTTGATGACGCCGATCTTGTTGGAGCCGGCTTCAGCCAGGACAACGTCGAATTCGGTCTTTTCTTCAGCAGCGGCAGCAGCTTCACCGGCACCACCGGCAGCAGCAACAGCAACCGGAGCAGCGGCGGAAACGCCCCACTTCTCTTCGAGCATCTTGGACAGTTCGGCGGCTTCGAGAACCGTCAGTTCAGAGAGTTCGTCTACGATTTTGGCGAGATCAGCCATGTCAGTCTTCCTTAAGTGTTTGGTTCGAACTGGGTCGAAATTTCATAAACAGCGAAAAACCGCCTCAAGCGGCTTCGTCCTTCGTGGCATAGGCGTTGAGCACGCGCGCAAGCTGGCTTGCGGGTGCCGAAGCAATCGTTGCGATACGCGTTGCCGGGGTCTGGATCATACCAACCAGCTTCGCACGCAGCTCGTCCAGCGAAGGCATCGTCGCAAGCGACTTGACACCATCTGCATCGAGCACGGTTGCCCCCATGGCGCCACCCAGAACAACGAGCTTGTCGTTGGTCTTGGCGAAATCCATGCAGACCTTCGGAGCCGTCACCGGGTCATCGCAAAAAGCGATGAGCGTCTGACCTGTGAACAGGTCAGCCATTCCCTCGGACTCCGTACCCTGAAGGGCAATCCTGGCCAGGCGGTTCTTCGCGACTTTGACAGTGCCGCCCGCTTCACGCATCTTCGAACGAAAATCGTTCATCTGCGCAACGGTGACACCGGCATAGTGGGCCACGACAACCGAACCGGAAGCCTTGAAGACTTCGTTCAGTTCCGTGACGAATTCGCGTTTTTCCGCTCTTTCCACTGCCTATCTCCAGTTGACAGGACCATTTACGGACCTGCCGGTTTGCCTTTGCCGCAGGGGCTCTTGTCTTATCCAAGATCCCAAGCGACGCTCGAGGATCCTGCCCCCTTCAGCGCGCGATTTCTCAAGCGCCAAGGCACAACCAGGTTCGAACCAAATTGACCGCCGGGGGTTCATCACCGTCCATCGCGGAAAATAGGGTCTCACCCGTCTCATGCAGGCAAATGATTAAGGTTGCCCACCTGCAATCTCGGACAGGAAACCGGGTTTTATCCCGGTCTTTTTCCGGGCCCTGGAGCCCGGAAACTTTGCATCGGAAGCTTTCGCTTTCCGAAAAACTTTAAGCGTTGACCGACGAGAAGTCGATCTTGACGCCGGGGCCCATGGTCGACGACAGGGCGACGCGCTTGACGTAGTTGCCCTTGGCGCCGGCCGGCTTGGCCTTGACCACGGCATCGGCGAATGCGCGGATGTTTTCTTCCAGCGCGCTCGCATCAAACGATGCCTTGCCAACACCGGCGTGTACGATACCGGCCTTTTCGACGCGGAACTCGACAGCGCCGCCCTTGGAGGCTTCAATCGCCGCCTTGACGTCCATAGTGACGGTGCCAACCTTCGGGTTCGGCATCATGCCGCGGGGGCCGAGCACCTTGCCGAGACGACCGACGAGCGGCATCATGTCCGGCGTGGCGATGCAACGATCGAAATCGATGTTGCCGCCCTGAACGGCTTCGACCAGGTCTTCGGCGCCGACAACATCCGCACCGGCTTCCTTGGCTTCATCGGCCTTGGCGCCACGGGCGAACACGGCAACGCGAACGCTCTTGCCGGTGCCGTTCGGCAGATTGACCACACCCCGGACCATCTGGTCGGCGTGACGCGGATCAACGCCCAGGTTCATGGCGACTTCGATGGTTTCGTCGAACTTGGCAACCGCGCGTTCCTTGACCATCTGAACGGCCTCGGTAAGCGGGTAAAGCTTGTTGACGTCAACACCCTCACGGGTCTTCTGAATACGCTTTGCAATCTTGGTCATGGCAATCAACCCGTCACTTCCAGGCCCATGGCGCGGGCGGAGCCCTCGACCATCTTGATGGCACCTTCGACATCGGCGGCATTGAGATCGCTCATCTTGGCTTCAGCAATCTTGCGCACCTGATCGGCAGAGATCGAACCGGCCTTGGCCTTGCCCGGCGTCTGCGAACCCTTCTTGATCTTCGCTTCCTGCTTCAGGAAGTAGGAGACCGGGGGCTGCTTCATCACAAAGGTGAAGGACTTGTCCTGGAAGTAGGTAATGATGACCGGGATCGGCATACCCTTTTCCATTTCCTGCGAGGCGGCGTTGAACGCCTTGCAGAATTCCATGATATTGATGCCACGCTGACCAAGCGCGGGACCGATCGGCGGGGACGGATTTGCCGAACCTGCCGGGACCTGCAACTTGAGCTGGCCTGCAACTTTCTTAGCCATTACTCTGCCTTTCATCTAACGGACCGTTTCCGGCCCACTCTGCCGACTGATAGCCGGCGGCTGCGGTTGCGTGGTTCGGATTAACGGAGTGCCGGCTAAAGCACCCCTCCTCCCACGCGCAATGCCCCTCTATTAAAAGGGGCAAAACTTCAAACTTTTTCGACCTGTCCGTATTCAAGCTCGACCGGTGTGGCGCGACCGAAGATCGAAACCTCGACCTTCAGGCGGGCGCGCTCTTCATCGACATCCTGAACAACGCCGTTGAACGAGGCGAACGGACCGTCGGACACGCGGACGTTTTCGCCGATTTCGAAAGATACGGTCGCCTTCGGGCGCTCGACACCTTCCTGCACCTGACCAAGAATATGCTCGGCTTCGGAATCGGGAATCGGGACAGGTTTCTGATCACTGCCGAGAAAGCCGGTCACGCGCGGCGTATTCTTGATCAGATGAAACACTTCATCATTCAGATCGGCACGAACGAGAACATAACCCGGAAAAAACTTCCGCTCCGAATCAACCTTGCGCCCGCGGCGCACCTCAACGACCTTTTCGGTCGGAACGAGAATGCGATCAAAGAAGTGGTCAAGCCCCTTCTGCTTCGCTTTCTCCTCGATTGCCTCGGCCACCTTCTTCTCGAAGTTGGAATAGGCATGAACAATATACCAGCGCATCGCCATTATTTCTCTTCCCTGTCCTTACCCGGTCACGCGCCGAGATTGAGGATGAAATTCATCGCCAAGCTCATCAGCTGATCGGCGGCGAAAAAGAAAAATGCCGCAACCACCACCATCACCATAACCATCAGGGTCGAAATGACAGTTTCGCGCCGCGAAGGCCATACTACTTTGGCCGTCTCGGAGCGCACCTGCTGCAGAAACGTAAATGGATTGGTTTTCGATGCCATAAACTGCCCACGCCTTTACGGCGCGTAAAGCGGAATATCCCAACTCCACGCACCGCGAGTCTGTCTTGCATTACATATCATTGTTTTCCAGTTTCTCAAGAGGAAAACAACATTTTCTTTATACGCATCCGCCAGCCTTCCGCCGGAAAAACCGCAGAAGCCTTGAATGGCAGGGGCAGAGGGGCTCGAACCCCCGACCTGCGGTTTTGGAGACCGCCGCTCTACCAACTGAGCTATACCCCTTCACCGAACCCGGCTGCATGCGTTGCCGCGCCACCCGATCCGATCTGGCGCCCCATTTACGGGGATGACGCCGTCTTGGCAAGAGTGTTTTTCACGAAAACCGGAAGAACCCCATGCAAACTAAGCCGCACACCCTTTCAGGCCGGTCATCGGCCAACCTGATCGCACAAGACCCATCATCCCGACAGGCCAGTGCGCTGCCGGGATGCAGGAAAAACGCGGCAGGCTGCCGACCGTATCAGCTTCTGAGCGCCTCGTTTTCGGGATCGAACGGGCTTTCCTCGACAACCGTTGCGTCAAAGAGTTCGCCAAGAATGCGGATCTTCAGCTTCGTGCCCGGCGTTGCATAGTCCGGCTTCAGCATGGCAAGGGCAATCGACTTGCCGATGCGCCAGCCGAAACCGCCCTGGGTGGCGCGGCCTGCCAGATTGCCGTCAGCATCGTAAATCGCCTCCGACCCGCGCGCATCGCAATCGGTGACGCCATCGACGATGAGGGTCGCAAACACCGAACCGAGCCCGTTTTCCTTATGCGCCAGCAGCGCTTCCTTGCCGATGAAATCCTTCTTCGGGCGAATGAAGCGGTCAAGGCCTGATTCGTAGGCCGTATATTCGATCGACATTTCCCGCTGCATGGCGCGGTAGGATTTTTCCAGTGCCATGGCCCCCATGGCGCGAATGCCGAAGGGCTTGATATCGAATTCGGCGCCGGCTTCCATCAGCTTGTCGAAGATATAAGTCTGCATGGCAATCGGGTGATGCAGTTCCCAGCCGAGTTCGCCGACGAAGTTCACGCGCAAGGCATGCGCCGTGGCCGCGCCGATGGCAATCGGCTGCCCCGTCAGCCAGCCGAAATCGGCGTTTTCCAGCGAGGAACGGGTGAGTTTCTTCAGCACGTCGCGCGATTTCGGGCCGGCAACCACGAGAACGCCCATTTCCAGCGTCAGCGGGCGCAGCGTGACCGAACCGTCATCCGGCGCAAGCTTTGCCAGAAGATCATGGTCATGACTTTCCAGCCCCGCGCCGGAAACCAAATAGAAGCGATCCGGCGCCCATTCATAAAGGGTGAATTCCGCCCTCACCCCGCCCTTGGTTCCCAGCAGATGGCAAAGCGCGATACGGCCGCGTTTCTTCGGCACGGCATTGGCGAAGATGCTGTCGAGGAAGGCGCGCGCGCCGGGCCCGGACACTTCCATCTTGGCGAACGGCGTCATGTCGAGCACGCCGACCTTTTCGTGAACGTGCTTCACCTCATTGCCGACATGCTCGAAATAGTTCGAACGGCGGAACGACCATTTTTCGACGATCCGGCCGTCATCGAGCGGCGGCGCGTGATTGTGGCTGGTGATCACATCGGCACCGACGCCAAGTTCGCTCTCGTCCAGCGCATAACCCTCCGGCGCATACCAGTTGGCGCGCTCCCAGCCGTAGATGGAACCGAACACGCCGCCAAGCGCCTTCAGCCGCGAATAGACCGGCGATGTCTTCAGCGGACGGGCGGCTGAACGCTCTTCATCGGGATAATGCGTGGTGAAGACATTGGCATAGGCTTCCTCGTTCTTGGCAATCAGATAACCTTCGGTCGCATAGGGGCCGAAACGGCGCGGATCGACGCCGGCAAGATCGACGGTCGGCTCGCCATCGACGATCCATTCGGCAAGCTGCCAACCGGCCCCGCCGGCCGCGGTAATGCCGAAGGAATGCCCCTCGTTCAGCCAGAAATTCTTCAACCCCGGCGCAGGCCCGACAATCGGGTTGCCGTCCGGCGTATAGGCAATCGCGCCGTTATAGACCTTCTTGATGCCGACCTCGGCAAAGGCGGGCACGCGGGCAAAGGCGGTTTCGATATGCGGCATCAGCCGGTCCAGATCTTCCTGGAACAGCTCGTATTCGCTGTCATCGGACGGCCCGTTGACATAACAGACCGGCGCACCAACTTCATATGGCCCGAGGATCAGGCCGCCCGCTTCCTCGCGCATGTACCAGGCGCTGTCGGATTCGCGCAAAACGCCCATTTCCGGCAGGCCTTGCTTCTTGCGTTCCAGAATGGCCGGGTGCGGCTCGGTCACGATATACTGATGCTCGACCGGAATGACGGGAATGTTGAGGCCGACCATTTCGCCGGTGCGGCGCGCAAAATTACCGGTACAGGAAATGACGTGATCGGCGGTAAACGCTTCCTTGTCGGTCTCCACATGCCAGGTGCCGTCAGCATTCTGGCGAATTTCGGTCACGGTGGTGTTGCGCAGGATGCGGCCGCCATTGTCGCGCGCGCCCTTTGCAAAAGCCTGGGTCAGATCGGCAGGCTGGATATAGCCGTCATCGGGATGCTGGATCGCGCCGAGAATGCCGTCGGTCTCGCACAGCGGCCAGACTTCCTTGACCTCTTCCGGCGTCAGAAATTTGAAATCGACGCCGATGGTTTCGGCAATCCCGGAGTAATAAAGATATTCGTCCATCCGGTCCTTGGTCATCGCCAGACGGATGTTCGACACCTTCGAGAACCCGACATTCAGCCCGGTTTCTTCTTCAAGAGCGGTATAGAGATCAACCGAATACTTGTGCAGCTGGCCGACCGAATAGCTCATGTTGAACAGCGGCAACAGACCGGCGGCGTGCCATGTCGAACCGGAGGTCAGTTCCTTGCGTTCGATCAGGACGGCATCGTCCCAGCCCTTCTTTGCCAGATGATAAAGCGTCGATACGCCGACGACACCGCCGCCGATCACCAGAGCCCTTGTCTTCGTTGTCATCCGTTCCGCCTCTTGAAACCTTGATTGACCACCCGCGCGCCGGGCATTGCCTTATGAGACTATGCAACGGGCGGAAGACCGGAAACAGCCCGTTTGCGACATGCAGTCTTGCGGGCGCGACGCGGCCGATTTTGGGCTCAGCGCTCGCCGCCGTCATCATTGCCGGCGTCGGGATGATCGAACATCGGTTTTGAGACAGCCTGCGGTTCCGACGTGCCGGTGGTTTCATCCTTTTTCCTGTGCTTGCGGATGGAGTCCGCCAGTTCGTCGCGGCGCTCCTTTTGCGGAATGATATGCAGGTCGCGCTGCGGATAGGGAATGGTGATGCCCTCGTCCCTGAAGCGCTCGAAGATCGCCACACGGATATCGTTGCGCACGGCAATGCCGTTGAACACGTCCGCCAGATAGACGCGCACCTCGAAATCAAGCGTCGATTCGCCGAACCCCATGAAGATCACCATCGGCTCCGGGTTCTGCAGCACCAGCGGATGCGAAGTGCCGATTTCCATCAAGATATCCATCACCTTGCGCGGATCGCTGTCATAGGAAACCCCGACGGCCACTTCCGAGCGGCCCATCTGGTTATGGTGCATCCAGTTGCCGACGGAGGCGTTGATCAGTTCGGAATTCGGAACGATGATCGACTGGCGCTGAAAGGTTTCGATTTCGGTGGCCCGCACGGAAATGCGCTTGACGAACCCTTCCGCAGATCCGGAAACGATCCAGTCTCCCACCTTGAACGGCCGTTCGACCAGCAGGATCAGGCCGGAGACGAAATTCGAAACGATGGTCTGCAGGCCAAAACCGATACCGATGGACAGCGCCGAAGCCACCAGCGCCAGACTGGAAAGATTGACCCCGGCGGCCGAAATCGCCAGCAGGCCGGCCAGCGCGACGCCCAGATAGCTGATCCCGGTCTTGACCGAATTTCTGACGCCTGAATCGGCACGCGAACGCAAAAGCACATTATTGTCGAACCAGCCCTGGAACCAGCGCGTCAGCAGAAAGCCGCCAACGAAAAGCAGGACCCCGATCAGGATGCCGCCGAGGGAGATCGTGATCGAGCCGACGGTGACGGAGGTGAGATTGTCGGCGGCCCAAAGCCGCATCTCCTCGTAACGTACGCCCCAGGACAGAAAGATCAGCGGGATGCCGATAACAAAGGTCAGCGCGTAAATTAGAAGACCGCCCAGAAGCGAAAGCTGATCGGCCCGGACCGCGGACAGCTGAAAGCGCTCGACGAAGCGCTTGCCGAAACTGGTTCGGGCGATGCTGCCGGCCTGCGAGACCGCCTGCCCCACCAGAATACCGATATACATGGTGATCAGCACGGCGCCGGTCAGCACCACCTGTTTTGCGGCAAAACGCGCGAGCGCGACATAGCCGATCAGGGCGCACAACACCACGAGCAGCCCGACGATCCGCGACAGAAAGGCAATCGCGGAAGGAAACAGAAGGGCAAGCGTACGGGTGCGCTTTGTCTCTTCTCCCGCCGGCGTTCGCACACGGATGAACGACATCGCCACCAGAATGCAGCCGATCAACACGGAAGAGACCAGACTGCGCAGAACATCGACCTGAACGCCCACATCCAGTGTGTCGTTCAGCACACCGATCAGGATATCGATCCAGTTGATGAAGGCCATCGCGGTAAAGGCCAGCACCAGATTGCGCGCGGCGGCATTGCCGATCGGCATCAGCCGCCATTGCGGCCGGCCGGGCGTCAGCACGTTGCGCGACAGCAGGAACACGAAAAAGATGATCGCCCCGGAAATATAGGCCTGAAGCACAAAGCGCTGCACATCTGGCAGAAATATCCCCATGCCGGCAAACAGAACATAGGAAACCGTCAGGAACGCCAGCATGGCGAGACAGGGAACGACCGTCGTTCCGAACGCGGCCAGCAGCCGGATCACATAATCCGGCTCCTCCATCTGCAGGTTCAGCCGGGTGCGCTCCACAAGGTTGGAGGAAACCCGATAGGCAAAAAACGCAGCCAGGATCGAAAGCAGGTTGGCGAGGATGAACGGAACGCGTTTGGACTGCCAGATATAGCGCAGCCAGCCGGCATAGGCGTCCTGGAAGGTTGCAAACTGCTGCTGCCAGAGGACATTGAAATCGGTGGCAAACAGGCTCGACAGTTCGGTATGCTTGAACAGCGCGCGGGCAAATTGCTCACGCCGCGTCTGGGAAATCGCGTCGGAGGTTTCTTCGGCCGAATCCGCCAGCTTTCTCACCCGGTCGGCAAGCGCGTTGATCTCTGAGCGTTTGGCCAGAAGCTGATTGCGTTCGCGCGTCGTCACCTCCGGCTCGGGGCTTTCGCCCGGCCCCGGTGCGTTGCCGAGTTCGCTCAGTTGCGAACGGACCTCGTCGAGCCGCGACTGGATCGTGCCTTCCGCCTTCGACAGATCGCTCTGGAGCTGATCGGCTTGCACCTGAAGCTTGGAAAGTTCATCATCGCTGTTGTCGCCCTGAACCTTGTCGGAAACGCCAGAAAGCGTGCTGGCATAATCATCCAGCGTCGTCCCCATTTCAGTGACAAAAGGATCGCTCGGCTGGTCGACCGCGTCATTCGGCTTTTGTCCGGACCCTTCTGCCTGCGCAGAATCAGCCGGCGTCTCCGCCGCCTGCTGGGCAAGAACAGGCGAGCCGGCCAAAAGACAGAACAGCGCCGCCATCACCATGGCAAGCCTGAAAACACCCCTCCCCTGCGTAAGCTGCATCAAATGATCTAGTCCCTCGTTTGAAAATGTCGAAAACGCGCCTTTGAATTCCAAAGCGCGTCAATTTCATGACAAAGCAGCTCTACTTCTGTCCCCATCCGGTATTCTCGTCATCCGTAAGATAGGCAAGCTCGGCCCGGGTCGAACGCCGTTTCAGGATCGGATTGCGGTGCGGAAAGCGGCCAAAGCGGGCAATCACATCCCGGTGACTTTCGGCATAGGAGGAGAAGTTATCATCGCCAAGCGTCGCAAACAGCGCCACCGAACGGTCCTGGTCGGCAAGATTTTCGGAATGTTCGAACGGCATGAAAAAGAACGCACGTCGATCGGCGTCAACCTTTTCATGCGCGCCGGAGGCCACCGCAAGCTTGGCCTCCCTCAGCGCCAGCATATCGGTGGCAAAGGCCATCGGCGTTGCCCGGTAGATATTGCGGGGAAACTGGTCGAGCACGATCACGGCGGCCAGATGGGCCTGCGGGCTTGCCCGCCAGACGGCACCGACATCGCGCGCCAGCGCCCGGTGCGTCGAAAAGAAGCGGCAGAGGATGGTATGGTCGAGCGCCGCCACATCATCCGGCTGAAACCAGTCCTCCTGCGTCAATTCCTCAAACCAGAAGGAAAGCACCTGTTCGGGGCTTGAAACGGTTTCGACAAATTCATTCATTGGTTTCCTACCCCGACACAATCGCATGTTGGCGCGCACACGGTGCTTGCGCATGACTGGCGGGAACGATACATTTTCAGTCACATCCGCTCAAGCAAGACATTTAAGAGACATGAATGCCTGAAACTGGGCCAACGGGCTCTCGGCGCGGCGTCACCGTCGTCACATCCCTGATTTTTGTCATTCTGCTGCTCATCGGCGTCCGTTGGGCGGGCGGTTTCCTGAAACCTGTTGCCCTGGCGCTGTTCATCATCGCCGTGACATGGCCGATCAAGAACGCGCTTCAGAAAGTGGTGCCACAGCTTCTGGCGCTCGCGATCACGGTTGTCAGCACCATCGTGGTGTTCGTCATCTTCGCGACCCTGGTGATCTGGGGTTTCAGCCGCATGGCCACCTCTTTCATCGATGCCGCCTGGCAGCTTCAGGCCGCCTATCAGGATGCCGTGGCCTGGCTCGGCGGCAAGGGCTTTTCCGTCGCAAGCTCGCTCAACGATATCTTCAATGTCGGGCTGATCGCCCGCACCGTCCGTCAGGTCACCGGACAGGCAAGCACAACACTCAGTTTCTGGCTCGTGGTTCTCGCCTATGTGGTTCTGGGGCTGACCGAGGTGGACAAGCTGCGCGACAAGCTGGGGACATTACGCAAGCCCGAAGTCGCCTCGGCGGCCATCCGGATTGCCGACGCCACGGCAAAGAAATTCGGCCGCTACATGCTGGTCAGAACCGAAATGAGCGCCATTACCGGCGTTCTGTTCTGGGGAGCGGCAACCCTGACCGGGCTCGACTTTCCGGTGGAATGGGGCGTCATTGCCTTCGCGCTCAATTATATTCCGTTCATCGGCTCCGTCGTCGCCACCGTGTTTCCCTCGCTTTACGGCATCATCCAGTTTGAAAACTGGGAAACGGCGCTTGCGCTCTTCGTCTGCCTCAATCTCGTACAGTTCACCATCGGCAATTACGTCGAACCGATGGTTTCCGGGTCGGCGCTATCGATATCGCCGTTCGTCGTGGTGTTTTCGATCTTCTTCTGGACGTTCATGTGGGGGCTTTTCGGCACGTTTCTCGGCGTCCCGATCACCATCGCCCTGCTGACCGTGTGCGAGCATGTGCCATCGCTTCGCTGGGTGGCGGAAATTCTCGGCGGCAAGCGACACCCAAAAGAGCTTGCCACCGAGACAAACGCGACCGGCAACCAAGCCTGATTTCACCACATCGTCTTGGCGGCGCGGCCTGGCCATTCACGGTCGTAGGTTTCCGCATCGAACGGCTCGGCACTGGCCTGCCGCGTCATCTCGCCGGCGCTTGGCAGCGACGCCGCATCAATAAAGCGGCTGGCATCCCACAGGCGCGAACGCACCAGCGCCCGCGCGCACTGAAAATAAACCTCGTTGATCGTCACCACGATCACCGAGCGGGGATGGCGCCCGCCCATCTCGAAACTCTCGACGACGGCCGGCTCGTCGGTCACGATCGCCTGACCATTGATGCGCAGCGCATTGTTGGACCCGGGAATGAGAAACATCAGCGCCACACGCGAGTCGCGGACGATATTGACAAGTGAGTCGATACGGTTGTTGCCCCGCCAGTCGGGCAGCATCACCGTCTTGTCGTCGGTGATCCGCACCACGGCGCCGTCATCGCCGCGCGGCGAGCAGTCAAGCCCTTCCGGCCCCACCGTCGACAGCGCCAGAAACGGAGAGGCCTCGATCACCTGCCGGTAAGCTGCCGTAAGCTTCGCCGTCACCTTTGCCAGCGATGTCTGCCCAGGTTCGCCGTATATTTCACGAAGCGCTTCAACTGTCTCGATTTTCTTCATCTTGCCTTACTCAACGTGGCCGCTCCGCCCTGTCGCGGGTCATGCCCTTTTCATCCAGTTCGCGCTCATAGTCGGCGAACAGCCTGTCACCATCCTCGCCAAGCTCGCGAAGATAGGACCATGTGTAGATACCACTGTCGTGCATGTCATCAAAGCCAATGCGCACGGCATAATTGCCTGCCGCCTCGACCGTCATGATTTCGACATTGCGCTTGCCCGGCACGGTGACGGCCTGCCCGGGACCGTGCCCTTTCACCTCGGCCGAGGGCGAAAGCACACGCAACATTTCAGACGGAAGCGCATATCGCGCACCATCGTCAAAGGTTATGGTCAGAACGCGCCTGTCTTTGGAAACGCGCAGTTCGGTTGGTGTCATTGTCATTTTGAAATCCGATGGCATCGAGGGAAGTTTTTCACGCCGAAGTGTTTTGACCCTGTCTTGACGCTTGCCAGGTCACATTCCATTTATTGTGACGAGGAGAACGCAAAATTGACTATTTTGACCGCTGAAAGCAAGGGCGATACCGGCCGCTTCCATCAAAAGCCCGCACCGATGGTTGACCCGTTCGGTCGGGCGATTACCTATCTGCGTGTTTCGGTGACGGATCGCTGCGATTTCCGTTGCACCTATTGCATGGCGGAACACATGACCTTTCTGCCGAAACGCGACCTCCTCACGCTGGAAGAACTCGAACGTCTGTGTAACGCCTTCATCGACAAGGGCGTGCGCAAACTGCGGCTGACCGGCGGCGAACCGCTGATGCGCAAGAATGTGATGCAACTGATCGAAAATCTCGGACAGCGTATTCCCGAAGGCGCACTCGACGAACTGACGCTGACGACCAACGGCTCGCAGCTTTCCCGTTTCGCAGACGGGCTTTATGCCGCCGGTGTGCGGCGGATCAATGTTTCGCTCGACACGCTCGATGCGCAGAAATTCCACGAGATCACCCGCTGGGGCGATTTCAACAAGGTCATGGCCGGGCTCGAAGCGGCCCGCAAGGCCGGCCTCAAGGTCAAGCTCAATGCCGTGGCGCTTGCCGGGTTCAACGAGCATGAAATACCGGAACTCATGCGTTTCGCCCATGGCGAGGGCATGGATCTGACGCTGATCGAGGCGATGCCGCTTGGCGAGGTCGATACCGACCGCTCCGCCCAGTATCTGCCGCTTTCAAAGGTGCGCCGCGACCTCGAACAGCAGTTTACCTTAAGCGATATACCAATGACCACCGGCGGCCCCGCCCGCTTCGTCAATGTGGCGGAAACCGGCGGCAAGCTCGGCTTCATCACCCCGCTGTCGCATAATTTCTGCGCGTCCTGCAATCGCGTGCGGCTGACCTGCACCGGCATGCTCTACCTCTGTCTCGGGCATGACGACAATGCCGATTTCCGCAAGGTGCTGCGCGACAATCCCGATGATGATGCGGTGCTCTACCGCGCGATCGACCGGGCGATTGCCCGCAAGCCCGAAGAGCATAAATTCGAACTGGACAGCACCAAATCCCGCGTTGCAGTGGCCCGCCACATGAGCATGACCGGCGGCTGAACAGTCAATCACGACTGACACAGATCACTTCCCCGACCCGTTATTCATCTATAAGAACAAGAACACGATAACGGGATGAATGATGCGCACCTCCTCCAATATAACCGGCGCCGTCTGCATGATCGCGGCGATGGCGGGCTTTGCCCTCAACGACGCGACGGCCAAACTGCTGACCGAAGAAATCGGCGTCGGCCAGATCATGTTTTTCAGGGGCCTCATCATCACGGCCTTTGCCATGCTGATTGCCTGGCGCAGCCGGGTGCTGAAAAACATCGGCGCGGTGTTCGATTTCCGGGTGCTCGTGCGCAGCGTCTGCGAACTCGTCGCCGCCCTTGCCTTTCTGCAGGCGTTGAAGGCGATGCCGCTCGCCAATGCCGCCGCCATCCTCCAGTGCCTGCCGCTTGCCGTCACGCTCGGCGCGGCCCTGTTCATGTCGGAACCGGTCGGCTGGCGTCGCTGGAGCGCGATCGCCGTCGGCTTCATCGGCGTGCTGATCATCATCAGACCCGGCCCCGGCGGTTTTGAAGAGGGCGCCGTTTTCGCCATCATCGCCATGCTTGCCGCATCCGCCCGCGACCTTTTGACCAAGACCATCCGCTCGGACATACCGGCGATCGTCATCACCCTGGCGACGGCCATTTTCCTGACGCTCGGCGGCGCCGTTCTCGGCACGGTCGAACAGGACTGGAGCATGATGAGCTGGCCGATCCTGTTCAAGCTGATGCTGGCCGCCGCCTTCCTGCTGTCCGGCTATCAGTTCGTGGTGTTTGCCGTGCGCCTTGCCGATATCTCCTATATCGCGCCGTTCCGCTATGCCGGCCTGTTGTGGGCAACGTTGCTCGGCATGATCATCTTCAGCACCTACCCGGACATCAACGTCCTCGGCGGCGGTCTGATCATCGTGGCCGCCGGCCTCTATTCCTTCTACCGCGAGCGCAAGAAAGGGCTGGAACCACTGGCTGCGACCGACCAGCCGGTCGTCTCCGAAGGCGGCGGCCCGATCGTCAAGGCGGAAGAGGACATGCTGAAGGATAAGTCGTGATGTCCCCGGTCCTGCCCCCCGCCGTCATTCTCGCCGGTGGCGCATCGCAGCGCATGGGCACCGACAAGGCAATGCTGGAGCTTGACGGCGAAACCCTTCTGGCCCGGGCGCATCGGCAGATTGCGCTCCAGGCCTCGCCCGTACTCGTCAGCCGCCATGGCGCGGATATGCCGGCCCCGCCCGGCGTCCTCGCCGTCCACGACATCGGAACAGACCACGAGGGACCGCTTGCCGGTATTCTCGCCGCACTCGACCACCTGACAAGGAACGCCTGTCCGGCAACGCACATGATTTCGGTCGCCGTCGACACGCCGTTTTTTCCCGCAGACCTCGTTGCGCGGCTCACTGAAGCGCGCCCTGCCGAAAACGAGATCGTGCTGGCACAGTCGGAAGGGCGGGTTCACCCGGTCTTCGCGCTGTGGCCGCTTGCCCTCCACGACGATCTGACACGCTGGTTTGCCACCGGCAGCAACCGGCGCCTGATGGATTTTGTCAAAGCCCATCCGCACCGGACCGTCGAATTTTCAACGGTTGCCACGCCGGAAGGCGATTTCGATCCGTTTTTCAACATCAACACACCGCAGGATCTCGACACCGCCCGGCAGATGGCAAAACTGACCGGAAACGCCTGATCGCGGTTGCACCGCCCCCGATCCCGGCATAGAGCATGAGCGATATTCAACGGGGCAACCGCAATGGCACGCAAGATCGACGAGGAAAAACTGGCCAAGGCCTATAACCGGGCGCTTTCGCTCGAAAAGGCGGGCAAACAGGCCGAAGCGGCGGACGCTTACCGCGAGGTCCTGAAGATCGACCCGGAGGATCACGGCGGCGCGGCGGTGCGGCTTGCCGCCATCGGCTTCGGCGAAGCGCCGAAAAAGGCGCCCGACGCCTATGTCGAAACGCTGTTCGACCAGCACGCCGAGGATTTCGAGGATATTCTGGTTGACCAGCTCGGCTATTGCGTGCCGATGATCATCCGCCAGCGGTTCCAGGCGCTTGGCCTCGGCCCGTTCGAGCGGATGCTCGATCTGGGCTGCGGCACGGGGCTTGGCGCCAGCGCGCTGCGCGATATGGCCGGCGAGATCACCGGGCTCGACATTTCCGAAAACATGGTGGAAATCGCCTATGAGAAGGAGCTTTACGACACGTTGTTCGTTGCCGAGGTCGAAGCGTTTCTGCACGATGACGGCGAGGAGGAATTCGACCTGATCACCGCCGCCGACGTGCTGCCCTATCTCGGCACGCTGGATGCCTTCTTCTCCGGGGCGGCCAAAAGCATGGCCGGCGGCGGCATTCTGGCGTTTTCCGCCGAAACCCTGCCCGACGAGACCCTGAAAGGCCGTGATTATATGGTCGGCCCGCATCACCGGTTCGGCCACAGCCTCGTCTATCTGACCGCAGGGCTGGAAAAGGCGGGCTTCAGAATGGTCGACGCCACCGATATCAATGTCCGCTTTGAAAACGGCCAGCCGACACCGGGCTATCTGATTATCGCGCGCTATCTCGACGCGTGAGAACGCCGCCCGGCCTGAAAATACCGCCACGGCGTATACCAGTGCCAGTCGGCATCCAGCCTTTCGGGCACCGGATCAAAACCGTCCGTGCCGCCCGGCCCGCAGCGTCCGACCCGAAAGAGCGTCAGGAAGCCGCCCGCCCAGAGCCCGTGCCGCGCGACCGCCTCGTAGCCATATTCCGAGCAGGTCGGCAAATGGCGGCAGGATTGGCCGATCAGGCTTGAAAATGTCAGCTGATAGAAGCGGATGAGGACGAGACCCAGCAGGCGGCCGGGCGTCTTGCGAAACGGCCCCTGCCAGTTGCGCGACGCCGTCTTCGCGCCGCCACGGGTTTCACACATCCTGCCCGGCGTCCTCTTTTTCGTCGTGTGAAATGCCGTCCAGCGTATCGAGCGCCTTCACCAGCGCCTCGAAGGTCAGCATCACCGATGCGTGGCGGGCCGGATAGTCCTTCACCGGCAGGAGACTGCGCATTTCCGCAAATCGTCCGTCGGGACCGTCCCCGCCCTCTTTCAGCATTGCGCGCATCTGGCTGCGGGCCTGCCGGATTTCGTCCGGCGTCGCCCCGATCACGGTTCCGGCCATGATCGCGGAGGATGCCTGCCCCAGAGCGCAGGCCTTTACCTCATGGGAAAAGTCGCTGACCTTGCCGCCGGACATCCGCACATAGACCGTCAGCCGCGATCCGCACAGCCTGGAATGGGCAGACGCGCTGGCATCGGCATTTTCCAGCACGCCCAGCCGGGTCACATTGCCGGCGTGGCTCAAGATGCGTGCGGAATAGATATCGTCCATTTTCTGCTTTCCGTGATGCCTGACCTTCAAACCGGCCGGAACTGAATGATTACAGGAGAACATGGGATTTCGGCAAGGCCGGGGCAAGTCCTGGCAATGGTGAGGCGATTGCCAACGGTCCCCGACCGGGCTATCAACACCCGGCAACGACAGGAAAGAGCATGCTGAATTTCGCAAAGCCGCCGCAGGACAAGGCCCTGCTTGACGAGGCCACCGATTTCACCCCCCGTTTCGACGACAAGGGGCTGATCACGGCCGTGGTCACCGATGCCCGCGACAATACGGTGCTGATGCTTGCCCATATGAACGCCGAAGCGCTGTCGCTGACGATCGAGACCGGTTTTGCGCATTATTACAGCCGCTCGCGCAACGCGATCTGGAAGAAGGGCGAAACCTCCGGCAACCTGCAGAAGGTGGAACAGGTGCTGACCGATTGCGATCAGGATGCCATCCTGCTCAAGGTTTCCATGTCCGGCCATGATGCGGCCTGCCACACCGGCCGCCGCTCCTGCTTTTATCGCGCGGTGAGCGCTAGCGACGGCACGGCCGTGCTTGAGATGATCGACGACCACAAGGCCTTCGACCCGAAGACGGTTTACGGCAAATAGGCCTGCCGCATTGGCGCCGTTCCGGCTCAACCGGCGATATAGGACTTGATGTGCTCGGCTTCCTGCTCGACCTCGCGGATGCGTGACTTGACCACGTCGCCGATCGAGATGATGCCGGCAAGGCGTCCGTCGACTTCCACCGGCACGTGACGGAAATGCCGTTTGGTCATCACTTCCATCAACTCGTTGACGCTGGTGCCCTCGTCACAGCGGTGGACATTGTCGGTCATTTCCTGGGAGACCGGCGCGGCCAGCGCACGTGCGCCATGCTTGCCGACGCATGCGGCCAGATCGCGCTCGGTAAAGATACCGGCAATCCTGTTGTCCTCGTCCACAATCACCACCGCACCGATACGGTTTTGATGGAGAATGACCGCCATTTCCGAAATCGGGGTTTTGGCCGGCGCGGTCACGACCGCCCTGCCTTTTTCATCCAGTATCATTCTGACAGTGATCGCCATAAAAACCTCCTCGTTTCCGGCCCGCATGCACGCGCCCGCCTCCACACGAACCATGCATTTGAGCATGGTGCATGAGGTTTTGGGCGATTGCAAGAAAACCGTGTCTGGAGGATTTATGCGGTGCTAGAAAACAAGCGTGCGCGGGGTCTTAACGTCAAACAGGGGAAAGGCCAGAAATCCGAACAGGAAACCGCCGACATGGGCCTGCCAGGCGATGCTGGCCGCACTGATGCCCACAAAGCTGACGCCGACGGCAACCAGCAGATTGCCCACAAGCCAGACCAGCACGAAGGCCCGCGCCGTCGGATCGGCAAAGACCTCGCCGATCGAAAGCCGCCGGCCAAGATGGGCCTGCGGCAGAAAACGGCCACCGGCAAAGACGAAGCGACAGGCCGCCCCCATATAGGCCGAAACCACACCGGAAGCGCCGATCAGCACCGAAACGGCGCCCCAGTCGGTGGCGGCGAAGAAAAACGCCGAGGCCACAGCGCTCGTCAGCCACAGGATCAGGAAGCGCACGGCGCCGATCCTGCGGGCAACCGGCGCGCCGAAAATCGCCAGCCAGATCGCATTGAAGATGATGTGGCTCCAGCCGCCATGCAGCAGAGAATAGGTCAGCGTCGACCACAGCCAGGAAAGCCCCTGCTCGCCAAGCGGATGCACGTAACGGGCGGGCAGGAACCCGAATTCCTGCCAGATCATCAGGTTGGTCGCGTAGCCGAGAGCAAATTCCTGGATCAGAAAGATCGCAAACAGCACGCCAAGCGCTGCCAGAACGACCGGCGGAAGGTTGATCGGCGGCTCGCGCCTCTGGGGCCTGAAGGGGGCGCCGCCGGTCTGCGGTGTGCGCATGGGTCGTACTCCTGTTCGGGTTCTGATTATCCGATCGAAAGATGTTTGAAAAGCGCCGACGAAACTGGCAGAAGAGACACCCAGCGCCATCCGCCACGCGGTTTGAGGCATCGGCCATTGGAAAACCCGCCGGGGCCAAGGAAACTTAAACGAATATTAACCGCAATTTGATCAGTATCCGGTTCAGCCTAGCAAAGGATGAATGCGGCCGTTATCATGCCGCCACGGCTTCGCCAGGAACCAACAACCGCCAGATTTCGCAAGAGTTTTTCGAATGCAGAGACAGGCAACACGCCGCTTCCGTTCAAGCCGGTTATCCAGGGCAGCGATGATCTTCGCAGCCTTCATGGCCATCATCACCGGTGTTCCCGTAAACGACGCCCGCGCGGATTCGAACGACGCGGCCATCGTGATCGATGCGCATACCGGAAAAGTGCTCTACAGCGAGGCCCCGGATGCGCCGCGCTATCCGGCATCGCTGACCAAGATGATGACGCTCTACATGCTGTTCGAAGCCATGGATGAGGGCCGCGTCACGCTGAATACCGAAATTCCGTTTTCGAAAAACGCCGCTGCCGAACCGCCGACCAAACTCGGCATCCCCGCCGGCCGCAGCGTCACGGTCAAAACCGCGATCTATGCGCTCATTACCCGTTCGGCCAATGATGTCGCCACCGCTGTCGGTGAATATCTCGGCGGATCGGAAACCAACTTCGCGAAGATGATGACCAACAAGGCGCATGCTCTGGGCATGACGCGCACCACCTATCGCAATGCCCACGGCCTGCCGAACAGCGCGCAGAAGACCACGGCCCGCGATCAGGCCCGCCTCGGCATCGCCCTGCGTCAGCATTTTCCGCAGTATTACCACTATTTCAGCACCCGCAGCTTCAAATACGGCAAGAGCACGATCGGCAACCACAACCACCTGCTCGGCAAGATCAAGGGCCTTGATGGCATCAAGACCGGCTATACCAATGCTTCCGGCTTCAACATCGCCACGTCCGTGATTTCCGGCAACCGGTCGATTGCAGCCGTTGTCATGGGTGGCGCGACGGCGGCAAGCCGTGACCAATGGGCGACCCGTCTGATCAATACCTACCTGCCGAAAGCCTCCAATGGCCGCGGCGGCAATTTCGTGATTGCCCGTTCCGGCAGCATGGTGTTCCCGAAAACCGGGCCCATCCCCTATCCGCGCCCGGCAGCCGAAGGCGGTGTGGCACTGGCTTATGCGGCCAATGACAATGCCAACCCGGCAGCTGCAGCCGGCCTGACCGGCGTCCAGGCCGAACTGGTCTCCAACGTGCCGGTTCCCAGCGCACGCCGCCCGGCCGACAATGATGAGGGCCTGAGCGTCGAAGACGTGCTGCAGACCGCCGATGATATGGCCGATGCCGTTGGCGACGCGATCATTCCCGCAGCCCAGGCCTCCGAAAGCGCGCCTGACACTTCGATCAAGACAAGCTCGATCCAGAAGCCGCGCGGCTGGGTGGTTCAGGTCGGCACGGCGGCAACGGCCGAAGGCGCCCGCGATCTGCTTACCCGCACGAAGGGCAAGGCCGACGGCGCGCTCGACAGGTCCGATCCTTTCGCGCTTGCCTACAACAATGGCGGCCAGGAAATCTACCGCGCCCGCTTCGGCGGCTTCCCCGATCAGGAAGAAGCGGTAAAGGCCTGCCGCGCATTGAAGCGCAACGGCGTGAGCTGCTGGGCAAGCCTGCAGTAGTCTTCAGCCTGAAACAGGCGCGCATCGGCGCGCACCCGAGATGAACAACAAAACGCCGGTCCGCATTGCGGGCCGGCGTTTTCCGTAAAGGGTTTCGAAAGATTTAGCCGCTAGTTTTCTCGGTAAGGTTTCGGAAAGCAAGAATGACGATCGCCTCCGATGCCACACAAAAACCCTCTGTCTGTTCTGCGTAGCTAAGGGGATTGAAGTGAACAGGAAACAGCGTTCCGGCATGATGTCAGGCAATATCGAACTCTCAACCGCGCGCCGCAGCGGCTTCAACCCGCTTCACGAGGCCGCCCAGAAACTTGCCGAATATGCCCGCTTTCAGGGCCGCTACAAAGCCAAGGAACTCGTCGGCCTGCTGACCAGCCAGGGTGACCGCGCGGCCCGCGCCATGCAGCCCGAGGCCCGGATCCACCTCTATATACAGAGCAGGCAGCAAGGCCACGCTCCGATCAGCCTCAGACTGCGCTGACCGTACCGAATAAATCCTGAGCATCAAAAAAGGCGCCTTCCGGCGCCTTTAGTCTATCGACAAGCAAGCCCATCCCCTCCTCTGCGTCATCCTCCGGCTAGACCGGAGGATCCAGGGCGACACGGCATGCGCTTGAAACGTGTCTTTGCGCTCAGGCATCTGACGCGTCTTGGGCCATTCAGCATCAAAAAAGGCGCCTTGCGGCGCCTTTTTCATTTCCTGAACCGAAGACCTTACATCTTGACGGCGGAGATCTGTACCTCGACGCGGCGGTTCTGGGCACGGCCCTGCGGCGTCGCATTGGAGGCGATCGGGTTGGATTCGCCGAACCCGACGGCGGAGATGCGATTCCCGCCGACACCGGACTGGATCAGATAATTGCCGACGCTGTTGGCACGCTCCTGCGAGAGCCTCTGGTTATATTCGGCCGAACCGGTCGAATCCGTATAACCGTTAATGTTGATCGCGGTGCGGTCATACTTGCGCAGCACGGTCGAAACGGCATTCAGCGTGCTGTAGAAATTCGGCGCGATATCATACTGGTCCGTCTGGAAGGTGACGTTTGACGGCATGATCAGCGTCAGGCGGTCGCCATTGCGCACGACGGAAACGCCAGTGCCGGCAAGAGCGCGACGGAACTCGGCTTCCTGATTGTCCATGTAGGCGCCGATGCCGCCGCCGGCAATTGCGCCGATGGCGCCGCCGATTGCAGCCCCCTTGGCATCACCGCCGACAGCAAGGCCTGCCAGCGCACCAAGAGCGCCGCCTGCAAGCGCACCGGTACCGGTGTTGTTGTTGACGGTCTGACCCGAATACGGGTCCGTGGTGGTGCAGCCGGCCAGAAACGCAACGCTCACGGCAGCGATGGTCAGTTTTTTCAGCATGATGTCCCTCAATATGAAGCTTCAAATACTTTCAAGCCGTCTCATTACGGCAATGATATGGCGCAACCGCCATTTGGATATAACAATGGTCCGTCGTCAGGCGCCGGACCATCCTGTCTATAGGCTTTGCCCGTGGCTGTCAGTTGGTTGCCGCAGCCGTGGCACCGGTGGCACCGGCCGCCGGCGGCGGCGCAATCCTGATTTCGACACGGCGGTTCTGGGCGCGCCCGTCGGCGGTATCGTTGGTGGCAACGGGATCAGCCTTGCCATATCCCACCGGCATGATGCGCTGCGGGCTGACGCCGCGCTGGATCAGAGCACCGGCAACGGCGTTGGCGCGCTGCTGCGAAAGCTTGAGATTGTAGGCGTCCGAACCGGTTGAATCGGTATAGCCGTTCACGTCGATATCGGTGGCATTATACTTCTGCAGCAGGCCTGCGATCACGGCGAGCGACGGTGCGAATTCCGGCACGACTTCGGCACTGTCGGTGGCAAATGTGATGCTCGACTGGAACACCAGGGCAATATATTTGGGCGTGCGGACGATGGTGACGCCGGTGCCTTCAAGCTTCTGGCGCATTTCCGCTTCCTGGCGGTCCATATAGTCACCCGGATCGCTGACGGAAATGTTGGTGACCGACACTTCGTCGGCGCCCGGGTTCACGCTGTTCTGCGTATTGGCCGCGCAACTTGCGAGCAATGCCGTTGCGATAACGGCGGTGATTGCCTTGGCTGACATGTTTCCCCCTTCGAGACGATCGGA
The DNA here is from genome assembly GCA_003001975.1 of Martelella mediterranea. Classification (GTDB taxonomy): domain Bacteria; phylum Pseudomonadota; class Alphaproteobacteria; order Rhizobiales; family Rhizobiaceae; genus Martelella; species Martelella mangrovi. The sequence goes on from PVUG01000001.1 coordinate 389,739, forward strand.
ATCGTCGTTGCAGATCATTGCGATAAGCGCCATAAAAACAGTATCGGACCTGACTTAGCAAGTTTTTCCGTTCAACGACAGGTCGAATACACGGGTCCCTCTCCGGCATCTTTCACGGTTAACCGGCAACATCCGCACTTCACATTGGCGGCGCGGGCGCGAAAACCACGAAAGCAACGGTTTCACCCAAACGCCTGCCGCTAATGGCTGATCGACGCGGCGTCATGCATCTCCGCATTGAGGCGCCGTTCCTCGTCGGCCTTCGGTTTGGAAAACCGCGCAAGCAGGAAATAGGCCACCGGCGTGACGTAAAGCGTGACGATGGTGGCAAGACCGAGCCCGCCGACGATCACCCAGCCAAGCGCGATGCGCGCTTCCGCCCCCGCACCGGATGCCAGCACCAGCGGAATGCCGCCGAGCACGGTGGAGATCATCGTCATCATCACCGGCCGCAGGCGCAGCATGGTGGCATGCTCGATGGCATCGCGCACGCTTTCGCCGCGGTCGCGCAGCTGATTGGCGAATTCGACGATCAGAATGCCGTTCTTCGCCATCACCCCGATCAACAGCACCAGACCGATCTGCGAATAGATGTTGAGGCTGGTATCGGTCAGCAGCATGGCAATGAAGGCGCAACCAATGCCGAAGGGCACGGTTGCAAGAATGATCAGCGCGCTCCACACGCTCTCGAACTGGGCGGCCAGAACCAGAAAGACGATGATGAGCGCAAAGCCGAACACCATCTCCATGCCCGATGCGTTTTCATCGAGCGCTGCGGCCTCCGCCTGCGCCTCGACGTGGGCGCCCGGCGGCAACAGCGGTTCGGCCAGTTCCAGCAGCCGCTGATAGGCATCGCCCAGCGCCACGCCGGGTGCGAGGCTCGACGACAGCGAGACGGCGGCCTGCTGCTGCTCGCGTTCCAGCGTCGGGGCAATCGACTTTTCCTCCAGCGTGGCAATGGTCGACAGCGGCACGATGCGGCCATCGCCGGTACGCAGGAAAATATTCCTCAAATCGCCGGGATCGTCGACCTTCCTGGTATCGGCGCGAAGCTGGACATCATAGGATTCCCCGTCGATGAACACCTCCCCGACGGACCGGCCGTCGAGCATCGCCATCAGCGCCTGCGAAAGACCGCCGATATCGATACCGAGATCGGCCGCGCGCCGCCGGTCGAGGGTGAGCGAAAGCTGCGCCTGGGTCGCGTCTTCGGAAAGCCGCGGCGCGTCAAACATCGGATCGGTTTCCATGGCTTCAACCAGCGCCGTCGCCGCCTCGCTCAACCGCGCGTGGCTGGAGCCGACAAGGGCCACGGAAAGCCCGTTGCCGGCACCGCGAATATTGAGCGAATTCGGCTGGAAGGCGAAGGCCTGCACGGCCGGAATGCTGCCCGCTGCCGCATTCACATCCCGGGCAATCTGATCCTGCGTGCGGTCGCGGTCAGCCCAGGGCGCCAGCGACATCACCACGAAGCCGCTGTTTGTGTTGTTGCCAAAACCCGAAATCGAGAAGATGCTTTCAATCTCGCCGCTCTCAATCAGCGGCTGAAGCTTCTCCTCGACCTGCTGGATGCGGTCTCGCGTATAATCAAGACTGACGCCCTGCGAGGCGGAAACCCGCATCATCAGCATCGACCGGTCTTCGCGCGGCAACAGTTCCGTGGTCAGATTGGCATAGGCAAGATAGGCCCCGAAGATCAAAAGTGCTGCAAGCGACAGCAGCACCAGCGGCGCGGCCAGCACCCAGCGCAGCGTGACGGCATAGACACGGGCAAACAGCATGCCCAGCCGTGCGATTGGCCCCGGTCTGGTATCCTTGTGCTGCACCAGAATGCGCGAAGCCAGCATCGGGCAGAGCGTCAACGCCACGAAAGACGACAGCATCACCGCGAAGGCGAGCACGAATCCGAACTCTCGAAACAGACCGCCCGCCTGCCCCGGCAGAAACGAAAGCGGCACGAAAACGGCGGCCAGCGTTGCCGTGGTGGTGATGACGGCGAAGAACACCTGCCGGGTGCCGAGAACCGCTGCTGCGCGCGGGCCCATGCCGCCAGCGCGCAGGCGCACGATGTTTTCCAGCACCACGATCGCATCGTCGACCACCATGCCGGTCGCCAGCACGATGGCCAGCAGGGTGAGGATATTGACGGAAAAGCCGGCGACATAAATGGCGGCCAGCGTGCCCACCAGCGCCACCGGCAGGGTGATTGCCGGAATGATGGTCGCGCGCCAGTCGCGCAGGAAAACATAGATGATGGCAACCACGATCAAGGCCGCAAGCAGCAGCGAACGAACGACCTCCTCGATCGAGCCGGAGATGAACACGGCATCGTCGCTCGAAACCCGGATGGTGGTGCCTTCGGGCAGATTGGGCGCGATCTCGGCAACGACCCGGTGCACACCTTCGGAAATTTCCAGCGTATTCGACTTGGCCTGCCGGATGATCCCCAGACCGATGCCCGGCTGCCCGTTATAGCGCAGCGCCGTTGCGGCGGTGTCGGGGCCGAAGACGACGGTGGCGACATCGCCGAGATGAACATTTTCGGCCACTCGGATATCGGCAAATTCCTGCGGCGTGGTGACATCCGCGGTGGCGCGCACGCCAAGCGCCTGGGTGGTGCTGGTCAGCGACCCGGCCGGCACATCCCAGGAAATATCGGACAGCGCAGCCGTCAGGTCCGTCACCGAAAGACCGCGGCTTGCAAGCGCTGCCTGATTGATATCGATACGGAAGATCTTTTCCCGTTCGCCATAGACAGCGACATCGGCCACACCGGGGACGGCGGCAAAGCGGTCCTCGATCTCGTCTTCGACCAGCACCGTCAGGTCGTCAATGTCGAGCGTGGACGAGGTGATTGCCAGCCGCACCACCGGCTGGGAGTCTGAATCCGCCTTGACGATGCGCGGCTCGTCGGCATCGTCCGGCAATTGCCCCTCGACTCGGCCGACGGCATCGCGCACATCCATCGACGCGACATTGATATCCGTGTCCTTGCTGAATTCCAGCGTCACCCGGCTCGAACCGGTGTTGGAGCGCGACGACATCGACTGCAGACCGGGCACACGCGCAACCGCGCCTTCGATGACATTGGTCACCTCGCGGTCGACCGTCTCGGGCGCTGCGCCTGAAAAATTGGTGCGCACGGTAATCACCGGCTGGTCGACATCGGGCAGTTCGCGCACCTCGACGCCGAAAAAGGCTGCAAGGCCGGCCACCAGGATCAGTGCGTTGAACACCGCCGCGAGAATCGGACGGCGCACGAAAAGCGCGGTAAAGCCATGCTCGCTCTCATGCTCGGCAATCGCCTTTGCCGCCTCGCTGCGCGCATCGTCAGCCTCGGGAACGGTGTTTTTTTCGTCGGAGGGGAGATTGTCGTTTTCGCGGTCGTTGTCGCTCATGACGCCGTCTCCGCCACGCCGCCGGCACCGGCACCATTGGCAATATCGCTCACGGAAGCGCCTTCCCGCAGGCGCTGGATACCCTCGATGATCACCAGATCGTTTTCGTCGAGCACGGCATCGACCAGCACCACATCGGGATCACGCTGGATGATGCGCACACGGGTCTTGGTCGATTGCCCGTCGACAAGCTGCCAGACATAGGCGCCGTTGGAATCCCACTGGATCGCCAGCGGATCGACGGCCGGATAGACATCGCCGGGAAACCGCATCGATACATCGAAGGACATGCCGGCGCGCAGGGCATCGTCGTCATTGTCGAGCCGCGCGCGCACCATGAAGGTCCGGCTTGCCGCATCGATACGGTTGTCGACGGCCTGCACCTCGCCCTCGAACACCTGCTGCGGCGCCGAGACCAGGCTGGCCTCGACCGGCGCGCCGGACCGGACGGCAGTGGCAAAACGCTCCGGCACCGGGAAATCGACAAGGATCGAGGAGCGATCGTCGATGGTGACGATTTCCGAAGACGTGGTGACATAATCGCCGACATTCACCCCGACAATGCCGGCCACGCCATCGATGGGCGCGACGATACGGCGGCGTGACAGCGCCAGTTCGGCCGATTTGAGGTCGAGTTCGGCCGACCGCTGATCGATCTCGGCATTATAGACTTCCAGATCGGAAATCGCCGACTTGATACGGCGGTTGACCTCGGCCTGACGGGTTGCGCTTTCAAGCGCCACCTGCGCCAGATCGCGGGCCAGCACCTGTTCGCGATCATCGAGAACAGCAATGGTATCGCCCTGCTCGACCGTATCGCCGGAGGTTATCAGCAGTTCGGTGATGGTGCCGGATTCCTCGGGCAGCACGGTCACCGAACGGATCGCCTCACCGCTGCCGATGGCCGTCAGTTCATCATTGACGGTTCCCGTTGTCACCGGGGCGGACACCACCTGTATGCCGCCGCGCGAAAACCCGCCGGCCGGACGACCGCCGCCACCGCCGGCTGCCGGCGCATCCAGAATGCCGTAGGACACCAGCACGGCCCGCCCGCCGGGCGCCAGAAAAAGCCAGGCTGCAGACCCGATTGCCAGAACACACACACTGACAGCAACCTGTTTGTAGAAACGCATCAATGTCCCCGGTTTGAAAAAGCCGTCGAAAACGCCGCAGCGGAAAATATGGCTGGAAGTATCCAGATCACCCGACGCACTGCAAGCTGTGGAATGAAACCTCACAGAATTGTAATGTTCAACGGTGTGATTTGTCTGATTTTACACGTTTTTGGACGTGGAAATGCGGTCGAGCTGTGCATATTTTGTTCTCAGTTCAGCGTGCACCTTCACCTTTGCGTTTCAACTCACTAGATTGACGCCATGATTCAGGGCCACGACGACATACCGTTTTTCGATGATGACGATGAACCGCGCAAACCGGAGGGCAACGCCGCGCCGGCGCAGCAGGGTGGGCTTGCCGCCCGCGCCATGGCGGCACGGCGCGCACCGGCGCCACCGGATTATCTCAACGGCCTGAACCCCGAGCAGCGCGACGCTGTCGAGACCATTGACGGTCCGCTTCTGGTGCTGGCCGGTGCGGGAACAGGCAAGACCCGGGTGCTGACCACACGGATTGCCCATATTCTCGCATCCGGACGGGCCTATCCCAGCCAGATTCTGGCCGTGACCTTCACCAACAAGGCCGCGCGCGAGATGAAGGAGCGCATCGGCATTCTCGTCGGCGGCGCGGTTGAAGGCATGCCCTGGCTCGGCACGTTCCACTCCATCGGCGTCAAGCTCTTGCGCCGCCATGCCGAACTTGTCGGGCTGAGGTCAGACTTCACCATTCTCGACACCGACGATGTCATCCGCCTGATCAAGCAGCTTATCCAGGCCGAGGGGCTGGATGACAAGCGCTGGCCCGCGCGGCAGTTCTCCGCGATGATCGATGGCTGGAAGAACAAGGGACTGACACCGGAGCTTATCCCGGAAGGTGACGCCCGCGCCTTTGCCAATGGCCGCGGCCGCCAGCTTTATCAGGCTTATCAGGACCGGCTGAAGACGCTGAATGCCTGCGATTTCGGCGATCTTCTGCTGCACCCGATCCGGCTTTTCCGCGAGAACCCGGATATCCTGAAGGAATATCACCGCCGCTTCCGCTACATTCTGGTGGACGAGTATCAGGACACCAATACTGCGCAATATATGTGGCTCAGGCTTCTGGCCCAGCGCCCCGGCGATGATGACGGTCCGGTCAACATCTGCTGCGTCGGTGACGACGACCAGTCGATCTATGGCTGGCGCGGCGCCGAAGTCGACAATATCCTGCGTTTCGAGAAGGATTTTCGCGGCGCCAAGGTCGTGCGGCTGGAGCGCAATTATCGCTCCACCGCCCATATTCTGGGAGCTGCCGGCAAGCTGATCGCGCATAATGACGGGCGGCTCGGCAAGACCCTTTTCACCGAACGTTCCGATCCGGATGATGACAAGGTTCAGGTCCATGCCGCCTGGGATTCCGAAGAGGAAGCCCGCGCCATCGGCGAAGAAATCGAGCAGCTGCAGCGCAATGGCGAACTCTTGAACGACATGGCCATTCTGGTGCGCGCCTCCTTCCAGATGCGCGAATTCGAGGACCGGTTTGTCACGCTCGGCCTCAATTACCGGGTCATCGGCGGCCCGCGCTTTTACGAAAGGCTTGAAATCCGCGACGCGATGGCGTTTTTCCGGCTCACCTGCCAGCCCGCCGACGATCTGGCGCTGGAGCGGATCATCAACACGCCGAAGCGCGGCCTGGGCGATGCCAGCGTGCGCAAGATCCACGACTACGCCCGCGCCCGCAATATCCCCATGCTGGCCGCCGCCCGCGAGATGATCGATACCGACGAACTGAAGCCGAAGCCGCGCAAGGCGCTGTTCGATGTGGTCACCCAGTTCACCCGCTGGCAGGAACTTCTCGAGACCACGCCGCATACCGAGCTTGCAGAAATCATTCTGGAGGAGAGCGGCTATACCGAGATGTGGCAGAACGACCGTTCGGCGGAAGCCCCCGGCAGGCTTGAAAACCTGAAGGAGCTGATCCGCTCCATGGACGGGTTTGAAAGCATGCGCGGTTTTCTCGAACATGTCTCGCTGGTGATGGATGCCGACCAGAACGAGGACATGGACGCGGTCTCGATCATGACGCTGCATTCGGCCAAGGGACTGGAATTCAAGACCGTGTTCCTGCCCGGCTGGGAGGAAGGCCTGTTTCCCCACCAGCGCGCGCTGGATGAAAGCGGCCGCGCGGGCCTCGAAGAGGAACGCCGTCTCGCCTATGTCGGGCTGACGCGGGCGAAACGCATTTGCCACATCTGGTTCGTCTCGAACCGGCGCATCCATGGGCTGTGGCAATCGACCATGCCGTCGCGTTTTCTCGATGAACTGCCCGAAGACCATGTGGAGGTCGGCGAAACGGAAGTGTCCTACGGCGGCTATGGCCAGTCGCGCTTCGACCGGGCCCAGCCGTTTTCCAACACCTATGCCACTCCCGGCTGGAAACGCGCGCAGGAACACCGCACCGATGCCACCCGGGACAACTGGGGCACGCGCTCTGGTCATGCCGTCGAGCGCATCGGATATGGCGAAAGCGGGCCGCGCGGGCGCACGATCGAGGGCGAGCTCGTTGCCCGCAGCAGCGAAGAAACGCCGTCGCGTTTTTCGGTCGGCGACCGCGTTTTCCATATGAAGTTCGGCAATGGAAACATCGCGGCGATCGAAGGCAACAAGCTGACCATCGACTTCGACAAGGCCGGTCAGAAACGGGTTCTCGACGGCTTTGTCAAACCGGCCTGAGCACGCCCTCAAAAAGGCCCGGAGGGACACCGCATCTCCCTCCCCCTTGCAATTTTCCTAGCATAAATGCAATTTCTCTAATGTAATGTTTACCTGTTATTATGTCGTGTAAGCTTACACATGGATTACTTTTGGTTGTTCGCCCACTGATTTATTACGCACCGCCACATCCGACCGCAAAAGGCCACCGATAATATGAAGATGGCAACACGAAAGGTGCGAAGATTCGACAAACGTGTTGCCGGTATCGCGTTGGCCGCTTTCGTGTTCGCTTCGTCTACAGCCACGCAGTTATACGCGCAGACATCGCTTCCGCCCTTCGCCGATATCTTCAGCAACAGCCCGGTTGCGATGTTGCTGATCGACCCGATCAGCGGGGATATCCTGGCAGCAAACGATGCCGCACAGTCGCTCTATGGCTGGACATCAAAGGAATTCAGGAACCTTTCCATCTCCGAACTGAACCAGTTGCCCAGAGAAAAGATCATGGCGCTGATGGAAGAGGTAAGTCTGGACGAGCAGCATTATTTTCTGTTCCCCCATCGCTTTCAGGATGGTTCCGTCCATACGATGCGCATCTTCTCGTGGCCGATCACGGTTCAGGACCGGACAGCACTTTTGTCGATTGTCTCCGAAGCCAGGGATGTAAGAACGGGCGGTGAACCGTTGGCAGCCTATTCCTCGAACCTGGTGGAAGCCGTTCGCCGGAAATCCACGGAACTGCAACACACATCCGGCCTGCTGAACCTGACCCTGATTGCCGCAATTGCGGTGCTTTCCGGCATTATCGTCATTCTGGCCCTCGTCCTCGTGCGCGGTCGTCGGCTCGTCAACGCCCTCAGCCGTCAGCACCTTCTGCTGCGCGTGGTCATCGACGCGATACCGGACCAGATCTATTTCAAACGGCCGAACGGCACGCTGGAAGCTTGCAATCAGGCGGCAGCCGCATTCATCGGCATGCCGGCGGAAACGATCGTCGGCAAGACCGACAGGGAGATTTTCGGCCAGACCAACGACGCGCTGTTGATGCAGCAGGTCTTCAGCGACGTCAACGATGAGGGCAAGCTGATCAATCAGGGCGAGGTCACCAATCCGGCAGGCCGCAAATATACGCTTGAGATGATCAAGGCGCCCGTGATCGATGCCCGTGGCGAACGGCTCGGATCGGTCAGCGTCTGGCGGGATGTCACCGAACGCCGGCGGACGGAAGCCCGGATCGAAATGCTCGCCTATTACGATCCGCTGACAAAACTTGCCAACCGCACAAAGGCGCAGGAGGTTCTTGTCGGGCTGCTGGCAACCCACAGGGTCAGTCATCAGTATATGGCGATTGCCATCTTCGACCTCGACAATTTCGCGGCCATCAACTCGATTTTCGGTCACGCGATCGGTGATGCGCTGTTGAGAACCACAGGACGACGAATGTGTGACAATATCGATCCCGGCTGCTTTACGGCGCGGCTTTCCAGCGACGAGTTCGTCGTGTTTCTGACCACGCTTGGCAGCAGCGAAGAGACAGCGCGGACAGCCGCCCACAAGAAGATCGAACGGCTGCACAGCCTTCTGTCGCGCCAGACCTTCATCAACGGCAACCAGATCACTCCGAGCACCAGTGCAGGCGCGGTTCTGGTCATGCCGAATTCGAAAGGGGCATCTGAACATTTGCGGCATGCCGATCTGGCCATGCACAACGCAAAATCGCACGGGCGCGGCAGCATCACATGGTTTCATGACGGCATGGTCCAGGACCTTGTCGCCCGGTTCGATGTTGAAACCGCGCTGGAACAGGCGCTGCAGCATGGCGGCCTCAGGCTCTTTCTCCAGCCCAAGGTGATCGACGGCGCACCCGGACGGCATTTCGAGGTCCTGCTGAGGCTTGATCACCCGGAGCGTGGCATTATCGAGCCGGGACGCTTTATCGACATTGCCGAGGCGACGGGACTGATTGTTCCCATCGGCGCCTGGGTGCTGGAAGAAGCCTGCAAATTGCTGGCCGAACATGACGACCTGCATCTCGCCGTCAACGTTTCGGTACGCCAGTTTCTCAGGGAAAGCTTCATCGACGATGTTGCAGCGCTGCTCGAGACCTATCAGTTCGATCCGGAACGGCTGACGCTGGAGATGACGGAAAGCCTGATGATCGCCAATTTCGACCTGGCCCTTTCGCAGCTCAGGAAAATCCGGGATATGAAGATCAGGCTGTCGATCGACGACTTCGGGACAGGGTATTCCGCGCTTGTCTATCTGAAACAGTTTCCACTGAACGAACTCAAGATCGACAAGACCTTCATCGCCGGCGTACCGCATGACAGCAACGACACCTCGCTGGTTGAACTGATCATCACCATGGCGCATCATCTGGGTATCTCGATCGTGGCCGAAGGGGTGGAAACCGTTGAACAGGCAGCATGGTTGCGCGCACATGGCTGCGAGGGCCTTCAGGGGTTCCTGTTCAGCCGGCCTCAACCGGCCGACCATTATCTGACGCCGCCGCAATAAAACCGGCGCCGGGCCGCGCCGCGCGTCGGCAATACGCATACCGTTTTTGGGAGAAAACACATGAAAGCGCTTCTGCTCGTCGATATCCAGAACGGCTTCTGCCCCGGCGGAAACCTCGCCGTTGCCGATGGCGATGCCGTGGTGCCGGTTGCCAACGCGCTGATCGAAACGGGCGGATATGGCGTTATTGCCGCCTCTCAGGACTGGCACCCCGAAGGACATGGTTCCTTTGCCTCCGCGCATCCGGGAAAGGAGCCCTTCACAATGGGCGAACTATCGGGAAAGCCGCAGATGATGTGGCCGGATCACTGCGTGCAGGATACCGCAGATGCCGCGTTTCACCCGGACCTCAACCTCGCCGCCATCGATTTCGTGCAGCGCAAGGGCGAAAACCCGAAGATCGATTCCTATTCGGCATTTCGCGACAATGATCACGACGCCGTCACCGGCCTCGACGCCTATCTGAAGCAGCAGGGCGTCACCACGCTCGATATCGTCGGTCTGGCGCTTGATTTCTGCGTCAAGTTTACAGCCCTCGATGCCCTTGAAATGCTGCCCGGCGTGACGGTGCGGTTGATCCTCGACGGCTGCCGCGGCATCAGCGAGGAGGGCGTCGAGCAGGCGCTGGCCGAAATGCGTGAGGCGGGCGTTGCGATCATCGACCTCCAGACGGCCATCGGCGGCAGCCCCGCCGTTTAAGCCGTCGTTTCCGGCATTTCCAGAGCGGCAATTTCATCGCCGAAACTTTCCATGCGCTTCATCAGCAGCGCTTCTGCATCGCGCAGCCCGCTGTTGTAGAACACCGGTGCGAATTCGCGCGCGATGACGTCTGCGAACAGTTCAGCCTGCAGATTGCCGATCTCGCAGTCGAATTCCGCCATACAATATTCCCGCAACCGCTCCGCCAGGGCGGCTTTTTCGCGTGCACTGAGCCTGATCATCGGGGTGTTTCCTCACGTTTGATCCCATTATCAATTCTTCTCATTTGTGCCGGCAATGCAAAGACGGTAAACGGACATAAGTCTCGTTTCCCCTCCTGCAGTTCTTCTGCCGCTCCTTTCGGGGATCAAACCCGCCATCATCAGGAGATTTTGTTCACGTGTCAGAGAAGACGGAGTTCACAAGCGGCCTGAAGTCCGGCCTCATCCCTGCCCTTTCGGCAGCGCCTTTCGGCATGCTGTTCGGCGCAGTCGCCGTTGCGCAGGGCCAAAGCGTGTTTGAAACCGCGCTGATGAGCATAACGATCTTTGCAGGCGCCAGCCAGCTTGTCGGCGTGGAGCTTTTCGGACAGCGGGTTGCGCCGTGGCTGATCATCGCCTCGATCGTCGCCGTCAATTTCCGCCATGTGCTTTATTCCGCCGCCCTGACACCGGTGATCGCGCATTTTTCACTGCCGAAAAAACTGACGGCCTTCTTCCTGATGACCGATCCGCAGTTTGCCGAAGCGCTGAAACGGCACGAACGGGAAGAACGCGTCACCTTCTCCTGGTATCTCGGCGCCGGACTTGTGCTCTATGTCCTCTGGAACATCATGACGCTGATTGGCGCGACGCTTGGCGGGCTGATCAGCGATCCCGACGCGCTTGGCCTCGACGTTCTGCTACCGATCTACTTCCTGAGCCTTGTCATCGGCTTCAGAAAGCGGCCGAACTTTCTGCCTGTGGTCGCCATCAGCGCGCTGGGCTCGATCCTGGCCTATGCCACTATCGGTTCGCCCTGGCATGTCAGCATCGGTGCTGTTGCCGGTATTCTGCTTGCCGCAATCCTGCCGCCGGGCACAAAAAAGGAGGCGGCACAATGAGCGACTTCACCAATGACCACATGATCCTCGTCATTCTGGGAGCGGCGGTCGCAACCTACATGACGCGGATTGCCGGCTATCTCCTGCTTTCGGTGGTCTCCGACATTCCGCCGCGCGCCGAAGCCGCGCTCAACGCCATTCCGGCCGCCGTGCTGACGACGCTGGTGGCGCCCGCCTTTTATGCCGGCGGCTGGGAAAGCAAGCTTGCGATTGCCGCAGCCCTTGTCACAGGGCTGCGTTATGAATCACCTCTGCCGATGATCGCGGTCGGCTGGTCAATCGTGATGGTCTGCCGCTATTTCATTATCGGCTAAGGGGCTTCGTCGCCTGTTCAAGCCAGGTGCGTTCGCCCTCATCCGAGACAAGCGGCATCAGCTTTTCGCGGGTTTGCGCGTGATAGCCATCCAGCCAGTCGCGCTCCTCCTCCGTCAGCAATTCCGGCATGACGAGGCGGCGATCGATCGGGCACCAGGTCAGCGTTTCAAAGGAAAGCATCGGGATCTCGCCGCCTTCGACCTGTTCCGCCGCCTTCACCAGAAGCAGGTTCTCGATACGGATGCCGAAGGCGCCGGGCCGGTAATAGCCGGGCTCGTTCGACAGGATCATGCCGGGTTTGAGCTCCGGCGTGCCCAGCCGTGACAGACGCTGCGGTCCTTCGTGAACGGAGAGATAAGAGCCGACGCCATGTCCCGTGCCGTGGGCATAGTCGACACCGGCCTTCCACAGCGCAATGCGGGCCAGCGGGTCGAGATCCATGCCGCGCGTGCCGGCGGGAAAGCGGGCCGTGGAAAGCGCGATCATGCCCTTCAGCACCAGTGTGAAGAAACGCCGCTTTTCGTCATCCACGACGCCGACCGGAAGCGTGCGGGTGATATCCGTGGTCCCGTTTTGATACTGCGCGCCCGAATCGACGAGATAAAGCTCGCCCTCCCCAAGCCGGCGGTCGGTATCAGTGGTTACCCGATAATGGATGATCGCCGCATTGGGCCCCGCACCGGATATCGTGTCGAAGGAAATGTCGCGCAGCGGGTTCTGCATACGCTCGCCGACGGAAGACCGCGCCACCTCGAGCGCCTTTGCCGCGTCGATCTCGCTGACGGTTCCGGCCGGCTGAGCGTCAAGCCAGCTAAGGAAGGTCACCATGGCCGCGCCATCCTGCAGATGGGCCTGACGCGTTCCGGTCTGCTCACCGTCATTCTTGACGGCGCGGGCGGCAACAACCGGATCGGCGGCGTCGACAATGCGGCCGCCTGCGTCCTCGATGATCTGCAGGGCGGCATAGGGCACGCCCGAACGATCGAGCATGATGGAAAGCCCTTCGCGCGCAAGCCCCTCAAGATGGGCCGAAACGGCTGTCGGGGCCGCAAGCATAGCAAGCCCGCGAATATGCGCCTCGGCTTCCCCGGAGACTTTTTCTTCCGCCAGAAACAGCGTGGCGCTGCCATCCGCCCTTACGATTGCGCGCGACAGCGGCGCCGGGGTGTGGGCGACATCATTGCCGCGAATATTGAAAAGCCAGGCAACGGAGGTCGAATCGGCAATCAGCACCGCATCCGCCCGGTTCCTGCGGGCGGTTTCGGCAACGGCGGCAAGCTTTTCTTCCGCCGGTTTTCCGGCAAATTGCTGCGGCTGAACAGAAACCGGCGCGGATGGCAGCGCAGGCTGGACATCCCAGATGCGGTCGACCGGGTTTTCGGGAAGCAAAACGAGTTCGCCGCCAATGTCCCCGAGCGCCGCTTTTAGGCGTTCAACCTCGCTTGGCGTATGCAGCCAGGGGTCGATGCCGAGACGCATACCCTCCGGCCTGTTTTCGGTGAGCCATGCAGTGGGCGGGCAGCCTACCAGATCACCGCCGGAAATCAGCGCCGGATCTGTCTGCATTTTCAGCTGGGAGGTATAGCGACCGTCGACAAACACGATCGCGGTTTGAGCCATCACCAGCGCCATGCCGGCAGAGCCGGTAAAACCGGTAAGCCAGGCAAGCCTTTCGGCTGAAGGCGGCACATACTCGCCCTGATATTCGTCGGTGCGCGGCACCAGCACTGCATTGATTCCCAAGGACGGGAAAAGCGCGCGCAGGGCCTTGATGCGCGGGGCGGCCTGCTCCGGGCGGGCGGAAACGTCGTAGGACTGAAACATGAAAATCACCAATCAATTCGATCGGCGCGACGATAGAGCGATTCATCCGCCATCACAACAATTGGCGTTGTGCTTCACACATGGCGCGCCGTGCCCCGGTAACAGGCATTAATGCACATTATTCGTGCACCATGACAGGCGTTTTGCCAGTTCCACAAAAGAGCATGCATTTTCTGCATGGCTCCCATTCGACTACCCACCTGCCTGAAGCGAAAGGCACGGCCTATATTCCAGACAGTTGATTGATGAAGGCTTCGCGCCGGTGATGATCAAGGGGATCAGGACTGATAGCCGCGAAGCACAATGGACCGAAGGACGGAATGGCCGTCCGGCCCGGTCCGCCAGAAAAGGAGAATTTAAAATGGGTTTCTTCCGTACCGCTTACAAGAACATCGCTAGCGCCCGTCAGAGCCAGGCCAACCGTTTCGTCAATGCCGAACTTCTGAAGCTCGACGACGAATCCCTGAAGAAGATGGGCAAGTCGCGCGCTGAACTGCGTCGCAACGCCAACAGCTCGATGTTGTTCTAATCGAGACGATTTCCGGCGCTTTAAAAGCGTCGTGCAGACCCCGCAATCTGCTTGAGCGTCCTCCCCGCTCGCGGAGCGCCGCAGGTCAGCAAAACAAGGGCCGTGCCGCAAGGCATGGCCCTTTCTTTTTGTTCACGAGCATTTCGGACTGAAACGCTCCGAGGTCCAAAGACCTCAATCCATTTCGGGAAACAGCAGTTCGACGATATAGCTCGCGTCAAAACGGGTATCGAGCATGCCGTAGGTCGAACGCCAGCCGGCAGCCAGCCGGGTTTCGAGGAACGCATCGGCAATGCGGCCCGCCCCCAGCCGGTAGAGTTCGGCGGCGCCGGCGGCCAGCGCCAGTTGCTCGATGAAAATCCGCGCGGCACTCTCATGGCTCTTGCACAGCGCCATGGCGGCCCGCAGAAGTTCGACGATCTTGGGCCCGGACGCGCCGAGATCGCGCGCGATCACCTGAAACACGGCTTCGAACAGGTCGCTGCCATGTTCGACAACGCGCCTGAGATCGAGCGCCATCATGTTGCCCGCACCGTCATGCATGGCCAGACCCGGCGCATCGCGATAATGTCGCGCAATCGGGCGGTCTTCGACAAAACCGTTGCCCCCCATGGCCTCCATCGCCTCGGCCACCACGGCAGGGGCGATCTTGGTGGTCCAGTATTTGGCGACCGGGGTCATCACCCTTGCATAGGCCGCCTCCTCGGCGCTGTCGCGTGCCCGGTCGAAGCTTTCGGCAAGCCGGAAGCAGAGCGCGCCCGCCGCCGCCACATCCAGCGCCAGATCGGCCAGCACACGCATCATCAGCGGCTGGCTGGCCAGCGCACGACCGCCGACATTGCGGCCGCGTGTGGCATGAGCGGCTTCGGCCAAAGCAGCGCGCATCAGCCCCGAGGCCACTACCGCACTGTCGAGCCGCATCAGGGTCAGCATGTCGAGAACGGTTCTGAGGCCCGCATCCGGCGCGCCGAGCAGAAAACCGAAAGCATCGGAAAATTCGACCTCGGCTGCCGCATTCGAACGCAGCCCGAGCTTGTCTTTCAGCCGCTGATAGCGCAGCGCATTGGTCCGCCCCTCATCCAGAAGCCGCGGCACCAGAAAACAGCCCGGCTTGCCGTCGACATCGGCGAGCATGATGAAGGCATCGCTCATCGGCGCGGAGACGAACCATTTGTGACCAGACAGGCGATAAACGCCCTCGCTGACGCGCACCGCCTTTGTGGAAAGCCCGCGCATATCGCTGCCGGCCTGTTTTTCTGTGATGGCCAGCCCGATGGTTGCGGCGGTCTTCTGCGCCTGCGGACGGTTGGTCGAATCATATTTGCGCGACAGGATTTTCGGCGCCCATTCCGAACGCAATTGCGGCGTGGCCGCCAGCACGGCCAGCGATGCGGATGTGGATGAAAGCGGCTCAAGATGGCCGCATTCGAGCTGGGCGGTCAGGAACAGACGCACGGCTCTCAGCTTATGCGCCTTCGATTTCGAATCGGCATCGCGCGGCGGCTCCCACAGCGAAGAATGCAGCCCCGAGGCCATCGACCGGCGCAGCAGCGCGTGCCAGGCCGGATGGAAGGAAACCGTGTCCAGACGCTCTCCGGCAGGCCCGTGGGTTTTCAGCTGCGGCGCGCTGGCATTGGCCATCTGCGCCAGTTCCTGCGCTTCCGGCGAGGTCACGTAACGTCCGATCGTGTCGAACTCCTCACGCAGCGGTCGCGCCAGATTACGCGTCAGATCGCCCAAAAGCGGATCGGAATGAAAGGCGTTGTACCCGCTCCACGGCTTCGGCTGGTTCAACGTCCTGAAAACATCATTATCGGTCATCGCCGTTTACGCACTTCTCTTTGAAGACAGATCACCGAGTTGGCACGCTTCGATATGATCTGTCAAAGCTTGCAGCCAGGCCGGTGAGCCATTATAGACGCCAAGACTTCAAGCGATAGACCGCACGGCCTCATACGGAGGAAAGCTTCAATGGTCTTCTTTCCCCACCGCCACCTGATCGGCATCAAGGGCCTTTCGCCCGTCGATATAGGAACACTGCTCGACAAGGCCGAAGAGGCCATAGCATTCAATCGTTCCCGCGAAAAGAAAAACAGCGTTTTGCGCGGGCTTACCCAGATCAACCTGTTCTTCGAGGCCTCGACCCGCACACAGGCATCGTTCGAACTGGCCGGCAAGCGGCTGGGCGCCGATGTGATGAACATGTCGGTCGGCAATTCATCTGTGAAAAAAGGCGAAACCCTGATCGACACGGCGATGACGCTGAACGCCATGCACCCGGATGTGCTGGTGATCCGCCATGTCTCCGCCGGCGCGGCGGCCCTTCTGTCGCAAAAGGTGGCCTGCTCGGTGATCAATGCCGGCGACGGCGCGCATGAGCACCCGACCCAGGCACTGCTCGACGCGCTCACCATCCGGCAGGCGAAGGGCAGGCTCGACAATATCGTGGTGGCGATCTGCGGCGACATCCTGCACTCGCGCGTCGCCCGCTCCAACATCATTCTGCTCAACACCATGGGCGCGCGCGTGCGCGTGGTCGGCCCGGCAACGCTTCTGCCGGCCGGTATCCGCGACATGAGCGTCGAAGTCTTCGACAATATGGAAGACGGGTTGAAGGACGCCGACGTGGTGATGATGCTGCGGCTGCAGCGCGAGCGCATGTCCGGCGCCTTCGTGCCCTCGATCCGGGAATATTTCCGCTTCTGGGGGCTTGATCATGAAAAGCTCAAGGCGGCCAAGGAAGACGCGCTGGTGATGCATCCCGGCCCGATGAACCGGGGCGTGGAAATCGCCACCGATGTCGCCGATGGCCCGCAAAGCGTGATCGAGCAACAGGTGGAAATGGGGGTTGCCGTGCGCATGGCCGTCATGGAGACGCTGATGCTTTCGGACAACGGAGGAGCACGCGTATGAAACCGCTCGTTCTGAATAACGCCCGCATCATCGACCCCTCCCGCGACCTCGATGAAACCGGCACGATCATCGTCAAAGACGGACGCATTGTTGCCGCCGGACGCGATGCCGCCAATCAGGGAACGCCAGAGGGCGCCGAGATTGTCGATTGCGGCGGGCTGGTCGCAGCCCCCGGTCTTGTCGATGCCCATGTCTTCGTCGGCGAGCCCGGCGCCGAACACACCGAAACCATCCATTCGGCAAGCCTCGCGGCGGCTGCCGGGGGCATCACCTCGTTTGTGATGATGCCCGATACCAATCCGCCGATTGACGATGTCGCGCTGCTGGAATTCGTGCTGAAAACCGCCCGCGACAATGCCGTGGTCAATATCTTCCCCGCTGCCGCCCTTACCAAGGGGCTTGCCGGCCTGGAAATGACCGAAATCGGCCTGTTGAAGGGTGAAGGCGCGGTGGCCTTTGCCAATGGCCGCTATTCGCTTTCCGACAACCGGGTTCTGCGCAGGGCGATGACCTATGCCCGCGCCTTCGATGCCGTTGTCTCGCTGGAACCGCGCGACCGCTATCTGAGCGAAACCGGGGTGATGAACGAGGGGCTTTTTGCAAGCTGGCTCGGCCTTTCCGGTATTCCGCGCGAGGCCGAGATCATTCCGCTGGAACGCGATCTGAGGCTCGCAGCCCTCACCGGCGCGCGCTACCACGCCGCCCTGATCTCGGTGCCCGAATCGGTCGAGGCAATCCGGGTTGCCCGCGAACGCGGCGCGTTTGTGTCCAGCGGCATCTCGATCAACAATCTGACGCTCAACGAAAACGACATCGGCGAATACCGCACCTTCTTCAAGCTGACGCCGCCGCTGCGCCACGAGGAAGACCGGCTGCAGATGGTCGAGGCGCTGAAGAACGGGCTGATCGATATCATCGTCTCCTCGCATGACCCGCAGGATGTCGACACCAAGCGCCTGCCGTTCTCCGATGCCGAGGACGGTGCGATCGGCCTTGAAACCATGCTGTCGGCCGCGCTTCGCCTTCATCACTCCGGCGAAGTGCCGCTGATGCGCCTGATCGATGCGATGTCGACCCGCCCGGCACGCGTGTTCGGGCTCGATGCCGGCACGCTGCAACCAGGCGCACGTGCGGATATCACGCTGATCGACCCGGAAGAACCGTGGATCGTCACGCCGGATCGGCTCGTTTCGCTTTCGAAGAACACCACGTTTGAAAACGCCCGCTTCTCCGGTCGCGCCGTGCGCACCTATGTCGGCGGAAACTGCGTCTATCAGGCGAACTAGAGCACTTCCGGTGAGAACCGGATCACCGGAAATGCTCGATCCATTTATTTTTACGCGCGTCCGGACGGAAAACCGGTATCCACTTTTGCCGGACGCGCTGTAGGAGAGGAAACGCGTCGTGGGGGAATTGTTCGCTTTCGCTCTGACACCTGTTCAGGCGCTGATCGTTCTGGTGATCGGCTATTTTCTGGGCTCCCTGCCCTTCGGCTATCTGATCACCCGGTTTTCGGGGCTCGGCGATATCCGCAAGATGGGGTCCGGCAATATCGGCGCGACCAATGTGCTGCGCACCGGCAAGCGCCATCTGGCCGCCCTCACCCTGCTGCTGGATGCGCTGAAGGCGACATTTGCCGTGATCATCTGTGCCAGGCTTTATGGCACGGATGCGGGCCTGTTGGCCGGCGCTGCCGCCTTCATCGGCCATCTGTTTCCCGTCTGGCTCGGTTTCAAGGGCGGCAAGGGCGTTGCCACCTATATCGGCGTGCTGCTCGGCGTCGCCCCTGCCGCCGTGCTGGTCTTCGCCTTCGTCTGGCTGCTGATCGCCCGGCTTTCGCGCTACTCGTCATTGTCGGCGCTGGTGGCCACGCTTGTCATTCCGGTTGCCCTGTGGATAATGGATCAACCACAGGCTTCACTGGTCATGGCCGTTCTGACGATCATTTCATGGTGGCGGCACAAGACCAATATCGAACGCCTGATTGCGGGCACGGAAAGCAGGATCGGAGACAAGGGGTGAAAAACAACGGGCTTCCCGGCGGTCATGAAAGCGCTTCAGCGCAGCGCCGAGACATGGAAGCCATCCGTTGAGCCCCGCCGGCATATCGCTTTCTGAAAGCCAGCGCATCGCCTGGCTCAGACTGATCAGAAGCGACAATGTCGGCCCCGCAACCTTCCGCGAACTCATCAATCACTGCGGCAGCGCCGAAAACGCGCTCGACATGTTGCCCGAAATGGCAAAGCGCGGAGGCGCGATGAAGCGCATCCGGGTGGCAAGCCTTGCCGAGGCCGAGGCCGAGATGCAGACGGCTGAACGAAATGGCGGACGCTTTGTCGCCATTGGCGAGGCGGATTATCCGCCCGCTCTGCGCGCCATTGACGGCGCGCCGCCGCTTCTGGCGATGTGCGGCAGCGGCGAAACCGCAACCCGGCCGACACTGGGCATTGTCGGCGCCCGCAACGCCTCCGTCGCCGGCGCCAAATTCGCGGCGATGATTGCCACGGCGGCAGCCGGTGCGGGCTATACCATTGCCTCGGGACTGGCACGTGGCATTGACGCGGCCGCCCATCACGCAAGCCTGAAGCATGGCACGCTTGCCGCCCTTGCCGGTGGCCTTGACCACATCTACCCGAGCGAGAATACCGAACTCTACCGCCGGATCTGCGCCGAAGGCGGCGTTGCCATCAGCGAAATGCCCTATGGCTGGGAACCGCGCGCCCGCGATTTTCCCCGGCGTAACCGGCTGATTGCGGGCTCGGCGCTTGCCGTCGTCGTGGTCGAGGCGGCGATGCGGTCCGGTTCTCTCATCACCGCGCGGCTTGCCAATGAAAGCGGCCGGCTGGTGCTCGCCGTCCCCGGCTCTCCGCTCGATCCCCGCGCCCAGGGCTGCAACGGCCTGATCAAGCAGGGGGCGATGATCATCTGCTCGCCCGATGATGTCCTGGAGGCGCTTGCGCCTCTGGCAAACATGGAACTGCCGTTTTCCGGCAATGCCGACGAGGAAAACGAACCGGAGAGCGGGCCGCCTGCCGAACCCGGCGAAGACGACCGCCTGCGCGTTGCCGAGGCGCTTGGCCCCAGCCCCTGCGAAATCGACGATCTGATCCGGTTCACCGGCGTGGAAGCGGCAACCGTTCAGCTTATCCTGCTCGAACTGGACCTTGCCGGACGCCTTGTGCGCCACCCGGGCGGGCGGATTTCATTGAGTTGAGTGACTGCAAATCAGACCGGCACGGCACGGCGAGGGCGAAAAATAGTTGAAACCATAAAACGCAGCGCTCATTCGGACCGGGGGTCCGATATCAGTAGAGACTGAAGTTCACCCGCTTCGAGATACGCCATATCAATCAGATAGCAAAGCATTTCAGCGCCCTCCTTGTCCGAAAGGCGTCGAAGCTGACCAAGGATCTGTTTTATATAGATAACACCCTCTTCAGTCAGCGTTTCAGAATTGTCATTTTCCGGCATTTTCACTGTCATGCATTCACCTGTTTACTGGCGCTGCTGCGGCAGAACATGTACTCCCCTGCTTACCCTAGAATACCGCCTGAGAGACACATTGCAATTGTCAAAAGTATTCGCTTTTAGTTGTATTTGATTGTATTCGGCGAAAAATCCGCGCCGGGACTTGACCGGGCGGCAAACCCTGTCCATTTCGGAAACCTTGGGAACCGGAGAAATGTCGGGTTTGCACTGCCCCCCTCTTTCAGGGTAAAGGCTGTGTTGATCGAGCCAGCGAAAACGCGAATGGCGGTTGGGCTGTGAATATCAACATACCTCTTCGCATCAGCGCCTTCCCGGCACAGACGGTGCGGCACAATGCCGACCGCACTTCCGGGCCGACCGCACTTCCGGTTCCGGCCTTCATATGCGGTGAACGGTCCGGCTGGCGCCGGAACCAACATCACCAGAACCGAATGCGCCGACATGATAGCCGGCAGCGCCTGACACGGCACAACGAGAATTGAGACGGAACACATGGACGTAGTCGTCGTAGAGTCCCCTGCAAAGGCAAAGACAATCAACAAATACCTGGGCAAGGACTACAAGGTTCTGGCATCCTTCGGCCATGTCCGCGACCTGCCGCCGAAGGATGGCTCGGTTCTGCCTGACGACGATTTCGCCATGTCCTGGAAGGTCGACACGGCATCGGCCAAGCGGGTGAAGGACATTGCCGACGCGGTGAAGAGTGCCGACGGCCTGATCCTCGCAACCGACCCGGACAGGGAAGGTGAAGCGATCTCGTGGCATGTGCTCGATCTTCTGCAGAAGAAGAAGGTGCTGAAGGACAAGCCGGTCAAGCGCGTGGTCTTCAACGCTATCACCAAGAAGGCCGTGCTCGACGCCATGGCCCATCCGCGCGATATCGATGAAGCACTGGTGAATGCCTATCTCGCCCGCCGCGCGCTCGATTATCTCGTCGGCTTCAACCTGTCGCCGGTTCTGTGGCGCAAGCTACCGGGTGCGCGTTCGGCTGGCCGGGTTCAGTCCGTGGCGCTGCGCATCGTCTGCGATCGCGAAACCGAGATCGAGCGCTTCATCCCGGAAGAATACTGGAACATCGTCGCCGACCTGAAGACCGAGCGCGGCGATGCCTTCGAGGCCCGCCTCGTCAAGGCCGACGGCAAGCGCGTCCAGAAGAACTCCATCAAGGACGGCGACCATGCCGGCCGTATCAAGGAACTGCTCGAAGGCGCGACCTATTCGGTGGCAAGCGTCGAGGCCAAGCCGGTGCGCCGCAATCCCGGCCCGCCCTTTACCACCTCGACCCTGCAGCAGGCCGCCTCATCGCGCCTCGGCTTTTCCGCATCGCGCACCATGCAGGTGGCCCAGCGGCTTTATGAAGGCGTCGACATCGGCGGAGAAACGGCCGGTCTGATCACCTATATGCGTACCGACGGCGTCTCCATGGCGCCGGAAGCCGTCACCGCCGCGCGTGACGCGATCGGCGACCAGTTCGGCCAGCGTTACCTGCCGGAAAGTGCCCGGCATTATTCGGTGAAGGCCAAGAACGCGCAGGAAGCGCATGAGGCCATCCGCCCGACCGACTTCACCCGCACGCCGCAGTCAGTGAAGAAATATCTCGATAGCGACCAGTTCCGCCTTTACGACCTTGTCTGGAAGCGCGGCATTGCCAGCCAGATGGCATCGGCCGAAATGGAACGCACGACCGCCGAAATTACCGCTGCGAAAGGCGGCGACAGCGCCGGTCTGCGCGCCGTCGGTACCGTCGTCAAATTCGACGGTTTCCTGAAGGCCTATGCCGACAACCGCGAGGAAAAGCAGCCCTCCGACGAGGATGACGATGATGGTCGTCTGCCCGAGATCAATCAGGGCGAAAGCGCCGCCAAGGAAAAGATCCGCGCCACCCAGCATTTCACCGAGCCGCCGCCGCGCTATTCGGAAGCCTCGTTGATCAAGAAGCTTGAAGAACTGGGCATCGGCCGCCCGTCGACCTATGCCTCGACGCTGGCGACACTGCGCGACCGCGAATACATCACCATCGAAAACCGCAAGCTGACGCCCGAGGCCAAGGGCCGGCTGGTGACGGCCTTCCTCGAAAACTTCTTCAACCGCTATGTGGAATATGATTTCACAGCCGACCTGGAAGAAAAGCTCGACAAAATTTCCGACGGATCGCTGGAATGGAAGCAGGTCCTGCGCGACTTCTGGAAAGACTTTTTCGCGCAGGTCGAAGTCACCAAGGAACTGCGCGTCACCAATGTGCTGGATGCGCTGAACGAGGCGCTGGCGCCGCTGGTCTTCCCCAAGCGCGAAGACGGCTCCGACCCGCGCATCTGCCAGGTCTGCGGCACCGGCAAGCTGTCGCTGAAGCTCGGCAAATACGGCGCCTTCGTCGGCTGTTCCAACTATCCGGAATGCAACTACACCCGCCAGCTGGGCGCCGATGCGGAGGCCGAAAACGGCATCAATCCGAACGAACCGAACCAGCTCGGCGAAGACCCGGAAACCGGCGAACCGATCACGCTGCGCACTGGCCGTTTCGGGCCTTATGTCCAGCGTGGCGATGGCAAGGAAGCAAAGCGCTGCTCGCTGCCCAAGGGCTGGAAGCCGGAGGATATCGACCTTGAAAAGGCGTTGCAGCTTCTCTCGCTGCCGCGCGAGGTTGGTCCGCATCCGGAAGACGGCAAGATGATCACCGCGGGCCTCGGGCGCTACGGCCCGTTCGTGCTGCATGACGGCACCTATGCCAATGTCGAAAGCATCGACGATGTGTTCTCCGTCGGCGTCAACCGTGCTGTCTCGATCATCGCCGACAAGCGCGCCAATGGCGGCCGCCGCCGTTCCGCGCCCGCCGCGCTGAAATCGCTGGGCGATCACCCGGATGGCGGCGAAGTCACCGTCAATGACGGCCGCTACGGACCTTATGTGAAGTGGGGCAAGATCAACGCCACCATTCCCAAGGGCAAGGACCCGCAATCGCTGACCATGGAAGAGGCCATTCCGCTTCTGACCGCCCGCATGGAAAAGACCGGCGCGAAAAAGCCAGCCAAGAAAAAGGCCCCGGCAAAGAAACCGGCTGCCAAGAAGACAACGACCAAGACCGCGGCAGCAAAGAAGACCACCACGAAGAAAACAGCCTCTGCAAAGAAAAAGGCTGAGGCTGAAAGCGACAACAGTTGAGCCAGAAACCGCGTCCCCGCACGAAGGACACTCAAGCGCCGAAATCCGATGCACCGATCATCCAGGGCGCTGTGCCGCCGCGCGATGTTCTGTTGAAGTTCATCGCCGATAATCCCGAGCGCGCATCGAAACGCGAGGTTGCCAAGGCTTTCGGCATCAAGGGTGCGGCGCGCGTCGAGCTGAAGGACCTCTTGCGCGACCTTGAGGACGAGGGCCTGCTGCAGAAAAAGCGCAAGAGCCTTGTGCGGCCGGGTGCACTGCCGCCGGTGACCGTGCTCGACATCACCACCCGCGACAAGGACGGCGAACTGATCGGCCGGCCTGCCGAATGGCCGGAGATGGAAGGGGCGGCACCTGCCGTGCTGATCCGCCAGTCCGGCGGCGGCAAGAACAACAAGCGCAAGGTCGCCACCGCCGGTCTCGGCGACCGCATCGTCGCCAAGATTTTTCCGTCGAAATCGGATACCGGCCCGGCCTATACCGCCCGCATCATCAAGGTGATCGACAAGCGCAAGCAGGCCGCGCTGGGCGTGGTGAAGCTGCTGGATGACGGCACGGCGCGGCTGATGCCGATCGAGCGCCGCGACAATGAAATGATTCTCGATGAACTTGCCGGCGCGAAAGACGGCGATCTGGTCGAGGTTGACGTCAAACGGTCGGGCCGCCATGGCCTGCCACGTGGCGAAGTGCTGTCCGTCGTCGGCTCCCTGACCTCGGAAAAGGCCGTGTCGATGATCGCCATCCACGCCCACGGCATTCCGCATATCTTTCCGAAAGAGGCGCTCGATGCGGCGGACGCGGCCAGGCCCGCCACCATGTCGCACCGCGAGGACTGGCGCGACCTGCCGCTGGTCACCATCGACCCGGCCGACGCCAAGGACCATGACGACGCCGTTTTCGCCGAGCTCGACACCCGGCCGGAAAACGAGGGCGGCGTGATCGTCACCGTCGCCATTGCCGACGTCTCTTATTACGTCCGCACCAAATCGGCGCTCGACCGCGAAGCGATGAAGCGCGGCAATTCGGTCTATTTCCCGGACCGCGTGGTGCCGATGCTTCCCGAACGGATTTCCAACGATCTCTGCTCGCTGCGCGAGGGCGAGGATCGCCCGGCACTTGCCGTGCGCATGGTGTTCTCGAAGGAAGGCCGCAAGGCGGCCCACACCTTCCACCGCATCATGATGAAGAGTGCGGCCAAGCTCTCCTACCAACAGGCACAGGCCGCCATCGAAGGCAAGACAGACGACAAGACCGGCCCGCTGCTGGAACCCGTCCTGAAGCCACTGTGGACCGCTTACGAGACCATGAAGCGCGGGCGCGACCGTCGCCAGCCGCTGGAACTCGACATGCCCGAGCGCCGTATCCTGCTGAAAGAAGACGGCACGGTCGACAAGGTGGTGGTGCCGCCGCGTCTCGATGCGCACAAGCTCATCGAGGAGATGATGATCCAGGCCAATGTCGCCGCCGCCGAAGCGCTGGAGACCAAACGCCAGAGGCTGATCTACCGCACCCATGACGCGCCCTCGCTCGCCAAACAGGAGAGCCTGCGCGAGTTCCTCGCCACGCTGTCGATCCCGCTGGCCAAGGGCGGTAACCTGCGCGCCAATTCCTTCAACGGCATCCTCTCCAAGGCCGATAATTCGCCGCACAAGGATCTGGTCAACCAGATGGTGCTGCGCGCCCAGAGCCAGGCGGTCTATTCGCCGGAAAATATCGGCCATTTCGGCCTCAATCTGATGAAATACGCGCATTTCACCTCACCGATCCGTCGTTATGCCGACCTGATCGTCCACCGCGCGCTGGTGGCTTCGCTGCATCTGGGCGAAGGTGGGCTGACGGCGGAGGAAGAAGCTCAGCTTGACGATATCGCCGCCGAAATCTCCACCTTCGAGCGCCGCGCCATGGCCGCCGAACGCGAGACCGTCGACCGGCTGATTGCCCATCATCTGGCCGGCCGCATCGGCGAAAGCTTCGATGGCCGCGTGGCGGGCGTCACCCGCTCCGGGCTTTTCATCGCGCTGCCGGAATATGGCGCCGATGGCTTCATCCCCGCCTCCACGCTTGGCGCTGACTATTATGTCCACGATGAAGTGCGCCAGTCGCTGGTCGGCGAGCGCACCGGGCTTGGCTATCAGCTTGGCGACGATGTCGAGGTGCAGCTTGTCGAGGCGATCCCGCTGGCCGGCGCAATCCGCTTTGAAATGCTGAGCACCCCGCGCAAGATGCCGACGGCCACCCGCTCCTATCACAAGTCGAAAACCGGCCGCCCGATGCGCGGCGGCGGCGCCGGACGGCGCTCTGCACGCGGCAGGCGGTGATTGCATTCAAACCGAATGTCTGACTAAATCGCCTCCGGGAGGCCATATGTCCGAGCAGGCGAAAGACAATCACCAGGTTTACGGCGAGACCCCGCAAGGCGAACGCCGGTTGATGCTGGCCATCGTCAACGGCCTCAAATGCCGCTGCCCGTCCTGTGGCGAAGGCAAGCTGTTTTACAAATATCTGAAAAGCGTGGAGGTCTGCGACCGCTGCGGCACCGAAATCCACCACCACCGCGCCGACGACCTGCCCGCCTATCTGGTGATTCTCGTCCTCGGCCATTTCATGGTCGGCGGTTATATGACGGGTGCGGAACTCTTCGACCTGCCCGACTGGGTCCATCTCGCCATCTGGGTGCCGCTCACAGCCCTCACCGCCTTCCTGATCATTCAACCCATGAAAGGCGCCGTCATCGGCCTGCAATGGGCACTGAAAATGCACGGGTTTGATGGCAAGGGGAAGGAAGAAGCCGTGGATTATTCGGAAGGGGGCTGATTCCTGAGGCGATGAAAGACCTGACGGGAATTGCATCAGAAAATTTGCCTTCGGAAGCCGTTTTCCTGCCGGCATTCGTCCGGCCTGACGAGGAGGCGGCTTTGGTTCATGCGCTTGATGCGCTGGACTGGAGTGTCGAACTCAAACGCCGCGTACAGCATTTTGGTTATCGTTATGATTATCGTGCGCGTACGGTCACATCCGATGCCTATATCGGCCCCCTGCCACCATGGCTGGAAAAGCTTGGGAAACGACTGTACGCCGCCGGATTCTTTGAAACGCCGCCCGATCAGGTCATTGCAAACGAATATCTGCCGGGTCAGGGAATCAGCGCGCATGTCGACTGCCCGCCTTGTTTCGGCGATACAATCGTTTCCGTCAGCCTGCTTTCACAATGCGAGATGATCTTCCGTCAACAGCATGGAAATGACCGGTGCTCGCTCATTCTTGAGCCCCGCTCCGCTCTGGTTCTCCGCGGTCCGGCCCGCTACGACTGGTCGCATGAAATTCCCGCACGCAAAAGCGATCTGATTGGCGGCGCAAGAATAGCCAGAGAGCGCAGGATTTCGCTCACCTTTCGCAAGGTTATCCATACAGGGTCAGCTTGAAAGCAAAGTTCGCGGTCTGACCGGCTGGGTCCTTCTCACCGCCTTCCTGATCATCCAACCCATGAAAGGCGCCGTCATCGGTCTGCAATGGGCGCTGAAAATGCACGGCTTCGATGGCAAGGGGAAGGAAGAAGCGGTGGATTATTCCGAGCGGTGAACGCTCATCTTTGCGAAAAGGCTGGCGATCTGCACCCGGCAGCGCCTTATCCCTCCGACATCTTCATCACCACAATCCCCGAGATGATCAGCACCGCTGCGATCAGCCTTCCGGGCGTTATAGCCTCGCCAAGAACAGCCACGCCGACGGCAAAGGCGCCGATGGCACCGATGCCGGTCCAGATCGTGTAGGCCGTGCCGAGCGGAAGCGTGCGCATGGAGATCGACAGCAGGATGAAGCTGGCCGCTGCGGCAAGGAAGGTGACGAGCGTGGGGGTGAGAAGGGTAAAGCCCGCCGACTTTTTCATGGAAAAAGCCCAGACGACTTCGAGAACACCGGCGATTGCGAGAATGAACCAGGCCATGACGGGTCCACCTTCTTTGATCAAGAGTGGCCGGGCCGTCCCGGATGGATATCGAAAGGCGCGGGTCGTCCCGCGCCGGCGATGATCTAGAGCATTTCAGCCTGAAAAGAAAGCGTTCTACGGAAAGGTCGGGCTTCAGTCGGCAAGACAGACCTTGTGCTTGCCGGTGCGCTTGGCCGTGTAGAGGGCGGCATCGGCGCGGGCGTAAAGTTCGGACTGGTCTTCGTCGCAAATCGCAGGCGCAATACCGGCGGAGAAGGAATAGCGAAATTCCGGATGCACCGGCAAGGGCCTGTGCGTGCTCACCTCCCGCAGCATTGCCTCGACCACGCCCATCGCCGCCAGTGGCGTCATGCGCGGCAGGACAAGGCCGAACTCCTCACCGCCGAGCCGGCCGAAGCAATCGGTGCGGCGAACACTCGCCGAAATCTTCTGGGCGAAGTCGATCAGAAGCTGATCGCCGACGGAATGGCCAAAGCGATCATTGATCTGCTTGAAATTATCGACATCGAGAATGGCGAAACATCCGGTCGGCATTTCAGGCGATCCGCCCGCGCGCGTCATCATCTCCGAAAGACGCTCCATCACAAAGCGGCGATTGGCAATGCCGGTCAGGTCATCGGTCAGCGAGGTCCTGAGCGCGAGGTCGCGCTCCTGGCGCAGGCTCCGTCCCTGGGTGCGCAGTTCGGTGATATCGTTGGCAAGACACATCATCCAGCCATCCTCGTCCACCGTTTCGGTCATCCACAGCCAGCGACCGTCATGGACATCGGTCTCGAAGGCCCGAAACGGCACCTTGCCGCGCCGCGACAGCGTGCACTTGAGCCATAATTCGAAATCGGGGCTGGAGATCACCGTGCCGCGCCGGGCATGAAAATTGCGGCGCATCAATGTCGGCCAGTCCGGATATTCATCCGGCCCGACGAAGAACACCTCTCGGTAGTGCCGGTTTGCCAGGATCAACCGGTCGTGCTCGTCAAAGACGGCGAAAAACGCGTCAGCAATCTCCATCAGGCGGAGAAACTTTTTCAGCTTGCCGTCCATGTCTGTAATGCACACCCTGTTCGAGATAGCCTTACCGGTGTGGAACCGGCCACAGATCTATACCTAGCCTCTCGGTGTCTGGCGCGCCACCGCCGGAAACGTGTATTGGCGGGCAGCGCAAGACTTGCTTCGTGAACGCGGCAAAAACAAGTCAACCATGATTGCCAACACGGTTTGCGCCAGTCTCTGTTCAGCTCAATTCATTCCAAGCCAAACGACATGACGCGCGCCGCGCTTCTTCGCATTGGCGCGCACCGAAACCGCTTCGGTGGCAAAGCCGCTTTTCTTCATCCGGGCCGTAAACCTGTCGTCAGGGTGCGCTGACCAGACGGCAAGCACGCCGGCCTTCTTCAACGCCGATTTCGCGGCGGCAAGGCCGGAGAGGCTGTAGAGCCGGTCGTTGGATGAGCGGGTCAGGCCATCGGGGCCATTGTCGACGTCGAGCAGGATGGCATCGAAGGCGCCCTTGGAGCGGGCGATCAGTGCGGTGACATCACCGGTGACAACCTCCACGCGCGGATCGTCGAGCGCGCCCTTGAAGACATCGGCCATCTGCCCCCTCGCCCAGGCCACGACGGCGGGCACCAGCTCGGCCACAACGATGCGCGCATCCGCCGGCAACACCGCAAGGGCGGCGCGCAGGGTGAACCCCATGCCAAGCCCGCCGATGAGCACAGCGGGAGCCTTGCGGCCGGCAATTCGTTCGGCCGCCAGTTCGGCCAGCGCCTCTTCCGAGCCGTAAAGACGGCTGTTCATCAGTTCGTTGGAGCCGAGCATGATGGAAAATTCGGCTCCGCGCTGTTTCAACCGCAATGTCGCCGCCTCGCCCGGTATTGCGGCGCTGTCGAGTTCGATCCATGGAATCATCGGCTTTTCCGTCCGTTCGTCTTCACCCGCTTCATAACGCATTCAGCCATTTCGCCAAGCCATCGGCCTGAAAGAGACCTGAAACAGGTGCCAAACGCGGCCAGGGAATGTGTCCCGGCGGCCGTTTTCGCGGCAACAGAAAACCGTCCATGCGCCCAAAATGCCACCCTACAGGCCGGCAACAGCCAAAGACGCGCATTTCCGGCACGCTTCTCCTTGACTTTTGCTTCCAGATTCGTAGTGTCCGGCCAGATTTTGCCGCGGACGGTTAACCGGCCCGGCGGGAATGTGAGGCGTCCCGAGCGGGCGCTTCCTGATTTTTAGGAAAAATTCCGGGCGTACCGGTTCCGCTTTTCCCTTGTCGGAGGCGGATTGCTCTTGAAGGCGGAATAAAATGGCAAAGGCAACAACGATCAAGATCAAGCTTCTGTCGACGGCAGACACCGGCTTTTTCTACGTTACCAAGAAGAACAGCCGCACGATGACGGAAAAGATGGTCAAGACCAAATATGATCCGATCGCGCGCAAGCACGTCGAATTCAAGGAAGCCAAGATCAAGTAAGATCAGGCACATCCTGTTTATGTGAAAAGGCCCGGCTCTTTGGAACCGGGCTTTTTTGTTATGCGCCGGCGCGTTTCAGCAGACGGCGACGCAGGCTGACCATCAGCAAGGCCAGCGCAAGGCTCAAAATGCCCATGGCCGCAATCTGCGCAGGATAATAGACCCCGGCATCGATAAGATATCCTGTGCACCCCGGACCGACGGCGGTGGAAAACACCACTGCGGCAATCACCACCGCGCGAATGCTGCCGAGGTGCCGGGCGCCGTAAAGCTCCGGCCAAAGCGCGCCGTTCAGCGTGCCGGATGCGCCCATGGAGCAGCCGATCAGCGGCATGAAGACATAAGGCGTCCACGCCGCGCCGGAAAACCCCATGATCAGGCAGGCAAGCGCGATCGGCAACAGCATGGAAAGTCCTGATAGGGCAAGGTCGGGCCGAACCGGAGGCAGCACCTCCCTCCCGGCCTGGCATACCGGGGCCCGACGCCAAAACGCGGTAAGCTGAACGTCTTTCACGTTAGCGAGCCGGGCTGCCGAGGTAAAGCGACCTCAGGCCTGTTTGTCGCTTTCACTGTTCCCTGAAGCACTGCTTTCCTCGGCCTTTTCCTGGGCCGCCGCCTGTTGTTTTCCAGCCTTTGCCGCCTTGCGCTCCGCCTTCTTCCGGCGGCGTTCGCGCCGGGCATGGCTGAGCGCGATGAGGCGGGCGCGCAGGCCGGCCACGCCCCGGCCGATGAATGCACGTCCACGATCGACCTCGCGCAGCTCCTGGGCATAGGCGACCGCAAGCGCATTGCGATAGCTTTCAAGCCCTTCGCTGTAGGTGGCCTCGAGACGCCGCATGACCGAGACCCAGACGGGCGATACGAGCAGCGAAATCGCCGTCATCGCAATCACGAGGCGATAGAGGTCTTCGCCAAGCGCGCCGGCGGCAAGGCCCGCTGCGGCCAGTACAAAGGAAAATTCGCCAACCTGCGCCATCGACAGCCCGGCAATCAGCGCGGTTTGCGCCGAAGAGCCGGTCCAGCGCAAAAACATCACGTTGAGCACCGATTTGGCGGCAACGACACCGATGGCCGCCAGCAGAACGGTCAAAAGATTGTCCCAGATAAAGCCGAGATCGATCAGAAGGCCGATGGACAGGAAGAAGATTACCAGCAGCACGCTCTGGATCGGCTCGACGACGGGAATGACGCGGCTTCGAAGGGTGGAATTGCCCACGCAGATGCCGGCAATAAAGGCGCCATAAGCCGGCGACAGCCCGGCCACGCCCGATATGGCGGCAGCCGAAAAGCAGAGCGCCAGCGCGCCGAGTGCCAGAAGCTCGACCTTGTCCTCCACCTTTTCCGCATAGGGAATCCTGAGCTTTCCGAACCGTCCGAAATACCACAGAAACCCCGCCATGATGCCGACGGCAACCACGACGCGGACCGTGGTCGACACCACGTCGAACCCCTGGCCGCCAAAGCTCGACGCAAAAATCAGCATCGGCACCACCGCAATATCCTGGGCGATCAGAACACCAACGGCGATACGCCCGGCATCGCCCCTGAGCGCGCCCATTTCATCCAGCATCTTCATCGCCACCACGGTCGATGACATTGCAATGACGAAGCTGAGAATCACGATTTCGCGGGTGGTGGCATCAAGCAGGACACCGATGACCACAGCCAGAAGCGCTGCACTTGCCAATTGCCCGACGACAACGAGCAATGCCTGCCTGAGCGAAACAACGAAGGCCTTGATCGACAATTCCATGCCGATGAAGAACAGCAGCACGACAACGCCCATTTCTCCGAGGAATGCGACGCTGTCATTATTGGCGATCAGCCCCATGCCGGTGGGGCCGAGCAGAATGCCCGCGAGAATGAAACCGACGAGCGGCGGCTGCCGGAGCCACAGGAAGCCAAGGCCGGCCAACGCCGCAACCGCGATAACCAGCGCAACGGCGGCGAAATCACCGCCATGCGAGCTTCCCTGCGCAACCGCCTCATGAACAATCTGTTCCATCTGCGCCCTTTCCTTCCAGTCGCCGCAAAGACTGTTTCAACTCAGTCCCTTGTCCACAGAATAAGGATCATCGCATCAAAAGCTCAACCAAACCCTTCCAAAACGGCCGCCCTGTGCGGGATGTATCGTTTCCCAATAAAATTCAGAGACTTGACGGATAGCATTTCAACATCCCGCAGCCGCTGGCACAGTTGCAGCAAGGAAGGCCGCCCGGCCTTGAGGGATGGAGGTATTGCGCAGCGCAGCAACGATTTCTCTTTGCCAGCCGTGAAATTCGTCATATATTGTTAACGATAAATGGAGGAGACGACATGAGTTTATCACGTTCCCTGCATACCCTTCTGATCGGAGCAGCATTCGTTTTTGTAACGGTTATGCTCTTCGTCTAAACCAGACAGAAGCGCCCGGACGCTATCTTTGCCAAGGCATTGCCGGAGGGAACCGGCTGCCATAGTTTTGCGTTGTTATGGTCCTATATGCAGTTTGCGCGTGACAGGGGCATCATGATGGTGCGGTCATCGCAAAACGGCTTGTTTCCGTTTCCTGTTGTAGAGACGGATGTGAGACCAATTGGCACGGAGAACACCATGTTTGAACACAAGACTTCCCCGAGCGACCTGCTCGACCGCCTGCGTTTTTCTCAGCAGACACCTGTGGAACGCGCAGGATCAGTGGTGCGCGGTGAGGTCAATGCCCTGAGCAAAACCGCCCGGCAACATCCCGCGGCAAGCGGATCGGCCCTTGCGCTGGTCGGGCTTGTGGCCTTCGGTCTCGGCTTTCTGGCCGGCAATGCCAGCAGTGAAGCACCGGCCCCGCGCAAGCGGATTTTCCGCAGCAGACGCAGATCCGGCAAGCCTTTCTCCAGCAAGCGCAGTTCGTTCTTTTTCGATCGCAAACGCTGAAGCCGCGCTGGCATGAATGAGCAGGCGATGTGAAAACATCGCGTCACCGCTCCGGCGCAATGCGGGCGGCAAGACCAGTCCGGTCTCCGCGTTACTGCCAGTGTTCGTCGATCCAGGGGGTCGAACGAACATGTTTGTAAATCCGTTTCCACGGCGCGTTCACCGGCCATTTGCCGATGGCCGCCTCGTCGGGATCCGGTTTTCCGGTGAAGGCGACGATCCTGGTGTTATCCGGCAGCGGCGGCGTCCGGAAGAAATTCAGCGGCCATGCGGGAAGCAGCGTGTGTTTGAAACTGACACACCACTCGCGCGGCCAGAACGCCATTTCATCGACAACATCGGAAATATAGACCTGTTCGATCCCGTATTTTTTCCGGATTGCGATACCGTTCTTTTCGAAATCATCGAAAATATGGGTATTTTTTCCTACATGCCAGCGGAAGACAGAGGTATTGCCGATCCCCTGCCCCAGTTGCGTCCAGTTTTCGCAGACGCAAAACGTACCGGGACGAAAATCGAATATCGCATCGAGATCGCCGGTGATCACTATATCGAGGTCGAGAAACAGGACATCGCCGGCGAGATCGGCAAGCGGGGCCTGCCACAGCGAAAGCTTGCGCCAGGGCGTGAAGGCAATGTCATCTTCAATCCGGATCGAAGGCAGCGGGAACGTGTCCACCTCCGCGTCAACCTCCGTCGCGTCATCAGTAAAGCAGACCAGTCGGGTCGGCCGTTTCGTATGGCGCTTTATCATCGACCAGAGCCGGTTCACATAAAGTGCGGGATAGCGCGTTCCCCATTTCATACATACGATGGTCTGCAACAGGCTTGATCCTATCAAATTCTGCGGAACATCGATTGCCCGGTTGAGGGTGGCCACGGCCGGACACTCGAATGCCAACGTTTTCCTACGGCGATTATCCGTCTCTTTGTCTATGAATTAAGCTGCGGCAAGCGCAACTCCATCGGAGGGCGATAATATGAAAAACTGAACACAGGCGTCCATTACATCAATTCGTAAATTCTGAAAAAGAACTTTTTAATTAAAAGCACGTAATGGTGGAAAAAACGGCTCGTCGCCTTATCCACCACGCCCCACACGGCGAAAAGATACCCTGATGCCGTTTTCCGGTCTATACCGAAACCCGGCAAAAGGCATGACGGGCCGGGGCTTTATCACATCATCGCATCGCCTGCCTGCACAATCTCCGGGGAAATATCCATGACAGACCGATCACCGCGCATTCTGCAGCTTCTTCCCGCACTCGGCGATGGCGGGGTTGAACGCGGAACGCTGGAGATGGCAGCTTATCTTTCCCGCAAGGGCATAAAACATTATGTGGCAAGCGCGGGCGGACCTTTGCTGGCGCCGCTGACGGAAACCGGCGCCCATCACTTTGACCTCGCGGTCGGGCGGAAATCGCCGTTTGCCATCAACGCCAATGCCAGCCGGCTGGCGCGGCTGATCGATGAACACGAAATCGACATCGTGCATGCCCGCAGTCGTGCGCCGGCCTGGGTTGGCTGGCTTGCCGCGGCACGGGCCAAGCAAAAGCCACACTTCCTGACGACGTTTCACGGCGTCTACAGCCACGGCAACCGTTTCAAGCGCGCCTATGCCGGCGTGATGCTGAAGGGGCCGCTGGTAGTGGCCAATTCGGCCTTTATCCGCGATCACATCATTGCGGTCTACGGTTTCCCGGCAGACAGGATCATCGTGGCGCCGCGCGGTGTGGATACTGCCGTTTTTGATCCCGATGCGATCACGGCCGATGAAATCGTCCAGGTGCGGTCCGAACTTGGCGCGCAAACCGACGAACCGCTGATCGCAATCGTCGGGCGCATCACCGACTGGAAGGGGCACCGCTATCTTGTCGAAGCCCTCGCCCTTGCCAGAAACAAAGATTTCCATCTGGCAATCATCGGCTCGGGAAGCGCAAGCGTGATTGCGGAACTGGAGGCGCAGATTGCCGAGCAGGGTCTTGCCGACCGGGTGACGATCACCGGCAGCCGGCGCGACATTCCCGCCGTGATGGCCGCAGCCGATATCGCGGTTTCCGCATCCACACGACCGGAGGCTTTCGGCAGAGTCGCGATCGAGGCGCAGGTGATGGCGACACCGGTGATTGCCACCAGCCATGGCGGCAGCCTTGAAACGGTGATTGACGGCAAGACCGGCTATCTCGTTCCGCCGGCAAGCGCAAAGGGCTTTGCCGATGCGATCGACATCGCCCTTTCAGACCGTGAGGCGCTGGCGGCGATGGGCCGCACCGCGCGCGCCCATGTGCTTGCCAATTTCACGGTTGAAACCATGCTCGAGAAGGAATTCTCCGCCTATGAAAGGCTGCTTGCGGAAGACAGATAGCCGCCGTCAGATGGCGACCAGCCCTTCCTTTTTCACCTGCCGGATGGTCAGCATGGTGCGGACCGTGTCGACATGCATGTTGGTGGTCAGCACCTCGATCACGAAATCCTGAAACTGCATCAGGTTTTCCGAAACGCAATGCAGCAGGAAATCTGTTTCCCCGGAGGTCATCCATGCCTGGCGCACGATCGGCCAGTCTTCGGTCGCCGTGGAAAACGCCTTCAGTTCGGCCTCGGACTGGTGCTTCAGCCCGACCATGCAAAAGGCAACGAGATCATAGCCCAGCCGCGGCGCGTTCAGCATGGCGTTATAGCCTTCGATAATGCCGGCTTCCTCAAGCCGGCGCACCCGCCGAAGGCAGGGCGGCGCGGAAATGCCGACCCGCTCGGCCAGTTCGACATTGGTCATCCGGCCGTCGCGCTGCAGCTCGCGCAGGATCTTGAGATCGACGGAATCGAGGTCGGCGCGCATAAATTTCTCCTGAAGCGGATTCGGGACGCGTTTGGGGCTCAGAGCGAGCAATATTATTACAACACTCCGCAGGAATCTTTCAACAGACGGAAATGGTCTGTTGGTAGCTATCCCATGGCCTTGAAACTGACGCCCGTCCAGCCATAAATGAGCCAGAACACTGAATTGCGCCGGCGCGCCATCATTTCCCGCTTGCCGGGATGCGCTGAAAGGATTTGATATGCCAGACCATCACACACAGGTTCTGATCATCGGTTCCGGCCCGGCCGGCTATACCGCCGCGATCTATGCCGCACGCGCGATGATGAAGCCGGTGCTGATTGCCGGCCTTGAACAGGGCGGCCAGCTGACGATCACCACCGATGTCGAAAATTATCCCGGTTTTGCCGATCCGATCCAGGGCCCCTGGCTGATGGAACAGATGCTGGCCCAGGCGGAAAATGTCGGCACGGAAATCGTCAACGATCTGGTCTCCAGCCTCGACCTGAGCAAGCGCCCGTTCACGGCGACCACCGATTCGGGCGAAGTCTGGACAGCAGATACGGTGATTCTCGCCACCGGCGCACAGGCCAAGTGGCTCGGCCTTGAAAGCGAACAGACCTTCAACGGCGGCGGCGTTTCCGCCTGCGCCACCTGCGATGGCTTTTTCTATCGGGGCAAGGATGTGATCGTGGTCGGCGGCGGCAATTCCGCTGTCGAAGAGGCGCTGTACCTTGCCAATATCGCCAAGACCGTGACGCTGGTGCACCGGCGTGACGAATTCCGCGCGGAAAAGATCCTGCAGCAGCGGCTGTTCGCGCTGGATAACGTCAAGGTCATCTGGAACCACGCTGTCGAGGAAATTGTCGGCACCAGCGCCGTACCGCCGCTGCCGCCGTCCGTCACCGGCGTGCGACTGAAAGATGTCAGGTCCGGCGAAAAGACCACGATTGACGCCGATGGCGTTTTCATCGCCATCGGGCACGCACCGCAGGTCGATCTGATCCGCGACCAGCTCAAGCTGAAACCGAACGGTTACCTTTGGACCGAGCCGGGCACGACGAAAACCAGCATCGAGGGCGTTTACGGCGCAGGCGATGTGACGGATGACAATTACCGGCAGGCCGTGACAGCGGCGGGCATGGGATGTATGGCCGCACTTGAAGCGGAACGCTTCCTGACCGAGCAGAAAACCGGTACACTGGCTGCCGCGGAGTAAAGTTTATGAAAAGCACGAGCATGCCTCTGGATTGGGACAAGCTGCGCATCTTCCATGCGGCAGCAGAGGCGGGCTCGTTCACCCATGCGGCAGACAAGCTCCATCTGTCCCAGTCGGCCATCAGCCGTCAGGTCAGCGCCCTTGAACAGGATGTCGGCGTGAAGCTGTTTCATCGTCACGCCCGCGGCCTGATTCTGACCGAACAGGGCGAACTGCTTTACCGCACGGCCCATGATGTGCTGCTGAAGCTCGAAGGCGTGCGCTCGCGGCTGACGGAAACCAAGGAAAAGCCGTCCGGCAAGCTCAGGGTGACGACCACCGTCGGCCTTGGCCAGGGCTGGCTGACCGACAAGGTCCAGGAATTCCTGCAGCTTTATCCCGACATGCAGATCCAGCTTATCCTCGACAATGAGGAGCTGGACGTGAACATGCGCCACGCCGATTGCGCGATCCGGCTGCGACAGCCGCAACAGCCGGACCTGATCCAGCGCAAGCTGTTCACGGTGCACATGCATGTCTATGCCTCGCCGTCCTACATCAACCGCCATGGCGAGCCGCAATCGATCGAGGATCTCGACAATCACCGAATCATCACCTTCGGTGAACCGGCGCCAGCCTATCTTCTCGATGTGAACTGGCTGGAAATCGCCGGGCGTTCGTCCGATAATCCGCGTCCGGCGCATCTGCAGATCAATTCGCTGACCTCGATCAAGCGGGCCGCCCTGCTGGGAATCGGCATCGTCATGCTGCCGGACTATATCGTCGGGCGCGATCCCGGCCTGCTGCAGCTCGTCACCCACGCAGACGTCCCCAGCTTCGACACCTATTTCTGCTATCCGGACGAGCTGAAGAATTCGGCCAAGCTGAAAGTGTTCCGTGACTTCATCGTCACCAAGTCGCGCAACTGGAGCTTCTAGAGCGCATCTGCAGCCCTGCTCCGGGACCAAGGCGATTCGTCTCCGACAGCCGAAACATTTTTTCCGCTTCCGATCAGCCATCGCTGCGTCGGCGGTGACGAATGCGTCCTTGGCGTGCACAACCTTCAGGCACCGCGTAAAAACAGCCAAAACAAGCCTATTTTTTATGCTGTTTTTGAAGTTGCTTCGTATTAGTCAATTTTGGCTGCAAATTTCGCTTCCTGCATGGCAGCCATGCAGAAAATCGCCTTGTGAAATGCCTAATTCAGGGGCATATCGCACACAGCTGATGCAGTTGGCGCCCAATTTCTCCCTGGTGCACCGCAACAGCTGTTCCCCTCTGGAGGTTTTGAGAGACCTTCTAACTCAAAGGGCCCCGTTTTTCGGTGGCCCTCTTTTTTTGCCTGCAGATCTTTGATCTTTTTTTTCGCATTGGGCGATGAAAACTATTGCAACGCGCACAAAAAAGAACCATATCCAGAATTAGCTGATGCGTACGGCGTGACTGTTGAGTCTCGCTGCAGCAGCTGTTCCCCTCTGGAGGTTTTACCTTCACACCTAACAGGGCCCCGTTTTGGAGGCCCTTTTTTTTGCCTTGCATCCGGCCGGCAACCTGCAGCATGCGACAGGCATTGCTCTTCGTATACGTTTTCTTGTCGTTTTGTACTTTAGAACTGCAAGACCTTCCGGCGAGGACTGCGGAGGGTTGGCGGGCCGTTCCGGCGCAATTGCGAAATTGCGTAAATATCCGGCGCAGGTTACACACAGACAGGTTCGAGGTTTCGTGGCCCGAGACGGAGAGGAATTGCATGGCCAATCTTTTTGACCCCATCACGATCGGCGACGTCACACTCGAAAACCGGATCATCATGGCGCCGCTGATGCGCAACCGGTCCCCGGAAGCCGTTCCCAACGAACTGAATGTCGAATATTACCGGCAGCGCGCCACGGCAGGCCTGATCATTTCCGAGGCCACGGCGGTTACCGAACAGGGTCAGGGCTACTCAAACGCGCCGGGCATCTACAGCGATGCCGCCATAGAGGGCTGGCGCCATGTGACAACGGCGGTCCACGAAACCGGCGGCAAGATCTTCTGTCAGCTCGTGCATGTCGGCCGGGTTTCCCACAAATCCTTGCAGCCGTTCGGTGATCCGCCCGTCGCGCCGTCGGCCATACAGGCCCGGGCAAAATCCTTCGTCGTCTATTCCGACGGCACCACCGATTTCATCGAAACCTCTATGCCGCGTCAACTCAAGCCCTATGAGATCTCCGGCATCATCGAGGACTATCGAAGAGCCGCCGCCCGCGCCATGGAGGCCGGCTTTGACGGTGTCGAGATCCACGGCGCCAATGGCTACCTGGTCGACCAGTTTCTGCGCTCAAGCAGCAATCAGCGCACCGATCTTTACGGCGGGCCGCTGGAAAACCGCGCCCGCTTCATGTTCGACATCGTCGGCTGTATCTCGCGCGAGATCGGGCCCGGACGCACGGCCATCCGGTTGTCGCCGGTCGCGCCGTCCAACGACATGCACGATGACCGGCCGCAGGCGCTGTTCAATTATATCGCAAGCCAGCTGAGCGCCTATGATCTCGCCTATGTCCACATCGTCGAGGGGGCGACAGGCGGGGACCGCAATTACCAGCAGGGCCCGGAGCCATTCAACTACGAGGAAATGCGCGAGACCTATTACCGGACCGACGGCTCCGGCGCATGGATGGTCAACAACGGCTATGATCGGCAACTGGCCATCGACGCACTGGAAAAGGAGCGCGCCGACCTGATCTGTTTCGGCCGGCCCTTCGTCGCCAATCCCGATCTTGTGCGCCGCCTGCGGATCAATGCGCAGCTTAATGCGTTGGATCAAAGGACACTGTTCGGCGGCGATGCAAAAGGGTACACCGATTACCCCGCGCTCGGCAGCTGACGCCTCGACGCTGTAATACGGGATCGTTTTGACAATGCTGAAATTTCTGCGCGGTGAAACCCTGCTTCTGCAGGCTGTCCCGGTTGCCCTGCTTGCCTATCTGTTCGAGCACGCGATCATGGAAGCCGGGCAGGCTTTCGCGCTGCTGGCCGCGGCCGTGCTGATCGTCTCGATTGCCTGCGCCTCGATGCGAGTTGCCCATCATGCGGAAATCCTCGCCGCCAAGGCGGGCGAGCCCTATGGCACGATGATCCTGACGCTCTCGGCTGTCGTGGTCGAAGTCCTGATTCTGGTGGTCATGATGCAGCAGAGCCAGCAGCCGACGCTGGTGCGCGATACGATCTATTCCGCCGTGATGCTCGATATCAACGGCATTCTCGGTCTGGCAGCGCTGCTGGGCGGGCTGAAGCATGGCGAGCAGCCCTATAATGACGATTCAGGCCGCACCTATGCGGTGATGATCCTGACGGCCATGGGCATATCGATGATCGTGCCCGATTTCGTGCCTCAGGAAAGCTGGCACTATTATTCCGCCTTCACCATCATCGCCATGCTGGCGCTCTACGCGGTGTTTTTGAAGATGCAGGTCGGTCAGCACAGCTATTTCTTCTCCTACCGTTACCCGAAGATGCGGGCGGGGGCTGAAAAGAGCGCGGAAGAAGAAGAGCACGGGCCGACGGCCCTTTCGGTCGGCGTGATCCTTGCCGGCGTGGCGCTGATCGGCCTTCTGGCGGAATTCATGTCCGCATTTCTGTCCGACGGGCTTGAGGGCACCGGCGCGCCGCTGGCGCTGACGGCCATTCTGGTCGCCAGCATCGCCGCCGGTCCGGAAATCCTGACGGCGCTCAGGGCCGCACTGAAGAACCGGATGCAGGCCGTGGTCAACATCGCGCTCGGCGCCTCGCTGTCGACCGTGATCCTGACCGTTCCGGTGGTTGAGGCGATTGCGCTTTTCACCGGCCAGCCCTTCACCATGGCCATGACCCCGGTTCAGATCACCATGGTCGCGATCACACTGGTCGCAGCCGCCATCAATGTCAGTGACGGCGAGACCAACGCCATCGAGGGCATGACCCATTTCGTGCTGTTTGCAACCTTCATCATGCTCTCCTTTCTCGGGCTTTGACCGGTTCAGGCGGCCTCCGGTTCTCTCTCGGATTGCCCGGCAGGCGCGCGAACACCCAGATCATCGAGCGCTGCGGCAACAGCTTCGTCGATCGGCGTGCGCGGTTCATGCCCCAGAACAGCAACCAGCCTGTCGTTCTTCATGTGCAGCGGTGTCCGCCACAGATAGCGCACTTCGGCGACCTCCCGCATCAGCGGCATGAAGGGCGCAAGCAGCGGCACCATGAACCAAGAAAACGGCCGCACGGGCAGTTTCGGATTGCCGGATACCTTGCGAATGGCGTCAATCAGGCCTGATCCGTCCGCATCCCAATAGCCTTCGAACTGAAAGCTTGCAAAAGCCGGCAGGCTGCCGGCACGCGCATCAAGCGCGGCGAAGGTTTCGCCAAGGTCCGGCAGATAGGCCCATTGATGGCCGACGCCGGGGGTGCCCAGCCGCGTCACCGATTTGAGCGGCTTGCCCGGTTTCACCATCTGCCCGAACCAGCTGTTGGCGACATTGGCCCCGCCGAAAAAGTCCCCTGCCCTGACGAGAATGACCTGCGTGCCGTTCCAGGCCGCCTCGCGCAGCCGCTCTTCCACCGCAACACGGATCTGCCCCTTGCGGGTGGTCGGGTTCTGCGGGCTGTCCTCGACCGGTTCCGGCAGCGCATCGGGGCCGAAATTATAGACGGTGCCCGGAAACAGAATGCGCGCATGGTGGGCGCTTGCCGCCGTGATGGTATTGTCGAGCATGGGCAAGACCAGCTTTTGCCAGTTCTGATAGCCCGGCGGATTGACGCCATGAAAGATCAGGGTCGCGCCTTCTGCGGCCGCCATCACATCCTTCAGCGACATGGCATCGCCGCTGACCCACTCATAGGCCGGATACTTTTCGCGCTGCTTTTCCGGGTGGCGGTGCATGGCGCGGATGCGGTAGCCGCGCGCATGAAGCGAGCGGGCGACAGCGCCGCCAACGCCGCCGCTAGCCCCCAGAATGAGAGCGAGCGGGCGTATCTTCAGCGCATTTCCTGTATTCGTCTCGGTCATCATCTTTGTCCTTTGCCTGAAACCTGCCGGCAGTATCGGAAAAGAGCGATCCAAACGGAATTGTATAAATATGTATCTTTGATATACATTTATTTATGGAAAGAACGAATTGGGACTATTACCGCACCCTGCTGGCCGTGCTCGATACCGGGTCGCTTTCGGCTGCCGCACGGCATCTCGGCCTGACCCAGCCGACCGTCGGCCGGCATATCGAAGCGCTTGAGGCGGAGGCCGGCCAGCAATTATTCACCCGCTCGCAGCGCGGGCTGGAGCCGACCGACACCGCGCTTTCGATGCGGCATCTGGCCGAGGCCATGGCCGCTGCGGCCGATGCCATCCGGCGCACCGCATCGGAAAGCCGCACGGCCGTTGCCGGCAGTGTACGGATCAGCGCCAGCGATGTCATCGCCGTTGAGGTTCTGCCGGAAATTCTCGCTCCGGTGATGGCCGGACACGCCGCCCTCGATATCGAGGTTTCCGTTTCCGATGCCGTGGAAGACCTCCTGAACCGGCAGGCCGATATCGCGCTTCGCATGGTCAAGCCGACGCAGGAGGCGCTTCTGGTGCGCCATATCGGCGAGATCCCGATCGGCTGTTTTGCCCGTGATGATGTGATCGCCCGCCACGGCACACCGCAAAAACCGGAGGACATCACGAACCTGCCCACCATCGGCTACGACCGCGAACTGGTCTATATCCGCGAAGCGATGAAAGCCCTGGGCGACATCCCCCTGCCGGCATTCGATTTCCGCTCCGACAGCAATCTCGCCCAATTGTCCGCGATCCGCTCCGGCTGCGGCTTCGGCTTCTGCCAGGTGCCGCTCGGCCGCCGCGATCCGCGTCTTGTCGAGGTGGTCAGGGGGCAGATCCCGCTCAGCCTGCCGCTATGGGTGGTCATGCACGAGGACCTGCGCCACTCGCCGCGCTGCCGGGTGGTTTTCGATGCTCTGGTAACGGGCCTCAAAGCCTATATCGCCTCTGCTTAACGCCCGTCGGACGGCAGGTAACGCTCCACCAGAAGGTGCCATTGTTCGCTGGAAAGCGTCGACAGGATCGCGATATTGAGCGCCTCGCGCTCCGGATCGTTTTCCGGCATGATCAGACCGTAATTCTGCTGCGAAAACGAAAGCGCGGTCAGATACAGCCCCGAATAATTGCGCAAGCCCCACTGCAACGCGGCGCGGTCGTAGACGAACGCGTCGATCTCGCCCTTTTCAAGCGCATCCAAACCGGCGGCTATATCGGTATAATCGCTTGCCGAAACCTGCAGGACGTCAAGCTCATAGGCAGCGGCGGAGTTGCCGACCGTGCCGACCTTAAGACCGGCAAGATCGCCGACGCCCTCGATGGCGCTGGTGCTGATGGAGGATGTCAGCCCGGCGGCAAGCTGGGCGGTGGTGATCGCTGTCAGGATCAGGGCCGCAAACATCCAGAACATGGCCAGAAGCCGGCCAAGAAAGGTCGTCGGCGCCTTGTCACCATACCCGACCGTGGTCATGGTCACCGTCGCCCACCAGAACCCGGAAAAAACCCCGCGCGCCGGGCGCGGCTCGAACTGCTCCGGATTGGCGCGCCGCTCCAGAAGCCAGATCAGCGCACCGATGACGAACACCGGGCCGGTCAGCAGGCCAAGCATGTAGAGAAAGGCCCGGGACGTCAGCAATTCCAGCATGAAGCGCGGGCCCAGGCGGTCGACGATCCGCAGCGCCACACCGACGCTGCTGCTGTAATAGGGTTGGGAAAAATCGATCACCGCCTCGTCGGCGGCATTGACCGGCACGGCGCCGATCGCAATATCCAGCGTCCCGTCCGCAACTTGGGAAACCATGTCGCCGGGCGCGGTTTCAACAAAACGATAGTCCCGATGCAGCGCACGGCCGAGCATGGTCATCATGTCGACCCCGAGCCCGTACCACGAACCGTCCCGATCCTTCATCACGAAAGGCGGCACGCTGTGGATACCGACCGTCATTGCGGTCTTCTCGGATGCCGGAGCGGCGGCGGTATCACCTGCATCCTGCGCCCGCGCCTGAACAGCAAACAGCGCAAACAGGAAAAGGGCAACGAAACAAAAGACAC
Source organism: Martelella mediterranea (assembly GCA_003001975.1). Lineage (GTDB taxonomy): Bacteria > Pseudomonadota > Alphaproteobacteria > Rhizobiales > Rhizobiaceae > Martelella > Martelella mangrovi. The sequence goes on from PVUG01000001.1 coordinate 433,925, forward strand.
GCCCGTTGCCGGACATGCCGGTCGAATGAAAAAAACTGCGTCGCATGATACCCCGGCTCAAGCTTGAACAACCACGGCTATAACCGCATTGACGCCGCATGTTAAGCGCGTATCGCGCTCAAAACAGAGCCCGGACGATGCCTTCGAGCCGGCGAAACCGGCGCGCACCAGAGGATAGCAGGGACGTGCATAAAAAAGGCGCGCCCGAAGCGCGCCTTTCAAACATGTCTGTTTCAAACGGGCCTTTAGCGGCAGGCCGCGCAGAAACGCTGGATGCGCTTGCAGGATTCCTCGAGGGCCTCTTCCGATGTGGCATACGAGATGCGGAAGTTGGGGCCAAGTCCGAAGGCCGAACCGTGCACCACGGCGACGCCTTCGGATTCCAGAAGCTCGGTGACGAAATCCTCGTCATTGTTCATGACCTTGCCCGTCGGTGCGGTCTTGCCCATCAGCCCTGCGCAGGAGGGATAGACATAAAACGCGCCTTCGGGAACCGGGCACTCGAGGCCGGTTGCCTGATTGAGCATCGAGACCACCAGGTCACGGCGCTTTTCAAAGGCGGCCTTGCGCTCGGGAATGAAGTCCTGGGTGCCGTTCAGTGCCTCGACCGAAGCCCATTGCGCAATCGAGCAGGCGCCGGAGGTCTGCTGGCTCTGGATCGTCGTCATCGCCTTGATCAGCTCTTCCGGACCCGCAGCATAGCCGATGCGCCAGCCGGTCATGGCATAGGCTTTCGAAACACCGTTCATGGTCAGCGTGCGGTCATAGAGACCGGGCTCGACTTCGGCCGGTGTCACGAATTTGAAATCGCCATAGGTCAGGTGCTCGTACATGTCGTCGGTCAGCACCCAGACGTTTTCATGCTTCATCAGCACATCGGTCAGGGCTTTCAGTTCATCATGCGAATAGGCAGCGCCCGAGGGGTTGGACGGCGAGTTGAAGATGAACCATTTGGTCTTCGGCGTGATTGCCTTTTCCAGGTCTTCGGCCTGCAGCTTGTAATTGTTTTCCTTGGTGGCGGAAACGAACACCGGGGTGCCGCCGCAAAGCGCCACCATTTCCGGATAGGACACCCAGTAAGGTGCCGGGATGATGACTTCGTCGCCCGGGTTCAGCGTTGCCATGAAGGCGTTGAACAGGATCTGCTTGCCGCCCGTGCCGACAATTGTCTGCGAAGGCTTGTAGTCGAGATTGTTCTCGCGCTTGAACTTGGCGACAATTGCATCGCGCAGCGGCGGAATGCCGGGCACCGGCGTATACTTTGTCTCGCCGCGGTTGATCGCCTCGATGGCGGCCTGCTTGATGTTGTCCGGTGTATCGAAGTCGGGCTCGCCGGCGCCGAGACTGATGACATCGCGCCCTTTCGCTTTGAGGTCGCGTGCTCTCTGGGCCACGGCGATGGTGGCGGAGGGCTTCACACGAGAAAGAGCGTCAGCAAGAAGGGCCATTTTCAATGTCCTGATGTCTAGATTGAACCTTGGAAAGCCGCCGGAGCGCGGCACGTTTTCCAAGTGCTTGGTCTAAGCCGAATTTGCCCACCGTTTCAAGCGCAATCCTCGCTCAATCGTCAATTGAAGGCGCCCTGTGCCCTTCGGGAAACGCCGCACGGGCCGCCTTTGCGGATATTCGCGCCGGCAGCCCGGCGTCCGGCGCCGGTAACCATGCCTTGAATCGGCCCCAAAATGGGTCCCGTTAAACCACCTTTGGTCCAGAAGCCGTCGCATTCAGGTGGCCTTTTAGGCAGCGCAGAACGACCGCAGAAGGAGTAGGTCAATGTTGACGACCAAGAGAGTGCTGAAAGCGATCTCGGCACGATCACAATCGTGGAAACGCGGGCTTTATGCCATCGCAGCGCTCGGCATGCCGGCACTGATGGCAATGGCGCCCACGCAGGCGGCTGCACAGAATTCGCTCGACACCGCGCCCCTGGTGGCCGTTGATCCGGCGTCTGACTTCTTTGCCGAATACCTGCCGTTTTCGGGGTCCGGCACCAACAGCTTTCAGGACATCTTCAACCATGTGGTCGCCCGCGACCTCATGATCGGGCTGATGCTGGCCATCGCTGTCGCAATGGTGGTGGGCGCGTCCTATCTGTGGCGTGAAAACGTCAATCATCTGCGGGCCGACGCCGACAGCAAGAAGCGCAAGGCGCTTGATATCTTCTGATCGTGCATGCGGTAACCGGCAATGCCCTTCGGCCGGTCGCGTATACAAGGGAGCGATCACCCGATCCTCCCCACGGACCATGGCCGGTACCGGTCTCCATCCCGATACCGGCCATGGTCCGTGTCACCAGCCCCGCGGGCCTGTTCCATAGCCTCGATTTTCAAAACTCATCGCTCTTCCTAACCCTTTCCCGCATGGCCTTGCGGCCTGAATCGATAAAAAATTTTACCGTTTGATAAATTTTTTGTTTCGCGGTAGCATTCCCCCAACAACCTTAAAAACGGGGAACATTGCGATGCGAAATCTGGAACCTGCCCTCAAGGGCGGGCGCCTGGCGCCCGACGACTATCACAAAAACTTCTCGGACCTGCACCCGCCCATGGATCGGCACGAGGCCGCCGTGGAAGCAGACCGTTGCTACTTCTGCTATGACGCGCCCTGCATGACGGCCTGTCCGACCGAAATCGATATTCCGCTGTTCATCCGGCAGATATCGACCGACAACCCGCTGGGTGCGGCCAAGACCATCTTCGACCAGAACATTTTCGGCGGCATGTGCGCCCGCGTCTGTCCCACCGAAACGCTGTGCGAGGAAGCCTGCGTGCGCAACACGGCGGAGGAAAAGCCGGTCGAGATCGGCCTCCTCCAGCGCTACGCCACCGACAAGGCAATGGCAGAGAACAAGCAGTTTTATACCCGCGCCGCAGAGACCGGAAAGCGCGTCGCCGTGGTCGGCGCCGGCCCGGCCGGCCTTGCCTGCGCGCATCGTCTGGCCATGACCGGTCACGATGTCATCGTTCTGGAAGCCAAGGAAAAGCCCGGCGGCCTCAACGAATACGGCCTTGCCGCCTACAAGACGGTTGATGATATCGCCCAGAAGGAAATCGCCTATCTGCTGGAAATCGGCGGTATCGAAATTCGCGGCGGGCAGATGCTTGGCCGCGATTTCACGCTCGATGAGCTGCGCCGCGATTATGATGCAGTGTTCCTCGGCCTCGGCCTTGGCGGCGTCAACGCACTCGGCGTTGCCGGCGAAGACCTCACGGGATGCGAGGACGCCGTCGATTTCATCGAAAACCTGCGCCAGGCGGACGATCTCTCCACCGTTTCCGTCGGCTCTCACGTCGTGGTCCTCGGCGGCGGCATGACCGCCATCGATGCAGCCGTCCAGTCGAAGCTGCTCGGCGCCGACGAAGTGACATTGTGCTATCGTCGCGGGCCTGCGGCCATGGGCGCTTCCAAATTCGAGCAGGAGCTTGCGGCCTCGCGCGGCGTCTTCATCCGCCACCATCTCGCGCCGAAGGAAATCATCGGCGAGGACGGCCGCGTCTCCGGCGTGTTGTTTGAACACACCGAAATCCGTGACGGAAAGCTTGTCGGCACCGGCCAAACCGGCGTGATTGCCGCCGACCATGTGCTGAAGGCGATCGGCCAGACCTTCACCACCGACCATCTGGACGGGCTGAAGCTGGTCAACGGCCGCATTGCCGTCGATGCCGAAGGCCACACCTCGCTTCCCGATGTCTGGGCGGGCGGCGACTGCATCAAGCGCGGCGAGGACCTGACCGTTACATCGGTCCAGCAGGGGCGCGATGCCGCCATTGCCATAAACCATGTTCTGGCGGGCGAAGCGCCGCTTGCAAGCGCTGTAGCCTGAGGAGAAACAAGATGGCTGATCTTTCCAACAATTTCGTCGGTATCAAATCGCCCAATCCGTTCTGGCTCGCCTCCGCGCCGCCGACGGACAAGGCCTATAATGTCGAGCGCGCCTTTCGCGATGGCTGGGGCGGCGTCGTGTGGAAGACGCTCGGCGAGGAAGGCCCGCCGGTCGTCAATGTCAACGGCCCGCGCTACGGCGCGATCTGGGGCGCTGACCGCCGGCTGCTCGGCCTCAACAATATCGAGCTGATTACCGACCGCGACCTCTATCTCAACCTGCGTGAGATCAAGGAGGTCAAGAGCCGCTGGCCGGACCGCGCCATCGTGGTTTCGATCATGGTGCCGTGCGACGAGGAGAGCTGGAAGGCAATCCTGCCGCTGGTGGAGGAAACCGGCGCGGACGGGATCGAACTGAATTTCGGCTGTCCCCACGGCATGTCCGAGCGCGGCATGGGGTCCGCCGTCGGCCAGGTGCCGGAATATGTCGAGATGGTGGTGCGCTGGTGCAAGCAGTATACCCGCATGCCGGTGATCACCAAGCTGACGCCCAACATCACCGACATCCGCCATTCCGCCCGCGCCGCACATCGCGGCGGCACCGATGCGGTCTCGCTGATCAACACCATCAACTCCATCGTTTCGGTCGATCTCGACACCTTCGCGCCCAACCCAACGGTCGGCGGCAAGGGCACGCATGGCGGCTATTGCGGCCCGGCGGTCAAGCCGATCGCGCTCAACATGGTGGCCGAGATTGCCCGTGATCCGGAAACGGCCGGCATGCCGATTTCCGGTATCGGCGGCGTGACCACATGGCGCGATGCCGCCGAATTTCTGGTGCTGGGTGCGGGAAATGTACAGGTCTGCACCGCGGCGATGACTTATGGCTTCAAGATCGTGCAGGAAATGATTTCGGGGCTTTCGGCCTGGATGGACAGCAAGGGTTTCCGCACGCTCGATGAAATCTCCGGTCGCGCCGTGCCCAACGTCACCGACTGGCAGTACCTGAACCTCAACCACATCACCAAGGCCCGCATCGATCAGGACGCCTGCATCAAATGCGGTCGCTGTCACATCGCCTGCGAGGACACCTCGCATCAGGCGATCACGGCCATGGTCGATGGCGAGCGGCATTTCATGGTGAAGGAGGAAGACTGCGTCGGCTGCAATCTCTGCGTCAATGTCTGTCCCGTGGAAAACTGCATCGACATGGTCGCGCTTGCCCCGGGCGAAAAGGATCAGCGCACCGGCAAGACGGTTTCTTCCGACTACGCCAACTGGACATCGCATCCCAACAACCCGATGGCCACCAAGGCTGCCGAATAGCAGGCCGGCACGCTCAACACGGATGCAAAGCCACGGCCCGGCTTCGGGGCGTGGCTCAGATTATTGACAACCCCAGCAAGCAATCACGGTTTCGCCACCTTCCCCGCCGTCATACCGGCCTTGAGCCGGTATGACGAAAAACTTGGGAATAGCTTTGTCAGCAGTCTGAGCCACGGCCTAGTTTCGGAACCGTGGCTTTTTCATTTCAGTCATTCATATCCAAAAATATAATTAAACAGAAAAACATAATATAAATATTAAAATCCAGTTTTTATGTATAATTAAATATAATATCATTTTTAAATTGCTTTTTATATTGAACATCCCGCAGCATATCCTCCGGTACGCGACACTATGCGGAGGCGGATGGAGGTATGCTGAAGCCGGCAGCCTGGATAAGGAAAAAACGTTTCGGGTTCATCCCGAGCGATTTCCTCGCGCTGGCCGTGATCGTGCTGGTGCTTGGGTCTGTCTATGTCGCCAACCGGCAGGCTTCGGAAAACTACACGCAGAACCTTCGTCTGAAGACGTCGGAGCGCATGGCGGTCTCCACCTCACGGCTTGAGGCCGACCTTGAGGAAAATCTCAAACTGGTCGAGGGGCTGGGCTTTGCCCTCTCGCTTGAGCCTGAAATCGAAGCCGACCGTTTTCAGCGGCTGGCACGAAGGCTGCTGAGCAGCCAGGATTCAATCGTCAGCATGGCACTGGCGCGCGACCTGATCATCACCATGGTCTTTCCTCCAGAGGAAAACCGCGAGGCGCTTGGCCTCAACTACCGCGACCATCCCGAACAGATGGCCGCCATCCGTCAGGCCCTGTTCAAACGCGGCCCGGTCGTTGATGGCCCGGTCTCGCTGGTTCAGGGAGGCTCCGCGCTGCTGGCCTATTACCCCCTTTATGACAGCGAAGGACGCGATGCATGGGGCATATTGTCGGCTGTCATCAACCTCGAGCGCCTGCTTTCCGACCGCGCAATCACCGAAACTCATCCCGACCTCATCATGGCAGTCGGCAAGAATACCGCCGGGGGCATGATCGGCGAGACACTGTTCGGCCCGCCCGGCATTTTCGACGACAACCCGGTCACACAGACCATCGATCTGGCAAATACACAGTGGACGATTGCCGCCATTCCGAAAGCCGGCTGGCAGGAACCCTTCATTGACTCGATGCCACGGCAGGTCATGATCGGGACCATAGGCCTGATCATCATTGCCGCCGTTACCGGCATCGCGCATCTCATGCGCGTGCGCCACCGCAACCTCATGACCGTGCGCCGCCTTTCGCAGCGCATGGACCTTGCTCTCGACGCCTCGAAAATCGGCGTATGGGAGATGGATGTGGAAACCGGCGAAGCGATCTGGGACGAGCGGATGTATGCGCTTTACGGCAAATCTCCCGATTGCGGGCTAAGCCCCATGCAGATCTGGTTTGAACGGCTTCACCCGTATGACGTTCAGAAGGAAAGAGCCAGACTTGAGGTCACGACAGCGGAGGAAAAGAACTTTCAAAGCCGTTTCAGGATCGTGCTGGACGATGGTTCGATCCGCCACCTCCAGGTCTTCGGCGACATCCACACCAACCCAGACGGCCACACCTATCTGGTTGGCGTCAACCGGGACATCACCGAAGACGTGGAACTTCACGAAAACCTCAAACAGGCCAGCGCCGAAATGCGACGGAAGAATGCCGCGCTGGAGGAGGCGCAGAAAGTGCTGCGCCACAATGCGCTTCACGACGCGCTGACCGGCCTTGCAAACCGCCGACAACTGGGCGAGGCCTTTGTCGACAGTCCATACGGTAACCGGAAGACGCCGACCGCCCCGCCCCATGCGGTGCTGCATATCGACCTCGACCGCTTCAAGGAAATCAACGACACGCTTGGTCATGCCGCCGGTGACGCAATGCTTCGCCACTGTTCGAACATGCTGAAAAGCATCGCCGGTACGAATGATTTCCTGGCCCGGGTCGGCGGAGACGAATTCACGCTGGTCACCCATTGGGACGGCGATATCGAGCGGCTGACCCGCATGGCGCAGGAGATCATCCGCGCGCTTGGGAAACCGCTTCAATACGGCGAACATCAGGTGCGCATCAGCGCCAGTGTCGGCATCGCCTGGATCGATGAAGACACCACCACCATGCGTGACCTTCTCGTCAATGCCGGCATCGCGCTCTACGAGGCAAAGCGCATGGGCCGCAACCAGTTCGTGATCTTCGATGCCACACTGCGCAACATCGCGGTCACCAACAAGAAGGTGGCCGATGAATTGCTGGCGGCCATTGAAGATGACCAGTTCGAAGTGTTCTATCAGCCGCAGATTTCCGCACACACGATGGAACTCGACGGAGTGGAGGCGCTGGTGCGCTGGCATCACCCCACGCGCGGACAGCTGGCGCCGAGCCATTTCATCGGAACGGCGGAGACCACCGGCTCGATTGCCCGGATCGATGCACTGGTTCTCAGCAAGGCCAGCGCGCAGTTCAAAGCCTGGCAGCAAAGCGGGCTCCATGTTCCGCACATCTCGGTCAACGTCTCAGCGCAGCGGCTGATCGACCCGGCGCTCATCAAGGGGATTGCCGAAAGCCGGCTGGAACCGGGGCAACTTTGCCTGGAATTGCTGGAATCCATCTCGTTCGATGATCAGGACACCAGCCTGGAGACAAGCGTTGCGGCCATCAAGGCCCACGGCGTGGATGTCGAGATCGATGACTTCGGCACCGGCTATGCCTCGATCCTCAGCCTGCTTGCCCTTTCGCCGAAAAGGCTCAAGATCGACCGGCAGCTCGTATTCCCCATCACCACCGGCCAGAGCCAGAGGCGGCTTGTCGCCTCGATCGTGGAAATCGGCAGGGCTCTGGGTATCAAGGTCATCGCCGAGGGCGTCGAAACGGCCGAACATGTGCGCATATTGCGCGATCTCGGCGTCGACACGTTTCAAGGCTATTTCTTTGCGCCGCCGCTTTCAGCAGACGCGCTTTCGCGTTTTGCCCGAAAGAAGGCGTGGCTTGCGCATGAAAACAGCGCCGGGCTCAAGGCTGATCCCGGTCGATAATCAGCCCTTTCACGAACAATGTCTCGAGATAGCGGGCCGCATCCTCGAACCGCCCTTCGCCGGAAAGCCCGTCGCCCAGCACGGCACGGACCTGCACATCGAAATCCGCATAATGCTGCGTTGTCGCCCAGATCGAAAAGAACAGGTGATAGGGATCGACCTGGCGCAGCTTTCCGGCACGCTGCCAGGCGCGAATGACCTTTGCCTTTTCATCGACCAGATCCTTCAGCTCCCCTTGCAGAAAAACCCCGGTATTGGGCGCTCCCTGGATCACCTCATTGGCAAAAAGCCGGCTCTCACGCGGAAAATCACGCGCCATTTCAAGCTTGCGGCGAATATAGGAGCGGATCTCGCTTTCGGGATCCTTCTCGGCATCGAAAAGGCGCAGCGGATCGAGCCAGACCTCCATCACGCGCGCAATCAATGCTGTGAAAACCGCTTCTTTCGAACGGAAATAATAAAGAACGTTCGGCTTCGACATGCCGGCGGTCTCTGCAATCTGGTCAACCGTCGCGCCCCTGAACCCGTTTGCGGAAAACACATCAAGCGCGGCCTCGAGAATCACCTCCTCCTTGACTTCCTGTATGCGTGTCCGTCTTTGTGTTCTGCCCGCCCGTGGTGTCATTTCCACTTCTACCGCCCTTCGTTCCGCACCGCTCCCCGCGGCCATTTTTGCACAAATTCGAATCTCGCCTAAACTTTAGGCTATTTTTTCATCAAATGATGAGTGAATTTGATTTTGATCACTTGAGCCTTGGCGCGGAAGTTGTAAAGTTTACCAACCGGTCAAAAACGTGACCGATCCAGACAGGAAAGGCAATGCCCTTTTGCAGCATGCAATATCGGCTGTCGGGCAAGGCCTCAGATAAAAACGAGGAACAGTGATGGCAGCCTTTGCCGGCGAAAACATGCGGATCAACGCTGACCGCCTTTGGGACACACTCATGGAAATGGCCAAGGTCGGCCCCGGCATTGCAGGCGGCAATAACCGCCAGACCCTGACCGACGCGGACGCGGAAGGCCGCGTACTCTTTCAGAAATGGTGCGAGGACGCGGGCCTGACCATGGGCGTCGACAAGATGGGCACGATGTTCATGACCCGGCCGGGCACCGACCCGGATGCCCTTCCCGTTTACGTCGGCAGCCATCTCGACACCCAGCCGACCGGCGGCAAATATGACGGCGTGCTCGGCGTGCTTTCGGCGCTGGAGCTGGCGCGCACGCTTAACGATCTCAATATCAAGACCAGACATCCGATCGTGGTCACCAACTGGGCCAATGAGGAAGGCGCGCGGTTTGCGCCTGCCATGCTGGCCTCCGGCGTGTTTGCCGGCATCCACACGCTTGAATATGCCTATGGCCGCAAGGACCCCGAGGGCCTTTCCTATGGCGACGAGTTGAAGCGCATCGGCTGGGTCGGCGAGGAAGAAGTCGGCGCGCGCAAGATGCACGCCTATTACGAATATCACATCGAACAGGGGCCGATCCTCGAAGCCGAAAACAAGGAAATCGGCGTCGTCACCCATTGTCAGGGCTTGTGGTGGCTGGAATTCACGCTGACCGGCAAGGAGGCCCATACCGGCTCCACCCCGATGGCGATGCGCGTCAATGCCGGCCTTGCGATGGCCCGTATTCTGGAAATGGTGCAGACGGTGGCGATGGACGCCCAGCCGAATGCCGTCGGCGGCGTCGGCCAGATGTTCTTTTCTCCCAATTCCCGCAATGTGCTGCCGGGCAAGGTGACGTTCTCCGTCGATATCCGCACGGCGGACCAGGACAAGCTCGATAGCATGCGCGCAAAGATCGAAACGCAGGCTGCGGAAATCTGTGCCGAACTCGGCGTCGGCTGTTCGGTCGAAGCCGTCGGCCATTTCGATCCGGTCACCTTCGCGCCGGAACTTGTGGCCAATGTCCGCGATGCCGCCGAAGAACTCGGCTACAGCCATATGGACATCGTCTCCGGCGCCGGCCACGATGCCTGCTGGGCGGCCAAAATGGCGCCGGCAACCATGGTCATGTGCCCCTGTGTCGACGGTCTGTCGCACAACGAGGCCGAAGACATCTCCAAGGAATGGGCAACCGCCGGCGCGGACGTGCTGCTGAGGGCGGTTCTGAAGACGGCGGAGATTGTGGAATGACGGCAGGTGCTGCGCCCTCACCCGGCGCCTGCGCGCCACCCTCTCCCCACGGGGAGAGGGGGAGCCTGCGGCGTGCCCTGAGTTTCCGACAAGCACCATTGTCAAACGCGAAGCGCCCTCCCTTCTCCCCTGAGGGGAGAAGGTGGCCAAAGGCCGGATGAGGGGGGATCATGCCAAGCACACGCACCCAGTTCGCACGCTGCCTGCGCCGCAACGAAACGGATGCGGAAAAGGTGCTTTGGCGCGAGCTTCGGAATCGCAATCTGAACGGCTTCAAGTTCACCCGCCAATATCCGGTCGGCCCCTATTTCACCGATTTCGCTTGCCGCGAAAAAACGCTTGTTGTCGAACTGGATGGCGCACAACATGCTGAAAACATGAGAGACGCAGAGAGAACACGTTATATCAACAATGCAGGCTTTTCCGTCATCCGCTTCTGGAATGATGAAGTCCTCAAGGAACGGCAGGACGTGCTCGAAACCATCGTCGCCATTCTCGAAAATCGCCTGACCGAAGCCTGCAACACCACGCGCGTTTCGCCCGCCACGGAGCAAGTCCAATGAAGTCAAAGCAAAAGCCCATGCTTCGCTCACGCGGCTTCATCGGCGCGAAACCGGCCTCGACCGTCAGCGGCGGGGCGGAGGTTGCGCCGCAGGCAGGCGGAGCGGCCAGAAGCCGGGGCAGCATCAGCCCCGATACGGGGGCTGCGCCTTCGGACATGAATATGAACACCTATCCGCGGGGAAAATATCGGCTGAAATAGACAACATCAGAACGAGAAGCGGAAAACCGCCCGTTTGAAAACGCAAGGGAACAGCATTATGAGCACCGTTATCAAGGGCGGCACCATTGTGACCGCCGACCTGACCTACAAATCCGACGTCAAGATCGAAGACGGCAAGATCATCGAGATCGGCCCCGACCTTTCCGGCGACGAGACACTGGACGCGACCGGCTGTTTCGTCATGCCCGGCGGCATCGACCCGCATGTGCATCTCGAAATGCCTTTCATGGGCACCTATTCCACCGATGACTTTGCCAGCGGCACGCGTGCGGCCGTTGCCGGCGGCACCACCATGGTCGTCGATTTCTGCCTGCCCGACCCCGGCCAGTCGCTGCTCGACGCCATCAAGCGCTGGGACAACAAGTCGACCAGTGCGGCCTGCGACTATTCCTTCCACATGGCGATCACCTGGTGGGACAAACAGGTGTTCGAGGAGATGGAAACCGTCGTCAAGGAAAAGGGCATCAACACCTTCAAGCATTTCATGGCCTACAAGGGCGCGCTGATGGTGAATGACGACGAGATGTTCGCCTCGTTCCAGCGCTGCGCGGAACTTGGCGCCATGCCGCTGGTTCATGCCGAAAACGGCGATGTCGTTGCCAGCATGCAGGCGAAGCTGATGGCGGAAGGCAATAACGGGCCGGAAGGCCATGCCTATTCGCGCCCGCCGGAAGTCGAAGGCGAGGCCACCAACCGCGCCATCATGATTGCCGACATGGCCGGCGTGCCGCTTTATGTGGTCCATACCTCCTGTGAGCAGAGCCATGAGGCCATCCGCCGCGCCAAGCAGAAGGGCATGCGGGTTTATGGCGAGCCGCTGATCCAGCATCTCATGCTTGATGAAAGCGAATATTTCGACAAGGACTGGGACCATTCCGCCCGCCGGGTGATGTCGCCGCCGTTCCGCAACAAGCAGCATCAGGATTCGCTGTGGGCCGGCCTGCAGGCGGGCACGCTGTCGTGCGTCGCCACCGACCACTGCGCCTTCACCACCGAACAGAAGCGCTACGGCGTCAACGACTTCACCAAGATCCCCAACGGCACCGGCGGCCTTGAAGACCGGCTGCCGCTTTTGTGGACCTATGGCGTTTCCACCGGCCGGCTGACGATGAACGAATTCGTCGCCGTCACCTCCACCAACATTGCCAAGATCCTCAACCTTTATCCGAAAAAGGGTGCTGTTCTGGTGGGTGCCGATGCCGATCTCATCGTCTGGGATCCGACCCTGGAAAAGACGGTTGCCGCCGACACACAGGTTTCGGCCATCGACTACAATGTCTTCGAGGGCAAGCATGTGAAGGGCCTGCCGCGCTTCACCCTGTCACGCGGCAAGGTCGTGCTGGAAGAAACCACCTTGAAGACCGAGGAAGGACACGGCAAATTCGTCAAGCGCGCGCCCTATCCGGCCGTCAACAAGGCGCTTTCCACCTGGAAGGACCTCGTCGCCCCGCGCAGAATAGAACGCGCCGGCATTCCGCCTTCGGGAGTATAGTATATGGACTGGTCAAGTGTGGCGGCCTTTGCCGCGACCGAATTTCTGCTGTGCCTTTCGCCCGGCCCCGCCGTGCTTCTGGTGGTCGGGCTTTCCATGCGGCAGGGTTTCTGGCGCTCGCAGGCGGCCGCCGCCGGTATTCTGGCAACCAACGCGCTTTATTTCGCGCTGTCGGCGGCCGGCGTCGCCTCGCTGATCCTGATGAGCGCCACGCTGTTCAATGTGGTGAAGATCGTCGGCGCGGCCTATCTTGCCTGGCTCGGCATCAAGATGATTGCGCCGCTGTTCTCGCGGCGCAAAGGCGAAAGCGATGCCGTGCTGGCCAGCGCCGCCGATATGCGGCGCGCGCGTCCCGAGGCACCGTTCCGGCTGTTCTTCCGCGGCTTCAGCGTGCAGGCGGCGAACCCGAAGAACCTCGCCTTCTTCGTTGCCATCCTGCCGCAATTCGTCAATCCGACCGGTGATGTGGCCATGCAGATGATGGTGTTCGGCGGCATTTCGGTGCTGCTCGAACTGCCGATCCTGATCATCTATGCACTCGCCTTCTCCGCCCTTGCGCGCGTGATAACGGAGCGTCTGGTTGCCTGGCTCGAGGCCTCTGCCGGCGGCATTCTGATCATGCTGGGCGCGGCCCTTGCCCTGCAGAAAAGGATCTGAGCCGATGAAAAGCGAAAACATCATCCGCATCGCCGTCGCGCTGATCATCAATGAAAAGGGCGAGATGCTGACCGTGCGCAAACGCGGCACGGAGGCCTTCATGCAGCCCGGCGGCAAGATCGATGCGGGCGAGACACCGCTTGAAGCGTTGATCCGCGAGCTGAATGAGGAACTGGCCCTGATATTTTCAGCCGATGACTTTCATTATCAAGGCAGGTTCAGCGAGCTGGCGGCGAACGAACCCGGCATGGTTGTCGAGGCCGAGGCGTTTTCATGCTTCGCGGCCCCCGAGGTCACGCCGCAGGCCGAAATCGAGGAGCTGAAATGGCTGCCGGTCGAAGGCGACGTCGGCGTCAAGCGCGCAGCGCTGACCGAAAAACATCTGTTTCCGATAGCGGCACGGTTGAGCGCTGACAGAAACAGGGTGACGTCATGAGGTCCGCCAAAACGCCTTTTTCCGGCCTTTCCGCCTTTCCTGTCACGCCCGCCGACGAAAATGGCTATGTCGCCGCCGACCGCTTCGGAAGGCTCGTCGCGTATCTGGCAAAGGCTGGCGTCCATTCCATAGGTGCGCTGGGTTCAACCGGCAGCTATGCCTATCTTTCGGGCGCAGAGCGTGCCCGGGCGCTGGAAGCAGCCGTTGAGGCGGCTGACAACACCCCGGTCATCGCAGGCGTCGGCGCGCTGACAACGGCCGATGCCGTCTCGAACGCGAAGGCGGCGAAAACGGCGGGCGCGTCCGGACTTCTGCTGGCGCCGATGTCCTATCTTCCGCTGAACGATGCCGAGGTGGAGGGACTGGTGAAGACGGTCGCAGCCGCAACGGACCTGCCGATATGTCTTTACAACAACCCGACGACGACGAAATTCACCTTTTCCGAAGACCTCATCATCCGTCTCTCCGCCATCCCGACCGTTGCCGCCGTCAAAAGCCCGGCGCCGCAAGACGGCGACTTCGCCGGTCAGCTGGCGCGGCTGCGCAACAACGTGCCGGAGGGTTTTTCAATCGGCTATTCCGGCGACTGGACCGTTTCCGGTGCGCTTTCTGCCGGTGCGGATACCTGGTATTCCGTGTTGGGCGGCATCTTCCCAGCCATCTGTCTCGATATGTGGCGCGCTGCCGGCGATCCGGCACGGCTTGCGGCTGTCAATGAGCAGCTTGCGCCGGTCTGGCAGGTCTTTGCCCGGCATTCCAGCTTCCGCGTCGTCCACGCCGCTGCCGAAATGCTGGGTTTCGGCCCGGCAACGCCGGTCCCGCCCCTTTTGCCGCTTTCCCCCGAAGCGCGAAACGAGGCCGAGAAGGCATTCACTGCCGCCGGCCTTCTGGAGACAGTTTCATGACCACGCCCCTTTCCGTCGTCTCCGCCAGGGAACTCTGTCTCACCTTTACGACCAATGATGGTCCGGTGCACGCCCTGAAGGATGTCAATCTGGAGGTGAAGAAGGGCGATTTCGTCTCCTTCATCGGCCCGTCCGGCTGCGGCAAGACCACCTTTCTGCGGGTGATTGCCGATCTTGAGAAAAAGACCGCCGGCGAGATCACCGTCAACGGCACCACGCCGGAAAACGCCCGGCTCGACCGCGCCTATGGCTATGTCTTTCAGGCGGCTGCCCTTTATCCGTGGCGCACGATTGAAAAGAACATCGCCCTGCCGCTGGAAATCATGGGCTATACCAGAGCCGACCAGAAGCGGCGCATCGAACGGGTGCTGGAACTGGTCGAGCTTTCCGGATTTGAAAAAAAATTCCCATGGCAGCTTTCCGGCGGCATGCAGCAGCGCGCCTCGATTGCCCGCGCGCTCGCCTTCGATGCCGATCTTCTTTTGATGGACGAACCCTTCGGCGCGCTGGACGAGATCGTTCGCGATCATCTGAACGAGCAATTGCTGAAGCTGTGGGCTGCGACCAACAAGACCATCTGTTTCGTCACCCACTCGATCCCCGAGGCGGTCTACCTTTCCACAAAGATCGTGGTGATGAGCCCGCGCCCCGGCCGCGTGACCGACGTGATCGATTCCACCCTGCCGAAGGAACGCCCGCTCGACATTCGCGAAAGCCCGGAATTTCTGAAGATCGCCCACCGCGTGCGCGAGGGGCTCAGGACGGGGCATAGTTATGAGTGACAGAAGGTTTCCAAGCGCCCTCTATGCCGTCATCCCGGCCTTGAGCCGGGATCCAGGGCCATCCGACGGATGGCTGCGATTGGGCATCGAGAGCATGTCGAAATCGACAGGGCAGAACATGTTGCCCTGGACCCCGGATCAAGTCCGGGGTGACGGGAGAATATGGGACAGCCAAATACCCGGAAACCGCTACGCCTGTCGCTTGGAGAAGTGGATAGATCCTCGGGTCAAGCCCGAGGATGACGCCCGTGGGAGTGGCGAATGCCGCAGCTCAAAGTCCAAAGGGGGACAGACCGCGTTGCCGAAGTGCAATTGGGCTTTGCCTCTTTTTTCTGCCTCATCCTCGGGCTTGACCCGAGGATCCAGACATCTCTGTCGCCGGACGCCTTTGCCGATCAGCAATCGCACCCGGTTCGACCAACGGGAAGGACACCGCCATGCTGCGTGAGCGCGTCCTTCCCGTTGCCACCGTCGTCTTTGCCATCCTTGCCATCTGGTGCGTGTTCGTGGTGGTGATGAACCGGCAGTTTGTCGAGGATCAGGCGCGGCGGGCGGGGCAGGAGATCAGCTTCACCGAGATCGTCGCGCAGTCCTATACGCTGGATCGGCCGGTGCTGCCCTCGCCGCATCAGGTGGCGGTGGAGCTTTGGAACACCACCGTCGACAAGAAGATCACGTCGAAACGCAGCCTTGTCTATCACGCCTGGATCACGCTCTCCTCCACGCTGCTCGGCTTTGCCATCGGCTCGGGCTTCGGCATTGTCCTTGCCATTGCCATCGTTCATAACCGCACGATGGAGCGCTCGATGATGCCGTGGATCATCGCCAGCCAGACCATCCCGATCATCGCGATTGCGCCGATGCTGATCGTGGTGCTGAACGCCATCGGCATTACCGGGCTTCTGCCCAAAGCGCTGATCTCGACCTATCTGTCGTTCTTCCCCGTCGCCGTCGGCATGGTCTCGGGGCTGCGCTCGCCCGATGCACTGCAGCTTGATCTGATGCGCACTTATAATGCCAATGACCGGCAAATTCTGTGGAAGCTGCGGCTGCCATCGGCCATGCCCTATCTGTTCACCTCGCTGAAGATCGCGATTGCGATCTCGCTGGTCGGCGCGATCATTGCCGAACTGCCGACGGGTGCGGTCGCGGGCCTTGGCGCGCGGCTTCTCTCCGGCTCCTATTACGGGCAGACGGTGCAGATCTGGTCGGCGCTGTTCATGGCCGCGATCCTGGCCTCCATTCTGGTTGCCCTTGTCGGCGTGGCCCAGGCCGCGGTCCTCAAACGCATGGGGGTCAGGCCATGAGCAACGGTTTCGTCTGGTTTGCATTCGCCTTCTGGATCGGTGGCTGGGCCTTCAATGAATGGCTGGTGCGGCAGAAGTTCTCGCACCCGGTTGTCAATCGGCTCGCATGGTTTGCCGTGCCGGTGATCTTCGGCGTCTCGCTGATCATCATCTGGGAAGGCGTTGTCGTCGCCTTCGATATTCCGCCGATCCTGCTGCCCGCGCCCAGCGATGTCTGGGTGCGGCTGACGCATTCGCTGCCGATCCTGTGGGCCGATTTCCGCCAGACCTTCCTGAAGGCGGTGCTGATCGGCTACGCCATCGGCTGCGGTTCAGGCTTCATCGTCGCCATCCTGATCGACCGCTCGCCTTTCCTGAAGAACGGACTCCTGCCCTTCGGCAATTTCGTCTCCGCGCTGCCGATTGTCGGCATCGCGCCAATCATGGTCATGTGGTTCGGCTTCGACTGGCCGTCCAAGGCCGCCGTGGTGGTGGTCTCGACCTTCTTTCCGATGCTGGTCAACACCATTCAGGGGCTTTCGGCATCCTCCAGCATGGAGCGCGACCTGATGCGCACCTATGCGGCAAGCTGGGGCCAGACCATGGTCAAGCTCCGGCTTCCGGCGGCATGGCCGTTCATTTTCAATGCGTTGAAGATCAATTCCACGCTGGCGCTGATCGGCGCCATTGTGGCAGAATTTTTCGGCACACCCACCGTCGGCATGGGTTTCCGGATATCCACGGAAGTGGGCCGGGCCAATATCGACATGGTCTGGGCCGAAATAGCGGTGGCGGCACTTGCCGGCTCCGCCTTTTATGGCGTGGTGGCGCTCATTCAGCGCGTCGTCACGTTCTGGCATCCCTCCGTCCGGTCCGGGCGGTCGTGATGAACCAATCGAAACAAAGGGGAACGAAAACATGAAATCGACATTTCTTGCGGCATTGACCGCCGGCGGTCTGGCGCTTGGCGCGGGCCAGGCCTTTTCGGCAGACGAAATCACGCTACAGCTCAAATGGGTCACGCAGGCCCAGTTTGCGGGCTATTACGTGGCGCTGGAAAAAGGCTTCTACGAGGAAGAAGGCCTCGACGTCACCATCAAGCCCGGCGGACCGGATATCGCACCGGCACAGGTGCTTGCCGGCGGCGGCGCCGATGTGATCGTCGACTGGATGCCGTCCGCGCTCGCCACGCGCGAAAAGGGCGTCCCGCTCGTCAACATCGCCCAGCCGTTCAAATCCTCCGGCATGATGCTGACCTGCCTGAAGGAAAACAACGTCATGAGCCCGGAGGATTTCCCCGGCAAGACGCTTGGCGTCTGGTTCTACGGCAATGAATATCCGTTCCTGTCGTGGATGGCGCATCTCGGCATTCCCACCGATGGTGGCGAGGATGGCGTGACCGTGCTGAAACAGGGCTTCAACGTCGATCCGCTGCTGCAGAAACAGGCGGCCTGTATCTCGACGATGACCTATAATGAATACTGGCAGGTGATCGATGCCGGCATTCCCGAAGACGCGCTCAACACCTTCAAATATGAAGACGAAGGTGTGGCCACGCTGGAAGACGGCCTCTACGTGCTCGAGGATGACCTTGCCGAGCCGGCCTTCAAGGAAGACATGGTCAAATTCGTCCGCGCCTCGATGAAGGGCTGGAAGTGGGCCGAGGAAAACCCGGACGAGGCGGCTGAAATCGTGCTCGAATATGACGACACCGGCGCCCAGACCGAAAAGCACCAGAAGCGGATGATGAGCGAAGTCGCCAAGCTGACGGCCGGTTCCAACGGCGCGCTTGATCCGGCTGACTATCAGCGCACGGTCGACGTTCTGCTCGGCGGCGGATCGGACCCGGTCATCACCAAGGAGCCGGAAGGCGCCTATACGCTGGAAATCACCGACGCGGCGCTTTCCAATTAAATTTCAATCACTTGATTAAATCTTGATACGCGCGGCCTCACCTCGAGGCTGCGCGTATTGCATTTTTGCACCAGTAAACACTATAATCGAACCGATTGGTTCAATTTTGGCGTATTTTGCCGAAATGCGACTTGAAATAGAGCCCAGTTGTGACGAACTGCCTCACGACTTCAACCGGCGCCCGCCTGACAACGTAGAGAAGGCTGAAGGCGACCGGCAAGAGACCTGCCGATCACCGCGCTCGGCAAGCGCAAGACGATCTGCAATCACGTTGTGGCCTCCTCCCGGCCGATAGAGGAAAACCGTCATGCTCAGAAAAGCCCGTGTCGCTGCATTGTCTTCGATGCTTCTTGCAATGGCATTTTCGCCGGCACGCGGCGCGGAAGCGAGCGCCCCGGCGACAAACGGCACAACCCCGCCCTCCATCATTGTCACCGATGTGAAAGTGATGTCGCTGACCGAAATCGTACGTGCCACCGGCACGATCAAACCGGTCGAGGAGGTTTACGTGCAGCCTCTGGTCGAGGGCCTGTCAGTCGAAACCATCAATGCGGAAATCGGCGACCGGGTCGATGAAGGCGACGTGCTGGCAACATTGCGCACCGATTCTCTTCTTCTGCAAAAAAGCAGCCTGCAGGCGAGCAAGGCCAAGGCCGAGGCCAGCCTGGCCCAGCTCAACGCGCAGCTGACCGCAAACGAGGCCGCCCAGACCGATGCCCGCCGCCAGTTCGAGCGCACCAGACGGCTTGCCGACAGTGGATCGGTCTCCACCTCGGCGCTGGAACAGGCCGAAACGGCGGCACTGAGGGCGGATGCCTCGACAGCCGCCGCGCGCGAGGCCGTCAGCGTGGCCGAGGCCGATATCAACGTCCAGCAGGCGCAGATTGACGATATCGACCTTCGGCTGGAACGCACCAAGATCAAGGCTCCGGTTTCCGGCATCGTCTCCGGCAGGAACGCGCGTATCGGCGCCATCGCCACCGGCGCCTCCACGCCGATGTTCACCATGATCCGGGACGGCGCGATCGAGCTGGTCGCCGAAGTGCCGGAGGATAACATGATGAAGGTGGAAGAAGGCCAGACAGCGATGATTTCGCTCGTCGGCGATGCCCCTGCGCTTAGCGGCACCGTGCGGCTGGTCTCGCCCGTGGTCGACAATGTCACCCGGCTCGGCGATGTGTTCATCTCCATCGATGAGCCCGGCCGAGCGCGTCCCGGCATGTATGCCAGCGCCGAGATCATCGTCGAGGAAGCCGAAAACCTTGCCCTGCCGATGACCGCCGTCAACATTGGCCGACAGGGCGCCACCGTGCGCCGCGTCAAGGACGATACGGTCGAGATCGTCACGGTCAAAACCGGCATTCAGGACGACGACACCATCGAGATTGTCGAAGGGCTTGCCGAGGGCGACCAGGTGGTGGCCAAGGCCGGCGCCTATGTGCGCGCCGGCGACCGGATCACCGCCGTATCGGCAGCCGAAGCGCCGCTCAACTGAGGTCTGAACAATGAATTTCTCAGCCTGGGCCATCCGCAATCCAGTCGCACCGCTTCTGCTTTTGGGACTGCTCCTGTTCATGGGCCTGCAGGCGTTCCGCGACCTGCCGATCACCCGCTTTCCCAATATCGACGTGCCCGTCGTCGCCGTTACCGTCACCCAGAGCGGTGCTGCACCGGCGGAACTGGAAATGCAGGTGACCAAGAAGATCGAGGACGCGATTGCCAGCGTCTCCGGCGTCGATGAGCTGAATTCCACGGTCACGGACGGCGTTTCCACCACCTCGGTGCTGTTCCGCATGGAGGTCAAGCCCGACGAGGCGCTGCGCGATGTCAAGGACGCGATCGACAATATCCGCTCCGACCTGCCGGCCAATGCCGATGAACCGGTAGTGCGCAAGATCGATGTCGAGGGTCAGGCGATCCAGACCTTTGCCGTCTCCTCGCCCAACATGTCGCTGGAAGAGCTGTCGTGGTTTGTCGATGACACCGTCGAACGGGCGCTGCAGGGCATCCGCGGCGTCGGTCGCGTCGATCGCTATGGCGGCGCGGATCGCGAGATCCAGGTCTCGCTTGATGAAAACAAGCTGGCGAGCTACGGCATCACGGCGTCCGATGTCAACGCGCAGCTGCGCCAGACCAATGCCGACACCGGCTCCGGTCGCGGCCAGGTGGCAGGCGCCGAACAGGCGATCCGCACGCTGGGTGACGCCCGTAGTGTATCCGATCTCGCCGATACCATGATCGCGCTCGGCAATGGCCGGTTTGCCCGGCTCTCGGATCTCGGCACAGTGACCGACACCTATGAGGAGCCGCGCACCTTCGCCCGCCATGACGGCAACCCGGTGGTCTCGTTTGGCGTGTTCCGCTCCAAGGGCGCCAGCGAAGTGACGGTGGCCGATGCGGTCGCCGAAGCGCTCGACACGGTCCGCGCCGAACACCCGGATGTCTCCATCAGCCTGATCGACGACGCGGTTTATTTCACCAAGGGCAATTACACCGCAGCCCTCGACACGCTTTACGAAGGCGCGATCCTTGCCATCATCGTGGTGTTCCTGTTCCTGCATAACTGGCGGGCAACGCTGATTGCCGCGGTGGCGCTGCCCTTCTCGGTGATCCCGACCTTCTGGGTCATGGACCTGCTCGGTTTCTCGCTCAATCTTGTGAGCCTGATCTCGCTGACGCTGGCGACCGGCATTCTGGTCGATGACGCGATCGTGGAAGTGGAGAATATCGAGCGGCATATCGGCATGGGCAAGACGCCCTATCGCGCGGCTCTCGATGCCGCCGACGAGATCGGCCTTGCGGTGATTGCCACGAGCTTCACCATCATCGCCGTGTTCGCGCCGGTTTCCTTCATGCCGGGCATTCCGGGCCAGTATTTCATCCAGTTCGGCCTGACGGTCGCCTTTGCCGTGTTCTTCTCGCTGGTGGTCGCCCGCCTGATCACGCCGGTGATGGCCGCCTATATCCTGAAGCCGGCAAAGCACAAGGCGAAGGAAGACACCGAGACCAATGACGGACGGGCGATGCGGGGCTACACGGCCGCCGTGCGCTGGACCACGCGATGGCGCTATCCGACGCTCGGCCTTGCCATTGTGGTCCTGATCGTCTCCGGCTATTTCATGTCACGCATTCCGGGCAGTTTCATGCCGCCGGAAGATGCGTCCCGCATCGTGCTCTCCGTCGAGTTGCCACCCAATGCCCAGCTTTCCGATACGGAAGCGATGACACGGATTGTCACCGAGCGGATCGAGGGTTTTCAGGGCGTGGAAAGCGTCACCGTCCTCGGCGGCTCGTCGCCGCTCGGCGATCTCGAATATCGGCGCGCCACCGTCACGGTGACGCTTGAGAACCTCGCGCACTCCCTGCCCGAGGCCATCGTCAATGACATCATCGGCGGGCTTCCGCTGATCGGAAAATACCTGCCCAAGCTCGAGCCGCAGGGCCGCGAAATTCCGCAATGGCAGATCGAACAGGAGGTGCTGGCCGCCCTGTCGGATATTCCCGACCTCAGGGTGACCAAGCTGAACGACCGCGGCCAGCGCGACATTCAGTTCAATTTCCTCTCCGACAATGAGGAGGACCTGCAACAGGCCGTCGCCATTCTGGAATCGAAGCTGCGCGCCGACCCGATGCTGGACAAGGTGTCCTCGGAAGGCGCGCTCCCCCGGCCCGAATTGCAGATCCATCCGAAGAAGGAGATTGCGGCCCGTCTCGGCGTGACGCCGGCTCAGATCGCCAATACCGTTCGTGTCGCGACCGTCGGCGATATCGACGCCAACCTGCCGAAAATCTCGCTCGACAACCGGCTGATCCCGATCCGGGTGCGCACCGACCTGGAGCTGCGCCGCGACCTCTCGGCGATCCGCAACCTGAAGGTCCAGACGGCAAGCGGCGAGATGGTGCCGTTGTCCGTGGTCGCCGATGTCAACTACACTGAAGGTGTCGCCACCGTCGATCGTTACGACCGCCACCGCGTGGTCACCATCGGCGCCAACCTGCCGCCCGGCGTGGCGCTCGATCCGGCAACCGCGCGCTTCCGCGAGATCGTCGACAACACCGAGATCCCGGAGACAGTGACGCTTGTCGAAAGCGGCGATGCCAAGATCCTCGCCGAAATGCAGCAAAGCTTCGTCAATGCCATGCTGCTGGGCCTGTTTCTGGTGCTGGCGGTGCTGATCCTGCTGTTCAAGGACGTGATCCAGCCCTTTACCATCCTGTTCTCGCTGCCGCTGGCGCTGGGCGGCGTCGCCATCGCGCTGATCCTGACGGACGAACCGGTGTCGATGCCGGTGATGATCGGATTGCTGATGCTGATGGGGATCGTCACCAAGAACGCGATCCTGCTGGTGGATTTCGCCAAGGAGGCGATCTGGCACGGTCTGGAACGGCGCGCAGCACTGGTGGAGGCCGGGCGCAAGCGTGCCCGCCCGATCATCATGACCTCGATTGCCATGTCGGCGGGCATGCTGCCGGCCGCCCTTGGCGTGGGTGAAGGGGCCTCCTTCCGCGCGCCGATGGCAACGGCGGTGATCGGCGGCATCATCGTCTCCACCGTTTTGAGCCTGCTGGTGGTGCCCGCCTTCTTCATGATCATGGATGATATTGCCGGGCTGCTGAGATTGGTGTTCGGCCGTTTCATCGGCCGGCGCGACCCCGACGATCATGTCTACACGACGGAAGAAACCGGCAAGCTCGGCGAGGCCAATCGTGCCAAAATTGCCAAACTCGAAGAACGACTCGACACTATCGAGAACAAGCGCGACGAATATGGCCGGCACGGCATGGCCTGATGGCGTCGGATTGGTAAGCGGAAACATTCCGCTAGCCGAAAACGCGATTTTGTTTAAATCGTTTCGCTCAGGGGCCGGTGCAAAACCGGCCTTTTTGCCATTTGCAACACTGTTTGCAGCCCCGTACCGCAAACGTCAAAAAATCCGCCTCCCGGTTGATTGAAATCAATACCCCGGCCGCCCTCTGCTTCTAGGTTTCAGACAGGCGAAAGACCGGCCTCTTCCCTCCCAACCTGGAAAGCCGGCCTTTGCCACAGACGGACAATACCGGCGGATTGCCGGATTGTCTGGGAAATGTCGATTTTGAAGCGTCAGGCCCATGCATCCCGAAACGGGGAACAGGCCGGATGCCAGCAACCGGCGACATTGCGGCGTGCACCGGTCGAGTTGCAGATTTGGATAGGCAAAAGCCCGGTCGCCGCGGGGCCGGGACGGGAGACGGACAGTGAACAGGACCCTCTTGCTGAACGAGCGCAAAAAAACGCTTTTTGTCGAAACCAAGCTGACGGCCAACATGGACATGGCGACCATGAACAAATTGATGGAATGTGCAACCTTCGCCAATTGCTATCCCCGGGACGTGGTATTCCGCGAAGGTGATCCGGCGACCCATTTTTACAGCGTGCTTTCCGGCTATGTGCGCCTTTACAGGCAGAACAGCGAAGGCCGTGAAGCCGATATCCGCGTATGCGGCCCTGGCGACAGCTTTGCCGATGACCTGATCTTCGGCGGCGATACCTATGAATATCACGCCCAGGCCGCCGACAAGGCGATGCTGGCGCGCTACGATATCAACCGGGTGCGCAACGCGGCTCAAGCCGATGACGGCATGCTGGCGCGCGCCATTGCCGGTTCCCTTGCCGACCAGCTTCAGGAAACCATGGACTGCATCGCCAATGACCGGCTCAACACAGCCGTTCAGCGGGTGGCGCTCTACCTTCTGGAACAGGCCGATGGCCAGGAATCGCCGGCATCCTTCCGCCTTTCCTTCCAGAAGAGCCTTCTTGCCGGAAAGCTGGGACTTGCCCCCGAAGCGCTTTCCCGCGCCTTCGCAACGCTGAAAGGTCTCGGCGTTCACGTACACGGTCGCATCATCGAAATTGAGGATATGGACGCGCTGCGGGCTCTCTGATCTGCGCACCGATCATGCGACCGACCTGAAAACCGGCAGGGCTCCCTGCCGGTTTTTCCGTTTATGGGAGGCGCGTTTCAAAGACCGCCGTTTTCCTTCAGGAAAGACACGATCGCCTCGACGCCGTCGCCGCGCTTCAGGTCGGTGAACACCGTCGGCGCGCCCGAACGCATGCGCTCCGCATCGCCGGCCATGACATCGAGATTGACCTCGACATAGGGTGCGAGGTCCTTCTTGTTGATGATCAGCAGGTCGGAGCGGGTGATTCCGGGCCCGCCCTTGCGCGGGATTTCCTCGCCCTGGGCCACCGAGATCACGTAAATGGTGATGTCGGCAAGATCCGGCGAGAAGGTTGCCGCCAGATTGTCGCCGCCCGATTCGATGAAGATGATGTCGAGATCGGGGATCCGGCTGTTGATTTCGGCAATCGCCTGAAGATTGATCGTCGCATCCTCGCGGATGGCGGTATGCGGGCAGCCGCCCGTTTCCACGCCGACGATCCGGTCGGAGGTGAGCGCCTGCATACGCACCAGCGCCTCGGCATCCTCACGCGTATAGATGTCGTTGGTGACGACGGCGACGGAATAATCCCGGCCCATCGCCTTGCACAGCTTTTCCGTCAGCGCCGTCTTGCCGGAGCCCACCGGGCCGCCGATGCCGACGCGCAAAGGACCGTTTTCAGACTTCATGTCGAACCTCGTCAGTTACAGAATTCAGCTACGAAACAGGCGCGAATGCTGGGTTTCGTGCCGAAGTGTGGAAATATCGGCCCGGAACGTACAGCCGCCAAGATCATCGAGACCTGACCGCGCAGCGCGCGAAGCCGTTTCCAGAATGGTCTTTTCCAGCCCGGACAACACTTCAAGGCCCGCCACCTGACCGCACAGCGAAAGCCGTATGGCGGCCGAAACCGATTGTGCGATCTGGGCATGGAGATAGCCCTGGCAGGCAGCCGTCAGACCGATACCATGGGCAGAGGCGACCGCGCCGAAGGCAACCGGCAAGGCAATCGTCTCGGGCAATTCATCAAGCACCGGCGCCGGCCATGCGCGCGCCGCCGTCACAAAGGCAGCCCCAAGCGCCAGTGTTTCGGCATGGCGCTCGCGCGCGCCGGCAAGGGCTGTCGCAAGGGCGGCCGTTTCGCCAATGCGCGCAACATCGCCGCCCGCCCTGTGGCTTTCGCACAAAAGCAGCGCATCGTTCCACAGGAAGCCCTGCGCAAGCCCCGATGAAAGCCAGGCTTTCAGCCCTTCGGCATCTTCCAGCAGCCGGTCATGGACGGCCCGCTCCAAACCGCCGGAATAGGCAAAGCCGCCGAGCGGAAAGGCGGGAGAAAGCCAGGACAGCAGCCGAAGCAGCGATGTCCCCGAAACGGCGGTCTCGTCAATCGTGGTGGTGGTGATGGCCGTGATGGTCGTGATCTCCGTGATCATGATCGTGGTGGTGATGATCACCGTGATGATGATCGTGGCCGCCATGGCTGTGATAGGCGCCGCGCACCGGCTGGAACGGTTCGACAATTTCGCTGACCGTCGCGCCGAGACCGATGAGCATCTGTCGGATGACATGGTCGCGCAGGATCAGGATACGGTCGGTCTCGATCTGCGCCGGCAGGTGCCGGTTGCCGAGATGCCAGGCAAGTTCGATGATGTGGAGGCCATCGCGCGGGCGGATTTCGTAGAGTTCTTCGGGTGCCGCGACGATCTCGATCTTCGACCCGTCTTCCAGCACCAGCCGGTCGCCGCTTGCAAAAAGAACGGCATCCTTCAAATCGAGCATGACCGAACCGCCATTGGCCAGCTTCAGCGCCTTGCGCCGCAAATGGCGCCCGTCATGTGTCAACTCGACACGTCCGGCAAGCGGGCCATTGTCCTCCCCTGCCGGAATGTAAGTGGTAACGCGTTGCATTGTTTCCCCTTCGCTCACGCCTGAAACAATCCAGGGTGATCAGTATTCATAGCAAGATTGTATCGCTTGGCAAGCGCGTGCACTGCAGCAAAGGTTCACGCATGACCGGCATGATGGGGATGGCTAGGATCGTCGATCTTTTCGGTCTCGACATCGGCGGAAAGCTCCTGGCGGGCCTTGCCGGTCGGCTGGCGGGTAAAGCCGGTCATCGGGCCGGACTGCTGGAAGTCGCGCTTGATCTCGACATCGGAGGTCAGATAGGCGGTGACCAGTTCGGCAATCGAGCGCAGCGCATGCATATGGATGCGCTCATAACCGTGCGAGGCATCGACGCCGAAGGCGACCAGCGCGGTGCGCACATCAGCGCCGGCTTCCACCGCGCTTGCCGAATCCGAGCGGTAATAGCGGAAGACATCCTTCTGGTAGCGGATATCGTTGAACTTGCAGACATCGACCAGCTTTTTCGTCAGGTGCCAGTCGAAGGGCCCGGTCTGGTCGGCCATGGCAATGGTGACGCCGAATTCGGAGGAATTCTGGCCGGGCGCGGACGTGCCGTTGTCGATGGAGACCAGCGAAGCGACCTCGGGCGAAACGATTGACGAAGCGCCGACGCCGACTTCCTCGGCAATGGTGAACAGCCAGTGGCTGGCCACCGGGGTTTCGATATTGGCATCCTGCATCGCCTTCAGCGCGGCGAGCATCAGCGCCACGCCGGCCTTGTTGTCGAGGTGACGGGAGACGATGAAGCCGTTGTCGAGAAATTCCGGCTGCGGGTCGATGGCAACGATATCGCCGATCTCGATGCCCAGCCGGTCGAGGTCTTCCTCGTCGCGGGTCAACGCATCGACGCGCAGTTCGACATAGTCCCAGCCCACCGGCATTTCGTCGATTTCATTGTTATAGGTGTGGCCGGAGGCCTTCAGCGGCAGGATGGTGCCGCGGTAAGCGCCCTTTTCGGTGAAAACCGTTGCCCGCGCCCCTTCGGCAAAGCGCGCCGACCATGTGCCGATCGGCACAAGCTTGAGACGGCCATTGTCCTTCAGGAATTTCACCTGGGCGCCGAGTGTGTCGACATGGGAAACGACGGCGCGCGCGCCGCGACTGTCAACGCCCCTGCGCACGGCCCTGATCGCGCCGCGCCGGGTCAGTTCGACGGAAAGGCCGAGCTTTTCCAGCTCTCCCGTCACGAACCGGACGATCGGATCAGTGTAACCTGTCGGCGAGGGAATCGCGAGCAGCGATTTCAGCATGTCGGACAGGTACTCGGAATCAATCGTCAGTCGTTGCATCACTCACTCATTTTTCTGCGTCTCGCGGGCTGAAGCCCTGGCCCCTGCCGGCATGGACAGCGGGAACAGCAGATCGACGAACCGTTCGGCCGTCGGCTGCGGCTCGTGGTTGGCAAGCCCCGGACGCTCGTTGGCCTCAATAAAAGCGTATTCCGGGTTTTGGGGTGACTTGATCATCAAATCAATCCCCACGACCGGAATATTGATCGCACGGGCAGCGGAAATCGCGGCATCCACAAGCTTTGGGTGGACGATATCGGTGACATCGTGGATGGTTCCGCCGGTGTGCAGATTGGCGGTGCGCCGGACACGGATTTCCTCGCCGTCCTGCGGTACATCGGCAAAGGTGTAGCCGGCGCTGCGCACCGTCCGCTCGGTTTCGGCATCAAGCGGAATGGAGGATTCGCCGCCGGTGGCCGCACTTCTGCGCTCGCTCTGGGTGGAAATCAGCTGTTCGATGGTGGAGCGTCCGTCACCGATTATATGCGCCGGACGGCGCACGGCGGCGGCGACCAGACGGTAATTGATGACGATCAGCCGCAGGTCTTCGCCTTCGACCATTTCCTCGATCAGCACCGTATCGCAATAGGCCTTGGCCGCGTCCACGGCTTCGCGCACTTCCTCAAGCGTCGTGACCCCGACGGAAATCCCCCGCCCCTGTTCGCCGCGCGCCGGTTTGACGACAAGCCTGCCGGCATCTTCCAGAAAACCGGCAATCGCATCATCCCCGGCATCCGAAGTCATCTGCCGCGGCACCCTGACGCCGGCCTCCTCGACGAAGCGGCGGGTCACCGACTTGTCATCGCAGATCGACATCGCGACCGATGTCGTCAGTTCAGAGAGACTTTCGCGACAGTGGATCGAGCGCCCCCCATAGGACAGTCGGAAGAAGCCGCCCTTGGCGTCGGTCACTTCCGCAGAAATGCCGCGACGGCGCGCCTCCCCGACGATCAGTTGCGCATAGGGGTTCAGCGCCTCGTAGTCTTCCTGCTCGGGGCCGGTGAAAAGCTTCTCGTTGATCTGGTTCTTGCGTTTGACGGTAAAATAGGGAACCCGTTTGAACCCGAGCTTTTCATAAAGCTTGATCGCCGGCACATTGTCGTGCAGCACCGAGAGATCGAGATGCGAGGAACCGCGGGCAAGGAAATGCTCGGCCAGCCGGCGCACCAGCGCTTCGCCAATGCCGCGCTGACGAGCCTGCGGATCGCTGGCCAGACACCAAAGCGATGCCCCCTTTTCCGGATCGTTGAACACACGGCCATGGTCGATGCCGGTCACGGTGCCCAGAATCTTGCCGGTATGCTCGTCTTCGGCGACGAAATAGACAATCGAGCGGGCATCGCGCTGACGCCAGAAGAAGTCCGGGCGCACCACCACCATGCCGCGGGCGGCATAGATGCGGTTGATGGCCTGGGCATCGATTTCCGATGTCAGCCGGCGGATGAAAAAGCCCTGCGGCGGCTTCGACGCCGCCGTATGATAGGTCGAAAGATCGAGCCTATAGGTGTGCGAGGGATCGAGGAACACTTCCTGCGGCGCATTGGCGAGCACCACATGCGGATCGCGCACATAGATCGCGATGTCGCGGTGGTCCGGCACCTCGGCCCGCAATGTCTCGATCAGCAGCTTGGTATCGGAAAAGGTCTGGCCGAACACGATACGGCCCCAGCCGCAATCGATCGAAACATCCGCTTTCATGGCGCCGCTGTCGTCACCATTGTTGATCGGCGGCTTCATGCCCTGGGTCCGCATCTTCTTCAAGCGATGGGAATAGGCATCGCGGCCGCGGTGCTCCGGTTGATCCTTCGGACCCTTTTCCGCGTTCATCGGCTTTTCCTCAAATCTCGTGAGACTGCAACCACATTTCCAGAAGCGCAACCTGCCAGAGTTCCGATCCGCGCAACGGCGTGATGTGGCCGATCGGATCGATGAACAGGTCATCGAGATAGGATTTGTTGAACAGCCCACGCTCGCTGGAGACCTGGCTTGTCAGTGTATCACGAACCATGTCGAGATATTCGCCGGAGATGTATTTCAGCTGCGGAACCGGGAAATAGCCCTTCTTGCGGTCGATCACCTCATGCGGCACCACAAGCCGCGCGGCATCCTTCAGCACGCCCTTGCCGCCGTCATTGAGCTTGAACTCCGGCGGGATGGTGGCTGCAAGCTCGGCCAGTTCGTGGTCGAGGAAGGGCACACGGGCCTCAAGCCCCCAAGCCATGGTCATGTTGTCCACCCGCTTGACCGGATCATCGACCAGCATGACCTGGCTGTCGAGCCGGAGCGCCCGGTCCACAGGCCCTTCGGCGCCCGGCGCCATCAGGTGGCTTTCAACGAAGGCGCGGCTGACATCCTCCTCCGCCAGCCATTCCGGCGAGAGATGACGCGACAGCTTGGCGTGGTCGCGGTCGAAGAAGCCCTTGGCATAATCGCCGACGACATCGTTGGAATTTTCAAGCGGCGGATACCAGTGATAGCCGGCAAAGATTTCGTCCGCGCCCTGCCCCGACTGAACCACCTTGATGTGCTTGGACACCTCGCGCGACAGCAGGAAGAAGCCGATATTGTCATAGGACACCATCGGCTCCGACATGGCGTTGATGGTGTCGGGCAAGGCGCTCATCAGGTCAGAGGACGGCACGAAGATCTTGTGGTGATCCGTGCCGAACCGTTCGGCGATCAGGTCGGAATAGCCGAATTCGTCGCCCTTTTCGCCATTGGCCTCCTCAAACCCGATGGAAAAGGTCATCAGGTCCTTCTGGCCTTCCTCGGCCAGAAGCCCGGTGATAATCGAGGAATCGACCCCGCCCGACAGCAGCACGCCGACGGGAACGTCGGCCACCATGCGGCGGCGGACAGCCGTGCGCAGCGCATCCAGCACCCGGTCACGCCATTCCTCGCGCGACAGCCCCGCCGTTGCCGGATCGCGCTGGTGCGGCGGCGCCCAGTAGCGGATATCCTCGAAAGAGCCATCCGGCTCATAACAGCGGGTCGTCGCCGGCGGCAGCTTGCGCACGCCCTTGAGGATCGTATAGGGCGGCGGCACCACCGCATGAAACGACATGTAATGGTGCAGCGCCACCGGATCGACCGTCTTGTCGATACCGCCGCCGCGCAGCAGCGCAGGCAACGTGGAAGCAAAGCGGATATTCTTGCCGCTGGTCGCATAATAAAGCGGTTTGATGCCGAAACGGTCGCGCGCCAGCATCGCCTTGCCGCTGTCACGCTCGATGATGGCGAAGGCGAACATGCCGTGGAAGTGCTGCACACAGTCCCGTCCCCAGGCGTGATAGGCCTTGAGGATCACTTCGGTATCGCCGGTGGAGAAGAACCGGTAGCCCTTTTCCTCAAGCGTCTTGCGCAGTTCCGGGTAATTGTAGATGCAGCCGTTGAACACAATCGTCAGACCGAGTTCGGGATCGGTCATCGGCTGGGCGGCTTTCTCGGAGAGGTCGATGATCTTCAGGCGGCGATGGCCGAAGGCATAATTGCCTCGGCCGAGAATGCCGCTGCCATCCGGCCCGCGCGGGGCCAGTGCCTCGGTGATGCGGGCAACGGCTTCGGCGTCCGCAAGGGTTCCGTCAAATCTGATTTCTCCGGCAATACCACACATGTTCTGGACGATCGCTCCTGTCTTTGGCGCCCGGACGACAGGAAAGGGAGGTCTCCCGACAAGCAAGGCGCATATTCAAATGTCACTGTGCCGCTTGCGATAAGACCGCGCGGCGTGATTGCGTTGCGGGCAGGTGCCCGCGCTTATGGGTTGCTTTTTGGTTACAACAGAAATCGTTTGAGTTCAAATCATTTCTACTGTAATTGACTCGACTCATGAAGAACGCCGATGAAGACCTGACATCGAAAAATGCCGAAGCCGTGATGAAGGCGATCCGGCGCATCGCGCATGCCATTGACATTCGCTCGAAACGCATCGGCCGGAAGACCGGGCTGACCATTCCGCAGATTGTCGTATTGCAGGCTGTGAGCGACCAGGGCGCGCTGACCACGGCGGCGATCTCGAAACAGGCCGACCTCAGCCCGGCCACCACGGTGACCATTCTCGACAAGCTGGAAGCCAAGGGGCTGATTGAACGCAAGCGATCGGTCTCCGACAGGCGCAAGGTGCAGGCCGTTCTGACACGGGCGGGATCGCAAACCCTTGCCGGCGCGCCATCGCTTTTCGCCGACGGGTTTGCCGCGGAATTTTCCGCCTTCACCGAGCCCGAGCAGTTTTCCATCGTCACCTCTTTCAGGCGGGTCGCCGATCTCCTCGATCCGGAAGAAACGGCAAAGCCGGAGAATGGCTTCCTCAAACGCTGAAACGTTGCGCCCTAATGGTTGCGCAAGGCGTCGATCAGTTCGCCCTTGTCCATCTTCGAGCGGCCCTCGATGCCGACCTCCTGCGCCTTGCGGTAAAGGTCCTCACGCGTCCACGCCACGTAGGAGGCGGATTTTCCACCCTTTCTCGAGGGGGCCATGCGGTCATTTGCCTGCGCGTTGGCAATGCGCGCGGCTTTCTCCTTCGAGGCGCCGTCGGCGCGCAAAGCCTCGTAGGTCTCCTCATCCTTGATGGATGAACGATTGTTTTCCGTCGTCGTGGCCATAACCCTGCCCTTCCATTCGAAGTTTTTTTGAAAACGTCGAAAATGGCCGGAAAGTTCCGTAAGGCAGAGCTTTGGCTCAGGCGTTGGGCCTATTTCTTGGCGCGGGCTTCTGCGCCGTCAACGATGGCGCGGATGGTATCGGCAACGCGGTACTGGAAGGCGAAGGACGCATCGGGATCCAGGCCAGGGTCCTCCTCCTGCCCCTTGACGGTCAGCAGACCGTCGAGTGCGGCGCGGAACACCGTCTGGCTTTCCCCCTCCCCGAGCGCCGCCGCCAGCGCAATCAACACTTCCTGATGCGCCGCCATCTGCGCTTCAAGCCTCTCGAGACGTTCTTCCGACATGCGTTCCTCACAATTTTGGTTTTCATAAACAGGACACAGGCCGCATGATAAATCAATGGCAGCATCAATGATCGGGTGGCGATCCGGAACCGGACGGCGGTTCAAGGCGTTTGCAACAGAATATCCATCAATGACGGCAGGAGCCCTTCTTGGACCAGACCAACACGGCCGAACAGGAATTCAGTTCGCTGACTGCAATCGTCGAGCGCACGATTGCGGAAACCGGAAACGGCGAGGCTTCCGTCGAGCATCTGATGCGCTCCTTCGGCCATGCCTCCTTCATTCCGCTGCTGATCCTGCCCGCACTGATCCTGATCACGCCGCTGAGCGGGGTGCCGGGCCTTTCGACCGTCTGCGGCCTGATCATCATGCTGATCGCCGCCCAGAGGCTCGTTGGCCACAAGCAGATATGGCTGCCCGGCTGGATCCGCCACCGCACGATCAAGACCCCGAAACTGCATGCGGGGCTGGAAAAGATCCTGCCCTTTACCCGTCTTGTCGACCGTGTCAGCCGCAAGCGGATGACCTTCCTGTTCCGCCCACCTCTGGTGCTGCTGCTGCCGCTTGCCTGCACGATCTTCGGCGCAGTGATGCCACTGATGGAAATCGTTCCGTTCTCGTCATCGCTGATCGGCGTGGCGGTAACGCTGATCGCCTTTTCGATGCTGACCCGCGACGGCCTGTTCGCGCTTCTGGCGCTCGTTCCCCTCGGCGTAGTCGTCTGGGCCGTTTCCAGCGTGTTGACGACAATCTAGCGGCCAAATGGGAGGCTACAGCGCCACCCAGCTCTGATCGATGACCGCTTCCATCGCCACATAGCTTGTCGTCCAGCTGACATAGGGCAGTTCGGAAATCTTCTCCGCCATGATCCGGCGGAAATGCTCCATGTCGCGCGTGCGCACCTTGATCTGGTAGTCGAACCCGCCGGCAATCAGATAGCATTCCTCCACTTCCGGGATCTGCCGCACGGCGTCGTTGAATTGCTGCAACGCTTTCTGCCGGGTGTCGCTCACCTTCACCGTGACATAGGTGACATGGGTCAGGCCGAGCTTGATCGGAGACAGCATCGCGCGGTACCCTTTGATCAGCCCCATTTCCTCCAGCTGCCGGACTCTCAGCGTAACCGGCGTCTTGGAGAGCCCGACCTTGCGCGCCAGTTCGGTCATGGAAATGCGTGCATCGACGACCAGTTCTTCAAGAATTTTGCGATTGATGGCATCGATTTCCATTGCAACATCCGTTTTTTTGGGTCCTTCTTTGTTACTTATGACCAAATAAACGAACAAAGCTAGTCGCATCGCCTACGCAATTGACGTTAGTCTGACAAAAAATGAGGAGCAGACTTTGGCCGACATTCCCTTCCCAGCGCTCGGTTTCGAGCAGAAATTCGCCCCTGACGCACCGCTTCTGGCAGCACTTGCCGAAAACGCTGCCATCGCGCCGGACGAACGCGCGGCAATCAGCAAACGCGCGGCCGATCTCGTCTGCCGCATCCGTTCCGAAAGCAAGCCGACGCTGATGGAGCATTTTCTGGCCGAATACGGGCTTTCCACGCGCGAGGGCGTGGCGCTGATGTGTCTGGCGGAAGCCATGCTGCGGGTGCCGGACCGGTTCACCATCGACGCGCTGATCGAAGACAAGATCGCGCCATCGGAATGGAACAGCCATCTCGGCACGGCCGCCTCCTCACTGGTCAACGCCTCCACCTGGGCGCTGATGCTGACCGGCAAGGTGCTGGATGAACGCTCCGACCCCGGCATCGCCAACACGCTCCACGGTCTGGTCAAGCGCATGGGCGAACCGGTGATCCGCACCGCCGTGACCCGCGCCATGAAGGAGATGGGCCGCCAGTTCGTGCTGGGCGAAACCATCGAGGATGCGCTGAGGCGCGGCGACGGCCGGATGAAGCAGGGCTTCACCTATTCCTTCGACATGCTCGGCGAAGCGGCGATGACGGCGGATGACGCTGCGCGCTATGACCGCCATTATGAAAACGCGATCAAGGCCATCGGCAAGGCTGCGGTTCACGAGAATATCGTCGACAATCCCGGTATATCCATCAAGCTTTCCGCCCTTCACCCGCGCTACGAGGTGGCCAAGGAAGAACGCGTGATGGAAGAGCTGGTGCCAATCGTCAAGCGCCTTTCCGCGCAGGCCCGGGACGCCGGGATCGCGCTGCATATCGATGCGGAGGAACAGGCCCGTCTGGCGCTGTCCTTCAAGGTCATCGACGCGGTGATGGCCGATCCCGCGCTGGACGGCTGGGACGGGTTCGGCGTTGTCGTGCAGGCCTATGGCAAGCGCGCCGATGCGGCCATCGATGCGCTTTACGACATGGCGACGCGCTATGATCGCAAGATCAATGTCCGCCTCGTCAAGGGTGCCTACTGGGACACGGAAATGAAGCTTGCCCAGGTCAACGGCATGCCGGATTTCCCGCTTTTTTCCACCAAGGCCGCGACCGATGTCGCCTATCTCTGCCTGGCGCGGAAGCTTTTTACGATGGGGGACCGCATCTTCCCGCAATTCGCCTCGCACAACGCCCACACGATTGCCGCCGTTCTGGAACTTGCCGACGGCCGCCCCTACGAGCTGCAGCGCCTCCACGGCATGGGTGAGCGCCTGCATGACATTGTGAAGAAGGAAACAGGCGGCCATTGCCGGATTTACGCACCGGTCGGCGCCCACCGCGATCTTCTGGCCTATCTGGTGCGCCGCCTGCTGGAAAACGGCGCAAACTCCTCCTTCGTCCACCAGATCGTCGATAATAATATTGCACCGGAAACCGTTGCCAGCGACCCCTTCGAGGCCGTGAAAACCGCAACGCCACCGGCCGCATTGAAGCGTCCTGCCGATATATTCGGCGAGGGCCGCGTTGCCGCGCGCGGATGGGACACGACCGCCGATGACGTGCTGGCGGCAATCGAGGACGCGCGCAACACGCCGCTTCCCGACGGCAAACCGCTGACGGTCTCCGAGCCGACGGGCACAACCGTCACCGTTAAAAACCCCGCGACGGGCGAGACTGTCGGCACTGTGCTGGAGGCCGGCGAGGCAACCGTCGCCCGCGCCTTTGACGATGCCGCAATCTGGGATGCCCCGCCGAGCGAACGCGCCGCCGTGCTGCGTAAGGCCGCCGATCTTTACGAAGAAAATTACGGCGTGCTGTTCGCGCTTCTGGCGAAGGAAGCGGGCAAGACCATTGCCGACGCCATCGGCGAGGTGCGCGAGGCCGTCGACTTCCTGCGCTACTATGCCCGCGAGGGCGAAAACACGGTGCGGGGGCCGCGCGGCATCATCGCCGCCATCAGCCCGTGGAATTTTCCGCTGGCAATCTTCACCGGCCAGATTTCCGCCGCACTCATGGCCGGCAATGCGGTGCTGTGCAAACCCGCCGAACAGACGCAGATGATTGCCCACAAGGCCGTTGAACTTCTGCATGAGGCTGGCGTGCCGCGTTCAGCGCTTCAACTGCTGACCGGCGACGGCCCCACGGTCGGTGCAGCGCTGACAGCCGACAAACGCGTTTCCGGCGCCGTCTTCACCGGCTCGATTGACACGGCCAAGCTGATCGAAAAATCGATTGCCGAAAATCTTGCGCCCGGCACGCCGCTGATTGCCGAAACCGGCGGCCTCAACGCCATGATCGTCGACAGTACCGCGCTTCCCGAACAGGCCGTGCGCGATATCGTCGCCTCCGCCTTCCAGTCGGCCGGCCAGCGCTGCTCGGCCCTGCGCTGCCTTTATATTCAGGAGGACACCGCCGACCATCTGATTAAGATGATCAAGGGCGCGATGGACGAGCTTGCCGTGGGTGATCCGTGGCTGTTTTCCACCGATGTCGGCCCGGTGATCGATGCCGAGGCCCGCGATGGCATCGCCGCCTATCTGAAGGAGAAATCCGGCAGCATCCTGCATCAGTTGAAGACACCGGAAACCGGCACCTTCATTGCACCGACCATGCTCAAGGTGAACGGCATCGATGATCTGGAGCGCGAAATCTTCGGCCCGGTTCTCCACGTGGCCACCTACAAGGCCCGCGATCTGGAAAAGGTTGTCGACACGGTCAACGCCCGCGGCTACGGCCTGACCTTCGGCCTGCACACCCGCATCGACGACCGCGTACAGGCCGTGTCGGAGAGCATCCATGTCGGCAATATCTATGTGAACCGCAACCAGATCGGCGCGGTCGTCGGCTCCCAGCCCTTCGGCGGCGAGGGCCTTTCCGGCACGGGACCGAAGGCCGGCGGACCGCATTATCTGCCGCGCTTCCTCACCCCCGCCTCCGGGCAGGAAGGCGGCGAGGACTGGAGCAGCAATGCCGATATCAAGCCGGTCGAGGCCATGCTGTCGGCGCTTGCCGAAATCAAGCGCGATGAAGAGCTGATGCCGGGGGTCACCGGCGAGCTGAACCGGCTCGCCTTCTACACCCGCCCGCCGCTTCTCTGCCTCGGCCCCGGCAAGGAAATCGCCGCTGCCCAGAAGGCGGCCGTCGAAGCCCTTGGCGGACGCGCGATTGCCGTTGACGGCCATGTCGAACCGGAGACCCTGACGAAACTCGACGGCTTTTCCGGCGCCTTGTGGTGGGGCGACGAGACGATCGCGCGGGCTTTTGCCGGCGCGCTCGCCCGACGGTCCGGCCCCGTCCTGCCGCTGATCACCGCCATGCCGGACAAGGCCCATGTTCTGCATGAACGCCATCTCTGCGTCGACACAACAGCCTCCGGCGGCAATGCCAGCCTGCTGGCGGGGTAGCAACGGACCTGTCGTTGTGGCGGATTTCCGAAAGGCACCCGCCACAACGACGTCAGGATAAAGGTCGATTTTGTCGGCAGTTTTCGCGAAACCGCTTTCCGGCCTCAGCCGTTCAGTCTGCCAGCGCAAGGCCGTCGGCGCGCGGATCGGTTGCCGCCTCCATCAACCCGCTCTCATGCAGCACGACGGCGCCGGCATGGCCCGCCGCGTCGGAGAATGCAGGCAGCATTTCGACGTCATGCCCGGCCGCCTTCAACGCTGCGACCAGCGCCGGATCGAACCGGTCTTCAAGCTTCAGCGTCGCGGTTTCCTCCCCCCACGTGCGTCCAAGCAGCCAGCGCGGTGCGGTCACTGCAGCCTGAAGCTCCTGGCCAAACTGCACATAACGCGAGAACACCGCGGCCTGTGTCTGCGGCTGCCCCTCGCCGCCCATCGTGCCGTAAGCCATCACACGGCCATCCTTCAGATGTGCCAGAGCCGGGTTCAGCGTGTGGAACGGGCGCTTGCCGGGCGCAAGCTGATTGGGACCCGGCAAAAGCGAAAACCCGGCACCGCGGTTCTGGAAGAAAACACCGGTTTCGGGACAAGTCAGCCCCGAGCCAAACTCCCAGTAAACACTCTGGATGAAGGAGACGACATTGCCGTAACGATCCGCCGCGCCCATCCAGATCGTATCGCCTTCTGCCGGCTCATGAGGCCACGGCAAAGCGGTCTTCCTGTCGATCTTCTCCGCAAGCGCATCGAGACGATCTGCGGAAAGCCAGTTCTCAGCCGGTTCGGCCATGAAATCGGGATCGCCAAGCCCGGCATTGCGCAGGATGAAGGCCTGTTTCGTGGCTTCGACCAGACCGTGGAGATGCGCAAATCCCTCGCCCTCCCCGACCCCGAGCCGGTCGAACAGCGCCAGGATCATCAGCGATGCCACGCCCTGCGTCGGCGCGGTCATGTTCATCAGCCTGCCATGCGATGTATTGACCTCAAGCGGGTCGACCATGCGCGCCTCGTAGGCTGCAAAGTCATCAAGGCGCAGCGGCGAGCCATTGTCTTCCAGAAAACCCGCATGGATGCGCGCCAGCGCGCCCGAATAATAGGACGATAATCCTTCGGCCACGAGTTGTCGCAACGTCGATGCCAGCGGTTTCTGGCAAAGCCGCGCGCCGGCTTCGGGCGCCTTGCCATCGATCAGAAACGTTCCGGCAAAACCGGGAACATTGCAAAGCCCGTCGAACTTGTCCGCCGTGCACTGCGCCTGGTTTCCGGTGACAGCGATCCCGTTTTCGGCATAGTTGATTGCTGCGGCCAGCAGCGTTTCAAGCGGCAGGCGCTTTTCGGCGGGCACCAGCGACAGCGCCTTTTCCCAGCCGCCAATCGTGCCCGGCACGGTAAGCGCGGCAGGGCCTCCGCGCGTCGGCATGGTCGTGGAAAACCCGCGCGCCGCATACCATTCGGGCGTTGCCAGACGCGCGGCCTGCCCGCAGGCGGAAATCCCGGCCACTTTTTCGCCGGGGCGGTGGATCAGCCAGAAGCCGTCGCCACCGATCCCGTTCATATGCGGATAGGTGACCGCAATCGTCGCAGCGGCGGCAACCATGGCCTCGATGGCCGTGCCGCCGGCCTGCAGAATGTCCCGCCCCGTCAGTGCGGCTGCACGATGCGGAGCGGAAAATGCTCCGTCAAAACCTGTCGCGGAATGCAGCATGATGCCCTCAGATGAAACGTTTCGCCACCTCGATCAGCAACCGGTCGCTGCCGGGCGCGCCGACAAGCGAAAGCCCGAGCGGCGACCCCTGGCTTGCCACCAGCGGTACGGATATTTGCGGCAACCCGCCGTGACCGGCAATGGCAAGCATGGTCAGGGCATGGCTACGAAACGTCTCGAAAATATCGTCACCGGCCGTCAACAGCGGCGCAGGACCCGGAGAGGTCGGGTAGACCATGACGGTTCCGGGGACCAGCACCCGTTTCAGATGCGTGCGGAAGGCCTCGCGCCTGGCCTGGGCCTCCTCGAATTCGGCCGGTGTGATCTTCGCGGCGATGGAAAACCGTTGACCGACGTCGGAACCGAATTCGGGCGCGCGCTTTTCGATCCAGCCGCCGAAATGCTGCCAGGCCTCATAGCCCTGATGGTTGCGAAATACCGGCAGCAGCGCCTTCAGGTCGCCGCCCGGCAGAAGCGGACTGTCATTGCGGTCGCCCTTCGGCAGGGCCGATTTCAAGGCCGCCGCCGCCTCATCCTCGCATAGCCGCCAGACATCGGAAGGGTAGACCAGCCGGACGTCGCCCTCTGCGGCCTGTCCTTCCGCAAAGATTTCACCGAGCTGCGAGAGCGTTTCCAGATCGCGGGTCAAAAAACCCGGCACATCATAGCTTTCGGCAAGCGGCAACAGCCCCTCGCCCGACACCAGACCATGGGTCGGCCGCCAGCCGAAAAGCCCGCAGAACGAAGCCGGCAGACGCACCGAACCGCCGGTATCCGAACCCAGACCGATATCGGCAAGCCCCGATGCAACGGCAGAGGCCGAGCCCGAAGACGACCCACCGGGCACGCGCGAGGGCGCCGCCGGATTTTCCGGAGTGCCGAAACGGGCATTCATCCCCATCAGACTATAGGCCAGCTCATCCATATGGACCTTGCCGACAAGGGCCGCACCATTGTCGAGAAGGGTCTGGACGGCGGCAGCATTGTGATCGGCCGGCGACTGGTCTTCGGCCCATTCGGGATTGCCGCCGCCGGTGACGGTGCCCTCGATGTCGAAATTGTCTTTCACGGCAACGGTCAACCCTGCCAGACGGTCGGAAACCGGCGCTGCGAGCGTGATGGGAGGTTCGAAACGTTCAACAAAGGGTCCGATGGATTGCGTCATGAGGCATGCCCGCTACTGGAGGAATGATCACCGGAGCATGCACGCAGCCCGTTGAAAACGCAACGCGAAGCTTGAAGCCGAAACGGCTGCCCTCATCGAGAAAAGCGCGTTGGCAAGACCGTTTTCCCGACGGGACATTTCAACCGAATGAGCGTTTCTGTGCCTGTTTGTTTGCTTTCTCGCGGCTCTGGCTGTTTAACAGAATCAGGGATTATCGGCAGAACGTTTCTCTCGGGGGAGGAGATGGATAGCTGGCTTAGCGGTAGGAGCGTCAGGCGGCGCTTTGTCAGATTGCGCGCAGGTGCAGCGCTGGTTCTGCTCGTGCTGGCATCTGCCGGCACTTATGCGGCCTGGTCGCTGACAACCAGCCGCACCCGCGAATATGTGCAGGATCAGGCTGCCGAAACGCTTGCCGTTCAGGCCGAGGTCCTAAACGGAGTGCTGGAGAAATACCGGCTGATTCCGCCCCTTCTCGCCCGGCAGGATGAAATCGCGCTGCTGTTCGCAAGCCTTGCTTCCGACGCCTACATAGAAAACAGGGCGCGCACGCTGGCAGAAGAGATTACCGGCCTTTCCGGCGCCCGCGACGTGGCCTTCTTTGCTGCCGACGGGAAACTGCTTTCCGCCGCACGCGATATTTTCGGTGACGAACCCGCAGGCCGCGCAGAACTGCTCAAGGCGGCGAAAGAAAACCGGCTGGGCCGGACGGTCGCCCTGCTGAAGGGCGAAAACCGCGTTTATGCCTTCGGCGCCGGCGTGCGTCGCAATGGCCGGCTGATGGGCGTTGTTGCCGTTTATGTCGGGTTCGATGCAGTCGAGCGCGCCTGGGCGCTTTCTGCCGATCCCATTTTCGTCACCGACAGTGACGGCATCATCTTCCTCTCAAATCGCCAAGACTGGCTTTTGAAGCCGGTTTCCGAAATCGACGCCAAGTTCAATCCCGAAACAGCCGATGCGCTGACACA
Organism: Martelella mediterranea; assembly: GCA_003001975.1. Taxonomy (GTDB): domain Bacteria; phylum Pseudomonadota; class Alphaproteobacteria; order Rhizobiales; family Rhizobiaceae; genus Martelella; species Martelella mangrovi. The sequence continues at coordinate 475,171 of PVUG01000001.1, forward strand.
TATCGACGTGATGCGTGACCTGCCGCTGATGGGCTGGCAGCTTCACGTTCTGGGCGACCGCAGCCGCGTCGTTTCCGCGCAATCGGCGGCGATCGGGTTTTCGCTGCTGATCTTCCTGCTGGTCGCCGTGATCGTGTTTTTCCAGATCGGGCGCATCGAGGGCCGTGTCATGCTCAGGCGGCGGGACCGGGCGCTGGCGCTGCGCCTGGAGCGCGCCGTGCGCGACCGGACGAAAGAGCTCAGCCTTGCAAACCAAAGCCTGTCGCATGAAATCGACGAGCGGATCGAGGCGGAGCGCGAACTGAAGCGCGTTCAGCGCGAGCTGATCCAGACGGCAAAGCTGGCCGGCGTCGGCCAGATGGCGGCCACGCTCAGCCATGAGATCAACCAGCCGCTGGCCGCCATCGAGACCTATGCCGCCAACACCAAACGGGCGCTGGCGCTCAAAAAGCACGAGATTGCCGACGACAACCTGAACCGCATCACGGCCATGGTCGCCCGGATATCCGAACTTTCGGGAACCCTGCTGGCTTTCTCGCGCAGGCCGGAAACGAAGACGGAGCCCGTGCCGGTGAAGGTGGCTCTGCACGAGGCGCTGATCCTGATCCGGCCGAAAGCCGACCGGGCCGGCGTGGCCATCGATGTCGATCCGGCCCTTGAGAGCGTGGTGGTGGATGCCGGCCGCATCCGTCTTTCGCAGGTGTTCGTCAATCTCTTCAGCAATGCCATCGATGCGCTTTCGGGAAGGCCGGACGGGCGCATAGCGGTGGACCTGAAAAGCGCCGGCGAAACCGTCTGTCTTCATGTTTCCGACAACGGGCCGGGTATTGCACAGGAGCTTGCAAATGAGGTGTTCGAGCCGTTTTTCACGACGCGAACCGGACAGGGCAACGGCATCGGACTATCTATCGTCTATAACATCATGCAGGATTTCGGCGGCAGCGTTACGCTTCTGCCGGGTGACGGCGGCGCGGTCTTCGAACTGCGGCTGAAATCCGCGATGCCATAACAGCGGAGGAATAGGGGCACATCATGGAAATGCAGACGGCAACGCCTCTCGTTCATCTTGTCGATGACGACGACGACCTGCGCCACGCGCTGGCGCAGGGGCTTGAACTCGAAGGCGTCAATGTCGCCGTGCATGACAATGCCGCAAGCGCTGTGGAGCGGATCACGCATGAGGCCTATGCCGTTCTTGTCTCCGATATCCGCATGCCCGGAATGGACGGCATGGCACTGCTGAAGGCCGCACTGGCGATAGACCCCACCTTTCCGGTGATCCTGATTACCGGGCACGGCGATGTGCAGATGGCGGTCGATGCCATGCGGGCCGGGGCCTATGACTTCATCGAAAAGCCGTTTCAGGCCTCCCGCCTCTACACCGTCATCGACAGGGCGCTGGAAAAGCGGCGGTTCGTTCTGGAAAACCGGACGCTGAGATCGGAACTGGACGGTCACGACGCACTGTCTCTGCGGCTGGTCGGCCGCACGAAGGGGATTGTCCGGCTGCGCGAGCAGATTGCCATGCTGGCCGATACCGATGTCGATGTTCTGGTGCGCGGTGAAACCGGCACGGGTAAGGAGGTAGTCGCCCGCGCGCTGCATGACACCGGCAACCGGGCGACCGGCAATTTCGTGGCGATCAACTGCGCGGCACTGCCTGCAGACATGATGGAGGCGGAACTGTTCGGCCATGAAGCCGGCGCGTTCACCGGCGCCCAGAAGCAGCGCATCGGCAAGCTGGAACATGCCGATGGCGGCACGGTGTTTCTCGACGAGATCGAATCCATGCCGCTTGACCTTCAGGCCAAGATCCTGCGCGCCATTGAAACCCGCACGGTCGAGCGGCTCGGCTCGAACAAACAGATTGCACTGAACATCCGTATCGTCGCCGCATCCAAATCCGACCTCAAGGTCGAAAGCGATGCCGGACGTTTCAGGGCCGATCTTTATTACCGGCTGAATGTCGTAACCCTCGACATTCCGTCGCTGCGTGAGCGCCGGGACGATATCCCGCTTCTGTTCTTCTTTCTGGCCCGTGATGCGCGCGCGCGGTTTCGCCGGGAGATACCGGAAATTTCGCCGATGCTGCAGGCAGATCTGATGGCACATGACTGGCCCGGCAATGTGCGGGAGTTGAGAAATTATGCCGACCGTTTCGTGCTCGGTCTCTGGCGTGGGTTTGAGGACAACGGGCAAGGTGGAGCGGCCATGGCACCGTCCGCCGGCCTGCCGCTTGCAGACCAGATGCAGGCTTTCGAACGGCAGGTGATCGCCGGCGAGCTTGCCCGCAATGACGGAGCGCTGAAGCCCACCTATGAAGCCTTGCAGATTTCGCGAAAAGGGCTCTACGACAAGATGAAACGGCTCAGGATCGATTATGTCGACGATGCCGAGTGATCATCGCAATGTGTCAGTTCCTACCCATTGCGGCGCAAGACGACGTGTCACCGCTGACACATTGATGCCACAAAGCTTTTCCGGCCAAAATTTGAAAATTGATAAGTCTTTGTTTTGACGTCTTTATTGATGTTTCTCAAAAACTGGCACGCGGCTTGCAGGTAAAATATCAGGCAGCGGCGGAGAGGTGACGTCGCGGGAGGGCTTCAGATGAACATATCCCGACATTTGCAGATGTCGCTGCCTTGATGACGAGGGTGGCGCCGCGGTTCGCGCAATCGACAGCGGCCTGCCGGGGCCAGCCCCCAGTTCAACACGACCTGGTTTTAACGGGAGGACGTAAACCATGAAGACATTTCTGACTGCAGCCGTTTCCGCCGCTGCGCTTTTCGCCGCGGCTTCCGCCGTTTCCGCTGCCGATGATGCCTGCAGCGATGACGAGATGGTCATCAAGTTCAGCCATGTGGTCGCCGATCAGGGCCATCCCAAGGGGGATGCCGCGCGCATGCTGGCCGACCGCGTCAACGAGGAGCTCGATGGCGAAGCCTGCATGGAGGTTTTCCCGAACTCGACGCTGTTTGACGATGACAAGGTGCTCGAGGCGCTGCTGCTCGGCGATGTTCAGCTGGCAGCCCCTTCGCTGGCCAAGTTCGAGGCCTATACGCTGAAATACCGGCTTTATGACCTGCCGTTCCTGTTCTCAAGTCTCGATGCGGTGGAGCGCTTCACCACCAGCGATGCCGGCAAGGGCATGCTGACGGCGATGGAAGACAAGGGCTATATGGGCCTTGGTTACGGGTCTTCGGGCCTGAAACAGTTTTCCGCCAACAAGCCGCTGATCCTGCCAACCGACGCGGCCGGGCTGAAATTCCGGGTGCAGACCTCGGATGTGGCCGTCGCCATGATCAACGCGCTTGATGCCTCCGCCCAGAAGCTTGCCTTCAAGGAAGTCTATGGCGCGCTGCAGACCGGTGTTGTCGACGGGCAGGAAAACACCTGGTCGAATATCTATACCCAGAAATTCTTCGAGGTTCAGGACGGCATTACCGAGACCAACCATCAGCTCCTTGCCTACCTTCTGGTGACCTCCACCGACTGGCTCGATGGCCTCGACCCGGATTTCCGGGACCGTTTCCTCACGATTGTCGAGGAGGTGACGGCCGAGGCCAATGCTTCGGTGGCCGCCAAGGAACAGGACAATCGCGCCAACATCATCGACGCCGGCAGCGAAGTGCGGGAACTCTCTCCTGAAGAACGTCAGGCCTGGGTGGATGTGATGAAGCCGGTCTGGGCCGAGTTCGAAGATGACATCGGCGCCGACCTCATTCAGGCGGCTGTTGAATCCAACAACTAAGCGGCGGACCGGGGCGGCGCGGTATCAGCCGTGCCGCCCATGACTGCCTGATGGATGTATTGGGAGGGGACCCGCCATGGCCGCCTACTGGCCCTATTTTGCCCTGATCGCGATTCTTGTTCTGCTTTACCTGGTCGAACGTCGCCACCGCGCCTTTGTGACCCGGCTGGAAGAAAACGTGCTGGCGATACTGCTTGCCGCCATCACCGTGATTTCGTTTGCGCAGGTCGTCATGCGCTACGGCTTCAACAGCGGCTGGGGCGGCGCGCTGGAACTGACGCGCATTCTGTTTGCATGGATGATCCTGTTCGGCATGAGTTATGGCCTGAAGACCGGCCTGCACCTGGGTGTCGATGCCCTGATCCGCACCCTGCCCCACCGCGCTTTCCGCATCGTTGCCCTGTTCGGCGCGCTGACCGGCCTGCTCTATGCCGTCATCCTGCTGTCGTCCGACTGGCTGCAGATTTTCGGCGCCAACGCCAAGGGCGGCGCGGTCTTCTACTGGCATCGCTTCTTCAGGGCCGGGATCGGCCTCGATGATCTGCGCTATCCGCTTTTCATGCAGGACTGGTTCGGGCTTCAGGAGCGCGTTCAGCGCTGGGTCGCCTACATCATTCTGCCCGTCGGTCTGGCGCTCCTCGCCTATCGCTCGCTTGAGGCATTCATCCAGATCTGGACCGGCAAGCGTGAACTCGTCATCGCCAGCCATGAAGCTGAAGAGCTGGTGGCTGAAAACAAAGATGTGCTGAAGGACTAGGCCCATGGAAATCGCCATTCTGTTTCTGCTGGTCTTCGGCCTTCTGTTTGCCGGCGCGCCGGTTGCTATTTCGCTCGGCCTGTCATCGGTGCTGTTCATCGCGTTTTTCTCGCGCGATTCCATGTCGTCGGTGGCGTTGCAGCTGTTCACCGCCTCGCAGAATTACACGCTTCTTGCCATTCCCTTCTTCGTGCTGGCATCCGCCTTCATGTCGACGGGAGGCGTTGCGCATCGTCTGGTGCGCTTTGCCATTGCCTCCGTCGGGCATTTTCGCGGCGGTCTGGCCATGGCGTCGGTCATGTCATGCATGCTGTTTGCGGCCCTTTCCGGCTCGTCGCCGGCAACCGTTGTCGCCATCGGCACGATTGCCATCGCCGGCATGCGTCAGGTCGGCTACACCAAGGAATTTGCCGCCGGCATCATCGCCAATGCGGGCACGCTCGGCATTCTCATCCCGCCATCCATCGTCATGGTGGTTTATGCGGCAGCGACCGACGTGTCCGTCGGGCGCATGTTCCTCGCCGGTATCATTCCCGGCACGATTGCCGGTTTCATGCTGATGGCCGCCATTTATGTGATGGCGCGGATCAAACAGTTGCCGGCCGAACCGTGGAAAGGGTTCCTCGAAATCGTCGAGGCGGGCAAGGATGCCGGCTGGGGCCTGTTTCTCATCGTCATCATTCTCGGCGGCATCTATGGCGGCGTCTTCACCCCCACGGAAGCCGCGGCCGTGGCGGCCGTCTATGCCTTTCTGGTGTCGATCTATATCTACCGCGACATGGGGCCGCTCAAGGGCATGCGCTGGATTGAGGAAAGCGACGGAAGACGTTCGAAAACCGGATTTCTGGCATCGGTCTACGGCATTTCCTTCCTGTTCGTGTTCCTGATCCTCGCCTTCTTTGCCACGGACGGCGTCGACGCGGCCTGGGCCAGCCCGACGGCGCGGCTGATTGCCGGCATTGTCTTGTCCATCGCCGTCGTTATTGCCTACACACTCTGGCGCGGCGAGAATGCGCGCGTGAGCCAGGTTCCGGCCTATCTCATCTCCGGTGTGCCGATATGGTACCGTAACCTGAAGGCCAATATTCTCAGGACACCGTTCTGCCTGTCGCATGAGGATACCCGCCGCACGACCGTGGGAGCCGCCAAGACGACCGTGATGCTGATGTTCATCATCGTCAACGCACTGCTTTTTGCCCATGTGCTGACGGCGGAGCGCATTCCGCAGGCGATCACCTCGGTCATGGTCGATGCCGGGTTCAACTGGTTCACCTTCCTGATCGCGGTCAACATTCTGCTTCTGATCGGCGGCCAGTTCATGGAGCCGTCCGGCCTTTTGCTGATCGTCGCCCCGGTGGTGTTCCCGATTGCGATGGAACTCGGCGTCGATCCGATCCATCTCGGCATCATCATGGTGGTCAACATGGAAATCGGGATGATCACGCCGCCGATCGGGCTCAACCTGTTCGTGACATCGGGGATAACGGGCATGAGCCTGGTCAAGGTTGTCAGGGCAGCCGCACCCTTCGTGATGGTGCTGTTCCTGTTCCTTATTCTGGTGACCTATGTCCCGTTCATTTCAACGGCCTTGCCGTACTGGCTGATGGGTCCGGAAATCGTCACTCGCTGACGTTCAAAGCAATGCCCGGGCACGTTGGCTGTGCCCGGGCAACTGGAATGCCAAGAGGTTTCCTCAAGGCATCGCAAGCGCTTCCTGTTCCTCATCTGTCAAAACCCGTGAACGGGTGAGAAAGCGTTTTTCCCGGCCGTTGTCGAGGCTGAACATGCCGCCGCGTCCGGGCACGACATCGAGAATGAGCTGGGTGTGTTTCCAGGCCTGAAACTGCGGGCCGGAAATCCAGACCTCGGCGCCCTCAACGCTTCCAAGCCGTACATCGCTGCTGCCGAGATGAAACTCCGCCTTCGGATAGCACATCGGCGAAGAGCCATCACAGCAGCCACCGGATTGATGAAACATGATCTCGCCGTGATCGGCCTGAATTTCGTGAATGAGGGCGCGGGCCGCAGTGGTGGCCGTCACCCGGCATCCCTTTTCCGCTCCCTCGGGCAGGGTGTCATCCGTTGCGCAGGCAATATCGTGTTCACGCATGTTAGCCTCCTTTCAGACAATTTGGCGGCAGGCAGGTCCCTGCCCGCCTGCCGCCCGCGCCGGCACCGTGTGGCGCCGGGTCCTGGGGGATATGATCCCGACGCGCCCCGCCTCAGAAGAAGCCGACCTTGTCGGTGCTGTAGCTGACCAGCAGGTTCTTGGTCTGCTGATAGTGGTCGAGCATCATCTTGTGGGTTTCGCGGCCGATACCGGACTGCTTGTAGCCGCCAAAGGCGGCATGCGCCGGATAGGCATGGTAGTTGTTCACCCACACGCGGCCTGCCTGAATATGCCGTCCGAAGCGGTAGCAGGTATTGGCATCGCGCGACCACACACCCGCGCCAAGCCCGTAAAGCGTATCATTGGCGATCTCGAGCGCTTCGGCCTCGTCCTTGAAGGTGGTGACGGAGACCACGGGGCCGAAGATTTCCTCCTGGAAGACCCGCATCTTGTTGTGGCCTTTCAGAATGGTCGGCTTGATGTAATAGCCGCTCGAAAGCTCGCCGCCGAGATCCGCCTTTTCGCCGCCGAGAAGCACTTCCGCGCCTTCCTGCCGGCCGATATCGAAGTAGCTCAGGATTTTCTCCTGCTGTTCGCTGGAGGCCTGGGCGCCGATCATCGTGTCGGCCGCGCGGGGATCGCCCTGAATGATGGCCTTGGTGCGGGCAATCGCCCGTTCCATGAATTCATCATAGATGTCCTCATGGATCAGCGCCCGGCTCGGGCAGGTGCAGACTTCGCCCTGATTGAGCGCGAAGAACACGAAGCCTTCGATCGCCTTGTCGAGGAAATTGTCGTCCTCGCGCATCACATCCTTGAAGAAGATGTTGGGCGATTTGCCGCCAAGTTCCAGCGTCACGGGAATAAGGTTTTCCGTGGCGTATTGCATGATCAGGCGGCCGGTCGTGGTCTCCCCGGTAAAGGCGATCTTGGCAATGCGCGGGCTCTGCGCCAGCGGCTTGCCGGCTTCCAGACCGAAGCCGTTGACGATGTTGAGCACGCCGGCCGGCAGGACATCGGCAATCAGCTCGGCCAGAACCATGATCGAGGCCGGCGTCTGTTCGGCCGGTTTGAGCACCACGCAATTGCCGGCGGCAAGGGCGGGTGCAAGCTTCCACGATGCCATCAGGATCGGGAAGTTCCACGGAATGATCTGGCCGACGACGCCCAGCGGCTCATGGAAGTGATAAGCGATGGTGTCGTCATCGATTTCGCTCATCGAGCCTTCCTGCGCACGCAGAACGGAGGCGAAATAACGATAATGGTCGGCTGCCAGCGGAATGTCGGCCGCTCTGGTCTCGCGGATGGGCTTGCCGTTGTCCCAGGTCTCCGCCGTTGCCAGCAGTTCGAGATTTTCCTCGATGATATCGGCAATCTTCAACAGCAGGTTGGCACGTTCGGTCGGCGGGGTACTGCCCCATTTTGCCTTGGCCGCGTGCGCCGCATCCAGCGCCAGATTGACGTCATCGGCGTCCGAGCGCGCGATTTCGTTGATCGCAGCCCCTGTGATCGGCGTGGTATTGGTGAAATAGCGCCCGTTTTTCGGGGGCACGAATTTGCCGCCGATGAAGTTGTCATAGCGGTCCTTGAAAGGCGATTTCAAAAGCCCTTCGGTTTTCGGCATCTCGTTCATGATACTCCTCCCAGAAATTATCTGAACTCTATTGAGGCCCTGAATTTGCGCGCGCAGACGGGCCTTGTCACCGGCACGAAACCGGCAGAGGAGCAATACTGTCTCGGGATTGAGACAGTTTGCGGGCTGAAAGGTGTTTTCAAGACGGATGCAATGAACGGCATCAAGGCGGGCAGCCGGCACCGAGGCCGCCCGCAGGATGTCGCATCAGCTGTCTGCCGTATGCTGGGCGAGCCCAAGCCGCTTCATGCGGCGATAAAGCGTTGCCCTACCGATGCCGAGATCTCTGGCCGCACGGCTGACATTGCCGTTCTGCCGGGCAAGCGCCCTGACCACGGTGGAGCGTTCCGCCGGAACGAAGCCGGAATTCGGCGCACCGCCGGTCAGAAGATCATCGGTGGGAACGGGGGCAAATGCGCCTGTCGGTGTCAGGCCAAGCGCCTGCCGCGCCGCCCGTGTTGCACCGACGACCAGATCGTCTGCGTTGACAGCGACAAGCGCGGTTTGCGTATCTGCCGGCTCGCTGTCATCGTCCCCTTTGCTGCCATCGATCAGCACAATCCGATGGCCGGAATGGCTGTGGCGAAAACAATCCGCCTCGATCTGCCGGGCGGCCTGACGCACAAGCGCGGCGATCATCTGGTTGGCGGGCGCGGTCTGGTCGCTGCGGGCTGATGAAACATCCAGCGCGCCGATCAGCCGGCCGTCGGGGCCATGGATCGGTGCATCCATGCAGCTCATGGCAATGTTGCTTTCAAGAAAGTGTTCGCTCTGGTGGATGATGAGCGGACGCTCCTCGGCAAGGCAGGTGCCGATGCCATTTGTGCCGACGGCCGCTTCCGACCAGTTGCGTCCGGGTCTCAAGCCCCAGCTCTCGAAACTGGACTGATCGCCGCTGCGCCAGCGCCCGTCCAGAACATATCCGTCCGCGTCACTGAGAAACACGCCGCAGGCTGACTGCGAAACACAGCGAAACAGCCGGTCGAGCCGGGACCCGGCGACATGAAGCAGCAGATCGAACCTTTGCCGTCGTTCCGACAATTCGCGGGCGGTGATGGTTTCGGCGCGGCGGGGGGCCGCGTTTGCGGGGTCGAGCCCGTGCTGCACATGCGAGCGCCACCATGAAGCGGCAACGGGCGAGCACGCCGGGCCGTCTGCCGACAGCGCCGTTGAAAGCACGACATCGGCATGCCTGCGGGTTCCCCCCGGCCTTGATAAAGACGCCATGGGTACCTCCTCCCAAACAAGCGTATCCCGCAACCGGATGCGCACGTCTTCGGTGCTTTTTCCGGCCTCCTCTGCGGATCGCTGACCGCATTGTGATGGAAAACGCCGCATGAGGGAAGATATTTTGCCCGCCGCCGGATCAGACTTTGGTGAAACCGACAGGCTCCGCCTTCAGGAATCCAGGGATGGCGCGCAACAGGAGGGCATGCGTCAAAAAGGCAAATGCCTGATATTTTCGATGTCCTTCCCGCCCATTCCTGCTATCCGTAATTCATGACCTACGGCGTGTTCATTCATCGTTCGGATTCGATCTATGACGACAGTCCGGCCGAGCGCTATCAGTTTCCGGCGCAATATCGCAGGCGCGTGGAAGCCTGTGTCGGCGACTGGATCGTGTATTATGAACCGAGCAAGGTGCGCGAAACCCGCGGCTATTTCGCCGTCGCCAAGGTGCAGGCGGTCATTCAGGACCCATCTGCCGCGAACATGTTCGTCGCTCTGATCGAGCCCGGAACCTATCTCGATTTTGTCAATCCGGTGCCCTTCAACCATGACGGCACGCTGATCGAGCGCGGCTTGCTGAATGAGGCCGGACGGATTTCCGGTCGCGCGCAATCGGCCGTCCGTCCTCTGTCTGCTGAAGACTTCAATCGCATCCTGTCGCTTGGACTTGACGAAACGGTGCAGGAACTTCCGCGTATCGATACGGAATTTGAGGCGCCAGCTCACGACGGTTTCCATGAACCGGGTCAGCAACCATTCGTCTTCGAAGAGCAGCGTATCCGCATTCCGCAACTTAATTCGCGGGTGGTTCGTGACCGGCTTTTCCGGCGGCTGGTGATCACCGCCTATGACAAGCGCTGCGCGATTACCGGCCTGAAGCTGATCAATGGCGGCGGCCGCGCCGAGGTCGACGCCGCCCATATCCGCCCGGTCGAACACAGCGGACCGGATATCCTCACCAATGGCATCGCCCTTTCCGGAACAGCCCACTGGATGTTCGACCGCGGCCTGATCGCGCTTTCCGACGACCTCGATATCCTCGTATCACGGCAAGCGAACGACCCGGACAGCATCCATTCCCTGATCAACAGCACAGGAAAGGCCATCGCCCCCACCCGCGCCACACAGCGCCCTCACCCGCGTTTTCTCCAATGGCACCGGGAAAACTGCTTCAAGCACTGACGCTGATGCCGATAAGGCATAAGTGTGCACACCGAATCAATTTCCGGTATTTCAGGCGAAATTAACATATTATATCAATAACTTACAAAGAAAACCTGAAGCCCCAGGCATAAGCATGCAGATATGAAGCATAAACGTGCACACCCTTAAAAAGCCCACCAGATCATCCCCATGAAAAAGGCCCGCTAAGAGCGGACCTTCTCGCATTCGATATTCGTAAACTTTCTGTGTCAGTCTTCCTGGTTGAGGATCTCCAGCAGTCTGTCCGGCTTAAAAAGCTCTTGATAATCCAGAGCAGTAAACGGCGAAAATGCTCTCGGCGTCCCATGCATTTCAGCGAACGCGTCAACAAAGTGATCCAGTGAAATCTGAACCGCACCAGCCCGTTTGCATCGGGTAAAGGCATCGATGATCAACTCGATAACGAGTCGATATGACGTCTGAGGTGCTGGAGCATTCTTGGCCATCTAATCTTCGGTTTGTCCGCCAGATCTCCTGCGATGATCAGTGCATCCAATGTGCCGAAGGTTTCAGGAGGCAGCGCGGCGAAGGGATCACGTCCTTCTCCAAGCCATTGGTCGAGATGCAGGTCGGCGGTGATCAGAACGGGCATGATGTTCACATTTGCAAAGCGATAGATGAGATCGAGTGGATAGGCAGGCAGATCATTTCTGCTGCATGTCACACCGAAATCAATGACGGTCAACGTCCCGTTAACCACGGTTCACGGAACCTGGTTTGAGCGACCTCCGCCGCGGGCTTCAAACGGCCGCTGACGATGCGAATGACATTCTGATTTTCGCATTGCTTCTCAGCATGGCGGCATGCGGTATCATCCGATCGGCGGGCCAATCAGACGAAATGCGAAAACCTCAGATGGCCGCTCTTTCAGGGTATGCATCTGACCATGCGATGAGAAATTTCGAACACGTTTCAGATTTTCGCACGGCTGTT
>PVUG01000002.1 GCA_003001975.1 Martelella mediterranea
TTGGCGATGACGGTGGCCTGGTCGCCGCAGGAAACGGCAATCGTGTCCTTTGCAATGTCGCAGCCGAGACAGGTGTGTGGAGGATGGTGCAAAACGGCCATGGCGATGCTATCCTTTCAAGGCATGCTTGGGATTGTTTGCGGGCGTGGCAATCAGCGGCCCAATCAACTCTTCAAGCGGTTGCTCGGTGCAACAGTAACCTTGATGACAGCGGGTGTCTCACCCAATGCTCGGACGGTCGCCTGTTGCAGCAGCTGCGGGCAAGCCAACGGCCCGCAGCTGCATCACAACAATAACCCAGATCCGACAAACAATGCTCGGACATGATCCGAGCATCCATTCCGCTCAACCCTTTAATAAGAAAGGGTTTCAAGCAAGCATACATCGTGTAGCCTTGGATCCTCGTGTCGAGCACGAGGATGACCCGGAGGGAGGGGGAGGAGACAAAACCGTGATTGCTTGCGGGGTATTGTCAATATTCTGAGGAAACAGTCCGGATCTCCGGTCCGTTTCCTATACATGCCATCCTGAAGCTCAGCCTTCATCCCACCCCAGCAGAACACATGCGAAGAACGCAGGGCCTGAACCCTGTCACGCATCTTCGATATTGATCTGCCGCCAGATCGCCTCGGCGAAGGAATAGACGGCAAACAGCACGACGCCGACGCCAAGAGCAGCCAGCAGGAATGCGCCAAACGGCAGGTCCTGAGTGTATTCAAGCGCATCCTTGATGCCGGGCGTGTCGGAGCCGTCTTCGCTCATCAGCCCACGGAAAATCAGAAGCATGGCGAGAATGGCGAAAACGCATCCCCGTGCGGCCAGCCCGGTCATCGATATCGGGTGCAGCCAGGTCATAACCGCATCGGAGGCCTTGAGATGTTCGGCATATTTGCGCTTGTAGGCCTTCCACCAATGCGCGATGGCGACACCGGCGAAAATTGCTGCGAGCGCGATTGAAACGGGCCGCGAACCGAAAAAGCCGGCAATCATTTCAGCCGGCGATGCGCCGTCACCCTCGCCACCGTTGGAAATACCGACGAGTGACAAGGCATAAAACGCCAGCAGACCGTAGGTTACGGCGCTTGACAAGAGACCGGCCCGCACCGCCAGCCCCCTCGCCCCGTAACCATGATCGTCGGGGTCCATGACCGCCTGAAACAGCCGCCAGAGACCATAGCTTACAAGTCCGACAATGAGGACAGCCACCAGCGCCGAGCCGAAAGGTTGGCTCAAGACGGTTTGCAGCGCGTCCCTTGTATCCTTGCTTTCCGCCGATCCGATAGCGGCGAGAATGGCAAACAAACCGATGATGGAATAGACGAGGCCGCGCGCGAAATATCCCGTTCGCGCCAGATGCTTGATCCACTTGGAGCCCTTTGCCATCCGGCGTTCCCCTTTGTTTTGTTTCATGAAAGCAACGCCCGGTTTCAGTCTTTGTTCCGGAACCGGAAAAGCTGACGGTTGCTTGCGTTCCGGTGCTGCGAAAGTCGTAGAGGCCGCGCAGACAAAGACGACAGCCCGTCTTGACCCTTTGTCCGAAAGCGCTAAAGTCTATTAAATTGGCATTTTTCAAAAATGCCTAAGTAAACTGCAGGCGATGGGAGGAGATCCATCGGTAACAGACTGGCCTGACGCACACGGCGTCATGATCTCGTGACGGCCCGGATTTCAGACCCGGTCGCTGCGTCGTCTGCGATGTCGCGTGCGAAAAACCGGTTCGGCCTTTTGCCGGGTCGTGGCGGAAGACCGGGTTCAGGTTTTCCGGTGGAAGCTTTTGGAGGATGACAATGAAGACACTGACGAAACTGACGGCAGCCCTCTTGCTCTCGGCAAGCGCTGCATCCCTGGCACATGCGGACACAATCCGCTTCTGGACCACGGAAGAACAGCCCGAGCGGCTGGCCAAGCAGCAGGAAATCGCCGACGCGTTCATGGAAGAAACCGGCAATGAGGTGCAGGTCATTCCGGTGACGGAAAGCGAACTCGGCACCCGCGCAACCGCTGCCTTTGCCGCCGGCGACCTGCCGGACGTCATCTACCTGACCCTGCAATATGTGCTGCCCTGGGCGGAAGCCGGCATTCTCGATGCGGAAATCGACGACGAAATCGTAAACGACCTCGGCATTGACAGTTTCGCACCCGGCGCTATCGAAATGGCGCAGTTCGAAGGCATGACCGCCGCCGTGCCAGTCGACGGCTGGACGCAGATGATCATCTACCGCAAGGACCTGTTTGACGAGCACGACCTTGCTCCGCCGGACTCCTATGAAAACATCGCCAAGGCGATCGAGGTCCTCAACAATCCGCCGGACATGTACGGTTTCGTCGCCGCCACCAAGATTGACGACAACTTCATGAGCCAGGTGCTGGAGCATGTCTTCCTCGCCAATGGCGTGACGCCGGTGGACGAAAACGGTTTCAAGCCGCTGGACGAAGCCAAGACCATCGAGGTTCTGGAGTTCTACAAGACGCTGGCCGATGCCTCGCCCGCCGGTGAGCTCTACTGGCAGCAGTCGCGCGCGCTCTATTTCGACGGCAAGGCGGCGATGATCATCTGGTCGCCCTTCATCCTCGATGAGCTTGCCGGCCTGCGCGACAGCGCACCGCCGACCATCAACGACGATCCGACCTCCACGGAACTTGCCCAGAAGACCGACGTCGTCACCACCTTCTCCGGCCCGTCCAACCCGGATGGCGCGGCCTGGGCGGATATCCGCTATCTCGGCGTGACGGCGGATGCCAATATCGACGTCGCCTCCGACTTCATCAAGTTCTCCATGGATGAGGGCTACATGAACACGCTGTCGATGGCGCCGGAAGGCAAGTTCCCGGTTCGGCGCGGCACGGCGGAAGAACCCAGCAAGTTTGTCGATGAATGGGCAACACTGCCGGTCGGCGTCGACCGCAAGGCGCCGCTTGCCGATGTCTACCCCGCCGAGACGGTGCAGAAAATCGTCACCGGCCTTGAGACCGCCAATCGCTGGGGCGTGAAGGAAGGCCAGTTGGCGCTCGCCTCGAAGATGGTCAACAGCCAGGTCATCAATCAGGTCGTGCGCGAATATATCGACGGCGAGATTTCCGGACCGGACGCCGTCGAAAAGCTCAATGCGGAGCTTTCGGAAATCAACTGATTTCCGGCCGAAAGAACAGCCGGGCGCGAACCCCACGCCCGGCCGCTTTTCCCGCAAAAGGCTTGAGACATGGCAGATATGACCGACAGCGGCAGCCCCGCGCCCGAACCGTCCCCCAAACCACCCAAGGGTTTCGGCCGGATGGCGCGGCGCGAAATGCGCTTTGCCTATACGATGCTGGCCCCGACCTTCGCCATTGTGCTGGCCGTGGTGCTGCTGCCGCTGATTGCCAATTTCTGGATATCGTTCAAGCCGGTTCAGCTTTCCGATCTGCGCCCGCCGCAGCTCAACGTCAACGAGCGCCTGCGCGGCGATCTGGAAAACCCCGGCGATGAGGCGGAAATCGAATACCGGCTGCGCAATACCTCGCAGAAGGCCTCCATCTACAATGCCGGTTTTGTCGATATCATTCCCGAGGGCCTTCAGGTCTCTGGCCTTGATGAGCGCTGCACGCTGGAAGGCCGTCAACTGAGCTGCACGCTCGGCGACCTGCCGGAAAAATTCCGGGACCGCATCCGCATGCAGGTTATTGCCGATACCGCCTATCTGACATCGCCCGTCGAACTGAGAGACAGTGAGCCGCAAACCTCGGGCCGGGCCGATAATATCCTGACGAATTTCGACTTCACGCTCGAAAATTTCGCCCGCATTTTCTCCTCGCCGGACTTCTGGAAAGTGCTGCGGGTGACCTTCTATTACACCGTGTTCGGCACGGCGAGCGCACTGGTGCTGGGGCTGTTCGCCGCCCAGCTTTTGAACCAGAGTTTCAAGGGGCGCTCGGTGCTGCGCGGACTGTTCCTGTTTCCTTACGTGGCCCCGGTCATCGCGGTCGCGTTCACCTGGATTATCCTGCTCAATCCCTATTCGGGCACGCTGAACGCGCTTCTGGTGCGTTCCGGCATGATCGGTGCGCCGATCGATTTCTTCGGCCAGCGCGATGTCGATATCTCCATTTTCGGCCTGACCTTCCAGTTCCCGGTGGCGCTGACGACCGTGATCGCATTTGAGGCATGGCGCTATTTTCCGCTGTCCTTCCTGTTCATCCTGGCCCGCATGCAGGCGCTTTCCACCGATGTCTACGAGGCCGCCGAAATCGATGGCGCAACGCCGCTGCAGCAGTTCTGGTACATTTCGCTGCCGCAGCTTGTCGGCATTCTGGCGGTTCTGTTCCTGCTGCGCTTCATCTGGACCTTCAACAAGTTCGACGACATTTTCCTGCTCACCGGCGGGGCGGCCGGCACCAGAACGTTGACGGTCGATGTCTATGAACAGGCCTTTGCCGTGTCCAATCTCGGCGCAGGCGCGGCGGTTGCCGTCGTCGTCTTCGCGGTGCTGCTGTTCTTCTCGCTGGTCTTCTTCAAATTCTCACCACAGGATGACGGATGATGCGTATCGGAACCGGCTTCATCGCCGCCATTCTTCTGGGCGCTTTCTGGGCAATCGTCTGGATGATTGTCATCGGCCTCGTGTTCACGCTGTTTTCCGGTGAGGCGAGCGCGCCGCAGCTTGGCTATGCCGCACTGGCGGGCGCTGTGGGGGCGGCCATATACGTGCTGGCGCCGGTCAGAACCCGCGACCGCCCGAAAGCGCGCGGGGCTGCGGTACAGGCTTCCATGATCGTCGCCATTTTCGCGGTGCTGATGCTGACCACGTTCGGTGAACCCTTCGGGCTGTCGCTCGCCTACACAACGGGGCTGCAGCTTGTCGCCTTTGCCGGCTTTCTGGTGGCCGTCTGGTGGTCGATTGTGGCTGCCCTTCACGATCAGAAGGCCGGCAATATCGGCCGTTACCACCTCGAAGTCATCTTCCTGCGCTTCATGAAAGGGCTTGGCCTGACGCTGTTCACCATCGTCGTGGCCCTGCCCTTCTATGTGATGGTGATGACCAGTTTCAAAAGCCAGCAATCGCTGATTTCCAATCCGCTCGACCTTTCGATCGACCTCAGCCAGGGGCTTTCCGGCCTGTTCAATTCCTATATCGAACTGTTCACCGTCTATTCTTTCGGCACCTTCCTGATGAACTCGGCCATCGTTTCGGTGGCAACCGTCATCATCACGCTGGTCTTTGCGGTGCCCGGCGCCTATGCGGTGGCCAGACTTCGCTTTCCCGGTCAGGCGTTCCTGTCGCGCTCCATCCTGCTGATTTACATGGTGCCTGCCATCGTGCTGGTGATCCCGCTTTATTCGGTGTTCTCGCAGGTGGGTTTGAGAAATTCACTCATCGGTCTGATGATCGTCTATCCGGCGACCACCATTCCGGTCGCGCTCTACATGTTGCAGGGCTATTTCCGGGGGCTGCCCTCCGAACTGGAAGAGGCGGGGCTGATGGACGGGCTGAAGCGGCCCGGCGTGATCCTCAAGATCACCCTGCCGCTGGCGCTGCCCGCCCTCGCCTCGGTTGCGCTTTACGTCTTCATGATCGCATGGAACGAATTCCTGTTCGCCTTCATGTTCCTGGACGACATCAACATGTTCACGCTTTCGCGCGGGGTCGTCTCGCTCAATTCATCGGAAGTGCCGCGCCAGCATCTGATGGCGGGTGCGGTGGTTGCCACCGTGCCGGTGCTGTTCATCTTCCTGTGGTTCGAACGTTTCCTCGTGGCAGGCCTGACTGCCGGCAGCGTGAAAGGATGAGCATGCATCAGTCGTTGAAACAACAGGCCATCGATATCCTGCGCATGAACGACCGGGGCGGCTATACCGTGCCGACGGCGCGCCTCTATCCCTATCAGTGGGAATGGGATTCCGTCTTTGCTGCACTCGGCTTTGCCACTTTCGACCGCAACCGGGCGTGGGAAGAAATCGAAACGCTGTTTTCCGGCCAGTGGGATGACGGCATGGTGCCGCATATCATCTTCCACAAGACCGACCCGGACTATTTTCCGGGACCGGAAATGTGGAAATCGAACACCACCCCGCCCTCCTCCGGCCATTCCCAGCCGCCGGTTGCCGCCAGCGCCATGCTGACGATGCTGAAGACCGGCGGGACGATGGATCGGGAGCGTGCGGAAGCGCTTTTCGAAAAGCTCGTCGCCTGGCACCGCTGGTTTCACAAATACCGCGACCCGGATGAAACCGGCGTCGTCGGCATTATCCACCCATGGGAATCGGGCCGCGACAACTGCCCGGACTGGGATATCGGCATGGCGCAGATCACCGTGCCCGACGACCTCGGCGACCTGCCGCGCCGCGACATCACCCATGTCGACCCGTCCGAACGGCCGACGGCGGAGCAATATAACCGCTACCTCGCCATCGTGAAATTCGGCCATGAATGCAAATGGGATCATCTCGAGATTGCCCGCAACGGGCCGTTCTTCATGGTCGACCCCTGCGTCCAGTTTGCGCTGATGCGCGGCGACCGCGATCTGGCCGAACTCGCCGATGAATTCGGTCTTCCCGCTATCCGCGATGAAGCGGAAAGCTGGCTGAAACGCGCAAAGGAAGGCTGCGGCAGTTTCTGGAACGAGGATGTCGGCGGCTTTGTTGCCAAGGACCTGCGCTCCGGCGCGCTGTCGACGGCCTTCACCAATGCGTCGGCCATGGCACTTTACGCCGATGCCGGAGATGCGGCGCAACAAGCCCGCTCGGTGAGGGAAATCACCGCCATTCTCGATTGCTGCACCTATGGTTTTCCCAGCTGGGACCCGCGCGACAGCCAGTTTGAAAGCCGGCGCTACTGGCGCGGCCCCATCTGGTCCGTGGTCAACTACATGATTGGCACCGGCCTTGCCGAAAAGGGCCATGGCGCCCTTGCCGAACGGCTGCGCGGCGACACCCGAAGGGCCGTCGAGACATCCGGCTTTTATGAATATTTCGACCCGCTGACCGGCGAAGGCCTTGGCGGCAAGCTTTTCACATGGACCGCAGCCATTCATCTCGCCTGGGCCATGGGCGACGATCTATTGCAGGCTGAAGGAGAATAAGATGGGCTCTATCCGGCTGGAAAACGTGGAAAAATGGTTCGGCGACCTGCAGGTCATCAAAGGCATCGACCTTGAAATTGATGACGGCGAATTCGTCATCTTCGTCGGCCCCTCCGGCTGCGGAAAATCCACCTTGCTCAGGATGATTTCCGGGCTTGAGGAGACAAGCCGCGGCCGCATTCTGCTCGATGGCGACGATGTGACCGACCGGCTGCCGTCAGAGCGCGGCCTTTCCATGGTGTTTCAGTCCTACGCGCTCTATCCGCATATGGATGTGCGCGACAATATGGGCTTTTCGCTGAAAACCGCCGGCAGCCCGAAAAAGGAAATCGCGGAAAAGGTCGGCCGTGCCGCCGAAATCCTGCGCCTCGACGACTATCTCGACCGCCGCCCGAAGGCGCTTTCCGGCGGACAACGCCAGCGCGTCGCCATCGGTCGCGCTATCGTGCGCGAACCGAAAGGCTTTCTGTTTGACGAACCGCTCTCCAACCTCGATGCGGCGCTCAGGGTCGAGATGCGCTTCGAAATCGCCCGCCTGCATGAAACGCTCAACACCACGATGATCTATGTGACCCACGATCAGGTCGAGGCGATGACGCTGGCAGACCGGATCGTGGTGCTGAAGGATGGCCGCATCATGCAGGTCGGCACCCCGCGCGACCTTTACGAAAAACCCGACAACCTGTTCGTCGCCCAGTTCATTGGCTCACCGAAAATGAACATTCTGCCGTGTTCGGGCGATGGCGGGGACTATAAAATCGAAGGCCATGGCAGCGGGCCAATGCCTAAGGGCACGGAAGGTGCGCCCGCCTCGCTCGGCATCCGTCCAGAACACATCGACGTCGTCGAGGCCGGCAAGGGGCAGGTGACGGGCAAGGTGGAGATCTCCGAATATCTCGGTTCCGACACCTATCTCTATGTCGATTGCGGCGATGCCGGCAGGCTCATCATCCGCGTTGCAGAAATCGACGCCGACATTCGCGGCAAGGATATCGGCCTTTCCTTCCGCCCGGATAAACTGCACTTCTTCAACGAGGCCGGGCTTTCGCTTTGATGCCCGCAACGTTCGCCCCGCCTGAACCATTACCGCGGCGGAAGGCATGAAAGGCCGCATCGGGACCGCCAGACGCCCCTTTTGCCGTTCGCGCCTTGACGACGCCACCTAATCCCGGAAAGGTCAGGCTTGCAAACGGCAACAGGGAGACCGGTCATGGCGGACACAGGCGGAAATTCATGGGAAGAGAAGGACATGGCCAATGTCTTCCATGGCTTTACCGATTTTCCTTCACTGAAGGAAAACGGGCCGGTCGTTCTCACCCATGGCGAAGGCATTCATGTCTTCGATGTGCACGGCAAACGCTATCTGGATGCCAATTCAGGCCTGTGGAACAATGTCGCCGGGTTCAATCACTCAGGTATTGTGGATGCGCTTTGCGCACAGGCGCAGCGCTTTCCGGGCTATCATTCGTTTTTCGGCCGGATTGCCGATGTCACCGTCGAACTGTCCGAGCGCCTGATTTCGCTTTCGCCCTTCGACAGCGGCAAGGTCTACTACACGAACTCCGGTTCGGAAGCCAACGACACCATGGTGAAGATGCTGTGGATGATCAACCGGCGAAAAGGCATGCCGGAACGGCGCAAGATCATCACCCGCATCAATGCCTATCATGGCGTGACAGTTGCCACGGCATCGATGACGGCAAAGCCCTATAACAGCGAATTCGGCCTGCCGCTGCCGGGTTTTCTCCGCGCCGACTGCCCGCATTTCTGGCGTTTTGGCCTCGAGGAGGAAACCGAAGAGGCATT
Source organism: Martelella mediterranea (assembly GCA_003001975.1). Classification (GTDB taxonomy): domain Bacteria; phylum Pseudomonadota; class Alphaproteobacteria; order Rhizobiales; family Rhizobiaceae; genus Martelella; species Martelella mangrovi. The sequence continues at coordinate 8,863 of PVUG01000002.1, forward strand.
TACCGCGCGCATGGCGCGCAATCTCAGGGACCTGATCGAGCGCGAAGGCCCCGAAACCATTGCCGGCATGTTTGCCGAACCGGTGCAGGGTGCAGGCGGCGTCATTCCCCCTTCAAAAGGCTATTTCGACGCAATCCGCCCGGTCCTTCGGGAATATGACATTCCTCTGATCGCCGACGAGGTGATCTGCGGCTTCGGCCGGATGGGCACAATGTGGGGCAGCGATTATTACGGGATAGAGCCGGATGCGATCATCGCCTCGAAGTGCATTACCGCCGGCTACTATCCGATGGGCGCCGTCATTCTCGGCGAGAAGCTTGCCGCGGAACTGGAAGAAGCATCAGAGGCGGCAGAGGAATTTCCGCATGGCTTTACCGCAGCCGGCAGCCCGCTTGGCAGCGCTGTTGCCCTGAAGGCGCTCGATGTGCTCGAGACGGAAGGGCTGATCGACAATGTCCGGGCTCTGACACCGCATTTTCTCGAGCGGCTGTCACGCTTCGGCGACCATCCCCATACAGGCGAGGTGCGCGGCGTCGGTTTCATGGGCGCCATCGAAATGGTCGCCGACAGAAAAACCAGGGCGCCGTTCGACAGCAAGCTTCGGGTATCCGAGCGGATCGCCAACAAGGCGCTGGAAAAGGGCCTGATCTGCCGCCCGCTCGGGGCCGCCGTGGTTCTCGCGCCCCCCTTCATCATCACCAAGGCGGAGACCGACACCATGTTCGATCTGCTGGAAGAGACGGTTGCCGACGTCTTTGCCGAGATCGGTTAGCCTGTTGCAGCATCGCCTCCCGGAACGCGTCATGCCGGCGCGTTGAGATAGAGCAGTTCGGCATCGACGACCGTGCGCGTTCCTTCCGCCGCCACATTGCCACTGATCCGGTCGGAGATCGCCTGGAAGGCGGCGCGCGCCAGTGCCTCTTCATCCTGCCGGATGACGATGACCGTGTTGGGCAGAAGTTCCAGAAAGCCGTCATAGTCAAACGTGGCGATGATCATGTCGGGCGGAACGACCGAACGCGTGCGCCTGAGATGTTGCAGGGCGCCCTCGAGCACGAGCAGCGAAGAGCACAAAAGCGCCGACGGCAATGCGCCACCGGCCTCAAGAAGTGTCTGCATCATGGCTTTGCCGGCGGCCACGCTGTCGTCGGCCGCTGTCATCAGTCTTGCATTCTCCCCCTCGCCTGCCGCCGCGCGAAACCCGGCAATGCGCGCGACGATGGCCGGGTTTTCCGGATGTCCGCAGAAAAACACCATGTCGCTTGCCCCCGCGCTCATTACCGCGGCGGTGAGAAGCCTTGCGTTTTCCCGGTGGTCGCTGGCGATCACCTGCGTATTATCGCCCGGATAGTGGCGGTCGATCACGACCATGGGCGTCTGCCGGTTGCGCTTTTTGGCCAAAACCACCGGGCGTGGCGCGCACGGTGCGAGCACCAGCGCATCGACCCCGCGTTCAAGCAGGCTTTGCAGCGCACGGGCTTCCACCAGCGGGTCCTCCCCGCTCGACGTGGTGATCAGCACCAGACCCTCACTCCGACAGCAGGCTTCAAGATGCGCCATGAAACGGGCAAAGAACGGGTTTGCGATTTCCGGCGCCACAAAGCCGATCGTATGACTGCGCTGCGTCTTCAGATTGCGCGCCGTCTGGTTGATCGTGTAGCCATGTTCGTCGACATAATCGCGGATGATCTTCTGCGTGCGGGCGCTGATCCGGTATTCGGAAGCACGCCCGCTCAGCACCATGGTGATCGTCGTCCGGGAATAACCGGTTTCTTCCGCAATCTCGGAAATCGTTTTCGCCATAGCCTGTTTTTCTCCGCTGCCGGCAGTCTATCGCAAGGCGCGTGCCAAACGCCAGCACCAAGAAGGCTACGCAGTCAGGATGCCATCATCGCCCTGATCTTCCGGTCAGCGTCCTGCAGCAGCGCGAAAGCCTCGAATTTTGCCGCATGCAGCTCGGCAACCGCGCCGCCGGCAGGTTCGATAATCTCCCGGATCGCCGACATCTGTCGCGCGCCCTGCTCCAGATTATCGTGATGCCCCGCGGCAACCGCGCCGATGATGGCACCGCCGAGAAGTACCGGCTCTGCCGTATCGGGAAGGGCAACCTTGAGGCCCGTCGCATCGGCAAGGATGCGCCGCAAAAGCCTGCTCTGCGCGGCTCCGCCGCTGACCACGATGGTCTCAAGCGGCAGCCCGGCTGCCTTTTCCGCCTCGATGATCTGCCGTGTGCCGTAGCACAGGCCGCAAAGCCCCGCGACGTAGAGCGCGACAAGACTGTCCTCCCCCGTATCAAGCTTCAGCCCACTGACGACACCGGTTGCCTGCGGATCGGCATAGGGCGCGCGGTTTCCGAGAAATTCCGGCACCACCTGAATGTCACGGCCGAGAAAGGTCGCCGCGTCCAGCGAGCCGGCCTGTTCGATCGCGCGCTTTTCCAGATAGACAGGGACGGGCAGGCCTTCGGCCGCCGCCTTTTCGCGGATGGCTGGATAGGCCGGATGAAGGGTGACGAGGTGATCGAGGGCCGCGCCATAAGCGGATTGCCCGCCCTCCAGAAGCCAGAAGCCCGGCACCATCGCGCCGAAATACGGTCCCCAGACGCCATCGACGAAATGCGCATCCTGCGCCAGTGTCATCGCGCAGGCCGAGGTCCCCATGATCAGCGCCATCTGGGTTTCCGGCGGCAGGTTTTCGCCATTCGGGCCTTCGCAGGCAAAAGTGCCAACGCCGCCGCAATGGGCATCGATCAGCGAGGCGCCGACCGGCGTTCCGGCAACAAGGCCGAGCTCTGTGGCAGCCGTATCCGTCAGCCCGTCGCCAACAGGGGTTGCGATATCGACGACATTCGCGCCGATGCGCGCAAATGCGTCGTCAGCAAGTTCCTCAAGGCCGATGGCCTTGAAATATTCGGCGTCCCAGCGTCGCTCATGGGCCAGATAGGTCCATTTGCAGGTAACCGTGCAGACCGAGCGGTCTGTCGAACCGGTTGCGCGCCATGACAGAAAGTCGGCGAGATCGAAGAAATGACCGGCGGCGGAAAAGGTCTCCGGCCTGTTTTCCTTCAGCCAGAGCAGTTTCGGTGTTTCCATTTCCGGCGAAATCCGGCCGCCGACATAGCGCAGCACATCATGGCCGCCGGCATTGATGCGGTCGGCCTGCTCGATTGCGCGGTGATCCATCCAGACGATGACATCGCGCTCGGAATCGTTCGAGGGGCCGACGGCCAGTGGCTCTCCCTGCGCGTCCAGAACAACCAGCGAGCATGTCGCGTCGAAGCCAATCCCCTTGACGGTTGCCGGATCGACATTGGCTTCCGCCAGTGCGGTTTTCGTGCAAAAGCAGATGGCGCTCCAGATATCATGCGATGACTGCTCGACGATATCGCCTGCTTCCCGCCAAAGCGTCAGATCCTTCTTGCCGACACCCAGCAGACGGCCGTTCTCGTCGAAAACGCCTGCCCGGGCACTGCCGGTTCCGACATCGATACCGATGAAATGATTGTTCATGGTTCCCTCCCTGCCCCGTTCGCCAACGGAGCAACTCCGTATCTTTCGATCAGGGCACCACTGCCCGATGCTCACCTGCCATCGCTCGACCTAAGCTTTTCAGCCTTGAAAAGCATATGCTGCTACGAGTTAGCGACCTACAGCTATATCTTTCCCGGAGGAAGCTCAAGCACCATTGTGCAATGTCTCCCCCGAACAACGAAAAAGCGCCGGAAAATATCCCGGCGCTCGTCGTACCAATTCATAAAAGCGTTTCGGTCGCAGACCTCGTCTGCACAGTGCTATCAGGCGGCTGAGGATTCAACCTTCTCGTTTTCCTCGATGCTGAGAAGCTTGAAAATGTCACCGCGACGCCGCACCAGATCGGCGATCGTGTAGTCGGCGAGAACCGCGAAAAAGGCGTTGAGTGCCTTTCGCAGCGCTCCGTTGAAACCGCAACTGTCGACCAGCGGGCAATCCGTTTCGTTGCTGTCATCGAAACACTCGGCCATGGAAAAGTTTTCCTCAGTCACGCAAACGACATCGAAAAGCGTAATCTCGGAAGCGGGCCGACCAAGGCGAACACCGCCATTGCGCCCACGCACCGTTTCCATGATACCAGCCTTGTGCAAGGGCTGAATGATCTTGAACAGAAACAGCTCGGACACACCGTAGGCCTTGGCAATCTCGGGCACGCGGCTGAGTTTTCCGTCATTGGCGGCGCAATACATGAGCATGCGTACCGCATAATTCGTCTGCTTTGTCAGGCGCATACCAATTGTCCTCTTTAGAATGTTTCCATCTTTATAGCGCGTTTCTCACTTTGGAACAATTCCAAAAGAAGAAATTTTCACTCAAGTCCAGAAAGGCTCTCGGTTGACACCTCGATCCGAATACCTGATGACATAATTCAACTTAAAAGAACACAAGGAGGATTCAATGACAAGGCTCAAGGCGTCCGCCGGTTTTTTTCTTGCATTCGCGACTGCCGCTTTTGCCGCACCTGCGGCCCTGGCCGAGGATGTCAATATCTATTCCTATCGCCAGCCGGAGCTGATCGCCCCCCTGCTCGAGGCCTTTGAGGCCGAGACCGGAATCAATACCAACGTGTTGTTTCTGGATACGGGCCTTGTGGAACGGGTGAAGGCAGAAGGCGCCAATTCGCCCGTCGACGTGATTCTCACAGTCGATATCGGCCGGCTGACGGAAGCCAAGGAAGCCGATGTCACCCAGCCGGTCGAAAGCGCGATCATCAATGACCATATCCCCGCGCAGTTCCGCGACCCCGACGGCAACTGGTTCGCGCTGACCAAACGTGGTCGCGTGGTCTACGCATCGAAAGACCGCATCGGCCAGATCCCCATTACCTATGAGGAACTGGCGGACCCGAAATGGAAAGGCGCGATCTGCATCCGCGACGGCCAGCATCCCTATAATATCGCCCTCATTGCTTCCATGATCGCCCATCACGGCACGGAATACACCGAAGAATGGCTGGAAGGCCTCAAGGCCAATCTTGCCCGGCGCCCGAACGGCAATGACCGGAGCCAGGCCAAGGCAATCATGTCCGGCGAATGCGACCTCGCACTTGGCAACACCTATTATGTCGGGCTGATGATGACCAACGACAAGGAACCCGAGCAGAAGGAATGGGCAGCCGCGATCGATATCCTGTTTCCCAATGCCGATGACCGCGGCACCCACGTCAATGTTTCCGGCATGGCCATGGCCAAACATGCGCCCCATCCGGAAAACGCACTGAAGCTGATGGAATTCCTCGCCTCGCCCGAAGCCCAGGAAATCTACGCCGAACAGGTGTTCGAGTATCCGGTGATGCCGGGGGCCGAAGCTTCCGAGATCGTGCAGTCATTTGGCGATATCCATCCGGACGACCTGCCGCTCATCGAAATTGCCGATCACCGCCGCGAGGCATCAGAGCTCGTCGACAAGGTCGGCTTCAACAACGGTCCGTAAATCAGCGGCGACCGATCGGCGGCAACACGCTTCTTCGGCCTGGTGTTTGACGACACCGGGCCTTTTCGTTTCTGCGCCGTACGATCTTGACGCCCTCTGCGACCTGCCTTGCATGGGTCGCGCAAGAAAGCAGAGCCCGTGCCTGCATTTTCCGCTATGGTGGCGACAGCAACCAATTGGGAGAACAAGCAATGGTCAAACTGATTCAGACAGCAGCGCTTGCGGCACTGGTCGCCCTCGCTGCCTGCCAGACGGCTCCACCGGAGGCGCAGGAAACGCCGCTACAGGAGCTGCTCGACCAGGGCGCCCGCGCCGAACTCGCAGCCCAGCGATGCGAAAGCTATACCAGCCTGCGGGGCGACCGGAAGCTCAGGGCCGCCTCCGAACAGATCTATGCCAAGGCGAGAACGATGGGCGCTGACCAGTCCGACATCGATGCCGCACGGCTGCACGCCCGCCAACAGGCACAAATTCGTGACACGCTTGTGGGCAATGAACAGACCTGCGACGAACTATCGGTGCTGCCGGCAGGGTATTGAGCGGCACGGCCACATAGCTTTGAACAGGAGCCGTTCCTGTTCACCTGATCAGAAAAGGCCGGCAGCAAAAGCAGTCGGCCTTTTTATGAGAATTCCGATTCTGCGCCGCAGAACAGTTCAGGTCAGCCTTTCGGTGTTCGCGCGGACCAACCGCGAGAAACTATGGAAAATCTTTCCATAGTTTTCTCTACTCAAACCAACACCCGAACCGTTAGTTCACTATGCCGTTGGCAGTCCCGAGGATCGAAATCGACGGCAGGACCTGGGAAATCAGGCGGTTCCAGTTGGTGACCGGCTGGCTTGCAACGAACACGATATCGTTCGGGCGCAGCTGGAGTTCCGTGGCCAGCAGCAGGTTTGCCGTATTCTGCGCATCAAGCGACCAGGCCGTGATCCCCATCGCACCGCTTGAAGTATCCCTATTCTTGCGCAGAACATAAATCCGACGCGGATTTCCGGTAACCGGCTGAATGCCACCCTGCTCGAACATCGCATCGGCAAGTGATGCAGTGCGGTCGAACGGCAGCGGCCAGCGTCCCTGCGTCTTGACCTCGCCAAAGACATAAACATAGTCCCGATCGACCGCATCCATCTCCACACGCGTCTGGAAGATATCACGCTGTTCATCCAGAACGTCGCGCTGGAACTTGGCGAGATCGAGCTCCTGGCGCATATATCCTTCAGCCAGCTCGACAGAATATTCGGTATCGACGAAAACACGGTCGCCGTTTTGAAGCAGAACCTTTGGAATATCGTTCTTGGCAAACAGCTTGTTTGCCGAAATCTGATAGGTCTGTTCGTCACGATAAAGCCGCACAGTCGCGTAACTTGGATCGGCAGCGACCACACCGCCTGCCGCCGTAATGGCCTCATCCAGATAAAGCGGCGTCAGAGTAATCGGCTCGAGTTGCGGCTGTGCCACAGCCCCGCCAACGGCAACGCGCTGCGAATTGAAGTCGGTAATTTCCAGATTGAATGTCGGATCGATCTGGCTTTGAACGAGTTTCTGGAACAAGGCGGACTGGGCCTCCTCCAGCGTCATCCCACCGATCGAAACACGCCCCACGGTCGGGATCGCAATCGCGCCATCGTCCTGAACAGTGTAGCCCTGGCGCGCGTTCTGCGCAGCCAGAAGTCCATTGATCTCATTCAGCGCAGAATCGGCGTTCGGGGTCGCCAGAAGCACCACATCTCCGACACCGATCCTGTAGGCTTTCGGTTGCTGTACGGGCGGCAGTTTGGTTGGCACGGCACCGGGCCTGGCCTGCGGCTTGTAGGCCGAAATGCTCGGCACGGCCGAACTCTGGAGCGTCGCCGTCTGGTCAAAGACAGGCGGCAGGGAACGCGGCGTATACGGCGTCATCGCGTTTGCCATCATGACATTCTGGCTCGTTACCGGCACCACCTTGACCACCGAAGTTTCGCCGACGACCGGACGCACTTCGGAAACATTATACAATGCACTGCATCCGGTCATCGTGACCGCGGCAAGGATGAGGGTGATGAAACGCAATTGAAATACTCCGAATTGCTGCGACTTGCCCCGAAAGTTAAAGCTCAAAACATATCACCCCGCTGGAGACAAGCAGATCGCCCGGCAAGAATACACAAAATACTCATAAACACATAAACTGAAATTGACCCTGCCCCTGACTGAAAACACGCGGGGCCGAATAACATCATTATCTTTTTCTGCCGCAACCAGTCGCCGACATCGCGCTGCCCTGGAAATACGGAACATTTTAGCCTCCCTTAATACGCAAATCTCAACGTGAGTCCATAGCGCGGGTCGTCCTGCGCAAGCATTGTGCCGACTCCGTGAAGACCTGTTGCATTTGTGGCATAGACATCCGCACTGAACGGCGTGCCGTTGAGGTTATAGCGCGCACCAGCCGACCAGATCGTGTCGCCGTCATCGGAAACGGCAGTGACCTCGCCCAGCAATTCGAGATCGCGGAACGGGCGCACGGAAAGACCACCGCCGACAGCCCACAAACGCTCGGAGTCGTAAGCGGCGAATTTCGATTCCAGCGTCACACTTGCCTTCTCCGAGAAGGCAAGACTTGCCGGAAGAGCGCCGTAGAGAATACCCGTTGTCGGCTTTTTGAAATCACGTCCGGCGAGGACCTGAGCGGACAGAGAGAACAGATCGCCATATTTCTGGTCCATCAGGCGGAGCTTGCCGCCAAACATATAGGACCATTCATCGTTCCACACGCTCTTGGCCTTGCCGGCAGCGCCTCCAGAAGGATATTGCGAAAAAATAGCGTCAAGCTGGAGATCCTGATCCGGACTGAAGGCGAGATGGATATCGCGAAAATCGCGGTCTCCGATGCCCGCCTCAACCAGAAAACGCCCCGGCGTCAGCGTATCAGCACTTTGCAGTGTAATACCGCCAATCTGCTGGCGAAGCTCCAGGTCCGTGACAGGGCTCAGCATATCAACCCGGTAACTGTCGAAATAGACATCGCGCGTCGCCGTGCCGACAAACGGCGTGTAGCTCAGGCGGACACCATAGGCGATATCATCCGATTCCGGAGGAAAGGCGATGATGCTGGTTGCCGGCGTCATCCCCCATCCATTGGTCGCGAAAAGGTCCACTGCGGCCTTTGGCGTGACGGCAAGCTTGACGCCCGCCATCCAGACCGGTTTCGTCTCAAGTCCACCACTGCTCGACAGGGTATTGCCGTCGGTAGCGTAGGGCAGCATCACCGTTGCATAGGACTGCAGCCCGGTAACCGGCTGCCAGGTCAGACCGGCGCCGAGATAAGGCACGGTGCCGAAATAGGGTTGGCCGTTGATACTGTCCGGCAGGAAGGAAACACCCGGCGTCACATGCAAACGCAATGAATCCGTCACGGTGAGGCTGATCGGCAGTTGCAGGCTGCCGGCAAGATTCAACGTTCCGTCTCCGTCATTCTCATAGAGGTTTCCGGAGAGGAAAACGCCCTCAAGTGACCCGAAAGCCGCCATGGAGAGCCCGTAACTGTCGAGCAGGCTGTATTTGACGCCGCCGCCGCCAGCCATAAAAGTAAGGTTAGCATCACACAGGGCAGTGCCGCACAATGGCGGGTCGTCGAACACATGACCGAAAGCACTCACCTGAAAGCGATCGGTAATCGCCCAGTCTGCCCGTCCTTCGTAAACCTGCGTACCGGTCGAGTTACCGCCCAGTGTCTGATCCGAACCGAATTGCAGATAAACGGCCCCTTTGGGCAGAAGATATCCGGTTTCGAAACTCGAATAGTTGGTCGCCATCATTTCGATCGGCGTCTGATCGAGAAACAGCGCACCGGGCCCTTCAAGCACCTGCGCCTCGGCAGACCTCGTGCCTGCCGTCACAAAAGTGCTGCTCCAAACAGCAGTAAGTAAAACGAAACCGGACAGGTTCGATATTCTGGGCATAAACTGCCACTTCCCGATCATGAAATAAACTAAAGAACCGGCGAGACGATAGCCTATTAACAACTCCTAAACAAGCGAACGGACCGGGTTTGCGGACGTTCTGTCTGCTCGGTTAAACTCATAGTAGAAGAGCGGCTTGCTAACGATCGGATAACCTTCCGTAACAAGCGTTCCCCACACTATATCAGCATCCGGTCCAAGTATTTTTCCACACCCCGACCTCCTGCGACATATACGCAGGGCAGGTATCGGCGTGCGCGGCCAACCGAGCGTATGTATCATTTTTGCAATCTGTAAACCATAAACTCAAAACCACCCGAAAACGCAACCAGACCGCGCGCTATGTGTATTTCTGCGGAGCGGTCCGGCGCGAAAACAGGCAGTATAGGGGCTTCAGGCGCGCGCCTGACCCCGCATCTCGCGTGCATGAATGCCGAGCATCATCAGCGCCGGCCACATGAGATAAGCTTCGATCTCGATATTCTCGCCGAAGCTCAGGACAATCATCACGAACACGACCGAAAGCGGCAGCCGCCCGCGCGGATGACGAACGCAGTCGACGAGCACGATGAAGGTCTGCGCCAGAAGCGGTATCAGCATGGCCAGAAAACCGGTCAGACCCTTTACGAACAGTAGACCATACCAGGTATGGTGGGAGCCGATCGGCATGTATTCCACCAGATGCGGCCCCGGCTGCACGGTGCCATGGCCGAACCAGTAGGCCTCCGACCAGCGCTCATAGGCAATGCGCTGCAACGCCTCGCGGACACGGGTGCTGTCGGCGCGGGCATTCTTGAAGGCATAGATGCCGCCCTGGATCATGGTGAACACCGCGCCGCCGAAAATCGCCATCAGTGTCGCAAGTGCAGCCGCCATCCGCCAGGCATAGACCTTCGCCACCAGCGGCAGCATCCGCGGACCGACCGTGCAGACCACAACGCCGACAAGGCTCATGCGCGACTTGGTGAGCACGATCATGGCAAGGCCCGCGACGATGCCGCAGGTTTTCCAGAAAGGTTGTTTTTCTTCCAGCGCAAAAGCGACCATGACAATGCCGAGCAGACCGGCAAAGGGCGACCACGGCGCATAAAACTGCCAGCGCGGCGTCCAAGTCGACGGGTCGAGCGTGTAAAAATAGACCGAGAAATATTCCGGCCCCGGCCCGCCGACCGCCTTGAGCGGTGAAACGAAAATCCGCTCAGGCAGACCGATATACGGTGCGGCAAACATCACCGGCAGCAGGATCAGCGTCCACAGGCCGATAACACATTGGCCGCGCACCAGCACTTCGCGCCGCACCTGAAGAACAGCACCGGCCAGCGGGAACAGCGCCAGCAGTGCCCAGCCCTTGGCCCAGCCGATACTCGACTTGATGGTCTGCTTGAGGCCAAGCCCCCATTGCAGATGACCGCCCCAAAGGGCGATCAACATGACCAGCATGCCAGCAATCCACAACCAGACGATAAACGGCACCGGGCCTGCCGGCCTCAGCGATGGCCTGAGCGCCGGCCCGAAATAAAGCGCGATCACGGCAAGCGCGAACAGCAACCACCCCAGGACCGGCCCGACCACGTAGAGCGCGCCGAAGGCGTAGAACAGCCAGGTGAAGACCAGCGTCTTGTAGACGATGGCCTCCGGGAGGTTTTCGGGCCGCAATGAAAGGCTCATCTCACTTGCCTTCGGTAAAGAGCCTGACGGCCCGGCCAAGGATCGGCTGGCGGATCCATGCAAGAAGCAGGCTGAACAGAGCAAATGCACTGCCCGCAACGCCGCCGGCAATCGCGATCTTGATGTTCGGCGAGGTCGGCTGATACTCAATCGACGGGCTACTGACGACCTGCACCATCGGATAGGACGCAAAGATATCCGACTTTGCCGTATTGATGCGGGCGAGCGCTGAAGCAAACACGGCCTCGGCCACCTTGTATTCGCGCTTCAGGGCATCAAGCCGCGCAGCAGAGGCTGACAGTGCTCGCACACGCGCCTCGCCACGTTTGAGCGTTGCCCGCATGGTGAATATTTCCGCGGAGAGACCACGCGCCTCGGCGGACAATGTAACCAGGCTGGACAAAAGCCCCGCCCGCTGGCCATCGGCCAATGCATCGACTTCACCGGCAAGCTCCAGTGTATCGAACCCCGCCAGAATGACACCCCGGCCGGAAAGCTGATCACGCAATCCGCTGACACGATTGTTCGCGCCAACGACTTTCGGATGTTTCGGACCGAAATTAACGGTCAGCTTGGCCAGGGCCGCATTGTCACGGGCCAGATTATCGGCAAGCGTAACATATTGCGGATCCGCGCGCAGCTTGAGGATGATTGCCGCGATTTCCGGCGTGGTTTCCAGAGTCCGGCTGAGTGTCGCGATCCGCTGATCGATCTGGTCGAACCGGGCCTCGGCGGCCGCGATTTCCAGCTGCAGGTCCTCATTATCGGCAATAATCGCGTCATACTGTTCGTTGGAGTTCAGACCGCTTTCATGCTGCAGGTCGGCAATCGCCTTGCGGGCGTCCTCGACCTTTTCCTGATAGGCATCGATCGCATTGACGACCGAGCTTTCGCGACGAACGATCTCATCATTGCGCAGCGTGTCCAGTTCGAACAGAAAGGCATCGAGCAGCGCCTTGTTGCGGGCGCGGGCCTGTTCCGGCGAACTGCCCTTGATGGCGACCTGAATGAAGCTGGTCTGGTCGAGCAGCTTGATCCGCGGCTTGCCGAATGCCGCTGGATCATTGCCCAGTGCATCGGCCGCACGCTCAAGGACCTGCGGCGATGACAGCAGGCTTTGATAGGTGACGGTCGGGCTCAGCGTCGAGCTGGAATAGGCCGAGTTGGCCGACGAGGACGCCTGGCCGATATCGGAAAGGTTGATGGACGTCGAGGCGCCAGCGCCCGGCAGGATCAGGGCCATATCCGATGAATAGGTGAGCGGCGCGTAGCGGACGTAGCTGATGACGGGCGCCCAGATGGCGGCCAGCATGATTGCCCCTAGCAGCACATAGCGCGGCAGACGGCCGGAATCATCCAGCTTGCCGCCGCTGGCGACACGCCAGAGGCTGAGCCTGCCACCGCGGCTGAGGTGCAGAAGACGCGGAACGGACAGGAAACCGCGGACAACCGCCTTCACGCCCCGAAAACCCCAGACAAAGGGCGAGAGCATGCGCGACATACGGCCTGCGGACTGCGAATTCTCTTTAGAGCTGCTGGTCTTCATCAAACGGTCCCCCGGTTCGAGTTCGCGCTTTTAATAAAGACTTCCCTGTGTTGCGTGCCGGCACGATGGCACTAACCGCGCGCCCTTTCGCGTTCATCGCTACCCTTTGGGATAGGGTCAGAACAGACCGGCATTCTTGGCGATCATCGCCGCCATGGTGCGGTTGCGCGCATCCAGCTTGCGGCAAAGCGTCTTGACGTGCAGTTTGACGGTCACTTCCTGGAGATCGAGCGTGCGCGCGATTTCCTTGTTGGAATGGCCTTCGACAAGCCCTTTCAGAACCTCCATCTCCCGCCGGGTCAGTTTTTCCTCCAGCGGATGGGTCGTCTTCTCTTCCTTTTCCGTCATGAACTGCACCGGCGCATATTGCTCGCCGGCGGCCATGAAGCGCACCGCATGGATGAGCGACTTTGCCGGAAGGCTCTTCGGCAGAAATCCGGCCGCACCGGACGCCAGCGCCTCTTCCGCCACATCGCGCGAAGCGGTGCCCGAAAGGATGGCGACAGGGCTGCCGAAATTCAGGTCCCTGGCTTTCGCAAGTCCCTCCAGACCATTCATCCCCGGCATCGCGTAGTCGAGCAGCACAAGATCGAACGGACCTTCCTTGTTCATCAGGTCGGCCGCGCCGTCAAAGTCGGCCGCCACGGAAATGCGCAATCCCGGCTCGTTCGACAGGAAGGCAGATATGGTGTCGCGCACCAGTTCGTGGTCGTCCGCTATCAATATCTTCATGAGCTTCCCCTTCTCATGACCTCTGCCTCAAAGTTCACCCATAACTTAAAAAGGTATGATCTGTCACCGTCACCCGGCATCGATATAGCCTAAGGGATAGGCTGGTTCGCGTGAATATGCCCTTTGGATAGGTGTGCCATCCGAAAGCAGCAGACAACGTTGCGGGCGCGCAGTCTCCTATGCTTCCAGGCGTAAAACATCACCTTACTCGATAAGGCGCAGGCCCCGCGCTTCCGACATCTTCTCCCCAACAGCAACACGCATGATGGAGAGGCAGATGGCCGCTTTCAAAACAGTTTCGCTCTTCGGACTTCCGATTGTTAGCGCTACCCAGCAGGAGGCGGTCAGCGGCCTGCTCGAGGCGCCGCAGGAAAAGCGCACCGCCGCTTTCCTGAACGCCCATTGCATGAATACCCATAAGGACGATGCATCTTATCGCTGGGCCGTCAGCAAGGCGGATTACCTGTTGCCCGATGGTTCCGGCATGAAGCTCGCAGCCAAGCTGCAGAAAAAGGGTTTCGAGGCCAATCTCAACGGCACCGACCTTTTCGTGCCGCTGTGTCGGGAAGCTGCACGGCTTGGCCGTTCAATCTACTTTTTCGGCAGTCAGAATGGTGTGGCGGATGCTGCGGCCAAGCGTGCCGGCGAACTTGCGCCCGGCCTGAAGATTGCCGGCACCCGCCATGGCTATTTCACCCGTGACGACGAAGCCGGCATCATCGACGCCATCAACCGTTCGGGCGCCGATATCGTGCTTGTCGCGCTTGGCGTGCCGATGCAGGACGTGTGGATTGCACGCAACCGCCACAAGCTCAATGCCGGCATGGTCATGGGCGTCGGCGCTCAGTTCGATTTCTGGTCGGGCCGGGTCACCCGTGCGCCTCTGATCTTCCGCAAGGCGGGATGCGAGTGGGTCTGGCGGCTGATGATGGAACCGAAGCGGATGGCCAAACGCTACCTCGTCGGCAATTTCCGTTTCGTTTTCAATGCCTGGCGTGAGGCCCGCACGGTACGTGCCGGCGCGACGGCTGCTGCAAATGTTCGCGGCAAGCGTCTGCTCGACATTGCCGTTGCCTCATCGGCACTTTTGATGCTGTCGCCGCTGATGGCCAGCACTGCGCTTGCCGTGGCAGCCACCTCGCGGGGGCCCGTGTTCTTTCGTCAAACCCGTGTCGGCGAAAACGGCCAGACATTCTCCATGCTGAAGTTCCGCTCGATGTACCGCGATGCGGAGGCCCGCCGCGCAGCATTGCTGGAAACCAGTGACCGCGAAGGCATCTGCTTCAAGTCGCGCAAGGACCCGCGCGTCACGCCTATCGGCCGGATTATGCGCAAGCTTTCGATCGACGAACTGCCGCAGCTGATCAACGTGCTGAAGGGCAATATGTCGATTGTCGGCCCGCGCCCCGCGCTGCCGCAGGAAGTTGCCGCCTATGCACCGGAAGCCATGTCGCGGCTTGCCGCCAAGCCTGGCATCACCGGGCTCTGGCAGGTTTCCGGCCGCGCGGAAATCGGGTTCGAGCGGATGCTGCAGATGGACAATGCCTATATCCGCTCGCGCAGTATCGTCCTGGACCTGACCATTATCGCGCTGACGGTGCGCGCGGTCTTCTCCGGGCGCGGCGCCTATTGAAAACAAAAGGTCCGGCACGCGATCCAACGTCACGATCGCGTCGCCGATCCTATCCTTTCGTATAGCGCAACCACGCTTGTTTGCTCATCAGCCCGCGCGGCTTGCGCGTAAAATCACAATATCAATTCCGCGAACCTGGAAGGTTGCTGATCATGTTCCAACGACTTTTTCTGACCGCAGTGCTGACGCCCTTTCTTCTGATTGCGACCGCATCGGCCGAGGACCTGCCCGCACCGATGGGCCGCGTCATCCTGACGGTTTCAGGCAACATCGGCGTGACCAACGCCGACGGTGCGGCCGAATTCGATCTCGCCATGCTGGACGCCCTGCCCCAGACCCGTTTTACGACAGAGACAATCTGGACCGACAGGGCGGCTGAATATTCCGGCGTGGAACTGTCGGCGCTGCTAGACGCCGTCGATGCCGATGGCACGCAACTGCTGATGACCGCGCTCAACGACTACGCAATTGATGTCCCGGCATCGGAGGCCGTTTCCGGCGGGCCAATCCTGGCGACGCGGGTTGACGGACACCCTCTTTCGGTGCGGGACAAAGGACCGGTCTGGGTGATCTATCCCTTTGATGACAAGCCGGCCTACAAGACAGAGATCACATATTCGCGTAGCATATGGCAGTTGAAGTCGATCGAAGTGGAAGACTGATCTGATGCAGGAACAGGCTGGCATAGCCGCCCGCGACCGCAAACCGAGAGACTGGAGAGGCGTTTACGTCGGCGCCGGTCTCTTTTTGCTGGCGGTGACGCTGGTGCTGAGCCTGCTTGCTGCACAGCTGATGCAGGAACTGGCGCGGCTGCGCTCGGCTTCGACCGACAATGTCCAGTGGCAGATGGCGCAGGTCCAGGTCGAACTGCTGGTGCTGGAAAGCGCCGTCGACGATGCGACCCGTAACCCGACGCCCGCAACACTTGACGAGCTTCGCCAGCGCTTCGATATCTTCTACAGCCGGATCGACACGCTGCGGCGCGGATCGGTCTTCAGCAACGTCACGCGACAGGCGGGCGCCCGGCAGACCCTGAACCGGATCTCCGATACGCTCAACCGCGCCATCCCCCTCATTGACGGACCCGATGACGCGCTCGCCAGCGCCCTGCCGACGCTCAAGCCGAAACTGAATGCAATGCGTGACGACGTCCGCGAAATCGCGCTGACCGGCGTGCGCCTTCTGGCCGCGCAATCCGATCAGGACCGGCAGGCCTTTTCCAGTCTTCTGCTGCGCACCGGGCTGGTCGCAGCCGGTGTTATGGCGGCCATGTTTCTGGCGCTGTTCCTCGCCGTCTGGCAGTTCCGCATTGCACGGATACGAACCGAGGATCTGCAAACGCAGAATCTGCTTTACGAAAGCGCGATCAACGCCTCGCTGGATGCAATCATCGTCTCGGATGAAAAAGGGCGCATCCTCGATTTCAATCCCGCCGCCGAACAGCTTTTCGGCTACAAGCGCGAACATGCGCTTGGCGTCACGGCGGAAAAGCTGATCATCCCGAAGGAGGACCTTCAGCTCCACCGAGACAGGCGCGTCGAGTTTCTCGACCGGTTCCGCGGCAGCGAAACCAACCTTTCCGGGCGGTTGGAAATCAACGCGATGCGCGCTGACGGCGAAGTCTTCCCGGCGGAAGTGTCGGTCGGCCTGATCCGGCGCGGCGAAAGACGCATCATCGTGACCTATATGCGCGACATTTCCGAACGCAAACGCGCCCAGGACAATCTGACCCAGGCCCGCGACGATGCCGTGGCAACGGCAAAGGCGAAATCCGACTTTCTTGCCGTCATGAGCCACGAGATGCGCACCCCGCTCAACGGGGTCATGGGCCTGCTGGACATGCTGAACGAAACCCGGCTGACCCGCAAACAGCGTGATTATGTCGAAACGGCCATCGCATCCGGCGAAATCCTGCAAAGCCATATCGACGATGTTCTCAACATCACCCGCATTGAAGCAGGCGTTACCCGGCTCAATCCGGTTCACTTCGAAGTTCTTCCGCTGATGACGGAACTGAAGAAAATGAACGATCCGGCAGCGCAAAGACGCCGAAACTCTATAGAGATAAGGACTGCGGAAGAAGCAGCGTTTTTCGATCAGGACCGCCACGCCCTGCGTCAGGTGTTGATCAATCTCGTCGGAAACGCCGTGAAGTTCACCGAAAACGGTACGATCCGGATCAGCGCTCTCCCGTATGACAAAGAGGGCTGGGTCGAGTTTTCCGTCAGCGACACCGGCATCGGGATCAGTGAAGCGGATGTTTCACGCATTTTCGATGACTTCGTGATGCTGGACCCTTCCTATAAACGGACGGCGCCCGGCTCGGGTCTCGGCCTTGGAATTTCGCGCCGGCTTGTCGAACTGATGGGCGGCGAAATCGGCGTTGAAAGCGCGCCCGGTCAGGGCAGCCGTTTCTATCTGCGCCTGCCGCCGCTTGCGGTGTCGGAACAGCGACCGGTGGAGGTCGAAAGGACCGAAAGCGCGCCTGTACCGCTCGAACAGGCGGGACTTTCCGTCCTGCTTGTCGAAGACAATGAGACGAACCGTTTCGTGGCGCGTGAAATGCTGAAGAAGCACGGTTGCCGGATCGTGGAGGCCCATGACGGCATCGAAGGTGTCGACAAGGCCGCAGCCGAGCGCTTCGACGTGATTTTCATGGATGTCAGCATGCCGCGCCTCGACGGGATCGGCGCCACCCGTGCCATCCGTGAAGGCAACGGTCTGTCGCGCAATGTGCCGATATTCGGCCTGACCGCCCATGCCTTGCCGGATGAGCGCCTGAAGCTCGAAGACGCAGGCATGGAAGACTGCATCGTCAAGCCGCTTCGAAGCGCCAAGGTGCGGGAGGTGATCGGCATGCTGATGCGCCGGCGCGAGGCTGCCGACAATGCATCGCCCGATGACGATGAGGTATCGGATGATTTCAACCTGATCGATCATGAAACGCTGGCGGACCTGACCGAGGCGCTGCCGCCCGAACTGTTTCAGCGCCAGCTTGAACGGTTCAAGACGGAACTGGCTGAATCGGAGTCAAGGTTCTGCGGCGATCCCGAGCAGAACACCGACCTCGAAGACCTGGCCGCCTGCGCCCACAAGATGGCGGGTTCTGCCGCCGTTTTCGGCGCAATTGCCCTGCGGGCCACATTGCTGGATGTGGAATCGGCGGCAAAGCACGGCGCGCGCGAACAAATTGCCCCGCTCTGCACCGCCGCGCGTGAAACAGCTGAAAGAACGCTGAAAGCCCTGTCGGAACTGATACCAAGAGTCAATGATTAGGACTCATATGATGCGCGCTGGAATGGTCGTCCGAGTAGGAAAATACCGCAGAGCGATGCCGGAGCATCGCGCGAGGATTTTGACGCCCTCGGTGGCCATTCCAGCCGCACCCTACGGGCCGGGCGCTTTTGAAAGCCCGCGTTGTTGAAAATCCTCGCCGTAGCTATGGCTACGACTGCGGTTTTCGCCTAGCCGGCTTTCAAAAGCGCTCCGGTCATATGGGTCCTAATCATTGACTCTTGGTATGACAGGCTGAAGCGCTCAGATGATCACGCCGAGCGCGCCGATAATCCCCAGCTTGGTGGCAAGGTCGGTAATGTTGATCACCGAGGAATCATAGCAGGCCAGTGCATCCCCCGGCATCAGATAGGGATCGAAATTGTCACGATCCCCGCGTCGCAGGAGTTCTTCGAGATTGCGTTCGATCACGATCGACTGGCCGGTGATGGGATTACGGGTAAACAGCACCGCCGAGCGATTGGAATTCGTCAGTCGCGTGCCGCCAACGCAGTTGAGGCTGAAGACGGCCTGCAGAAAGCGCGTCCCGTAGCGCAGTTCGACCGTATCCTTGGAAATCGCGGCCTGGGAATTGGATGTGGCAGGCACCGCGAGATTGGACATGAACACCTTGACCCCCGGCGGTGAAACCGCCGACGGCGCCACCAGCTCTTCCTGGAAGCAGTGGCGGCTTGGAATTTCGACCTGATCGCCCTCCAGCAGAACAGGATCGGGGTAGGCATGCCCGGTAATCACAGGGCGCATGTCATAAACTTTCTTGTGTCCGCCGCGCCAGACCGAGACCCGCGAAAGGTCGGCATCCGGGCGCACGCCGCCGGCCGATTGCAGGGCGCGCGCCAGGCGCCGCGCGCTGGTCCGCCCGCCGGCCGTTTCCTGCCGAAGCCGGTCCAGCGATGTTGCGGCAACCGAACCGATCGTCACCGATCCCGGCTCGAACACGGCGCCGGCCACGAAGACACGCGCCGGTGCAAAGTCCATCACGCGGATCGAGACCAGCGGCACAGTGTTGTAAAGCCCCTCGTCAATCAGGGTCCGGCGCACGGATTCCTCGATGGAATCGACAGACCGCCCCTGGGCGCGGACCGGCGGCACATGCATCAGCCGCAACATGCCGTCCTGCGACACTTCGTATTTGCCTGAAATCACATCGTCGTCGGTAATCGAGATTTCGATCAGATCGCCCGGCGACAGGATATCGATATCGGGTGGCACCATCCGGCTGCCGGGCGGCCCGAGCTTCTGGTCGGGCGCACAGCGCTGGGCATTCATCAAAACGGAGGATTTGCGCAGACGTTCGGCCTCGTCATCGGATGTCGTCGCCCGATACTGAGCCTGATAGCTTTCGCCTTGCTTGACGTTTTCGCTGTTTTCAATCGGCTCGAGCGTGGCACACCCTTGCGCAAAGGCAAGAAGCGACACGAGCGCGACGCGGCAGCAAGCCGTTTTCAGTCGGTTTTCCAAACGCTTTTGACCCATACTGCAATGCGGCCTTTTCCGCCGGCCGCTGACACACCCAATAATCACACGGCTCTACCGCCTGTCGCCTATACCAAAGGATAGGAAACAGAGCCGAATGTGCGTTCCGATGTCCTTCGGCACCCCCAAAGACCGCCCTCCTTTCACTTATAAACCTAACACAACGAAACCCGACGTCCACCGCTTGAAACACAAGGCCGATACCAGGATGAACATGCTCAGACAGAAAATTGCTGACGCTGCTTCTTCGCCGCTTCTGCGCGGCGCTTCGGCCTATCTCGCGTCGGAGGCTGCCGCGAAAGCCTCCCGGCTCGCGGTCGTCGTCGCGATGGCCCGCTTCCTCTCCCCCGTGGAACTCGGCATCGCGGCGGCGGCCATGGCCGGCTCGGAAATCCTCAAATCGCTCGCCGAAAACGGCGTAGGCCAGCGCATCATCATCGCCGGCGACAACGAGCTTGACGCCGTCTGCAACCGCGCCCGCCAGATCTTCTGGGTCTGGTGCACGGGGCTTACCGTTCTGCAGATCGCAGTCGGCGCCGGTGTCTGGCTTGCCGGTGGCAGCATCATGACCTTCGCCCTGATCGCACTGCTCGGGCTAGAATACCTGTTCATGCCCGGCGGCCTTGTCCAGTGCGCCCTTGCCATGCGCAGGGGCATGCTGACCCGCACGGCCGCGGTCTCGGGCGCACAGAATGTCAGCGCCAACCTGCTGACCGTCGTTCTCGTCGCCATATTCCCGAGCCCGCTGGCCGTGGTTCTGCCGAAGCTGATTTCCGCACCGGTCTGGCTGATCGGCATGCGCCGCCTGGTCGCCTGGAAGCCCGCACCCGGCATCGCGCCGGCGCCGCTTTCC
Organism: Martelella mediterranea; assembly: GCA_003001975.1. Taxonomy (GTDB): domain Bacteria; phylum Pseudomonadota; class Alphaproteobacteria; order Rhizobiales; family Rhizobiaceae; genus Martelella; species Martelella mangrovi. The sequence continues at coordinate 29,471 of PVUG01000002.1, forward strand.
GCCTTCACCCGCTTCGGCGCGTCGGTGCTCGGTATCGAATTCGTGAAGGCCGTCAGGGCACAGGCCGACAAGCTGATCGTCGGCGCCGTCCTCGGAACGGAAGCGCTCGGCATCTATTTCTTTGCCTTCAATGCCGGGGTCGGCATCTCGACCTCGCTGGCAACCGCGCTGTCGACGGTCCTGTTTCCCTATCTGTCGACGTCCGGCGATCGTATCGGTGCGCTCAAGCGCGGCCTGACGCTGGCCCTGACAGCGATAACAGTTGTCGCGCTGACCCAGAGCTTTGCCGCATCGTCTTATGTTTCGCTCGTCTTCGGTGCCAAATGGGCATCGGTTGCCCCGCTGGTCGCCATTCTCTGCCTGACGGCGATCCCGAACATGCTGTGGTCGGTCACAGCCCAGTGGCTGCGCTCCGGTGGCCGTGCCGATCGTGAACTGGCCCTGTCGCTGGTTGCCGGAACCATCATCACGGCGACGGCTGTTGTCGCGGCCCCCTACGGCCTGACGACCCTGGCCTGGGCAACACTTGCCGCCGCGACGATCGTCCAGAGCGCCGTTTCGATACCGGTACTGTTTCGCGCTTTCGGTGTCCGCACCGTGGCCCATTGCAAACCCTCGTTTCAGGGAGCCTGATCATGACCAGATTTTCGGTTGTCATTCCTTGCTACAACGCCGCCGAAACGATCGCGGCAACACTGAACGCGGTTCTCGACCAGACCTTTTTCGATTTCGAGGTTATCGTCATCGATGATGGTTCAACCGACGAAACCGTCGCCATCGCCAGCTGGTTTGCCCAGCGCAGCAGACGGATCCGGATCGTACAGCAGGCCAATGGTGGCCCGAGCATCGCCCGCAACCGGGCGGTCTTCCACCACGCCGAAGGCGAGTTGATCGCCTTCCTCGATGCCGATGATATCTGGCCCGCCAACCGCCTGAATGTTCTCGACAAGCGGTTCGCCGAGACGGATGCCCCGGACGTTGCCTATGGCCGCGTTGCGTTTTTCGCCAACAGCGTTGCGGATGTCGAGACCTATTCCACGGTTTCGAACACCCCGCTGACGGTCGCCAACCTGATCGCGGAAAACGAAACCTGCACGATGTCGAACATTGTCGTCACACGCGAAGCCTTCATCGCTTCCGGCGGCTTCAACGCGAACATCGTGCATGGCGAAGATGTCGAGTGGCTGGTGCGGCTTGCCGCCAGCGGCGCGCGGATCGAAGGGATCGACACGGTGCTGACCTTTTACCGCACGAGCCGGAGCGGCTTGTCATCCGACCTGGCGGCCATGCGCTTTTCCTGGGAAACCGCGCTTTTGACCGCCCGCCGGCTGAACGTTGCCCTCTCGCAAAACGAGATCAATGCGGCCGAAGCCACGCACCTGCGCTATCTCGCCCGCCGCGCGCTGCGGCTGGAGAGCACACGCGGCACCGCGCTCAAGCTTGCACTCAAGGCGCTCTGCCTCAGCCCGCGCGCCTTTTTCAAACAGCCCAGCCGGGGCGTCCTGACCCTCGGCGCAGCCACTGTCGAAGCCCTGAGCCCGAGCGCTTTCAAGCGTCTTTCGGCAAACCACTGATCATCACCCGGAGAACGTCGCCATGAAAAACCTGTTTCCCGCCGCCAGCATCGTTGTTCCGGCCTACAATGCCGCGACAACCATTCGCGAAACCCTCGATTCCCTGCTCGACCAGACCTTCGCCGATTTCGAGATCATCGTTGTCGACGACGGCTCCAGCGACAGCACGGTTGCCATTGTCAAAGGGTATGCCGATCCGCGCATTCGCCTGATCTCGCAGGCCAACCGGGGTCTCGCGGGCGCCCACAACACCGGCATCGCCGCCGCAAAGGGTGCCTATGTCGGCTTTTGCGATGCCGACGACCTGTGGCTGCCCGAAAAGCTTGAGCTTCACATCCGCCACCTTGAGGACAACCCGGATGTCGGCATCAGCTTCGCAGGGTCCAGCATGATCGATCGCGATGGCAAGTCCGTCGGCATCAACCAGTCGCCGAAGCTGAAGAACATCACCGCGGCCGACGTCTTCTGCCGCAACCCGATCGGCAACGGCTCCGCCGCTGTTATCCGCGCCGCCGCCCTGGAAGGCTTCGGCTATCGTCCGGCCGGAGAGACCGAGCGCGACTGGTGGTTTGACGAAAACTTCCGCCAGTCTGACGACATCGAAGGCTGGCTGCGTTTCATCGTCACCCAGGACTGGAAGATCGAAGGAATTCCGGGTCATCTGACGCTTTACCGCATCCATATCGGCGGTCTTTCGGCCAATGTCGAAAAGCAGTTTCAGACCTGGCTTGCCATGCGCGACAAGATCGCCCGGATCGCCCCCGGCCTGGTCGAACGCCATGGCGACCGTGCCGCCGCCTATCAGCTGCGGTATCTGGCACGACGCTGTGTTTCCCTGCGACAGGGCCGCGCAGCACTCGGCTACGCGCTGCGTTCGCTGAAAGCATCGCACCGCCCGCTCATTGAAGAGCCGGTGAAGACCACCGTCACGCTCGCCGCCGCCGCCGTGATCGCACTCGCCGGCGACGGCCTCTACGCCCATGTTGAAAACCGCCTTCTCGGCACCAGCAACGCCTGATCTTTGGGAGACCCGATCCATGACCATCTACCACCTCGTCGATGATGCCGGTTTCGGCGGTGTCAACCGCATGCTCGATCACCTCACCCGCGCCCTCGGACAGGGCGCCGGAGAACACAAGCTCGTGCGTGTCAAACGCGGACAGCTTTCGCCGCCGCGCCTTGCCGATGCCAGCCATATCGTCTCGCATCTTTCGGTCTGCTGGAAAAACATGCCGCTGATGACGGCGCTGCGGGCCCGTTATGCCGAAACGCCGCTGATCCATGTCGAGCACAGCTATTCGGAGCGCTTCGTCACCGCGCGTGTCGAAAAGCGTGACCGGTTCGAAACCCTGCTGTCGGCAGCCTATGCGCTGTTCGACAAGGTTGTCGCCGTCAGCGCCCAGCAGGGGCAGTGGCTCGGCCGCAAATTTGTTTCGGGCGACCGCCTCGCCGTCATCGAACCCTGTGTTGCGCTCGACGATTTTTTCGCCCTGCCTGACAGGTTGCCGGCCGGCAAGACGGTCATCGGTGCAATCGGCCGTTTCGACAGCCAGAAGGGCTTCGACATTCTCATCGAAGGCCTGCGCCGTTCGAACCGGAAGGATATCGAACTGCATGTTTACGGCAGCGGCGCGGACGAAAAGCACCTGAAAAAACTGTCCGGCAAGGATCCGCGCATCGTGTTCAAGGGCTATGCGGAAAGCCCGGCAGCCGCGATGGCCGCGTGCGACGTGATCGCCATGCCTTCACGCTTCGAGCCTTACGGGCTGGTGGCACTTGAGGCGATGGCAGCCGGCCGGCCGGTGATTGCCTCGGGCGCCGACGGCCTTGCCGGGCATATCGCAAACGGTGCAGCCGGCGTCGGCGACAATACGCCGGATGGCTGGGCCCGTTTTCTGGATGAATTTGAAGTCAATACCTTTCGACGGGGCGCCGTATCCCGAAGAAAGCAGGCGAAGGAGGCAGAGCAAACATTTGCAGACCGCTGGCTGCAATTGCTCGGCGACCTGACGGAACACCCCCTCCGGTTCCAGATGGCCGCATAGAATCGTCCACGCCTGTCATGGGAACCCGCCGGTTTTGACCGGCGGGTTCTTCAGTATATAGACCTGCCTGAAACGCTTGCACGCAATCGGCAAAGACCGTCGGTCCGCAAGACTTGCATTCCTGGTCGAGATGACGCTTTCTGCCGTCACTTGCCACAGCGGAAAGGTCAAAACCATGAAAACCCGCAGCTTCGCCGTGATCGGTCTTGGAACGTTCGGCAGCACCGTTGCCAGTGAACTTGCCCGTTTCGGCAATCCGGTGCTGGGCATCGACATCGACGGCCAATACGTGACAAGGCTGGCGGAAACGCTGACGGAAGCGGTGATTGCCGACGGCAAGGACGAAGTCGCGCTCAAGGAAGCAGGCGTCGCAGACTACGACGTCGCCATTGTCGCGATCGGGGAAGATCTGGAAGCGAATGTCCTGTGCACCATGAACGTCAAGATGCTCGGCGTCGAGACGATCTGGGTCAAGGCCCTCAACCGGACGCACCACCGCATCCTGACCAAGCTCGGCGCGGACCGCGTGATCCTGCCTGAACAGGAAATCGGACAGCACATTGCGCAGATGCTGCACAATCCGCTTGTTCGCGACTATGTCAGCCTCGGAAACGGTTATCATGTGGTCGACTTCAAAGTGCCGGCCGAACTCGATGGCAAGATGGTCGGCAAGGCCGCCATTTTCGAGAAATATAACGTCAGGGCATTGGGGGCGATGCGGGACAATCAGTATCTGTCCTGTGACGATGGCGACCTGAGGCTGATGGAAGACGACAAGCTTCTCCTGCTCGGCAAGCGCGCGGACCTGCGCCATTTCGGAGACGATCTGCGGGACGGAAACTGAGGCATGATACGCATCTACGCGAAACGCCAGACGCCGCATCTGGCCCCGCCGCTCGTCCTGATCCTCATCTATGCCGGCTGCATCATCCTTGGCACGGCGGCGCTGAAACTCCCCCTTGCGACCACCGGCCCGATTACCTGGTCCGATGCCGCCTTCACGGCGACGTCGGCGGTCACCGTCACAGGTCTCGTTGTCGTGGATACCGGCAGCATTTTCACCGTGTTCGGTCAGGCTGTTGTCATGCTCCTGATCCAGCTCGGCGGCCTTGGTCTCATGACATTTGCCGTCCTGATCCTGTCGATGCTTGGCCTGCCGGTCGGCTTTACCCACCGTCTTTACCTGAAGGAAGACCTCAACCAGACCTCGGCGACGGACCTGCTGGCACTGACCCGCATGATCCTCAAGGTCGTCCTTTTATGCGAACTGGTCGGCGCGGGACTGCTGGCCCTGGTTTTCGTGCCCGAAGCGGGGTGGCGCGAGGGGCTCTGGCAGGCTCTGTTTCACGCGGTTTCCGCTTTCAACAATGCAGGTTTCGCCCTGTTTCCGGACAGTTTGAGCCGCTGGGTCGGCAACCCGATCATCAACCTGACCATTCCCGCCCTGTTCATCATGGGCGGGCTTGGCTTCACGGTCGCCTCAGACATCTGGCGGGTCCGCAGCTGGCGCCGGTTCTCGCTGCACACCAAGCTGATGCTGACCGGCACGGTGGCATTGCTTGTGTGGTCGGCACTGGCTTTTGCCCTGATGGAGTGGACGAACCCCGGAACCCTCGGGGCGCTTCCATGGTTCGACCGGCTCTGGGCAAGCTGGTTTCAGGCCGCCACAACACGCACCGCCGGGTTCAACACCGTCGAGATCGGCAACCTGTCCGACCCCACCGCGCTGATGTTCATGACCCTGATGTTCATCGGCGCCGGCAGCACATCAACCGGGGGCGGCATCAAGGTCACGACCTTCATTGTCCTGTTGCTGGCAACGGTCGCGTTTTTCAAACGGCGGGCCAATATCCAGGTCTTCGGGCGTGAACTCGGACTGGATCAGGTCATGAAAGTTCTGGCGCTTGCCACAACCAGCATCCTGCTCATCATGACCGCGATCTTCGTGCTCCTGCTGTTTCACGAAGGCGATTTTCTCGCTATTGCGTTCGAAACGGTCTCTGCCTTCGCCACAGTCGGCATGTCTCAAGGCGTCACAGGCGATCTCGACAATGCGGGCCGGGCCATCATCATGGTGGTCATGTTCATCGGCCGCGTCGGCCCGATAACATTGGGCTTCCTGCTCGCCACCCGGAAACCAAGCCGGATCGGTTATCCCGCAGGCACGGTCTATCTGGGTTAGGTCTGCACGGACAACGGCAATAGCAGCGCTCTAATCCACCCGCCCCGTCGCAATCACCTTGACCCAATCTTCATAGCCGGCGTCGCGCGCCAGCGAGACCATGCGGGTGGTGTCGTAGCGGACCTGATGGAAAGTCGGTTGCCAGCCGGCGTCCGTTTTTTCGATGATCGCGTAACAGGCAAACGGGTTTGCCGCTTCCAGCTTGTGATCGACAGGCACGTTATAGGCGAAACCGGGGCAGCCGACGGAACCGGGATTGACGAGAATACGGCCCTCCGACAGCAGCACCGAGCGCGCGGTGTGGGAATGGCCGCACAGGATCAGCGGATAGGAAATCCCCTCGGCCAGCGCTTCGATCTCCGCCTGGGATTTCAGCGCGAAATGGCCGGACGGCAGCAGTTCCTCGGTCCACATGACATCGTCTCTTTGCGGTGTCGCGTGGCACATGAAAACCTCGCCCTCGACCACCAGCGCACTCGGCATGTCGCGGAGCCATTGCAGATGGGCTTCCGAAAGCTCCGGAAAGGCCGGTTTCTCCCAGTCCCCCATCTCGCTTTCCGGGCCTTCGACCAGCGCCCGGTCGTGATTGCCGCGCACCGTCGGCAGCGACAGCGGCAAAAGCCGCTCGGCCGTTTCACCGGCGGCAAGTGGCGAGGACAGGCTGTCGCCGAGATTGACGATCGCATCCGGCCTGTGGCGCTCGATATCCGCCAGCACGGCCTCCAGTGCATCGATATTGCCATGGATATCGGCGAGTGCGGCAATCTTCATGGGGATCAGCTTCCGCGATAGGTTGAATAGGCGTGGGCGGAGACCAGCAGCGGCACATGGTAATGCGCCGTCACATCGGCAATCCCAAAACGCAGCGGTATATCCTCCAGAAACGCCGGTTCGGTGACCGCAGCGCCGGTGCGCCTGAGATAATCACCGGCGTGGAAGACCAGTTCATATTGCCCCACCTCGATATCATCCGATGCAATCATCGGGCCGCCGTCGATACGCCCGTCATCATTGGTATGGACCGACTTGATGAAGGTCCGCTCCGCGCCGTTCAGGCGGTAAAGATCGATCTTCATGCCGGAGGCGGGCTGGCCGAGGGCGGTGTCGAGAACATGCGTGGTCAGGCCGGTCAAAACTCAGTCTCCTCGATGGTGAACAGGGCGGGGTAGATGTATTCCTCCAGATTGTTGCCGGGACCGTCCCGATCGACAACCAGAAAATCACTCGTCTCGCCAAGCGCCATCAGCGGGTGATGCCAGACATTGGCGCGGTAATTGACCCCCTGCCCGTTCTCGGCCAGGAAAACCCGCGGTTTGGCCGGCGTGCCGCCGTGATCCTCGGCGACGATGACGAGGAACGGCCGGGGCGAAAGCGGCGAAAAGCTCTGGCTGCCCAGCGGATGCCGCTCCATCATGTCCACCTGATAGGGAAACCGGCGCGGGCTCCCGCGAAAGATGTTGATGATCACCCCGGCATCGGTGCCAAGCGCCTCGCACCGCGCCAGCGCATGAAAACGCGTGGTCGTGCCGCCGTTGATCGACTTTGCCGTTGCCGGATCGGGCGCGATCACCGTGCCGAAGGGCGCGAAGGCTTCCGGGGTCAGCTTCTCAACGGGCAGCCTGATGCTCATCTCAACCTTTCACTCCGTAAAGACGCAGACGGCTGATCCCGCCATCGGGGAACATCGCCAGTCGCACATGGGTCACCGAGCCGATATTCTTCACCGCAGCGCCGGAAAACTCGTGAATATGATCGGCCTGCATCTTGGTCTGATCCAGGATCGGCTCCCAGTTTTCCGAGGCGGTGATCTCTTCCGGCGTGAAAACGTCATTCTGCTCCGGCAGATTGGCACCGAGCAGCATGCAGGTATCGGGGAAATTGCCCTTGAAGTGCGCGGTATCGACGACGATGCGGCGAATGATGCCCGGATGACCGAGTTTGAGGATCATCCAGTCATGGCCTGGGCCGCGCCGGCGCGCGGTTTCCCATCCGTCGCCCATATTGACACCGCGGCCGGGCGCCAGCGTGCGGTCGGGATGGCCGTAATGGGCATCGGACCAGTGCAGGGCGTGGGTGCCGCCGAAGATATAGGCAAGATCGACTTCCTCGCCATCGCCGACCTTGTCCCAGTTGAAATAGGCCGATCCATAGGCCCTGAGGCGGGCAATGCCGCCATCGGGATAGATGTGGACCCTCAGATGGGTGAACACCTTTTGCCGCCGGTCCTGATCCATCTCGAAATAATGATGGCTGTCGGGACCGAGATCGGAACGGCTGAGGACCTCCTGCCAGTCGGCATTTCCGTCCGGCTCGCCGGATTCCATATAGCAGCCCTCAATGGAACACTGCGGCGGATAATTGCCGGTAAAATGCGAGGTATCGACATCGAAACCGCGAATGCGGCCCGGCATGGCGAGACGGATGATTGCCCAGTCATGGCCGGGTACGCGCTTTCTGCGGCTTTCCCAGCCGTCCATCCACTTGCCGTGCTCGTCATATTCGCCGGGCAGAAAGACAGGGGAATCGTCTTTCAGCATACGCGCCAGCGGCGCAAAAAACTGGTCGGTGGCATAAAGCGCACGCGCGCCCAGACGGGCCGAGGCGAGGTTGATCGCTCCCACTGCAAAATCAGGCAGGGCCACACTCATTTCTTGTTCGGACATCAATTACTCCGCGAGAAGGGACTGCAGGCGGAACCCGGCGATTTTCTCGACCTGAAGACAGGCTGTAGCCAGTTCCTCCTCGGCGGAATTGTCGATTCGGCTTTTGAAGGCGGCGAGAATATCGTCCTTATTGAGTCCGCTGACTGCAATAATGAAAGGAAATTGGAATTTCTCTATATAGGCGGAATTGAGTTCCGTAAACTCTGTGTGCTCTTCCGGCGTAAGCCGATCGAGCCCGGCGCCGGCCTGTTCGCGGCGGCTTTCTTCCGTCAGATCCCCGGAGACGGCAAGTTTTCCGGCAAGGTCCGGATGCTTGCGCAAAACGCCAAGCCGCTCCGCATCGCTTGCCGCGCGAAACACCGTACACAGCGCATCATGCACGCCGGATGCCGTCAAAGGCTCGCTGACAAGCCCCTGATCATAGGCACGTTCGGCAATGAACGGCGAATATTCGAACACGCCGCCGAACCGGCTGACAAATTCCGCGCGTGAAATCATGCTCCCTCTCCCACCGGCAGATGATGCTCATACCAGTGGCGGGCGATCTCGACACGCCTTGGAAGCCAGACCTTGTCGTGTGTCTGGACGTAATCGAGGAAACGCCTGAGCGCTGCCGCACGACCCGGCTTGCCGACAAGCCGGCAATGCAGGCCCACCGACATCATCTTCGGCGCGCCCTCGCGGCCTTCCTCGTAAAGCGTGTCAAAGGCATCCTTGAGATAGGTGAAGAACTGATCGCCCGAATTGAAGCCCTGCGGGGTGGCAAACCGCATGTCGTTATTGTCGAGCGTATAGGGAATAAGCAGGAAGGGTTTGCCCTCGGGCGTTTTCACCCAATAGGGCAGATCATCGGCATAGGTATCGGCGGAATAGAGGAAGCCACCCTCCTCCATCACCAGATCGAGCGTATTGACCGAAGGCTTGCCCTGATAAAGACCATAGGGGCGTTCGCCGGTCACTTCGGTGTGCAGCCGCACCGCCTCGCGAATATGGGCGCGCTCGGTCTCGATGTCGAAATCCTTGTATTCCAGCCAGCGCAGGCCGTGGCTGGCAATTTCCCAGCCCGCTTCCTTCATCGCCGCGACCGCTTCCGGGTTGCGCGCCATGGCCTGGGTAACACCATAAACCGTGACGGGAATTTTAAAGCCGGTAAAAATGCGCCAGAGCCGCCAGAAGCCTGCCCGCGAGCCATATTCGTAGAGCGATTCCATGTTCATGTTGCGCTGGCCGGGCCAGGCATCGGCGCCAACGATCTCGGAAAGCAGGGATTCCGATGCGGGGTCGCCATCGAGGATGCAGCTTTCGCCACCCTCTTCGTAGTTGATCACGAATTGCACCGCGATGCGGGCATCGCCCGGCCATTTCGGATCGGGCGTGTTGCGCCCATAGCCAATCAGTTCGCGCGGATATGCGCCAGTCTCAGCAGTCATTACACCCTCATTTTCATTTTTCGGCCGACGGTACTCCACCAGCCCGAATGCCGAAAGAGGAAAGGTGCAAAGGTCACAGAAATCAGGACGATCAGGCAATCTTACGGGCGGGCAGCGCGCCCATGGGGTGAAGTGAGTGGACACAGAACGGCGCGCCGGGCTCTTCTTCAACAAAGAGCGCGATGTTTTCAAATTCCACCGGTTCCTGCAGGATCGGCCCGAAAAATTCCGAAACCGCACGCTCCATCCGCGCCATCTCGCGCGCATCAAGCGGGCCGGTCAGCGGAATGTGAAACGAAAACGCGGACATGACATCCGGCTCACCCCAGCGGTGCAGATTGGTAAATTGTACCGGCGACAGCAGGCCGGTATCGCGCCGCTCCAGTTCCGCCTCACTCAAGGGCGCGCGGAAGGGGTCGAGTTCGCAGACCACGGCGGCGGCCAGATCATCGAGTTCGGGCACGGCCACAGCCGGCGCGAAGGCCAGGATGCCGCCCCGCTGCACGACCTTCAGACGCGGCAACCAGAATGGTTGCCAGCCCGTGGCAAAGCGCATCAGCGCATTGAGCAGCATCGCCTCGCTCATGCCGTCAGCGAGATAAAACGGCGATTTCAGCATGCCCTGAAACCCGTAGCGGCGCGGCAGGGCCGTATGAAAGGACGTTTCCGCCAGTGACAGTCCGCCAATCATCGGCGGTTCGATCGACGCGCCCGAAAAGGCATTGCGGCCGACCCAGCTGGCCCCGACAATGCCGAGCGCTTCATGCGGAGCGGGCGTAAAACTGATGGCATATCGTTGCTGGTCTGATGACATTGCGGCACGCATAAGGGCGGATGAACATGCCTTGCAATACGCGACCGTGATGACACTGATACGACGAAACCACTGCCTTTACTGAATTAATTTGGCTTTCTATTGGCTCTCTGCAAGTAGATTCCGGGGTTATAAATGGCCGGCAGTTCCTGCAGCGCCGGCGTGTTATCGCTGACAAGCGCAATGGCATGCGCGGCCAGCCGGCCGGCGATACCAAAGCTCGTTTTGAACCCGCCGCCAAGCGCGACCACGTCCGGCACGCCTTCAATCGCGCCGATCATCGGCTCACGATGGACGCCGCGTGGACGAAGCCCGGCCCAGCGCTCGATCACCGGCGCATCCTTAAGCGCCGGAATGGCTGCACGGGCGGCGGCAATCAGCGTTTCCAGCCTGTCATCGGTGGCAAAGGCATCGTCGAATTCATCCTCGGATGTGGAGCCGACGGCGACCCTGCCGCCCTCATGGGCAATCACGTAAAGGCCGTTGTCGAACATGATCGGCATGGCGGGGTCGCAATCGGCCTGCAGCAATGCCGCCTGCCCCTTGACCGGGCGGCCGAGCGGCTGCCCTTCCGGCGCCCACAGGGGCTGCAACAATGCGAAGGCCTCGACGCCAGCCGAAACGATGACCTTGCCGAAACCGACACCCTGTCCATCGGCAAGCCTGATGCGACGGGCTGACACATCGATGCCGGCAACGCTTGCCTGCATGATCCGCACATGGCGGGCAGCGCGGAGAAAGGCTGTCAGCGCGGCAACCACACCGCGCGGAAACACGTGCGCGGCAAGGGTCTCGTGAACATAGGCGAGCGCGTTTTCGTCTTTTCCGGGCCAGCCCGGCAAAGGCGGCGTTTCGACCACGGTCCAGTCAAAACGGCGCTCGCCGATCCGCCAGTTCTGCGCCGCCGCGTCTTCGCGCAGGCGGGCGGTCTTGACCTGCCGCTCATTGTAAAGCGGCATGATCCGGCCTGCACGGCGATAGCCCGTGGCAATACCGGTTTCGGTTTCCAGCACACGGATCTGCTGTTCGAGCGCCACAAGCGCTTCGAACTGAAACTGTTTCTTTTCGTCCCACTGGTCCGGCATATAGGCCATCAGCGCGCCGAGAAGCCCGTTGCTGGTGCCGCCGCCGGGGACCGCGCGGTCGATCAGAAGCGTATCGATCCCCGCCTTTTCGGCGTGATAGGCCGCCCACAGCCCCATGATCCCGCCGCCGATGATCACAAGATCGGCCATCCCGGTTTGACGGGAGGTGTTATTCGCATTATCGCCATTCATCATGGGCGATGCGGACCACAAACACGAAGCTGATGCAAGCAAAACCGGCGCGAATGCGCTTGTCTGGCACGAAAACGACATGCCGTTTTCGCCGGCCTTTCAGGATCATTTCTATTCAAAGGCAGACGGACGCGCCGAATGCGGCCATGTGTTCATCGCCGCCAACTGCCTGCCCGAGCGCTGGCATGCGGGCGGCGCCTTTTCGATCGGCGAGCTTGGCTTCGGGACGGGGCTCAATTTCTGCGAGACCTGGCGCCGGTGGAAGACGCTGCGCAGGCCGGACGCACACCTGACCTTTACCTCCTTCGAACGTTTTCCGATGCAGGCAGACGAGATTGCCCGCGCGCTGTCGCGCTGGCCGGAGATTGCCGATGAACGCGACGCGCTTGTTTCTCGCTGGCCCGATGCACCGCACGGCGCGATCACGATCGATGTTGACCGGCAGACACGATTGATCGTTCGCTGTGATCATGCGCTGACGGCGCTCCGTTCAACGCGTGAGCAGTTCGACGCTTGGTTTCTCGATGGCTTTGCCCCTTCGCGCAATCCGGAAATGTGGTCGACAGAACTGATGCAGGCCGTGTTCGACCATACTCGTCCGGACGGCACGTTCGGTACCTATACGGCAGCGGGTTTTGTGCGCCGGAACCTTCAGGCCGCAGGCTTTTCCGTCGCCCGTCGACCGGGTTTTGCGGGAAAACGGGAGATGCTTTGCGGATACAGGCCGCAAACGCCCTGATTTAGGGCAAAACCAACTTGCGGCTTGACTTTTGCAAGCCCGGGCCTCATGTAGCGCTCAGGCTTTCCACCTGTTCGCATGCCGCGTGAGCATGCCCGCCACTGAAGAACCCGAGCGGTTTCGGCAAGGTCAGGTCAAGCGCTTGATGAAAGACCGGGCTCCCACCCGGCGCGCGGAAGGCATTTTCCACCCATAAGTTCCCACTTCACGCGGGGTTCTTGAAACCGAAAACACCGGCTTGGACCGTGATGGTCTGGCTCAGGTGACATTTTGGTATGCCTTGAAAGGCGCACTTGATTTGACAGATTTTTCCGCACTCGGCCTCTCCGCCCAGATCGTTTCCCGCATTGGCGCGGAAGGCTATGAAAAGCCGACCCCGATCCAGGAAAAGGCGATCCCGCTGGTGCTTGAAGGCCGTGACGTGATGGGCCTTGCCCAGACCGGCACCGGCAAGACCGCGGCCTTTGGCCTTCCGATCATCGACATGCTGCTGCAAAACGGCAAAAAGCCCGATCCGAAGACCGTGAAGACCCTGATCCTGGCCCCGACCCGCGAACTGGTAAACCAGATTGCCGAGAACCTGCGCATTTTCGCGCGCAAGACGCCGCTGAAGGTCAACATCGTTGTCGGTGGTGCATCCATCAATCGCCAGCAGCATCAGCTTTCCAGCGGCACCGACATTCTGGTTGCCACCCCCGGCCGTCTGCTCGACCTTCTGGATCGCCGCGCGCTCAGGCTCGACGCGGTCCGCTTTCTGGTGCTCGACGAGGCCGACCAGATGCTGGACCTCGGCTTCATCCACGATCTGAAGAAGATCGCCGCCCTGGTGCCCGACCAGCGTCAGACCATGCTGTTTTCGGCGACCATGCCGAAATCGATCGCCGATCTTTCCCGGAGCTTCCTCTCCAACCCGGAACGGGTCGAGGTTTCGCCGCCCGGCAAGACGGCCGACAAGATTGACCAGGCTGTTCACTTCGTTGCCGGCAAGGCCGAAAAGGTCGAACTCCTGCGTCAGGAGCTGACCAGCCACCCGGAAGGCCGCGCGATCGTTTTCCTGCGCACCAAGCATGGTGCGGAAAAGCTGATGAAGCATCTCGACAGCCGCGGTTTTGCCACGGCCTCGATCCACGGCAACAAGAGCCAGGGCCAGCGCGAGCGCGCGCTGAAGGCGTTCAAGGACGGCTCGATCAACGTGCTGGTGGCAACGGATGTCGCCGCACGCGGCATCGACGTTCCCGGCGTCACCCATGTCTACAATTACGACCTGCCGGAAGTGGCGGATGCCTATGTCCACCGTATCGGCCGCACAGCGCGTGCCGGCAATGACGGCAAGGCCATTGCCTTCTGCACGCCGGAAGAATCGGGCCTCCTGCGCGATATCCAGCGGCTGACCGGCATCGACATTGCCGTTGCCTCCGGCGAACCCCACGCACACGCCGACCGCCCTGCCCGCGGGCGCGGCGGCCGTGGCCGCGGCAATCCGTCCGGCAAGCCCGCCCGTCGTGCACGGCCCTCCGGCAACAATGGCGGCCAGCGCCATGCCGGTGACGCCCGCGATGGCGCCCACCGCAACGGCCCGGCAAAATCACGCCCGCGCCGCCAGCGCAACCGCCAGAACGACCGTCGCCAGAGCGCCTGATTTTCAGGACAAGACAGAATATGAAAGCCCCGCCGAAATGCCGGCGGGGCTTTTTTGTTGACTGCGCCCGCAAGCGCCTGTGGCGTTTTGTTCCCGTCTTCCGTCACCCCGGACGTGTTCCGGGGTCCAGGGCAACACGGCGCACACCTTTGAAGCAACGCGCGGCAATGCCGGGATGACGGACCATAAGGACTTTGTTGATACCTGAGCCCCACCAAAAGTGCGGCGGCCTTTTGTCAGGCCATATGGACACCCTATTCGCCGTTGCGGGAAATGGCGGAAAACGGAACGCAGGTGATGTCGACGTCTTCCTTGTTAGTGGCGTAGCTGACGCAGAGCCGGTCGTTCCACACAAGGCTCTTGGTGTAGTGATAGCCCGGGCGTTTGGCCCGCCCCTCACCGCGCTGTTCCTGCATGTCGCCGGTTGAGCGCAGCAGAAAGGCCGCGTCAAAATGCGCGCCGTCCTTCGATGTGACGACGGCAAGCGGGAAACGGCCCTTATGCCCTGTCGGGCTGCCGGCCATATAGGCCGTGCCGTCGGGCAGGTTGCCAGCCGCCTGCTTGGTGCGGGCGTCGGGCATTTCCGTTTCCACCGGCTTGGCCCAGGTTTCGCCGCCATCCGTGCTTTCGGCAGCCAGTTTCACAAACGATCCGCCCTGATCGCGAAACACCATCACCGCGGCACCGTCGGCGCGTTCATACCAGCTTGGCTCCAGCTCGCGGGTAATGTCGCCCTCATGCGGCAGGTTTTCCATTTCGCCGACATGCCAGCCGGAAATGCCCAGCGGGTCGTCCGTATAGATCGGCTTGCCGGTAAGGCCGGGCTGCATATGGGCGGCGTTGATGATGCGGCCGGACGAATGGGCGTGCGGGTCCTGTTCGAAAATGCCCATGAGCGGCGAACCGTCGGCCATCAGCACCGGCCGCGCCTTGCTCCAGGTCTCGCCGTCCTTACTGGTCCTGTATTCAACATGACCGCCGCGCGGGGTGACCGTATCCGGCCAGGTGTTCAAAAACGCCACCAGCGTTTCGCCATCCGTCAGCCAGCCGCCATTGCTGTGGTATCCCCCGTTCCACGGCGCCGTCAGCGCCACCGGCTTGCTCCAGCTCTTGCCATCCTCGCTGACGGCATAGACCACCACGGTCTCGGTCGCGTCCTCATCCTTCTTCGAACTCTGCCACTGGGCGTAGAGCTTGCCTTTGAATGCGGTGAGCACGATGCCGTTGACGAATTGCCAGTCGTCGGCGCCCGGCGCAAAAACCGTGACCGTTTCAACGCCCGGCGGCGTTTCAAGACCGAGCGTGTCCTCATTGGCCGTGTCGATCAGACCGGGTTCGACCGTGAAGGGCGCATCCGCCGCAATGGCTGCAACCGAAGCGGACGTCAGAAAGAGCGCCGCAATGGCCGTGACGATACGGTTTCGTGATTTCATTTTTTCCTCCCATGACAAAATGGAAGGCGAGAATAACATTCCGCAGGATTGATTCAATCACTTATCATACAAGATATCCCATCAGCATTACGATCACCCTGCACCGCGGCGGCAACCCGCCCGAACTTGCAGCCTTCAGGCGCTTTGCATACCCGAAAATGCTTTTGCCCATTTATTCAGCGCCTCGTGATGGGAACTGCCCGATTTTCAGCGCGTTAATTTAATAATGCCACGCGAATAGCAACATCTGCAGGAAGGCACGGTCCTTGCATTGCTGATGATGTTGTATTGATATGCGAGAATAACAATCGGGGGATGAACGCTTTGCCATTCGATGAAATGATGACCGCGGACAACCAGCCGCGCGAGCCTTACAAAGACTATCATGACTGGTACAGCCAGCAGAATCCGGCATCCCTGATCGCGAAATCACGCGACGCCGAGAATATCTTCCGCAAGACCGGCATCACCTTCGCCGTCTACGGCCATGCCGACAGTTCGGAAAAGCTTATCCCCTTCGACATCGTCCCGCGCATCATCGCCGGCAAGGAATGGCGCAGGCTTGCCGCCGGGATCGAGCAGCGCGTGATCGCGCTCAATGCCTTTCTTCGCGACATCTACCACAAGCAGGAGATCATCAAGGCCGGTCGTGTGCCGCGCCGCCTGATTGAGGAAAACGATGCCTTCCTGCCGCAGATGATCGGTTTCGAGCCGCCCGGCGGCGTCTATACCCACATCGTCGGCACCGATATCGTGCGCACCGGCGAAGACCAGTTCTATGTGCTGGAAGACAATGCCCGCACGCCCTCCGGCGTTTCCTACATGCTGGAAAACCGGGAAACCATGATGCAGATGTTTCCCGAACTGTTTTACAAGAACCGCGTGCGCCGGGTGGAAGACTATCCGCAGCTTCTGCGTCAGAGCCTTGCAACACTGGCACCGCCCGGTTTTTCCGGCACCCGTCCGCGGGTCGGCGTGCTGACGCCGGGCATCTACAATTCCGCCTATTACGAACATTCTTTCCTGGCCGACATGATGGGTGTGGAACTGGTCGAAGGCCAGGACCTGCGGGTGATCGACGGCAAGGTGAAGATGCGCACCACGCGCGGTTATGAGGCGCTGGACGTGATCTACCGCCGCGTCGACGACGATTTTCTCGACCCGCTGACCTTCCGTCCGGATTCAGCCCTTGGCGTTCCCGGCATCATGGATGTCTACCGCGCCGGCCATGTCACCATCGCCAATGCGCCCGGCACCGGCATTGCCGACGACAAGGCGATCTATTCCTACATGCCGGAGATCGTCCAGTTCTACACCGGCCAGAAGCCGCTTCTGGAAAACGTGCCGACATGGCGCTGTTCGGAGCCGGAGAGCCTGGCCTATGTGCTCGACAATATTGCCGATCTGGTGGTCAAGGAGGTGCACGGCTCGGGCGGCTACGGCATGCTGGTCGGCCCGGCGGCCAGCAAGAAGGAGCTGGAGGATTTCACCGCCAAGCTCCGCGCCCGTCCGGCCAATTATATCGCCCAGCCCACGCTTTCGCTCTCCACCGTGCCGATCCTCGTCAAGAAGGGCATCGCGCCCCGCCATGTCGACCTTCGGCCCTATGTTCTGGTCTCCGACCGTGTGCGGATCATGCCCGGCGGACTGACCCGCGTGGCGCTGAAGGAAGGCTCGCTGGTGGTCAATTCCAGCCAGGGCGGCGGAACCAAGGACACCTGGGTGCTGGAGGACTGATGATGCTTGGAAAAACCGCAAACGGCCTCTACTGGATGTTCCGCTATATCGAGCGCGCCGAAAACATCGCCCGCCTCATCGATGCCGGCCAGCGCGTGGCGCTGACGCGCTCCAGCGGCGCCGACGACTGGGACGGCGTGTTACAGAGCGCGGGCGTGCAGGAAGCCTATTTCGAGGTGCATGACAAGCTGACGGCCGACAACGCCATCGACTTTCTGCTGCGCGACCGCCGCAATCCGTCCAGCGTGATGTCCTGTCTGGAATCCGGGCGCAACAATGCCCGGCTGGTGCGCACCGCGCTGACGCGCGAAACCTGGGAAGCGACCAATGAATGCTGGATCGAGGCGCGCGGCATGCTCGCCGCCAAGCTGAAGCCGTCCGACCTGCCCAAGGTCATCGACGTCATCAAGCACCGCACGGCGCTAATCCGTGGCACCTTCCACGGCTCGATGCTCCGCAACGAGATCTACAATTTCGCCCATATCGGCACTTTCATCGAGCGCGCGGACAATACCAGCCGCATTCTCGACGTGAAATATTACGTGCTGCTGCCCTCGGTGCACCATGTCGGCACCTCGCTCGACAATCTGCAGTGGGAATCGATCCTGCGCTCGGTGTCGGCTCACCGCGCCTATGGCTGGGTGCATAACGGCGAATACCGGCCGAGCCAGATTGCCGAATTCCTGATCCTCGACGTGCAGCTTCCGCGCTCGCTCGCCTATTCCTATGAGAAGATCGTGCTCAATCTCGATTATCTGGCGGCCGATTACGGCGAACGGCTGGAGGCGCATGAAACCGCCCACGCCATCCGCAACATTCTGCGCAGCCAGAAAATCAAGACGATCATGGATAACGGCCTGCATCAGTTCCTCGAGGACTTCGTCAGCCGCAACAACAAGCTCAGCCAGCAAATCAGCGAGGGGTATCGCTTCTACGCATGATGCGGAAAAGCGTGAAGAGGGACAAACGCGATGCTTTTGAACATCAACCATGTGACTGAATACAGTTACGAGACGCCGGTTCAGTTCTCGCTGCAGCGGCTCAGGCTGACGCCGGTCGACAGCGCCGGTCAGAAAATCCGCGACTGGACCGTCTCCATCGAAGGCGCCAAGAGCGAAGTCTCCTATATCGACCAGTACGAAAACCATGTCCGTCTCGTCTCCGTCGAAGGCGAGCACCCGTCCGTGCGGCTGATCGCCGCCGGCACGGTGGAAACCCGCGATACCGACGGTATTTTCGGCCC
Organism: Martelella mediterranea; assembly: GCA_003001975.1. GTDB lineage: Bacteria > Pseudomonadota > Alphaproteobacteria > Rhizobiales > Rhizobiaceae > Martelella > Martelella mangrovi. The sequence continues at coordinate 48,247 of PVUG01000002.1, forward strand.
GGCCTCCCCGGACATTCCGCTCTGGCTGTTCCTGCGCCAGACGCCGTTGACCGCGGCCGACAAGGCCATCGAGACGCTGGTTGCGACGCTGGAGGGCGATTCCGATCTTGCGAAACTCCACAACCTGATGGAGCGGCTACACAAGACCATGACCTTCAAACCCGGCGTCACCAGCGTGGCGACAACGGCCGGCGAAGCGCTGGAAGCAAAATCCGGCGTCTGTCAGGACTATGCCCACATCGTGATTGCCTCAGCGCGCAAGATGAAGGTGCCCGCCCGCTACGTCTCCGGCTATCTCTACATGCCCGACACGGAAAACCAGACGGCAAGCCATGCTTGGGCGGAATGTTATCTGGAAGGTCTAGGCTGGGTCGGCTTCGACGCCGCCAACAAGGTCTGCCCGGACGAGCGCTACGTCCGCGTCGCCTGCGGCCTCGACTACACCGACGCCGCCCCCGTCTCCGGCATGACCATCGGCGGCGGCAAGGAAAGCCTCGCGGTAAAGCTCAAGGTGGCCGGCCAGAGCCAGTCACAGAGCCAGAGTTGATTGGTATAGTCGACGGACATTGCGAAAAAGAGACAGAGACTGCCGACAAACCTATCCATTCTACGGACGTCATCCTCGGGCTTGACCCGAGGATCTAACCCCGTCTACCGCGAGAGAGGTTGGCGACATCTGGAAAGACATTGCGAGGGACTTCACAACGACCGCAAACGCCTGTCGTGGGGCACGGTGTGTAGATCCTCGGGTCAAGCCCGAGAATGACGCCGACTAGGAGGAGAGGCAGAAGAAGGCGGAGAGGCTGGGAGACGGAGAGGCCGAGAGGCTGGAGAGAGCGGTGCAGAAATGCCCGGAAAGGCCTGCCGGAAAGACCGGGCGGCTCGCGAGGTGCCGCCCGGTGTATGACTGCTGACGTTGCCGCTTACACGCTGCCCGGATAGTTCGGGCTTTCGCGGGTGATCGTCACGTCATGGGCATGGCTTTCACGCAGGCCCGCATTGGAAATCTGCACGAAGGTCGCCTTTTCCTGATAGTCGACGATGTTCTTGCCGCCGACATAGCCCATGGCGGCGCGTAGCCCCCCCTGAAGCTGATGCAGAACGCCGCCGGTCGGGCCCTTGTAGGGCACCTGGCCTTCGATGCCCTCGGGCACGAGCTTCAGCGTGTCGCGCACTTCCGCCTGGAAATAGCGGTCTGCCGAACCGCGCGCCATGGCGCCGACCGAGCCCATGCCGCGATAGGCCTTGAACGAGCGGCCCTGATAGAGAAAGACCTCGCCCGGGCTTTCATCGGTACCGGCCAGCAGCGAACCGATCATGACGGCGGACGCGCCGGCGGCAATCGCCTTGGCCACATCGCCGGAAAACTTGATGCCGCCATCGGCGATCACCGGAATACCGGCATCGCGGGCGGCCTCGGCAGCGGCCATGACGGCGGCAAGCTGCGGCACGCCGACGCCGGCAACAATGCGCGTGGTGCAGATCGATCCCGGGCCGATACCGACCTTGACCGCATCCGCACCGGCATCGATCAGTGCTTTGGTGCCATCGGTGGTGGCGACATTGCCGGCCATGATCCGCACCGAGTTCGACAGCGTCTTGACCCGGCCGACGGCGTCCAGAACCTTCTGCGAATGGCCATGCGCGGTATCGATCACGATCATGTCGACGCCGGCATCGACCAGCATTTCGGCACGCTGGAAACCGTCATCGCCGACCGAGATGGCAGCGGCGGCGCGAAGCCGGCCCTGCGCATCCTTCGCGGCGTTCGGATTGAGCTGCGATTTTTCGATGTCCTTGACGGTGATGAGGCCGACGCAATGGCCGCGATTATCCACGACCAGAAGCTTTTCGATCCGGTGGTGATGCAGAAGGCGCTTGGCTTCCTGCTGATCGACCGTTTCACGCACGGTGATCAGATTTTCCCGGGTCATCAGTTCGTAGATACGCTGTTCGGGATTGGAGGCAAAGCGAACGTCGCGGTTGGTCAGGATACCGACGAGGCGTCCCGATGTATTGTCGTCGCTGGTGCCCTGCTCGACCACCGGGATGCCGGAAATATGATGCGCCTTCATCAGCGCCAGCGCTTCGGCCAGCGTCGCATCGGGGCCGATGGTGACCGGATTGACCACCATGCCGCTTTCGAACTTCTTGACCTGGCGAACCTGTTCGGCCTGCTCATGCGGGGTCAGGTTGCGGTGGATAACGCCGATACCACCGGCCTGCGCCATGGCAATTGCAAGCCGGGCTTCGGTCACCGTATCCATTGCGGAAGACAGGATGGGCAGGTTGAGATCGATATCGCGGGCAATCGTGGTCGAGACGTCGACCTGCCCCGGCATCACCTCTGAATGTCCCGGCTGCAGCAGCACGTCATCGAAGGTGAGTGCCTGCATTCCGGTAGCGGCCTGAATAATCTGAGCCATGGCCAATTTCCTTTTTCAAATACGAAATGGCCGGGCGGTTTGTCCCGTCCGGTCCCTTGCAGATAAGTCTGGAAGTTGGCGAGTGCTCGTAACACGAAGATGACGTGTTGGAAATACCCAATCCGAAATGTTGTTTCCGGATCGGGCAGGATTGTGAAGGCGACGCGTGGGCGCCGCCGGTTTGCTACAGTTTGAACTGGTAGGTCTTCGGCATGAACCTGTAGCCGTCACCGGTCTTTTCGACGTAGCCGACAGCGGGAAACGGCATGTGATAGCCAAGGAAGGGGATGCGCTCGGCGGCCACCATGTCGAACACCTTCTTTCGGGTTTCGGCAGCCATCTCCTTGTCCATGTCGAAACGCACATGCCAGTCGGGGCGCTGCAGCGACAGCACGTACTGATTCGCCGTATCGGCTGTCAGCAGCAATCTGCGATCGCCCGATTCGAGCATGAAGATCAGATGGCCGGGCGTATGGCCGAATGCTTCCATCGCGGTAATGCCGGGAACGATTTCGTCGCCGCCGCCAATGAAGGTCGCCTGATCGGCAAGCGGCACGACCACCTTCTTCACCGTTTCGTGGCCGCCTTCGGCCGGCGTGCCCATGCGCGCATCATCGCTCCAGAAGGCATATTCCTTCTCGCCGAAGACATAGCGGGCGTTGGGAAACGCCGGGCCGTCCTCTTCCATCAGCCCCAGAATGTGGTCGCCATGCATGTGGGTGATGACGACAATATCCATATCCTCCGGCTGGTAGCCGTTGGCAATCAATCCGTCGCGCAGCCGGCCCGCACCCCAGGAACGGCCCGCAGGGCCCATGCCGGTGTCAAACAGCACGGTCTCGCTGCCGGTGTCGACAAGAACGGGAGCAAAACCGTTGACCATCTGGTCCGGCGGCAGGAAGTTTTCCTCCAGCAGCGCGGCAACGGTTTCCGGATCCTGCCCGGTTCCGAAAGTATCGCCCGGATTGTCCATCACCCGGCTGCCGTCTTCGACGACGAGAAGCTTGAAGTCGCCAAGGTTGAAACTGTCGCTTGCGGGCGGATCGGCCACCTGCATGCTGTCGCTTTCCATGTCCTGCGCATGCGCGCGCGTCGCGCCGGTCACGAAAGGCGTGGCAATGGCGGCCAGGCCCGCGCCGGCCATCAGGCTGCGACGGTGAATGCCTTTATCGGTGGTCATCGGTCGTCCTCCTTGAAATCAAACATACACCGAAAATCTTGGGACCAATGAACAGGTTTCAAGCCGGCCGGCCGTATTTGGTCCGTGCAAGGCGTCACATTTGCGTGAGCCAAAGATCGGTTTTGGCCATTGGCATTTGTGTCCCTGAAGGCTAAGACACTTGCTCTTGTCACATTATTTTGCAGTCGCCACCCGATGAATCCTGTCGTTCCGCTGATCATGGCCGTCGCGCTCTTCATGGAGCAGATGGATTCCACCGTCATCTCGACCGCCCTTCCCGCGATCGCCGCCGATCTCGGTGTGGGGCCGATCACGCTGAAACTGGCGCTGACGACCTATATGGTGGCGCTGGCGATCTTCATTCCGGTTTCCGGCTGGATGGCCGACCGTTTCGGCGCCAAACGGGTATTCAGGCTCGCAATCATCGTGTTTTTGCTGGGATCGGTCTGCTGCGCGTTTTCCGGCAACCTTCTCGAATTCGTGCTCTCGCGTTTTCTGCAGGGCATGGGCGGAGCGATGATGACGCCGGTCGGACGGCTCGTCATATTGCGCACAACGGATCGTTCGGAACTGGTGCGTGCCATGGCGCTGCTCACCATTCCGGCACTGGTGGGGCCGATGGCGGGGCCGCCGCTGGGCGGTTTCATCACCACCTATTTCTCGTGGCACTGGATTTTTCTGATCAATGTGCCCATCGGCATTGTCGGCCTCATCATGACGGGCATCTTCCTGCCGGTTATCGAAGATCAACCACCTTCAAATCTTGACTGGAAGGGCTTTTTTCTGGTGGCGCTGGCCGCCTCCGGGCTCGTTTTCGGGCTTTCCGTCATTTCGCTTCCGGCGCTGCCGCCCGCAACGGGGTTCATCACCACCGGCATCGGCGTTCTGGCGGCCATCTGGTATGTGCGTCACGCCCGGCGCAAGGAACGGCCGCTCCTCAACCTGTCGCTGTTTCAAAATGACTGTTTCCGGACAGCCATCGCCTCTTCGACCTTCTTCCGCATGGCGACCGGCGCATTTCCGTTTCTCATGCCGCTGATGTTGCAGATCGGCTTCGGCCTCAACCCATTCGAATCCGGCATGATCACCTTTGTCGGCGCCATCGGTGCACTGGCAACGAAATTCATTGCGCCGCGCGTCTTCACAGCCTTCGGCTTCCGTACGGTTCTGCTGAGCGCGGCTCTGGGTGCAGCCTTGCTCACCATTTCCTTCATCTGGTTTGAAGCATCGACGCCGCATCTCGTCATCATCGGAATTCTGTTCGTGACCGGACTTTGCCGCTCTTTCTTCTTCACCGGCGTCAACGCGCTCGGCTATTCAGATATCGACAACCGGCAGGCGAGCCAGGCGACCGCCATGACCTCGATGTTCCAGCAGGTAAGTCTTGCTCTGGGCGTTGCCTTTGCCGCCGTTATCCTTGAAATCACCGGTTATTTTACCGGCGGATCGCTGACCGTGGCGCACTTCCACGTCGCTTTCTTCGTGGTCTCGATCATTTCCTTTATCGCCATCATCCCGCTTCTCCGCCTTGACCGTGAAGCCGGCGCGGCGGTTTCCGGGCACAGAAACAGGCAGCCGGCTGAATGAAACAGCCGGCCCGGCGCTGCGTCGTTTCCTTTATTTCAGCTGTCCGTCAAGCCAGTCGAATGCCGCTTTCTGGCGGTCTTCGGTGAAGATATGTCCGCCTTCGAAAAACTCCGTCTTCAGCATGTCGTCAGCGTTATAGGCATCCCAGACCGTGTGCATCTTTGCATAGGCATGCTCGACAGACGCTTTGGGGAAGAGAGGATCATCCACCCCTTCCATAAAATAGAGGGCCTTGGGAGCGGCAAGTGAGGCGACATCGGGATAGTCCATCACTCTGGCAAGCCCCGGATGGCTCATATACCATGCAGATTGCCCCTTGAGCTGGTTGTTGCCCGGCACCATCAGCCCGTCATAGGTGGCCATCCAGCAATCGGCGACCGTGGCCTTGACCACCGGAGACAGAGCGGCGACCTGCCAGGCGCGGAATGCCCCCATCGAAAACCCGACAACGCCAACGCGCTCAGGATCGACCTCAGGCAGACTGGCGACAAACTCCGATGCCCGAACGTCCTCCTGTGCCATAATTCCGGCAAGTGACGAACCGAGATTCACCAGGTTGGAGGCCAGCGCCTGCTGCGCCTCGTAACCGTTTCCGGCGCGATCTCCCCAGCCGAGCGCATCGGTCGCCACAACCACGTAGCCACGTTTGGCAAGCTCTTCTCCGGGAAACAGGCCCGAGAAATATTTTTCAGACCATTGCGTGGTCGACTTCAGTCGCGCCGCGTCATACCAGGGACGAATCCACTTTTCCTTGCCAATGTCGAAACGCGCGCCGTGGTCGTGCAGCATCAAGACACCGGGAAAAGGCCCCTCTCCTTCCGGAACAAGAACAATCGCCGCAACCCGGCTTTCATCCGTAATATTGAACGCAACCCGCATCGCTGTAAACGCGCCGCGGTCGATCTGGTCGATGACCTCCGGCTTGAATTCCACCGTATCCTCCGACGGCAGCATCAGTGCCTCCGCAGCAGGCAGCACCCGTTCGCGCCAGGCCGCCGGGTCGCCGCCGTCATAGGCCAGCGGATAGGTCATTTTCGCCTTCAGCTCGGAAAAGAAGGTCGGCATATTGCCGTCCGTGATCGGGTGTGTTTCGAAAAAACTGCCCGATTTGGGTTCCAGCGGAGACTGGGTGGACTGTGCATAACCGGTCGAAGCCATGGCGATACCTATTATTGCGGTCAGGGCAAGACGTCTCATTCGGTATCCTCCACGATAAAATGGTTATAGCGCATCCAGTCGCCAAGAAGCGCCGGCCAGCCGGCCACCGGCATGCCCTGATCCGCAGCCTTCCTGATGCCGAAACCGTGACGACCATCGCTGAAGACATGCAACTCGGCAGGCACACCGGCCTGATGCAGGGCAAGATAGAAGTCGATGGCGTTTTGGCTCGGAACAGAGGGATCGTTGTCGGCAAGGACCATGAATGTCTGCGGTGTTTGCGCCGTGACATGCCGCTCCGGCGAATAAAGCGCTTCGTTTTCGGCGGTTGGTTCCTTGCCCAGCAGCGCCTCGCGCGAACCGGCATGGGCGTAAGGATCCTCCATGGTTACGACCGGATAGACGAGAACGGTGAAATCCGGCCGGGCGGAAAGGCTGTCGGCTGCATCGACAGGTGCATAGGCTTCACGGTCGTAGGCTGTCGCAACCGAAGCCGCCAGATGACCGGCGGCCGAAAACCCGAGAATGCCGATACGGGCCGGATCAAGCCCCCATTCCCCGGCATGGGCGCGCACCAGACGCACCGCGCGCTGGCCGTCGGCCAGCGTCACATCAGGGCCGGCCTCATGGCCTTCACCGGGCAGACGATAGGCCAGCAGAAATGTCGTAACCCCCTCATCTGCGAGGACCTTGGCAATCTCGATGCCTTCCTTGTCAAGCACGACACGGCGATAGGAACCGCCGGGCGCGACAATCAGCGAAGTGCCATTGGGATGCTCCGGCAGGATAACGGTCAGCGATGGATCTGCAATGCCCATAAGTGCCCTGTCGGCGCGAAACAGGTCCTTGCTGCGTTCGACAATATAGGCTTCCAGCGTATCCGGCGTCCCGGCCGGGCGGCCATTCCAGAGTGAAATGACCTGTTCATTCACCAGCGGCTCCTGAGCAGACGCGCCACCGCCCCCGAACGCCAGCATGGATGCCGCAAAAACAGGAACGGCCACGCGCAGTGCGCGGGCCCGAAAATCGATTGTCATGTAGAACCTCCCAAATGGACCATTGTTGCCACAACAGTCACATCTAACATACTAGCTGATTTGAAATGAAGATCAACTGAGTTTCATGAATTGAGCTGAAAAATCATGCTATTAACAGAATACATTTTTCACTCGGGTGGTGGAGGAGACCGCTACCTTCGCAGACAGAGCATTCGCGCTTAAAAACGAATAAAAACGAACATAAAATTTGACAAAACGAATTTTTCACGTTTATTCGTGGCAGATCCATCAGCAAGGAACAAAGGCATGCCCTGCGCAACTCCGAACGAGCCCATCGACATTTTCGTCATCGGTGGCGGCGTCAATGGTGTCGGTATCGCCCGGGATGCCGCCGGTCGCGGCCTTTCCGTCGCGCTAGCCGAGATGAACGATCTGGCCTCGGCAACCTCCTCCGCCTCGACAAAGCTGTTCCACGGCGGCCTGCGCTATCTCGAATACTACGAATTCCGGCTGGTGCGCGAGGCGCTGATCGAGCGCGAAGTGCTGCTGAAGGCCATGCCGCATATCTCCTGGCCGATGCGCTTTGTGCTGCCGCACCACAAGGGCCTGCGCCCGTGGTGGCTGCTGCGGCTCGGACTGTTTCTCTATGACCATCTCGGCGGGCGAAAAATCCTGCCGGCAACCCGCAGCGTCGATCTGGCGAAGGATTCCGCCGGAAAACCGCTCAAAAGCGAATATCGGCGCGCATTCGAATATTCGGATTGCTGGGTGCAGGATGCCCGTCTCGTCAGCCTGATGGCGCGTGATGCGAGCGAACGCGGCGCCAAGGTGATGGTGCGCACGAAAGTCGTCCATGCCGCGCAGATCGAGGAATCCGGCACGACGCTGTGGAAAATCGATCTCGAAGATGAAAACGGTCCGCTGCCGCCGGTTTATGCCCGCGCGCTCGTCAATGCCGGCGGTCCCTGGGTTGCCGATATCATTTCCGGCGCTCTCGGCATCAACACCGCCGAAAAGGTCCGGCTGGTGCGCGGCAGCCATATCGTCACGAAAAAACTCTACGATCATGATCGCTGCTATTTCTTTCAGGGCAGTGACGGACGGATCATCTTTTCCATCCCCTATGAGCAGGATTTCACCCTGATCGGCACCACTGACAAGGACCACGAAGGGCCCGCATCGGCCGCGCAATGCACCGATGAAGAGGCGGATTACCTCTGCCGTTTCGCTTCGGAATATTTCGAAAAACCGGTCACACGCGCGGATATCGTCTGGACCTATTCCGGCGTCCGTCCGCTTTACGATGACGGCGCGTCCTCGGCGACGGCGGCCACCCGCGATTATGTGCTTTCGCTGCGTGAGGACGGCGCCCCGCTGCTCAGCGTTTTCGGCGGCAAGATCACCACCCACCGCAAGCTTGCCGAAGCGGCTATCCACAAGTTGTCCCATCATTTTCCACAGGCCGGCGGCGACTGGACGGCAGGGTCTACGCTGCCGGGCGGCGATTTTGCGGTGAGCGAGACGACAAAACTGCCGGCGCGGCTTCAAAATGACTATCCCTTTCTGGAAAAAGCGCAAACATTGCGCATGATCCGCACCTATGGCACCGATTGCTGGACGATTCTCGGCGACGCCACCTCACCGGAAAATCTCGGCCGGCACTTCGGCGCTGGGCTTTACGAGGCCGAGGTACGCTGGCTTGTAGACAGGGAATTTGCCCGCCGGGCCGATGATATCGTGTTCCGGCGCACCAAGTTCGGTCTGCGCATGAGCGGTGAAGAAATTGCGGCGCTGGATGTGTGGCTTGCGGATCACCTGGCGGTCGCGCCATAGAAATGATCGGGGAGGAAACGGCATGAAGCATATTCTGGCCATCGACCAGGGCACTACATCGAGCCGGGCAATCGTGTTTGACGCGAACATGCGACTGGTCGCCTCTGCGCAGGAGGAATTCCGGCAGCACTATCCGGCCTCCGGCCTTGTCGAACATGCGCCCGCCGACATCTGGTCGACGGTTGCCGCCACCTGCCGCGAGGCGATCGAGCGTGCCGACATCCATGCCGCCGATGTCGCCGCAATCGGCATTGCCAACCAGCGCGAAACCGCGCTGATCTGGGACCGGGCGACCGGCCGGCCGATCCACCGCGCAATCGTCTGGCAGGACCGCCGCACGGCCGACACCTGCGCCAGATTGCGCGCGGAAGGCCACGAGGCCTTCATCACCTCCGCCACCGGCCTCATTCTCGATCCCTATTTCTCGGCCACCAAGATCGCCTGGATGCTCGACAATGTGGAGGGCGCGCGAGCACTGGCCGAAAAGGGGCGGCTCGCCTTCGGCACGGTCGACACCTATCTCATCTGGCGGCTGACCGATGGCAAATCCCATGTCACCGACGCCACCAATGCCGCGCGCACCATGCTCTATAATATCCGCGAAGGAAAATGGGACGAGGATATCTGCGCGCTCTTGAATATCCCGATGTCGCTGCTGCCGGAGGTGAAGGACTGCGCCGCCGATTTCGGCATGACCCGCCATGATCTGTTCGGCCGCGAAATCCCGATCTTCGGCGTTGCCGGCGACCAGCAGGCGGCCACCGTCGGCCAGGCCTGTTTCGAGCCTGGCATGATCAAGTCGACTTACGGCACGGGGTGCTTTGCGCTTTTGAACACCGGCGACAAGTTTGTGAAAAGCGAAAGCCGGATGCTGTCAACCATCGCTTACCAGCTCGACGGCAAGCCGACCTATGCGCTGGAAGGCTCGATCTTCATCGCCGGCGCCGTGGTGCAATGGCTGCGCGACGGGCTGAAGGTGATCCGCCACGCCCGCGAAACCGATGCGCTGGCAAACGCTGCCGACCGGGAACAGACGCTTTACATGGTGCCCGCCTTCACCGGCCTCGGCGCGCCCTATTGGGATGCCGAATGCCGCGGCGCGGTCTATGGCCTCACCCGCAATTCGGGCCCGGCGGAATTTGCCCGGGCCGCGCTTCAGAGCGTCGGCTACCAGACCCGCGACCTGCTGGAAGCGATGCATGACGACTGGGGCAGCCACGATTCGGCAAATATCTTGCGGGTCGACGGCGGCATGAGCGCCAATGACTGGACCATGCAGTTTCTCGCCGACATTCTCGGCGTGCCGGTCGACCGCCCGCAGGTTGTCGAAACGACAGCGCTGGGCGCGGCCTGGCTTGCCGGCAGCCGCGCCGGGCTTTATCCCGACCTCACCGAATTCGCCGCCTCATGGGCCGTCGACCGCCAGTTCAAGCCGGCCATGGAAGAAGCGCCCCGCGAAAAGCTCTACAAGGGCTGGAAGAATGCGGTGCAGCGAACGCTGGGGCCGATCTGATCAATCGGCGAAGCGATACTGCATCGTCACCAGATCGAGCCAGCGGCCGAATTTGGTGCCGACTTCCGGGTAACGGCCGATATGGAAAAAGCCGAGGCGTTCATGCAGCGCAATCGAGGCCGTATTGTCGCCCTCGATGGCCGCGATCATGGCATGCATGCCGGCCTGGCGCGCATGGGCAAGCAAGGCTTCCATCAGCGCGCGGCCTGCCCCGCCGCCACGACGATCCTTGTGTACATAGACCGAATGCTCGACCGTATGGCGGTAACCGTCAAACGGGCGCCAGTCGCCATAGCTGGCATAGCCGATGACCGCACCCTCACGCTCCGCCACCAGAACCGGAAAACCGCGCGCATTGCGGGCTGCAAGCCAGGCCTTGCGGTTTTCAAGATCGACGAGGATCTCGTTCCAGATCGCCGTGGAGTGCAGAACGGCATCATTGTAAATTTCGAGGACGGCCGGAAGGTCGGCCTCTTTCGCATCGCGTATCAGCATGGTGTTCCCGTCCATTCCGGAGCATCTGTGTCCTCCCTTTAGAACGACACCCCGGGCCCGTCCATGCCGAAACGACGTGCTTCAATAGGTCGGCCAGGAATTTTCCAGATAGATCGCCTGATCGGCCGTCATCCGCATCAGGCAGCCGGCATAGACCGGTCCGGCAATGGTGCCGCCCTGATACTGGTTGGCCTCATATTCGCAGGTTGCGTCCCGAAAGGTGATCCAGACCCGCTGCATGTCACGCAGACTTTCGGCGGCCTCGCCATTGGCACGCGGATCGTCGGCGGCTGCGGCATCGGCCGCCTTGGCGCGCGCCAGAAGCTTGCGATAGGTCCGGTTCAGCCAGCTATCCCAGAATTTCGTCTCAAGCGCCGAGCATTCCTGCAGCCCGATCGTGGTGGAACCATAATCCGAGGCGTTCTGGCAGGCTTGAGCAGAGACGCCGGCACAGGCTCTCATGTCGGCCTCGGTTTCGGCAAGGTCGACGCATTTGGCCACCAGATCATCCGAATAGACCACTTCATCTTCAGCCAGTGCAGGGGAAGCCGCCAGCACCGCCGCCACCGTCAAAGCCTTTGCAATCCGCATATTCCTCTCCCAGATGTTTTTTGCTTGTCTTCCTGAAAACCTTAGGGGCCGCCCAGGTTCCGCGACCGTGTCAGCCTCAGCCCGTCAGGCTGAAACAGGTCAGCACCGCGGCATAATGCACGGCGGCGGCCGTCACGACAAATCCGTGCCAGATGGCATTCTGGAAGCGCAGTTTTTCCCAGACATGAAACAGCACGCCGGCCGAATAGATCACACCGCCGATGACGATAAGAATGCTGGTGGCAAGCGGCAGCAGCGGAAACAGCGGCCAGGCGACGACAATGCCGCTCCAGCCCATGGCAAGATAAAGCAGGATGGCAAGCCGGTCATAGCGGCCGGGCCACAACACCTTGAGCGCAATACCAAACGCGGCGATCAGCCACACGCCAATGAGCAGCCCAAAAATCATCGGCTCGTCAATGCCGCGCTGCAGGAACGGCGTATAGGTCGCGGCGATGAGAATGAAGATCGAGCTATGATCGAGCCGCTTCCAGATCGCCTTGCTGCGTCCGGCTTTCGGCGGCCAGAGATTGTAGGAAAACGAAATCGAAAGCGTCAGCACCAGCCCGGCCGAATAGATGACGGCAGCGGTAACCTGCGCCGCGCTGGTCCAGACGGCGGCATAAAAGATCAGCACCGTCGCGCCAATCAGCGCGAAAACGACGCCGACACCGTGGACAATGCCATCGGCGACGAGTTCATAAAGATCATACGGGCTGCCGCGGCGTGCGAATTGCTTCATAAGGGACCTGGCTCAGACGTGCTGACATGAACATGACGGACGAATGTGACGGGGCCCGGGCGGGCCCGACGCTTTCCGATTCTAGCGCCAAAACACGTCCGGCGAAAGGGTGCAGTGCAATGCGCCCTTTCGCCGGCAATCAAAGCAGGCAGGGCCTGCCCCTACCCCAGATTGGCCGCACAATCCTTGCAGAAAGGCGTATAGGGCACAGCTTCAAGCCTTTCGGCGGCGATCTCGCCGCCGCATTTCACGCAGATGCCGAAGGTGCCGTCGGTGATGCGCTGCAACGCAGCATCGATCGCCTTGAGTTCATCCGAGCCGACATGGCCGAATTCCTCCAGAACCTCGTCATTTTCGGCTTCGGCAGCCTGCTCCTGGCTGTCGGGATTGCGTGTCCGGCCAAGATCGGTATCGATCTTCTGCAGCCGCGTCAGTATCTCGGTCTTGCGGGCTTCGAGCAGAGCCTTGTAATGCATCGCGTCCATGACTTCCTCCCTTGATACTGTTCCCGCAACCGGCGTTCGACGCCTTCAGCGGCGGACGAGAACGGAGCAGGCCGCATGTCGAACCACGCGGTCGGCGGTGGACCCGATCAGATAGTTGGAAAGATCGGGGCGGTGCGAGGCCACCAGAATGAGATCGGCCTGATGCGCCTTTGCGCTGGCCAGGATTTCGCGGGCCGGCGGGCCGGTGCGCAGTTCGATCTCGGCATCCACCTTGGCCCGGGACCTGAGTTCCTGCAGCTTGTCGCGCGCATCGTTGACGGCATTGTCCATCAGATCCACCGGCACATCAATTGCCAGATAGGAGGGGATTTCCTCGACCACATGCAGCAGCACGATGCTGCCTTCCGGATCAACCAGTTCGCTGGCCTTGGTGAGAATATCGAGCCCCTTGTCGAGCACCGAAATGTCAACCGGAACGATAATTTTCTTGAACATTGCTTTCTCCTTTCCCGAACCGTGTCCCTCCCGACAAGGACATTTTGCTTCTCGGCACATCTGTGACGGCCCGGGGCCTACTGGCCTGTTGACCCGACATTCGCGCCACAGGTCGCTCTGCGCATTGATCAAGGTCAATTTTGAAATTGACCTTTGTTAAGCGCAAGACCCGAAATCAGTCTTTCAGCCGCCTTTATGGCAGATTAAATATACGCTATTGCGTATCTTCAAAATAATACATATTTATAGTGCATCGTACACTGCCTGGGAGCGGCAGTGCCGACAGGACCGGAGGCGGTCATCGATGTGACTGCCCGGTCCTGTCTTTAAGGGAGGAAGACATGGCACATATCGTGATACTGGGCGCAGGCCTCGGCGGCACCATCGCCGCTTATGAGCTGCGCGAAAAACTCGGCCGGGAACACGCGGTCACCGTGGTCAACAAGGGGTCCGTCTATTCATTCGTCCCCTCGAACCCGTGGGTGGCGGTGGGCTGGCGCACGCAAGAAGAGGTTCAGGTCGACCTGGAGCCGGTGTTCGCCAAGCGCAACATCACGCTTCGACCCGAAGGCGCTGAAAAGCTGCACCCGGCGGAAAACCGGATTGAACTGACCGACGGCAGTTCGGTCGATTATGATTATCTGGTGATCGCCACCGGTCCGGAACTGGCCTTCGACGAGATCGAGGGGTTCGGGCCGGAGACGGGGTTTTCGCAATCCATCTGCGAAACCGGGCATGCGGCAGAGGCGAAATCCGCATTCGATGCCCTGATTGAAAACCCCGGCCCGCTAGTCGTCGGTGCGGTTCAGGGGGCCTCATGTTTCGGACCGGCCTATGAATTCGCCTTCATCCTCGACAAGGCCCTGCGCGATGCAAAGGTGCGCGACCGGGTGCCGATGACCTTCGTCACGCCGGAACCCTATATCGGCCATCTCGGTCTTGACGGCGTCGGCGACACCAAGGGGCTGATGGAAAGCGAGCTGCGCGAACGCCATATCAAATGGATCACCAATGCCCGCGTCGATCACATGACCGCTGAAAGCGTGGTTGCAGAAGAGATTGGTGCAGACGGCGCGGTGAAGGAGCGCCACGAACTGCCGGCAAAATTCAGGATGATGCTGCCAGCCTTCCGCGGCGTCTCGGCGATTCGCGGCATTGAAGGGCTCACCAATCCGCGCGGCTTCGTCATCATTGACGAGCACCAGCAGAACCCGGCCTTTGAAAACATCTTCGCCATCGGCGTCGGCGTCGCGATTGCCCCGACCGGCAAGACGGCGGTGCCCGTCGGCGTGCCGAAAACCGGTTTCATGATCGAATCCATGGCCACCGCGACGGTCGGCAATATCGCGCGGCTGATCGCCGGCGAACAACCCAATGTTCAGGCCACATGGAACGCCGTCTGCCTGGCCGATTTCGGCGATGGCGGGGTTGCCTTCGTGGCGCAGCCGCAAATCCCGCCGCGCAATGTCAACTGGGCCTCGGAAGGGCGCTGGGTGCACGCCGCCAAGGTGGGTTTCGAGAAATATTTCCTGCGCAAGGTGAAGACCGGCGTCAGCGAACCCTTCTACGAGAAACTCGCATTGCAGGCGCTGAAGATCGACAAGCTGAAGGCCGTGACCTTCGACTGATACCAAGAGTCAATGATTAGGACCCATATGACCGGAGCGATTTTGAAAGCCGGCTAGGCGAAAACCGCAGTCGTAGCCATCGCTACGGCGAGGATTTTCAACGACGCGGGCTTTCAAAAGCGCCCGGCCCTTTAAGGGTGCGGCTGGAATGGCCGCCGAGGGCGTCAAAATCCTCGCGCGATGCTACGGCATCGCTCTGCGGTGTTTTCCTACTCGGACAGCCATTCCAGCGCGCATCATATGAGTCTTAATCATTGACTCTTGGTATGAGACGCGGAAGCGGCCGGAAGGGAAGCCCCGCCGGCCGCGACTTTTAAGGATAGAGATAGTATTTGTCCCACTGGGACCGCGGAATTTCGGCGCCGATCTTGAAGCTGAAATCCTTTATCTTCAGCTCGCTCCGGTCGGTCGTGCAATGATAGCTGAGGTGATACCAGTGCTGGTGCGTGCGAAACACGGCGCCGTTTGCATCGATCGTATCGCCCTTCACCACCGGGGGTTCGAACGTATAGGCGATTACCTTGTCGGGGTTCATGTCCTTGCGGGCGGCATCGATTCGCGAAAGCGCCTCGACATCACAGCGCTGTTCCAGTTCCTCTTCCGGATCAAGACGCTGAAGCTCGGCGGCAACGCGCTTGTTGAGCGCAAAGGCCGGCAGGCCGGTCGTCATCACAAGGGCAGCCACCAGAACAGTTCTGAACACGCATATTCTCCCGATTGGACGTAACACTATTACTCTCATATGCACAATGATGCGGGCTGAGGCAAGTCTTCGGCCGGCTGCTTGATGTGACGGGTCCGCCGCCTTATCTTCCGGCAACCTGAAAACAACAAGGCCCGCCACCGTGACTGAATTCAAGAACCTCCCCGCCCCGCCGAAAGCCGCAGCAAAGCCCGTGACCGACACCCGCCACGGCAAGACCCGCACGGATGAATATGCGTGGCTGCGCGCAGAAAACTGGCAGGCGATGTTCAAGGATCCGTCCATCCTCGAAAGCGACATCCGAAACCATCTGGAGGCCGAAAACGCCTATATGAAGGCGGCCATGGCCGATACCGAAGCGTTTCAGAAAAAGCTGTTTGCCGAAATGCGCGGCCGGATCAAGGAAGACGACAGCTCCGTGCCGATGAAGGACGGCGCCTATGCCTATGGCACAGCCTATCGCACGGGCGGCGAGCAGCCCTATTTCTTCCGCATCCCGCGCGATGGCGACCTGCATGATCCGGACCTGCGTTCGGTTCTGCTGGACGGCGACAAGGAGAGCGACGGCAAGGCCTATTTCGACCTCGGCGGCTTCTTCCACACCACCGACCATGCCCGCGCGCTGTGGAGCTACGACGACAAGGGCTCGGAATTCTACACCATCAAGGTGCGCGACCTTGCCGGTGGCAACGACCTTGACGACGTAATTGAAAACACCGGTGGCGGCGGGGTTTGGGCGCCGGACGGCAACAGCTTCTTCTATACCGAGGTCGATGAAAACCATCGCCCTTCCAAGGTCTACCACCATGTCCTCGGCACCGCGCAAAGCGAGGACCGACTGGTCTATGAGGAAAAAGACCCCGGCTTCTTCGTCGGTATCGGCGGTTCGCTGCTTGATGATTTCATCTTCATCGATATCCATGATCACCAGACCTCGGAAGTGCACATCATTCCGACGACCGATCTCAAGGCCGCGCCGCAGGTCATCGCCCGGCGCGAAACCATGGTCGAATATGACGTTACCGAAGGCGGCGACGTCTTCTTCATCCTCACCAATGACGGCGACGCCAAGGATTTCAAGATCATGGAAGCGCCGGTCTCAGCCCCCGGCAAGGAGAACTGGAAAGAGGTCGTGCCGCATCAGGAAGGCCGGCTGATCCTCTCCCATATGGCCTTTGCCGGTCACCTCATCTGGCTGGAACGGTTCGGCGGCCTGCCGCGCATCGTCATCCGCGACCGCAAGACCGGCGAGGAACATGCAATCGCCTTTGACGAGGAGGCCTATGCGCTGGGCCTTCAGGGCGCACAGGAATATGAGACGGACACGATCCGGTTTTCCTATTCCTCGATGACAACCCCGAGCCAACTTTACGACTACAACATGGTGACGCGCGAACGCACCTTGCTGAAAACCCAGGAAGTGCCCTCGGGCCACAATCCGGGCGACTATGTGACCCGGCGCATTCAGGCGAAGGCGGAAGACGGCGAACTGGTGCCCGTCAGCCTCGTCTACCGCAAGGATACGCCGCTCGATGGCTCCGCCCCCTGCCTGCTTTACGGCTACGGCGCCTATGGCATTTCCATTCCGGCATCGTTTTCCACCAATTGCCTGTCGCTGGTGGACCGCGGATTTATCTACGCCATCGCCCATATTCGCGGCGGCAAGGACAAGGGCTTTGCCTGGTATGAAAACGGCAAGATGTTCTCCAAGAAGAACACCTTCTCCGATTTCGTCGCGGCGGCCGATGCGCTGGTGGCCGATGGTTTCACGTCCTACGGCAATATCGTTGCCGAAGGCGGTTCGGCCGGCGGCATGCTGATGGGCGCCGTCGCCAATATGGCGCCGGAGAAATTCTCCGGCATCATCGCCGCCGTCCCGTTTGTCGATGTGCTGACCACCATGCTGGATGACACACTGCCGCTCACGCCGCCCGAATGGCCGGAATGGGGCAACCCCATCGCCTCGGAAGAGTCTTACGACTACATTGCAAGCTACAGCCCCTATGACAACGTGGCAGAGAAGCCCTATCCCGCCATTCTGGCACTTGCGGGCCTCACCGACCCACGGGTGACCTATTGGGAACCGGCGAAATGGGTCGCCCGGTTGCGCGACAAGACCACCGGCACCGCCCCCATCCTGCTCAGAACCAATATGGATGCCGGCCATGGCGGCGCGTCCGGACGCTTCCAGCGGCTGGAGGAGATCGCGCTTGAATATGCCTTCGCGCTGAAGGTTTCGGGCAAGGCGGAGAGCTGAACCGGAAGGATTTGCCGATGACCGTCTTCATAGGACTTTTGAGGGCGGTCAATGTCGGCGGCAGCGGAAAGCGTGCCGGGCTTTCTGCGGGAACCGCGCGCAACCTCAACACGTTGCGCAAGCTGGAGGCTATGGCAAAGGCTGTGGTTGCCGGTTGACCGGCATTGCTCTAGTCATAGAAAGCGACACCGGCAGGAAACGTGACACACGAACCTGCCGACGATCCTGATCAGTCCGGGAAATCCGCCCTGACAGAAAGAGTGCCATGAAACTTCAGCTGTCCCGGCGGTTATGGGTCCTGTCCCAGGTGATGCGGCAATTGTGGTTCGTTGCCGCAATCTACTGTATCGCCGGTATCGCAACGGCGCTTCTCGGCATCCTCCTGAACCCCTATATTCCCGAAGGTTTCGGCGAGGCGATCGGCGTCGATTCCGTCGGTTCGCTGTTGTCGATCATCGCCAGCAGCATGCTGACGGTGCTGATCTTCTCGCTCAACACCGTGGTGCAGGCCTCGTCTGCGGCCGCCAGCAGCGCCACCCCGCGCGCCGTCGGCACGCTTCTGGAGGACCGCACGGCGCAGGCGGCGCTTTCGACCTTCCTCGGTTCCTTCATCTTCAGCCTGGTCGGGCTGATCGCGCTCAATACCAATCTCTATGGCACCGGCGGACGGCTGGTGCTGTTTGTCGCGACCATTGCCGTCATCGTACTGATCATCGGCATTCTGCTGCGCTGGATCAACTATCTCGGGCGTCTCGGCAAGGTCAGCCGCACCATCGAGCAGGTCGAAGATCAGGCGATTACTTCGATGCGCAATTACCGGGCCGAACCGTTTCTGGGCGGGACAGAATTTGATGGGAAGATGCCCGGCGGGCTTCAGTTGATCGATCCGCCGGAAACGGGTTATCTGCGCTTCGTCGACATGGCGGCGCTGGATGCCGTTTCCCGCAGGCTCGACGCCGATATCTACGTTCTGGAACGTCCCGGCGCATTCATGGCGGCCGGACGGCATATTGCCGGCATCGAACTTCCACTGGACAGCAAGGTCGCCGGCGAGGATATCATCGCCGAAATCGCCGGGGCATTTACCATCGGCCACGAACGCAGCTATACGCAGGATCCGCTCTACGGCCTGACGGTGATGTCGCAGATCGCCCTTCGCGCGCTGTCGCCCGCCGTCAACGACCCCGGCACCGCCATCGACGTCACCACCCATCTGGTGCGTATCATGGAGGCGGGCGAGCGACCGGATGCCGATAGCGAGCCGCGCTATTCCCGCATTCATATGCCGGCGATCAGGGCGGAAGAATTCTTCGACGCCGCCTTCACCGCCATGTCGCGTGACGGCGCGAACATGGCCGAGGTGGTCATCCACCTTCTGCATGCCTGTCGCGCGCTCGGCCGGACGGAAATCCCGGAGTTTTCGGAAATGTCACGCAAGTTTTCCACGCTGACTGTGGCGCGTGCCCGTGAAACCCTGCGTTTTCAATCGGATATCGAACGGATCGAGCGGGCGGCCGATCGCAACAACGCAAGCTCGCCGGTCACCTTGCGGAAAAACTCGCCGGAGCAATAGCGCTTCAATGAAATTGGCAGCCACTCGACGGCGGCGGCGGCGGAACCTGCATGCAGGAATGATTCGACGGCGCGAAAGCCTCGACATCGAACGCGCGCGAGCGCGTCCACCTTGTCATTTCAACACAACGACCGAAGAAAAAGAGAATGGTACGGTTGGGTGGGGTCGAACCACCGACCTCAGGTGCCACAAACCTGCGCTCTAACCAACTGAGCTACAACCGCACAAGGACGATGCGCCTTGGCATCGCGGCTCACATAAAAGGCCTGACAGGATTTTGCAAGCCCCTTGGTGCGCGTTCTGCAAAAATCGTATCCTTGCCCACACCCGGGAAGACATCGGCGGCACGCAAAATCCGCGTATTAACTGTGCGAAACGAAAAGGCCGCGCGCGATCTGGACCACAATCGCCATAATTATTATTAAGAAAGCGTAAAGGGAAGATGCGTCAAAAGCCGCAGGAAAACGCGTCGACCAGCCCCGAACCCGCAACGGACCGAAATGCCATGAGCACGGCAATTCCCCACTACCTCGCCTTTGCCACCCACCCCGCGCTGCGCGGGCGTTCTCTGGCCGGCAGGGCCATGCTGGCCGTCGATGCCGAGGAAAGGCATGTGGTTTTTGCCAATGCGGCCGGAGCGCGGCTCCTTGGGCAAAGCCTGATTTCGGCAGCAATCGGAACCGATGCGGCGGAAAACATACTTCTGCGCCAGTTCATGGCGGTGGCGGGGCGGCTGGCGGAACCGGGCGACACCCGCAATTTCACCGTCAATATTCCTCAACGTTTTCGAAGAGTTGCCCGGCAGGCAATCGCAAGCCTTCTCGTTCTCGGCGGACGGCGCTACCTGATTCTGGAATGCGAAAACGATATTGCCGACGATGTCATGCAGGACCTTGTCAGCGGTTTCGGCGAGGATGAAGCGCAGCTGGCACTGGTTGACGGCAAAGGCGCGGTCACGCACCGCTCCGCCGGTTTTGACCGCACGGGCCTCGACAGCACTGAGATCGGTCCGGTCATAGAGAGCCTTGCAGCGGGTCCCGAATATTATACCGAGCGGCTTGCGACGACCCAAACCGGCATATGGCCGCTGGCGCTTGGGCGGTTGTCACGCGCGCCGGGGCTGTTCCTTCTGTTTGTGTCCGAATATCTGGCTGCAGACCTGAAGCCGATTGACGAAACCGCCGGGGAAGACGCTGCCCCGGATACAAACATCCGTTCTGCACGCGATGTGATCGCAACAATCGATGAAAGCCTCGGCGCCCTGCTTGGACAGGAAGACACGACTGCGCAGCCCGCTGAAACGCAAAGCCCTGTCGTGCGCCGGCAACCGGCCGCTGCCGCCGAAAAGGAGGCGCTGCGGCAGGCTGCGGAAACCCGGCACGCCGAGGCAGACACCCGCCGTCCCGCGCGCTTCGTCTGGCATACCGATGCCGCAGGACGGCTCATCGATGTTTCCGATGAACTGGCCGGCGCCGTCGGGCCAGATATGGCCGCGGTTACCGGCCTTGATTTCGCCGAGATCGAAACCCGGTTCAAGGTCGCAGGCGGCAGCGCGATTGCGCGTCTTCTGCAAAGCGCCGACACCTGGTCGGGCCATACGGTTCACTGGCCAGTCTCGGGCACGAGCATGGCCGTCCCCGTCGACCTTGCCGCTCTTCCCACCTATACCCGCGAGCGCCATTTCGACGGTTTTCGCGGTTACGGGCTGATCAGGCTCGGCGAGGAAACCCAGGTGCCCGACGCAGCGCCGGCCGCCGCCAATACGGCTGAGCGCACGAAGCAGGCACAGCAACTGACGGAAGCAGAACGTCACGCGCTTGACGAAATTGCCAGCCAGCTTCGCTCGGCAGATACGCAGCCCGCGCCGACGCCCAGCGAAACGGTAGACGTCGAAGAAGCCCCCCCTGCCCCGGCACGGGCGCCTGTTATCCTGCGCCGAACAGCCGAACATGCCCCGCAGAACGCAAGCGGCGCGGCAGATCATGCCTCGGCAATAGACGACAAGAAAGATGCGATTCTCATCCAGTCCGGTGAGCGCATTCTGCACACCAATTCCGCATTCCTGTCGCTTGCGGGCTATGGATCGCTGGATGCGGTCATCGCTGCCGGCGGCACCGATGCCCTTATCGAACGCGGGACGGACGACCGGCTGTTCCTTCATACCGCCGATGGCGGGCGGCTGCCGGTGTCCCTGCACCTGCAGGCTATTGTCTGGCACGGCGGACGTGCACTGGCGCTGACATTGCGGCCGGAACATGAAACAGCCGGCAGGACCGATCTGCCGGTCTTCAAACAAGACACGGACAAGGCCGGCGACAACGCACAAATGCTGCAGGACGGCGATGTCGCCGAGCTGCATGCCATTCTGGACACATCCACCGACGGCATTCTGATCCTCGATGAAAAGCGGCATATCCGTTCGCTTTCGTCCTCGGCTTCAGCTCTTTTCGGCGTCGAAAGCCAGGATGTGATCGGCGAGGATGCCGGCCTGCTGTTTGCCGAAGAAAGCCACAACGATCTCGAATCCCATCTGGAACGGCTGATCGACGGGCGTGGCGGCGATGTCATGCATGAAGGGCTGGAAGTCATTGGCCGGGAAGCGGGCGGCGGGCTTATCCCGCTGTTCATCACACTTGGCCGTCTGCCCCAGTCGGGCGGCATCTGTGCCATTTTGCGCGATGTCACAGCCCTGAAGCGTCGGGAAGAAGATTTGCGTTCGGCCAAGCGGGCAGCGCGTGAGGCCGAGGACGAGCGCGACAGCCTCCGTTCGGCCCTGCGCTATGAGCTGAGCCAGCCGCTCGATGCCATCATCTCGCTGTCCGAGACCATGGATCACCAGCCTTTCGGCGCGCTCGGCGATAGCCGCTATCACGGGCTTGCACGCGAGATCGCGAGCAAGAGCCGCCATGCACGCGGTGTTGTCGGCAGGCTGCTCGGGGAACCGGCGCCAACAGAGCCGTCCGAAGCGGCTCCCGACCCCGTAGTTCTGCCCGAAGAGCAGGTCGCGCCCGCAGCGCACGAAACGGCACAGATCAACGATGCCGTCGCCGAAGCCGTGAGTCTTGTTCAGCCGCGCGCCAATGCCCGGCGGATCATCATTCGCGCGGCCTTGTCTCCGGCTCTTGCCAGAACGCCGAGTGACGCGGAAACGCTGAAGGAAATCGCCTTGCAGCTTTTGCAGGGCGCCGTGCAGTTTACCCCTGCCGGTGGTCAGGTCGTGGTTTCAACGGCGGTCGCGGCAAGCGGAGAAACCGTGCTGCGCTTTCGCGACAACGGCATTGCGCCCGCCAGACGGCGCGCCGCCGGTCAGCATGCGGGAGACACCGCCCCGCAGGAGGAGAACCCGCACCTGCAAAAGGCCCGCAAACTGGCCGAAAGGCTTGGCGCGCGCTTCCTCGTGCATGCCGTTCCAAGCGAGGGCATGCTGGTGGAAGTGTTCCTGCCGATCAGGGAAACACGACCGCTTCATTACTAGACCGGTTCGTTTCCGCTCCGGACGGTCCGATGTGTCCCTTCCGACACGCCCTTTTCCGCTGACACACCGGGCGTGCCGCAGACAGGCGGCATGCGGCCATATTGCGCAATGCGGCAACAGGCAATAAAACCGGTCGGAACCTGTCCACTTTGGCATTTCGGGCTGATGGCGGGGCTGAGATCAGACACGACCGGAGTAGCATGGCCACCGACCACGCCGCTGAAAGCGCGCCCCTTCCCCGCCTGGCACGGCGTCGTATGCCGCATCCCCTGCCGCTGGCAGCAGGTATCATTTGTGCCTTGATGCTGCTGCCGCTGGCGGCCATCTGCTGGCTGGCCTTTTCTTCGGATTTCTCCGCCATTTCCCATCTTGTCGAAACCGTTCTGCCGCGCGTGGCGGGGCGAACCCTGCTGCTTCTCGTCTTTAATGCCCTCGTCACCGGCACGGTCGGCGTGATCACCGCGTGGCTGGTGGTTTCCTTTGATTTCCCGTTCAGGCGGCTGTTTTCGGTTGCGCTGGTGCTGCCGCTTGCCATGCCGATCTATCTGGCGGCCTATGCCTTCGGCGAATTCTTCGATTTCACCGGCCCCGTTCAGACGCTCTACCGCTCCGTTTTCGGCTATCAGTCCGCAAGGGACTATTATTTCCCGGATATCCGCTCGCTTGGCGGCGCGGTTCTGGTGATGTCGGCGGTGCTCTATCCTTATGTCTATCTCACCGCCCGTTCGGTGTTTTCCATGCAGGGACGCAACGCGGCGGAAGTGGCGCGCACACTTGGCGCCGGACGTTTCCGGGTTCTCCGGGCCGTGCAGCTGCCGATGGCGCGCCCGGCCATCGTCGTCGGTCTGACACTGGTAATGATGGAGAGCCTCAACGACATCGGCGCGGTCAAATATCTCGGCGTCAACACGCTGACATTTTCGATCTACGAGACCTGGCTCAATCGCGGCAACCTGGCAGGCGCTGCCCAGCTTTCCGCGATCATGCTCGTCTTCGTGCTGGCGCTGATCCTGCTTGAGCGGGTCGCCCGGCGCAACCAGCGCTACAGCGCCGGACGGTCGGTGACCGGACAGCCCGAACGGCAGCGCCTTTCGGGCGCCAAAGCCCTTGCCGCAAGCCTTGCCTGCCTGTTGCCTGTGCTCATTGGTTTCGCAATTCCCGCACTTGTTCTCGCCGGTTTTGCGCTCAGGCGGCTCGATGAATTTCTCTCCGAACGCCTTCTCGACGCGCTGATGACCAGCATCGCCGTATCGGGCCTTGCCGCAGCTTTCGCCGTCTTGTTCGGGCTGACGCTTTCCTATGCGGTCAGAACCCATCCGGGCCGTAAAATCCGCTCGGTGACCCGCCTGGCATCGCTTGGATACGGCATTCCAGGCACGGTGCTGGCCATCGGCGTGCTGATCCCGCTGGCAGGCCTCGACAACGCTCTCGACGGGGCGCTCAGGGCAAATTTCGGCATTTCCAGCGGTCTGCTGCTTTCCGGCAGCGGCTTTGCCATCATCTACGCCTGCACGGTGCGGTTTCTCGCCATGGCCGAAGGAAGCGTCGATGCCGGTTTTCACAAGCTCTCGCCCAGCCTCGACATGGCCGCGCGCACGCTTGGCCGCTCACCGGCAAAGGCGCTCGTCTCGGTGCTTTTGCCGAACATGCGTCCCGCATTGTGGACGGCAGCGCTTCTGGTGTTCATCGAAACCCTGAAGGAACTCTCGGCAACCATTCTGCTGCGCCCCTTCAACTTCAATACGCTTGCCACGCTTGTCTACGAGGATGCCTCCCGCGCGCTGGTCGAAAGCGCCTCGGTGCCTGCCATGATCATCATCCTCGCAGGTCTCGTGCCGGTGCTGCTGGTCTCGCGCTCGATGGATCGCCGGGCGTAAAAAAGCCGTCGCATCATGCGGCGGCTCAATTTGTTGACAAACTTTGCAGGCAATCACAGCTTCGCCCCACCGTCATACCGGCCTTGAGCCGGTATCCAGGGCTGCTTGTTATGCGCTTTCAAAAAGAGTCTTTGCGCGCAAGGACTTGGGCTTACTAGTTTCCGGCTCAAGGCCGGAATGACGAAAGAACGCGAGAG
Source organism: Martelella mediterranea (assembly GCA_003001975.1). GTDB lineage: Bacteria > Pseudomonadota > Alphaproteobacteria > Rhizobiales > Rhizobiaceae > Martelella > Martelella mangrovi. The sequence goes on from PVUG01000002.1 coordinate 73,421, forward strand.
GAGCTTTGTCAACAAACCAAGCCGCCGCACAAAGCGACGGCCTTCAACGTCAAACATGCTCCGCGCAGCGTTCAACCGATCTTCGGGGCCAGTGAGCCGTCGGCGTAGCGCTTTGCCATATCCGACAGCGGGATCGGCTTGATCTTTTCGGCGTGGCCTGCCGTGCCGAAGGCCTCGAAGCGCTCGACGCACAGCTTGGTCATCGCCTCCATGGCGGGTTTGAGATATTTGCGCGGGTCGAACTCTGCCGGGTTTTCGGCAAACACCTTGCGGATCGCGCCGGTCATGGCCATGCGGTTGTCGGTGTCGATATTGACCTTGCGCACGCCGTGCTTGATGCCGCGCTGGATTTCCTCCACCGGAACACCCCAGGTCGGCTTCATCTCGCCGCCATATTTGTTGATGATCTCCTGCAGTTCCTCCGGCACGGAGGACGAGCCGTGCATGACAAGATGGGTATCCGGCAGGCGGCGGTGGATCTCCTCGATCACGTTCATCGCCAGCACTTCGCCATCGGGCTTGCGGGTGAACTTGTAGGCGCCGTGGCTGGTGCCCATGGCAACGGCCAGCGCATCCACCTGCGTATCCCTGGCGAACCGGACAGCCTGGTCGGGGTCGGTCAGAAGCTGGTCATGGTCGAGCTTGCCCTCGAAGCCGTGACCGTCCTCCTTCTCGCCCTCGCCGGTTTCCAGCGAGCCCAGCACGCCGATTTCACCTTCCACCGACACCCCGGCCCAGTGTGAAAAATCGCAGACGCGCTTGGTCACGCCGGCATTGTATTCATAGTCGGCCGGCGTCTTGCCGTCGGCTTTCAGCGAACCGTCCATCATCACCGATGTGAAACCGTACTGGATCGCCGTCATGCAGGTCGGCTCGGAATTGCCGTGGTCGAGATGCATGACCAGCGGAATATCGGGGTAGAGCTCGGCAAGACCGTCGATCAGCTTTGCCAGGATCAGGTCGTTGGCATAGGCGCGCGCGCCGCGGCTTGCCTGGATGATCACCGGCGACGACGTCTTCGCCGCGGCCTCCATGATCGCCAGCCCCTGCTCCATATCGTTGATGTTGAAGGCCGGCACGCCATAGCCGTATTCGGCGGCGTGATCGAGCAATTGTCTCAAGGTAACCCGTGCCATCGCAAATTCTCCTGTTGCCTGACCAACGCCATAGCGGACGCCGGTCTGAAAGTGATTGCCAAGCGTCAAGCCGGCGCCGGCGCCCATGGCTTTATTCTGCAATGATGATAATGCGGGAATGCGAAATCACAAGATTATTTTATAAATATCATATTAATTGTTATTTTAATCGTTTCTATATGTGATATATACCATAATTCATGCTGTTATATCAAAATTGCGGAAACATCGGACTGAGGAGAGGGCTTTGAGGGCGGACGAAAGACGGGCAGCGATGATGGCGCTGCTGATGGAGCGTGGCCAGGCAGGCGTGGACGAACTCAGCCAGCGTTTCCACGTGTCGAAGATGACGGTTCACCGCGATCTCGACGAGCTGGAAGCCTCTGGCCAGCTGCGCAAGGTGCGCGGTGGCGCGTCCGTACAGTCTTCCGCCATGTTCCAGGCCGATTTCCGCTATCGCCAGAAGATCGCGGCGAGCGAAAAGGCGCGAATCGCTGCCGCGGCCGCCGCGTTCATCGAACCCGGCATGACCATGATGATCGACGATTCCTCCACCGCCGCCAACCTTGCCGGACACCTGCCCCAGCGCCTGCCATTGACTGTGATATCTAACAATCTGAGTGTTATTTCAGAACTGGCCGGCATTGCCGGCATCGAATTGATGGCGCTTGGCGGCCAGTACAGCCGCAAGTTCAACGGCTTTTTCGGGCTGCTGACCGAGGATGCCCTGCGCGGGCTCAGGGCCGATATCAGCTTCATTTCAGCCTCCGCGATCTATCAGGGCGAAGCTTTCCATCAGGACCCCGAAGTGGTGCAGACCAAGCGGTTGATCGTGAAGGGTGCCGAGCGCCGCGTGCTTCTGGCCGACCACACCAAATTCGGCCGCCCGGGCCTGCACTTCCTCACGGGGCTCGAGACCTTCAGCGCGGTCTTCACCGGCGACGAACTGGACCCGGCGCAAAGGACCGTGCTGACCGAAAAAGGCGTATCGCTCCATTGCATCCCCGCCTGAAATGTTTACATCGGGAATAGTGTCAACGATCCGGGCAAACGCTTATGAACGCGAGGGAAACGATCAGCCTTTACGAGGCCATCGGTGGCGCCGAGGCGGTCAGGCGTCTTGCCCATCGTTTCTACGAACTGATGGACAGCCTGCCGGAGGCCGCGCATTGCCGGGCCATCCACCCGGCGGACCTTTCCGGCTCTGAAGAAAAATTCCGCGACTATCTGACAGGCTATCTCGGCGGGCCGCCGGTCTATGTCGAAAAGCATGGGCATCCACGGCTCAGAATGCGCCACATGCCCGCCCCCATCGGACCGGACGAACGCGACGAGTGGCTGCTGTGTTTCCGCCGTGCGCTGGAAGAAACAGTGCCCGACATCAAGCTGCGCGCCCTCATCCTGCCGCCGGTCGAAAAGCTCGCCTACCACATGCAGAACAAGGCCTGACCATGAACGCCCTGACAATTTCCGCACGCATCCTGCTGTTTTTCGCGGGCCTGACGGGGGCAGCGGGCATCATGCTTGCAGCAGCGTCCTATCATGGCGACAGCGCGGTGCTGCTGTCTGCCGCACTCGTATGCCTGGCAAACGGCCCTGCGCTGATCGCGCTGGCGCTGCTTTCCATGCGCACCGCCACGGGCCTTGCCGCCGGCATTCTGATGATTTTCGGGACGGTGCTGTTTGCCGGCGATCTCGTGGCCAGGAATTATGCCGGTTTCGGCTTCTTTCCCATGGCGGCCCCGGTCGGCGGCACGTCGGTGATTGCAAGCTGGCTACTCGTCGCCCTTGCCGCCATCATGCCGGTGCGCAAAGGCTGACCCGCAGCCGCTTGCGACCCACTTAGCCCCACCCTCAAGGAATACGCCCGAACCGCAGCAGGTTGCCATGCGGATCGTAGACGTAAAATTCCTTCATGCCCCAGTCGCGCTCTTCAAAACCGCGCTCATGCACGATGCCGCGCATCGAAAACTCCGAATAGAGCGCGTCAACGCCGCCGCCACGGATATAGACCGAACTGTTTTCGCAAAACGACCGGTTGTCCGTCAGCCAGAAATGCAGTTCGATCCCCGGCCGTCGAAGGATCAGATAGTTTTCGGCTGAATGCACGACTTCGGAAAGACCGAGTTTTTCTGAATAAAACGCTTTGGTCTCATCGAGATCGAGCGACGGCAGAACCGGCAATACGGCAATGTCGGCAGGATCAGCCATTCAGGCACCTTCGACGCTGCTGAACCCTTCGAAGGCGGGATGGCCGAGATAGCTCACATTGCTCTGACCCGCATTCTTGTGGGCGTCCCGGAACTGCTCGGATTTGGTCCAGGCGGTAAAGGCGTCCTCGTTTTCCCAGACGGTGTGCGAGGCATAGAGCGTATAGCCCTCATCCTCGAACGTCTTGCCCTTCAGCAGGTGAAAGGACACGAAGCCGGAAAGCTCGGAAAGCCGCGAATCGCGCCCTTTCCACACATCTTCGAATTCCTGTTCGGATCCGGTGGCAACTTTGAAACGGTTCATCGCGACATACATCAGGGCACCTCAGGCAGTTTCTTTATCGGGAACAATGTGGTTGCGCCAGCGGGCAAGGTCAATCACCGCACCGCAGCGTTTGCCGCCGGATGGCGGTCTTCTGGATCTGGAAACGGGAAATTCGAGAATGGCGGCGCCCTGCCCGCTCGTGGCAGACAGGCCATCGCCTGGAAGCGTCAGCCCCGCACATCCGCCCGGCCGGTGCAGCCCGATCAGCCCCACCGCGACACCTTGATAAACGCCGCTGATCAATTGCTGCGCTCACTCATCGTCTGCAGTGCACGCTCGAGCGAGGATTTCGAGCCGTTGCGCAACGGAATGAAAGCCTTCTTGAACTTCTTGCAGCCACTTTTCACCCGCACACAGGCATCATGGCTGATACAGTCGATCGGACAGAACACACAGTCGACCGAGGGCAGAACCCTGTCGATGCGCGAAACAGCCTCGCGCAGGCCGCCGTCGTGGTGGACAAGCTCGGCGCCGTAATCGTCGGCCACCGCCCGCAGATGCGCGACCTGGCAGTCACGCCCGCCGACATAAAGAAAACTGCGGCCATTCAGCCCCACAGGCGCTTCGGCGACGCGTGTGACATCGTCCTGCCGTTGGTTCGACCGGTTCTTGGTCGACTTGCGCTTGTTTTTCTTCGCCATTTTCACCCTCCCGGTCCAGGCCGATTTGTTGATGACAAAAGGACCCTATAAAACATGATAAAAAAGGTAAAGTATAAATATGACTTTTTTTCTCATGTTTTAATCGGCGCACAGACGGGTCTAAACGGACAAACAGTGAAAGCCGTATCCCCGATCAGGCGTGTTTCGCTGGCATTCGCGCCCGGCCCGCGCTAAAAGAACGCAAAATGGAGGCCTTATATGCTCGAAAAGATCGAAGACCTGCCGGACAACATCATCGGTTTCACAATTCACAAGGCGCTGAGCGCGAGCGATTATCAGAACGTGCTGCTGCCCGCCCTTGAGGAGCACAGCACCCGTGACGACGGATTGCGGCTGCTGCTGGTCACCGCGACGGATTTCGCCGGTTCGGATATCGGCACGGCCATGGGTGGCCAGCCGTTTCGGCGTTCGGAACCGCTCAACTTCAAGAACATCGCGATCGTCAGCGACAATCGCGGTTTTGCCCAGGCCGTTCAGATGTTCGGCATGCTGTTCCACGCCGAGGTAAAGGTCTTCGAAGCCGAACAGGAAGACGCCGCCGTCACCTGGCTCGAAACCTAAGGTTCAGCGGCAGTAGCGATAGCCGCGGCTGCGCTCGATGACATCGAGATGCATGTGATCCTGATGGGTCGCATCGCTGCCGGGGGAAAGAACGGTCGAGAAGAACAGGCAGGCGGATGCACTCGCCGTGCGCTGAAACGCGCCGGTAAAACTGCCATCCTTGGTGCGCGGCACCATGTCGACCGTCTTGCCGTTCGAAAAGCTCAGCGAGCGGATATCAACGGCATTGCCCTTGGCGTGTTCTGAAATCTTGCCGTCCGCACGGCTGTTTCGGTTGCGGCAGACATAGGTCGAGGCCTGGCGCACCTCGGTCAGTTTCGTGTCCGCGCCAAAGGCCAGTGCAGCTGTCGGCTCGACATAGCCGGAAAGCCAGCTGGCGAGCGCAAGCGCAGTCTTGCAGCGCATGGTGCCCGCCGGCTTCAGCGGAACCCCTTCAAGCACCTCGGTAACCTCAAGCGGGCGCCCGATGCCGCACTGCCCCGGATCGTCGATCGGGTCCAGCACCTCATATTGCGCACCAAGCGCCGTCAACGCCGCCGTGCAGCGGGCAAAATCGCCGGTCCCTTCCTTCGATGGCGCCGGATCTGCGGGGGCCTGCTCTGCGGCTTTTTCCGTCTGCGCCTCGGCCGCGGGGGCTTCCCCCTCCGGTCGCGGCTCGGGAACCGGCGGATTTTCAGGCATATCGAAGCTCATGGTCACAAGACTTGCGGCAACGAGGATCGGGAGCACGGATAGCGGGCGGACAAGCTTCACGGCAATTTCCTCATGATCAATCGTGTTGGTTGAACGCGGAGGCCCGGCGGAGGTTCCCGTTCGCCGACAGTGCAGACAGAAAAACGCCCCGGTCCTATCACAGACCGGGGCGTTGATCACGCATGCACGGAAGCGATCATTCTATCGACTTGACGATGTCTTCCGTCATCTTCTTGGCGTCACCGAGCAGCATCATCGTGCTGTCCTTGTAAAACAGCTCGTTGTCGATGCCGGCATAGCCGGAGCCGAGCGAGCGCTTGACGAACAGGCAGGTCTTGGCCTTGTCGACATCGAGGATCGGCATGCCGTAGATCGGCGAGGTCTTGTCGTCGCGGGCGGCCGGGTTGGTGACATCATTGGCGCCGATCACATAGGCAACATCGGCCTGCGCGAATTCGGAGTTGATGTCTTCCAGTTCGAACACCTCGTCATAAGGCACGTTTGCCTCGGCCAGCAGCACATTCATATGCCCCGGCATGCGGCCGGCAACCGGATGAATGGCATAGCTCACTTCCACGCCCTTTGCCTTCAGCACGTCGGCCAGTTCACGCAGCGCGTGCTGGGCCTGGGCAACCGCCATGCCGTATCCCGGCACGATGATCACCTTGGAGGCGTTCTCCATCAGGAAGGCGGCATCATCGGCCGATCCGGTCTTGACGTTTCGCTCGACATGTTCGCCGCCGCCGGCTGCCGCGGTCTCACCGCCGAAGCCGCCGAGAATGACCGATATAAACGACCGGTTCATGCCCTTGCACATGATGTAGGACAGGATCGCGCCGGATGAACCGACCAGAGCGCCGGTCACGATCAGCGCCATATTGCCGAGCGTGAAGCCGATGCCGGCAGCCGCCCAGCCCGAATAGGAGTTCAGCATCGACACCACGACCGGCATGTCGGCGCCGCCGATCGGCACGATGATCAAGACGCCGAGCACCAGGGCGACGATGACAATGAGCCAGAAATGGACCGGGTTTGCCGTGGCCGAAAGCGACACCACAAAGACGATCAACGCCACCAGAAGCGCGATATTGATCACATGGCGGGCCGGCAGCAGGATCGGCTTGCCGGACATGCGGCCATCGAGTTTCAAGAAGGCGATGATCGACCCGGTAAAGGTGATCGCGCCGATGGCGGCACCGATGGACAGCTCGATCAGTGCGCGCAGGTGAATGTCATCCGGCACGCCGATATTGAAGCTTTCCGGCGAATAGAGCGCGGCGGCGGCCACCAGCACGGCGGCAAGGCCGACGAGCGAATGGAAGCCCGCCACCAACTGCGGCATCGCCGTCATCGGAATGGTGCGGGCGATATAGGCGCCGATACCGCCGCCGATCGCCAGCGCCAGAACGATGAAGATCAGCGCCGAAAAGCCGGGCTTTGCCAGCAACAGCGTGGTGCCGATGGCAATCGCCATACCGACCATGCCGTAGATATTGCCCTTGCGGCTGGTCGAGGGATGCGACAGGCCCCGCAATGCGAGAATGAAGAGAACCGCTGATACGAGGAACAGCAAGGCTGCGAAATTGACTGACATGTTCTGACCGCCTTACTTTTCCTTTTTCTTGTACATCGCCAGCATGCGCTGGGTGACAAGAAATCCGCCGAAAATATTGATGGCGACGAGAATCAGCGCCACAAAACCGAAACCGGTCGCAAGGCCGCTCGCCGAAAGGCCGACGGCCAGAAGCGCGCCGACGACGATGACCGAGGAAATGGCGTTGGTGACGGCCATCAGCGGCGTGTGCAGCGCGGGCGTAACCGACCAGACCACGTAATAGCCGACAAACACGGCCAGCACGAAAATCGCCAGCTGGAACACGAATGGATCGATCACCCCGCCCGTGGCGCCATGGGCAAGCGATGCCAGCGAACCGTCCTCGAAATTGCCGAGCGCGGTCTTGGCCTGTTCCAGCGAGATGATTGCATCGTTGATGGAGGTGGTGACATCTTCAAAAGCCATCAGGCCTCTCCCCCGGCGGCAGCACCGCCGAATTTCGGATGAACGACCGCGCCCTCATGCGTCAGAAGCGTGGCGGCGATGAGCTCGTCCTCCCGGTTGATATTGATTGCTCCGCTTTCCTTGTCGACCAGCGTCTGGAAGAAGGTGAGCAGGTTCTTGGCGTAAAGCAGCGATGCGGATGCGGCGATCCGGCCGGGCAGGTTGAGATAGCCGACAACCGAAACGCCATCGACCTCGACAATCCTGTCCGCTTCGACGCCCTCGATATTGCCGCCGCGTTCCACGGCCAGATCGACGGCGACGGAGCCGAGCTTCATCGACGACAGCATCTCGCGTGTGACCAGCTGCGGAGCCGGACGCCCCGGAATGAGCGCGGTGGTGATGACCACATCCTGCTTGGCGATATGATCGGCGACCAGTTCGGCCTGTTTGGCCTTGTATTCGTCCGACATTTCCTTGGCGTAGCCGCCAGCGGTTTCGGCCGCCTTGAACTCGTCGTCCTCGACAGCGATGAACTTCGCGCCAAGCGAGGCGACCTGTTCCTTGGCTGCGGGGCGCACATCGGTTGCAGACACGACAGCGCCAAGCCGGCGGGCCGTGGCAATTGCCTGAAGGCCTGCAACACCGGCGCCCATGACGAACACGCGGGCAGCCGGCACCGTGCCTGCCGCCGTCATCATCATCGGCATGGCGCGGTCAAACACGGAGGCTGCCTCGATCACGGCCTGATAGCCGGCAAGGTTTGCCTGAGAGGAAAGAACGTCCATCGACTGCGCGCGCGTGATGCGCGGCATCAGCTCCATCGCAATCGTCGAAAGTCCCTTTTCGGCCATCGCGGCGAGCGCGTCTTCATGGCCATAGGGGTCCATCATCGCCACAATGATGGCGCCGCTTTTATAGGCGGAAAATTCCTGCTCTTCCGGCCGGCGCACCTTGAAGATCACATCGGCTGTCGATGCCGCGTCCGGCCCGGCAATTTCGGCGCCGGCATTGCGGAACGCATCGTCATCAATCCCCGAGGCAAGGCCCGCGCCGCTTTCGATGACGATATCGAGGCCGAGCGCTTTCAGTTTTTTCACTGTGTCGGGTGAGGCCGCCACCCGCGTTTCCGCGGCGGCCGTCTCTTTCGGCACAAATAATATCTTGCTCAAGCTTGTCTCCCAAAGACAGATCGAAACGCGCAACAAAGCTCAGCAGCAATGCGTCTGTCTTGCCGCGTTTCAAAGAAAAGATACGTCCGGACGGACGCTCAACGAAGAATATAGATGCCGATGGCACTGATGAGAATGAAAATGATCAAGCTGCTGACAAAACCGAACGGCCCCACAAGCCCGGCCGCCATGGCCACCAGCAGCGCGGCCACCAGAACCGTCCCGTATTTGGCACCGCTCAAAAACAGCTTGTAGGTGTTTGCGTGTTCCGCATAATCGACCTCGTCGGCCGGTTGCGTGGCGTTGGTTTCGGCATTGCGCATGAATTCCCTCCTGTTCGGTTCGGTGACGCACCCCTCCGTGGTCAGCGCGTCACACGGACAAACGTCCCGATCCCTTTTCCGATTACCACACAGGGCGCGCGTGCGGCAACATTGCACTCAAACGGGTCACATCGCAAAAACAGTGCCAGAAGGAATTTAATGTCGGCGCACCCGTGCAAAACAGATGTAAAAATACAATCCGGTAGCCATTTTCATCCCATATTGTACCAAAGGCAGGTTGCGTGGCCTTGACAACTTCCATTAAGGAAGTCGGACGGTATGGAGGCCCCAATGAAACCACTGATAACAATAAGCCGTACCATCGACAGGCTGAATGAATTCATCGGACATTCCGTGTCCTGGCTGCTTCTGGTGGCCGTGCTGGTCAGCGCCGGCAATGCGGTGAGCCGAAAGCTGTTTTCGCTTTCGTCAAACGCCATGCTGGAACTGCAATGGTACCTTTACGGCGCCGTTTTCATGCTGGCTGCCGCCTATGCGCTTTTGAAAAACGAGCATATCAGGATCGACATCCTGTCGTCTTCGTGGAGCAAGCGCACGCGCGACTGGATCGATCTGGTGCTGCACATCATCTTCCTCGTGCCCTTCGCCGGGATGATGGTCTATCTCGCCTGGCCCTGGTTCTGGCGCTCGTTCGAAAGCGGCGAACATTCGACCAATGCGGGCGGACTGATCCTGTGGCCGGCAAAATCCTTCATCCTGATCGGTTTCATCCTGCTTCTGCTCCAGGCTTTTTCCGAGATCATCAAACGCATCGCCGTTCTCTCCGGACACCTCAAGGAAGATGAGGAGCTTTATTCCGAAGCCGGCAATGCCGCGCACATGATGGCAGAGGATATGCCGAATGACTGATCTCATCGCGCACAACCTCGCGCCCATCATGTTCGTCACCGTGATGGCATTGCTGCTTTTAGGCTATCCCGTTGCCTTCACGCTCGCCGCCGGCGGTCTTGCCTTCTTCGTTCTCGGCGTTGAATTTTCGTCGATCTCGCCCGAAATCCATCTGTTCTGGCCGCTCCTGCAATCCCATCCCGACCGCTTCTTCGGCGGCATCATGTCGAACGAGACGCTGCTGGCGGTGCCCTTCTTCACCTTCATGGGCATCATTTTGGAACGCTCGCGCATGGCCGAGGACCTGCTGGACACGATTGGCCAGCTTTTCGGCCCGGTGCGCGGCGGCGTGGCCTATGCCGTGGTCCTCGTCGGCGCGTTGCTTGGCGCGACCACCGGCGTTGTTGCCGCTTCGGTGATGGCCATGGGGCTGATCTCGCTGCCGGTCATGCTGCGCTACAGCTATGACCGCTCGTTTGCCACCGGCACGATCGCGGCCTCCGGCACGCTGGCGCAGATCGTTCCGCCATCGCTGGTTCTGATCGTCATGGCCGACCAGCTTGGCCGTTCGGTGGGCGATATGTATATCGGCGCGCTCTATCCGTCGCTGCTGGTGATTGCCGCCTACTGCCTCTATGTCTTCGTGATGACGCTGATCCGCCCCAAGGCGGCGCCGGCCATGCCGGCGGAAGCGCGCACGCTCGGCAACGGCGTCATCTCGCTGTTCGTGATGGTTGCCGTTGCCGTCGCGCTCTATTTCATCGGCTACCATTTCCTGTTCACCACGCTTGGCGATGCCTGGCGGCTGGTGGCGGCCATGGTTTTCGGCGTTCTCGTCGTCTATCTGGTGGCGATTGCCAATGACCGGATGAAGCTCAACCTGCTGTCGCGACTCAGCCAGCAGGTGATCATCGTTCTGGTGCCGCCGCTGGCGCTGATCTTCCTGGTGCTCGGCACGATCTTTCTCGGCATTGCCACCCCGACGGAAGGCGGCGCCATGGGCGCGACCGGGGCCCTGATCCTGGCGCTCGCCAAGGGCAGGCTCGATCTCAGATCACTGAAAAACGCCCTCGACAGCACCACCAAGCTTTCCGCCTTCGTGATGATGATCCTGATGGGCGCGCGCGTCTTCAGCCTCACTTTCTACGGGATCAACGGCAATGTCTGGATCGAGGACCTGCTCACCGGCCTTCCCGGCGGCGAATACGGCTTCCTGATCGTCGTCACCATCATCGTCTTCATTCTCGGCTGCTTCCTCGATTTCTTCGAGATCGCCTTCATCATGGTGCCGCTTCTGGTGGCGCCGGCACAGGCGCTGGGGATCGACCTGATCTGGTTCGGCATCATTCTCGGTCTCAACCTGCAAACCTCGTTCCTGACGCCGCCATTCGGCTTCTCGCTGTTTTACCTGCGCTCGGTCACGCCGGCCGGCGAATGGACCGACAAGGGAACGGGACGGATCATGCAGGGCGTGCGCACGCTGGAGATCTACAAGGGCATCATTCCCTATATCGCGATCCAGTTCCTGGTCATTTTGGCCGTGATCTTCTTCCCGAAGCTCGTGACCCACTACAAGGATGATGTCGTGACCGTCGATCCCGATTCCGTCACCATCGAGATGCCTTCGTTCGGCGGCAATGTCGATGACCCGTTCAGCCTCGATTTCGGCGACAGCTCCGAAGGTAGTGGCGGCGACGATCCGTTCGCACTGCCGGACCTCGGCGACAGCCCGTCCGACAGCGGTGCGGGCAGCGATGACGGTCTCAATCTCGATGACCCGCCAAGCCTCAACTTCAACTGAGGACTTCAAACGAAACAAATCAGCCAAAACCCCGGAAGCAACCGCTCCCGGGGTTTTCGTTTATCCACGGACTTAACGCCAATGTTTCCGTCACCCCGGATTTAATCCGGGGTCCAGGGCGATCTGGTGAAAGCGCGCCATGCTCGAAACGCCCTCTCCCTCAATAGACAGCTTGCCATACTGCCCTGGATTCCGGCGCAAGACCGGAATGACGAATATCGGAAGGATGTTGCCAAAGCATTTTGCCAGCAAAAAACCCGGAAGCGGTCGCTTCCGGGTTTTGTTTTAACCGCAAGTCCCTCCGGGATCAGCTCAGCGGCTTGATCTGGCCGGCGTTCTGCAGCGCCATCATGAACTGGTCATAACGGAATTCGCAGGTCTTCAGCCAGCCATAGGCGGCGTTCTTGTATTCGGTCTGATCGTTGTATATCTTCTTGAATGTCGGGTTTTCGGCGCCGAGTTCGGCATAGACTTCCATGGCCGCATTGTAGCAGGCCTGCATGATCTCGGTGCTGTAGCCCTTCATGACCGCGCCGTCGCCGATCAGCTCACGGATGGCAACCGGGTTCTTGACGTCGTATTTCGCCATCATGTTGGTATTGGCGAAGGCACAGGCGTCGTCGAGTGCGGCCTGATAATGTTTCGGCAGTTCCTGATACTTCTGCTTGTTGAAGAAGGCGTGGATCGCCGGGCCGCCTTCCCACCAGCCGGGATAGTAATAGTATTTGGCGACCTTGTAGAAGCCGAGCTTCTGGTCGTCATAGGGGCCGACGAATTCGGCGGCATCGATCGTGCCCTTTTCAAGGGCGGGATAGATATCGCCGCCGGCAATCTGCTGGGGAACGACGCCGACCTTTTCCATGACCCGTCCGGCGATACCGGCAATGCGCATCTTCAGGCCTTTCAGGTCTTCCACGGTGTTCACTTCCTTGCGGAACCAGCCACCCATCTGTGCGCCGGTGTTGCCGGCCGGCAGGCCGTAGACGCCATAACCGTCATAGAACTCGTTCATCAGCGTGTTGCCGTTGCCCTCATAGAACCAGGCATTGGTCAGGCGCGCATTGAGACCGAAGGGAATGGCCGTGCCAATGGCGAAAACCGGGTCCTTGCCCCAGAAATAGTATGAGCAGGTGTGCGCGGCTTCCACCGTGCCGCTCTGCACGGCGTCGAGCGCCTGCAGGCCACCGACGATTTCGCCGGCGGCATAGCACTGGATTTCGAAATTGCCGCCCGTGGCAGCCGAAACGTGATTGGCGATGTCTTCCGCACCGCCATAGATCGTGTCGAGTGATTTCGGAAAGGACGACGTCAGACGCCAGGTCACTTTCGGGTTTTCCTGCGCAATCGCAGGTGCGGCAAGCGCACTGGCCGCAGCAGCGCCGACGCCACCGGCGCCGACCTTCTTGATGAATGAACGACGGTCCATAGATACCTCCCATATATGGTGCGTCCGCGCAACTTCTCCTCCGGCGGACATCCCGGCGAGCAAAGCACTTTGGTTGATCCGTTTCAACTCCCGCCTGCAAGGGACCGGCGCTTTTGTGACTCCAAACAGGCTCCCCTACGACCAATGTCTAATGCCTCAGGATCGCCGGTAGCTGCCACCCGGTGAAAAACGGTCGCCGGCAATATCGCGGTTTCGTTTGACAGAACCCCGGCAAGGCGACATCACTTCGGAAAAACGTTTGCCGGAGTCCCCATGTCAAAGCCGATCATCGCCGTTCCTGCCGATACCCGTTTTTTCCAGGACACCACCTGGCATGCCGCCCAGCAGCAATATATCGGCGCGGCACTCGACGTTGCCGGCGCGATGAGCTTCATCATTCCCGCTCTCGGCGATGCTCAGGACATCGACGCCATGCTTGACCGGGTTGACGGGGTGATGATTACCGGCTCGCGCTCCAATGTGTCGCCGGCGCTTTACGGCAAGACACCGGAGGAACGGGACGGCCCGTTCGACCCCGGCCGCGACGCCACCACCCTGCCGATGATCCGCCGCGCGATCGAACGCGGCCTGCCGCTGTTGTGCATCTGCCGCGGCATTCAGGAGCTCAATGTCGCGCTCGGCGGCACGCTGGTCAGCGAGGTGCAGGAACTGGATGGGCGGATCGATCATCGCCAGCCGCCGGAGGGCGACCGCGATGCGCTGTTCGTCATTCGCCAGCCGGTTCACATCGGCGAAGGCTCCTGTCTTGCCGGCATTCTCGGCGCCGGAGAGGTGCGGGTGAATTCGCTGCACCGGCAGGCGATCAGCGATGTCGCCCCCGGCCTTGCCGTCGAAGCCGTCGCCCCGGACGGCACGGTCGAGGCGGTTTCGGTCATTGACGCCAAAAACTTTGCCGTCGGCGTCCAGTGGCATCCGGAATACTGGGCGAAGACCGACGACACCTCACGCAAGCTGTTTGAGGCCTTCGGCGACGCAGTGCGGGCCAGTCAGGCGGCCCGCTCCGCGCCTTGATGATGTGTCTTATCCCTTGAGCGGAACCGGCGTCTCTGGCACAGGCGTTACCGGGCGCTTTTCGGCAAACCAGCCTTTCAGATTGTCCGCGACCAGTTGCGCCATGGCCTGCCGCGTCGGGATCGAGGCGGAAGCCACATGCGGCAGCAGGCTGACATTGTCGAAGGCCAGCAGCTTTTCGGGGACATGGGGCTCATCGTAAAACACGTCGAGACCTGCCCCGCCGATCGTACCGGCCTCAAGGGCTGCGATCAGGGCATCTTCGTCAACGCTCCAACCACGCCCGACATTGATGAGAATGCCTTTCGGCCCCAGCGCCGACAGGATTTCGGCATTGACCACCTTGTGGGTCTCGGGCGTTTTCGGAACGATGCAGATCAGCGTGTCGACGGCTTCGGCAAGCGATGCCAGTGTCGGATGATAGGCATAATCGACGCCCTTTTTCGGGCTGCGCGTGTGATAGGCAATCTCGACCTTGAAAGGCTCCAGCCGGCTTGCAATCTCAAGACCGATCCGGCCGAGCCCGTAAAGGCCGACCTTGCGGCCTTTCACGGAAAAGGGCGAAAGCGGGAAGCCGCCCTCGTTTTCCCAACGCCCCTCGCGCAGCCAGGTCTCGGCTGCATAAAAACGGCGGACCGTGTTCAACATCAGCGCCACGGCGGTATCGGCCACCTCGTCGTTCAGCACGTTCGGCGTATGGGTGACGACAATGCCGCGTTCGGCAGCATGCGCGGTGTCGATGCCGTCATAGCCGACGCCCGGGCAGGTGACGATTTCCAGATTGGGCAGCTCATCCATCTGGGCAGCGGAAAAGCCCCCGAAAGCCACAACGGCCTTGATGTCGTCCGCCTTGTCGCCGAGTGCTGCGGGGCCGCCCTGCGGCATGGTGACCAGATCGTAGTCGTCCTTCAGCAAGCTCTGAACATAAGGGTTCAGGTTTTGCGAAAGCATGACCGCTTCTTTGGACATGGTGTGTCTCCCAAAATATCTCTGGTGATCGGAAAGAGGATGATGAATAAAACTGCGAATTACAGTGTGAGATAGCTCTCGGCGGTCTCGCGGTACGGCCCGGTCGACTGGCGAATGCGCATTTCCGGCTTGATGAGATGCATGCCGTTTGGCGCGCTGGAGCCGGCCAGCCTGTCGAGCAGCGCGCGCGCTGCCAGCCTGCCGACCTCGGCCTGACCGTTCCAGACGGTGGTCAGCGAGGGCGTGGAAATCGAGGCTTCCTCCAGATCGTCATAGCCGGTCACGGAAATATCCGCCCCCGGCGTCAGCCCGGCGCGCGAAATCCCGTTCATCAGGCCAATGGCGACCAGATCGTTCCAGCACACGGCCGCCGTCGGCTTTTGCGGAAGCGACAGAAAATGCACCGCCGCCTCAAAGCCCCCCTGCTTGGTGCGTGGGCCCGGAATGCGCAGTCCCGGATCAACAGCGATCCCGGCCTTTTTCAGGGCGTTGACATAACCGGCATAACGATCCCGCCCGGTCGACGTCTGATCCGTGCCGCCAATCATCGCGATGCAGCGATGCCCGAGGCCGATCAGATGGTTGGTCGCAAGCGCGATGCCATAGCTGTCGTCCCCGCGATAGGTCGGCAGGTCCAGCTCCTCCATCGAGCGGGCCACGAAAATGGCCGGCATGCCATTGTCTTCCGCCAACTGGACATCGGCCGGCGGCGTGCCGATCGCGGGAGACATGATGACGCCATCGCCACCGAGCTGCAGCAGCGTTTCGATGAAATTGCGCTGCTTTTCGACCGAGTCGTAATGATTGGACAGGATGAAGGTGTGCTGGTTGCGGTCCAGCTCGCTTTCGATCGCCTTGAGGATTTCGCCGTAAAACGGGTTCATGATGTCGTGAACGACGACGCCGATAATGCCCGACCGCGAGGTTCTCAGACTGGCCGCGCGGCGATTGTAGATATAGCCAAGTGCGCGGGCCTGCTCCTTGATGCGTTCGCGCGTCGCGCTCGCCACCAGCGGGCTGTCCCGCAGCGCCAGCGAGACAGTCGCGGTCGAAATCCCGAGGGATTCGGCGATTGTGGAGAGTTTGACTTTCTGGGCCACGGCATGCCTCCCGATGAATGAACGCCTGGCGCATCGCGCTTCGGTTTCTGATTTAAAAATTTAATTCAAAAACAGTCAGGATTTCAACATAAAAGGCACAATCGGTTTAAATTCGTCGAAAAATGACAGCGGAAAAGCCCATACATGTCATAACGCAAGCCAGCATTCCGCCCGCCTTGCTGCCCGCCGCCATCATCCTTATATAGGCGGAAAATCCTTTAAAGGAACGATCATGACTGATACGCAAGCAGCTTCGCCCATCCCCGTTACTGTGCTTACAGGTTATCTGGGATCGGGAAAAACCACCCTGCTCAACCGGATCCTCTCCGAAAATCACGGCAAGCAATATGCGGTCATCGTCAACGAGTTCGGCGAGATCGGCATCGACAATGACCTGATCGTGGAATCCGACGAGGAAATCTACGAAATGAACAATGGCTGCGTGTGCTGCACGGTGCGCGGCGACCTGATCCGGGTTGTCGAAGGGCTGATGCGACGCCCGCGCTTTGACGGCATCATCGTCGAAACCACCGGCCTTGCCGATCCGGTTCCCGTTGCCCAGACCTTCTTCATGGATGATGACGTGCGGGCGAAAACCGCACTTGATGCGGTCATTGCGCTGGTCGACGCCAAGCACCTGCCGCTGCGCCTGAAGGACAGCCGCGAGGCTGAAGACCAGATCGCATTTGCCGATATCGTGCTGCTCAACAAGACCGATCTCGTCAGCGCCGAGGAACTGGCCGAAGTCGAAAGCCTGGTTCGCGCCATCAATCCGGCCGCCCGGATTTTTCGCACGGAACGCTCCGGCATCGAGCTTGAACGGATCCTGAACCAGAATGCCTTCGACCTGAAGCATGTTCTGGAAGATGACCCGCACTTCCTCGATCACGACCATGATGACCATATCTGCGGTCCCGATTGCGACCACGACCATCATCACCATGATCATGACCACCACGACCATGATCACCATCATCATGGCCTCTCCGACCATCACGATGTCACGGTGCAGTCGGTCTCGCTGCGCGGCGGCCAGCTGGACCCGAACCGGTTCTTCCCGTGGATCCAGTCGGTCACCCAGAATCAGGGACCGAATATCCTGCGCCTGAAAGGCATTCTGGCCTTCAAGGGGGATACCGACCGCTATGTGGTCCAGGGCGTCCACATGATCATCGAGGGCGACCATCAGCGCCCCTGGAAGGAAGGCGAGAACCGGGAAAGCCGGCTGGTGTTCATCGGCCGCGATCTTGACCGTGAAAAGCTCGAGAAAAGCTTCCGCGCCTGCGAGGTTCAAAACTGATGCCGAGCGTTGCGCCCGTCGATATCGATGATCACGTCATCGCCGCCGCCTTTCTGGGCGGCGTCCCGTTTTTCGCCACGGCAGCGGGAAACATTCACCGGCTCGATGAGGGTGAAAAGGTCACCGAGGCCCATGACGGCCTGCTGACCTGCATCCGCGATCCCTTCAGTCAGTCGCTGCTGACCGGCGGCGAAGATGGCCGGGTGCTGCGCGTTTCAAAGGACGGTTCAACGGAAGAACTGGCAAGCGTGCCGCGCAAGTGGATATCGGTGGTCGCAGGCGGGCCGCACGGCGCGGTTGCCTATGCCGTCGGCAAGGAAACCCGTGTCATCGCCAGCGGGGCGACGCACCTTTTCGCCGAGGAACGCAGCGTCGAGGCGGTGACCTTCGCGCCCAAGGGTCTCAGAATTGCCGCCGCGCGCTATAACGGCGCCTCGCTGCACTGGGTCGCAGGTTCGGCGCCACCCGTCGACCTGGAGTGGAAAGGCGCCCATATCGGCATCACCTTTTCACCCGACGGACGCTTTCTCGTTACTTCGATGCAGGAAAACGCCCTGCATGGCTGGAAGCTCGACAGCAAGCTTTCGGCCGAAGCGCGCCACATGCGCATGAGCGGCTACCCCGCCAAGGTTAAGTCCTGGTCGTGGTCGCCGAAGGGCAAGTGGCTTGCCACCTCCGGCGCGCCGGCGGCCATTGTCTGGCCGTTTTCCGGCAAGGACGGGCCGATGGGCAAGGCGCCGCTTGAGCTTGGCACCCGCGCCAATATCATGGTCACCCAGGTTGCCTTTCACCCGTCGGAAGAAATGCTCGCCATCGGCTTTATCGATGGCATGGTGCTGGCCGTGCGCATCTCCGACAGCAAGGAGGCGCTGCTGCGCCGCCAGGGCAAGGGCGCAATCACCGCACTTTCCTGGGACGAATCCGGCCAGCGCCTGGCCTTTGCCTCGGAAGCGGGCGACTGCGGCATCGTCACGATCGCCGGCTAACGAGCATCAGGCCTTGCGCCGGAAGACCGCGGCAATGCCGCGGTTATATCTTCCGCCGGCGCCGGTTTTCCGTTAAAATACCCCTGCACGGCATCGGCTCCGTGGGCACAGACCCAGTCGAACTGCTGCTTGTCCTCGATCCCCTCGGCAACTGTTTTCATACCCAGCACCCGACAGAGTTTCAGGGTCGAGGCGACGATCTCCTCGCTTTGCGGATCGGTTCCCAGACCCGAAATAAACCCTCGGTCTATCTTGACCCTGTCAAACGGCAGCTCCCTGAGTTGTCGCAGACTGGAATAGCCCGTACCGAAATCATCAAGCGCAATGCGAATGCCGGCGGCCTTCAGCTTGCCGATGTTCTTTCGCGTCATGTCCAGTTCCACAACAAGCGCATCTTCCGTGACCTCGATCTCGAACCGCTGCGGCGAAAGCCCATTCTCGCGCAGAATTTTCAGGACACCGGCGGCGAAATTGCGATCGCTCAGTTGATACGGCGTGACATTGACGGCAATGGATGTGGTGGCCGGCCAGGCACGCGCATCCCTGCAGGCCTGTGTCAGGATCACGGTGAAGAGTTCCGGGATCAGTCCGGCCGCTTCGGCATGCGGAATGAAATCGCTCGCACTCAATACGCCAAGTTCGGGATGTTTCCAGCGCGCCAGCACCTCGAGCATCACAATCTCGCCCGAACTGCAACTGCGGATCGGCTGATAATAGGGGATGATCTGACCGGATGACAAAGCCGCGGGCAGATCAAGCTCCAGAGCTTGTGCGGTCCTGGAACCGCTGTCCACTTCGGGATCGAAGGAAATAATGCGGCGACGCCCCTCTTCCTTGGCCCGATACATGGCCGAATCGGCCTTTTTCAAAAGAGTTTCACGGTTTTTTCCGTCTTCCGGATACCGCGCTATGCCGATGCTGGCCGAAGGAAAAATCTCGCGACCAAGAAGCACCGCCGGTTTCGAAATTTCCGTCAACAGTCTGGAGGCAATCTGTTCGAACGACGGCCCGCCGGCAGCGTCCTGAACGATAATGGCGAATTCATCGCCGCCGAGACGACCCAGAAAATCATCCGAACGAACGCTTTTTTTCAGCCGTTCCGAAATGATCTGTAACAGCCTGTCTCCGGTCTCATGCCCCAGTTTGTCATTGATCTGCTTGAAACGGTCGAAGTCGATGAACATCAGCGCAAAGCGGTCGGACTGCCGCCGTGCACGCGCCAGCCGCCGCTCGCATTCCTCTTCGAAAGAGCGCCTATTGGCAACACCGGTCAGCGAGTCTTGCCGCGCCAGCGCAAGCGCCAGCCGTTCGGCCTCGCGACGGCGTGTGATTTCCTCACGCAGCGCCCGAGACCTGCGGAACAGGAGAACGGACAACCCCAAACTTGCGACCATGAAGGCAGTGAAGAACTCGTCGATCTCCCAGTTTTCATGAGCCCGTGAAAACTCGTAGAGATGTTCAAAAGACTCGACCGAAATCAGGACCACCAGAGCGAAGACGCCAATGATGATCGCGACCGTCATATCGCTGAGGTTCCTAAGCTTCAGCAACCAGTTCTTCAATACCGCACCTTTTCACCGGTTTTACCAATATTACCGACATCAACTGAATCGCGCCCGGCAGGTTCCACTATTCTTCGCGTATACGGCCGGCAAAAGCCGCCAGATGACAAGATTATGTCAAAAAACGAAAAAAGCCGCAGCAAAATCGCTGCGGCTTCAATCAAAATACTATTTGTCGTTAACAGGTCAGCCCGGCAAGACTGTCTGGTTGAGATGCGTCAACTCGTTCATCATCTGCTCAATGGCGCTCTTGTGATCGCTATGGCTCGCATCATCCAGTTCCTTGCGCAGCGTCTTGATGCGATGCTCGATCGCATCGGCGGCTTCGCCGATCGGAACTGCGGTTTCAGCCAGAAGCGTGCAGGCATTGCCCTGAACATCTGCAAAGCCGTGAAATACCAGAAACTGGAATTCCTTGCCTTCGCGGTTCTTGAACTTCACCACACCGGGACGGATCGTTGTCATGGTCGGCGCGTGATCCGGCATGACCGTCATCTCGCCTTCCGTTGCCGGAATGACAATCCCATCCGTTTCAGCAGAGGCCAGAAGCTTTTCGGGGGTCACCAGCTCGAAAATCATCGTATCAGCCATGACATTCCAATCTCTTGTCTTTCAAAACGCACCGGTCGCGAAGGGCGGCGCTCAGGCCGCCCGCCGCAAGTAATCAGGCAGCTTCGGCGAGCTTCTTGGCCTTTTCGACGGCGTCGTCGATCGTGCCGACCATGTAGAAGGCCGCTTCCGGAAGGTGGTCGTATTCACCTTCGACCAGACCCTTGAACGAGCGGATCGTGTCTTCCAGCGAAACCAGAATGCCCGGCGAACCGGTAAAGACTTCAGCAACATGGAAGGGCTGCGACAGGAAGCGCTCGATCTTGCGGGCGCGGGCAACCGTCAGCTTGTCCTCTTCGGAAAGCTCGTCCATGCCGAGGATGGCGATGATGTCCTGAAGCGACTTGTAGCGCTGCAGCGTCGACTGAACCGCACGGGCAACTTCGTAATGCTCTTCACCGACGATCATCGGGTCGAGCATGCGCGAGGTCGAATCGAGCGGGTCAACAGCCGGGTAGATACCCTTTTCAGCAATCGAGCGCGACAGCGTCGTGGTTGCATCCAGGTGAGCAAACGAGGTGGCCGGCGCCGGGTCGGTCAGGTCGTCGGCGGGCACGTAAATGGCCTGAACCGAGGTAATCGAACCCTTGGTCGTCGTGGTAATGCGCTCCTGCAGGGCGCCCATGTCAGTGGCCAGCGTCGGCTGATAGCCCACAGCGGACGGAATACGGCCCAGCAGAGCCGAAATTTCGGAACCGGCCTGGGTGAAGCGGAAGATGTTGTCCACGAAGAACAGCACGTCCTGGCCCTCGTCACGGAAGTTTTCCGCAATCGTCAGACCGGAGAGCGCCACGCGAGCACGTGCGCCGGGCGGCTCGTTCATCTGGCCGTAGACCAGCGCGCATTTCGAGCCTTCGGCCGAACCGTTGTTTTCGGCGGGATCGACGTTCACGTTGGATTCGATCATTTCGTGATAAAGGTCGTTGCCTTCACGCGTACGCTCGCCAACGCCGGCGAACACGGAATAACCGCCGTGCGCCTTGGCGATGTTGTTGATCAGTTCCTGAATCAGAACCGTCTTGCCCACGCCGGCGCCGCCGAACAGGCCGATCTTGCCGCCCTTGGCGTAAGGCGCCAGCAGGTCAACGACCTTGATGCCGGTGACCAGAATTTCGGCTTCCGTCGACTGATCGACATAGGGCGGAGCGTCCTGGTGGATACCGCGCTTTTCCTTGGTCTTGATCGGGCCGACTTCATCCACCGGCTCACCGATGACATTCATGATGCGGCCGAGTGTTTCGACACCAACCGGAACCTGGATCGACGATCCGGTATTCTTGACTTCCTGGCCACGAACCAGACCTTCGGTCGCGTCCATGGCAATGGTGCGGACTTCGTTCTCGCCGAGGTGCTGTGCGACCTCGAGAACCAGCCGGTTGCCGTTGTTTTCGGTTTCAAGCGCATTCATGATGGGCGGCAGTTCGCCGTCAAAGGCAACGTCCACAACGGCGCCAATAATCTGCGTCACTTTACCGATAGAGGCCTCAGCCATGATAAAACCCTCTTTTCAAGCTCTTACAGCGCTTCCGCGCCGGAAATAATTTCAATCAGTTCCGTGGTGATCTTTTCCTGGCGCTGACGGTTGTAGGAAAGCGTCAGCTTGTCGATCATCTCGCCGGCGTTGCGCGTCGCATTGTCCATTGCGGTCATCTTCGCGCCCATCTCACCTGCGGAATTTTCCAGCAGAGCGTGGAAAATCTGCACGCGGATATTCAGCGGCACGATTTCGGAAAGAATGGTTTCCGCATTCGGTTCATAGTCGTAAAGCGCCGTTTCCGAACGCTCTTCCTGACCTTCGGGAGGCGCAGCCGGAATCAGCTGAATGTCGGTCGGAACCTGCGAAATCACCGACTTGAACTCGGAATAGAACAGGGTGCAGACGTCGAATTCGCCTGCGTCGAACATTTCCGTCACGCGATTGCCGATATCCTCGGCATTCTCGAAGCCGATCTTGCGGACATCACGCAGTTCAACGCGTTCGACGATCAGATCGGCAAATTCGCGGCGCAGAGCGTCGTAACCCTTGCGGCCGACGCAGAACAGCTTGACGGTCTTGCCTTCCGAAATCAGCTTGCGCGTATGCAGCCGGGCGTGACGCGCGATCTGCGCGTTGAAGCCGCCGCAAAGGCCGCGCTCGGCCGTGCAGACCACCAGAAGATGAACGTCATCCTTGCCGGTTCCGCTCATCAGCTTCGGCACTTCCTCGCCCTCGCCGACAGCAGCCGTCAGGTCAGCCATGACGGTGGCCATACGTTCGGAGTAAGGCCGGGCGTGTTCCGCGGCCTCCTGCGCGCGACGCAGCTTCGCCGCGGCGACCATCTGCATCGCCTTGGTGATCTTCTGCGTCGCCTTCACCGAGGCAATGCGAAGCTTCAGATCCTTCAATGAAGCCATGGGTATAAAATCCCCGCTAAGATTACCTGGTTACTTGGAGAAGTTCTTCGCAAAAGCGTCGATTGCCGCTTTCAGCTTGCCCTTCAGATCGTCGCTCAGCGCCTTTTCGGTGCGAATGCCGTCCAGCACGTCGCTGGCTTCGCCACGCACATAAGACAACAGGCCCTGTTCGAACTTGCTGACATCGCCAACCGGCAGCTTGTCGAGATAGCCGTTCACACCGGCGAAGATCACGACAACCTGTTCTTCCGTCTTCAGCGGCGAGAACTGCTGCTGCTTCAGAAGTTCGGTCAGACGCGCACCGCGGTTCAGCAGGCGCTGGGTCGCGGCATCGAGGTCGGAACCGAACTGCGCGAAGGCGGCCATTTCACGATACTGGGCAAGCTCGCCCTTGATCGAGCCGGCTACCTGTTTCATCGCCTTGATCTGGGCCGACGAACCAACGCGCGACACCGACAGACCGACGTTAACAGCCGGACGGACGCCCTGATAGAACAGGTCGGTTTCCAGGAAGATCTGACCGTCGGTGATCGAGATCACATTGGTCGGAATAAAGGCCGAAACGTCGTTACCCTGGGTTTCGATCACCGGCAGAGCCGTCAGCGAACCTCCGCCGCGCTCGTCGGAGAGCTTGGCAGCGCGCTCCAGAAGACGCGAATGCAGGTAGAAAACGTCACCCGGATAGGCTTCACGGCCCGGCGGGCGGCGCAGCAACAGCGACATCTGACGATAGGCAACGGCCTGCTTGGAAAGGTCGTCGTAAGCAATCAGCGCATGCATGCTGTTGTCGCGGAAATACTCGCCAATGGCGCAGCCGGCAAACGGCGCGATGTACTGCATCGGAGCCGGATCGGAAGCGGTCGCGGCGATCACGACGGAATATTCGAGCGCGCCGCGCTCTTCCAGCGTCTTCACGAACTGGGCAACGGTCGAACGCTTCTGACCAACGGCGACATAGACGCAGTAAAGCTTGTCATTGTCCGGGCCGTTGTCGTGGATCGGCTTCTGGTTCAGGAAGGTGTCGAGAATGATCGCGGTCTTGCCGGTCTGACGGTCGCCGATGACCAGCTCGCGCTGGCCGCGGCCGATCGGGATCAGAGCGTCGATCGCCTTGAGGCCGGTCGACATCGGCTCATGAACCGACTTGCGCGGAATAATGCCGGGCGCCTTGACGTCGACAGTGGCGCGCGTATCCGAAGCAATCGGGCCCTTGCCGTCAATCGGATTGCCGAGCGCGTCGACAACGCGGCCGAGCAGGCCGGGACCAACCGGAACGTCCACGATGGCGCCGGTGCGCTTGACCACATCGCCTTCACCGATCTCACGGTCGGAACCGAAGATAACGACACCGACATTGTCGCTTTCGAGGTTCAGCGCCATGCCGCGCACACCGCCTTCGAATTCGACCATTTCGCCGGCCTGGACATTATCGAGACCATAGACGCGGGCAATGCCGTCGCCGACCGAAAGCACCTGACCGACTTCCGAGACCTCAGCCTCGTCGCCGAAATTTTTGATCTGCTCTTTCAGAATTGCGGAAATTTCCGCGGCCCGGATATCCATCAGCCAACCTCTTTCAGTGAAAGCTTAAGTTTGGAGAGTTTCGTGCGCAGCGACGTGTCGATCTGACGCGAACCGACCTTGACGATCATTCCGCCGAGAAGCGACGCATCTTCGGTAATATGAAGGGTCACATCCTTGCCCGTCACATCCTTCAGCGCAGTCTTCAATTCCTGTTGTTGTTCGTCAGACAGGGCATGCGCCACTGCCACTTCGGCCGTCATCTGTCCGCGATGGGCAGCAACCTCGCCGCGATAGGCCAGGATCATGCCAGGCAGGACAAACAGACGGCGGTTTTTCGCAACCAGCTTGACGAAATTGGCGACATAGCCGCCGATTTTCGCCTTGGCGAGAATGGCGGTCACAGCCTTCAGCTGCTCGTCCGCGCTGAACACGGGACTCACCACCAGACGCCTGAAATCGTCGCTTTCGTTCAACAGCGTCTCGACTCGGTCGATATCGGCGCCCACGGCGTCGATGCTGTCTTCATCCTTGGCAAGTTCGAACAGGGAGACAGCATAACGCTGCGCAACGTTCGAAACAGATTGGGATAGGTCTGCCACAGGCACAAATTCCCCTTAAAAATCGGCTCGGGCGGTATCCATGACAGGCACTGCCCGAAGCCCTCAAAACTTCACGATATCCCCGGGAAACAGCATAAAAACATGCTGGCCCTCCCAATAGTTGGGGTTCGTCTAGCACAGGTAAAAGCTCTCCGCAACACGCTCAAAGCCCGTTTGGAGCATTGGCCTGCGTTTCTTGTCACAAAGTCTGAAATCCCTGAAACGCAGTACTTTTGAAAGCCTTGCCGTTCACGCCCAGCCAAGACCGTAGAGCAGCATGAACACACCCGCCACCGCCTGGCAGACGAGGAATATGCCGCCCTTGATCGACCGGCTTCCCGTCGTGGCCATCCACAGCAGCCTTGTCAGGAATCCGAAGATCAGCGCCAGACCGAATGTGCGGTAGATCATCGGCTGATCGAACAGCAGCGCCATCAGCGACATCGCCGCATAGGTTCCGCCGATCATCGAACGGATATGAATGCTGGCGCCGCTTTCCTCCTTCAGTCCTGAAAACCCGGCCAGTCCCATCAGCTTCAACGGCGCAAGCGCCACCACCAGCCCCCAGATCAGGATGACGACCGCCATGAACAGGGCGACCTGCCCGACAAAACTCTCCGGCCAGTAAAAACTCATCTGAAAGCTCCTTCCCATCGTCGGCACGCGACACCGCACGCCGTTCAATTTATCTAGAGAAAGCTCTGCGGGTCAATGTCAAGCTGCACACGGACCGTGCCACGTTGTCGCGGCCCGTTTTCGAGCATTTCCCTCAAAAAAGTCTGGATATCATCCGCGCGGCTGCCGTGAACAAGCAGGCGGAAACGGTAGCGCCCGCGCACCAGCGCAAGCGGCGCCTCGGCAGGTCCCAGCACCGATATCGAGCGACCGGCGGGCGCTGCCGCCCTCAGCCCCCGCGCATGCGCCTCGGCATCGGCGCGGTTGTCGGCGGAAATGATGACGGCGGCGAGCCTGCCGAAGGGCGGCAACCCGCTCTTTTCCCGCTCGGTGATCTCGCGTTCGTAAAACGCATCGGCCTCACCGGAAACAATTGCCTGCATCACCGGATGGGCCGGCTGGTAGGTCTGGATCAGCCCCTTGCTGGCAAGCCCGGTGCGCCCTGCCCGCCCGGTCACCTGTGCCAGCAGCTGGAACGTGCGTTCGGCCGCGCGCGGATCGCCGTTTGCAAGGCCGATATCGGCATCGACCACGCCCACAAGCGTCATCAGCGGAAAATTATGTCCCTTGGCCACCAGTTGCGTGCCGATGATAATGTCCGCCTCGCCATTGGCAACCGCCTCCAGCTCGAGCCGCAACCGCTTGACGCCGCCAGCCATGTCCGATGACAGGATGATGGTGCGCTTTTCCGGGAAATGCTGCTCGACCTCCTCGGCGATCCGCTCCACCCCCGGCCCGCAGGCCACGAGATGATCGAGCGTTCCGCATTCGGGGCAGACCTCCGGCACCGGCTCGGCATGGCCGCAATGATGACACATCAGCCGCCCGCGAAACCGGTGTTCGACCAGCCAACTCGAGCAATTGGGGCACTGAAAGCGATGACCGCACACCCGGCAGAGCGTCAACGGCGCATAGCCGCGACGATTGAGAAACAAAAGCGCCTGTTCACCGCGCCCGACGGTCTTGTCGATCTCCGACAGCAACATCGGCGACAGAAACCCGCCGCGCTTCGGCGGATCGCGCCTGAGGTCGACCGTCTTCAGGCTTGGCAACGCCGCCTCGGCGAACCGGCCCGGCAGGTGAATACGCTGATAACGCCCGGCCAGCGCATTGACCTGGCTTTCCACCGAGGGCGTGGCCGAAGCGAGAACGGCGGGAAATCCGCCGATGCGGGCGCGCACCACCGCCATGTCGCGGGCATTGTAGAACACCCGGTCTTCCTGCTTGTAGGCGGTGTCGTGTTCCTCATCGACCACGATCAGGCCGAGGTCCTCGAACGGCAGGAACAGCGACGAACGGGCACCGGCGACGACGCGAACCGCCCCCTCGGCCGTCTGCCGCCATACCTTTTCGCGCATACGCGGGGCGAGATCGGAATGCCATTCGCCCGGACGTGTGCCGAAACGCGCTTCGAACCGGTCGAGGAAGCTGGCGGTCAGCGCGATTTCCGGCAGCAGGATCAGCACCTGCCTGCCCTTGGCAAGGGTTTCGGCCACGGCCTCGAAATAGACTTCCGTCTTGCCGGAACCGGTCACGCCGTCAATCAGCGTCACATGGAAACGATCGGCCGCAACGGCTGCACGCAGATCGTCGGCCGCCGCCGCCTGGTCGGGTGACAGGTCGGGCGGCGCATAGTCGGGATCAGGCGTGCCGAACGCCGGTGGCGGCGGCATGAAAACGGTGTCGAACACGCCCTGCTTCATCATGGTTTCGACCACGCTGGAGCTCACACCTGCCGCGCGCGCCAGACCGAGCCGCGTCCACCCCGCACCGTCTTCGGCCAGTTCCAGCACCCGTTTTCTGGCAGGGGTCATCCGCTCCGGCACGGTGCCCGTCAGCGTCAGCCCTTCGATCATCGGCTCCGGCTCAAGCGCTGCGGGCGCCCGCACGGCCATGCGTGCGACAAGCCCCGGCGGCGACAGCGTGTAGGCCGACATCCATGCGATGAACCGGCGCATGTCATCGGCAACCGGCGGGCAGTCGAAGACGTGTTCGATCGGCCGCAGCTTCTTCGGATCGACCGCGTCGCCTGACGTTTCATCCCAGACAATGCCGATCACCTTGCGGGGGCCGACGGGCACCTGCACCACGGAGCCGGGCATCACCGCCATGCCTTCGGGAACAGCATAGGAATACGGTCCTGCCACGGGCAGCGGCACCATTACGGGCACGCTGCGCATCACGGCAGGATCAATCGGTTTTCCGAAAAGGTCGAGCGAATCTCGGGTCATGGCTGGCAAGCTTGCCTGCCGCATCCTCTAAAGTGAAGCACAGAATTCAAGAGGCGTCCGACACCGCCGCAGCCGACTTGCCGTTTTCCAGAACAAAGGCGGCATCGGGATCATCGGCCAGCGCATGCACGGTATGGTGCTCAAGGGCAGCGGTCACATCCGCCGGCGCGCCCTGCAATTGATCGGGCATGATCATGTTGCCGATGGTGAAGTCGAATCGGTCGCCCTGCTTGTTCAAAAGCTCGTGGAAGACCGTCATGTCGCGCAGTTCGGTCGACCACTTGGCGAACCAGTAGAACAGACCGGAATTACGCGCTTTCAGGTGCACCGGCAGGATCGGCAGATCGTATTTGCGGGCAAAACCGATGGCCGAGGTCTTCCATGGGCGTTCATTCAGCTTGCCGTCGGCCCAATAGGCGATGCGCCCCGAGGGAAACAGCACCATCGCCTTTTCTTCCCTGATGGCATTGTTGGTGACCTGCAGGGTTTCGCGCGCCTTGAGCTTGCTCTTGAACTCTTCGCGCCATTCAACCGGAATGATCATCTCGACCAGACGCGGATTGACGCGCACGGCATCCCGGTTGGCGAAGAACATCATGTCGGGGCGGCGTTCCTTCAGAAGATCGAAGACGGCGACACCGTCGGCAATGCCGGTCGGATGATTCGAAACCATGACGAAGCCGCCCTTTTCAGGGATGCGCTCACCGCGAATGCAGTTGATATCGAGCGTCAGCCGCTCGGAGATGTACTGGAAAACCTGGTAGCCATCCATGGACTGGATGTCATTGGCAAAGTCGATCGCCTTCCCGTATCCGAGAAGCAGATGCAGGAACGGCCGCATGACCGGCCAGAACGGATTGTGGACAATCTTCTGGCCGCGCTCGGCGATCAGCGTATCGACGATGTGCCCCGGCTGCCCTTGCGACACAAGCGCCACAGCCTCAGCAAACTGCGCCAGAGCGGATGATGAATCACGACGCGCCATATAAATTCCTGCTTTTGCCGAGCGGCCTATATCGCAATTCCGTATGAAAAGACAATGACACCTCCCGGAACCCTTAGCGTTTTTGTAACCCAATTTACTGTAAAATCGCGTCGCGGCAAGAAGTTCCTTGGACGGTGACCCCATGAGCGAAATACTGGTGCCTGCTGATGATACATTGCTTGCATTGCGTCAAGAGTGGCTGCAGGCGCTGGCCGGCGAACGCCGGCTTTCAGCCAAGACGGCGGAGGCATACGAGCGCGATACGCGGCAATTCCTCGCCTTTTTGTGCGGTCATATCGCACGGCCGGTCCGGCTTGACGACATTGATTCGCTGCGTCCTGCCGATGTGCGTGCCTATCTCGCCTTCCGGCGTCGCGAGGGGGCCGGCGCACGCACACTCGGCCGCGATCTGGCCGGCATTCGCTCGTTTCTGCGCTGGCTGGAAAAGCGCGGTCTGGCCAATGCCGCCGGCGTGCGGGCCATGCGGGCGCCGAAGCAGCCGAAATCCCTGCCCAAACCGCTGAGCGCCGAGGAAGCGCTTGCCGTCTCTGGCAGTGATGCTCAATTGGCGGAAGAACCATGGATCGCCGCGCGCAATGCGGCCGTCTTCTGTCTGCTTTACGGCTGCGGATTGCGCATTTCAGAAGCCATCGGGCTGACACCGGGCGATTTTGCCGGTGAGCCGACAAGCCTCAGGATTACCGGCAAGGGCAACAAGACCCGCATCGTGCCGCTGCTGCCGGCAGCTCTTGCAGCGGTGCGGCACTATATCGCGCTCTGCCCCCACCATCTGGACAGCGACAAGCCGCTTTTCCGGGGCCTGCGCGGCAAGACGCTGCAGCCGGCGATCATTCAGCGGGAAATGCAGGCCATGCGCGGCGCGCTCGGCCTTTCGGACAAGGCCACGCCCCATGCGCTGCGCCATTCCTTCGCAACGCATCTGCTGGCCGCCGGCGGCGACCTCAGAACCATTCAGGAATTGCTGGGCCATGCCAGCCTGTCAACCACACAAGTCTATACCGGCGTCGATACCGGGCGGCTTCTGGAGATCTACGACAAGGCGCATCCGCGCGCCTGATCGGCCCAGCAGGCAAGACAGGCCCCGCCGACAAAGCGGGACCTGCGGGAAATGCGATCAGGCGTTATTGTCGTAGCTGAAGCTGATCAGTTCGGGCGAACCGTCGGGACGGACCTTGAAGGTCTTGACCGCATGCCAGTTGGAACCGTTGTGGACACTGGTGGAGAAGATATCGCCGGGCTGGGCAAGCTGGGCGATGTCCCTGTCAGCAGCCGTAATCTTCGGGCCGTACATCGCCGGATTGAGCGGTTCGCCGGCAAAGGCGGCGCCTGCACCCACCATCAGGGTCGCAAGCGCAAGCGCGATTAGTTTTTTCATCGGATTGGTCCTTGGGATGTTTTCAGTGTTCTTTTGAAACCGGAAAGGATCATCCCTTTCCATTCCCATTTTACGCCCAGCGATGGCGGAAACGATACTCAATTCTTGGTAATGAATCCATTAAATTACTGTAAATATTATATTTTTCTGAATTCAGATTTACGGGAAACGCAATTGGCATCGTTGTGACGGCGGCCACGACCCACGGCGCATTACCGCCCCACGACAGCCTATCCCAAGGGATCATGTTCGGGGACTGAGACAGGGCCAGTATTGTTACCAACAAAAAATGCGGCCCCCGCGAGGAGGCCGCACATCCAATTTTCCGGAATGACTCGAAGAGCAACCGACCTTACATGTGGATAGGCTTGAAGAATGCCGCCATGGCGGCTTCCTTCACGGCTTCCGACATGGTCGGGTGGGCGTGGCAGGTGCGGCCGAGGTCTTCCGACGAGCCGCCGAATTCCATCAGCACCGAGGCTTCCTGGATCATTTCGCCGGCGCCGAAGCCGACGATGTGAACGCCGAGCACGCGGTCGGTTTCCTTGTCGGCCAGCACCTTGACGAAACCGTCGGTGGTTTCCATGGCCCGTGCACGGCCATTGGCCATGAACGGGAACTTGCCGACATTATAGGCGACACCGCCCTTCTTCAGCTCTTCCTCGGTCTTGCCGACGGAGGCGACTTCCGGCTGGGTGTAGACCACGCTCGGGATCACGTCGTAGTTCACGTGACCGGCCTGACCGGCGAGGATTTCGGCCAGCGCCACGCCCTCGTCTTCGGCCTTGTGCGCCAACATCGGGCCCTTGACCACATCACCGATGGCATAAATGCCCTCGACATTGGTCTTGAAATGGCCATCGATCTCGACCCGGCCGCGGTCGTCGAGCTTGACGCCGGCGTCTTCGAGGCCAAGACCTTCGGTATAGGGCTTGCGGCCGGTCGAAATCAGCACGATGTCGGCATCCAGCGTTTCCGCATCGCCGCCCTTGACCGGCTCAAAGGTGACCTTCGCGCCCTTCTTGCCCTTTTCAACGGCCGTGACCTTGGCCGACAGCTTGAAATCGAGGCCCTGCTTGGCGAGCAGCTTCTGGGTCTGTTTGGAAACCTCGCCATCCATGGTGCCGAGGATCTTGTCGAGGAATTCCACAACCGTGACCTTGGCGCCCAGCCGCGACCAGACCGAACCGAGTTCCAGCCCGATAACGCCGCCGCCAACAACGATCATCTTTTCCGGCACTTTCTTCAGCGCAATGGCGCCGGTGGAGGAGACAATGGTTTCCTCGTCAATGGCAACATCGACGCCGGGAATGCCGGCAACATCCGAGCCGGTGGCGATCACGATGTTCTTGGCTTCCAGATCCTCGGTGGAACCGTCTTCCTTCGTCACCTGCACCTTGCCGGCGGAAACGACCTTGCCTGTGCCCTGAAAACCGTCGATCTTGTTCTTCTTGAACAGGAAGGCAACGCCCTCGACATTCGACTTCACCACCGAATCCTTGTGGGCCAGCAGCTTGTCGTGATCGAGTTCGACGCCGGAAAGCTTCACGCCGAGGCTTTCCATGCCATGGGCGGCGTGGGCATACTGCTCGGAAGCATGCAGCAGCGCCTTGGACGGAATACAGCCGACATTGAGGCAGGTGCCGCCATAGGTCGCACGCTTTTCAACGACAGCGACCTTCATGCCGAGCTGCGAGGCCTTGACCGCGCAGACATAGCCGCCGGGGCCGGAACCGATTACGATAAGATCATAGGACATCAGATTTCCTTCTCTTTTGTGCGGTCATGGCCGGTGCGAAGGATGGGCGCATATGACCGTGATGGGTATGGGCCGAGGGGCCGGTTTGTTTCTTCAGGGGCCGCTCAGCCCGCCTTTTCGGTTGCCAGTTTCAGGCCGAAAGCGATGAACACCGCGCCGCTGGCGCGGTTGATCCACACGCTCGCCTTTTCAAACGCATGGCGCATGGTGGGCATGGTCAGAAACAGCGATACGCCGACGAACCAGGCAATCAGGCAGGTGGCCATGACGAGGCCGTAGCCGAACTTCACGCCCGCCGGGGTTTCGTGGCTGACCACGGTTGAGAATATCGACAGGAAGAACAGCACCGGTTTCGGGTTCAGCGCATTGGCGAGAAAGCCGAGCGAAAAGGCCTTCGCCGCCCCCTGCCTTGCCGTGACCGCGGTTTCCGCAACGGGTGAGACATTGGCCTTGCCGGAGCGGAACGACTGGATGCCGAGATAGATCAGATAGGCAGCGCCCATCCACTTGATGACGTTGAACAGCATGATCGACTGGGAGATGATGAGACCAAGCCCGAGGATCGTGTAGCTGACATGGAACATCAACGACGTGCCGATGCCGAAACTGCTCAGTATCGCCGAGCGCCGCCCGTGCACCAGCGCCTGACGGATAACCATGGCGGTATCAGCCCCGGGGGCAACGATGGCGAAGGAAAAAATCGCCATGAGGGATGCCAGTTCGACCAGATATTGATGATTCACGATATGCTGCTCCGCCTGTCCACGTTTTATTGTCTGCTGAGCGCCAGCTTCAGGCCGAAGCCGGCAAAGGCCATGGCGACCGAGCGGCGCATCCAGACCATCGCCCGTTCACTGGAAAACACACGGTCGCGCATCAGCGCCGCAAACTGGCCGTAGACGATGAACACCACCAGCGTCATCAGCATGAAGATCCCCGAAAGCATCAGCATCTGGAAAACGGCATGACCTGCGACTGGATCGACGAATTGCGGCAGGAAGGCCAGGAAGAACACGGACAGTTTGGGATTGAGGATGTTCAGCAGAAAGCCGTCACGCACGATCGCGAGCGTCGAGCGTTTCGCCCGCGGCTCGGCGGAAATCGACAGCGTGCCGTGTTCCTTCAGCGCCTGCCAGGCGAGATAAAGCAGATAGGCGACACCGGCGAACTTGACCGTCTGAAACAGGACCGCGCTGGTGTGAAACAGCGCCGCCAGCCCGAACACCGAAGCCAGAATGGCCGGGACAATGCCGAATGTGCAGCCGACGGCCGCTGCAACGGATGCGCGCCGGCCTGAAGACAGGCCGGTCGCCAGCGTATAGACAACGCCGGTACCGGGAACCAGGACCACAATCAATGCGGTTATGAAAAACGCGATGCTCATGGTCCTGCCCCCTTTAGCGGATGATCAGAGATCGAGAACCAGACGTTCCGGATCCTCGAGCGTTTCCTTGACGCGGACCAGGAAGGTCACGGCCTCCTGACCGTCGACCATACGATGGTCGTAGGAAAGCGCAAGATACATCATCGGGCGAATGACCACCTGACCGCCGATCGCCATCGGGCGTTCCTGGATCTTGTGCATGCCGAGAATGCCCGACTGCGGCGCATTCAGGATCGGCGACGACATCAGCGAGCCGTAGACACCGCCATTGGTGATGGTGAAGGTGCCGCCCTGCATGTCGGCCATAGAAAGCTGACCGCCGCGTGCCGCCTTGGCGAGACGGGCAATCTCGGCTTCGATCTCGGCAATCGACATCTGGTCGGCATCGCGCACGACCGGAACGACGAGGCCCTTGTCGGTGCCAACGGCCATGCCGATGTGGCAGAACTTCTTGTAGATGATGTCCGTGCCGTCGATTTCGGCGTTGACCGCCGGAATTTCCTTCAGGGCATGACAGACAGCCTTGGTGAAGAAGCCCATGAAGCCCAGCTTGACGTCGTGCTTCTTCAGGAACAGGTCCTTGTATTTCGACCGCAGTTCCATCACGGCCGTCATGTCCACCTCGTTATAGGTGGTCAGCATGGCTGCCGTGTTCTGCGCATCCTTCAGCCGCTTGGCGATGGTCTGGCGCAGGCGGGTCATCTTGACGCGCTCTTCGCGGTCGGCATCCTCAACCTTGGACGGCGCGCGCTGCGGGGCCTTGGCCGGCTCGGCAGCCGGAGCGGACGTGCCCTTGGCGGCAGCGGCAATGACATCGCCCTTCAGCACCTGGCCGCGCTTGCCCGAACCTTCCACCTGATCGGCGGAAATGTTCTTTTCTTCCATCATCTTGGCAGCAGACGGCGCTGCCGGCATGTCGGAGCCGGACTTTGCGGCCGGTTCTTCGGCTTTCGGCGCTTCTTCCTTCGGCGCTTCGGCCTTGGGTTCTTCCTTTTCGCCGCCGCCAGCAGCCGGGGCATCGCCCTCGGCGATCTGGCCGAGCAGCGCGTCGAGTTCGACGGTCTCGCCTTCGCCGGCGACGATTTCGGAAAGCGTGCCGGCAGCCGGGGCCGGGACCTCGATGGTCACCTTGTCGGTTTCCAGTTCGACAATCGGCTCATCGGCGGCGATAGCGTCGCCGACCTTCTTGTACCAGGTGCCGACCGTTGCCTCGGTAACGGATTCACCCAAAGTGGGAACGCGGATTTCAGTGGCCATGTCAAAAGTCCCGATATTGATAAACTTTGTGTCCGGATCGCCTTTTAAGCGGTCGTTGCGCGCCGGGCGTCAAGGTCCGGCGCGCTTCTGTTGGTTTTATTCGCCGAGCGCGTCGTCGAGGAAGGCGGCAAGCTGCGCCTGGTGGCGCGACATCAGCCCCGTCGCTGTCGAAGCGGCTGCGGCACGTCCGGCATAGCGAACCCGCGAATACTTGGCATCGATATGCGTCAGCACCCACTCCAGATAGGGCTCGATGAACGACCATGCACCCATATTCTTCGGTTCTTCCTGGCACCAGACCATTTCCGCATTCTTGAAGCGCGAAAGCATGTTGATCAGCGCCTTGGCCGGGAACGGATAGAGCTGTTCGACGCGCAGCAGGTAGATATCGT
This sequence comes from Martelella mediterranea, assembly GCA_003001975.1. Lineage (GTDB taxonomy): Bacteria > Pseudomonadota > Alphaproteobacteria > Rhizobiales > Rhizobiaceae > Martelella > Martelella mangrovi. Next base: position 108,732 of record PVUG01000002.1, read on the forward strand.
TGATCCCGCGCTTTTCGCGTTCCTCGAACAGGTCGTAATAGACCTTGCCCGAGCACAGGACGACGCGGCGGATCTTGGAATCCCTGACCAGCTTGATCGGCGTATCGTGCTCGACGGCATCATCCCAGAGCAGACGGTGGAAGGCGGTCTCGCCGGCCATTTCCGAAAGCGTGGACTGGGCGCGCTTGTGGCGCAGCAGCGATTTCGGCGTCATCAGGATCAGCGGCTTGCGGAAGTCGCGCTTCAGCTGACGGCGCAGAATGTGGAAATAGTTCGCCGGCGTGGTGCAGTTTGCGACCTGCATGTTGTCTTCCGCGCACATCTGCAGCCAGCGCTCCAGACGGGCCGAAGAATGCTCCGGTCCCTGCCCTTCATAACCATGCGGCAGCAGGCAGACGAGACCGGACATGCGCAACCATTTGCGCTCGCCGGAGGAGATGAACTGGTCGAACACCACCTGGGCACCGTTGGCGAAATCGCCAAACTGCGCTTCCCAGAGCGTCAGCGCATTGGGACGGGCCAGCGAATAGCCGTATTCGAAACCGAGCACGGCTTCTTCCGACAACATCGAGTTGATGACCTCGTAGCGTCCTTGGCCGGAGCGGATGTTCTGCAGCGGCAGGTAGCGTTCCTCGGTCTCCTGATCGTAGAGCACCGAATGGCGCTGCGAGAAGGTGCCGCGCTCGACATCCTGACCGGACAGGCGAACCTTGAACCCTTCATAGGCGAGCGACCCGAAGGCCAGCGCCTCGGCCATGGCCCAGTCGATGCCCTCGCCGGTCTCCATCATCTTGGCGCGGTTGTCGAGGAAACGCTTGACCGTGCGGTGAACGTTGAAGCCTTCCGGCACTTCCGTCAGCTTCTTGCCGACTTCCTTCAGCGTCTTCATCGGCACCGAGGTCTTGCCGCGGCGCAGCTCATCGGCGTTATCGGCAGCGCGCAGCCCCGACCATTCGCCATCCAGCCAGTCGGCCTTGTTCGGCTTGTAGGACGAGCCGGCCTCGAATTCCTGCTCCAGGAAGCTCTTCCAGTCGGCCAGCATGCCGTCGAATTCTTCCTTGGTGATCAGGCCTTCCTTGATCAGCCGGTCGGCATAGAGCTTGGTGACGGTCTCGTGGCCGCGGATGACCTTGTACATCTTCGGCTGGGTGAACGCCGGTTCGTCGCCTTCGTTATGACCGAAGCGACGGTAGCAGAACATGTCGATAACGACCGGCTTGTGGAACTTCATCCTAAACTCGGTCGCGATCTTGGCCGCATAGACCACGGCTTCCGGATCGTCGCCATTGACGTGGAAGATCGGCGCTTCGATCATCTTGGCCACATCCGACGGATAGGGCGAAGAGCGCGAGAACGCCGGATTCGTGGTGAAGCCGATCTGGTTGTTGACGATGAAATGCACCGTGCCGGCAACGCGGTGGCCGCGCAGGCCGGACAGGCCGAGAATTTCGGCAACCACGCCCTGGCCGGCAAAGGCGGCATCGCCATGCAGCAGCAGCGGCATGACCTTGGAACGTTCGTCAAGCGGCACGATCTCGCCTTCGCGGCGGGTCGCAATGATATCCTGCTTGGCGCGGGCCTTGCCCATGACCACCGGATCGACGATTTCCAGATGCGAGGGGTTTGCCGTCAGCGACAGATGGACATTGTTGCCATCGAACTCGCGGTCGGAGGAGGCGCCGAGGTGATACTTCACATCGCCCGAACCTTCGACATCGTCGGGCTTGAACGAACCGCCCTTGAACTCGTGGAAGATGGCGCGGTGGGTCTTGGCCATCACCTGCGACAGAACGTTGAGGCGGCCGCGATGCGGCATGCCGAGCACGATTTCCTTCAGGCCCAGCGATCCGCCGCGCTTGATGATCTGTTCCATCGCCGGGATCAGCGATTCAGCGCCGTCGAGGCCGAAACGCTTGGTACCCTTGTACTTGGTGTCGAGAAACTTCTCGAAGCCCTCGGCCTCGACCAGCTTCTGCAGGATCGCCTTCTTGCCGTTCTCGGTGAAGGTGATGCTCTTTTCCGGTCCCTCGATCCGCTCCTGAATCCAGGACTTTTCTTCCGGGTTGGAAATATGCATGAACTCGACGCCGAGCGTGGTGCAATAGGTGCGCGTCAGGATGTCGAGCATTTCCGGGATGGTGGCGTATTCCAACCCCAGAACATTGTCGAGGAAGATACGGCGGTCGTAGTCAGCCTCGGTAAAGCCATAGGCCTTGGGCGACAGCTCGTTGTAATCGTCATCCGCCATGCCGGCGAGGCCGAGCGGGTCGAGATGGGCATGCAGATGGCCGCGCATGCGGAAGGCGCGGATCATCATCAGCGCGCGGACGGAATCGCGGGTCGAGCGCAGCACGTCCTCATTGGAAACCGCAGCGCCTTCGGCTGCCGCCTTGCCGCGCAGCTTCTTTTCGACCACCTGTTCGACATCGGCCCAGTTGCCATCAAGGGCGGCCGTCAGGTCGTCATTGGGCTTTTGCGGCCAGTCCGGCTTTTTCCAGGACGCGCCTTCGGCGGCCTTGCGCACGGCATCCGGATCGTCGCCAAGCGCCTTGAAGAAATCGCGCCACTCTTCAGAGACGGCATTGGGGTTTTCTTCATAGGCCGCGTACAGATGCTCGATATAGGTCGCATTGGCGCCATCGAGAAACGAGGTCAGAAGAAATTGTTCGTTGGCTTCTTGCCTGGACATATGCACCGCGCGGACCGAAGCCCGCCTCCCGCTTGAAACGACGAAACCGGCTTTTCCAGCCGGACCATCCGATGAAACACCATTCTCGTCACGGTGAACCGCCACAAAAACGGTAAATTCGTGACGGCCGTTCAAGAAAGGCCGTCACGCATAGTTTATTAAGTGGTTCAGCCCTTCAGGACGTCAACCAGCGTCTTGCCGAGACGCGCCGGGGACGGCGACACCTTGATGCCGGCCGACTCCATCGCCTCGATCTTGTCTTCAGCACCGCCCTTGCCGCCGGAAATCACGGCACCGGCGTGGCCCATGGTGCGTCCGGGAGGCGCCGTACGACCCGCGATGAAGCCAACCATCGGCTTCTTGCGGCCCTTTTTGGCCTCGTCCTTGAGGAACTGGGCGGCTTCTTCTTCAGCCGAACCGCCGATCTCGCCGATCATGATGATGGATTCGGTGGCATCGTCAGCCAGGAACATTTCCAGCATGTCGATGAACTCGGTGCCCTTGACCGGGTCGCCGCCGATGCCGACGGCCGTGGTCTGGCCGAGGCCCTCATTGGTGGTCTGGAACACGGCTTCATAGGTGAGCGTGCCCGAGCGCGACAGAACGCCGACGGAGCCCTTCTTGAAGATCGAGCCCGGCATGATGCCGATCTTGCATTCTTCAGGGGTCAGAACGCCGGGGCAGTTCGGGCCGATCAGCCGCGACTTCGACTTGTCGAGCTTGGCCTTGACCTTGACCATATCGGCCACCGGAATGCCTTCGGTGATGCAGACGATCAGCGGAATTTCGGCATCAATGGCTTCCAGGATCGCAGCGCCCGCGCCTGCCGGCGGAACGTAGATCACGGATGCATCGGCGCCGGTCTTTTCCCTGCCTTCGGCAACGGAAGCGAAGATCGGCAGATTGGTGCCGTCAACGCCGGAGGACCACTCGGTTCCACCCTTCTTCGGGTGAATACCGCCGACCATCTTGGTGCCGTAATAGGCCAGCGCCTGCTCGGTGTGGAAGGTGCCGGTCTTGCCGGTGAGGCCCTGAACCAGAACCTTGGTGTCTTTATTGACCAGAATGGACATGGATACTCAGGCCTCCTTCACGGCCGCAACGATTTTCTGCGCCGCGTCGTCGAGATCGTCGGCGGAGATGACATTCAGACCGGATTCGTCGATGATCTTCTTGCCGAGGTCGACATTGGTGCCTTCCAGGCGAACGACCAGCGGCACCTTGAGGCCGACTTCCTTGACGGCCGCGATCACGCCTTCCGCGATCACATCGCAACGCATGATGCCGCCGAAGATGTTGACCAGAATACCCTTCACAGCCGGATCGGCAGTGATGATCTTGAAGGCCGCCGTGACCTTTTCCTTCGAAGCTCCGCCGCCGACGTCGAGGAAGTTGGCCGGTTCCGCGCCGTAGAGCTTGATGATGTCCATCGTCGCCATGGCAAGACCGGCACCATTGACCATGCAGCCGATATTGCCGTCCAGCGCCACATAGGCGAGGTCATATTTCGACGCTTCGATTTCCTTGGCGTCTTCTTCCGTCGTGTCGCGCAGTTCGCGGACATCGTCGTGGCGGAACAGCGCATTGCCGTCAAACGACACCTTGGCATCGAGCACGCGCAGATGGCCGTTTTCCATGACGATCAGCGGGTTGATCTCGAGAAGGCTCATGTCCTTTTCAACAAAGGCCTTGTAAAGGATCGGGAACAGACGCTCGGCATCCGCGACCGCATCGCCCTCAAGCTTCAGCGCTTCGCACAGCGTCCGGACATTCGAAGCGGTGACGCCGGTTTCCGGATCGATCGCCACGGTAACGATCTTGTCCGGGGTTTCTTCCGCCACCGTTTCGATGTCCATGCCGCCTTCGGTGGAAACCACGAAAGCGACCTGACCGACTGCACGGTCGACCAGCAGCGAGCAGTAGAGTTCGCGGTCGATATCGGCGCCGTCTTCGATGTAGAGGCGGTTGACCTGCTTGCCGGCCGGGCCGGTCTGCTTGGTCACCAGCGTGTTGCCGAGCATCTCGTTGACGAAAGCCTTGACCTCGTCGGCCGACTTGGCCAGGCGCACGCCGCCCTTGGCATCTGCCGGCAGTTCCTTGAACTTGCCCTTGCCGCGCCCGCCGGCGTGGATCTGGCTCTTGACCACATAAAGCGGACCGGGAAGCTTGCCGACCGCGGCCTCGACCTCATCGGCGCTCAGGATGGCAACGCCATCGGCAACCGGCGCGCCATAGCTCTTGAGAAGAGCCTTGGCCTGGTATTCATGAATATTCATGCGGATATCCGTCCTTTTTAAAGAAAGCGGCTTATTTCAGAGCGGGGGCGATGTCCTTGCAGGCGTCGCAAAGACCCTTGACGGCGTCCACCGACTTGTCGAAGCCGGCCTTGTCTTCGCCCTGAAGGTCAATCTCGACAACGCGCTCAACGCCGCCTTCACCGATGACGATCGGCACGCCGACATACATGCCGTCAACACCATACTGACCGGTCAGCAGCGCAGCAGCCGGCAGAACGCGCTTCTTGTCCTTCAGGTAGCTTTCGGCCATGGCAATGGCGGAGGCTGCCGGGGCGTAATAGGCCGAGCCGTTCTTCAGGAGCGCAACGATCTCGCCGCCGCCCTTGCGGGTGCGATCGATGATGGCGTCGAGCTTTTCCTGGGTGGTCCAGCCCATCTTGACCAGATCGGGCAGCGGAATACCGGCAACGGTCGAATACTGCGCGACCGGCACCATGGTGTCGCCGTGGCCGCCAAGAACGAAGGCGGTGACATCTTCGACGGAAACGTTGAATTCCTCGGCGAGGAAGTAGCGGAAACGGGCGCTGTCGAGCACGCCGGCCATGCCGACAACCTTTTCAGCGGGCAGGCCGGAGAACTTCTGCAGCGCCCAGACCATGGCGTCGAGCGGGTTGGTGATGCAGATCACGAAGGCGTTCGGGGCATATTTCTTGATGCCCTCGCCAACAGCTTCCATGACCTTGAGATTGATGCCGAGAAGATCATCACGGCTCATGCCCGGCTTGCGCGGGACACCGGCGGTGACGATGCAGACATCCGCACCTTCGATAGCCGAATAGTCGGAAGCGCCCGAAAGCTTTGCATCAAAACCATCGACCGGCGACGATTCCGCGATGTCCAGCGCCTTGCCCTGCGGCAGACCGTCCGCGATATCGAACAGAACGACATCGCCCAGCTCCTTCAAACCCGCCAGATGCGCGAGCGTCCCCCCGATCATGCCTGAACCGATCAATGCGATTTTATTGCGCGCCATGAATGTATCCTCTGAAAACTCATTTCTGGACGATGGTCAAAACCGTGCCCATGACGATGTTGGGATATCGGCAAACGCGCCAATTTTCAACCGGTTTTTCCACCCTCAATATTTTCAATCGGTTAGATACGAATTACTTTACGTATACGTCAAACAATACCGAAAGCCTGCCCTTATTTTGCCCATTTCTCCCTGTGAGCGGCCAGGTAATCGGTACTGCGCATTTCAAAAAGTCGTGAAGCTGTGCGCTCGAATTCAAAACCCTCTCGCCCGTGCCGCTCAACCAGAAGTTCCTCCGGCAGGGTTTCTGCGGAAATCACCGTGCGGATCGTCCGATCGTAGAGCGTATCGACGAGAATGATAAAGCGTTTGATTTCATTGCGTTGCCCCGCCGCAAGCACTGGCACGTCATCAATGAACACGGTGCTGAACCGGTCCGTGATGGCCATGTAGTCGGCAGCGCCCAGCGGCTTTTTGCACAGGTCGTCGAAGGTAAACCGCGCAAAGCTGCCGCTTGCCTGCGGCACATGCAGCTTGCGTCCGCGCAACTCGATTTCTTCCGGTTTGCCTGCTGCACCGCCCGTCGCCACCTTCCAGGTCTCATCCATTTTCTGCCGCGTTTCCGCGTTGAGCGGCGTGAGGTAGACCGGCCGCCCCTCGAACTTTTCCATGCGATAATCGGTATCGGAATCGAGTGTCGTTACCGTGACATTTTCCTTCAGCGTCTTGATAAACGGCAGGAACAGGCCACGATTGAGCCCATCCTTGTAAAGGTCGTCCGGCGCCACATTCGAGGTCGCCACCAGCACGCAGCCGCGTTCGAACAGAGCGGAAAACAGCCGTGACAGGATCATCGCATCGGCGATATCCGTGACCGTGAACTCATCGAAGCACAGCAGCCGATTTTCGCCGATGATCTGCTCGGCCACCGGCCCGATCGGGTCGGCTTCCTTCACCTCACCGGCCTTCAGCCTGCGCCGATGCTGGCTTATCCGTTCCTGAACATCGGCCATGAAGGCATGAAAATGGGCGCGGCGCTTGTCGGCAATCGGTGCGGCCTCGAAGAACATGTCCATCAGCATGGTCTTGCCGCGACCGACACTGCCGTAGATATAGAGCCCCTCCGCCAGCGGCCCGTCGGAACGGCGCGAACGACCGAACAACCGTGACAGCTTGCCGCCGCCCTTTCCGGCCGGCTTCACATCACCCAGCGCCTCCAGAACACGGTCAAGCGCACCTGCGACGGCAAATTGTGCGGGATCAGCCTTGAGTGTGCCTTCATCGGTCATCGTCTCAAGACGTTGGGTAACGGACGTCGCAGCCATGAAATATTTCCGGATAAAATAAGGATATGCCGCGGGAAATTGCGGCTGAAAGCCTGACACGGCTTTATCCGAGGAATCAGAAACGGGAAAGGGCCCGTCCTAGACGAGCCCTTGAAGATTTTCGGATTTAGCGGCTGAGGACGACCTGCTGGCCGGCACTGCCCTGGCCTTCAATGCGATTGTCGGCTGTCTTGTAAAGCCGGGCAATCGCGTAGCCATTGGCATCGTTCAGCACGACCTGATCGCCGTTGATGCCCCAGGACTTCATCTGGGAAAGACCGCCGGTGCAGCCGCGGGTGCCGCCGCGAAGACCGTCACCGAGATTGGTGAGCGTCAGGAACATGTCGCACTGCACACCGCCTTCATTGACCTTCCAGCTACCAACCAGCGCGGAATTGGACAGCGGCATCGCGCCGGCCGGCGCGGCGACATTGCCCATGCCGCCACCGCCTGTCGGTGCGCCGGGCGCTGCCGGGAACTGGCCGGTATTGCCGGCATTCGCGGTGTTGGCCGGCGCCTGCCCGGACTGATAGGTCCCGGAATTATAGGTGCCCTGCTGGCCACCCGGCGGCGGCAGATTGCCACTTTGCACCTGCCCGGCGGGCGCCGGAGTCAAGGGCTGCGGCTGCGGTGCGGGCTGGTTTTGATAATAACTCGTCCGCTGGCAGGCGCTGAGCGCCAGAACCGAGGCAACCGCTGTTGCGATCAGAACCTTTTGAACCATCTATTCGAAACTCCCGTTCGTCCTCGGCCATTTACGATTGACAGCGATCATATCGTGCGTTTTCGCAAGGCCGCAAGAGGCCGGGACGAAAAGACCCATTTCGGTGGCTGTTTCCCGCAGGCCAAAACGGTTATCAGACCGCGCGTTCGACCATCATCTTCTTGATGCCGGCGATTGCCTTGGCCGGGTTCAGCCCCTTCGGACAGGCCTGGGTGCAGTTCATGATCGTGTGGCAGCGATAAAGCCGGAAGGGATCTTCCAGATTGTCGAGCCGCTCGCCGGTGGCTTCGTCGCGGCTGTCCATCAGCCAGCGATAGGCCTGCAGCAGCACGGCCGGGCCGAGATAGCGCTCGCCGTTCCACCAGTAGGAGGGACAGGAGGTCGAGCAGCAGGCGCACAGAATGCACTCGTAAAGCCCGTCCAGCTTGGTCCGGTCCTCATGGCTCTGTTTCCATTCCTTGGCCGGCGGCGGCGAAACCGTCTTCAGCCAGGGCTCGATTGAGCGGTGCTGCGCATAGAAGATGTTGAGATCCGGCACCAGATCCTTGACCACCGGCATGTGCGGCAGCGGATAGATCTTCACCGCACCCTTGATCTCGTCCATGCCCTTGGTGCAGGCGAGCGTATTGGTGCCATCGATATTCATCGCGCAGGATCCGCAGATGCCCTCGCGACAGGAGCGGCGCAGCGTCAGCGTCGGGTCGATATTGTTCTTGATGTACAGCAGCGCATCGAGAACCATCGGCCCGCAATCGTCGAGATCGATATAATAGGTATCGATGCTCGGATTTTCGCCGTCATCCGGGTTCCAGCGATAAATCTTGAACTCGCGCAGATTGGATGCCCCGTCCGGTTTCGGCCAGGTCTTGCCCTTCTTGATCCTCGAGTTCTTTGGAAGAACTAAATCAGCCATTTCCTTTTCCTCTCGATCAGTACACGCGGGCTTTCGGCGCGATCTTCTTGATGTCGATGCCCTCGGCAATCAGGTCCTGATGAACCGGGCGGTAGTCGAGTTTCACCTCGCCGGCCTCGCTGACCCAGGAGAGCGTATGCTTGCGCCAGTTCTCGTCGTCGCGACCGGAAAGCGGACCCTCGGCATAGTCCTCACGCGCATGGGCGCCACGGCTTTCCTTGCGCGCTTCCGCGCCGTAAACCGTGGTGATTGCGCAGGCCATCAGGTTGTAAAGCTCCAGCGTTTCGACGAGATCGGAGTTCCAGATCATCGAACGGTCGGTGACCTTGACGTCCGGAAGCTCGCCCCAGATTGCGCTGATGCGCTCGCAACCCTGTTCGAGCGATTCCTGCGTGCGGAACACGGCCGCATCTTCCTGCATGGCGCGCTGCATCTTGTCGCGCAGCACAGCCGTCGGCTGCGAGCCGCTGGCGTGGCGGATGGTGTCGAAACGCTCCATGATTTTATCGCAGGCCGCCGTGTTCAGCGCCGGAATGGGCGCTTCGCGGTCAATGACCTGCGCCGCGCGGATGGCGGCGGCACGGCCGAAGACCACAAGGTCGATCAGCGAGTTGGAGCCGAGACGGTTGGCGCCGTGAACCGAGGCGCAGCCCGCCTCGCCCACAGCCATCAGGCCGGGCGCGACGCGTTCGGGGTTTTCGGCGTCGGCGTTCAGCACTTCACCCCAGTAATTGGTCGGAATGCCGCCCATATTGTAGTGAACCGTCGGCAGAACCGGGATCGGCTCGCGGGTGACATCGACGCCGGAGAAGATGCGCGCGCTTTCCGAAATGCCCGGAAGACGCTCGGCGAGAATGGCCGGGTCGAGGTGATCAAGATGCAGGAAGATATGATCCTTGTTCTTGCCGACGCCGCGGCCTTCGCGGATTTCCAGCGTCATGCAGCGCGACACCACGTCGCGCGAGGCCAGATCCTTGGCCGACGGCGCATACCGCTCCATGAAGCGCTCGCCCTCGGAGTTGGTGAGGTAACCGCCCTCGCCGCGTGCGCCTTCGGTAATCAGGCAGCCCGCGCCGTAAATGCCGGTCGGATGGAACTGCACGAATTCCATATCCTGCAGCGGCAGGCCGGCGCGTGCAATCATGCCGGCGCCGTCACCCGTGCAGGTGTGCGCGGAGGTGGCGGAGAAGAAGGCGCGGCCGTAGCCGCCGGTCGCCAGCACCACCATCTTGGCGGAGAAGCGATGGATCGTGCCGTCGTCGAGGTTCCAGGCAACAACGCCGGTGCAAACGCCGTCATCGTTCATGATCAGGTCGAGCGCGAAATACTCGATGAAGAATTCGGCATTGTGGCGCAGCGACTGGCCGTAAAGTGTGTGCAGGATGGCATGGCCGGTACGGTCGGCGGCAGCGCAGGTGCGCTGCACCGGCGGGCCGTCGCCATAATTCTGCATATGGCCGCCGAACGGGCGCTGATAGATCTTGCCCTCTTCGTTTCGCGAGAACGGAACGCCGTAGTGCTCCAGCTCGTAAACCGCCTTCGGCGCTTCCATCACCATATACTGCATGGCATCGACATCGCCGAGCCAGTCAGAGCCCTTGACGGTGTCATAGAGGTGCCACTGCCAGCTGTCGGGCGTCATGTTCTGCAGCGAAGCGGCGATGCCGCCCTGGGCTGCGACCGTGTGCGAACGCGTCGGGAAGACCTTGGTAATGCAGGCCGTCTTGAAGCCCTGTTCGGCCATGCCGAGGGTCGCGCGCAGGCCCGAGCCGCCCGCGCCGACGACAATCACGTCATAGGCATGGTCGACATATTTGTAGGCCTTGCCGCCATTGGCGGCGTTATTTGTTTCCGTTGCCATCTGCAATCACCCCATAAATGCCAGCTTCACGATGGCAAGCAGACAGATCGCGCCGATCAGAACCATGAAGCATGTATTGGCCATCAAGGTCAGGAACTTGATGAGATCATTTTGAATGTAGTCGAAGATAATTTCCTGCATCCCGATATGGACATGGACCAGCCCTGCAAGAACCATCAGGCCGATCAGAACCGCCACGAACGGATTGGAAAGCGCGCCGGCCACTTCGGCATAGGGCGCTCCGGCATAACGGATCAGGAAAATAATGAAGAAGATAACCAGCGGCACGAGCGCAAGCGCCGTCAGGCGTTGCATCCAGAAATGCTCGGTCCCCTTGCGGGAGGCTCCAAGGCCGCGGACGGTTTTCAGCGGTGTACGCATATTCATCGAAAGTCTCCCTGCCTCAGACCGCCAGCCCGACAATCCAGATCAGCACGGTCAGACAGACCGATACGAACGGAAGCGCTGTGGCAACTTTGATGGCGAAGTGTTTTTCAAGCCCGTAGCCCATGTCCCAGCCGAAATGACGCAGGCCGCCGAGCATGTGGTGCACCAGAGACCACGTGTAGCCGAACAGGACGAGAAGCCCCAGCCAGGACCCGAAGAACCAGTTGACACAGTCAAAGGCGCCCTCGCCCATGGCGGTGGCAATCAGCCAGGCTGCAAGAAGGACCGTGCCGAAATACATCACGGCGCCGGTAATGCGGTGCACACCGGACATGACGTAATTCGGGATAAATTTGTAGACCTGAAGGTGCGGCGACATGGGCCGGTTGCTTGTCGGGTTGGCCATCAAAACCTCGCGGGTGTTTCAAAAGGCGCATTCTGTGTGCGTCCCACCCCTTGCTAGTCTTACCGACAACGCTGGGCGGCGCCGATGCTCTCCTGTGGTTTAATCGCCACAAACGCCCGCGACAAGCCCATTCGCGGGCGCAAAATAATTTAATCGGTTTGACAAAAACCAGTTTATGACAAAATCGCGGCCTGAACCGCTGAAATTCATGGATATTCGGGCGCCCCGCCGGACCCGGCTTTGAGATTCGTTAAATTTCAACGACTTAATATGAGTACAATTGTCATATTTATAATTCGGGCATAGCATCGGGCGACACCGCGAATCGCCAAACGGTTGTTTTCTTCACGTCCGAATCTTCCAGAACGCGTGTGACCGGCACCTGATAGTCGCAAAGCTTCACCAGCCGCTCTTTCGGACAATAGGCCCGCCCCGGATCGCCGACCAGAACCGTAACCCCGGCTTTCGCCAGCGTCTCGAACCACGGTATCAGCCGCGCCGCCCAATCGGCATCATAGAATACATCGCCCGCCAGCAAGACGTCACAGGAAAGCATCGTGCCCATCAGATCGTCGCCGGTATATGTGATGGAAACATCGTTGAGCGCGGCATTGAGCTTCACGGCTTCGCCGGACCAGTGGTCGATATCGGCAGCCAGCACGGAAGCAGCGCCAGCCTTCGCCGCCGCGATGGAAACGAGACCGGAGCCGGTGGCAAAATCGACGACACGTTTCCCGTTCACGCATTCGGTGTGATCGAGCACATAACGCGCCAGCCCCTGCCCGCCGGCCCAGGCAAAGGCCCAGAACGGCGGCGGCAGCCCGATTTCCTCAAGCTCCTCCTCCGTCTTCAGCCAGAGATCATGCACCTCGCTTGCCAGCCGGAGACGAATTTCCGGCACATGCGGCGGGACAAGGACATCGGTGTTTTCGAGGATGAAATGCTGTTTCAGCGTGGTCATGGGTCTGATTGTACGCTTGGAGGGGGCCTTTGATGTCGGGGTTAACAGAACAGCCGGCAACCCGCCCTTTCGGGAACACGCATGCTCCCAACTTGTGTCATGCTCGGGCGTGACCCGAGCATCCAATCATGCGCAATTTGCCTGGATCCTCGGGTCGAGCCCGAGGATGACGCAGATAGATGAAGGGTGATGCAGGTGGAGAGAATGAAGCCCGCATCCCCAAATCCCCGCATGGAACCACTCACATCGGCGGGTTGTTGAGCCCGCCCATGCGGCAGACTTCCAGCCATTCGTCTTCCTTAACCGGCTGCACGGAAAGCCGCATCGAGGTGACGAGCGACATGTCGGCGAGCTTCGGGTTGGCTTTCACATCCTTCAGCGTCACCGGTTTGGGCATGTCGGCGACCGCGCGAATATCGACGCATTCCCAGCGCGGGTCGTCGGTGGTGCTGTCGTGATGGGCGAGTGCGCAAACTTCGCAGATGCCGACGACTTCCAGCCCCTCATTGGAGTGGTAGAAGAAGCCCCTGTCGCCGATCTCCATGGCCCGCATATTGTTGCGGGCCTGATAATTGCGCACGCCGTCCCATTCCTCGCCGGCTTCGCCTTTCGCCTTCAGCATCTCCCAGGAGAATTTGAACGGCTCGGATTTGAAAAGCCAGTAGGCCATCGGCATCAGACTCCCGGATTGTTGTAGAGCCACTTGAACGGCTTGACCTCGACCTTTTCGAAGAGGCCGGCCTTGCCATAGGGATCCTGCGCGGCAATCGCTTCCGCCGAGGCCTGGTCCTGCGCCTCGATCAGCAGCATGGAACCGCAGGGCTTTTCCTGCGCGTCGAGAAACGGGCCGGCAATCTTCAGCGTGCCCTTCTCGTTCAGCCCGTCGACCCATTCGAGATGCAATGGGCGGGTCTCCATGCGCACATGAAGATGGTCGGGCTTGTCCTTGCACAAAACAGCGAAAATCATCTGGTTCTCCTCTTCCTTGGTTCTCACTCGGTCGTAATCGGCCGGGTCATCAGTTCGTCAAGCGCCTGAGCGATATCGAGCTTGCCGTCAAGCACACGGGCGACAGCACTCGAAATCGGCATCTGCACGCCATGGTCGGATGCAAGTTCGCTGGCAACGGAAGCACTGTAGACGCCTTCGACAAGCGCTGCATTGACGCTGTCGAAATTACCCTCCGCCAGCGCCACGCCATAGCGAAAATTGCGCGACTGACGCGACGAGCCGGTCAAGACGAGATCGCCGAGCCCGGAAAGGCCACGGACCGTCTCCGCCTCCCCGCCCATGGCAACGGCGAGCCGCGACATTTCGGCAAGCCCGCGCGAAATCAGCGCCGCCCGTGCCGATTCACCATAATCCGCACCTTCGACAATACCGCAGGCAATCGCCAGCACATTCTTGAGCGCGCCGCCGATCTGCACGCCGACCGGATCGCCGGAGGCATAGATACGGAAGGTGCGACCCGAGAGAATTTCGGCGGTTTCGCGGGCGATTTCAAGGCTACGGAAGGCCAGCGCCATGGCAATCGGCTTGCCGCGCGCAAGGTCGATAGCAAAACCGGGGCCGGAAAGCGCGCCGGCATGATGATGCGGCAGCGTTTCGTTCAGCACATCGGTGATCAGCCGGCCGCTCGCCCGCTCAATCCCCTTGGCGGCGGAAACGATGACAGCCTCGCGGTTCAGATAGGGCGCGTAGTAAAGTGCGGCAGCGCGCTGTGCCTGAGCGGGAACGGCAAGCACAACGGTATCGGCCTGACCGAGAATGTCGGGATTAATGGTGAAATCCAGCGCCGCCGGCAGCTCGACACCCGGCAGCACTGCCTCATGCCGGCGGGTTTCGCGCATCATTTCGATCAGCCCGGCATTGCGGCCAAGCAGTGTCACGGCATCCTCGCCTTCATGGGCAAAAACGGCAGCAAGCGCAGTCCCGAAGGCACCCGAGCCGATCACGACGGTCTTTTTCTGTTCACTCATGCTTTCGCACCTTTCTTTCCGCTGCCGATCAGCGCGCTCGCCTTGGCATCAAGCGGCCAGCGCGAACGCACGGCGGCATCAAGCCCGTCGGCGGGAAAACCGGCAGCCTCACGTTCGAGCCCGGCCCAGGCGATCATCACCGCATTGTCCGTGCATAATCTGAAAGGCGGCGCCACGAAGGCAAAACCCTGCCTGTCACATAAAGAGGTCAGCATGGCCCGGATCGCGCTGTTGGCGGCAACACCGCCGGCGACGACCAGCGCGGGGCGCTGATCCGCGGCAAGCCCTTCCGCCTTGAAACGGGCAAGCGAGCGGCCGACACGGTCCCGCAGGGTCTCGGCAACGGCGAGTTGAAAGGCCGCACACAGGTCGGCAACATCCTGATCCTCCAGCGGCGCCATCCCCTGCGCTGCCTGCCGGACGGCCGTCTTGAGGCCGGAGAAGGAAAAATCAAGCCGGGTCTCGCCCTTCATCGGGCGCGGCAACGGAATGCGCTTCGCGTCACCGGTCTTTGCCGCCTCTTCCACCTGCGGGCCACCGGGATATCCCAGCCCGAGCAGCTTTGCGGTCTTGTCGAAAGCCTCGCCCAGCGCATCGTCGATGGTCGTGCCCCAGCGCTCATACTGCCCGACACCGCGCACCAGCACGATCTGGGTGTGCCCGCCGGAGACCAGCAACATCAGAAAGGGAAAGGAAACACCATCCGTCAGCCGCGCCGTCAGCGCATGGCCTTCCAGATGGTTGACGCCGTAAAACGGTTTTCCGCTCGCATAGGCAATCGCCTTGCCGCTCATCGCGCCCACAATCAGCCCGCCGATAAGGCCGGGGCCGACAGTTGCGGCAATGCCGTCAAGGTCTTCGAGCGCAACACCGGAGCGCGCAAGCGCCTCGGCAATCAGCCGGTCCATCGCTTCCACATGGGCGCGGGCGGCAATTTCCGGCACCACGCCGCCGAAGGCTGCATGTTCTTCCAGCTGGCTCAGCACCACATCGGCCAGGATTTCACCGCGGCCATCGGCGTCGCGCGCAACAATGGCGGCGGCGGTTTCATCACAGCTCGATTCAATACCGAGAAAGACAGTCTTCTTGTTCATGGGCCCAGGCGACATTTGCGGCGGCGCGCAATCCGGTTTACGACATCCCCGGTAACAACGGTGGACGCAGGATGCAAACGAAACCTTACAGGATCGGCACGCGCGGCAGCCCGCTGGCGCTGGCCCAGGCCCATGAAGCACGCGACCGGCTGATGGCCGCGCATGATCTTTCGCAAGACATGTTCGAGATCGTGGTGCTTTCCACCAAGGGAGACCGGATCACCGACAGGGCGCTGTCGGCTATTGGCGGCAAGGGACTTTTCACCGAAGAGCTGGAAGAACAGCTCACCTCCGGTGAACTCGATTTTGCCGTGCATTCGTCAAAGGACATGCCGACGGCCCTGCCGGACGGGCTCGAACTCTCCACCTTCCTGCCGCGCGCCGACCCGCGCGATGCCTTTATCGGCCGGGACGTCAAAAAACTCGCCGATCTGCCCCAGGGCGCCGTCGTCGGCTCTTCATCGTTGAGGCGACAGGCGCTGATTCGCCGGTTGCGGCCGGATATCGAAGTGGTGATTTTCCGCGGTTCGGTGCAGACACGATTGCAGAAACTTGCAGACGGCGCGGTCGATGGCACGTTTCTCGCCAATGCCGGGCTTCAGCGCCTCGGCATGGAGGATGTGGCAACCGAGGTTTTAAGCGTGCGTGACTTTCTGCCCGCCCCCGCCCAGGGCGCCATCTGCATCGAGCAACGCAGCGGCGACGCCCGCATCGACGCATTGCTGGCGCCGGTCAATGACGAGGATACGGCCATTGCGGTTTCCTGCGAACGCGCGTTTCTGGCCGCGCTCGATGGCTCCTGCCGCACGCCGATTGCCGCTTACGCCCGCTGCTTCAACGAGCGTATTTCCTTTTCCGGGATGATCCTGACGCCGGACGGCAAAACCGCACACGACATCGTCACCGACGGCATGCAGGCAGAGGCCGAAAAGCTCGGTCGCTGGGCCGGAGAAACGCTGAAGAAACGCGCCGGCCCCGGCTTTTTCGAAGACTGGACATGACACGATGCGCGTTCTGGTGACCCGTCCCGAGGCAAAGGCAGCGCGCACCTGTGCGCGGCTTGAGGCCATGGGGCACCAGGCCTTTCAGCTTCCGCTGTTCCAGCCGGTCCATGCCGAGGGCGCGGCGCGCAGAAGCATCGGGCCGGGTTACTGGTCTGCACTGGCGGTCACCAGCACCGAAGCCCTTCATGATGTCGTTGCCGACCGCGACGCAGCATCCATGAAGGACCGGCCGCTGTTCGCCGTCGGCAGAAAGACGGCAGAGGCCGCAAGGAAGGCGGGCTTTACCAATGTTATCGAAGGAAGCGGCACCGGAGAACGTCTCGCCGAAACCATCGCCGCCTCCGATTTCGATCGGGCCGCGCCGCTTCTCTATCTTGCCGGCTGTCCGCGGGCGCCGTTTTTCGAGCAGGCGCTTGAGCGGCTCAAGGTCGATTTCGAGACAGTGACAGTCTATGTTATGCAACCGGTCATCAATGTCCCGGCACAGGCCGAAACGCTGCTGAAAAAGGCTAAGCCGGATGCGGTTCTGTTTTACTCGACGGCAGGGGCATCCCGCTTTTTCGATCTTGTCCGCTGCGAATTGATGGCGGAATTCGGCCTTCATCCGCAATTTCTGTGCCTGAGCGCAGCGGTTGCCGCAGCCATTCCGGAGGCAATGTCATCGGCCGTGCGGATTGCCGAAACGCCGGATGAAACCAGCCTGCTTGCCCTTTTGAACTGACGGTTTTGTCCCCGCTTTTGCATAGGCAGGGAACAACAACGCCACAAATATCTTTTCTAAACAGCGCGCGCCCTCTAACCTAGCGGCAGCAAGCGCAAAAGAGGTACCCATGGTTTCGGACACGCCGTCACAGCCCCCGAAGAACGAAAAACACGACGAAAACGCCGTGACGCCAGCAGATGAGGCCGGCCGCGAAGCCGGCACGCCGCCTGTTGCACCGGAGGAGAATGACGCCGCCGTCAAGACGGCGATGGCCGATGTCGCAGCCGCAATCAAGCGCCATGAAGAACATGGTGCCGAAGAAACGCCCGCCGGAACGGACGGAGAGACAGACGAAACCGCAGCGGATGATGACAAGCCCGAAACGGCATCCGGCGACGGCAATGCCGCCCCGCCCCCGCCCCCGCCGGCAGATGAAACGCCGCAGGACAAACGCGGCCCGGGCATTGGCGCTTTTCTGGCCGCAGGCGTTGCCGGCGGCATCATTGCGCTTGCCGGCGCCGCAGCGCTTTCATACGCTGGCCTGCTGGGCCCGCTTTCCTCATCCTCCGACGGGCTTGAGGACGAGCTTGCGTCCCTGCGCCAGGAGATCACGGCGCTGAAATCCGGCGATCAGTCGAACGCCGTCAGCAGCCTTCAGTCCGACCTTTCGGCGCTCAAGAGCCAGGTTGAAAGCCTGTCTTCCGGCAGCGACAGCAGTGACAGCGTTGCCGCCCTCCAGCAGCAGCTCGCAAAACTTCAGTCTACCGTGCAGTCCGACGCAAGCCGCCTGCAATCGCTTGCTCAGGAGAACCAGACCCTGAAAAGCGATATCGGCTCCGCCCAGCAGACCATGCAGCAAAAACTCACAGCGCTCGAGCAGAAGGTGAACACGCCCGGCAAGGATCTGGCCGTGGCCCGCGCCATTGCGGCTGCCGGTCTGAAATCGGCCATCGACCGGGGGCAGAATTTCGAGACGGCGCTTTCCACCTATGCGCAGGTGGCGCCGCAGGGCACCGACCTTTCCGCCCTCAAATCGCTTGCGGCAAGCGGCGTGCCGACGCGCGAGGCGCTCACCGAGCAGTTTTCGTCAATTGCCAACAGCATCATCGCAGCCGCCGACCAGCCGCCGCCCGATACCGGCATCTTCGACCGTCTGGTCGACAGCGCCAAGGGCCTCGTCAATGTCCGTCCTGTCGGCGATGTCGAGGGCGACAGCACGCCGGCGATTGTCGCGCGCATCGAAAATAACCTGAAACTGGGCAATCTCGAACAGGCCGAGCAGGAGTGGCAAACCCTGCCGGAGGACGCCAAAACGGTTTCGGCGGATTTCGAAAACGCATTGTCTGCCCGCATCAAGGCCGATGCACTGGTGTCGGAAACGCTTTCGAGCGCGCTCGGCAGCACCGCCGGCGCACCGGCTGCCGCCCCCCAGTCCACACCGGCCAATTAAGGAGGGTACGATATGATCAGACTGCTCATCGGACTGCTGTTTTTCCTGATCGCCGTTCTCGCCTTCGCACTCGGGTTCGCATGGCTTGCCGACCGCCCCGGGGAACTGACGCTGACATGGCAGGGCCAATTGTTCCAGACCCCGCTGACCACAGCCCTTGCATTGCTGATCGCGCTGATTTTTGTGGTCATGGTGGTCTGGTGGTTGATCAGTGCGCTGTGGACCTCGCCCAACAGCGTGCGCCGCTATTTCCGCGCCCGCAAGCGCGATCGCGGCTATCAGGCGATTTCCACCGGACTGATTGCGGCCGGTTCCGGCAATCTGGTGATGGCGCGCAAGATGAGCACCCGCGCGCATGCCCTGCTCAGTGTCGATCAGGAACCGCTGATCCATGTTCTCGACGCGCAAGTGGCCCTGATTGAGGGCAACCACGACAAGGCCCGGCAACTGTTTGAAGCCATGGCCGACGACCCCGAGACCCAGGAACTCGGCCTGCGCGGCCTTTATCTGGAAGCCAAACGGGTCGGCGCGGATGAAGCGGCACAGCAATATGCCGAACGCGCGGCCGACAAGGCGCCCTATCTCGCATGGGCGGCGAAGGCCACGCTTGAAAGCCGCACCCGACAGGGCCGCTGGGACGATGCCATTCGCCTGCTCGACCAGCAGCGCTCCGCCAAGGTGACCGACAAGCAGGAATCCGCCCGCCTCAAGGCCGTGTTGCTGACGGCTCGCGCCGAGAGCAAGCTCGATACCGACCAGAAGGGCGCTGCCGCCGATGCGCTTCAGGCGCTCAAGCTGCGCGACGACTTCCACCCCGCCGCGATCATCGCCGCCAAGGCCTATCTTGCACAGGGCAACCTCAGGAAATCCGCCGGTGTTCTGGAGATGGTGTGGAAGAAGGAGCCGCATCCGCAGACCGGCGCGCTTTACGTGCGGGCACGCGGCGGCGACACCGCCGTCGACCGTCTGAAGCGGGCTGAAAAGCTTGAAGGCATGAAGCCCAACAACCCGATCTCTCTGATGGTGGTTGCCCGCGCGGCACTGGACGCCCGCGAATTTGAAAAGGCCCGGACCAAGGCGGAGGCCGCAGCGCGCATGCAATCGCGCGAAAGCGCCTTCCTGCTGCTGGCCGATATCGAGGAAGCCGAAACCGGCGATCAGGGACGCATACGCCACTGGATGGCTCAGGCGCTGCGCGCCGAACGCGACCCGACCTGGGTCGCCGACGGTCTCGTTTCGGAATACTGGCGCCCCTATTCGCCGGCAACCGGCAAGCTCGATGCCTTCGAATGGAAGGTGCCTTACGGCGCCATCGAAGGCCCGGTCGAGGAAGGATCGGCATCGCGTCTGGATGAAGCGCTGAAAAGCCTGCCGCCCGTCGGCGGTGTCAAGCCGGATGAGGAAAAGCCCGCCGACGACACCGCGCCGATCTTCGATGACGCCGCGGAGACCAAAGCAGAGGCCCGCGCAAGCGATGAACCGCAAGCGCCGACCGGTGACAGGCCGGCCGGGCCGACGGTGATCGACGCCGCAGCCGCAGCCCCTGCAGCCGTTGCCGAAGCAGCGCATATCGCCGACACGGAAGAAACGGACCGCGACGCAAAAGCCGCCGAGGATGACGAAGAAAAGCCGCAGCCGGCAGAACAGCAAGAGGCCGAGACCTCTCCGGTTGCTTCAGGAACGGAAGACGCATCCGATACCACACAGACGGCGGAAGACGACATTGCCCCGCCGCGCCCGACCGAAAGCGGAGCCGATGAAACGGATGATGACACCGATGAAAAGTCCGGCCTTTCGCCTTTTGGAGGCCGGACACCCGATGATCCCGGCATTTCCGACAGTGACGACGACGATGCACCGCCACCGAAAAAACGCAGGTTTTTCTGAAGACCTGCCATAACAATTATCATAACTGTAATTTGACCGTGCGGGTGCAATTCGCCTATTGGCGAATGACCGGCCGCGCGCCATGATGTTTTCCGATCCAAGAGCAAGGCATTTTCCCGTATGTTCGAAAAAATCAGCAGGTTCCTGCAGGACATCACCACCGACGCCGAGGACGGCAATGATCGCCCTAATGATGCCCGCGTTGCCGTGGTCGCGCTCTGCTATCAGGTCATGGAAGCCGATGGCGTGATCAGCGAAAGCGAACAGAAGCGCCTCAGGGAGCTGATGGAAAACCAGTACGGGCTGCGTGGTTCCGGTCTGGACGATCTGATTGCCGCCGGTGAGGAAGCCGGCAGCGAGGCCGTCGATTTCTACCGCTTTACCTCCGATGTGAAACGGCATCTCGATGAAGACCAGCGCATCAAGCTGATCGGCCTGCTCTGGGACATCGCCTATGCCGATGGCAGCCGCAGCGAGATGGAAGACAATGTCGTGTGGCGCATTGCCGAGCTGATCGGCGTTTCGGGCCGTGACCGCGTGCTGGAACGGCAGGATGCCTTGAAGCGTGCATCGATTTCGGACGAGAAAGACATCAACACCCAATGACCGACAGAAGAAAACCTGTTCTGATCATTCTCCATCAGGAGCGCTCGACGCCCGGCCGGGTCGGCCAGCTTCTGATGCAGAAGCATTTTGCCCTCGACATCCGCCGCCCTGCCCTCGGCGATCCGCTGCCGGAAACACTGGCAGATCATTCCGGCGCCGTGGTTTTCGGCGGTCCGATGAGCGCCAATGACAATGAGGACTATGTCCGGCGCGAAATCGACTGGCTCGATATTCCGCTGAAGGAAAACCGCCCGTTTCTCGGCATCTGTCTCGGCGCGCAGATGCTGGCGCGTCACCTCGGCGCCAAGGTCTATGCCAATCATGACGAGTCGGTGGAAATCGGCTGGTACCCGATCGAGGCCACCAATAATGGCCGCCTGTTGATGAAACAGTGGCCCTCCATGGTCTACCAGTTTCACCGCGAAGGCTTCGAGCTGCCGCACGGGGCCGAACTGCTGGCGCGCGGCGATCTCTACCCCAACCAGGCCTACCGCTATGGCAACAAGGCGTATGGTGTGCAATTCCACGCCGAACTGACCCGGATGATGATGCAGCGCTGGGTGGTGCATGGCGCAAGCCGTTTCACGCTGCCCAAGGCCCAGCCCGGCAACCAGCATCTGGAAGGCCGCATGTTGCATGATCGCGCGCTGAAAGCCTGGCTCGACGGTTTCCTCGATATCGTCTTCGAGGAAGCCGGCTGAACCTGACGGCAGCCCTACCGACCGACAAGATGATCGGGCGTTTCCAGACTGTCGATTTTCCTCAGCTTGGTGAACTTCATCGCCCAGATGCCGGCAACGGCCAGCGAACCGACGCCGCCGAACAGCACGGCAGGCACCGCACCGATGACATGGGCCATGGAACCGGCACGGAATTCGCCGAGTTCATTCGAGGCGCCGACAAACACCATGTTGACGGCATTGACGCGGCCACGCAGCTCATCCGGGGTCCACAGCGCGATCAGGGTTTCGCGTACATAGACCGAAATCATGTCCGCCCCGCCCATGACCGCAAGGGCCGCAATCGAAATCCACGGGCTAGCCGAAAGGCCGAAGACAATCGTCGACAGGCCGAACACGGCAACGCCGGCAAACATGTAATAACCGGCATGGTGGCGGATCGGCACGCTGGCAAGCACAAGCGCCACCAGCACCCCGCCGACACCCGGTGCGGCACGCAGCAGGCCAAGCCCCCAGGGGCCGAGTTCCAGGATGTCGCGCGCAAAAACCGGCATCAGGGCCACTGCACCGCCAAGCAGGACCACGAAGAGATCGAGCGAAATGGCCCCGAGCACGACCTTTTCCGAGGTGATGAAACGGAACCCGGCGAGGATGCTCTCCACAGATACGGCGGTATGCGGCCTGCGGCTTTCAGGTTTCGGCACCATGACCATCAGCACCGTGCCACCGGCGAAAAACACAAGGGCGGTCGAATAGGCAAGGGCTGCGCCGCCGCCATAGAGCAAACCGCCGGCCACCGGCCCGACAATCGAGGCGATCTGCCACGATGACGAATTCCAGGCGATCGCATTTGCCAGGTCCTTTTCCGGCACGAGGTTCGGCGCAAGTGACTGCAGCGCGGGACCGGAAAAGGCGCGCTCGGTTCCGAAGACCACCAGCAATGCGAAGACCGGCCAGGGCGAAAAGAGGCCAAAGACCGTGATCGTCAGCAATGTCGCGGCGCAGGCCGTCGCCACGCCGAAGCAGATCGCCGCAATCATGCGGCGGTTGTAGCGATCGGCAACCGTGCCGGTCACCAGTGTGAGAAACAGCGACGGCAGGAACTGAAACAGCCCGATCAGGCCAAGATAGAAGGCGTTTCCGGTCTCGTCATACATCTGCCATCCGACAGCGACCGAAACGATCTGGACGGCAAATGTGCCGAGGAAACGCGAAAGGAAATAGAGAGCATAGGCTCGGTGGCGGAATGCATCGAAACGCGCGCCGGTCTCTGAGTTGAGCATCTGTATTCAGGCTTTCCGGAAAAGACGAGAAACAGGGCCGTCACCGGTCTTCGATCGATCAAAACCAATGAAAACCGTCCCCCCCTTGCCCGTTTAGATTTGAATGTCTAAATGATTGCAAGGAAAAAACAGGAGTTATTCATGATCGCGCTATTCGAGACGATTTTCTACGCACTTGAGATATATAAGTGGGTAATCATCGCCAGCGCCATATTCTCCTGGCTCTACGCGTTCAACATCATCAACGCCCATAGCGAGTTCATCAACTCGATCGGCCGTGCGCTCTACGCCGTCACCGAACCGGTCTATCGCCCGATCCGCAACTTCCTGCCGAACCTCGGCGGTATCGACATTTCGCCGGTGATCGTGCTGCTGATCGTGTTCTTCCTGCAGCGCCTGATCCTGACGGGCGTGATCCCGCGTCTTTACTGAGATCCCGACACAGAAATGTCCGGGAGATCAAACCCGGACATGACAGTGCGGCACACAGACTGCGACGTCAATAACGGCCGAAAGACTGCCAATCGGCCGTTATTTTGTCAAAGGGCTCAGCCCTTTTGTTTGGCGCGTTCGATGGCTTCGACGATCAGCTTCTTGGATTCGTTGACATCGTGCCAGCCGAAGATCTTGACCCACTTGCCGGGCTCCAGATCCTTGTAGTGCTCGAAGAAGTGCTCGACCTGCTTCAGCTGAATTTCCGGAATGTCGGTGAAATTTTCCACCTTGTCGAAGCGGGCGCTGACTTCCTGGGAGGGAACGGCAATGATCTTCTCGTCCTTGCCGGAATTGTCTTCCATCATCATCACGCCGATCGGGCGGACATTGATCACGCAGCCGGGCATCAGCGGACGGAAGTTGCAGATCAGGACGTCGATCGGGTCGCCGTCGTCGGACAGCGTGTGCGGCACAAAGCCGTAATTGCCGGGATACATCATCGGCGTATAGAGAAAACGGTCAACGACCAGAACGCCAGCGTCCTTGTCCATTTCGTACTTGATGGGCTGGCCGCCCATCGGCACTTCGACAATAACGTTGATATCGTCCGGCGGGTTATTGCCGATGGAAATCGCTTCAATACGCATTCGTGCCTCCAAACAGGGAAAATATCGCGCCTTGGATAATCAACTTGGCCCGACAAAGCAATAACGCGAAATGACTTCTGCCAATTTCGAAGCGCGAAGATCTGTGCGGTGCACAAAAGCAGGTAACCCGCCGTCAATCCCAGACGTAGGCAATCTTGCCGATCTGCCGGTCGCCGTAACGTGTCTCGGCAAAGGCAAGCGGCGTGCCGCCAAGACCGGAAAAGAACAATGCCGCCTGATCGAGCGTATCGATACTCCAGCAGATCGTGCCCTTGCAGCCCAGTGACTGCAACAGCCCGCGCGCCTCGGCAAACAGCTCCCGGCCGAAGCCCAGCCCCTGATATTCGGGCAGAAGATAGATTTCGTAAATTTCGCCTTCCTGGGGCAGGGTCTTCACCCGGTTGAGCCCGACGCTGGCGTAGCCGACCGGTTCTCCCTGAACCGCGAGCACCAGAAGCGTCTCCTCACTGGCGATGGCGTTGCGCCACCATGCCATATTGCGTTCCGAGATCATCTCCTGCAACACGCGGTGCGGAATGACGCCGGCATAGGTATGTTGCCATGCGCGCCAGTGAACAGTCGCAATCTTTTCCGCATCGTCCGCTTCCGCGGGGCGCACATCGCCAGACAGTATTCTCATCGCAGCCTACCGATAATATTCTGGTTTCGGCACATGGCGAGAATACGACAAACAAAGCCGAATGCCCACACAAAATCGAGCGGGCCGGGCTTGCATCACCCAAGCAAGGCGTTACGGCGCGGCGTCAGTTCGTTTCGCAAAGGCATCGATAGTGGCCCGGACCAGCCGCTCGGGCACCACCCCGTCCCTGAAAACGGCAGTGATTTCCAGGACGGCGCTGATGTCCCGCAGCGCCGCGATTTCGGTTTCCTGCACACCGGAAAGCCGTGCCATATCCTTTGCCGTGGTGACGGGCAGAAGGTCATCGCGCCCGCTGCGGTCAAGCAGTTTTCGCGCCAGCGCGGTCGTCATCGGGGCATGATCGGCAAGCGGAACGCCTTCCACGACGTCGGCGCCGAGCGCTTCCAGCGTGTCGAAAAACTTCTGCGGATCGCCGATCCCGGCATAGGCCAGCACCTTGCGGCCTGAAAATTGTGCTGCTTCGCCCACGGGTTGCTGGCGTACCTGCTTGACCGGCACGCCCGCGGCACCGGCAAGGTCAATGACCACACCGGCGTTGCCCCCCTCGCCGTTCAGCAGGATGGTATCGGCTTTCGGAAACTGCGCGGAAAGCGGCGCCCTGAGCGGCCCGGCAGGCAGGCAGTAACCATTGCCGAAGCCGCGCTTTGCATCCACGACCACCACCGAAAGATCGGGCCGGAGCTTTCCGCTCTGCAGACCGTCATCCATGATGATGAAATCAACGCCCTCGTTTTCAAGAAGCCGCGCGGCATCGACCCTCGCCGGCGACACCGCCACGGGCGCGGTGCGTGCCAGCATTAGCGCCTCGTCGCCGACATCGGCATGGGTATGGCGCGTCGGATCCACCAGAAGCGCTTCGGTGACCCTGGCGCCGTAGCCACGCAGCACGAAACCGGGCTTTCGGCCTTGTGACGCCGCCGCTTTGGCCAGCCTCTCCGCAATCGGCGTCTTGCCGGTTCCGCCAACGGTGAAATTGCCGACACACAGCACCGGAACCGAAACGACCGCGCCTTGCGCCTGCGCCATCCGCCGCCCCGCAATAGCACCGTAAACGCAGGAAAACGGCCATAAAAGTCGGCTCAGGACATGTCCGTCCCGCCACCAGAATGACCCCGCTTTCAGCATGGATATGACCGTCTCCGTTTCGGCGACGCGACAGACGGGCAAGAGGCTTTAGCGAAGAGCCTTGCGCAGATCCCCGTTCGCGATCTTTTCCTGGATGTTGATGGCGTGTTTTTTCTCCGGAACCGGTCTCGGCCGCGCAAAGAAACGGGCCTCCAGCCTGAGCGGCGCCAGAAAACGCTCCAGCCCCTTCATGGTTCGGACCAGAGCCCCGCGCATGTCCCGCACACCCGCATAGCCGGCGGAAATCATGTGATTGCGCGCCTCTTCGTCACGCAGAAGAAGATCGACAGACTGCGTCAGCGCCTCCGCGCCGTCAACGGTGCGCACCGCGCCGTGCTGGCGAAGCTGCTTGTAGGTATCGCGGAAGTTTTCGATATAGGGCCCGGTGAGCACAGCCGTGCCCAGCATGGCCGGCTCAAGCGGATTTTGCCCGCCCCTGGCGGTCATCGAACGGCCAACGAAGGCGATTTCGCTCAGACGCAGATAGAGGCCCATGTCCCCCATCGTATCGCCGAGGAGCACATCGACATCATCCGTCGGCACTTCGCCGAGAGAGCGGCGGCAGACCTTCAGGCCCTTGCCGGCGAGCTGGGCCGCCACGGCGTCGCCGCGATCGGGATGGCGCGGAACGATGACCGACAACAGTCCCTGATGCTGCTTTGCCAAGGCAACATGCACGTTGCCGGCAATATCTTCCTCACCATCAAATGTCGAAATCGCCGCCCATACCGGCCGGTTGCCGATGGCCTGCCGGAGCAGCTGAACAACCTGATCATCGGCCGGCGGCGCGCTGCGGTCGACCTTGAGATTGCCCGTCACCTGAACATGCAGTGCGCCGAGATCGGCAAACCGTTCGGCATCGAGGTCGGTCTGGGCCATCACCAGCGAAAAACGAGAAAACAAGGTTCGAGCAAGCTCGCGCCGCTGCATCCAGCGCTCGAAGGAACGGTCGGAAATCCGGCCGTTGACGATAATCTGCGCAATCTTGCGGCGGGCAAGTTCGGAAATGGTGGTCGGCCAGACCTCCGTTTCCACGTTGATCGCCAGATCCGGACGCCAATGGTCGAGAAACCGTGAAACGGCCGGCACCACATCAAGTGGCACATATTGATGGATGACGTTGTCGCCGAAACGTTCAACCGCAAGCCGTGCAGATGTGACCGTGCCTGTCGTCAGCACGATGGAAATGCCGTAATCCCTGATACTTTCGATCACTTGAGAAACCGCCAGTGTCTCACCGACACTGGCGGCATGAATCCAGACCAGCGGGCCATCCGGCCGCGCAACCGCTGTCCGTCCGAAGCGCTCACCGATACGGGCGCGCTCTTCCTTGCCTTTTTTGACGCGATAATAAAGTACAGGCTTCAGCAGCGGATAGCCGAGAATTCCTCCCAGCCAATACCCGTTTTGGGCGAACCAAACTGATATGCCAGTTTTCATATCTTATTCCGCATCCCCGTTCAAAACCTAAGGACAGGCAGCCGCACCGCTACCACTACGCGAATCATATATACACACAAGTATCATCAAGCGGGAATATGTGGCATGCATACAATTTCAAAAAAATCGTCCAGCCATACAATTTCCACGAGAAATGTGAAGTAATTTAGTATTATTCTAAAATAATACAGCTGAATTGCGCGTATATCAGCAAAACCACAGCCATGCGGCAAAAAGATGGAGAACCGGCAGCCGGTGATCAGTCTTCGGGATCGAGCAGGCGATGAAGGTGGACGATGAAGTAACGCATATGGGCGTTATCGACGGTCTGCTGGGCCTTGGATTTCCAGGCGACATGGGCGCTGGCGTAGTTGGGATAGATGCCCACGATATCGAGCGCGTCGAGGTCCGAGAACTTGACGCCCTTCAGGTTTTCCAGTTCTCCGCCGAAGACGAGATGCAGGAGCTGTTTGTTTTCGACTGTATCAGCCATTTTGAGCCTCACTTTTTCGTTGCCCAGATTTGAGCGATCATGGTGTCTCGGGTTTGCATGTTATTGTCAAGATTGCCGGGACTGGCCGAATTGACGCAACAGCGTCCCGACAAGTTGCCGGTTGCCGGCAAACAGCGTGCCGTGCTGCACCGAGGGTCGGTTATAGCAAAGCGCCTTGCCTTCATCATCCAGAAGCGCGGCACCGGCGCGCGCCAGAATGATATCGGCAGCGGCGAGATCCCAGTCATGTGAATCTGGCCTCACCAGCGTGCCATCGAGCCGGCCTTCGGCCACCAGCGCAAGCCGGTAGGCCAGCGACGGTATATAGGCAGAGCGCCTCAACCGGGCGCTGAATGCCGCATCGAACCGGCCGGCAAGGCTGGCCGGAAGACAGAGCTCCAGCGGGTCGCTGCCGGTCTCGCCATCGGCAAGCGATGTCGTGATCGGCTTTCCGTTGCAAAGCGCCGGACCGCCTTCCATCGCGGTATAGACATCGCCAAGCGCCGGCGCCACCAGAACCCCTGCAACCGGGCGGTTGCCGCTGACAATAGCGACGCTGACCACCCAGTTTGTCTTGCCACCGAGAAAGCCGCGCGTTCCGTCGATCGGGTCGACGACGAATGTGCACTCCGCTTCAAGGCGGCTCAGATCGTCGCGGCTTTCCTCCGAAAGCCAGCCATAGCCGGGACGCGCCTTCCTCAGAATGGTTTCAAGACATTCATTGGCGGCATAGTCCGCAGCACTCACCGGCGACTGACCGCCATTCTTCCACCAGACTTGCGGGTCCTGTCCGAAATGGGAAAGCGCAAGCGCACCCGCCTCCCCCGCTGCCGCCTCGATGAGCGCCAGATCGGCAGACCAGTCCCTGCTGGCGGTTTCATCCTCGGTCAATCGTATCTGCCTTTCCGGGTGGTTTCGTGATCCGGCCTGCCTGACCGGACGTGCAAAGAAGAAATAGCGTCGCCTTGAAATTCAGCGTGGCGAGCGACTAGCGCCCGGCAAGTGTCAGCCCTTCGACCAGAATGCTGGGCGCGGCAATCGAGTAAAGCCGGTCGATATCGCTGGCCGGCGTCATCGCCATGAACATGTCCTTCAGGTTTCCGGCAATCGTCACCTGCGCCACCGGATAGGCGATTTCACCGTTTTCGATCCAGAAACCGCTGGCCCCGCGGGAATATTCTCCCGTGACCATGTTGACGCCCTGACCGATCAGTTCGGTGACGTAAAGACCGCTGCCGATTTCCTTCATCAGTTCTTCCGGCGTCCTGTCACCCGGCTCGAGGCTGAGATTGGTCGGCGAGGCCGAGAGCGAATTGCCCGAACGCGTGCCGCGTCCGTTGGTCTCGAAGCCCAGCTCGCGCCCGAGCGCCGTCGACAGGAACCATTGCTGCAGAATGCCGTCTTCGACCATCGCCAGCCGGTGGCTTTCGACACCTTCGCCATCGAAGGGCTGAGAGCCTGCACCGCGCGCAATCGCCGGATCGTCGATCAGGTCAATTCCCGATCTGAGCACCTGTTTGCCAAGGCTGTCACGCAGAAAGCTGGTCTTGCGGGCGACAGCCGAGCCGGAAATCGCACCGGCCAGATGCCCGACAAGGCTTCGCGCCTGTCTTGCCTCGAACAACACCGAAGCGCCACGGCGGGTTTCCATCTGGCGCGGTGAAAGCCGCGCAACCGCGCGTTCGCCGGCCTGCCGGCCGATCTCCTCCGGCGGCCGCAAATCGCCGTCATGTGCGCGCGCATCGTAATCATGGTCGCGCTGCATGCTGCTGCCTTCACCGGCAACGACGGAAACCGAGGTCGAGAAATAGGAACGGCGATAGCCGCCGGTAAACCCGTCCGACGTCACCAGCGCGAAACCGACTTCGCCATACCCGGCGCCAGCGCCTGAACTCTTGGTCACGCCGTCAACCGCCAGCGCGGCCTCTTCGGCGGCCAGCGCACGCTCTGCAAGAGCTTCGGTGGAAACCGCAGTCGAATCATAAAGTTCGAGATCGGCCGCGTCTCTGGCGAGCCGGTCCTTGTCGGCAAGGCTGGCATAGGGATCTTCCGGCGATACCCGCGCCATGGCCAGCGCGCGGTCGACCAGACCGTCGACATCGTCATCGGTATTGGTCGAGACACTTGCCACCCTGGCGCCGGAAAACACGCGCAGCGAAAAGCCGCGGTTTTCGGATGCCTGGGCGTTTTCGCGCGCGCCGTCGCGCACCGAAACACTGTTCGATACGCCCTCGGAGACAACCACATCGGCTGCATCCGCACCTTTCCGCTTCGCGACCTCGACGATCCGCGCCGCACTTTCGATCAATTGACCGGAATGTTTATTCGATGACATGGCATTGGCCTTTCCTTGCGCTTCCATTTATTGTTCACTTTCCATCGCATCAAGTACCGTTCACCCGGGCCATCCTTTTTCTTATCACGCTGGGACCATCATATGGCGACTTCGCAGAGCCTGTTTACCGAAACCGTGTGGATGCTGGGTGCAGCCACCATAGCCGCGCCGATCTTCAAGCGGCTCGGGCTCGGAACAGTGCTCGGCTATCTGGCGGGCGGCGTCATCATCGGCCCGGTCCTGCAGCGCATCACCAATGGCGAGGAAGTGCTCCACGTCGCCGAACTCGGCATCGTCTTTCTGCTGTTCATCATCGGGCTGGAACTGAAGCCTGCGCGACTGTGGACCATGCGCAAGGATATTTTCGGCCTCGGTCTCGCCCAGGTGGTCATCACCGGCGCCATACTGGTGCCGCTGGCGTTTTTCGGCGGTGTCGGCAACTGGAGCGCGGCGGTGATCGCCGGGTTCGGCCTTGCGCTGTCCTCCACGGCTTTTGCCATGCAGATCCTTGATGACAGCGGCGACGTCAACACCCGCTACGGCCAGCGATCCTTTTCAATGCTGCTGTTTCAGGACATCGCCATCGTCCCGCTTCTCGCCCTTGCCAGTATTCTGGGCGGCGGCGTTGAGGAGGCGAGCACGGCCGACATGCTGACCAGCGCCGCACTGGCGCTTCTGGTCATCGCGCTGATGATCGCCGCCGGTCGCTACATCTTGACGCCGGTTTTCCAGATCATCGCCGCCACCGGCGCGCGCGAGGTCATGATCGTGGCCGCTCTGTTTCTTGTCATCGGCTCGGCCATGGCGATGCAGATGGTTGGCCTGTCGATGGCAATGGGCGCATTTCTGGCCGGTGTCATGCTTGCCGAATCCTCCTACCGACACGAGCTGGAAGCCGATATCGAACCGTTCAGAGGCGTGTTCCTCTCGATCTTCTTCATCGCCGTGGGCCTTTCTCTCGAACTTGACGTCGTTTACGAAAACCTTGTTCTGATCATCATTGCCGTGCCGGTGCTGATCG
This sequence comes from Martelella mediterranea, assembly GCA_003001975.1. Classification (GTDB taxonomy): domain Bacteria; phylum Pseudomonadota; class Alphaproteobacteria; order Rhizobiales; family Rhizobiaceae; genus Martelella; species Martelella mangrovi. The sequence goes on from PVUG01000002.1 coordinate 140,111, forward strand.
CCGTCAAGGCCACCGTCATCTACGGGCTTTGTCGGATTGCCGGATCGGCTCATGATGATGCCGTTCGCATTGCCGCCCTTTTGCCGCAGGGCGGCGAATTCGGTTTCGTGATGTTCTCGACGGCGGCGGCTGCCGGTATTCTCTCCAATGCGACAGCCTCGGTGCTGATCGCGGTGGTCACGCTTTCGATGGTCGCGACCCCGCTATGCGTGCGCATGGCCGAACGGCTCACCACCCGTTATGAAGGCCACGAGGAGATGGAGGAGGATTTCGACGGCGCCGATGCCGATGTGCTGATGGTCGGTTTTTCGCGCTTCGGCCAGATTGCCGCGCAAATCCTGCTCGCCAGCGGCCGCGATGTCACCATCATCGACTATTCGGCCGAACGCATCCGTCAGGCGTCCGCCTTCGGCTTCCATATCTATTTCGGCGACGGCACCCGCAAGGAGGTGCTGGTTGCAGCCGGCATCGAAAAGGCCAAGATCGTGGCGGTGTGCACCCAGAAGCGTGAAATCACCGATCGTGTCATCGACGTGGTGCAGGAGAATTTCCCGCGCGCGCATATCTATGCCCGCTCCTACGACAGGGGCCACACGCTGGCGCTGCGCCAGCGCGGCGTGGAATTCGAAATGCGCGAGACGCTGGAATCCGGCCTTGTCTTCGGCAAGGAGACCCTGATCGCGCTCGGCACCAGCGAGGACGAAGCAACGGCGATTACCGACGATATTCGCAAGCGCGATGCCAAGCGGCTGGAAATTCAGGCGGTCGAGGGCATCATGGCCGGTTCCGACATGCTGCACACCCATCCCGTCAGCCCGGAACCGCTGATGCGCCCGAAGCGCAACCGCCTCGACCCAACGGTGAAGGTTACCGGCAAGGACATGGCCTGAGCGACAAACGCCCCGGGATCATGTCGTGGAAGCCGGCCCCTCCTCCTTGTCGGCGTCGGCCAGATCGTCGAAGGACGAATAGTTCAGGTTATAAAGCCGGGAATACAGCCCGCCCTGTTCCATCAGTGCATCGTGATTGCCGGTCTCGGCGATCCGGCCATCCTGCAGCACCACGATCCTGTCGGCACCGCGAATGGTGGCGAGGCGATGGGCAATCACCAGACCCGTGCGCCCTTCCAGCAGTTTGACCAGCGCCTTCTGGATCAGCATTTCCGTATAGGAATCGATATTGGCGGTCGCCTCGTCGAGCACCAGTATCTTCGCATCGGCAATCAGCGCGCGGGCGAAACTCAGGAGCTGGCGCTGACCGAGCGAGAGGTTTTCGCCACGCTGGCCAAGTTCGGTGTCATAGCCACATTCAAGCCGCATGACGAAATCATGCGCGCCGACGGTCTTGCAGGCCGCGATCACGTCTTCGCGGGTCGCCTCGCTCTTGTTGTAGCGCACGTTTTCCAGAACCGAGCCGGTAAACAGGAACGGCTCCTGCAGCACCATGGCAATGTTGCGGCCAAGCGATTCCTGCGTGACGTCACGCACATCCCGGCCGCCAACGGTTACCGAACCCCGCTGGACATCGTAGAAACGATGCACCAGAGCCATGGCGCTCGATTTGCCGGAGCCGGTCGGCCCGACAAGGGCGACGGTCTCACCCGGTTTGACTTCGAAGCTCACATTCTGGAGCACCGGATGGCGGGGATCGTAACCGAAAACGACATCGTCAAAGACCACCGATCCGTCATTGTCGCGCGGCAGCGGCTCGGCATCGGCCCTGTCCCGGACGGCAACCTCGACATCGAGCACCTCGATAATGCGCTGGCCCGATGCCATGGCCCGTTGCATCACGGAATACTGCATGGTCAGCGAGCGGATCGGGTCGAAGAAACGCTGGATGTAGAACAGGAAGGCGACCATGATGCCGACATCGAGGCTGCCGTTGAGCACCAGCGAGCCACCGCCGACGATGACGACGGCCATGGCGAAACCGGTCAGCGAATCGACGATCGGCACCATGATCTGGGCAAAGCGCGCCGCCCTGAGATGGGTCTGGAGATTGGCATGGGCCTTGTCGTCGAACAGGGTGAAATTGACCTTCTGGCGCGCCATGCTCTGAATGGCGCGAACGCCATTGATAGCCTCGGCCAGCGCGCCATTGGTGATCGAATTGGTTTCATGCGCATCCATGAACGCCCGGCGGGCCCGCGGCAGCCAGAATATCCGCACGATAAACAGGATCGGGATCACGGCAAGCGTCAGAAGCCCGAGACGCGGATCGAGGTAGAGCATCACGAAGATGATGCCGATCAGAAGCGCCAGATCACCGACTGCCAGCACCGAGGTTTCCAGAAACTCCTGCATCGAATTGACGTCGCCTTGCAGGCGCGACATCAGGCGGCCGACCTCGGTCTTGTCCATGAAGGACAGCGAAACATGCTGCAGATGCGCAAACATCGCCCGGCGCAGATCGAACAGCACATTCTCCGCCGTCTTGCCGACCGTGCTCTCCTGCACATAGGACGCCACATAATTGATCAGGATGACGGCGACAAAGGCAATTCCGGCCAGAACCAGCGGCCGTCCCCCTTCCGCCTGCGGCGCCATGCCGTGGTCGATGGCATAACGGATGACCAGCGGCAGAATCAGCTGGGTGGCGGTGAACACCAGTACAGCGATCACGGACAGAATGATCTGACGGCGATAGGGGCTGACAAAAGCCCATATCCGTCCGACGACCTTGCCGTCGAACACCTTGCCGAACATGATTTCCTCGCTGTCGAGATGCGACCCGACAACAGCGCGCGGCGGCCGTGTATCAGGGCCGCCGGCGGCTCCATCAGCTTCACGAAGCGTTGCCATCTTTGCCCTCCTCGGTCTCGTTCAGCATTTCGTCACCGGGGCGAACCTGCAATTCGTAAAGCGCGTGATAGCGGCCACCCTTTGCCAGAAGCGCCTCATGGGTGCCGCGTTCAACGATCTCGCCATCTTCCAGAAACAGTATTTCGTCGGCATGCATCAGCGACGACAGGCGGTGGGCAATGACGATCATGATGCTGTCACCCGCCATCCGGTGCATGGCCGAGCGGATGCGTTGTTCGGTCCCGGCATCGATGGCTGCCGTCGAATCGTCGAAAACCAGGATCGGCGGCCTGAGCATCAGCACGCGGGCAATCGAAAGCCGCTGGCGCTGGCCGCCGGAAAGCGACACGCCACGCTCGCCGACAACCGTGTTGTAGTCCTGCGGCAGGCCAAGCACATAATTGTGGAGCTGGGCCGATTCCGCCGCCCGCTCGATGCGCTGATCGGAAGCCCACGGATCGCCATAGGCGATGTTGTTTTCGATCGTGGTGGTAAACAGGAAGGAATCCTGCTGCACCACGCCGACAGCACTTCTGAGCGATTCCAGCGTCACATGGCGCACATCCTGGCCATCGATGGTGATCGCGCCGCCTGTCACGTCGTAAAAGCGCGGCAGAAGGCTTGCAATCGTCGATTTTCCGCTGCCCGGCGGGCCGACGATGCCGATTGTCTGGCCCCTGCGGGCGGTAAAGCTGACCTTCTTCAAAACAGGCCGGTCGGGCGCATTCGGATAGGCAAAGTCGACATTGTCGAAGCGCAGCACGCCCTCTTTGACATCCAGAGACTTGGCATCGTCGGCATCGCGAATATCCGGTTCGATATCGAGAAGCTGGAACAGGCGATAACCGCAGGTGGAGGCGCGGGCAAACGAGTTCACCATCATGCCGATTTGTCGCACGGGCATCTGCAATATGGTCATGAAGGTGAGAAAGGATGTGAGCGTACCGACACTCGTCTGTCCCGTCTTCACCTGATAGCCGCCAACGACCAGCACCAGCCCCATGGCAATGAAAAAGGAAAACGTCATGACACTGGTATTGCGCACGCGGATATCCACGCGCTCGTGCTGCAAGCCGAGCGTCACCTTCGAGGCGCGGTCAAACTTCGCCAGTTCGAAAGCCTGCGCGGCGAAGGCCCGGACCACGCGGATACCGCTCAGGTTTTCGTCCATCACCTGGGTCAGCACCGCAAGCCATTCCTGCAGCCGCAGCCATGCGGCCCGCAGCTGTAGCCGCGAGACCGCCGAGCGCCAGCCTACAAACGGCACAAAGCTCAGCGCCAGCAATCCAAGCACAAGATCGGTCGACAGCAGCATGAATGCGCCGATGCCAATCAGCAGCGTGAGGAGAACAACGCGAATGAGCCCGGTGGAAAAGAACATCCGCACACCCTCGACATCCAGAAGGCCGACAGTGATCAGATCCCCGGAATGAACCCGGCCGTGAAAGCTGAAACTCAGATGCTGGATCTTTTCATAACACATCAGCCTGATCTTGTAGGCGACGTGATGGCCGACCGACTCGGCGTAATAGTTCTGCACCATGGTGAAGATGCCGCGCGCAACGCTGACGAAAAGCAGCATCCCGGCTGTTGCCCACAGCGCCTGTTCGGCCGCCTGCCCCTGGGTTCCGCCGGTAATCACCTGCTGGGCCTGATCGACGGCGCGGCCGAGTAGCAGGGGGATCGACAGCTGCATCAAGACGGCAGCGACAGTTCCCGCAACGGCAAGTCCGACCTGCCAGGGATAGGCCAGGGTCATCCTGGTGATGCGGGTGAGCACGCCAAGCCCTTCGGAGACGTCCGACGGTTTGGATGAAAAGCTGGAGGCACGGGGTTTCAATGAGGCAGTTGCGGCTTCGCTCGACACGGCAGTTGCGTCCAATGGCTTGGTTCAAAAATGCGGAGAATGGTATTCGGGGGAGAAACGCAAAACAGAACGGAAAACGCGGATACGCGAAAACTGTTTTCCTCCAAGACCTTCGGGAACGCGTGGTCTCCTCTCCCGCACGTCCGATGTCTCGATGTGAGTCCTTGCGAACCTATCATAAATCGCAGGCGTCGTCGCCCGGGCGCAGCGCATTTTATGCGCAATGCTGCTTTCAAAGGGCCACCGCCCGCATTGGAGACCGCGCCTGCTGGCGCGGCCTTCCCGCCATCTCAGGCGGCCTTGCGAAGTGCGCCAACCAGCGGCACGCCAGAGCGTTCGGCCATGCGCGTTCGGTAGTCCTCGACCGGCTCCGGCACGGCAAAGTCCGGTACGGTCGAAAGCGCGCGCAGAACCGGAAACAGCATGATATCGTTGATCGACGCGCCCTCGGGATCGGGCAGGAACCCAGCCAGCGCCGCAAGTCCCTTCAGCATCTCGGCCTTGTGCGTCTCCGTTTCGGCCAGCAGCGCATCGAAGGAGCCGAAATTCGCTTCCTTTTTCGCGGTAAAATAAGCACGGGCGGCTTCGGTCCTGAATTCGGGAAACACCGGATCCGGCGTGCGCGGGATCACAAGCGCATCGATGGTGCTACCCCAGGCTTTGAGCCAGTCGGTAATTTCCTTGCGCGGCGTGCCGTCAAACAGGCGCTCGCCGGAAACGCCATCAACCCTGGCAACGATATCGAGGCTTTCAGCCATGTAGCCGTTTTCATCCTCAAGGATCGGCGCCATTTTCTTGCCGATCATCCGGATCGGCGTTTCCTCATCGTCATTGAGCAGAAAGGCGAGTTCAAAAGGGATGTTCTTGAGGCCGAAGGGCATCCGGGCGCGGACGCAAAACGGGCAATGATCATAAACATAAAGCTTCATTGGTATTTCCTTACCGCTTGACGGTGACCGGAACGCCTTGCGGCGAACCACCGTCGCATTTCAGGTCAGTCACGTGCGAGCCGGCTTCGGGAGGAAAGCGCCGACCGACAGCAACGCCTGACAGCGTAAGCATGTCTGCACCTTCGCACCAGCCCCCTGCCTGCCTTGCGCAAACGGCGAGCGCCGTTGCACCGGTCAAAGCGCCCGTGCCGCCCGGAGCAGGCCACGGGTTGAAGGCAGGCCACGGGTTAATATGGCGCGCACTTCGGAAATGTCGAGTTCGTCAGCGGTATGGCCGGCCGAATTATCCGCTTGCTGCAGCGCGGTGGCCGAACCGGAACATCAGCACCATGCCGGCAAGTGTGAAAAGCGAGGTGGCCAGGATGGCGGCATACCAGCCGAAAAACAGGCCTTCGCTGCCGGCTGCGGAAATCAGCACGGAGCTGATGGCAATACCGATGGATGAACCGAGATAGCGTGCGGTGTTGTTGGCCGCCGAGCCCATTGCCGCACGTTCGGGCGGAACACTTTCGACGGCGGCCTGACCCAGCGCGCCATTGAGAATGCCGTTGGCAATGCCTGCGACAACAAGGCCGGGAAGAACCAGCCCCCAGAAAGCGCCATCTGTCAGCAGAAGCAGCAGGAGCTGCCCGGCGAGGCACCCGGCCATCGACAGAAGAACCCGGTTGCGGGAGGAAAGCGAAGCCGGCAGGAAACGGGCGGTGAAAGGCGAAATCGCCGTGATCCCCGACCAGCCCAGCAGAACGACCGCAGCCACGATTGGGCTCATGCCATAGGCGCGCTCCAGCACTGTCGGCACCATGGTCATCAGCGCCAGAACGCCCGCGCCCGACGCAAAGGCGGCAACCGTTGCACCGACAAAATCGGGGCGACGGAACAGCGCAAGCTGGATGATCGGATTTTCGACCCGTTTCTCAAGCCGCACGAACACGTAAAGCAAGACGACGCTTGCAACGAGAAGCGCAACCACAGAAAACGTCAGACCCAGCCGGATCTCTGTCAGCGCAGACAGCAATGCCCCCAGCCCGGCCATCAGCAGGACCGAGCCCAGGATATCGATCCGGGCCCGGTCGCCGAAGCTTTTGGGCAAAGGTTTCATCGCAGCGATCCCAAGTGCTGTGGAAACAAGCGCGATCAGCCAGTGATCGGCGCGCCAGCCGCCGATAACCAGCGTCAGCGAGGCAATGATGGGGCCGACGGCAACCCCGGCACCGAGGGCCGCAGCCCAGACAGCGGCAGCGGATTTCAGACGCGAACCGGTAAAAACCTGCCCGATCAGCCCGAGACCACAAGCCATAATGCCGGCGCTGCCAAGCCCCTGCAGGACACGGCCGATGATGAGAACAGTGGCATTCGGGGCCAGAGCGGATACGAGGGACGATGCAGCCGTCAGCCACAGACCGGCCAGAAACGTTTCCCGCCGTCCGCGGCTGTCACCTAGCGCACCGGCCGTCAACAGCCCGACGGCCGCGCCCAGCGGCATGCCGCTCATGACCCAGGCCTGCGCACCGGCCGAAAGGCTTAAGCCCTGCGTCATCGCGTTCAGTGTCGTCAGCGGCGCGGTGAAAACCACCAGTGCCAGACAGGTCGCAAGCGCGACAATGATCAGCGTTGCACCGGCGCTGTCCCTTGCAGTCGTATTTTCCAAGTCAGTATCCGATTTTTCCGGGAGGTCATCACGCACAGACAAACCGGTGATCGCCAGACTATTGGCCGCGACCACCGGTTTGGTTGATTTTTCGCAGTGCGCGCATGCTGTCTCAAGACAGCGGGGCCCGGGCGAAGTCCTCGCCCGGACGGGTTCCGTCAGCCGTTATAGTCGGCGTCGGAAACCTTCTCCATCCAGGTCACGGGCGAACCGTCAATGCTTTCCTGAATGGCAATATGGCTCATGGCCGTTTCGGGGGCTGCGCCATGCCAGTGCTTTTCTTCGGCGGGGAACCAGACGACATCGCCCTGCGAAATTTCCTCGATCGGTCCACCCTCGCGCTGAACGCGGCCCTTGCCGAAGGTGACGATCAGTGTCTGGCCTGCGGGGTGGGTATGCCAGGCTGTGCGCGCGCCGGGCTCGAAGGTGACATGCGCACCGCCGGTGCGGCCGGGCTCTTCGGCGGCAAACAGCGGATCAACACGCACCGTGCCGGTAAACCAGTCTTCCGGGCCTTTCATGGAAGGGGCGGATCCAGAACGAATAATTTTCATGACAAGTCTCCTTTAAAACACGTTCAATCTTGCAGTTTTTCAAATCGATAGACCAATGCGGCACCGCCGGGTTGCCCATAGGCGAGTTCGGCGGTGACCATGACGAAGGGTTCGACAAACCGGCCGGTCCTGAGCCCGCCGGCTTCCAGCGGTTCAAAACCGATGTCGCGGATCAAACCGCCGGCCAGTTCCTTTGCGCCGCTGTCGTCACCATAAACCAGAAGGTTCGGACGCGGGGTCTGGGTGCGGCGGGCAAAAACCCTGACAAAACTCTCCGACGGCGCGGTATTGAAGCACGAGACCCAGCGCGCCTTCGGGCGCTTGCGGGCCAGTTCTTCCGCACCGGATGTGGTCATGCCGACCACAAGTTCGCTGTCGCTGTCGTTGAGCGGCACGCAGCAGTTCAGGACAACGGTTCCGGCCAGATCACCCGCCTGGCCGAGCACATCGTCAACGCGCGACCAGTGGACGGCAAGAAGAACGACATCCGCGCCGCTGACGGCGTCTGCGACCGTGGCCGTCGCCGCATTCGCCTGTCCTGCCAGTCGTTCCAGCTTTTGCGGACTTCTGGAATAGGCGAATGTGACCGAATGACCGCACTGCGCCCAAAGCGAACCGAGCTTTGCCCCGATCAGGCCGGATCCGAGAATCGCGATGTTCATGTCGATCTCCTTGCGCCCGATATAGCCCCCGACCCGGTATGGAAAAAGGCCCGCTCATTCCTTGCAGCCATGAAAATCATTCATGGTTGTAAAAGGCGATGCGCACCTTTCCACCCGACTTTCAATGGCGTTCAGCCTTCGCGCGATTCAAACACGTCCTTGGCCACCGGCATTGCGGAAAACACCTTCGGCCAGCCGGTGTAGAACGCAAGGTGGGCCAGAACGGCGCCGGCTTCTTCCTGCGTCAGGCCGTTGTCCATGGCCTTGTTGAGGTGGAAGCTCATCTGATCGGGCTGACCGGATGCGATCAACGCGGCAACGGTCACAAGGCTGCGGTCGCGCGGCTCAAGGTCCGGACGCAGCCACAGATCGAGAAACAGAAGCTGCTGGGTGTTGTCGACAACGCCCTGGCTGACATTGCCGTAATTGGTCGACACAAGTTCCTGGCGCGCCGCCTCGGCCTCCTCGTCCAGCGGCAGCAATTCCGGGTCCGGCGATGGCAGGTTTTCCGCAGTGACGCCGCGTTCGGCAAAAACAGGCTCCATGGCGGTCGCCGCAACTGTGGCGTTGCCCCAGCCGGTGTAAAACGCCAGATGGGTGATGGTTTCAGCCAGTTCGGCCGGCTCGACGCCGGCATCAAGCGCAACGGCTGTAAACGCCGCCAGCTCTTCGGTCTGGTGCATGGTCATCATGGCGGCAAAGGTGACGAGCGCGCGATCGCGGGTGGAAAGCTCTTCACCTTTCCAGACCGTGCCGATCAGGTCCTTGCTCGAATAGGCCTGCAATGCCGGAGCGACCTTGCCGACGGCATCGGGAATCGTGGTCGAGACATCCTGTGCAGCAGCGCCGGTTGTCATGAAGGCAAGGGCAGAGGCTGTGATATATTTCTTCATTTGCGGTCTCCTCAAGATCCAGTGTCGGTCGCTATAATGATTGTGACACTCATGATCTGGGGCGGGAACGGCCGCAGATAATACCCGGCTGCGCGATTGCACTCATGCCTGAGGCTCATGAATGGGCTCAGGCCCGTTCGCGCAGGGCATCCAGCACGACCTGAAAAGCCGAAGACGGCCGTTCGCGGCTGGGATAATAAAAGTGAAAGCCCGGAAAATAGGGGCAATACTGCTCAAGGCAAAGCTCCAACCGGCCGGATGCGATTTCGGCATCGACAAGCCCTTCGGGCACAAGCGCAAGGCCATAACCGTCGCATGCAGCCCGCGCGACCGGGTTGATCGTGTTGAAACATATCTGCCCGTCGACCTTGACCCGGATGTCCTTGCCGTCCTCATCCTCGAATTCCCAGGCATAAAGTGCACCATGGGTGGACAGGCGCAGGTTGATGCAGCGATGTTCGCTGAGCTGTTGCGGCGTTTCAGGCCTGCCGCGCGCGGCGAAATAGGCAGGCGAACCGACGCAAACCATGCGTTCGTCGGGGCCAATGCGAATGGCAATCATCCCCTCGCTTACCTGCTCGCCGTAGCGCACGCCGGCATCGCACTGGGCAGAGGCCAGATCGGTAAAGCCATAATCCACCACGAATTCGACATTGACCCTGGGATGGTTTTCGAGCACCGGCGCAAGCTTCGGCCACATCAGCTTGTCGATGGCATAATCCGTCGACACGATCCGCACCGTGCCGGAGGGCTCGCCCCGACTGTCGGTCAGCGCCTGCAAACGCGCTTCGATGGTCTCGAAACACGGGCCCAGCGTCAAAAGCAGGTCTTCGCCCTCGATGGTCGGCGCCACGGAGCGCGTCGTTCGGGTCAGAAGCCGCAGGCCCAGCCGGGTTTCGAGGGCCTTGATGGTGTGGCTGAGCGCCGACTGGGAGACATTGAGCCGGGCCGCCGCACGGGTGAAACTGCGTTCCTCTGCGACAACCGACAATGCAATCAGATCATTGATATTCTCACGCAGCATGACTGTCTCCGAACGTTAAGGCGGGATGGCCGGATCGTATATATGTGCTCCGTTCATGAAAACCCACATTCATGTACAAGACAACACAGTGCCCCGGCCTGTTTGCGGTGTTTCTGCAAGACCGGCGTCCGGAACATGAACCGGTTTCATTGTTGTCATGAACGTGATCCGCTGGTTTCAGCAGTGCACCGCCCCCAAATTCAAACAGAGGCGTCGGTATGCCTGAACGGCATCGACCGATTATGCCGTCTGAATAACGGGAAGGAGCAATCATGCAGAAGCGAAAGCTTGGAAGCGGACTCGAAGTGTCTGCGCTGGCACTGGGTGCCATGGGATACGGCAAGGGCCGTGAAATCGACGACAGGCCGCAGATGATTGCGCTGCTGCGCGCAGCCGTCGACCATGGCATGGACTTTTTCGATACAGCCGAAGTCTACGGCCCCTGGAGCAACGAAGAGATGGTCGGCGAAGCCTTTTCCGGCATGCGCGACAAGGTGAAGATCGCGACCAAGTTCGGCTGGGATATCGATCAGGAAACGGGCGAGCACCGCGGTGGCGTCAACAGTCGCCCCGAACAGATCCGCTCGGTGGCCGAAAAAAGCCTGAAGCGGCTCAAGACCGATTATATCGACCTGTTCTATCAGCACCGCGTCGACCCCGATGTGCCGATGGAAGATGTCGCCGGAACGGTCAAAGACCTGATCGCGGAGGGCAAGGTTCGCTGGTTTGGCCTTTCGGAGGCCGGCGCCGGTTCCATCCGCCGCGCCCATGCGGTTCAGCCGGTCGCCGCACTTCAGAGTGAATATTCACTGTGGACCCGGGAGCCGGAGGACGAGATCATCCCGACGCTTGAGGAACTCGGTATCGGACTGGTGCCGTTTTCGCCGCTCGGCAAGGGTTTTCTCACCGGCAGGATCGACACCAGCACGCAATTTGCGGACAACGACCTCCGCGCCCAGATACCCCGCTTTCAGGGGGATGCCCGAACGGCCAATCTGGAAATCGTCGATCTGCTGAAGCGGATGGCAGCGAGGCATGGTGCGACACCCGCTCAGGTCGCGCTGGCGTGGCTGCTGGAGCAAAAGCGATGGATCGTGCCGCTTTTCGGCACCCGGCGGATAGAGCGGTTTGAGGAAAATATCGGCGCGCTCCACATACGCCTGTCTGCCGCCGATCTGGCCGAGATCGATGCAGCCGGTTTCCGCACGACAGGGGAACGCTACCCCGAGGCAATCCTGAAACGCTCAGGGCTATAGATGTAGGCGCTCAGCACGGCCAGCCGCCCGAAAAGACGGCTGGCGTGTGTTGTTTCAGCCCTTGGCTGCGGCCGACTTTTCAATCGCGTCCAGCACTTCGTGCAGGGCCACGCCATCTGCAAATGTCGGCGCGGTGCGGGTGCCGTTTTGAATGTCGTCGGCAAGACGGGCATAGATACCGGCGACATTGCGGGCGCCGGGAAATTCGGGCTTTCCTTCATAAACGGACGGGTCGGGCATCTGGTCGCTCAGCACCTTCTCCTCGCCATGCGCGCCCTTGATGGTGAGCTGCACCATCTGGGCGTGGCCAAGACCGGCCGTCACCTGGATATCACCCTCGGTTCCGTTGATTTCCCAGAGGAAATTGGTGCCGCGATTGACGCCGCCCTTGTAGTGCAGCGAGAAAGCAGCACCGCTTTCCATCTTTCCCTGCACCATAACCTGGTCGGCCGCCGTCTTCGGCTTGTCCTCATGCGTATCGGTGACGGTGACCGTCTTGAAATTGAAGCCGAGTGTAGCGTCCAGCGGACCGAATTCGCCCAGAACATCCTTCACGGCCGCCAGCGTATGGGCCATCGGGATATCTTCCATCCTGGCGCCGTTTGCGGCGTCGAAGAGGTAGTAGAGCGCCGAGCTTGTCTCATTTGCCCAGTTGCCGCCGGTTCCGATCAGCGAGGTGGACAGCACCCTGCCGACATAACCATCGGCAACCAGTTTTTTCAGATGCAGGATTTCAGGCGCGGCGCGGGCCTGTGTGCCGACAACCGCAACGACGCCTTTTTCGTCTGCCAGCGCGGCAAGCGCCTTCGCCTCTTCCAGCCCGTTGCCGAGCGGCCATTCGCAATAGACGTGTTTTCCCGCATTCAGCGCCAGCGAAACCAGCTCGAAATGATAGGGCACCTTGACCGTGACCACGACCAGATCGATCTCAGGCGAGGCGGCAAGATCGGCAGGGGTGTCGAAAGCATGCTTCAGGCCCAGCGCTTCAGCGGTGCGTCGGCCACTTTCCGGCGATGAATTGGCAACACCGACGACCTCGAAACGATCGCCGAGCGATTTCAGCGCGGGAATATGCGCCGTCGATGCCCAGTTGCTGTCGGGATTGAGGCCGATAAAGCCGACGCGAATTGGAGTATTGGCCATGTTTTTCCTCTTTGGTTGCCTGGAAGGTCAGTGCCTGCGGGGCGGCGGCCGCAATGACCGCCTCCGTTCTGATCGGGAAACGGAGCGCGGAACAGAATTGCGCTCACACACAGGCGCTTTGCTCCGCTGCACGAAGCCATGCGCAACCGACGCCAAAACCGGTCATCAACACGCCCGCCCCGCGTGGTTTCGATCGTTAGTTCAGTCCGCCAGCCTTATCTGCACGGTGACCTCGCCGGCCTGCGTCAGGGCATCGATCGGGCCGTCGAATTCGCCGAGGCGAAGCAGGCCGCGTGAATCGGAAAATGGCTTGGTAAAGATCGCGATATTGCTCCAAGGCACATATTGCGTGATATCGCCCTTTTTCGGCTTGTAGCTGGCCGGCGCATCGGTCGTATCGAGCTTGCGCGGCAGATCGGCGGTCTTTTCCACGCCGTTATAGTCGCTCAGTGTCAGCTCGAGCGGCAGCAGCGAGGCGAAATCCCGTCCCGCTGGCGTATCATCAAGCGTGGCAGGCAACACCGTGTCGCCGGCGATAACTTCTATTCTGATCATTTCGGCTCCTTTTGTGGTCCTGATCCCGGCATTCGGAAAACCGGCAGCAAGGAAGACGAATGCCAGCATGGCAACGGTTGCGTAAACACGATATCGAATCATCATCTCTCCCTTTGCCTCTTTGAGGGTTAGATGGAGCATTTGAACCCCGGGATAATACCCCGCAAGGCACAACCACTCATGAACAAGTCTCATCAATTATAGAGAAATCGCTGCAGGATGCGCTAGCCGGTGCGTCCTTTATTGTCGTCGCCACCCCTCAAGGGCAGGGTTATCGCAGATGGCCCTGGACCTCGCTCCATATACTCTCTCCCGCTTGCGGGAGAGATGCCCCGACAGGGGCAGTGAGGGTGAAGCAGCGTGTCAATCTCGTGAGGGCGTCCGCGTGGATAAGCTCCCCCCTCACTGTCGCTTTTGCGACATCTCTCCCCTCCGGGGCGAGAAGACTTGGGGCTGTGCGGCAAAGCCATATGCATATGCGATAGCCCTCCCGGCCAATGTCTGCCGGGAGGGAGGTTGCGCGTTTCGCAAGTTCAGAGGGTTTTCAGTCCTCTGCGTCGTCATCATCGCCGAAGGCGACGAGTTTGGAACTATAGGTCTTTTCGCCCAGACGCTCGATCAGGTCGAGCTGCAGTTCGAGCCAGGCCTTGTGGCCTTCCTCGTCCAGCACGATCTTTTCAAACAGGGTGCGCGTGCCGATATCGCCAAGGTCTGCGGCAAGCCGGGCGCCCTCCGTATAGACCTTGATCGCCTCTTCTTCGTCGGCCATATCCGATTTGAACATTTCCGGCAGGGAATTGGCCTTCTTCGGCGCCTTGTCAAAGCCGAGTTCCGGCGCTTCCTTGAGGAAAAACAGTCTTTCCATGAACAGATCGGAGTGGCCGAGTTCCTCGGTCATTTCCTCGCGCATCTGTGCAGCAAGCTTTGTCAGCCCCCAGTCGTCAAGCGTATGCGCGTGCAGCTGATACTGATGTGCAGCAGTCATCTCCATGTTGACGGCCCGCTGCAGATATTCAATCAACTTGTTGTTCGTCATCGCTTTACTCCTTTTGGTTCAGATATTCGGGCCAACCCGTTTGCGCCGCTGCATCTCAGTCAGCACCGCATGCCCCATCCCGCCGACGTGAATGCCGCACCGAACGCATCGGCGTTCGTCCCGGCAAACGCTTCGTCACGTCAGGCTTCGGGCCGGCGGCAGGCTATCACCACGGACGTGGCGCCGAAATGATCGCGGACAAGCAGCCGAAAATTCTTCGGTTCCTACCTCGCCGGCACGGACACTTGCATCGGCCGTGTTCAGTTCGTCAAACGCATACTTCCTTGTATTTGTTGCACAGTTTCTCAGTTATTTCGCTTATCCGCGAAACGCCCTGAGATAGTGTTTTTCAAAATACCGTTTCAGCCAGTGGAAGATTCTGCTTCTCGGCAGAAGGATGTTGCGCCGGAGATTGCGGAAAACCAGCACGCCGGTGTCCAGCATATCGACGATACAGATCAGTTCAGGCTTGAAGTCGCGGCGCGGTTGCTTGCCTTCAAGGGCAAGAGCGATATTTTCCGCAGCCGCAATCCCCTGCAAATCGGCCTGATGGGCCTGTTTCGGCATCCAGTCAGGTCCGGGATAGGATCCGGCATCGCCAACCACCCACAGACCGGGCCGGTCCCTGACGCGGCATTTTTCATCCGCCGCAATCATGCCGCCGGGCGATAGCGGCAAATCTGCGTTCTCCAGCCAGGACGGTCCCGTAAGGCCCGGCATGAACAGGATCAGATCCGCGTCAAATGCTCCGCCTTCGGTGATGACCTTGTGTTCTTCGAAACCGACCATCTTGTGCCCAAGGCGGGTTTCGATATCGCGCCGTTCCATTTCCTTCAGCAAGGCATCGACAGCCTTGTCGCCGAGGCGCTGACCGGGCCGGTTGGATGGGTTGAAGAACACCAGCCGGAATTTTTCGCGCCGCTTCTGCTTTCGCAACATCGTGTCGATGATGAACAGAAATTCGAACATCGGCCCGCCGCGCACGGCCCCCTGCTCCTTTGGATTGGAGGCAAAGCCGATGGCGATGGTGCCGCCCTCCATATCGGCAAGGCGGCGGGCGATCTCTTCACCGACCGCGATCCCTTCACACGGCACCAGAGCATGCTCGATGCCGGGCAGTTTCCGGATGAACCGGCCACCGGAGGCAATCACCACCTGATCGGCCTGATACGTGCCGTTATCGGTCAGCACCGTGCGGCCATCCCCTTCAAGACCCGTGACGCGCGCCCGAACGTAGTCGAGGCGATGCCTGGCGAAGAAGCCCGCCAGCGGCACTTTCAGCTCGCCCCCTGAGCGCACCCCGGCTGGCAGCCAGATCGCGCTTGGAAGATAGTGCAGCGTATCGCGCGGCGAGATCATCGTGATTGTCACCGCACTGTCCCGCTTGCGCAATTCACGCGCCGTGGTGAGCGCCGCAAACCCTGTTCCGATAATGATTACACTGGCCATCGCGTCGATCTTCCATAAATATACTATTATTCATACATACGTATTAATATCGTAAAAAACAAGGAAAGAGTGACCTTTGTGGGGTCGCTGCAGACTGCTGACAAAGCGCGTCCCGCGTTCTTTCGTCATACCGGCCTTGAGCCGGTATCCAGGGCTGCTTGTTGTGCGCTTCCAGCTCAAGGCCGGAATGACGACGGGGCATAGCTGTAATTGCTTACAGGGCTTGCCAAGCGCGTTTCGCACTATTATGTAGCAGGCTATCTAATAGCCCAACATAGAATAGGCAGCTATAATTATGTCCGCACAGATCGACAACCGGCATGTGGCCTTCATGGAAAACCTGACGGTGGCGAGCCGGAAAATGCGGACCTATTACAATGCCCGGGTCGCCCGCTATGGCCTGACCTTTGCCAGGGCGCGGGTCATTCTTCTGCTTTCGAAAAATGAAACCATGAACCAGAGCGAGCTTGCATGCGAACTCGAACTGGAAAAGCCGACCGTGGTGCGGCTGCTGGACCGCATGGAGGCACATGGCCTCATCGAGCGCCGGGCCGACCCGAACGACCGGCGCGCCAAGCTCATCGGGCTTTCGGCACACGGCACCGACATGGCGCGGGAGCTCGATATCATGCGCGCCGAGTTCTACGAGGCGGTGCTGGGGCCTGTCGGGCCGGATGAGCTTTTGACCGCGACCACCGTTTTCGAAACGATCATCGCCAAGGTCGACCAGATTATTCAGGACCGCCCCGATGACTGATCAAACCAGCGAAACCGCACCACAGGCCGCACCGCCGCCGGGGCCGCTTTATCCCGGCGCGCCGCCGCCCCAGCCACCCAAGCCGCTGCCGCAGCTTTTGGCCTACATGTTCGCCGCAACCGTGGTCGGACTGACGCAGGGGCTGGGCATGTCGTTCATCACGGTCACGATCCAGCAGATCGCGGGACCGTTGAAGGCGACGACAGCGGAGGCAAGTTGGCTGATGGCGGCCTATCTGGCGCCCAATGCCTGCCTGACGCTGCTGTTGTTCAAGGTGCGCCAGCAATTCGGCATCAGGCATTTTGCGGAAGTGTCGATCATTGTCTACGTGCTGATCAATCTCGGTCATTTGTGGGTCGACAGCTTTCAGACGGCACTGATCGTGCGCTTCTTCGCGGGCATTGCGGCGGCGCCGATGACATCGATTTCGATCCTGTACATGCTCGAAGGCCTGCCACGCGAAAAGAAAATGAGCATCGGCCTTTCCGGCGGCATGACCGTGATGCTGGCGTCGACCCCGCTTGCCGGCGTCATTGCCCCCTATCTTTTCGATCACGGCGGCTTCCGGTCGCTCTATATCTGCGAAATCGGGATGGCTCTGCTGTCGCTGGCCCTGATCTTCCGCCTGCCTCTGGTTTCGGGTGAACGCGTCAAGGTGATCAGCCGGGCCGACCTCATTTCGTTTTCCTTTCTCGCGCTCGGCATGGGCGCGATCACCGTTGCCCTGTCACTGGGGCGCATCTACTGGTGGACGGAGGTGCGCTGGACGGGAGCACTGCTGATCCTGGGCGTCGTCGCGCTGATGATCATGGCCATCATCGAGCTCAACCGCGAAGAACCGCTGCTTGATATCCGCTGGCTGACCTCGGCGGAGATTATCCATTTCACCGGCGCCCTGATGGTTTTCCGGCTCATCCTGTCGGAGCAGTCGACCGGGGTGCGCTCCTTCTTCATCATGCTCGGTCTTTCCAACGAGCAGTTTGTCGGTCTTTACACGGTCATTCTCATCGCCACCGTGGCAGCCGGCGTTACCTGTGCCGTCATACTGAAACCGGGCCGTGTTGCGCTGATGCATGGCATAGCGCTGGTGCTTCTCATCATCGGGAGCTGGCTCGACAGCCATGCCACCAGCATGTCACGCCCGCAGGACATGTTTCTCAGCCAGATCCTGATCGCCTTTGCCTCGGGACTGTTCATGCCGGCAGCCATGATGGTCGGTTTTATCGCTGCGCTGAAACGCGGACCGAATTACATCCTCAGCTTCATCATCGTGTTCGTGACCACCCAGCGGCTGGGCGCGATTATCGGTTCGGCCCTTTTCGGAAGTTTCGTCACCTGGCGTGAACAGGTGCACTCGGCAGCCCTCGTGCAATCGCTGACACCGGATAATCCGCTGGTCGCAGAACGCATGCGGCAGCTTTCGGGCGCCTATGCCTCGACCATTTCCGATGGCGTCGTTCGCACGGCAGAAGGCGCTGCCGCGCTGGCCAGACAGACCACCCAGCAAGCCTATGTGCTGGCCTATAACGATGCTTTCCGTTTCACCACTCTGCTGGCCCTTCTGGCGCTGGTCGTTCTCATTCTCGACGTTGCCTTCGAGAAATGGGAAAGCGCGCGCATGCGCGCCCAGGCCGAAGGTCTTCCAGCCTGATTTTCAGGGATAACAAAAATGACACGAGCCCTACGTTCACTTGCGACCTATGCCGTTTTCGGCATTGGACTTCTCGGCATTCTGGCGCTGCTGTTCGCCTGGCGGTTCCCGCCCTTCAACTTTGCCGATCCGCGAACCGATGACGCCTATGTGCAGGGACAGGTGACGCTGCTTTCCCCGCAGCTTTCCGGTGTCGTGGCCGACGTTCCGGTGCACGATTTCCAGCACGTCAGCAAGGGCGATCTGCTGGTACGCATCGATGACAATATCTTTGCCCAGCAACTGGCTGAAACCGAAGCAGCGCTCGAAGCCGCCCGCACCGCGCTTCGCGGCAATGCCCAGGCGCAGGAAACCGCCCGGGCGCAGATCACCTCATCGCAGGCCGGGGTGGCGAGCGCCGAAGCCGCACTCGACAACGCCACCTCCCAGTGGCAGCGCAAGCAAAGGCTGAGCAAGCAGCAGGTCGTCTCCGAAAGCAGCCTTGAAACGGCGCGCGCAACGCTCGACCAGGCAAAGGCGGCCCTTGATCGGGCCAAGGCCGAACTCGACGTCGCCAGACAGTCCCTCAAATCCGCCGTCATCGACAGGGACACGCTGAAATCGAAGGTCAGCTCTGCGGAAGCCGCCCGCGCACTTGCGCAGATCAACCTTGAAAACACGCAGATCACGGCACCGCGGGACGGGACGCTCGGTCAGGTGAAGGTTCATGTGGGGCAATATGTTTCGGCCGGTTCCCAGCTCGTCGCGCTCGTTCCCGAGGATGTATGGGTGATTGCCAACTACAAGGAAACACAGCTTTCCGGCATGGAAATCGGACAACAGGTCACCTTCAGCGTCGATGCACTCGACGGCGAACGGTTCACCGGCCGGGTGGAGCGCTTTTCGCCTGCCGCAGGCTCCGAGTTCGCCGTTATCAAACCGGACAACGCCACCGGCAATTTCACCAAGGTGGCCCAGCGGGTGCCCGTTCGCATTGCCATCGATCCCGGTCAGAAAGATGCCGACAAGCTGGTCCCCGGCCTTTCCGTCGTCACCACGGTCAACGTGGGAAAGGGATGAAAACAGGCGGCAGGAAAGCCCCCTGAAAGCATTGCAGAAAACAGATCGGTCCGCGGCTGAATGCCGTGGACAGTGCCCGCTTGCGCGATGCAACAAGATAGAAACATCAACAACGCAGTATAAAGATTTTAAGACATAGCATTTGACATTTTCATATATCCGTTAAAACATGTTCAAAAAAAGGGAACAGATGGATGTATGACGACAATTCGCCGTTTTCGCCGAAGGACCGCCAGAAGACGCCGGAACCGCTGAAGCCGGTTCAGAAGGCGGCGTTTGCGGAGGAACGGCTGACGCAGGCGATATTGTGGTGCGAGTTGGAACCGGGCCTGACGATTACCGAGGCCGCGCTTGCCACCCGTTTCGGCCTTGGCCGGGCAGCAACGCGGGTGGCGCTGGCGAGGCTTTCGACGCTGGGTTTCATGCTGTCGATCCCGCGCGAGGGCTGGCGGGTTCTGCCGATGAGCGGCGCCCTTGTCGGCCAGGTCGTCGATGCACGCCGAATGGCCGAACCGGCGCTTGCCTCACTCATCATCGACGCGCAGAAAAGCGCGCGGCTTTTTGAACTGGCCGACATGATCGAAGCCGTCGGCGGCGCGCACGAAGAGGCCGCGCGGACCACCCGCACCGGCTATGAGCGCACATTCCGGGCCGAACTTTCATCCGAACTCAATCCGTTCGTCGCGACATTCGTGGAGCGGCTCTGGGACCATTCGGACCGGATCGTCCATTTCTTCGAAAAACAGGGCGCGGCACCGATGCCTGCACTCAAGGCATCGGCCATTGCCGCCGCCCTTCGTGACGGCCGCGCGGATGACGCCCGTGCTTTTCTTGACGAGGCCATCGAACAGTTCAGAAGCTTTGCCAGCGACGCTCTCCTGAACAATCAAAGCGAGCTGGCACTGACCGGAGGCACAAAACCTCAGGAGAAAGCGCCGACACAAAAACAATACGGCGTATCTCCTCAAACAGGTCCTGACCGTGCGGCCTCCCGCGGCTGGACCTCCAGCAAGGGGAATAGTTCATGACATACGTATTCGGCGTCGGGCGGCGCATTGCGCCCGTCCTGTTATCGCTCGCTGTCGCGCTGACGGGCGCAATTGCAGCGCAGGCGAAAGACACCCTCACCATAGATCTGGTCAACGAGCCGGCCACACTCGACCCGCAGAAACAGTGGAACCCGGACAGCTACTACGTCTACCGCAACATCTTCGACAACATGCTGACCCGCGACAATGACGGCGAAATCGTGCCGCAGGTCGCGACCGAATGGGAACAGGTCAGCGACACCGAAGTGGTGTTCACACTGCGCGACGACATCGTCTTTCACGATGGCGAGAAGCTGACGGCAGACGATGTGGTCTACACGATCGAACGCATCACCGATCCGGATTTTGCCAGCCCCCAGCTCAGCCAGTTCAACAAGATCATCAAGGCCGAGGCGATCGACGATCACACGGTCAAGCTGACGACGGACGGGCCCTATCCGGCCCTTCTGGCGCAACTGGTCAAGCTCTCGATCATTCCCGAACACGTCGCTTCCGAAATGACGCCGGAAGAGTTCAACGCTCATCCGGTCGGCAGCGGTCCTTATGCGCTTGAAGCCTGGAACCGCGGCGTCGATGTCGTGCTGAAACGCAATGACGATTACTGGGGCGACAAGGGCCCGTTCGAAACCGTGATCTTCAAGGGCGTTCCGGAAGCGGCCACCCGGCTTGCCAATCTTCAGGCGGGTGCGGCCGACCTGGTGGTGACGCTTGATTCCGATCTTGCCGCCCAGCTTGAAGCCAGCGGCAAGGGCAAGCCGCTTGCCGTCAACACCGAACGCGTTGCCTATTTCGCGCTCAACAGCCAGCAGGCCCCGCTCGACAATCCCGAACTGCGCAAGGCGATCGGCTATGCCATCGATCGTGAAGGTATCGTCGAAGGCGTGCTTGCCGGTTATCCGAAGGTGGTCGATGAAATGCTCTCACCGGCCCATTTCGGCTACAGCGGCGAGATTGACGGCTATGCCTATGATCCCGACAAGGCCGCGGAGATGATTGCCGCAATCGGCCCGGATGCGGAGGTCGCGATGCAGCTTGCAACGGCGCCCGTCTATGACCAGCGCGTGGTGCAGGCCGTCCAGCAGATGCTCAACGATGCGGGCATGAATGTCTCGCTGAAGATGACGGATATGGCGACATGGCTGAAAGACCAGCAGTCCTCCAACGATGTCGCGCCGATGCTGACATTCTCGCGCTGGTCGTGCGCCTGCCAGGATCCGGACGGCATCATGTATCCGCTGCTGCATTCCTCTTCCAACTGGTCGCGCGTTTCCGATCCCGAGATCGACGCGCTGCTGGATGAGGCCCGCAGCGAACTGGACGAGAAAAAGCGCGCCGATCTTTACAGACAGGTGAACGAAATCGCCGTCGGCAACGCCTATATCCTACCGCTCTATCAGGCCGCCATCATCTATGGCGCGGCCGATGCGCTCGAATGGCAGCCGACCTCGAACGAGAGCATGTTCCTCAACCGGATGAGCTGGACGGAATAGTTTTTCCCGCACCCGCTCATTCGCTCATGTTGATGGCTGGCGTTCGCCGCCGGCCATCGCCATCCTCCATCCCGAACCATAAGACCCCTTTCAGAACACGGAGTCAGATCTTGTCTATCAGAACGACTGTTGCCATCGCCGCCATTGCTGCCGCGCTGAGTGCCGGTGTCGCGCAGGCGAAAGACCAGCTCGTGGTCGATCTCGTCAACGAGCCGTCGACGCTCGATCCGCACATGCAGTGGAACCCGGACAGCTATTACGTCTACCGCAATATCTTCGACAACATCGTCACCCGCGACAATGACGGCGAGATCGTTCCGCAGGTGGCCTCCGCCTGGGAATGGCTGTCGGACACCGAGCTGGAACTGACGATCCGCGACGACATCACCTTCCATGACGGTGAGAAGCTGACGGCCGACGACGTGGTCTATTCGGTCAAGCGTATCACCGATCCGGACCTCGCCAGCCCGCAGCTCGGCCAGTTCGCCGCCATCATCGATGCGGAAAAGACGGCCGACAACAAGGTCGTGCTGACGACCGACGGCCCCTATCCGGTGCTGCTGGCGCAGCTCGTCAAGCTTTCCGTTGTGCCGGAACATGTCGTTGCCAATGAGAGCGAACAGGACTTCAATGCCAACCCGATTGGTTCCGGCCCCTACACGTTCGAAACCTGGGATCGGGGCGTCTCCGTCACGCTCGACAAGAACGATGATTACTGGGGCGATCAGGGCGCATTCGAAACCGTCAACTTCAAGGCTGTTCCGGATGCCTCCACCCGCGTTGCCAATCTGCGCGCCGGCACCGCCGACCTGATCGTTTCCATCGACAGCGACCAGGCCATGCAGCTTGAAACCGCAGGCGATGTGAAAGTGCTGACGGCACCGACCGAGCGTGTCGCCTTCATGGGCATGAACACGCTGGTGCCGCCGCTCGACGATCCGGAACTGCGCCGTGCCGCCGCCATGGCAATTGACCGCGAAGGCATTGCGCTTGGTCTTCTCGGCGGCGGCGAACAGGTCGTCGGCCAGATGGCGACGTCCGCGCATTTCGGCTATGTCGACGGCATTGACCCGATCCCCTACGATCCGGAACAGGCCGCCGAAATCATCGCCGCCAAGGGTGATGCGGCCAAGGTGCCGATGACATTCGCCACCTCGCCGGTCTTCGACCAGCGCATTGTCCAGGCGATCCAGCAGATGCTGAACGAGGCCGGCTTCAACGTCGAAATCGGGCTTACCGACATGGCGACCTATCTGAAGAAGGCACAGAACGCCAATCCCGAGCAGCGCCCGCAACTCAATTTCGGCCGCTGGTCCTGCGCCTGCCAGGATGTCGACGGCGTCGAGTTTCCGCTGCTGCACTCCTCGTCCAACTGGTCGCGCGTCAACGATCCCGAACTCGACGCGCTTCTGGAAGACGCCCGCACCACGGTCGACAGCGAAAAGCGGCTGGATGACTATGCCAAGGTCGCCGAGATCGTGAAGGACAACACCTATATCCTGCCGCTCTATCAGGCGACCGCCCTTTATGGCGCGGCCGGTGCGCTGGAATGGCAGCCGACGGCCAATGAAAGCATGTTCATCAATCGCATGAGCTGGTCCGAATAGGCTTTACCCATGGGCTATTTCCTTCTGCGTCGCCTCTGGCAATCTCTCATCACGCTGTTCGGCGTGATGACGCTGATCTTCTTCATTCAGCGGCTGACGGGCGACCCGACCTATCTTCTGGTCCCGGAAACGGCGACGCAGCAGGATATCGAGGCGCTTCGCCATGCGCTGGGCCTCGACCGCCCGCTTGTCGTGCAATATCTCGACTTTCTCTGGCAGATGGCGCGTTTCGATCTCGGCACCTCCTATGTCCAGAATGTGCCGGTCTCGACCATCATCCTCTCCCGCCTGCCCTATACGCTGGAACTGGCCGGCGGCGCGCTGCTGGTCGCGCTCGCCATCGGCCTGCCGCTGGGCCTGATCCTGGCCATCGGCAGCAAATCGCGGCTGACCAGCCCGCTGATGGGCATGGTTTTGGCCGCGCAAAGCCTGCCGACCTTCTGGAGCGGCATTCTGATGATCATGTTTTTCGGCGTGTTTCTCGGCTGGCTGCCACCATCGGGCACCGGCTCGTGGCTGAACCTGATCATGCCGTCGATTGCGCTCGGGCTTTTGTCGATGGCAACCTTTGCGCGGATCATGCGCAGTGCGGTCATCGATGAAATGTCCAAGGACTATATCCGTTCGGCCCGCGCGCGCGGCGTTGGCACGCGGCGGCTGGTGATCCGCCATCTTCTCAGGAATTCCGCCATTCCGGTGATTTCGATTACCGCGATTGAAATCTCGCAGCTGCTGGCCGGCGCGGTGATTGTCGAAACAGTGTTCGCATGGCCGGGCCTTGGCCTTCTGACCGTGCAATCGGTCGTCGCCCGCGATTTTGTCATCGTTCAGGGCGTCGTGATGCTCGGTGCGGTGGTGACGATTGCCATGAACTTCCTCGCCGACCTGCTCTACAGCCTCGTCGACCCCAGAATCCGGCTTGATGGAGCGACCCGTTGAAATCCTCTGCCCGTTTCATCAAGACCCTTTTCGTCCCCGCCTCCGGCCGGTCGATCCCGGTCGGCGTCTTCGTCATCATCGTGCTCTGTCTGGTGGCCATGGCCGCCTTTGCGCCGTGGCTTGCCCCGGTCGACCCCAACAAGCAGAACCTGCTTGGACGGCTGAAGCCGCCGGGCACGGAAATCCGCGGCACATATTTCCTGCTCGGCTCCGACGAACTTGGCCGCGACCTCCTAAGCCGGGTCATCTACGGCGCACGGATTTCGCTGTCCGTCGCCGTGCTCTCGGTGCTGCTTTCCGGCATCACCGGCACGCTTCTCGGCATGGCCGCAGGCTATATGCGCGGCACGGTCGAAACCGTCATCATGCGCCTTGTCGACATCTTCCTGTCGATCCCGGCCATTCTTCTGGCGATCATCACCGTTGCCGTTCTCGGGCCCGGCTTCATCAATGTGGTTCTGGTTCTGGGGCTGACCCGCTGGCCGCGTTACGCCCGCGTGGCCTACGGCCAGACGCTGTCGGTCGCCAACATGCCCTATGTGCGGCTTTCGCGCGCCATGGGCGCAAGCTGGATACGGGTGCTCGGCCTGCATGTCCTGCCCAATATCGTGGCCGCCCTTTCCGTTGTCGCCACGCTGGAATTCGGGCTGATGGTGCTGTTCGAAGCAGGGCTTTCCTTCCTCGGTCTCGGCGTGCAGCCGCCGACGGCAAGCTGGGGCGCGATGCTCTCGGTCGGGCGCAACTATGTCTCAAATGCCTGGTGGATCGCCACCTTCCCCGGCATCTGTCTCTTTCTTCTGGTGCTGTCGATCAACCTGATCGGCGATGCGCTGAGCGATTATCTCAATCCAAAATCACGGTAGAAAATCATGGAAACAGCAAAACAGTTTGATGGAAAAGGCGTGGTCGTCACCGGCGCGCTCGGCGTTTTCGGCCGCGGCATCGCCAAGGCCTTTGCCGAGGCCGGCGCAAGGGTCTGCGTCACCGACCGCGACCAGTCCGCACTCGATGCGCTGGCGGGAGAACTCGGCACGCAAGGCTCGTTCGGCTACGCCGCGGAGCTGACCTCGAAAGAAGAACTGGAGGCCCTGATCGCCGCCGTCGGAGAAAAATGGGGCCATGCCGATGTGCTGGTCAACAATGCCGGCGTCTACCCGAGCGGCTTCCTGCTGGATATCGACGCCGATGAATGGGACCGCATCTTCGACGTCAACCTGCGCGCGCCCTTCATCCTGACGCGCGGTTTTGCGCTGCAGATGATCGACAAGGGCGCGAAAGGCTCGATCATCAACATCTCCTCGGGCGCTGCCCGCAAGATGCGCCGCACGGTCGTGCCCTACTGCACCTCCAAGACCGCGCTCGACCGGATGACCAAGGGGTTTTCGCTGGAACTTGCCGAATTCGGCATCCGCGTCAACGCGCTGGAACCCGGCTTTGCCGCCGGCAGCACCGCAAGCCCGCTCACCGACGCGCATGTTCAAAACACCGTCTCCAACATTCCGCTGGGCCGGGCCAGCACCATCGAGGATATCGCGCCGGGCCTGTTCTATCTGGCCTCCGACGCCTCGTCCTATGTCACCGGCGCGACGCTGACGATTGACGGCGGCAATTCCGCCGGCACCATGACTGTCACCCAGGACAAGAAGACACCGCTATGAGCATGCTTGACCTTCCCGCTCCCTATCCGTGGCCGGACGGCAAAAAATCGGCCTTCTGCTTTTCCATCGATGTCGATGCCCATTCGCCGTGGATGTGGAACAACCGCAATGATGTGCCCGAACTGCTCTCGCATCTGGAACAGCGCCGTTACGGCCCGCGCATCGGCATCAAACGGATCGCCGATCTGCTGGCCCGCCATGATATCAAGGCGAGCTTCTTCGTGCCCGCCGCCGTGGCGGAAGAAAACCCGTGGATGCTGCCCGCGCTGGTGGAGGCAGGCCACGAAGTCGGCCTGCACGGCTATTTCCACGAACTGGTCAGCCAGACGCGCGATGACGAATTCACTCGCGTTCTCGAGGCGTCGATTGCGCTTTTCGAACGCCAGACCGGGCAAAAACCGGCAGGTTTCCGCTCGCCCGCATGGGAAATGACACCGCATATGCTGGCCGAGGTCAAACGGCACGGCTTTTACGACAGCTCGCTGATGGGCTCCGACACGCCTTATGCGGTGCATGACGTCACCGAAGTTCCGGTCAACTGGGCGACCGACGACGCCATCTTCTTCAAGTTCCTCGATGGCAGCGACACCCGCGCGCCGCTCGGCACCAACCAGATGCTCGATGCGTGGAAAGAAGAACTTGCCGCCAGTCGCCGGTTTTCGACGCTGTTCATGCTGACCGTGCACGACTGGATCTCCGGTCGTGGTTCGCGCATCGCCATGCTCGACCGGCTTGTCGAAGACGTGCTTTCCGATGACAGCATCTGGGTTGCCACGGCGAGCGAGATTGCCGCCCATTACCGCGACCATGCCGCCGGCCGCGATGCCGTTTCACCGGAAATCCCGGCCTCGCTTTATGACCACCCGGCCTGGAAAGGCGAATAATGCAGACCTGGAATATCAAGAAACCCGCCGTGACGACGGATAAGGGCATTGTCGCCGCCCAGCATTTCGAGGCCGCCGAAGCCGGGGCAAAGGTGCTTGCCGCAGGCGGCAACGCCATGGATGCGGCGATCACCGCCGCCTTCGTGCTTTCGGTGGTCGAGCCGTGGCTGAGCGGTGTCGGCGGCGGCGGATTTCTGCTGTGGAGCGATGCCGATGGCAGCCCGGTCGAGGCGCTCGATTTCAACGTGCGCTCCAGCCGCAACATGGCCGCCGAGCAATATCCGCTGATCGGCGGCAATGACGGCGACTGGTTCGACTGGCCGGCCGTCGAGGACGACCGCAACATTACCGGCTATTCCTCGATCTGCGTGCCGGGCTCGGTCGCAGGGCTTGCCGAGGCGCTTGAAAAACACGGCACGCTGTCGCTTGCGGACGCGCTGCAACCGGCCATCGAGATTGCCGAACGCGGCATGCTGGTCGACTGGTTCACCTCGCTCTGCCTTGCCATCGACCAGCGCGGCCTTTCGATGTTTCCCGAGACCGCGCGGCTGTTTCTCGATGAGGACGGCCATGCGCTGAAGGCGAAGAACGGCGAGGAAACCTACCGCCCCATGCCCGCCAAGGCGAAGCTTCTGAGAAGACTGGCCGAAGCCGGCGCGCGTGATTTCTACGAGGGCGAGATCGCCGCCGGTCTGGTGCGCGATCTCAATGACGGCGGCTCGGTCATCGACGCTGCCGATCTCGCCAGTTACCGACCCGAATGGATTGCCGCTGCGGCGCAGGATTACCGTGGTCACGAAATCAACGTCGCCTCCGGTCTCGGCGGCGGCCCGAGCCTGCTCGCCACGCTGAAAAAGCTCGAGACCACTCTGCCCGTTGCCGCCATTCCGGGTGCGGCGGCGGCGAAAGCCTATGCCCGCGCCATCCGCGCCACCTATGCCGACCGGCTGACGCATATGGGCCATGCCGGTCAGGGGCAGGATTGCACCAGCCACCTCTCCGTGGTTGATGCGGCAGGCAACATGGTTTCGCTCACCAACACGCTACTGTCGCGCTTCGGCTCCAAGGTCGTGCTGCCGCAAAGCGGTATTCTGATGAACAACGGCATGATGTGGTTCGACCCGCGCCCCGGCGTTCCCAACCGCATAGCGCCGGATGTGAAGCCGCTTGCCAACATGGCGCCGGTGATCATCCGCAAGGACGGGCGTCCGTGGATGGCAATCGGGGCTGCGGGCGGGCGGCAGATCTTCCCGGCGCTGACGCAGATCATCTCCTATGTCATCGACGGCGGCATGGCCCTTTCGGACGCCTTCCACACGCCGCGCATCGATGCCAGCGCGCCGACCATTGCCGTCGACCGCGCGGCCGATGCCGATGTCGCAGCGGCGATTGCTGAAGATTTTTCGGTGAAACTGGTGACCAACACGCTGCATCCGGTCAACTTCTCCATCCCGTCTGCGGTGATGACCGAAAGCGATCGCCATATCGGCATGGTCCATCCGGTCAATCCCTGGGCAAAGGCGGTCGCGGAGGATGGTTGCGATGGCTGAAACACAGGCAGCCCCGACCCTTGCGGTCTCCGATCTGGAAATCTCCGTCGGCCCCTACAGGGTTGTCGACGGCGTCGATCTAGATATCGGGCGCGGCGAGATTGTCGCGTTGGTCGGCGAATCCGGTTCCGGCAAGAGCCTGACGGCGCTGGCGCTGATGGGGCTGCTTGGCGGGCGGGTGAACCAAACGGGCGGCGAGGTCCGCCTCAACGGATCCGCCCTCGACACCACCGACGACAGGGCGATGCGCAAACTGCGCGGCACGGCGATGTCGATGATCTTTCAGGAGCCGGTCGCCTCCCTCAACCCGCTGATGAGCGTCGGTTCTCAGGTGGCCGAAAGCCTGATCGTTCACGGCCGGGCCAGCGAACGCGACGCCTATGACAAGGCCGTTGCCATGCTCGCCGATGTCGGCATTCCCGAGCCGGCCAAGCGCGCGAAACAGTTCGCCTCCTCGCTTTCGGGCGGCATGTGCCAGCGGGTGATGATCGCCTCGGCGCTGATTGCCCGCCCGGACCTCTTGATTGCCGACGAGCCGACAACCGCGCTCGACGTCACGGTACAGGCGCAGATCCTGCAACTGATGCGCCGGCTGCGCGATGAAACCGGCACTTCGATCCTGATCATCACCCACGATATGGGCGTTGTCGCCTCCGTCGCCGACCGCGTCTGCGTCATGTATGGCGGCCGCATCGTCGAACAGGCCGATGTCGAAACGCTTTTTGCTGCACCGCGCCACCCCTATACAAAGCTGCTTCTGACAACGATCCCGAAAATCACCGACGAACCGAAGCGCGAGCTTTATTCCATCAGCGGCACCGTGCCCGATATCAGCGCCTTCCCGGAAGGCTGTCGCTTCCGCACCCGCTGTCCGCTGGCAGATGACCAATGCGCTGAAACGCCGCCGCTTGTTCCGCCTTCGGCAACGGAAACCGGCCGCAAGGTCGCCTGCTGGCACCATGACAAAACCGAGGCCCTGCAATGAGCGCGACACGAAACGGCAACGGCCCGCTGCTGCGGGTCGAGGAACTGAAGGTCCATTTTCCGGCCGGCCAGAAGAGGCTTTTCGCGCGTGAGCCGCAGCAGGTGGTGAAGGCCGTCGACGGCGTGTCGTTTCACGTCCACGAAGGCGAGACGCTGGCCATCGTCGGGGAATCGGGCTGCGGCAAGTCGACCACCGGCAACGCCATTCTGGGACTGGAACCGGCAACCGAGGGGCGAATTTTCTTTCGCGGCCGTGATCTCACCGAGATGAACGCGAAGGAACGCGCGGCGATGTGGCGCAATCTTCAGGTCGTGTTTCAGGACCCGGTTTCCGCCCTCGACCCGAAGCGCACCATTGCCCAGTCGATCGCCGAACCGCTGGCCATTCACAATGTCCCCGCGCGTGAACGCAAGGCCCGCGTCGACGAGCTTTTGGAACAGGTCGGCCTTAATCCCGGCCAGCGCGACCGCTACCCGAACGAGCTTTCCGGCGGCCAGCGCCAACGCGTGGTCATTGCCCGGGCGCTGGCGCTGAAACCCGACGTGATCATCTGCGACGAGGCGGTTTCCGCGCTCGACGTGTCGATCCAGTCTCAGATCCTCAACCTGCTAATGCGGCTTCAACGCGAACTCGGCCTTGCCTATATCTTCATCTCCCACGACCTCTCCGTCGTCCGCCACATCGCAGACCGGGTGGTGGTGATGTATCTGGGAACGGTCGTCGAGGAAGGCCCGGCAACAACGCTTTTCGCCGATCCGCGCCACCCCTATACCGAAGCGCTTCTGGCCGCCATTCCGCTGGCCGACCCGGTGGCCGAGCGCGCCAAGACCGTGCAGCTTCTGGAAGGCGACCTGCCAAGCCCGCTCAATCCACCCAAGGGCTGTCCCTTCGTCACCCGCTGCCCGATTGCCGAAAGCCGCTGTGCCGAGGAACGGCCGCTCGCCCGGCGCACGGACAACGGCACGCGCCGGCTGGCCTGTTTTTTGAGGTAACGGAAGAACCAACGAGAGGGGCTGAACGCCCCTCCCCGCCTGGCTGCTTTTTCAAACCGTCCGGCTCCTCGGCACGCCGCTTTGCGCCGGGCGGCCGGGCATCATCACGCGGTCCAGTTGGCGTACCAGGTCTTGAACTGGCTATACTGCGCTTCGACAAAAGCTTTCTGCGGGGCTGAAAGAGCGTCGGTTTCGTTGAAGTGCAGCGTATATTCGGCGTCGCCGTTCAGAACCATCAGATATTTGTAGAACAGTACAAGATCGACGCCCTCGTCGAATTTCGACAGCACCATCAGCGCTTCTTCCAGTTCACGCGCCTTGACCCGCGCCTCACTGTCGCCTTCGGCCGCCGCCTTGCAAAGTGCGACCAGGTGCAGGACTTCCTTCGGAAGCGCGTTGCCGATACCGGTGATCGCGCCTGTGGCGCCGCATTTGACAAAACCGTGGAAGACCTGCGTGTCGACGCCGACCATCAGCGTCAGATCGTCATCGCCGGACGTGATATTCTCGGCGGCATAGGACAGGTCGGCAGCGCCGCCAAATTCCTTGAAACCGATCAGGTTGGGATAGTCGGCGCGCAGGCTGAAGAACAGGTCGGCACGCGTGGCAAAGCCGTAATAGGGGCTGTTGTAGATCACCGCCGGCAAGCCGTTTGCAGCCTCAAGAATGGCGGAAAAATGCGCCCTTTGCGCCGATACCGACGTGCCCCGTGACAGAACCCGCGGAATGACCATCAGACCCGCCGCGCCGACACGGGCGGCGTGCGCGGTAATCGCCACTGCGGATTTCGTGTTGATGGCGCCAGTTCCGACAATCACCGGAACGCCCGCCTCGACCAGAGCTTCAACACCCTGTATGCGCTGCTCGTCGGTCAGAAGCGGCCAGTCGCCCATCGAACCGCAATAAACGACAGCCGACATACCGGCATCGACAAGCGCGCGGCCCTTGCGCGCAAGGGCTGCAAAATCCGGCGTACGATCCGCCTTGCACGGTGTCATCAAAGCCGGAATACAGCCGGTGAAAATCGTATCGCTCATCTCTGGGCCCTTTCAAATTCTGAAGCAAACCGGGTCGGCAGGCCGCGGGAGAACACCCGATCGCGGGCATATTCCGAAGGTCAGCCATTATTCAAGAATTTCACTAGCACCAACAATGATCATTGTCGACAAAGAAAATACAATATGACGAAACGGCTTCGCCCGATGGCCGCACCGCCAGCCAGCCTATAGCGAAATCGAGGAAACGCTGCGCGAATCCGCCGAAATATACGAACGGATCTGGCGCACAATCTGATCGGCATGGGCCGTTGCCAGCCGGTCGGATTCAACCTCGTCGCGCGCAATCATCGCGCTGACAATGTGCTCATGCTCGGCCACATACTGGCGCGGCAGATCGTCGTCATAGGAGCGGTAGTAGAGGCGCAAAATCCGCCGCCCGTCATCCAGCAGGCGCCGGAACAGATCGGTGTAGTACTTGTTTCGTCCTGCCTCGGCGATGGCGATGTGAAAATCGCGATTGGTCGCGATCATGCCCAGCACATCCCGAGTTTCCACGGCCCGCGCAAAATCGTCCTGATGACGGCGGATACCGGCGAGATCGGCTTCTGTATAATGGATCGCCGCAAGTCTTGCGGTCACGCGATACATCAATGTCAGGGCGTCGAAGAACGCTCCCAGCTGCACGAAATCGATGTTGGACACGATCGTCGTGCGGTTGGTCAGCGCCGTGATCAGCCCTTCGGCGGACAGCCGCACAAGCGCCTCCCGGATCGGTGTACGCGACATCGAAAACCGCTCCGACAACTCCGTCTCGTCGACGGGACTGCCCGGTTCAAGCTTGAGTTCGATGATCTCGTTGCGGAGGGTTTCATAGACATATGCAACGCCACCGCCGCGCCTGACATGCAGGTTCTGCAGCGCGCCGTGCTCTGAAGAGGTCTTGACCATTGTGTCCTGTTTTTCCCGACTTTTGATCACTATGCCCGACTCCGTGCGTACAATCCATGACGTGATTCAAATTTTTATTGTCGACACAACTGCGTCCTGATTGATCCCGACGCCCCCGCGCACGATACCGTTTGTAACGCAGACGCGCAGAAACGCGCTGTGACGGCACGGTTGGCCGGACGTTACAAAAGCCTTGAGGGCGCATTGATTTGCCTCCACAGAATAATACCAGTATAGATCCAGAATGTTGTTCAAACCATCTGGAACCCCATATGTCCGCGCCGGAAATCATTGAGCGAATTCGCATCGAACTGGCCGAAAGCACGACCGACATTCCGCTGTACAAGCGACTGAGAGTGGCGCTCGAGAGCGTCATTCTGGCCAATGATCTCCATGCCGGCGAGCGGCTGCCGGGCGAGCGCAGACTGGCGGATGCGCTCGGACTGTCGCGGGTCACCGTACGCAAGAGCCTGACGCTGCTTGAGGATGACGGCCTGCTCAGCCGGCGTCACGGCGCAAGAACGGAGGTTGCTTCGAAGGTCGAAAAAACGCTTTCGACCCTGACAAGCTTTTCCGAAGATATCCGCTCGCGCGGCATGAAGCCCGGATGTATATGGCTTTCCAAGTTTGTCAGCCGCCCGTCTCCCACCGAAATGATGGCCCTTGGCATCGGCTATAGCGAGAATATTCTGCGCATGCAGCGCATCCGGACAGCCGACGAAAAGCCGATTGCGATCGAGACTGCCAGCGTTCCCGAGCGTTACCTCCCCGCGCCCGAACTGGTCGGAAACTCGCTTTACGAGGCACTTGAAGCCCGCGGCTTCCTGCCCCAGCGCGCCATCCAGCGCATGCGAACACGCACGGCCTCGCGCGAAGACAGCAAGCATCTTTCCTGCCCGTCCGCCGCACCGCTTCTGGTCACCGAACGCCGGTGTTTTCTCTCGCATGGTGAAGTCGTTGAATATTGCGAGACGCGCTATCGGGGCGATGTCTACGATTTTGTTTTTGAACTGAAGCGATAATACCAGTAATAAACTGGTTGCATTCTGGTCTCTTTTAAGCTGCTATACTTCCAAAAAAGCAGTGAGAGACCCGGTGCAACGAGAAATTCTGAAAAACAGCCTGATTGTATCCTGCCAGCCGGTTCCAGACGGGCCGATGGACGCGCCGTTTTTTGTCGCGGGGTTTGCCATGGCAGCCGTTGCAGCCGGCGCCACGGCTCTCAGGATTGAATCCGCCGGCTATGTGCGCGCGGTCCGTCCGAAGGTCTCCGTGCCGATCATTGGCATCGTCAAGCGCGATCTCGACGACAGCCCGGTTCGCATCACCCCGTTTCTTTCGGACGTCGAGGACCTGGTAGCGGCCGGCGCCGATATCATCGCGATTGACGCGACCAGCCGCCCGCGCCCCGCACCTCTGTCTGATCTGGTTGCCGCGGCCCGCGCCCATGGCAAGCTCACCATGGCCGACTGCTCCTCGCTTGACGATGCCCGTCAGGCACTCGGCTGCGGCATCGATTTCGTCGGCACCACGCTTTCCGGCTATGTCGGCGGGCCGGAGCCCGAAGACCCGGATATCGGGCTGATCACCGCGATGACCGCCCTCACCCCCTATGTGATCGCCGAAGGCCGCATCCGCACGCCGGAACAGGCCGCAGAGGCAGCGCGGGCAGGAGCCTATGCCGTCACGGTCGGTTCCGCCATCACCCGCACGGAACATACGACCGCCTGGTTTCGCGATGCACTGGCTGATGCCTGTCGGGACACGACCGACCGCACGGTTCTGGCCATCGACATCGGCGGCACGAAAACCATGGCCGCGTTGATGTGCGGCGGCGAGATCCTCAACCGGACTCAGGTTCCGACTGCGGCCGACGGCAATCCCGATGACTGGCTCGCCAACATTCACACCGCCACCGAAGTCTGGGGCACCGGCTATGACGTCGTCGGCATTGCCGCAACGGGGCTCGTTGAAAACGGGTTCTGGCAGGCGCTGAACCGCGCAACCCTCAACATTCCCGGCCGCTATCCGCTCAGGGAACGGGCCGAAGCCTTGTTCGGAAAACCGGTTTTCACCGTCAATGGTGCCCAGGCCGCGGCCTGGGGCGAACACCTGGCTACCGGCAAGGCAGCCGGATCGATTGTTTTTCTGACCATATCAACCGGCATCGGCGGCGGCGTTGTCAGCAAGGGCGCGCTGAAGACAGGCCTTGCCGGGCATTTCGGGCTGACGCGCGGCGCTTTAGGCGGGGCCACTCCGCTGGAAGACCGGGTCTCCGGCAAGTTCATTGCCGCCGAAGCCTGCCGTCTCGGACATCATGTCGACACGCCTGCGGTGTTCGAGGCCGCAAGCGCCGGCGCGTCCTGGGCCAGCGATATCGTTGAGAGCTCTGCTGCCAGGGTCGCCGCACTCTGCGCCGATATCCAGCTGATGTTCGATCCCGACGCCATCATCATCGGCGGCGGCATTGGCCTGGCCGACGGCTTTCTCAGCCGCGTTTCGGCCAATCTTGCCGCACTGCCGGCGCGCCTGAAACCCGATGTCACCGCAGCAGCATGCGGCGCCGATGCCGGCCTCGTCGGGGTCGCGGACCTAGCGCTCACCGCTTTGACGGGGACAAAGGCATTACCTGACGAATGAAAATGAAACAAACCAAACACAAGAAGGGAACTCGACATGATCAGGAAAACAGCATTCGCGGCCCTTGCCGCGCTTCTGGCGGGCACCGCTATGCCGGGCCTTGCCAACGCCGCCGTCACGGTGCTCGGTTGGCCGGGCGGCTCCGAAGAAGCCGCCTTGCGGGCCGCCACGGAGATCTACAACGAGACCGCCAGCGCGGACGACAAGGTCGAGCTGATCTTCTTCAGTCGCGACGGCTTTTATGACAAGCTTCAGGCAGATCTGGCCGCCGGTTCCGATGCCTTCGACATCAATCTGATCGCGACCTACTCGATCGGCCGCTATGCGCCCTATATGGAGCCCATCGATCTTGGCGAAGCCGCCGAAAGCGTTTTCGGCAAGGCGGTGCTGGAAACCATGCAGTACGAGGGCAAGCAGTATGGCGTGCCGACAGACCTCTCCCTGCATTTCATGTATTACCGCACGGACCTGATGGACGATCTGCTCGGCGACGCGGATGCCAGGGCTGAATACGCGAAGATCGCGGAGGAATATCTCGGCAAGCCGATGGAGCCGAAGCCGGCCGATGAGTGGACCTGGGACGACTGGGCGGCAACCGCGCTTCACTTTACCAAGTCCGTCAACCGGGCAAGCCCGGTGCGTTACGGCACGGTTCTGCAGATGAAGAACCTGCTGTTCAACATGATGGTCTTCCAGTCGCTGCCGCGCGCCTATGGCGCCGATTGGCGTGACGGAAACGGCAATATCACCATCGATTCCGAAGGCTACCGGAAAGGACTGGAACTCTACAAGACGCTCTACGATGCCGGGGCAACGCCGAAGGATTCGCTCTCATATGAATATGCGGAAACCAATGCCGCCTTTGCCTCGGGCCAGGTTGCGACAGCCCTTCAGTGGAACGCTGCCGCAAGCGAACTGACCGATCCCGAAAAGCCCCCCGCAGTTGCCGATGTAACCGGCGTTGTGGCGCCGCCGGCCGGGCCCGATGGCCGCGCCGATCATATTCACGGCCTTGGCCTCGGCCTCAACAAGAACGCGCCCAACAAGGACGGTGCGGTCAAGTTCCTGCAATGGCTGGCAACGGAAGACGCCGCCCTGCTTTACGCCGAAAATGGCGGATCGCCGGCGCTTATGCCCGATGTCGTGGCAAAAATCGCGGAGGACCGTCCGGATCTGGTGGACCTTGGCAATTTTGCCAGCCAGTATGGCTATGTCATGGATGGCGGCACCTCGGCCAATGCATTGACGATTTACGAGGTGCAGGCCCGCGAATTCACCGGTTACTGGTCCGGACAGAAAAGCCTTGACGAGACGCTGGCCAACACCGGGGCCGAAATGCAGGAACTGCTGAAGCAATAGGCGGAAAGACCGTGGCGACAACACGCCACAACAGCGCCCGGCGGCAGGCTGCATCCGGGTGCTGCCCAAACACGGAGGTTTCCGGCAAGACCGGTCACATCATGAACATCGGCGGCTGACAGTATGCAACTTGTAAAACCGGGCGAAGGGCGGCTGTTCCTGTCGCCGCTCGTTCTCTTCCTGCTGCTCTTTCTGGGTTTTCCGGCGATCGTCAACCTGATCTACTCGGTTTCGACAGTCTCCTTCGAAACCCTGCGCGCACCGGAAATCAGCGGTTTCGGCAATTATCTCGATGTGCTGAACGACCGCTACTTCTGGCAGGCGTCTTGGTTTTCATTGCGTTTCGGCATCGTCACCGCTGTCGCGGAATGCCTGATCGGCTTGTTTCTGGCGATTTTCCTCAATCCGTTGCTTGGCAAACGGCCGTATCTGATGGCGCCGCTGATGCTGCCGTTGATGGTCGCCCCGGCCATGGTCGGTCTCATGTACCGCCTGGTGCTGCATGAATTCGCGGGCCCGATCCCCTATTATCTGTGGATGTGGTTCGGCGACAGCCCTGCCTTTCTCGATGCCGACAACGCCTTCAGGACATTGGTCGTGATCGAAACGCTGCAGTGGACGCCGTTCGCGTTTCTGCTGTGTCATACCGCCTATTCCGCCATTCCGGCGGATGTGCGCGAAGCCGCAGCACTTGACGGTGCACGCGGATGGACAATGCTGACCAAAATCGAGCTTCCACTGATCAGGCCGACGCTGGTGATCGCGTTTTTCATCCGCTTCATCGACGGGTTCCGCGTTTTCGACAATATCTACGCCCTGACGGGTGCTGGCGCCGGCGGCTCCACGACATCGCTGTCGATCTACATCTATCAGGCCTTTTTCAAGCAGGGCGCCATCGGCAAGGCGGTTGCCGCATCGGTCGTTCTGTTCCTCGCATCGCTTATCGTGCTTTATGCGCTGACAGCGCTTGGCAGCCGCAGAAAGGACCGGTCATGATGAAGACATTGCGCTGGGTCGTGTTTGCCATCGCCGCGATTGCGATGAATTTTCCGGTGATCGTGACGTTGATCACCTCGTTCAAGAGCGCCCGTGAGATCAGCTCGAACGCCGGTCTGTGGATCAACAGCCCAACCCTGTCGAACTATCTGTCGGTTCTGACCGACACGACCCGGTTCAACATCTGGCTCTATCTCTTCAACAGCACGGTTGCCGCACTGATCGGAACGCTGCTGGCGATGGCCCTGACCTTCCCGGCCGCCTACGCCATCGCTCGATCAAGGACCGGGCGGAAAGTCCTGTTTCCGGTGGTCGTCAACCTGCGCGCCGTGCCGCTCATCATCTTCGCGATCCCGCTTTATATGATGTATCAGTGGCTGGGCTTGCTCGACACGCGGGTCGGCCTCGGTCTCATCTTCACCATCGTCAACATTCCCCTGGCGCTGGTCATTCTCGTCAATGCAATATCCGATGTTCCGATCGAGCTGGATGAAGCCGCCAAGGTCGACGGGGCCGCAACGTCGCAGATATTGCGACAGGTGATCTGGCCGGTTGTCCGGCCCGCCATGCTGACGACCTTCATCTTCGGCTTCATTACTGCCTGGAACGAATTCCTGTTCGGATTGATGCTGACCACCAGCAAGGCAGTACCGATGACGGTCGGGGCTTCGTTTTTCTTCGCCGCCAGCGGCGGTGGCGTCAACTGGGGAACGGCGTCTGCGGTGATGATCATCGGCGCCCTGCCGCCCGCCGTCATCGGCCTGTTGATGTACAAACAGATTTTCGGCTCCATGACCGCCGGCGCCGTCAAGGGTTAGGGCGGTTGCCTGCCGTCAACACAACTTGAGCCACAGTGGTCACCGGTTGCTTAAATATCAGGCGAATGATCACATTCGCCTGATGCTTTACGCCACGCTAAAGCCGCGCGCCCGTTTTCTCTTCAAAGAAGGATGCCTTGGTGACATCGACGGTGACCGAGACGGGCTGACCCGTTTCACAATGCTGCTCCTGATGCAGCCGATGCGAAATATTGATTCCGTCGAAATCCGACCACGCCAGAATGTCGCTTCCCATGGGTTCCACAAGCGAGATCGTGCCGTTCCACGCTGCCTTGTCCTGTTCGGCAAGATGAATGTGTTCCGGGCGCAGGCCGAGCGTTGCCTTCTGGCCGTCAACGACCTTGCCGGCAAAGGGATATGCGCTGACATCGAGGCTGAAAGAGCCGGATTTGAACACCAGCCCGTCATTTTCCGCGGCAAACGCACCGGCAATCTTGTTCATCGCCGGCGAGCCGAGGAAGGTGCCGACAAATTCATTGGCCGGTTTGTTGTAGACATTCAGCGGCGTGTCGAGCTGCTGGATGATGCCGTCCTTCATCACCGCGATCCGGTCTGCAAGCGTCAGCGCCTCGATCTGGTCATGGGTCACATAGATCATGGTCGAGCCGAGCGCCTTGTGCAGCTTCTTGATTTCAAGCCGCAGTTCGGCACGCAGCT
Organism: Martelella mediterranea; assembly: GCA_003001975.1. Classification (GTDB taxonomy): domain Bacteria; phylum Pseudomonadota; class Alphaproteobacteria; order Rhizobiales; family Rhizobiaceae; genus Martelella; species Martelella mangrovi. The sequence continues at coordinate 179,010 of PVUG01000002.1, forward strand.
TGGCATCGAGGTTGGAAAGCGGCTCGTCGAACAGGAAGATGTCGGCATCGCGCACAAGTGCGCGGCCAATGGCGACGCGCTGACGCTGACCGCCGGAGAGCGCAGACGGCTTGCGGTCGAGCAGCTGCGTGATCTGGAGAAGTTCGGCTGCCCATTTCACCTTCTTGTCGATTTCCGCGCGGGGAACACCGGCAATCTTCAGCCCGAACGACATGTTCCGTTCGACGCTCATGGTCGGATAAAGCGCATAGGACTGGAACACCATGCCGATGCCGCGGTCCTTCGGATCGATCCAGGTCACATCCTTGTCGTTGAAGTGGATCGACCCGCCGCTGACGTCGGTCAGCCCGCCGATTGCATTCAGCAGGGTCGACTTGCCACAGCCGGACGGGCCGAGCAGGACCAGAAATTCGCCGTCCCTGATCTGAAGGTCGAGGCTTTTGACGACATGCACATTCCCGTAGCGAATGTCGAGATTTTCAATGGCTACAGAACTCATGGTGTTATCCTTTCACGGCGCCGGAAGCGATGCCGCGCACGAACCAGCGGCCGGAAACCAGATAGACGACAAGCGGGACCAGTGAGGTCAGAATGGTTGCCGCCATATTGACGTTGTAGGCGCGCTCGCCCGTGGTCGTGTTGACGATATTGTTGAGCTGGACGGTCATCGGCAGGTTGTCGCGCCCGGCAAAGACCAGACCGAGCAGGAAGTCGTTCCAGATCGCGGTGACCTGCATGATGACGGCAACGATGGTGATCGGAACCGACATCGGCAGGATGATCGAAAAGAAGATCTTCCAGAAACCGGCGCCATCGATGCGGGCGGCTTTGAACAGCTCGACCGGCAGGCCCATGTAATAATTGCGAAACAGCAGCGTCATCACCGGCATGCCGAAGATGATGTGGGTCAGCACGATGCCGGGCAGCGAGCCGTAGATGCCGGCCTGCGCATAAAAACGCACCAGCGGATAGATGAACACCTGATAGGGAATGAACGAGCCCATCAGCAGGCAGGCAAACAGCACATTCGCCCCCTTCACCCGCCAGAACGACAGGGCATAGCCGTTGACTGCGCCAAACAGGATCGACAGTACCACGCTCGGGATCAAAATCTTGACCGAGTTGAAAAAGCCGACCTGAAGACCGGTGCAATCGAGACCGGTACAGGCGCTGGTCCATGCCTTGATCCAGGCGTCGAGCGAAAAGTTCTGCGGCAGCGCGAAGATCAGGCCGAGGCGGATTTCGTCCATGCTTTTGAACGAGGTGACCAGCATCACGTAAAGCGGCAGGAGAAAGAACAGCGCCACGAAAAACAGGAAGCCGTAGACGCCGAAACGGCCCCAGACGTCCTGCCAGCTGCGCGGACGCTTGACAGCGGATGACTGCGTCATGACGCCCTCCCGTTCTTGCGGAAATACTGGGAATATAAAACCGGCACCATGATCAAGAGAACGGTGATCAGCAGCACGGTCGAGGCGGCGGTGGCAAGGCCGATATTGGCGCGCTCGAACAGGTTATCCATGATGAACTTGGCCGGCACTTCACTTGCCGTTCCGGGCCCGCCATTGGTCATCGCCACGACCACGTCGTACATCTTGACGATCGAGATCGACAGCAGCACCAGCGAGGTGATGATCATCGGACGCAGCATCGGCAGAATGATCGAAAGATACACGCGCCACGGCGGAATGCCGTCAATGCGGGTCGCCGACCAGATCTGGGTATCGATACCGCGCAGCCCCGCCAGAATCAGCGCCATGACCAGCCCGGAACCGTGCCAGACGGTTGCCAGAATGATGGCATAGAGCACGGTATCCGGATTGACCGTCCAGTCGAGCACGAAATTCGGGAACCCGAGATCGCGCATGGTCGCCTGAATGCCGAGATCGGGATTGAGGATCCACTGCCAGATCAGGCCCGCCACCACGAAGGACATGGCATAGGGGTAGAGAAAAACCGTTCTGAACAGGCTTTCGGCGCGCACATTCTGGTCGATGAAGATCGCCAGCAGCGTGCCGAGCACGAAACAGATCAGCAGGAAGAAGAAAGCGATGATCGCCAGATTTTCCAGCGACGTGATCCAGCGCGAGGTTTCGAAAAGCCTCGTATATTGGGCAAAGCCGACAAAGTCGTCTTTCGGTAGAAGCCTCGAGCTGGAAAACGACAGCCGGACGGACCAGAGCATCGTACCCAGATAGGCAAAGATGACCACGATGGCCATCGGCAGCAAGGCGATATAGGCAAGCAGATTTCGCCTGATGTGCCGGGTGAAGGCGGCGGCGTGCAACGGGACCTCCCTTGAAACGGGAAGGGAACACGACGCCCCCTTCCCGCCTTCTTGTTTTTGATCGGTGAATTAGCCGTTGAGAGCCTGGTCGAAACGATCAACCGCTTCATCGACCGACATGTCGGTGTTCCACAGTTCGGTCACGACATCCTGGACGGAGCCATAGATGTACTCGGCCATCATCTGCGAAGCATCGGGCGCCTGGCGGCTCGGGTCCGACATGATTTCGAGACCGAGCTGGGCGCAGGCATCGAGCTTGGTTTCATCAACGTCGGAGCGAATCGGGATCGAGCCCTTGAGGTTGTTGAACGCGACCTGGGTTTCCGGATCGGTCATGACCTCGACCAGCTTGTGCTGGGCTTCGACCTGTTCGGCATCATCGGTTTTCGGGAAGACGAAGACATCGCCGCCGAGAACATAGGGGCTGTCGGGACGAAGACCCGGCAGGCAACCGTAATCGGTTCCGATTTCCTTGCCGGCCTGCTTGAACTCGCCCTTGGCCCAGTCACCCATGACCTGGAAACCGGCCTCGTCATTGATCAGCATGGCGGTGGTGTCGTTCCAGTTGCGGCCCGGAGAGGCAGCATCGACATAGGGTTTCAGCGCGATGAAGGTTTCGATGACTTCGCGGAATTCCGGCGAATGGATCGCGTCTTCATCCTTGTCGGCATAAACCGCTTCCCAGAGTTCGCCGCCGCCGACATTGGTCAGCACGGCCGAGAACAGCGAGTTTTCCTGCCAGCGCTGACCACCGAGCGCCAGCGGCGTGATGCCGGCTTCCTGAAGCTTGTCAAGATCGGCGAAGAATTCATCGACGCTTTCCGGCGGGTTTTCAATACCGGCCTGTTCCAGCGCGTCGATCGAGTACCAGAACCACAGCGGCATATGGATATTGACCGGAGCGGCATAGTATTTGCCATCGATCTTGACGGCGTTGATGATCGGCTCGGGCAGGATTTCATCCCAGTTGTGTTCCTGCGCCACGGCATCGATATCGTTCAGCAGGCCTTCTTCAACGATCTCGTGATACTGCTGCGAGGTGTTGAACAGCGCGGCCGTCGACGGATCGCCGCCGATGATACGGTTGATCGCGGCACTGCGTGCGGCCGAACCGCCGGCCACGGCGCTGTCCTGCCAGTTGCCGCCCTGAGCGTTATAGGCATCGGCGAAAACGCCGATTGCAGCGGATTCGCCGCCGGATGTCCACCAGTGAATAACCTCGGCGTCAAGCGGCTCCTGCGCGCTGGCAGCACCAGCCATTGCCACGGTCAGCGCGAGGGCTGATGCGGTCACCGCATTCTTCAGAATAAACATGTGTCCTCCCCGAAAGGGTCGTCTGAGGGACCGAACGGTCCGGTCAAAAGTGATATGGACCCCAAAAGTGGGATCGGTTCCAATTACAACGACAGGGACTTGATTTTGTCAATGGCAACTGCAAAAAAATATCAAACCAATCGCAAGTGACGTTGCTTTTGCGTGAAAGCCATTGAATAATAATGCGATATGGCGTTCATGCCGAAAACAACATGGCGGGGAGTTGAAACATGGCTACGGTAAAGGACGTCGCAAAACTGGCGGGAGTCGGGTCCGGGACTGTGTCCCGGTACATTTCTGGAAACGGTTCCGTTTCCGCAAAAGCCGCCGAAAAGATCGAACGCGCCATCCAGCAGCTCAACTACCGGCCCAACAGCATGGCGCGGTCTCTGTCCTCGCGGCGCTCGGACCTGATCGGCGTATGGGTGCCCTCGCTCGAAGGGCCGTATTATCACATGATCATCCGCGCCGTTGAGCAGGAGCTGCGCCTTTATAACAAGCACATGATCCTCGCCAATGCCGAGGATGCCCAGTCGGACGCCGATCGCCGTGCCCATTTCGACTATCTGGTCAACCGCGACTGCGACGGCATCCTGATGTCCTGTTCGCTGCAGGGCACGTTCGAACTGGCACGCACGTCCGAACATTTTGCAAACCTCGTCCTGCTCAACCATCAGGCCGACGCGCTGGCCGGCCGGTGCTTCTTCATCGATCACGAACTGGGCGGGCGGCTGGCCGCGCGCCATCTTGCCGAACTTGGCCACGAGAAGATTGCGGTGATCACCGGACGTCTTTCCGCGCAGGACGCCCGCCAGCGCCATGGCGGCTTTCTGGACGAAATGGGCAAGCTCGGACACTCCATTCCCGAAAATTATGTTGTCGAGGGCGCTTTCAGCTATGCCGCCGCCGAACGGCTGGTCAGCGCGTTCCTCGACATGAAACTCGATTTTTCGGCCGTGTTCTGCGGAAACGACAAGGTGGCCATGCTGCTGCTGTCGGAACTTTACAATCGCGGCATTTCGGTTCCGCGCGACGTCTCGGTTCTCGGCTATGACGATGTCGATTTCGCCGCCTATACGGCCCCGCCGCTCAGCACCATCCACGCCCCGATCGAGGAGATGGCCCGCTCTGCCTGCCGGCAACTTCTCAACCTCACCTATGACATGGACCTTCCGTTCCAGGAGCGGTTCGAACCGTCGCTTTGTGTGCGACGTTCGACCGCCGCGCTGGGCTAAGGGCCAAACGCAAACACCAACGCAATGAGAGCAGGATGACTTCCTTCATCGACAGCGGACAGCGCTTCCGCCTGACCGACCCGACACTGGCGCCCAATGCGGCAAGCTATCTCTGGAACCGCAAGATGATGATCCAGATGAGCGCCCGCGGCTATGCGGTCAGCCAGTATATGGATCCTGAACCGCGCAAATATGCCCATGTTCCGACCATTGCCGCGCAGACCTTCATGCAGCCGGAACAGGATTATTTTCCGCACCACCCCGGCCGCTTCTTCTATATCCGCGACAATGAGACCGGCGATCTGTTTTCCGCACCCTATGAGCCGGTGCGCGCGAAACTCGACCGCTTCAGCTTCGAGCCCGGCGTCTCCGATATTCGCTGGGTGATCGAAAAGGACGGCGTGCGCGTTGAACTCCGCCTCGACCTGCCGGTCGAGGATGTCGCCGAGATCTGGTCGGTGCGGATCACCAATCTGACGGACACGAAAAAGTCCCTCTCCTTCGTTCCGTTCTTCCCGGTCGGCTATTCCTCATGGATGAACCGCGGCGGCCATTTCGATGCGGCGCTGAACACCATCGTCTGCACCAGCGTGACGCCCTATCAGAAGGTCGAGCAGTATTTCAAAAACAAGGGCCTGAAGGATATCACCTTCTTCGCCGCCGACCGGAAACCCGATTATTTCGAGGTCGCGCAGGTGGCCTTCGAGGGGGAAGGCGGATTGCATAACCCGTCCGCCCTGCAGGATGGCGGACACCTTGGCGGCGGCGACGCCAGCTATGAAAATCCGGCCGGCATCATGCAGTGGGACCTTTCTCTAGGCGCCGCCGCATCGGAGGATTTCCGCTTCCTGTTCGGCCCGGCCTTCGACAAGGCCGAAATCGCGGCCCTGACGGAAAAATACATCAAGGGCGCCCTCGAGCCGGTGCGGCAGGATTACGACAACTATATCCGCTCCGGTCTCGGCAGTCTGGAACTGCATTCGCCTGACGAAGACCTCGATCATTTCGTCAATTACTGGCTGCCCCGTCAGGTGTTTTATCACGGCGACACCCATCGGCTGACCACCGACCCGCAGACCCGCAACTATCTGCAGGACGGGCTTGGCATGATCTTCATCGCGCCGGAGAAGACGCGCACCGCGATCCTGAAGACCGCCAGCCAGCAATTCTTCTCCGGCAAGGTGCCGGACGGTATTCTGCTGCGGCCGGACACCGAACTGAAATACATCAACCAGATCCCGCATACCGACCATGCCGTCTGGCTGGTGATCGCCACCAAGGCCTATATCGACGAGACCGGCGACCGCGCGATCCTCGAAGAAAAGGTCGACTGGTCCGACAGCGAAGAGGAAGCCACGCTCTACGAGCATGTGACGCGGGCGCTGCGTTTTCTCGCCGGTGAAGTCGACGACCGCAACCTACCCTATATCGCCCAGGGCGACTGGTGCGATCCGATGAACATGGTCGGTTACAAGGGCAAGGGCGTTTCCGGCTGGCTGGCCGAAGCCTCAAGCTATGCGATGACCACGTGGGCGGAGATCTGCCGCACGGAAAACGACAGCGAAACCGCCGACTGGCTGGCGCAGGAGGCCGGCAAGCTCAACGACAGCATCAATCGCTATCTCTGGGACGGCGCGTGGTATGCCCGCGGCATTACCGATGACGGTGTGGCCTTCGGCGTTCAGGCCGACAAGGAAGGCCGGATTTACCTGAACACCCAGAGCTGGGCGTTTCTCGCCGGCGCTGCCGATGATGCTCAAAAGGCCAGCATGCTGCAGGCCATCGACGACCAGCTCGACACGCCCTATGGCGCGACCATGTTTGCGCCGGCCTATACGGCGATGCGCGACGATGTCGGCCGGGTCACGCAGAAATGGCCCGGCAACGGCGAAAACGGCGCGGTTTACAACCACGCCGCCGCCTTTTATGCGGCATCGCTCTATCATATCGGCGAAAAGGAACGCGGCTTCGCCGTTCTCTCCAAGATGCTGACGCGGCCGGACGAACAGGACATCAAGACCCGCGGGCAGTTGCCGCTTTACGTCCCGAATTATTATCGCGGCGCCTATTATCAGTACCCGCGCACAGCCGGCCGCTCCAGCAACCTGTTCAACACCGGAACCGCCTCCTGGTACTACCGGCTGGTGATAGAACAGCTTTGCGGTCTGCGCGGCGATCGCGAGGGCGTGATCATCGCGCCGCAACCGCCGGCCGACTGGGAGACCTTCCGCTTCACCCGCATCTTCCGGGGCGCGACCTTCGAGGTCCGTGTCGACAGGGATGCAGAAGCAGAAACCCCGACCGTGACGGTCGATAGCAAGCAGTTGGAGAACAACAGGATCGATCGGATCGAAGCCGGCAAGCGCTACGACGTTCTGGTCCGTCTTCCGAAATAGGAAAACAATCCTTGCGGTCGGTCATACGCCAGCCGCAAGCTCCGTCTTGCGCATGTCTGTCCCGTGCAACGCGCCCTATGGCAAAGGGGCGGCGGATGTTTTTTTTGCCGAACCGGGGCCGCTGACGGACAGTCATTTTCCGTCAGCGCATCACGCCCCGACAGGCAGGAAACCATCGGCGAACGCTGGGGCGGGTTTCGGGCGCCCAAAGAAATATCCCTGCAATGTATCGGCATTGTAGGATTGGCAGAGCGCGCCCTGTTCCTCGGTTTCGATGCCTTCGGCCGTGACATTGAGGTCGAGGCTGTGAGCCAGCATGATCAGCGTTCTCAAAAGCCGGCAGTCATCTTCGTTTCCCGGCGTGTTCGCGATGAAGGTCCGGTCGAGTTTGACCGTATCTGCCGGCAGCTGCCGGAGGTAGGAGAGCGATGAATAACCGGTTCCGAAATCGTCGATGGCGATGCCGACACCGTGATTGCGCAGCTCCAGCAACTGCCGTGCGGCATGGTCGAAATCGGCAATGAGGTCGCTTTCGGTAACCTCGAGCTCCATCGATGTCGGCGGCACCCCGGTTTCGGTGATATCCTTGAGAAGGTGCGCGGCAAAGTCCTTCTGCCGCAAGGTGGCCGCGCAGATGTTGAACGACATCCGGAACTCCGCCCCCACGCGCCCGTCCCTGAACCATGCAGCCGTCTGCAAGCACGCGGCCCGGCGCCCCCAAAGGTCGATTGTCGTCATCATGCCGGTCTCCCGCGCAACCGGCAGAAATGCCCCCGGCTCCAGAAGACCGTGATCGGGATGGTGCCAGCGCACCAACGCTTCGGCGCCCTGAAGTGTCAGCAGGGCGGCACTCATCAGCGGCTGGAAAAACAGTTCGAGCTGTTCGAGAAAACCGGGGCTTTGCATGTCGCGCGCCAGTTCCGCGCGCAGTTGCGCCTGTTTCTGCATATCGGCAGAAAAGCACCGGAAGGTGTTCTTGCCGCTCTTCTTGGCAATCTCCAGAGCCACTCCAGCAGCCTTCAGCAGGTCTTCGGCAGAGGAGTCGACCGTCGACAGCAGCGCTATGCCGCTTGAAATGTTGACCATGATGGAATTGGGGCCAAGTGTGAGCGGCACACTGAAAGCCTGCCGGAGCTTTCCGGTGAAATCCGTCAGCCTATCGGCCGACCAGTTGCCGGGCGCGATGATGGCGAATTCATCGCCGCCGAGACGGCACAGAACATGCGAAGGCGCGATCTGGGTTGAAAGCCGCGCCGCCGTCTGCACCAGCAGTTCGTCGCCCGCGTGGTGGCCCATGCTGTCATTGACGAGTTTGAAATTGTCGATATCGATCAGAAACAGTGCGATATCTTCAAAATCGCCTTCGCGGCACCGCTCCGCCTCACTGGCCAGAACCTGTTCAAAACGATACCGGTTGCTGATGCCGGTCAGCGCGTCTGTTTCCGCCATGCGCTGCAGCCGGGCGCGGCTTTCCCGCAGGTTTTCCTCCAGCGTGTGGCGAACGCGGCTGTGCATCAGCGCCCGGCGCAGGCGCTTGTCGCTGATATCGCTTTTGAGGACGAAATCCTGCGCGCCGGCCTCGATGCAACGGCGTTCCTCTTCCTCGCTGGCCATTCCCGTCAGTATGATGACGGCAACGCTTTGCTCCGGATCGGCGTTGATTGTCTTCAAAACATCAATGCCATCCATGTCGGGAAGGCGATAGTCGAGCAGGACCACATCGAAACTGTCCTGCCGGAGGCATTCAAACGCCTCTGCCGCGGTCGTCGCAGCAGAAATTTCAAGGTCTTGCGGGCCTGCGGCCAACAGGCGCGTCACCGTCATCCGGTCAACTTCGTCGTCATCGACAAGCAGAAGTTTCATGACGTACTGTCCCTCGGCGAGGGTAATTCCACCAGCCGCCAATAATGCTCGATAAGCCCGATGAGGTTCAGAAAGTCATCGCCGACACGCTGCTTCAGCATATAGCCCGCAACATGGTCGCGGTATGCCGCGGTAATGTCCTCATCCGCCTGCGACGTGGTCAGGACGAAAACGATCGCGTTTGTCAGCACCGGGTCATCGCGCAGGATGCGCAGGAATTCCAGCCCGCCAAGCCGCGGCATATTGAGATCGAGCAGAATGATATAAGGGGCCGGCACCTGGCCGCCGCGCAGCATATCAAGCGCTTCCTGCCCGTCGCGCGCCCTGACAACCGGGTTGAGCAGGCGCAGTTTCTTCAGATTGCGCTGGATTGAAATCACATCGACATCGTCATCATCCACGACGAATATTGTTGCCTGGCGGAGAAGTGATGGATCAGCCGACTGGTTCACATTCCGATTATTGCTCATTGACGTCCTCGCTTTCTATGACCCGTGGCCATGTGAAATGAATTGCACAGCCCCGGCCCTCTCCTGAGCCGATCCATATTCTCCCCCCGAAAGTCGTGACGATCTTGCGTACCAGCGCGAGCCCGATACCGCTGCCTTCGACCTCGTCGCGCGGACGCAAGGTCTGAAACATGCCGAAAACCCGGTCGTGATATTGTGGTGCGATCCCCGGTCCGTCATCGATAACGGTGAATTCGAAAAAAAACGGAGACACGTGCCGACAGCTAAGCGTGATCGTGCCTTCGGCCGGCCTGTCGTGATGCTTGATCGCATTGGAAAAAAGATTGTGCAGGATCTGTTCGAGTGGGGTTCGCAGCGTCTCGAAGGTGGGCATCTCTCCCTCAAGCTGCAGCGTCATACCGGCGGGCGGCGCAAGCAGTTCGAAGATATCGCGCGCCATGGTCTCGACGTCCACCCGGCCGCGCCCACCGGCGCCGCGGCCGGCGCGGGAATAGGCCAGCAGATCATTGAGCAGCCGTTCCATCCGCCCGATGCGATTGCGCAGTAGGTTCAGGTGACCGGTGACGGTTTCCCGATCGGCAATATCTTCCTCGATCCACTGCGCAATCTGGATAACGCCGCGCAAGGGCGATTTCAGATCATGCGAGGCGACATAGGCGAAGGTGGACAGTTCCTCGACGGAGCGCTCGAGTTCGGCCTGCTGCCGGCTCATCCGGCGCTCGGTTTCCACCCGCTGTGAAATATCGGTGACGAGGGCGAGCACCTGTTTGCCGGATGGCACCGAGAGTGCGCTAAGACCGATTTCAACGGGAATTTCAGTGCCATCGGCGCGGCGCAGCTTCAGATCCCGGCCATTGCCCATCAGCCGCGGAACGGGATTTTCGTTGTATCTTGTTCTGTATCCGGCATGGGCCGCGCGGTGGCTGTCGGGCACCAGCCGCTCGACTTTCATCCCCTTAAGTTCATCGCGGGGATAACCGGAAAGATACTCGAAATGGCGGTTGACCATATCGACGCTCCCCGCCTCATCCACGACAAGCACACCTGTGGGCATTGCCTCGATGATCGCGACGAGCCTGTCGGCATATCCGCTGCGTATCGCGGTGTCTTCGACCATCATGGTGAAGCCGTCGACCGTGCCGCCCGCACCGACGATTGGCGCAATAACGGCAAAAACGTCAATCACGCGGTTGTCACGATGCACGCAGGAAAAGCCGACGCTGACAGCGTCCATCCCGGGCTCGGCCCCTTCAACATGCTTGCGAAGTGCGGGAGCGTGTTCAGGCGCGACAAGCCGGTCGAACAATGAACAGTCGACGATTTCGGCTGCCGTGTAACCGAACAGCCGCTGCGCGCCGTCGCTCCAGTATGAAATGCGACCATCCGGCAGGATGTTGAGAGCAGCTTCGCCGAAAGAACCGGTTTCGGCCGTCCTGGATTTCATCATGCTTCCCGTTCATCCCAAAAATGTGCCTATGGACTTATATACGAAAATACTTAAGTTACCCGATGGGCGTCATTCAAGCAATTTTTCGCGTAAAAATTGCTTACACATAGAATAGCCTGCTTTGCACATCATTACCCCGGCCCAAGCCCTGCCGGCGATTGTGACGGAACGAGATAAAGAAAACCTTCCGAAGAGGCTTTTTCCGCTGCAAATGCAGTTTCGTTCCATCAGGCAAACTCTGCAAAGAACCGATTTTCTTCATGAGGCTCTAATTTAAAACGCCCGGGCACGCACTTGGCGCGAATATGTCGCATAACACCGCGAGTTTACAACAAAGCGGAGTCTCCCATGCGCCTCTCCATCATTTCCGCGGCGTTCGCGATTGTCGCCGCATTCGCCGTCCCGGCATCGGCCGAACGGCTGACCGATGCCCCTCTCGTCGACGCCACATGGCTTCAGGACCACCTCGGCAGCGACGGGCTGATCATCCTTGACACCCGCGCCCCGACGGATGACGCCAATCCCTATACTGCGGGCCACATTCCCGGCGCGATCTGGGCGCCCTATGGCAAGTTCGGCTGGCGGGCGACCGTGGACGGTGTTCCCGGCCAGCTTCCGGAAATCCCGGAAATCGAAGGCCGGATCAAGAGCCTCGGCATCAATGACGATACGCAGGTCATTATCGTGCCGGCAGGCGCATCGTCTTCAGAGTTCGGTGCTGCAACCCGCGTTTACTGGACCTTCAAGGTGCTGGGTCATGACAATGTCACCATCCTGGACGGCGGCATGCGCGACTGGCAGGCTGCCGACGGCGCGCTTGAAACCGAAATGGTCATTCCCCAGCAGGCCGGCAATTTCACCGCTGATTTCCGTCCGCAATACTACGCCTCGACGGAAGAGGTCGCCGCGGCTGAAGACAACGGTGTCCGGCTGGTCGATGGCCGTCCCGTCGATCAGTTCGAAGGCAAGGCGAAAAGCCCCGTTGTCCGCGCCCCCGGCACGATCCCCGGTGCGATCAACCTGCCGCAGAGCCGGTTCTACAATGCCGAAACCGCCAGCTTCGTAAACCAGAGCGAGGCACAGTCGCTTGCCTCCGATGCCGGCCTTTCCGAGGATGACGAAACAATCGCATTCTGCAATACCGGCCACTGGGCCTCGATTGCCTGGTTCGGCCTTTCCGAAGTCGACGGCAAGGAAAACGTCAAGATGTATGACGGTTCCCTGGCCGAATGGGCTTCCGACGAAAGCCGCCCTCTGGAATAAGCGGCAACGCCCGCGCGGCGCACCGGATGATCCTTTAAGCAACAGGCCTCCCGCTTTTTTGGCGAGAGGCCGCCGGTATTTTTCAGGACCTGAATTCATGGCTATTGCCCAACCGACCGCTTCTGCCACACTGAAAAGCCCGGCGCCCGACCGGGGGACGGCGCTGGTTCTCGTTCTCATCTTCGTTCTCGGCGAGGTTCTGATTGCCGCCGCCGCAGGCGCGCGTCAGTCGGCGCTGTTCCTGATCGGCGGGGTTATGGGCGTCACGCTCTTTCATGCCGCCTTCGGATTTACCGGCGGCTGGCGGCGGTTTTCGGTGCAGCGTCGCGGCCGCGCCATTCGTGCGCAAATGCTGATGATTGCGGTTGCGGCCCTGTTTTTCATTCCGCTTTTGAAGTTGGGCACATTCGCAGGTCATCCGCTTGCGGGGGCGTTTGCGCCGGTCGGCGTTTCCGTTCTGGTGGGCGCGGCCATGTTCGGTTTTGGCATGCAGCTCGGCGGCGGCTGCGGCTCTGGCACGCTGTTTACCGTCGGTGGTGGTTCGGCACGCATGCTGGTCACGCTTGCCGGCTTCGTTGCCGGTGCGCTGATCGGCACGGCGCATCTGCCGTGGTGGCTCTCGCTGCCATCGCTGCCGCCGGTCAATCTCGGCGCTTCACTGGGCATGACGGGCGGACTTGCGGTGACGCTTGCCGGCCTCGGGCTCGTCGCCCTGCTGACAGTGCTGGTCGAACGGCGCGCGCATGGCAATCTCGAACAGGCCCCGCGTCCGGATACCGCCGGCATCGCGCGGCTGCTTCATGGTCCGTGGCCGCTGATCGGCGCCGGGATCGTGCTGGCGCTTGCCAATGTCGCAACCCTGCTGATTGCCGGGCATACATGGTCGATCACCTTCGGTTTCGGCCTTTGGGGCGCGAAGATCGCCGAGGCCGTTGGCGTGCCGGTCTCCGACTGGGCCTTCTGGCAATGGCCCGGCCCGGCAAAGGCGCTGTCGGCCAGCGTTCTCGATGATACGGTTTCGGTGATGAATTTCGGCATTCTGGTCGGATCGGCGGTCGCAGCCAGCCTTGCGGGCAAGTTCGCGCCCAAGGCGGGCCTGCCGCTGCTGTCGCTGACAGCCGCCATTCTCGGCGGCCTGCTGATGGGCTATGGCGCACGGCTTTCATTCGGCTGCAATATCGGCGCACTGTTTTCCGGCATCGCCTCCGGCAGCCTGCATGGCTGGCTCTGGTTTGCGGCAGCCTTTGGCGGCTCGCTGGCCGGCATCGCAATCAGACCCCTTTTCGGACTGGATGGCTTCAGGAAATGAGCGACCGCAACACCTTTCTTTTCGGCACGGCGCTGACCGTCGCCGTCGTCGGCATCACGGCGGATTATGTCACCCATCGCACAGCGCCTGCAGCCGCGCCGCAGGCGGGATACAGCGCCGCCTCGCCCTGCGCTGCGGGTAGCCCGTGCGCGGCAGGCGCGCCGGTTGCGGCAACCCCCTGTGCTGCGGCGCCGGCACCTTCCGCCAGCCCCTGCGCAGCAGCCCCCGCCCCTTCGGCCAGCGGCTACACGCCGTTTGCAGGGCAGCAGAGCAAACCTGCGACGCCAGCCAAACCGTCAGCCTCCGGCTATGCACCGTTTGCCGAAGACCAGAAAGCACCGGACGCAACCGCGACGACAGGCTATGCTCCCTTCGCGGAAGATCAGGAGCCTTCGGACAGGTAAGGGAGCATTTCATGGCGGAAGACCATCAGCGGGCGGCAGCCGAAGCCCTGTTTTGCGAGCGGGTCCTTGCAAAAACCGGAGACAGCGTGCTTCTCGAAACGCTTGCCGGCGTCGACACCCCGACAAGCTGGGAACACTACCCGAAGGGCGAAGTCTACGACCCGGAGACCGGCGCTCAATGGTACTATCACTGCCACGAGCCGGCGCATGAAAGCGGCGAGCACGGTCATTTCCATTGCTTCCTGCGCCCCCTCGGGCCCGACGGCCCCATCCACCACCTCATTGCGGTCGGCGTCGATGCACATGGCAGGCTGAAGCGGCTTTTTACCGTCAACCAATGGGTTGTTGGTGATGACTGGCTCAATGCCGCGGACACGATCGCGCTTCTACCGCGTTTCGATGTCCACCTCGGCCGCCCGTCCTACCTCGTCAATCGCTGGCTGACGGCCGTCATCCGTCTGTATGACGACGAAATCGCCAGCCTTATCCGCACCCGTGACGATGTTATCGCCCACCATCAGCCGACCGACCCGTCTGTCTCGACCCACGAAGACCGGACACTGGAACTGACATCCGAGTTCTATGCAAACCTTCAGGACAAGGCCGAAAGCTTGGACGTCCCGTCCTGACGCCGTGGCTACTGCAGCGGCCCGCCCTGTTCCTCGATCAATCCACGCAGGCGGCGGAAGACGTTGACATCCTGGCGCAGCCCGTCATGCTCGTATTCATTGGTGACCCATGTCTGGCAATTGCCAAGCCGCGCCGCCGTCTCCAGTGACAGTCCGGCATCGACATACATGTCATCGTGATAAACGGCCGCGGCGACGGGGATGTCATTGGCAAAAAGCCGGGTCGCGTCATAAAGCGGCGGATAAGCATCCCGCGCAGCAAGCGCCTCGACGGCGGCGCGGAACGGCCGCAGCGAGCGAATTTCCTCGAACATCCATGGATAAATCATTTCCCCGGTCAGCATCAGCGGCCGTTCGCCGGGATCGAACTTCGAAAACTCGGTACGCACCCGCTCGGCGGCCCAGTTCGTCGGCGCAGCGCCCTGCCCGTAAATGCTCTCATGTAGAACGGCAAAAAGCGGATTGGTATCGAAACCGGTCTCGGCCATGACCGAAAACAGAAAACTGTCGGAAAGCCGCGTCTCGTCGGGATCGGCGAAAGCCTCGTCCATCAGCCAGTGCACGTTCTCGAAGCCCGGTGCCATGCCGAAGGCAAGGCCCAGTGTCTGCAACCGGCGTACACTCAGCCGGTCGCCATCGGGAAGGCGAACGTCATGGGCGGCGATATGATCGGCGATCCGCGAGACGAGCGCCGCATCATGGGGATAACGCCGGTGATATTTTCGGTTCTTGGCCAGAACACGCGGATAGGTGCGCCGGTAGACATCTTCTGCCGATGCGGAGAGGCCGGACAATCCACCCGTCACATAGCAGGCCGAAAGCCCTTCCGGCGCCATCGAAAGATAGGTCAGCGTGATGAACCCGCCAAAACTCTGACCGAGCGTCTCCCACCTGCCGTCGCCCAGCAGGTTTTTGCGCACATGCTCACAATCGGCAACGATGCTGTCGGCACGGAAATGCATCAGATAGTCCGCCGCCGCCTCGCCGGTATCGAAACGGGACATGGTTCCGGCCTCGATCCGGTGGCTGCGCCCCGTGCCGCGCTGGTCGATCAGGATCACGCGATGGGTCTTCAGCGCCTCGGTGAGCCAGGCCGGTCCGCCGCCGGCAGGCCGTGGCGACTTGCCGCCGGGCCCGCCCTGCAGGAAGGCCAGTGTCGGCAGGTCGTCCCGCCGGCGTGCCGGGTCCACGATTTCGCGCACGAAAATCTGGATGATCGCGCCGTCCGGGTTTGACCAGTCAAGCGGCACCGGCACCAGCATGTCCCGGATCATCATGCCGGGAATGATATATTGCTTTGGCATCATCGCGCTTCATCCTGGTTCGTTCACATGGCCTGCCGGCCCGTCTTCGCAGGACTATCCGCTTTTGCGGCTTGCGGAAAGGGCAGTCGGGTGAAACGCACCAAAAGAAAAAGACGGGCCCCGAAGCGCCCGCCTTTGCGATCATCTGCAGCTTGAGAACCGTGTTCAGCGCTTGATCTTGCCGTCGAGGCTGAAAGCGCCAGGGCCGGCAAAGACAAGATACAGGAAGACGAAGCAGAACAGGATTGCAGCATCACCGCCGTTGAGCACCGGGAAAAAGCTCTGGGGCGCGTGCACCATGAAATAGGCAACCGCCATCGCGCCCGAAAGCACAAAGGCCGAAATCCGGGTGTAAAGGCCGACGATGATCAGCACGCCGCCGACAAGTTCCAGAATACCGGCAACCCAGAATATCGAGAACATCGGCGGATGCATTTCGGAAATCGGAAAGTGGAGGATTTTCTGGGTGCCGTGCTCCAGATAGAGAAGGCCCGTGACCACCCGAAGCAGGGCCAGGAAATAAGGCGCCAGCGGCTGCAGCATTTTATTCATTGTCTTTGACTCCATACGGTCTTTGTAAGCAATCGGCGTCTGCAAGAGACCGCCCGGTGTGATCGGCACAATACCCAAAAATACGCCAAGTGAAATATACACCTTTGTGAACAGACCGTCGACGGAACGTTGCCCTCGCCACCCGCAATATCGGTGCGAGACAAACACGGCCCTGCATGACAGCGGCGGATTGCAGTTCCCGGATTCCGACCATATAGTCGCCGGCACTGGGGAGACCGGATATCCGGCGCCGGACAAGGAGACGAAACAATGAGCGAACCCAACGAAACCAAGGGCGCCGGAGAAGACCTGCAGCAGCAGGCTCTGTTCTATCACCGCTATCCGCGGGCCGGAAAACTGGAAATTCAGGCGATAAAACCGCTGGGCAACCAGCGCGACCTGGCATTGGCCTATTCGCCCGGTGTCGGCGCACCCTGTCTCGCCATCCACGACAACCCATCCGATGCCGCGAAATATACATCGCGCAGCAACCTCGTTGCCGTCGTTTCAAACGGCACGGCCGTGCTCGGCCTCGGCAATATCGGGCCGCTCGCATCCAAGCCGGTCATGGAAGGCAAGGCCGTTCTGTTCAAGAAGTTCGCCGGCGTCGACGTCTTCGATATCGAAATCGATGCGCCGACCATCGATGAAATGGTGTCCACGATCTCCGCCCTCGAGCCGACATTCGGCGGCGTCAATCTGGAAGACATCAAGGCCCCGGAATGTTTCGAGGTCGAGCGTATCCTGCGCGAGAAGATGCAGATCCCGGTGTTCCACGACGACCAGCACGGCACCGCCATCATCGTCGCCGCGGCAATCCTCAACGGCCTGGAACTGGCCGGAAAATCGATCGAAAACGTCAAGATCGTCGCTTCCGGCGCCGGTGCTGCCGCACTTGCCTGCCTCAATCTTCTGGTCTCTCTGGGTGCGCAGCGCAAAAACATCTGGGTGTTCGATATCGATGGCCTGGTTCATCCCGATCGCACCACGAATATGGACCGGTGGAAGGCAGTCTACGCCCAGAAAAGCGACGCACATGCGCTCGCCGACCATATCGAGGGCGCGGATGTTTTTCTCGGCCTGTCCGTTGCCGGTGCGCTGAAGCCGTCCCTGCTGGAAAAGATGGCGGACAAGCCGATGATCATGGCGCTTGCCAATCCCGTGCCGGAGATCATGCCGGATCTGGCCCGCGCCGAACGCGCGGATGCGATGATCTGCACCGGCCGGTCGGACTTCCCGAACCAGGTCAACAATGTCCTGTGTTTCCCGTATATTTTCCGCGGCGCACTCGATTGCGGCGCACGCACCATCAATGAAGAAATGAAGATGGCCGCCGTCAGGGCGATTGCCGGGCTTGCCAGAGAGGAAGTCTGGGAAGTGCCGCATTCGTCCTCGGGCGAGCCGCTGATCTTCGGGCCGGACTATCTGATCCCCTCTCCCTTCGATCCGCGCCTGATCCTGCGCATTGCCCCGGCCGTGGCGAAGGCTGCCGCCGACAGCGGCGTCGCCGAGCGCCCGATCGAGGATTATGAAGCCTATTTCGACCAGCTGAACCGCTTCGCCTTCCGCTCCGGCCTTGTGATGAAACCGGTATTCGCCGCAGCCAAGGCCGCAGAGCCGAAACGGGTGATCTTCTCCGACGGCGAGGACGAACGCGTGATGCGCGCCGCCCAGGTATTGATCGAGGAGGGTATCTCCCGGCCGATCCTGATCGGCCGTCCGAATGTGCTCGAAACCCGCCGCAAGCGCTATGGCCTGCGCATGCGCCCGCAGGAGGATTTCGAGATCATCAACCCCGAAAGCGATTCGCGTTTCAGGGAATATGTAGACGAATATCTCGCCTTTGTCGCCCGCAAGGGCGTCACGCCGGATCGCGCGCGCACCATCGTGCGCACCAACACCACCGTGATCGGGGCGCTGGCCGTCAAGCGCGGCGACGCCGATGCCCTGCTGTGCGGCGTGGAAGGCCGTTTCGAACGGCATCTGCGCGACATCGGCAACATCATCGGCAAGCATGAAAACGTGCGGGACTTTTCAAGCCTCGGATTGCTGATTTCCAACCGTGGTGCAACATTCTTTGCCGATACCCACGTCACCTACTGCCCGTCAGCCGAGGAAATCGCCGAAACGACGATCCAGTCCGCCCGCGCGGTTTCGCGTTTCGGCATGACGGCCAAGGCCGCACTGGTCTCGCATTCGAATTTCGGTTCGCGCGATTCCGAAACGGCAGCCCGCATGCGTGCCGCACTGGCCATCATCCGCGAGCGCATGCCGGATCTGGAAGTCGACGGCGAAATGCACGGCGACACCGCGATTTCCGAAACGCTCAGAAACCGGGTCATGCCCAACAGCACGCTTTCCGGCGAGGCCAACCTGCTGGTTTTCCCCTCGCTCGATTCCGCCCATATCACCATGACCGTGGTGCAGGGCATGCTCGATGCGCTTCATGTCGGGCCGATCCTGCTCGGCAGCGCGCTGCCCGCCCACATCCTCTCGCCTTCCGTCACCTCGCGCGGCATCGTCAACATGGCAACGCTGGCCGTGGTCGAGGCCAACCTGGCGCAAAAAGAGCCGCGCGGCACGGAGTAACAGCATTCAGGGCATAAGCCCGCAACACCATCGACACCCGAAAGCAGCCCCGCTTGCAGCAGATGCAGGCGGGGCTGCGGCGTTTTGCCCGGTGGCAAGCCCCAATCCCGGCCGATTGCCGATGTAAACGCCAACCCCAGCGTCAGCCGCTGCGGTCATTTCAGTTTCAGGTTTTCGCCAGCACACATGGCTGCGGCCAATGCTCGCATTGAGGGATACTTACTCAACATACAACTCGACTTTACCCAGGGTTTATGTATATTACAGGTTGAAATCATGAATTGACTGGCTGGCTCTTAGCCACTTCACCCTCCTCTCCGGTCGCTGAAACAGTCGGATGATTTATATGAGATATCAATAAAATACGGCTTGGTGGGAAGAGCTTATGATTTTATCTGACGAAGACAGATTGCTTCAGTTTTCGCGCGATATAGACCGAGCAGCACAACCTGAAATGTTTGCAAAAATACTCGCATCGATTGCATCACATTTCGGACTGGTCCATTTCACCCTCATGGATATTCCCGGGTCAAAAGAGGCGACGATTTCCTCACTGATTCACTTTACGACCCTGCCGCGACCATTCGTCGAATCCCGTGACCTGACCGGCCTGTTTCATATCGCGCCCTGTCGGGACAGGCACCGGCCGGCAGGCGCACCGTTGCAGTGGGCGCTGGAAGACATAGAGGCACGCGATGACCGCAGCCGCACCGACTTTGCCCAGCGCATGCGCGCACTCAGGATCAGCATGGGCATCGTGTTCACCTGCACGACAAGCAGCCAGCAACAGATGGGCCTGCTGTTTTTCGGAGATCGGGAGCCGCTCGGCAGCAAGGAAGAGGCAGCGCTCAACAACCTCGCACGGCGCGCATTGCGGCGCTATGCTGAACTGAAAGACCATCCGGGCACGCAGCTCGGAAGCCTCTCGGCACGCGAAATGGAGGTTATCCGCTGGACGGCCGAGGGCAAGACATCGCATGAAATCGGCGGAATTCTCGGCCTTTCGGACCACACGGTAAACGCCTACCTCGCAAACGCGATCCGCAAGATGGATTGCGTCAACAGAACGCAGCTCGTGGCGAAAGCCATCCGACTCAGCATTATCGATTAGGACAAGCCGTTACGGCTATGCACAGCATTGCCATACCCGCACATCGATCCTTCACGCGTTCGGCGGCAGGCCGGGTAGCGACGATGATGGCCGACTCGGAGATATCAACTTCGCGACGACAAACGATCTTCTCTCGCGCGGTGCAGAATGGAAGCGTTTTGGAAAACAATGACATAACTGGTGCTGCCGGAGAGATTTGAACTCTCGGCCTCTCCCTTACCAAGGTTGCGGGCGTCATGCTCTATCACTTTGTTTTCCTTTTGGTATTTTCATTTCCACCTTCCAAGTCCCCGGATTTCTCCCATGGAAGGGTATTAATTGAGGCCGAATAATTGGCCACATTGACGTGCGCGTAACGCAAAACCATGCGCTCCGATTTCCACCCTCCGAGCTTCTGAAGAGCGATCAGATCGCGATTCGCGGCATAGTGCCAAGTCGCCCAGGTATGGCGGCAGTCGTGCGGTGTAAAATCGGAAATCCCGGCGCGACGGCAGGCACCTTTGAAGGCCGTCTTGATCTGCCCGCCGCTTTCTTCCTTCGCCTCGTAGGGCCTTCCGTCCGGGCGACGAAAGACCGCACCGTCCCGATGCTCAAGATTGGCGAGCGCAGACAAAACACGAGGATGAAGCGGTACGCCTCTATCCTCGCCATTCTTCGTGTCTTCGAATGAAACATGCGCTCTCGCCAGATCGACATTGCGCCAGTCCAGATACAGCGCTTCAGAACAGCGCGCGCCGGTATAGAGAAGGAAAATAACGAGCGGCCTCAGGTGTGAAGAGCAAGCCGCAATCAGCCTTTCGGCCTCTTCCGGCGCAAGCCATCGCACCCGACCGGGCGCTTGTTTGGGCCGCTCGAACAGCACACGCTCGCAAAGCCCCCTCTTCGCCGCGAACGTCATCACGGCAGAAACCGGCGTGTAAACCTGCCGGTTGCGCGTTGCCGGGCTTCCTTTCGGGTGAAGCTTGAACGCCGCCCGATCCACCGCGTCCTGATCGATCCTGCTCAGAGGCGTCGTGCCGAAATGGTTTGCGACAGGGCCGGTGAAGCGGGTTTCCCCTCCCGCTTCCATGTACTTGATTGCCGCCTCTAGGAAAGTCGCCGTCTTGCGCTTTCCATGGATACTACGGTCGAGGATTTCCGCCTCGCGCCGTATGCGGATTTCTTCCGCCCTTTCCCAGACGTCAGTTCCCGTAGTTTCGTCCACTGTGACGCCACGGATGGTGCCGCGCAGGTACCAGTTTCTGCTTCCGTTGCGTTTGCAGGTTTTGAGGGGTGACATGGCAACGCCTCCAAGAGTGCGGACACATCGGTGTCGGTGAAAATCTTCCGACGCCCGATCTGACGATAGAAGGGATGCGCCTTCAGGTGCTCCTGAAGTGTACGCCTCGAAACATGCAGGGCGCAGGCAACTTCATCCATCGTATATGTTTTGGGCAGGCCCATCACACCGCGCCCCGCCTTTTCTTTAGCCTGCGAAGCGCTATCCGGTCCATCCGTATCGGGGAAGTCCGGCCACCGACCTTATAGGCATCAATCGTGCCCTTGGCATACATGCGACGGACTGTCTTTTCCGAGCAGCCCAATTCGCAGGCGATTTCGTTGATTCCCAAAGGGCGGTCAGTTTTCCGCATTCTCCCCCTCCAACTCAATCTTGATCTTTTCGACATAGGCTTGCGCAACGCGGATCGATCCCGCCAGCAATGCAACCCGGATTGCCAAATCGCCTTCCGCCGCCTCGCCAATCGATTTCGCCGTATCGAGAATGGCCGAAAGCAAGATCGACGCGCCATCGGCCTCAATCGCCATTTGTTCCCGGCTCATCAGCACGCCGCCTGATTTTCGGTTGCTTCCAGCCCCTTATAGATAAGCTGGCGCACCGTGTCCGACCGCGACGGCATGCGGCGCGTAAAGCGGATATCATCGATCTTTTCGAGCACGGCGGCATCGACCATCAATTGCAGGCGTTCAGATTTTCGTTCCATATCAAGTCCTCACGGCTGTTAACTTCCTGTTAGCCAGAAGTCGCTCTTCCGCGTGAAGATGGCCACTGGCTACTATATAGCTAATAGTCAGTGATCGGCCCATGTCAATAACGATATGGCCATTGGCTATCATTTCTTTAATGGCTAATGGCCGCTATGGATTCGAAATGGCTCCTAAAACAAACGATAAGCAACGTCAGTCAAATCAAGCGGACTACTTTCCCAGCCGCGAATTAGACAAGTACGTCCTCCGTATGCCCGATGGCTTGCGAGATCGCATCAAGCGTGTCGCAGAAGAGAATGGGCGCTCAATGAATGCCGAGATGATCGCCCGCCTCGAAGGCTCTTTGGAGCTGGATGAAGTCAGCAAAGTCACCAAGGAAGACGTTGAACACGCCTTGGCGATTGCGCGTGGTGCCGAAGCAAACGAGCGACTTTTGGCAGGCCTCGCTGAAAGTTCGGAACGCTTAGAAGCTGTGACGCGGCGTCATTTGCTTCATCAGGTATCCGCGCTGCGCTCCATCGCAAACATGTTCCAGACGTTCATTAACGCCGTGCAAAGGGAAAAAGGCGGTTTATCGCCCGATCTCAGCGCTATGGGGGATGACGCGATATCAAACGCCCATGCTGTCGCCAGTGACTGGGAAGCCATCGCCCAAGTTGATGCAAAATCAGATCGAGATCGTCAAAGCAGGTGACGAAATGCGAATTGTTCTCTGTACCGTCGTTATAGCCCTCTTGGCGGGAGCCGCCCGCGCCGACCTTGCGAACGATATCTCTGCATGCAGAGCGGAAACCGACACATTGAAGAGGTTGGTTTGTTACGATGCCATCGCCGTGAAGACCGCGCCGGCCGACCCGGCACCAAAACAAATAGCTGGGCAATCTCCCGTAACGGCCTCAAAAATTGAACTTCGATATCAGCCGAAAGACACAGACAATTGGATTTTCAATAGTCGCGTCGAGGCTTACCCGTCGTTCGTCAACAATAGCGACAAAACGGTCGTTGCGATTGGGCTGAAACTCACCATCAAAGACGCATTTGGGGAGAATGTCGTAAACGCCAGAGGCACACTCGATATGATCATCCCACCGGGAGAGGAAGTAGAAAGCCCGTCCTACTACTCTTGGGATGACAATCCATTTAGCGGCGATGATCCATTTGACGACCTCGTCGGCCCCGTAAAAACTGGCGTTGCGAAGGCGAACATAGTCGTCACGGATGTTGTTTACGACGACGGCACAATCGAGAGCGTCCCAGAGTAAGCCGATATTTTCCTCAAATGAAATCCTATTACCAAAGGAAGACGAAATGACTTGGAGAATCATAAACCGGTACGAGGTAGCCAACGAAAAGGGTCATGCGTTTACGCTGTTTGAATGGCAGGATTTCATCCCTTCCGGGACCTTAGAGTCACCTGCAGACGAGACGCCTGGAGCCAGAAAATTAACACTGCAGGACGGTAGCCGCGTCAACACCACGGATGAAATTGGCGTTTTTGAAACTTTGGAAGGTGAAAAACTTCGCATTATCAAATGAGATGAAGCAGTTAAATTGTCTCGAACCAGCTATCAGATAACTCTTCGCCAATTTCTTCAGCGAAATGAACAGTAAAGGAAATTTTTGGCTGCGGCTGCCATATAGTGAAGCTCTCTACAACGTGATCTTACCAGTTGACCGACTCAGACAGTTCGCTGCACTATTCGATCCAATGGAGTTTTGCGAACTGCTGGGAGGGAACAATGTCTAGAATAGTTGAAGAGGCTGAGAGAAAGCGGGAGTGGGAAGAATATTGCGCCTTCTTGCAGCAACTTTTGGACGGCGACGACATCCAAGATGCAGATGCTGAAGGGGTTACCAGACAAGTCATTGGCGAAGGGCTTGGTTCTTTGACCCCTGCCCAGCGCTATGTTTTCAAACATGGTGTCGAGGAAAAGTTCCCTCAACCTGTGTGCGAACAGTGCGGCGAAACAATCCCTTGGTCGGAAGCCTACGGACATATTCACGGGCAAGGCCTTTGTTCTAGCTGTCAGCATAGCTATGACCGTTTCATGGAAGAACGATGAACGACACTGGCATCTATTTTCACAATCCCATGAGACACTCCCCGAATATTACAACAAGGTCGTGGTCCGCCGAGAGTTCTATTCTGATCTGCCCACGGTGTGCCGGTTCGTATCTTCACCAAGAAAAAGTTGATATTTTCTGCCGTTCAGAAGACGAGAAGCAGGCAACACACTTGTCTGCATCAGGTGTTGATAGCAGACAACTCTTTGGGTTGTCTCTCAAGGCCGATACAAATGAAAACAACCCAAGCAGTCGCAGAGACGGAATCGTAATTGGTTTCCGATGCGAACAATGCAGTAAAGATGAGAATGATTTAGTTGAACTGACAGTCGACCAACACAAAGGGGAAACGGAAATAGGATGGCGGTTCAATCTAAAGTAAGTCAGTTTTTACGCTGCCATGAACCAGCTATCGAACAACTCTTTCGTCATCGGCACCTTCTCCGGAACTGGCAAGCGAATAATGCCGGGATCGGCCAACGCCTTCTTCCTCGCTCTCTGCCGCATCTTGTAGGCACGAGCATTGCATGTCTTGGAACAATGAATGGCTCTTGGGTTTGTCGCCGTAAACTCGCTGTTGCACATCGGACATGTGCGAACCTGAAAGAACGGTTCCTTCGCTGAAGCCTGCCTTTTCTCAGCCTCACGTTTGATCCCCGCCTTTTTGCGGCATACCTCTGAACAGTAGATCGCCGTTTTGACTTTCGGCGTGAATTCTGTTCCGCATTCTTTGCAGTGTCGGTTCAAATCAGCGAGCTTTTCCGCTCGCACCATTGAACTCAATTTTCCGCTGCAGTCCATTGAGCAGCATCTATGACCTTGATAGCGGGGCTGGAAGACAGTGCCGCATACAGCGCAAGGCTTTTCGTGGTGAATTTTGACTGAGGCTCCGAGGCAAGCCGCCGAACAAAACCTCACCTTCGCATTCAGCGGATGAAAGGTCTTGCCGCATTGCGCACACTCAATAGGCGCGTGATTGTGTCTCGTGATCATGCGTTGTGCCGCGACAATAACACGGTCTTGGTGGCGTTTGTCTGAACCTGCCCTATCATTCAAAGTCGCACGTGCGCACTCGACGGAACAAAACCTTCCGTGCGCCCCGTCCATCGAACCGCCACAACGCGCGCAATAGTCCTTGCTGACAGAGTAGTACTTCTGGCCCTCCTCCCACCGAGGCCGCTTTGCGCCAATTGTTTTTAGGGCCTCTTCTACGAGCAATGCCGCCTCTGCATCCGCGTCAGCCCAGCCATAGCCTTGAAGACACAAGGCAGAGCGAACACCATGGCGGCATGACGCTTCATACTGGAACTTGGATAGATAGTAGCCGTCCAAGATCGTTGCCAATCTGCCAACGGCGGCTTTCCGCTTGTCGTGGCTCAGGAGCCTCTTTCGCTTCTTTTCAACGAGCTTTCGCTTAGGTTCTTCCCCGGCGTACCCCGCGCGCGCTCGCCCTGTATATTTGAACCTAAATGCAAGCCATTCCTTCAGCTGGAACAGCCCAATTTCGGAGGGATGCGTCAATCTCTTCATTGTCTTCACTCGAATATCGCGTCGAAGAGTGTGGCCGTCATCGGCCGGGTGCTGCGTGCCGGTTGCATCCCTTTGTTTCGGGTCGACGCATTGGCACCAGATGAACTACAAGCCAAAAACACCTGATCCATAGCAGCGATAATGCCGACGTGATCGGCGCGGATCGGCCACCCGGACAGGCGCGCATAGGCTTCGATTTCCGAATGGCTGATCGGGTTCGGCCCGGACATGTGCCATGTTCGGGCGCGGCTCAAATCTGCAAACCACTGCCAGATCAGTTGACCGGCTTCAGGAAATGGCACTTTCGGCCCGCCCTCCAAGGACTGCCGAAGAAAGGTGCAAAGCTGCTGTTGAAGCTTGCTCATAGGTCAAACACCTTCTCGATTTCAGCGCGCAGGCTGTCCACGCCATGGCTGACAAAGCCACGGTCCCACTTCTTGCAGCGATAAAGCTGAGGTTGCCGGTCGCGGGGCGATTGCCATTCGAAGGCATGGAAGCCGCGACGGGACACAAAGAAGGTTTCGATCTGATCGGCCTGAGATATGGTCAGGGCCGACCAAACCGCCTGCCATTTGGGGCGGATACCATTAAGCCCTGCTCCAGAGCGTTGAGAATAGCCATCTCCGAAATTCGACTCCAAGGTGACGGCCTCAGTCGAAACGGCGCTTTCGATGGAAGGGATAACGGGCGGGTCGAACTTGTCGGCCATTAAAACGGCCCTCCTGCCAGCATGCCGCGTGCGCGGCGATTTTCCTGCAAACGCTTGTCAACGATCCCTTCAAGCTCCCGGCGAACAGACTTGCCGATCGCTGCGGCATCCGTAGGGTCTGTTCCTTCCGGCACGCTGACATTGATGTTGCCGAACCGGATATTGTTCACCACACCGCCGCTCGCCTGCCGCATGCCGTGAAGCTGGTGATTGGGGATGACCTGTGAACCGCGGGGAAGGTTGACCAGTTCCGGCCCGCGCTCCCCGACCAGAGAAACGCCACCGGGTGCAAAGTTCGTGCCCGTCGCATGGGCGGGAAGCAGGCTTGTCAGCAATCCGCCGCCGAACAGTCCGGCCAGCGGTCCATCCCCGAAGAGCGCGGCTTGCGCTGCCGCCTCGGCAAGTTTGTTGATCATGTTATCGAGGGCGGCATTGCCGGTTTCGATAACCGGGATGAAGGCCAGGAACGCATCAGAAGCGGTTTGCCGGAAAAAATCGGCCGTTTCAGAAGCCTGCTGCTGTGCCTCTTTCTGATCGTAAATCGCGCCGGTCAGTTCGGTGATTGCGGCCTGTTCGTCTTTGGTCGCAGCGGCTCCGGCCCGGCGAAGATTGTTGAAGACGTCCTTGTCGCGCTCCGCCATCCCAAGCGTTGCCTGTTCATCCTTCAGCGCCTGTATCAGGCGTTCCACGGCTCGCCTGTCCTGATCGGCAGAGCGGCCACCGCCCCCGCCGCCGCCTGCACTGCCGGACGTCGTGACATTGACAGGAGGAAGAACCGTCGTGTCGCTATCGTACCCGGACGGGTAAAACCGATCATTGAGAACCTGCGTGATTTCCGCATCCTGCCGGTTCTTCTCGTTAAGCTGTCGCTTGAGATTGTTCAGTGTTCGCCGACGCGACTGATCGGTCATGTTCGGGTTGTTTTCGGTCTCAAGGATTTGGTTTTCCAGCGAGACCCGTTCCCGCGCCAATTCGGACTGCTTGATTTCAAGGTTCTTCGTGCTCCGGTTCTCAAAATCCCGGAAGGTATCGAGGAAAGAGGCAAGGGCCGATGCCGCGTTGACGATGGCGGATTTGAGCGCGGTTTCGACCGTATCCGCGACGATCCCGAATTGACGATCAAGCTCCGCTGCCTTGTCGATCAACTCTTCGTCCATGATCACGCCAAGGTCGTTGGCGGTTCCGATCATCCGGCGAATGCCCTCTTCGCCTTCATCGATCAGTTTCACGAATTCCTCGCCGCCCGTGCCGCCGAAGATTTCATCGGCAACGCGAATTTGCGCCGCACTGTCGAGTTGCTGAAGCCGCCCGATAATCTCGGCAAACAGCGCGGACGGGTTTTGCAGCTTTTGGGCCAAGGTGTCGGCGTCATAGCCGAGCCGCCTGAAGGCTTCCGCCGCCGATCCGCTCTTGCCCTTCGTGAAGATGAATTCATCGGCGCGAAGGTTCATCTCTTTCAGCCCGTCCGTAAGGGCGCTGACGCTGATACGGTTGCGTTCGGCAACAAATTGCAGTTCCTGAAACGAGCGAACATCGACACCGGCAATCTTTGCCTGATAGCCGACTTCGGCAACGCTGCCCGCCACGTCGCGGACTTTCGAGACAATGGCGGTCAACCCGCCGATTGTCAGACCGCCGATAATACCGCCCGCAAAGGCTTTGCCGAATGTGCCGATCTGCGCCGTCGTGCTCGCCAGCGCCTTGTTCATCGCCGTGGTCGAGCGGTTCATGTCGTGCTGCATGTTCCGGGTTGCCGTCCGGGACGAACGGCGCATGCGGTCAAAGTTCCTGTCAGCCGTGCGGCTGGCCTTCGCCATGTTCTTTTCAAGGTCGCGAATTCGCGCTTCGACCAGCACAAGCAGGCGCTCTTCGTCGCTCGCCATCAGAACCACCCCATTTCTTCTTCGAAGGTGTCGCTGTCGTAAATCGACATGGTGCTTTCGCCTGCCGCTGCCCGGCCAACAGCCATGGCACAGGCAACCGCGCCGTCGATCCGGTCTTTGCTCTTGCCCTTGTGGAAGGCCTTGTTGCCTGCCGCATCGACATGGACCACGATGTTTTCGAAGTTCCAGCGCAGGACCGGGTGACCGCCATGGATCAGCCGTCGGCCCAAAATGGCGCGCTCAAGCTCTTTCACCGCCGGGGCCATGGTCACCCAGCCCTGCCGCATCTCGACGGCGGGAAAGCCGTCTTCCTGAAGGTTGTTCATGATGTTGCGGGCCATGTGCGGATCGAATGCGACCTCCTGCACATTGAAGCGGGCGCAAAGCTCTCTGATCTGATCTTCGACAACGCGATAATCGACCACGTTTCCCGGCGTTGCCGTGATGTGCCCGGCTTCGGACCATTCGGGATAGGGAACGCCGTCCCGATCCGCCCGGCCGCGCAGATTGTCTTCCGGGCAGAAGAACCACGGATGGACGATATATCCGTCGCCCTGCTGCCATGCGGCGACAATCGCGGTCAGGTCATTGTTGGAAGACAGGTCAACGGCAAGCCAGCATGGATACTCTTCAAGGTCATCGATCTCGACCGGGAACGCGCCCTGATCGTAGACAAGCATGTCCACGAACGGATCCGATGAATGGTCGAGCCAGACATTCAGATGAAGCTGGCGGAAGGCTTCGCGTTCGCCGGGGCGTTCTTTCGCCTCGCGCGCCATCTGGCGCAGCCCTTCGATATCGGGAAAGCCGTCCTCAAGGCCGGGATTGGCCGCGTACCAGACATTTTCATCCGTCCAGTCGGCCTCACGCGGGGTTTCAAACAGGATCGGCAAGGTGCCGGGATCATCGACCTCGCCGCGCGCAACCTTGCGGGCATAGTCGTAAAAATCATAGGCAACGTTTTCCTGCCCGCGCCCGGCAGTGGAAATCACCATAAGAAGCGAACCCGGCACCTTCGTCAGGCCCGTGCGCACCACGTCCCAAAGATCGCGCTTCTTCCATGCGTGCAGTTCGTCCACGAGCGCAAACAGGGGCGTGCGTCCGTGCTGGGTTCCGGCATCGGCGGAAATCGCCTCAAGGAAGGCTGCTGTTTTGGAGACCGTCAGGCGGTTCTTCGAGTCGATCAGGCGCAGGCGCTTTTCGACGTGCGGGATCGCCCGGACAATGCCGATGGATTCGTCATAGGCAATGCGGGCCTGCTTGCGGTCGGACGCGGCAAAAATCACCTCGCCGCCCGGTACGGCTTCAGGTCCCATCGTATGCAGAAGCCCGAGCGCTGCGCCAAGAGAGGTTTTGCGATTGCCGCGCGGCAGAAGCATCGCGACATTGCGGACGATCCGCCGTCCGTTTTCATGGCAAGGCCCATAGATGCGCCGGACAATCCTTTCCTGCCAAGGCGTCAGATCGAAAGCGCCGCCCGGAAGCCGAGATTTCGGGTGCCGAAGCGCGCGCAAAAACTGAACGGCGCGTTCTCCATAGCCGAAAGGATCGGGAATGTCGGAACCGTCATAAATCCAGTGCGGGTAAGTGTCAGATGTTGAAAAGCGATGACTGCCCATCGTCTTCTTCCTTTCCCGGCCCCATGCCGTCGCGTGCCCGTGAGGCGGGTGTCAGCCCAAGTTCAGCCGAAAGGCGGGTGATCTGCTGTTGCGCGCGTCCAAGAACCGTGCTCGCCGGGTTTTGCTTGAAGAAGCCGTCTTTCGTCGCGATCAGAACGCCGTGCTGGGCGATTGCATTCTTCGCTTCGCGCTGCATCCAGCGAGCAAGAATGTAGGTCTCGACGGTGCCCAGCATGGCCTTGCTCAAAATCTGGCGCTCGACCAGATCGTCAGTAATCGCGGACCATTCATCGCGCATGTCTTCCGGCAGGCTCTCCGGCATTGAGGGCGCGACCGTCAGGGCGTCATCCAGTTCGCGGGGTTCAGCCTTCCGACCGCGCGTGCTCATGCGGCCACCCCGTTTCCGGTCGAAATGCAGCGCAGTTCGAGGCCCTTGCGGCGTCCAATTTCCTTGATCTGGTTGATTTTGAAGATCAGGCCATCGTGAATGAGCCGGTCGGCATTTGTCAGCCCGTCGAGAAAGCGCAGGCGAAACACGATGACGGTTTCGTCGCTCGCGCCAAAATCCTTCAGCATCGCGGTGGTGCTGCCCTCAATCCGCTCCGCCGCAACCGTGTCAATTTCGGTCCAGGCGAAGCGCGGCGCACCGTACTCGTCCAGAGTTTCGGTATAGCGCTCAAGCCTGATTTCACGGTCGAGGCGTCCGGCTTTCATAGCGCGACCTCGACAAGGGCTTCAAGCGTGACAATGCCGTGGCTGAATTCGCCATCGGGATCGCGCACGAAATGCGTTGATGCCACCCGGCAATCGACACAGTGATAACCCGGCTCAAGCACAAGGCGACGGATCGCGCATGCCGTTCGAATGACGGAAGCAATCAGCTTGACCCCGGTCAGCGCCTCATCGCGCTTCCAGACATGGAGATTGGTAAAAATGCTCAGGCGGTTGCGAGCAATGCCGCCATTATCGAAGGTCTGGCCTTCGCCAATGATGATTGAAGGGTCGGGCGCTGGGCGCTGATTACGGTCGAGGATGTTTTCCGCCGGCACGAGCGCGGTCACCGATCCGCTTGTGGTCAGCCGGTCCCTAAGGGCTTTTTGAAGGGCAAGTTCAGCGCTCATCACTTCCCCCAATGTTTGCGCACTGCTTTCGAAACGGCGCGCTTTGTGCGGTTCGTGATGCGCTTTTTGAGAAGCCTGACCGAAGGCCAGAAATATGGCTGCGCGTCGGTCTTCGACGTGCCATATTCGACAAGGTGCGGATAGCGCACCTCTTCATTGCCGACTGTCACGGCAACGGCGTTTTCCGGCAGGGTCTTTGAACCGCCCGGCTGGGAATAAGCCGGGGTCTGTTGGCCCGGTCCCGTGACGGCAATGCTGTCCTTCAGGTCGCCGCTGTCTTCCGGCGCAAGCTGTTTCATCGTCGCCGCCAGTTCGTTGCC
Source organism: Martelella mediterranea (assembly GCA_003001975.1). Taxonomy (GTDB): domain Bacteria; phylum Pseudomonadota; class Alphaproteobacteria; order Rhizobiales; family Rhizobiaceae; genus Martelella; species Martelella mangrovi. Next base: position 210,415 of record PVUG01000002.1, read on the forward strand.
GGATTTAAGAAGATCGGGAGCGACTGCTTCGCGCACGTCTTTCGGGATCGCGTTAAGGCGCTTCTTCAGTCGGGAAATGCCGCCGTCATCAGCCATGTCAGAAACTCCAATCCCGGTATTCGCGGATGATTTCGCGCAGGCCCAAAGGCATGGGCATCGCCGTGACGCCGATCAGGACGGCTTCGCGGTTTTCGTACCAATGGGCGGCAAGCTGCATCACTGCTTCAGCGAGCACGGGCGGAACCGGCTCCTGTCCCTCGCCGCCATAGCTCTCTTCGAGCCGGTAACCGAGAAGTCGCTCGATATGGTCTTGAGCAGCGGCGATCTTCTTCGAAATCAGATCGTCGTCGCGACCATAAGTCACATTCAGATGCGCCTTCATCTGATCGAGCGTCACGACTGTCATCGCATCAGTCCTTCTTGGTTGGGCAACTGTCAGCCGTGCTTTTCTGGCCTTGGGTGAGCGAGCTTTCCAAAACCGCAGAAAGACGGTTCATCGCGTCAATGAGCCTTTCGATCTTGGTCTTTGCAGCGTCTCTTTGTGCGCACATCACGGTATTCCTTTGACTAGTATCAACTGCGTAAGCGAATATTTACGCGTCGGTTGGAAAATCAGTCTCCGGTTGCGGCCGCAATGCGTACGACGTTGGAATTGACGCCAAGCGAGATGTTCAACTTCATGACGCTGTTGGCTTCATCGAAGGCTTCCGAAGCGCTCATGACCTTGGCGATGAAGATACGTTCGGAAGGGGTTGGCTTGATGCCGGTCGCCGGGGCATCGTTCAGCACAAGGCGGAAAGCAAAATCGTGATCGCTCTTCTCGGCGGCAATCGCCGCCACCTGTCCCGCATCATCGTTGTCGATGCCGCAAACAACTTCCATCGTCCCGGCTGATCGGGTGCCCTTCACCGTCTTCTGCCGCTTCGAGCCGATGGGGTTGAAGTTCACGGCTTCGGCGGTATCGCCAAGCGAACCGAGGTTTTCGAGGTTGGCGATTTCCGTCCAGTTCTCAGCATCGAAATCGGCTTCGACGAAATCGTCGTTCTTCTGGTTTTTGGTGCTGCCGATATAGAGTTTGGCACCTGCCGTTGCGTAAAGGCCCATGGTTTCCTCTCAGGATTTGCGCCGCTCTTCGGACTGCTTGGCGCTGTTGTGGCAATGGTGGCAAAGGGGTTGCCAGTTGGTGCGGTCCCAAAAGAGCTGCTGATTGCCCTTGTGGGCCTTGATGTGATCGACCAGTTCGGAAGGCTCGCCGCAGCGGACGCAAACGGGATAGTCAGCAAGGAAGGCTTTGCTTTCCCTCTCCCATTGGCGGGTGTAGCCCCGCTGCCGGGCGCTTGGCCGTTTCCGGTCAAATCGGGCCTTCCGGGCCTTGCTGCGCGCGGCAACGAGACCGCATTGTTCGCCGCTTAGGTGCGTGAGGCCGCAATAGCCGCAGACACGCGGCGATTTCGTCGGCATGCCTTCACCACCACCCGTAAAAGGTGCCCGTGGTGCCGGTCGCCAAGAGGCGAACGCCGCGAAAGGCGAGCGCGGTTCCGGCTGTCATCGGATAGGCCAAATCAACGCCGTCCTCGTCGCGAATGACCGCCGTGCCGTCTTCGGCGCAATAGATCGCGCGCGGGCGAACAGGCAGGTCTTCGGTATCGCTGGGCACAATGGCAAGGTGGTGCTCGCCCATCGCATAGGACGCCATGGCATAACCGGCGAGAGGGTCGATCTGCGCCATGTCAGATCACCGGACGCTGGGCGGCGCTGCCCTTGATGACAACGGCGCTGATCGCAATCGACGTTCCGCCGTTCTTCGTGACGGCAACGCGCACATGGCGGCGAAAGCCGCGATAGCCGACTTTGACGATGGCCGACGCTGCAAGCTTGTCGGGAAAGACCCCGACAAGGTGATAGGGATCGACATCGTTGAAGTTCTCGCCGTCGTCGCTTTCCTGAAGCTTGGCCGTGAAATTGCCCGCTCCGGCAATCGCTCCGGTATTGAGGACGAGAACGGCACTGCCGAAGCCGATAAGGTCGATGGCCGCGCCGTTCGTGGTCGCTGCCAGAACGGCGGGTTCAAGCGCTGCCGCCACGCCGATATTGTTTGCAAGATCGCGCAAGGGATTGCTCCTTAGTTGGTTGCCATTTTGAGCTTTTTGAAGCGAGCGGCCTGAAGCACGCGACCGCCGACGCGGCGCGTGGCGTGGATACGGGTGAGGCCCGACGTGGCGAGAAGGTAGGGATTGACCAGAATGGAAAGCCCTTGCCGGTCGAGCACGCGGTAGGCCGAAAAGTCGCCGTACATCACCGGGCAGGCGTTGGCCGCAAGATCGGGCATATCGACCATTTCGATAACCGGACGGCCCAAGACCGTTTCCGGCTGTCCGGCCTGATAGGACGGCTGCCAAAGATAGTTGCCATTGCCGTCTTTGAGCGTGCGGACAATGCCAAGCGTCGTGCCGTTCATCGACCACGAGCCGCGATTGCGGTAGGTCGCAGGCAGCGAATAGAGAAGCTTGATCAGGGCATCCGGCGAGAGGTTCGTGGCGTGGCCGTTGACGAAAGAAGCAATGTCCGGGTTGGTCATAAAACCTTCCGGCATTCCCGCGCCGGAACCGTTGACAAAGGCGGCGCCCTCTTTCTGGCCGAAGTCTTCGGAAAGGGCCGCGCGGACTTCCGCTTCTGCCTGTCCGGCACTGTCGGCAAGAAGCTGGTTCGAGATATCGACAAAGGTGTTGATCTCGTGCACCGGCACTTCCGCCTGCCCGAAACTCGCGCCGGACTCTTCTTGCTTTTGGGTCTCTCCCTTCCATTTGGCATTCGTGATGCCGGTGCGCTTGGGATAGACCACGGACGGCGAGCCGGTCGAGCGCACCGAGGCTACCGAGCGAACGGGCGAGAACTCGACCAGATCGCGAATGAACTCACTCGACATTTCGGCGGGCGCGAAATAGCCGCCGGACGGATCGGATGAAACCGTCAGGGCCTTGCGCTCTTCGGCGGGCAGTGCATCGCCGCGCATCAGATAAACGGCAAAAGCCTTGCGCTCTTCGGTCGGTTCAACCTCGCCGTCATCGCCGCCAGGGCGATTGGCTTTCGTCTCAAGCGCCTTCAGGCGATCCTCAAGTTTCGAGGTGTCGGCCTTGGTCTCCATCTTCTGAAATCGCTCTTCGACGGTCGCGGTGAGATCGGCAATCGCCTTCGTCACGATGTTGTCGGGATCGTCTTCCTCGCCCTTGAACACGAGCGCGGTTCCGGCGAGCGCCTGTTTCGAAAAGTGTTTCATGCTGACCTCTTCAATTGCGCCGAGGCGCGGTTAAGGGCCTCTGCCAGCGACAGGGCCTTGATTGCGGATTTCGCACTGGTGACGCGCGCGCCGGGATGCATCGCGACCGTGACCAGAGAGATTTCGAGAAGTTCGAGTTGCGAGATCATGCGACCACCGCCACGGCGCGGCGCGGCTTTGCGGGAAACAAAGCCCACCGAAAGCCCTTTGACGGCCCCGGATTTGACAAGCGCATAGACCTCGCGGGCGCGCGCGACTTCATCGACCAGAAGCGCGCCCTTGACCTTCAGGCCCTGTTCGTCTTCCGTCGCTTCACTCCATGAGCCGATAGGATCGTTGAAGTCGTGCGCAAACAGCATCGGCAGGGGCAGCGAGGCTTCGGAAAACGCGCCTTTGCGGATCACGTCGCCGACACGATCCGGCGAGCCGAAGGCCCATGCCGTCCCTTCGATCATACCGTTATCGAGCGCGGCCAGTTTGGTTTCGAAGAACAGGCGATCCATGGTCACGCCTCCGGTCGGAAATTGGCACGGTCACCGGCAAAGGCGTCGGCCTGTGCCTGTATCCATGTCCCGGCGCGGAAGACGCGGACAATCGCCTTGTGCGTCATCGCGACGGACTTGCCGTCTTCGGTGATTTCCCAGCGCAGAACGCAACGGGCCAGCATATTCAGGCGGGCCTTTTCGCGGGCCTCAGCCGATACCCTGCCCTGTTCGTCGGCGGCTTCTGCAAGTTCGTCCATCATCGCAATGCGCGCCCGGCGCTGCGTATCGCTGTCCGGGCCTGCCATCCAGAACCGCATCCCGGTTGGCTTTCCCGTCCACGGGTCGGCTATCTCCAGCATCCGGCCCTTATCCTGATCGGCCACGTTGGAAAGAACGTCATTCAGGTCCATTGTTGCGATCCTCTGTCTGATCATCGAGCGCAGGCCCGCCATTGTGGCCAAGGCCGGGTTGATTGCTGCCAGTGTTCGGATTGGCGTATTCCTCGCCGCCCTCGCGGGGCGGCAGGTCGAGCCATGCGCGGCCTTCATTGGGATTGAGAACGCGGGAAGCAATCAGGCCGTTTATCGCGGTCGCGCGGTCTGTCAGGTCGGCACGGGTAAGGTCATCGCGATCAAAGCGGATGCGGTACTGGCCGCGTTCCTCCGGCAGAAAAAGCGAACGCCGCAGCGCGCCTTCCAGCGCCCGCAGCCATGGTTCCAGCGTATAGGACAGGAACTCTTTGCCCATCTGTTCGGAGTTTGACCAAGTGGCCCGGTCGAGGTCGTAAATCATCGACGGCGGCACGCGGAAAGCGCGCGCAATCTCGACAATCTGGAATTTGCGGTTTTCGAGAAACTGCGCATCGGTCGAGGTCAGCGTGATCGGGCGAAAGGTCGCGCCGTCCCAAAGGATGGCGGTACGTCCGGCATTGTCCGGCCCTTCGTGGGCCTTGCGCCATGCCGCAGCCATCTTCTTCAGGCCGTCATCGCCAATGCCCTTGACCATTTCGATGACACCGGCAGGCCGCGCGCCATTCTTGAACAGCTTTCCGGCATGGCTTTCCATGTCCTTCGCCGCGCCGATGGCGTCGGCGGCAAGGGCCAGACAGGATCGCCCAAAAGGCCCGCGAAGATGCACGATGTTGCGGGCATCTTCGGCGCGGTTATTGATTTTGAAGCTGGGTTCCTGCCGCCCGTCGGTCGAGAAATCGACCGTCGCATGAGCCGGTTCGTAACGGATAATTTCGCGGGCTTCGCCGTCAATCCGGTTGACCCAAGCCACCCCGCCGCGATCATGTGTCAGCGCCGTAGCGACAAGATCGCGGATCAATTCGAAAGTCGAGGTCCAATCATTCGGCCCGCTTTCCAGCAAAGCCGCAATCGGGTGATTGGGATCGGCCTTCCAGTTCTCGCCGTCGCGCCGTTCAACGATAATGTCGAGCGTGGCGCAGGCTTCGGAAACAAGCCGGATGGCCGATTGAACCGCTGGCACTGTCAACGCCACCGCAAGCGAGACCGTCGAACCCGGCAAAGCGCCTCCGGTAAACAGCGAATATTCCGCTTCCGTGGGATCGCCTAGCGACTTCTGATCGGCGCGGGCGCGCCCGGATTTTTTGAAGAACTGAAGCATATTTAGCATATGCCCCAGCTTTCATTTTTTGAGAATTGGACAACTTCGGACAGGCGATTTCCGCCTAACTTTCTGTTCTGTAATGATTTTTCTTCCTAATTAGGAAAAATCTCGCGCAAATCTCCCCGCGCCGGTCCCCGATTTTGCCCAAAAGTTCTAGACCACCCCCCGGTCCGGTCTTTTCGTGGGCGGTTCGCCATGGTTCGCGCCGTTGTCGGCTAAATCCCGTCCTTCAGCCCGACGTTGCCCCGTGGGTGGCGCGTCGGTTTCGCTCCGGCTTCGCCTCCCCTCCCCTTCAAAAGCCCTTCTAGGCCCTTCAGCACGGGCAGTCTGAGTAGGTTTATTATCTTTGTTCTTCGTGGGGTTCAGCCTTTTGAACCCTATAAGGTTCTTCAGCCAACGCTTCCATTCCTGCGAGACAATGCGGATGATGTTGGTCAGGCTCTTGCGCCCGCGCTGGGGACGCTCTTCCACGGCGATGCAAGGCGACGGACCGCCCTTGGCCTTCCTGAAGGCGTTCTGGCATGTCGTGCGGGACACACCGGCAAGGGCAGCGATCTTGTCGAGGGGCAGATCACAGCGGCCATGCTTCAGAACCTCTTCCGCCACGACACTGAGCGCCGCGCGTTCGCCTTCCGTGAACTCCGAACGCAGTTCTTTCGGAAGCCTGCTTGCGCCAGCCCAAGAGCGTTTGCGAGCACGAGAGGCGGCACGATCCGGCGAAGTGACCTTCTGTCGGGCGTACTGGATGAACCGGGAATACTTATTGCCGATGTTGTGGCGAGGCTTAGTGGCGGCCTTCTGCGTATGCGCCAGACCGGTTTCGTAGGCACGTGCCAGTTCGGCATCACCATGCCATGGGCGCGCGACAAGCGTGCTGCGCAAAAGCGCAGCCGAAGGGGCAAAGCTTTGCGACATTATGCCCCTCCAAAAATGAAGTTGGAGGCGCGCTTTGCGGCATTTTCGATTGTGCAGGGATTCGCAGTCTGGTACTGTGAATTAGCAAAACTTGTGTGGTTTGCTATGCAATTGTCGCCGCTTCCGAGGGCTATCGGGGCGGCGATTTGCTTTTCTGCACCAGAACGGCACGAGAACGAACTTCCCGGATTTTCCCCGGATTTAGACGGGAAATCACGGTTTGTTCTGCTTTTACCTGCCTGAAAGCAGGGAATGGGCCGCTGATAAAACCGTTTATTTTCAGCTAGATAACTGGTGCTGCCGGAGAGATTTGAACTCTCGGCCTCTCCCTTACCAAGGGAGTGCTCTACCCCTGAGCTACGGCAGCCCGTTTCCGTTTGACGGAAATCACCCGGCACCGTTCGGTGCAGGCAAGCGGCCTATTGCCATAGCTCCGCTTCGAGTGCAAGACGGTAAAAACAATTCTTTTCCGATATCCGCCGTTTCGGCGACCAGAATGCTTCAGGAGGGTATGGCAGCATGGACGACGCCAAACCGAAAAACAGACAACCGGACGCAGCGGAACTGCGCAAGGAACGTGCGGCACAGAAGCTGCGTGAAAACCTGGCACGCCGCAAACAGCAGTCCCGCGCGCGCCGCAAAGGCGCGGAAGACGAGACAGACGGCCTTCCCGCCGCAAAGGGCAACGGCGAACACTGAAAACGCCCCGCTCCCCCTGCCCGGTCTGAGCGGGTTATCTGCGGACAAGCGCCATCTTTTGCCGGCGCCGAACACGCCCCTGCCATTTTTCGCTGGTTTGTGCGGACCCGTTCAACAACTTGTCAACCATTGCAATTGATCATGGCGGGCGTTTCGTTTAATGCGACGCGCTAAGCTTCAAGGAGAGGCCGGGTTTTGCCCGGAAAATGTGGAATGGATCAAATCAGAGTCGTCGGCGGCAACCCTTTGAAGGGTGTCATTCCCATTTCCGGCGCGAAAAATGCAGCACTGCCGCTGATCATTTCCTCGCTTCTGACCAGCGACACGCTGACTCTGGAAAACGTGCCGCATCTGGCCGATGTCGAGCTCTTGATGCGTATCCTCGGCAATCACGGCGTCGATATCTCCGTCAACGGCCGGCGCGAACGCCAGCAGGACGGCTATGCGCGCACCATCCATTTCAACTGCCCGACGATTACCGACACCACCGCTTCCTATGAGCTTGTGCGCAAGATGCGCGCCTCGTTCTGGGTCATCGGTCCGCTTCTGGCGCGCGAGGGCATTGCCCGGGTTTCGCTGCCGGGCGGCTGCGCCATCGGCACGCGCCCAGTCGATCTGTTCATCGACGGGCTGAAGGCACTGGGCGCGGAAATCGAGATCGAACAGGGCTATGTCGAGGCGAAGGCACCGAAGGGCGGGCTTGTCGGTCGTCACTACGTGTTCCCCAAGGTTTCCGTCGGCGCGACCCACACGCTGATGATGGCGGCAACGCTTGCCAACGGCACGACGGTGCTTGAAAACGCCGCGCGCGAACCGGAAGTGGTCGACCTTGCCAATTGCCTGAAGGCCATGGGCGCGAAGATCGAGGGCGCCGGCTCACCGACGATCACGATTGACGGCGTCACCTCGCTTTCCGGCGCGCGCCACACCGTTCTGCCGGACCGGATCGAAACCGGCACCTATGCCATGGCCGTTGCCATGGCCGGCGGCGAGGTTACGCTGGAAAACACCGATGCCGCGCTTTTGAGTTCCGCAATCGAGGCGATCCGCGCGGCAGGCGCCGAAATCACCCCGACGGAGACCGGCATTCATATCATCGGCCACGGTGACGATATCCGCCCGGTCGATGTCACCACAGAACCCTATCCGGGTTTTCCGACGGACCTGCAGGCGCAGTTCATGGCTCTGATGACCCGCGCCAAGGGCACCGCACGCATTGTCGAGACGATTTTCGAAAACCGGTTCATGCATGTGCAGGAACTGGCCCGCCTCGGCGCCGACATTTCGCTTTCCGGCCAGACGGCAACGATCAAGGGCGTTCCCGAACTCCATGGCGCTCCGGTCATGGCGACCGATCTGCGCGCTTCGGTCTCGCTCGTCATCGCAGGCCTTGCGGCCAAGGGCGAAACCACCGTGTCGCGGGTCTACCACCTCGATCGCGGTTTTGAGCGGCTGGAAGAAAAGCTCACCCGCTGCGGCGCGATTGTCGAGCGGATCGGCAGCTGACGCGCCGCCGGACATCATTTTCCTGTCGACCCCAGGCATTCCCGGCACAACAATGGTTGCGAAACGGCCACGACCGCCTTATTTCGTTTAAAACCACAAACCCGCCGGGAATTTTGTCATGTCCACCGATCAACTGAAGCTTATGGCGCTGGATGAAGAAGACCTCGCCATCATCTCTGCGCATGTGCAGGATGCCGTGTTTCTGTCGCGGGACGTCACCTTTTCCAGGGTTGCGGGTCAGTTTCAGCTTCTGTGCAACCGCTTTGTCTGGGAAAAGAAACGCGGCTTCTTCAAGAAACCGGAGCGCCGCCGCGCAGCTCTCGTGTTCAAGCGCGTGAATGCGGTGCGCAGCATCGGGCTTGACCGCAAGGCCGATGACGAGGTTTCCAACCTGCTTTCGGTACAGTTCGAAAAAAGCGGCGATGGTCCGGAAGGCTCTGTGATCATCACGCTTTCGGGCGGTGGCGAGATCGTTGCGGATGTGGAATGTATCGAGGTGCTTCTGACCGATCTTTCGGAAAGCTGGGAAGCACGCGGCAAGCCGCACCATCCACGGTGAGACAATCCGCAGACGAGGACAGAGTTTTCCCGAATCATTTGAGTGAGGCAAATATGGCCATCTGGCTTGACGCAGCCGACGATCGCTTCGAAAGCGCTTTCAGATCACTGCTTTCGATGAAGCGCGAAGTCTCCAAGGACGTTGGCGACACGGTTGATGAAATTCTTGCCGATGTCCGTGCAAACGGCGATGCGGCCCTTGCCGCCTATTCCGCCCGCTTCGACGGCGTCGATTTTTCCGATTCGGCAACACCGATGAAGGTCGACGCACAGGCGATTGACGAAGCCATGGCCGCCGTCGATCCGAAGGTTGTCGACGCCCTCAGGCTGGCAGAGGAGCGGATCCGCAAACACCATGCGCGCCAATTGCCGCCCGATGATTTCTACAAGGACGAAATCGGTGTCGGCCTTGGCCATCGCTGGACGGCGGTGGAAGCTGTCGGGCTTTACGTGCCCGGCGGCACGGCGAGCTATCCCAGCTCCGTTCTGATGAACGCCGTCCCGGCCAAAGTCGCGGGCGTCGAGCGCATCGTCATGGTGGTGCCGACGATGAAGGGCCAGATCAATCCGGCCGTGCTGGCGGCTGCCAAGATTGCCGGCGTTACGGAAATCTACCGGATCGGCGGCGCGCAGGCCGTGGCCGCCCTTGCCTATGGCACCGAAACGATTGCGCCCGTTTCCAAGATCGTCGGCCCCGGCAATGCCTATGTGGCGGCCGCCAAGCGCGCCGTGTTCGGCACGGTCGGCATCGACATGATCGCCGGCCCTTCGGAAGTTCTGGTGATTGCCGACGGTGAAAACAACCCGGACTGGATCGCAGCCGATCTTCTTGCCCAGGCCGAGCACGATACGGCTGCGCAGTCGATCCTGATCACCACCGACCGCGCCCTTGGCGAGGCGGTTGAACAGGCCGTGGAACGGCAACTGAAAACCCTGCCGCGCGGTGAAATTGCCGGTGCGAGCTGGCGCGACTATGGCGCAATCATCACCGTTTCCGATCTCGACACGGCGCTTGTGCTGGCCAATCGCGTCGCCCCGGAACATCTGGAACTGGCCGTTGACAATCCCGACGCCCTGATCCCGAAAGTGCGCAATGCCGGTGCGATCTTCGCCGGGCATTATACGCCGGAAGCGATCGGCGATTATGTCGGCGGTTCGAATCACGTTTTGCCGACCGCGCGTTCGGCGCGTTTTTCCTCGGGCCTGGGTGTTCTGGACTTCATGAAGCGCACATCCATCCTAAGTCTGGGTCCGGAGCAGCTGAATACACTTGCACAGCCGGCCATTGACCTTGCAGAATGCGAAGGGCTGGGCGCGCATGCGCGCTCGGTTGCCATCCGCCTCAACCGCAAGGAATAGACATGAGCACGGGCGAATACAGGCTGATCGATGTTGTTCTCGACGAGAGCATCGGCCGCGCCTCGCCCGATGTCGAGCACGAGCGCGCCGTCGCCATATTCGATCTTCTCGAGGAGAATTTTTTCAAGCCGGTCGGTCATGAGGGCGGACCCTACAAGCTGACGCTTTCGATCCTGGAAAAACGCCTGATCTTCGACATCACGCTGGAAAACGGCGACAAGGTCGCGACCCACATCCTGTCGCTGACGCCGTTCAGGCGGATCGTGAAGGACTATTTCATGATCTGCGAGAGCTATTACGAGGCGATCAAGACGGCGAGCCCGAGCAAGATCGAGGCGATCGACATGGGCCGGCGCGGCGTCCACAACGAAGGATCGCAAACCCTGCAGGACCGGCTGAAAGGCAAGATCGAGGTGGATTTCGATACCGCGCGGCGCCTTTTCACGCTGTTCTGCGTCCTCTACTGGCGCGGTTGAGGGCGGCCACCGCCGCCATTTCGAACGTCACGTGAACAAAAAACGGCGACGGGAGCAAACATGGTTCACAAACGTTGAACTATTGTGTAGGTTCCGCCGCAATTGGGCAGCGCCGCGCGTTTTCAACGCAGCCGCTACGCTGCCGACAAGTGAAGCAACTGCATCCCCGTCTGTCTTGCCGGCAACGGCCTGACGGGGAGAGCGGCGTTTGGGCAGTTCCAGGATATGGGCCCTGAACGCATGGAAGAAAAGAAACGACATAGATGGCTAAAGAAGAAGTACTGGAATTTCCGGGCGTCGTCGTCGAGCTTCTGCCGAACGCGACATTCCGGGTGAAACTTGAAAACGACCACGAGATCATCGCCCACACGGCAGGCCGCATGCGCAAGAACCGCATTCGCGTTCTGGCCGGCGACAAGGTGCTTGTGGAAATGACCCCTTACGACCTGACCAAGGGCCGGATTACATATCGCTTCAAATAGAAGCGCACGATCCCTTATGATCGATCGGGAACGGGCTTGACCGTGGCAAAGACAAAACTTGTCCTGGCGTCTGCATCGCCGCGGCGTGTGGACCTTCTGGCCCAGATCGGCGTGACGCCCGACCGGATAATCCCGGCGGACATCGACGAGACCCCGGCGGCAAGGGAAACGCCAAGGCTTCTGGCCGGACGTCTGGCCCGTGGCAAGGCCGGAGCGGTTGCCGAAACGCTTAATGCGGACAATGCCTGGCGCGGTTCCCTTATCCTTGCAGCCGACACCGTGGTTGCCGTCGGACGGCGCATCCTGCCAAAGGCGGAGACCGAGAGCGAGGCCATCGAATGCCTCTCGCTGCTTTCGGGACGCAATCACCGGGTTTTCACCGGTCTTTGTGTCAGAACGGCCGGCGAGAGCACGGACAGCCTCCGTGTGGTTGAAACCCGCGTAACCTTCAAGCATCTTTCAAAAACAGATATCGAAGCCTATCTCGCAGCAGGCGAATGGCACGGCAAGGCCGGCGCCTACGCCATCCAGGGGCGTGCAGCAGCGTTTATCGAGCGGCTTGTCGGGTCCTATTCCGCCGTCGTCGGCCTGCCGCTCTATGAAACGCAGTCCCTGCTGTCGGGCCGTGGCTACGATATAGCAGCACAATGGAGCGAACATGGGCAATGAAAGCAAACCCCGCGTCGAGCCTTTGAGAAAACCGCGCGAGTGCCCGGAATGCGGCCGGCCCTCGACGCGGGAGAACTACCCGTTCTGCAGTGACCGTTGTCGTCAGCTCGATCTTTCCCGATGGCTGACGGGGTCTTATGCCATTCCCGTGGCCGAGGACGAATCGAAGCCCGACGGCGAAGAATATTGACGCTTGGTGCGGTTTGGTACGGCTTCGCTAACATACTCAAATGATTAAATAAATCGAAATCCATGTCCCTTTTCCAGCGGATTTCGGTTGCATTTACCCGCCACTGTTGCATTTAACGCTGGTTTTGTGAAATAATCGCCTTATACTTGTATTGGAAAGCGTGCGCTGCCACTCGGCAGAAACGAAAAATCCAGAGGAACGAGGCGGTGAGAAGCAAGACCTTACACCACCGGTCTTCAACGATGGCCGGTGTTGATGCCACTGATCCGCAGGAAAATGTTAGCGCTACCTCGAAACAGGCACAAGCCGATCGCGGGGCCGATGCCGCGCGAAAAATTTACCTGTCCAGACATGGCTACAAAAAGGGCGTGAACTGGGCATTCTGGCTTACACTTGCCGGAAGCCTGGTGTTCTTCGCTGTCTGTTTCACAGGCCTGTTCGCACTCGTGCGCGTTCTGATGCCCGCGCTGGTCTGATCCGCGCGGAACAACGCCTGAGAGCGCCTTGGCGGTGATTAGCCGCCCGCGCCGACGGCAAACTGCTCCCAGGCACCACCCGGCGCAGTCGCGGCCTGAAGGGCCGCCAGATTGATCTGCGCCTGTTCGGCGGAAACGCCCGCTGTGGCCACCCTTTGCGCTTCCTGCTGCTTGCCCTGAAGCGCCAGCACCAGCGCAAGGTTGATCTGCACTTCGGAACTTGCGCCACGCCTGTCGTTGGCTTCGCGCAGGTAATTTTCCGCCGTCGCCAGATCGTGGGTCAAGACGTAGGAAACCGCCATGTTCGACAGAACCTCCGGGTTCTTCGGCGACAGCGACAGAGCCTGCCGGTATCGCATGCGCGCTTCCATCGGCTGGCCCATCTGGTCAAGGATCAGACCTTCCTGGGAAAAGGTCCGCCAGTCGCGTGGCGCAACGCGTTCGGCATCGCGGATCGTGCGCAGCGCGTCGGGATAATGGCCGAGTGCCGCCTGCGTTTCGGCATAATGCAGCAGTGCGTCGCCGGAATCGGGATTGCGCGCGGCAACCTCACGCATCACCTGATTCGCTTCCGAATAACGGCCTTCCGCTTTCAGATATTCCGACCACGCGATGCCCGATTTGACATTGCCGGGCCGCGACAGAAATGCCGTTTCGAGCCGGTAATTCATCATCTGCCGTTGGGACGGCGAAAGGGTCGCGATTTCTTCGGCCGACATATACTGATACTGGCCAGCGGTCATCGGCTTGCGCACGCTGGCGCATCCGGAAAGCGCAACTGCTGCAAGCACGACGGCCAGCGCCGTTTTTCCCGAAAGTCCGCTGCGATCGATCATTTCCGGCAATCTCCGTCTGTTCTCAATGCCTCGATCGGCGTATGGAATCATTTTCGAGGCTTTCCGACACTTTACAGAAAGTTTTTTACCGCGAAAGTAGGCGGACACACAGTTACGAGTGACCTTTCATGCCCAGTTTCCAATTCATCGAGCACCCCTTCCCTTTCTGCGAGCCCGGCGAGGCGTCAAATCCGCTTTATGCGGTAACGCCGTCCGACCTCGAAAACCCGGACATTCTTCCCGAAAATGTTGGTAATTTTGTCCGTTCGGCGAAATTTTCCGCGCGCGAAGGCGAGGTCCTGCTTCTTCCCGGTGCAGACGGCACGCTTGCAGGCGCCCTGCTTGGCCTCGGGTCACGGGCAGAAAACCCCTTCGTTACCGGCAGGCTTTCAAGGCTTCTGCCGGCCGGTGACTGGCATCTTGCCCGCTATCCCGGTGACAGGACGCAGGCTCTGATCGGTTTTGCGGCCGGCAGCTACCGCTTCGAGCGCTATCTCAAACCGTCGGCAGCCGCGCCGGTCCGCCTTGCCATCCCCGAAGATTGCGATGCTGATGCGATCAAACGCAATGTCGCCGCGATCCGGCTTGCCCGCGACCTGATCAACACGCCGGCAAACGACATGCAGCCCGATCATCTGGAGCAGGCTTTCGGGGCCCTTGCCCATCACTATGACGCCGATTTCAGCGCCGTTCGCGGCGACGATCTGCTGACAAGCGGCTTTCCGCTGATCCATGCGGTTGGCCGCGCCGGGGAAAAGGCGCCGCGACTGATGGAGATGCGCTGGGGCCGCAAGGGTGCAAAGAGCATCACGCTCGTCGGCAAGGGCGTATGCTTCGACACCGGCGGCCTCGACATCAAGTCGGCGGCCGGCATGGGGCTGATGAAGAAGGATATGGGCGGGGCCGCCAATGTCATGGCGCTGGCGCTGATGATCATGGATGCGGGCCTCGATGTCGACCTGCGCGTGATCGTGCCGAGCGTCGAAAACGCCATCGCCGGCAATGCCTTCCGGCCGGGCGACATCTATCGTTCCCGCAAGGGGCTGACGGTGCAGATCGACAATACCGACGCCGAGGGACGGCTTATCCTCGCCGATGCGCTGGCCTATGCCGACGAGGAACAGCCCGACCTGCTGATCGACATGGCAACGCTGACAGGTGCTGCCCGCGTGGCGCTCGGCCCTGAGGTGATGCCGTTCTACACCGACAGCGACGCATTATCCGAAGCGCTTCATCAGGCAGGCGAACGGCTCTCCGACCCGGTCTGGCGCATGCCGCTTTATCCCGGCTATGACGCAAAGCTGAAGACCGGTCTGGCCGACCTCACCAATGCGCCGGCCGGCGGCATGGCAGGGTCGATCACGGCTGCGCTTTTCCTGAAGCGCTTCGTCGACCGCGCCGGAACATGGGCGCATTTCGATATTTACGGCCACGCCCCCGCCGATCGCGATTTCGGCCCGGCCGGCGGCGAGGCCCAGGCGATCCGGGCGATCTTCGAAACAATCAGGACTGTCTGATGGTTATGGAACTCGACAGAAGGCTTCATGCCTTTCGACCGAATCTGGCCGATGCAAGACTTTCCGGCATGGTGCATGCAGATCATTTCGCCGTGCCGGAACCCGCGCAGATCATCGTTCCCGTCGCCCCGCTCCGTCCGCAACCGTCTGAGGCCGCGGTGATCGACAGCCAGCTGCTCTTCGGCGAAGGCGTCGATATTTTCGAGCGCAAGTCCGGCTGGGCCTGGGTCCAGTCGCATTTCGACGGTTATGTCGGCTACATGCCGGAGGCAATGCTGGCCGAAGGAGAGCGCCAGGCTTCGCATTTCATCGCGGTTCCGCGAACCTTTCTCTACCCGGAACCCGACGTCAGGGCGGGACCGGTCTGCGCCCTTTCCATGGGCTGCCGACTGACCTTTGTCGATGAGGTGGAGATGCGCGGCAGCCGGTTCTATCTCTGCTCGGATGGCACGGCCGTGTTTGCCGATCATTGCTTTCCACTTGACCGGCCATTTGAACGCGACCCGGTCAAGACGGCGCTGCGGTTTCTGGAAACGCCCTATCTGTGGGGCGGGCGTTCGGGCTTCGGCCTTGATTGCTCGGCTCTGGTACAGATTGCAATGATGATGGCCGGGCGGGCGGTACCGCGCGATTCCGACATGCAGGAACTGATGGATGGAGAGCCGGTGTCACGCCGCGCTCTGAAACGCGGTGATCTCGTCTTCTGGAAGGGCCATGTCGGCATGATGGAAGACGGCAAGACGCTGGTGCACGCCAATGGCGCGGCCATGCGGGTGACCCGCGAAAGCCTTGACCATGCCATTACCCGCATTGCTCCGGTTTACGGCAACCCGACATCTTATCTGCGCCCCGAAAAAGCCTGATACGGCAACCACGCACCAAACGTAAAAACGCCGCCCTTACGAGGCGGCGTTTTCACTCATGCCTTGCAGTGCGCGCAATTACTTGCGGGCGCTGAGCGGCACGACCGAACCTTTTTCGTCGGTTGCTTCCGGCTCGTTGACGACGCCTTCTTCGTAGGCGCGGCCATAGAAGGTGTCGAGCAGGACCTGACGGATTTCCGAGATCAGCGGATAGCGCGGATTGGCGCCGGTGCACTGGTCGTCGAAGGCCTTTTCGGCAACTTCGTCGAGATGATCGAGGAAGTCGGCCTCGCCGACGCCGGCCGCCTGGATCGATTCTGGGATATCGCAGGCCTTGTTGAGGCTTTCGATCCACTTGACCAGGTTTTCAACCGACTGTTCGTCGCTCTTGCCGCCAAGGTCGAGATGGCGGGCGATTTCGGCGTAGCGGCACAGTGCCTTCGGCCGGTCATACTGGCTGAAGGTTGCCTGCTTGGTCGGGTTGTCGACCGCGTTGTAGCGGACCACATTGGCCAGCAGCAGGGCATTCGACAGGCCGTGCGGCAGGTGGAACTGCGCGCCGATCTTGTGCGCCATCGAGTGGCAGACACCGAGGAAGGCGTTGGCAAAGGCCATGCCGGCAATCGTTGCCGCATTGTGAACCTGCTCGCGGGCCTTCGGATCGGCAGCGCCGTTCTTATAGGCCGAGGGCAGATATTCCTTCAGCAACTTCAGGGCCTGCAGCGCCTGACCGTCCGAATACTCGTTCGCCATGATCGAGACATAAGCTTCCAGAGCATGCGTCACGGCATCGATACCGCCATGGGCCGTCAGCGACTTCGGCATGTTCATGACCAGATCGGCATCGACGATGGCCATGGTCGGCGTCAGTTCGTAGTCGGCGATCGGATACTTCACACCAGTCTTCTCGTCGGTGACGACGGCAAACGGGGTGACTTCCGAACCGGTGCCCGAAGTGGTGGGCACGGCCACGAACTTGGCCTTCACGCCGAGCTTCGGGAAGTGGTAGATGCGCTTGCGGATATCCATGAAGCGCAGCGCCAGATCGGCAAACTCGACTTCCGGATGCTCATACATCACCCACATGATCTTGGCCGCGTCCATCGGCGAGCCGCCACCCTGTGCCAGGATGATGTCCGGCTCGAACGAACGGGCCAGTTCCCAGCCCTTGCGGACAACGGCGAGCGTCGGGTCGGCCTGAACGTCGAAGAAGGTCTCGACCTCCATGCCGAGGTTCTTCAAAACCCGGACCGTATCGTTGACATAGCCGTTTTCGAACAGGAAGCGGTCGGTGACGATCAGGCAACGCTTGTGGCCCTTCAGTTCTTCAAGCGCGAAGGGAAGCGAACCGCGACGGAAATAGATCGACGGGGGAAGCTTGTGCCACAGCATGTTTTCTGCCCTCTTGGCGACCGTTTTCTTGTTGATGAGGTGCTGCGGACCGACATTTTCCGAGATCGAGTTACCGCCCCACGAACCGCAGCCAAGCGTCAGCGATGGCGCCAGGCGGAAGTTGTAGAGGTCGCCGATCCCGCCCTGCGAGGCAGGCGTATTGACGAGAACGCGGGCGGTCTTCATCCGTTCGCCAAAGGTGGTGACGCGCTCGGGCTGCAGGTCCTGATCGGTGTAGAGAACCGAGGTGTGACCGATACCGCCAAGCGCCACCAGTTCCGATGCGATGCGGCTGGCGTGATCGAAGTTCTTCGCCTTGTACATGGCCAGCGTCGGTGACAGCTTTTCATGGGCGAAGATTTCTTCCTCGCCGGTGCTTTCGACTTCGGCAATCAGCACCTTGGTGCGCGGCGGCACCTCGATACCGGCCATGGTCGCGATCTTTTCGGCCGACTGGCCGACGATGCTTGCATTCAGCCCGCCGTTTTCCTTCATGATGACGCTGCGGACGGCACCGGCCTCATTGCCCGACAGCACATAGCCGCCATGGCTGATGAAGCGCTCGCGCACCGCATTATAGACCTTGTCGACGGCAATCACCGACTGTTCCGATGCGCAGATGACGCCATTATCGAATGTCTTCGACATCAGGATCGAGGCAACGGCACGCTTGATATCGGCATATTCGTCGATCACGGCAGGCGTGTTGCCGGCGCCAACGCCGATGGCGGGCTTGCCCGACGAATAGGCCGCCTTGACCATGCCGGGGCCGCCGGTGGCGAGGATCAGGTTGATGTCCGGATGGTGCATCAGCGCGTTCGAAAGCTCGACCGAGGGTTCATCGATCCAGCTGACGATGTCCTTCGGCGCACCGGCCTTGACGGCGGCTTCCAGCACAACGCGGGCAGCCTCGCAGGTCGAACGCTTGGCGCGTGGATGCGGCGAGAAGATAACCCCGTTGCGGGTCTTCAGGCTGATCAGCGCCTTGAAGATGGCCGTCGAGGTCGGGTTGGTGGTGGGGACGATGGCGCAAATCAGGCCGACAGGCTCGGCAACGGTGAAGATGCCGTATTCCGGCTCCTCCGAGAGGATGCCGCAGGTCTTGTCGTCCTTGTATTTGTTGTAGATGTATTCCGAGGCGAAGTGGTTTTTGACAACCTTGTCTTCCATGACGCCCATTCCGGTTTCCTCATGCGCCATACGGGCAAGGGGGATACGGGCATCGGCCGCGGCAAGTGCGGCGGAACGGAAAATGAAGTCGACCTGTTCCTGGGTATAGGTCGCAAACTTCTGCTGCGCTGCCTTCGTCCGGGCAACAAGCTGGTCAAGTTCGGTCGTGCTGATGGCCGGCATGGGACTACTCCTGCGCTTTAGCCGAACCGGAAAATGGCCCGGCAATTGCTTAAAAACTGGCGAATAATGGCGGCCGATCTTGGGCTCGGCCTGCCGGCGCGCCTTATCCTTGAAATGCTTCTTTTGTTTTTACCGGCCACTGGCCACAAGAAGCTTGGGAAATCTGTCCGGATAAGGGCCGTCCGTTCTCGCCACGATGTGTGTTTAGGTCGGTTTAAATCGTTTTGTATTGATCGTGATCAAAGAAGCGAAGCTTTTGCGGAAGCGCATGGCCGGATGTGCAAAAGCGCCACAACACCCCCGCCTTCGGGGCGGCTTTCCGGCACCGGCGAAGGGGCACGACAAAGGATACGATGACGGCGGCAATATTGAAACCGCCTTCGGCAGATTCTTGCCGGAGACGGTCTCAAAGGCGTCAGTGCGCGGGGTTGAAGCGCTTCAGGCGCAGCGCGTTGGACAGCACGAAGACGCTGGAAAGCCCCATGGCGCCCGCCGCCAGCATCGGCGACAGCAGCGTGCCGTTGACGGGAAAGAGAATGCCCGCCGCCACCGGAATGAGCACGGCATTATAGGCAAAGGCCCAGAACAGGTTCTGCGCGATATTGCGCATCACCGCACGCGACAGCGAAATCGCGCTGACGACGCCGGAGAGTTCACCCGACATCAACACGACATCGGCGGTTTCAATGGCAATGTCGGTGCCCGTACCGATGGCGATGCCGGTATCGGCAGCGGCCAGTGCCGGGGCGTCATTGATGCCGTCGCCGGCAAAGGCGATGGCGCCGTGCCCGGCCTTCAACTTTTCAAGCGCTTCGACCTTTCCATCCGGCAGCACATCGGCAACCACGGTATCGATACCCACCTCACGGGCAATGCTTTCTGCGGTCTTCCGGTTGTCGCCGGAGATCATCGCCGTTTTCAGCCCGGCGGCATGAAGCGCAGCGATCGCGGCCTTCGCCGAGGGTTTGACCGGATCGGCAACGCCGATGACACCGGCAGCCTTGCCGTCGACCGCGACGAAAAGCAGGGACCGGGCGTTTTCGGCAAGCCTCTCGGCATCGCCGTCCAGCACCTGCGTGTCCACGCCTTCCCGCACCATGAAGCGGCGTGCGCCAACGTTCACCTTGCTGCCATTGACCGTTGCCGATACGCCAAAACCGGGCACGGCGGAAAAGTCGGCCGTTTTTGCAATGTCCAGTCCCTTGTCCTTCACCGTTGTCAAAACAGCTTCGGCCAGCGGATGTTCGGAGCCCTGTTCGACGGCGGCGGCAAGGCCAAGGACCGTGTTCCTGTCAAAGCCATCGGCGGTGACAACATCGATGACGACGGGGCGTCCTTCCGTCAGCGTGCCGGTCTTGTCGAAGGCGACGATCTTCGTGTCCTTCAGCGTCTGCAGCGCCTCGCCGTTTCTGAACAGCACCCCGATTTCAGCCGCCCTGCCGGTTCCGACCATGATTGAGGTCGGCGTGGCGAGACCCATGGCGCAGGGGCAGGCGATAATCATCACCGCAACCGCATTGACCAGCGCGAAGGAGAGCGCCGGCGACGGGCCGAACACCATCCAGATGACAAAGGTGATGGCAGCGGCCAGCAGAACCGCGGGCACGAACCATGCCGTGACCTTGTCCACCAGCGCCTGCACCGGCAGTTTGGCCCCTTGCGCATTCTCGACCATCTTGACGATGCGCGCCAGAACCGTATCGGCGCCGATGGCGCTGGCCTTGAACGTGAATGTGCCGGTCTTGTTGATCGTGCCGCCTGTTACCACATCATCGGTAGTCTTGGCGACGGGAACCGGCTCGCCGGAAATCATCGATTCGTCGACATAGGACGTGCCGGAAACAACAACGCCATCGACGGCGACTTTTTCGCCCGGACGGACGACAACGACATCGCCGAGCTTCAGCTCTTCAATCGGCACATCGACCTGTTCGCCGTCACGTTCGACACGAGCGGTTTTCGGCTGCAGACCGAGGAGATGGGTGATGGCAGCCGATGTACGCCCCTTGGCCTTGGCTTCCAGAAACCGGCCCAGCAGGATGAGGGTGATGATAACGGCGGAGCTTTCAAAATAGACCTGTGCGGCCCCTTCCGGGAAAATCTGCGGCAGGAAGGTCGCGAAGGTCGAATAGCCCCATGCCGCCGTTGAGCCCAGCATCACCAGCGCATTCATATCCGGCGACAACCGGCGGAAGGACGCGATGCCGTGCCGGTAGAACCGCCGGCCGGGGCCGAACTGAACGATCGTTGCCAGCACGAAATAGAACACATGCAGGGGATAGACGCCGACAGCCGAGGTGAGTGCTGTCCCGAAGGCCGGAATGAAGTGCGACCCCATTTCCAGAATGAAAAGCGGCAGGGTGAAGACGAAAGCCGTCAGCAGGTCGCGCTTCAGCGCCGCCCGCTCCTTCTCGCGCGCGTCTTCCTGCGTGGACAACGCACCTGTTTCCGCGCCCAGGCGGCGCGGTTCGTAGCCTGCCTTTTCTATCGCCGCTTCCACCGTCGAAAGCGTCGTTGCCTTGTCCACCGCGACGGTCGCCTGTTCGGTGGCCAGGTTGACCTTTGCCTCCAGAACGCCCGGCACGCGCGAAAGCGCCCGCTCGACGCTGGCAACGCAGGAGGCACAGGTCATGCCGCCAACGCCGATCTTGATGGTTTCAAGCGGAACGCCATAGCCCGCCTTTTCAATCGCGGCAACGACATTGGCCTTCGCCTTGCGATCGGCCAGCGCCACATCGGCGGTTTCCGTCGCCAGATTGACAGAGACGGTGTCGACGCCGTCGAGCTTGCGGACAACCCGCTCAACGCTCGAGACGCAGGAAGCGCAGGTCATGCCGGAAACCGGCAGCACAAGATGCTGCACCTTCCCCGCCGTTGCAGGCTTTTTTGTAACCGTCTGTTCCATTGCGCGTTCCTTTTCTTCAACCCGCCGGTTTCCATTCAGCCGGCGCTGGCAAACGCCTCGGCCGGGCAGCCGCCCCTTCCACGTGCATCACACTCGGGTTTGACCCGAGAGTACCCGGTTTAGCGAACCGGCTCTTATTCCGGTCTTTCTGTTGCCCGCCCCACTCGCCACTTGTGTCATTCTCGTGCCTGACACGAGAATCCATGGGCCTCTCCGCATGCGACACCGGTTGCCGGTTCAATGCCTTGAACCATGAGACCCAACCGTTTTCCTGCCGCAATCGTGACTGGATCCTCGGGTCAAGCCCGAGGATGACTCCTGGGAAAAAGACTGCCGCTTTTGTTAGCTGGCAACGTCGTAACCGACATCTTCAATCGCCTCGACGGCGCTTTCGCGGGTCGCAGGCGCAGCAAGGGCGAACGAGGCGGCATTGTTGTCGAGGCTCACTTCGATTTCGGAGATACCGTCGATATCACCCAGCGCCTTTTCAACCTTGTCGACGCATTTGCTGCAGCCCATGCCCTCGATTTTCAGCGTGATTTTCTCAGCCATCATCTTGCTCCTTGCTGTTGATGACGCGAAAATGGGGCTTCCAGTGGCTGGAAGGTCAAGACCTTTGTTTATTTTCCAGGACTGTGCCGCTTGTCAGAGGCGCAAGGACCTGTCTTTGCTGAGCGCATTCAACGGATTTCAAAGGAAAAGGACATGGACTTTCATCTCTGGCTCGCCTTCGTGACGGCATCGACAGCGCTCCTTCTCATTCCCGGCCCCACTGTTCTTCTGGTGCTGAGTTATGCGCTCAGTCAGGGGCGGCGGGTCGCACTTGCAACCGTTGCCGGCGTCGCGCTCGGCGATTTCATTGCCATGACGGCTTCGCTTGCCGGCCTCGGCGCGCTGGTTCTGACGTCGGCAAAACTGTTTATCGTGCTGAAATGGATCGGCGCGGCCTATCTCGTCTATCTCGGCATCAGGCTTTTCAAAAGCGCCGGGTCCAGCGAAAACATCGCATCCACCACGCCGGCCCCGCTTGCCGCGCGCAAGATTTTCTTTCATTCCATGACCGTGACGGCGCTGAATCCGAAATCGATTGCCTTCTTCATCGCTTTCGTACCGCAGTTCATTGTGCCGCAAGCGCCGCTTGTCCCTCAGTTTTCAACGCTTGTTGTCACATTTGTCGGGCTGGCCGCTGTCAATGCACTGGCCTATGCCCTGATGGCAGACCGGTTGCGGACAAAGCTAAGTTCGTCCACGGTCACCGCGTTCCTGCCCCGGTTGGGCGGTAGTGCGCTGATTGCGATGGGGCTTGCAACGGCCACGCTGAAACGGACAACGTCCTGAAAACAGGGAAGCGTGATGATACCGGATGCAGAAAAAGTGCTCATCTACGCACGACGGAGCAGCAGGGTGCTCGTCTTCGATGAGCCGGACTTTCCGGAGGTTCCGCTTCAGGTTCCCGGCGGGACGCTGGAGCATGCAGAAATCCCGATTGAGGCGGCAAAACGGGAATTTCACGAGGAGACCGGACTACATCTGAATGAAGGCTGGTCGGCGCTTGGCAGCATTGACTACAGCTTCAGAAAAAACGGCACGCTGCTGTGCCACCGGCGCCATATATTCACTGTTCCCATGCCGGAGGATGCGCCTGAGAACTGGTTTCACACAGAGGAACACGCCTCTGACGGCGGCGGGCCTATCCGCTTCCGGCTGTTTTTCCTTGATTGGAAAGAAGCGGCCGGAAACATTGGACTTGGCATGGAAATGCCGCTTTCGTGGCCCGCCTTGACAGCATTTTTCACCTGAAGCGACAGCCCGGCAACGGATTGTCTTTCGCGCCAAGATTGACGTCCGGCAAATGCGGCGTTATCTAGCTTTTCCCTGTGGTGATTTGGCCGGCCGGCTTGCAGCCACGTAAAACAACTCGCTAAAGGGCCGATGCGAGCGGAAAATTCCTGCCCCATCCGGACCGGTAGCGTGTTGAAAGCGGCCGGTTTTTGTTCGGGATTGGAATGAACATGCCTATCAAGATTCCAGATACGCTGCCTGCCTTCGAAACGCTGATTTCAGAAGGCGTGCGGGTCAAGACGGAAACGGTTGCGGAACGGCAGGATATCCGACCGCTGCATTTCGGGCTGCTCAATCTCATGCCGAACAAGATCAAGACCGAGCTGCAATTCGCGCGGCTTCTGGGCGCCTCCCCGCTGCAGATCGAGCTTTCGCTGGTGCGCGTCGGCGGGCACAAGGCCAAGAATACGCCAATCGAGCATCTCCTGTCCTTTTACCAAACGTGGGACGAGGTGGCAGAGCGCAAGTTCGACGGTTTCATCATCACCGGCGCGCCGGTTGAGACGTTGCCCTTCGAGGACGTCACCTATTGGGACGAAATGAAGGAAATTCTCGACTGGACCACCACCAATTGCCATTCGACGATGAATATCTGCTGGGGCGCAATGGCCGCTGCCTGGCATTTTCACGGCGTACCGAAGCGTCTTCTCGACAAGAAGGCCTTCGGCATATTCCGCCATCGCAACCTGAAGCCCGCATCGATCTATCTCAACGGCTTTTCCGACGATTTCCAGCTTCCCGTTTCACGCTGGACGGAGGTGCGCCGCGCCGATCTGGAAAACGTGCCGGGCATCGAAATCCTGATGCATTCCGATGAAGTCGGGCCGTGTCTGGCTTATGAGAGCTTTGCCAACCGGCTCTATATGTTCAATCACATCGAATATGATTCAGGTTCGCTCGGTGACGAATACAGGCGCGATGTCGACACCAACGTGCCGATCGAGCTGCCGTTCAACTATTTCCCGGCAGACGACCCGAACCGGGCGCCGCTCAATCGCTGGCGCTCGCATGCCCATCTCCTGTTCGGCAACTGGATCAACGAGGTCTACCAGACCACGCCCTACTCTCTGGAAGAAATCGGCAAAGAGCGCGCGGGCGCTTGAAGGTCCGGACATTCCGGCGCAATATCCGCGCTGCAATGCAACATTTTAAATGTGGAGGATAAAAACAATGAGCGCGCCACAACCGGAAACCTTCGGCCAGACCAGCGACGGCAAGACTGTCAGCCGTGTCACGATTTCAGCTGGCGGGCTGACCGCGAAGATCATCAACTGGGGCGCGGTGGTTCAGGACCTGCGTCTTGAAGGCCATGACCATTCCCTGGTTCTGGGGTTTGAGAATTTCGATCACTACCCGGCCTTCTCTCCCTATTTCGGGGCTACGCCGGGGCGCTCCTCCAACCGCATCGCAAACGGGCGCTTTACCATCGACGGGACGGAATATCAGGTCGACTGCAACGAAAACGGCATCACCAACCTGCATGGCGGCAGAGACGGCATCGGCGTCAGCATGTGGGAATTCGAAGAGATTGCCGAAAACCGGGTGACGCTGAAGATCGTCGACAAGGACGGTCGCGGCGGCTTTCCGGGAAACACCACCATCCGTGCCCATTTTCATCTCAAGCCGCGCGGCGTTTTCTCGATCGTCTACGAAACCACGACTGACAAGCCGACAGTCGCCAATATCTGCAATCACACCTATTTCAACCTCGGCAACGGCACGGATACGCTCGAACACACGATGATGATCATGGCCGATCATTATCTGCCGACGGACGAACGGCAGATTCCGACCGGCGAAATCAGGTCCGTTACCGGCACGCCCTTCGACTTCCGCAAGCCACACCCGCTCAAGCGCGAGGACGAAAATGGCCGGCAGGTTCTGTTCGATCACAATTTCTGTCTGTCGCCCGAGCGCACGGAAAAACGTCCCGTCATCAGCGCCTATGCCCCCTCCTCGCATGTCACCATGGATGTGCTGACCACGGAGCCGGGGGTTCAGCTTTACACCGCCTCGAAACTCGACGAAACGCCGGAGGGGCTGAACGGCTTTCCCTATGGTCCGTTTGCCGGCTTCTGCCTGGAAACACAGGTCTGGCCGGATGCGGTCAATCAGCAGGGCTTTCCCAATGCGATCCTGCGGCCCGGCAAGACCTTGCGCCAGGAAACAGATTACGTTTTCCACAAGGGCTGAAGACGCGACAGCCCGGCCTTTTGGCTGGCGGCGGGAGGCAGCATAGTGTTCGTTCTGTCAAAGCTGTTCTGGCTGATATTCCAGCCGCTGGCCTTTGCCTTGCTGTCGGTCGTGGCCGCACTTTTCTGCCTGCTCATCGCACAAAGCGGCGCGGCGGCGGTGTTTTCCGGCCTCGCCGCGCTGACGCTTGGCGTAACCTGTTTCACCAATCTCGGCACGGTTTTGCTGGCCGATCTTGAGACCCGTTTCACCCGGCCGGATCTTTCCGGACCGCCCGCCTGCGCCATC
This sequence comes from Martelella mediterranea, assembly GCA_003001975.1. Lineage (GTDB taxonomy): Bacteria > Pseudomonadota > Alphaproteobacteria > Rhizobiales > Rhizobiaceae > Martelella > Martelella mangrovi. The sequence goes on from PVUG01000002.1 coordinate 236,328, forward strand.
GTGCTCGGCGGCGGCATCAATACCGGGGCCTCGGCCCGCCGCGGCACGTATGTATTCACCCGCGCGGCCGATCGTTACATCGAAGCACTCCGCCTTGCCCGACTTTATCCGGATATGAAAATTCTGGTCACCGGCGGCGATAATGCGCTGACCGGCGCCAGAAATGGCGAAGCAGAACCGGCAGCCCGGCTGTTTGCCGATCACGGCATTGCCTCAGCCCGCCTGCTCTATGAACCCGATGCCCGCAACACCGCGGAAAATGCCGCCAATACGGCAGCCCTGATGGCAAGGCAGGCAATGGAAGGGCCGTGCCTGCTGGTGACATCGGCCTACCACATGCCGCGTTCCGTTGCGCTGTTCGAGAGAACGGGCATGAGCATCACGCCCTGGCCTGCCGACTACCGGACGGATGGCAAGCCCCGCTTTTCCGCAAGTTTCGACCGGCCGATGACCAATGCCGCCATGCTTTCCACCGCATTGCGCGAATGGGCCGGCCTTATCACGGCGCGGATGCGCGGTCACACGGCACAGCTTTCGCCCCGCCAGAACGGATAGCTCAGGCAAATTGCCTGACGGTCTTCAAATTTCAGGATTTCTTCGGGCGCAGCCGAACGACCACGTCGATATGGGCGATTTCCATCCCGTCCGGCGGCGTTGGCAGACCGTTCAGGGAAATACCATCCGCCGGCATGTCGACGACATGATTGTCACCTTCAATAAAGAAATGGTGATGATCGGAGGTGTTGGTGTCGAAATAGGTTTTTGCGCCCTCGACGGCCAGAACCCGGATCATGCCGGCATGGGTGAACTGATGCAGCGTATTGTAGACAGTGGCAAGGGAAACCGGCACGCCGGCTTCCTGGGCCTCGCCATGCAGTTCCTCGACGGTCACATGACGATCACCCTTGGCGAAAAGCAGATCGGCCAAAGCCACGCGCTGACGCGTCGGCCGAAGACCGCTTGCACGAAGCTTTTCTTCTGATACACGATTTCTCGGTGTCATATCCACTTTCAGGGCTTCATCTAACAAAATGCAAATATAGCTCCGTATAACGGTATTGAGAATCGCTTTCAATAGGGCAAGGGCTTGCAGCGTTTGAAATTAAACTGCAAATACCCGGCTAAAACACGTTTCACTCTGGTCGCGGAAGTCGGCTTCCTGTATGGCCACGGTGAAGAGAATAACAATTGAGTTGCGGGATTTCCGGCCAACGACATATCGGCGCATTGCTGCAACAGGGATACGCCCCTATCTTGAGCCCGGTACCGAAAACCCCTCGAGGAACGAAGGGAAGCAGAGTTTTAATGAGCACAAGACAATCGCATTTCGATTACGAGGACATCATCAAGTGCGCCGAAGGTGAACTTTTCGGCCCCGGCAATGCGCAGCTTCCGATGCCGCCGATGCTGATGTTCAACCGCATCACCGAAATTTCGGAGGACGGCGGCGCCAACGGCAAGGGCCATGCCCGCGCCGAATTTGACATCACACCCGACCTTTGGTTTTTCGATTGCCACTTCAAGGGCGATCCCGTGATGCCGGGATGCCTGGGTCTTGATGCGCTGTGGCAGCTCACCGGATTTTATCTCGGCTGGCTTGGCGAGCCCGGCAAGGGCCGCGCGATTTCCACCGGCGAGGTGAAGTTTTCAGGCATGGTCACGCCGAAAAACAAGCTTGTCGAATATGGTGTCGACTTCAAGCGCGTCATGCGCGGCCGTCTGGTCCTCGGCATTGCCGATGGCTGGGTGAAGGCCGATGGCGAAGTAATCTACAAGGCCTCCGATCTCAGGGTCGGCCTGTTCCAGGAACAGTAAGCCGCAATGCGCGGTTACGCCGGTCGCCCGGTGAATGCGGAGGAGAAAGAGAAGGATCGAATATGAGACGTGTTGTCGTTACGGGATTGGGAATCGTTTCCTCGATCGGAAACGATGCCGCCGAAGTCACCGCTTCGCTGCGCGAGGCAAAATCAGGCATCTCTTTCTCGCCGGATTTCGCCGAGCACGGCTTCAAGTGCCAGGTCTGGGGACGGCCGACGCTCGACCCCACCGATCAGGTTGATCGTCGCGCCATGCGTTTTCTGTCGCAGGGCGGTGCGTGGAACCACGTCGCCATGAAACAGGCGATTGCTGATTCCGGCCTCGAAGACGGCGATATAACCAATGAGCGCACCGGCATCATCATGGGCTCCGGCGGTCCGTCGACACGTACGATCGTCGAGGCGGCGCTGACCACGGAAAAGAACGGTTCGCCCAAGCGTATCGGCCCGTTCGCCGTGCCGAAGGCAATGTCTTCGACGGCGTCGGCCACACTTGCCACATGGTTCAAGATCCACGGCGTCAACTATTCGATATCCTCCGCCTGCTCGACATCCGCACACTGCATCGGCAACGCTGCCGAGATGATCCAGTGGGGCAAGCAGGACGTGATGTTTGCCGGCGGCCATGAAGATCTCGACTGGACCATGTCCAACCTGTTTGACGCCATGGGCGCCATGACCAGCGACTTCAACGAGGACGCCGCGCACGCCTCGCGCGCTTATGACGCCGCGCGTGACGGCTTCGTCATTGCCGGCGGCGCCGGCGTGGTCATTCTCGAGGAACTGGAACACGCGAAAGCCCGCGGCGCCAAGATCTATGGCGAAATCGTCGGTTATGGTGCAACATCGGACGGTTACGACATGGTCGCGCCTTCCGGTGAAGGCGCCGTGCGCTGCATGCGCCAGGCGCTTGCGGATATCGGCGGCGGCGAGATCGACTATATCAATACGCATGGCACCTCGACACAGGTCGGCGATAGCCGGGAAATCGGCGCGATCCGGGAAGTGTTCGGCGACAAGATCCCGCATATCCAGTCGACCAAGTCGCTCACCGGGCACTCTCTGGGGGCTGCCGGCGCACAGGAATCGATCTACTCCCTGCTGATGATGCAGGAAGGGTTTATCGGCGAAAGCGCCCATATCGAAGAGCTGGACCCCGAATTCGAAGGTGTCCCGATCGTGCGTCAGCGCATCGACGATGCCAAAATCGACACCGTTCTTTCAAACTCGTTCGGCTTCGGCGGCACGAACGCCACGCTGGTTTTCCGGCGTTACAATGGATAATGCGTATATGACCGGACTTATGCAGGGCAAACGCGGCCTCATCATGGGTGTTGCCAACAACCACTCCATTGCCTGGGGCATTGCCAAGGCCGTCCGTGCCGAAGGCGCGGAACTTGCCTTTACCTATCAGGGCGAAGCACTCGGCCGGCGGGTTCATCCGCTTGCTGCCGAACTCGGCTCGGATTTCGTCGTTCCCTGCGATGTGGAAAATATCGAGAGCGTTGATGCGGTCTTCGATGCCATCAAGGAGCGCTGGGGCAAGCTCGATTTCGTGGTTCATGCCGTTGGCTTTTCCGACAAGAGCGAACTCAAGGGGCTCTATGCCGACACCACGCGGGAAAACTTCGTCCGCACCATGGTGATTTCCTGCTTCTCCTTTACCGAGATCGCCAAGCGCGCGGCAGACCTCATGACCGACGGCGGATCGATGCTGACGCTGACCTATGGCGGGTCGACGGCGGTGGTGCCGAACTACAATGTCATGGGTGTGGCAAAGGCAGGCCTTGAGGCGTCCATGCGCTACCTCGCCGGCGACTATGGTCCGCGCGGCATTCGCGTCAACGCCATTTCGGCGGGCCCCGTACGTACGCTGGCCGGCTCCGGCGTCGGCGATGCGCGCCTCGTCTATGCCTGGCAGCAACGTAACGCACCGCTGAGACGCTCGACCACAATCGAGGACGTCGGCGGCTCCGCACTCTACCTGCTCTCTGACCTCGCTTCAGGCGTCACCGGAGAGATTCATTTCGTCGATAACGGCTACAATATTCTCTCCATGCCGATCCCTGAAATGATGCGCAGAGGCGATCCCGAGACCTGAGCGCCTGCGTCACCTCTAAAAAATACAACCAAAAATAGAAAAGGCGCGACCGAATTGACGGTCGCGCCTTTTTCTTGATTCGGCTCAACTCTCATTTCCGTGATCAGCAAACCAAAACCCCGGAAAACTTCCATCTGGATTTTTCGATCGTGTTTTTTTGCATCCGCGTCGATTTTAGTCACTTAATCAAACGATTGATTTTATTGATTTTTCGACTCCTGAATCAGTCAAATCAGAGGCCCATTCTGTCATTGAATGAAGCATAAACCTCCGAAAATACCTTGTCTTCTCAAGGCATTATCGTTGCAGAACCGCAACACCGGGGTGTTAATCATTCGATTGATCCAGAATTCCATCAAAGGTTTATTGCTCTGAACGGCCTATGCGGGTTTGATGCGGATGGATGCAACGCAACGAACTGCTTCCAGCCCAGGGCAAGATTAAATGCCCCGTTTACATTCAACGAGGAGTTAACTTCATGAACCTCAAAAGCCTCTTTCTTGGCTCTGCTGCTGCGCTTGCAGCCACAACCGGCGCGCAAGCTGCCGACCCGGTCGTCGTCATCGAACCGGTTCAGAACAATTATGTCGAAGTTTGTGACACTTTCGGGGCCGGCTACTTCTACATCCCCGGCACCGAGACCTGCCTTGATATCGGCGGTTACATCCGTTTCCAGGTTGAAGGCTCGAACGGCGGCAATGTTGAAGACACATGGAACGTCTTCACGCGTGCTCAGCTGAACATCTCGTCCAAGACCGATTCCGAGCTCGGCACGGTCACGGGCCTGATCTCGCTGCGTAGCGAAGCCCACTCCAACCGCAAAGGCAACACGACCTACATCAACGAAGCCTATGTCGGCCTCGGTGGCTTCCAGGCCGGTCGTTTCCTGAGCTACTGGGATGAAGGCCTCATCGGCGAAATCGACGATCTTGCTGGTAACACCCGCTTCAACACCATTCGTTACGTCTTCGCCGGCGACGGCTTCGTAGCTGGCCTCGCCCTCGACGCTCTCGAGCCCGACCAGGTCGGCCTGCCCTCCAGCAAGGACATTGTTAAACTCGGCGTTTCCGGTCGTGTTGGCTTCCAGGCTGGCGGCGTTGGCGCCAAGTTGGACGCTGGTTACGACACCTACAACGAAGAAGCTTCGTTCCGTCTGATGACCTCGCTGGCGCTTGGCCCGGGCCAGTTGGACCTCGGTGCTAACTACTCCACCGGTTGGAACGCATACTCCAACAACTTCGAAGACGGCGAATTCTTCGATTATACGCTGCCAACTCCGTCAACTCTGCCGGGCGTTTATGCTGAATGGGCACTGGCTGCCGGTTACCAGCTCGACGTTACCGAAAAGTTCTCGGTTACCCCGGCTTACCAGTGGACCTCTGCTAACGTTCCCGGCCAGGACAACGAAGATTTCTGGTCCGCAGGCGTCCTGTTCGACTACACCATCGTTGACGGTCTGAGCGCCAAGCTGAACGTCGGTTACACCGATCTGCCCGACAGCTACTCGGACGACGACTACTGGTCCGGTTGGTTCCGTCTGCAGCGCGACTTTTAATCCAGGTTGCTCTCGGAGAGGCTCTGCAAGGAGCCTCTTCATTTATTCCCGGAATGCGCCAGCCGGTGCATTTCGGGATTTTTTTTATCTGAATTTTCGCTGATTTATCCGGCCCGGAATTCGACCAGATGCACGCCGCCACGCTCAACAGCGGCAGCGACGGCAGCAACAAGCGCTTCCGCGCTCGCAACACTTGAAAAGCCAGTCCCGAAAGCACCGGCGATCTTTTCCATGTCGGGCGGTGTCGGCGTTACCCCCTCGGGCACAATACCGGCTTCTTCCATATAGGTCTCGATTTCGCGGTAGCCGCGATTGTTCCAGACCAGGAAGACGATATCGGCATTTTCATCCACCGCCGTTCCAAGCTCTGCCAGAGAAAACTGAAGACCGCCATCGCCGACAATGGCAATAACGGAGCAATCCGGCGCGCCGATCGCTGCACCAATGGCACCCGGCGGCACATAGCCGAGAGCGCCATAGCCGGTGGCGGAATTAAACCAGTGCCCGGGTGCGCCGGCTTCAAGATAAAGATTTGCGGCATAAACCAGCTGCGTGGAATCACCGATAAACCGCGCGTCGGGAACCGCGTCGTGCAGGCGATGCAGCAATGTGACTTCGTCCTTGATCTTGGCGGAAAGTGCGCCCCAGGCCGCCGCCCTCGTCTGCCCGGCCCGTTGAACACCGTCGCATTTGTGCTCGCCGCACAGCGCCACCAGCCGCGAAAGCGCCGATGCACTATCTTCCACAATGAAGACGTCGGCGGCAGGACCTGTTGCCTTCTGCCCACCGTCCACATCAATGCGGACAAGTTTTTGAAGCGCCGGAAAGCCGCCATCGACATAGACGTCGTAATCGGTCTGACCGAATTCGGTCCCAACTGCGATAACCAGATCGCTTGCGGCAATCAGCGCCCGTACAGGGGCCAGACTTGCGCTCGCCGGCACCTGCAACGGATGATCCGCCATCAGGCCGCGAGCATTCGCCGTTAAGATGACAGGCGTATCGCAGCGCTCGGCGAAAGCCCGAAGCGCCGCATCGGCGCCGGCCGCGCCTCCGCCCGCAAGCACCACAGGTGTCCGCGCCGCACCGATCAACTCTGCCGCAGCCTTCAGCACATCCTCTTCCGCAAAGGGCCTTGCAACAGGCAAGGCCGCGACTGCGGGCGGTGCAATCTTTTCGACCATCACATCGGTCGGGATTTCCAGATGCACCGGCCCCGGACGCCCGGAAACGGCAAGTGCCAGACAATGCGCCAGCGCCCCGGCAAGATCGGCGCCGTCGGTTAGCGTGACGGAATCCTTGGCAAAACTCTTCATCATCGCCTGCTGATCCGGCAGTTCATGCAGACATCCCTGCCCCCTGCCCAGCGTCGGGCGGGCATTGACACCCGAGAGCACCAGCATCGGCACACTATCGCCGCGCGCCTGCGCCATGGCCGTGATCGTGTTGGTCAGTCCCGGCCCGGTGATGACAAATGCCACACCCGGCTTGCCGGTGACACGGGCATAGCCGTCGGCCATGAAGCCGGCGCCCTGTTCGTGGCGGGGCGTGACATGGCGGATCGTCGAAGCGGCAAGCCCGCGATAAAGTTCGGCCGTGTGCACGCCGGGAATGCCGAAGACGACCTCGACACCATGCGCTTCAAGAAGACGAACCAGAGCCTCGCCAACGGTCATGGTTTCGCCGCTCATGCTCCGGCCACCGTTTTCCGGCAGGTCAACGATGCCGCAAAATGACCGATGCGTCGTGCGGCCTCGACGATGTCGGCATCCGGCACGGTCAGACTGATGCGGATGAAACTATCGGCTTCGGCGCCGAAGGACGCCCCCGGCATCACGGCCAGATGCTCGGCCTCCAGCAACCCGAGCGCAAAGGCCTCACCGGGCAGCCCGCTCGCCGAGACATCGGCAAAGGCAAACATTCCGGCCTCGGGCATGGCACAGGCAACACCGGGGACCGATGACAGGCCATCGACCAGCAGTGCAGCCCGTCGCTTCAACGAAGCCCGCAAGGCGGCGGAAACGCCGCTTGGTCGCTCGATTGCCGCCGCTGTCGCATCGGCGATGAAGGGTTGGTTGCCGAAAAGCATGGTTTCAGCCACCGGCAAAAGCCGCGCGCAAAATTCGGCGGGACCGACCGCCCAACCGCTGCGAAATCCGGGCGCTGCATGGGATTTGGAAATGGAGGACACCGAAATCGTTCGCGCGGCCAGCACTTCATTATCAAGGGGTGAAGCAAAGTCGCCGCCGAAAATCAGTTCCTCATAGACCTCGTCAGCAATGATCCAGAGATCATGCCTGCGGCAAACCGCGCCGATTGCCGCAAGCTCTTCAGCCGTCAGCACAGCGCCGGTCGGATTATGCGGCGTATTGAGCAGAAGCACGCGGGCATTGTGCGTGATCGCCTGCTCCAGAATGTCGGCGCGCATGTGAAATCTGTCTTCCGGCTTCAGCGGCACCGGTAACATCTCTGCGCCCGTGGAGCGGATCACGCCTTCATAGGTGGCATAAAGCGGATCGCCGACAAGCACGGCGTCACCGGCCTCCACCAGCGTCAGCATCACCGCAAAAAGCGCTGTCTGGGTGCCCGGAAAACAAACGATATTTTCGGGCCCGACCGGCCGCCCGGTCCGCGCCGTATACCGTTTCGAAAGCGCATCGAGAAGCGATGGCTCGCCGCGCCCGTTGGAATAGCCGATCCGGCCTTCGGCAAGGGCACTTGCCACAACTTCGGCAAGGATCGGGTCCGGGTCGACATCCGGCTCGCCGATCGTCAGTTCCAGGATCGGCGTTCCGGCTTCCTTCATCGCGCGCGCCTTCAGATGGACGGCCCATTTGTCGGAGCCGAGCCCACCGAGACGATCCGAAATCCTCGCATAGTGCATTTCAGTTCACCCTTCAATTTCATCGAGCGAAACGCCGGTAATCGCCCCCACCGAATGAAGCCCCGCCTTCAGCAGTTCCCGGTCTTCGAATATGTCGCCGGCCAGCGACCCCTCGAGCCAGAGCCCATCCAGCACGGCGTTGATTTCAATCGCCAGCCGCCGGATTTCGGCAGGGTCGACCGCCCGTCCGGCCTCCCGCCAGGCGTCGGCAAGCAGGCGTTCGATCAACGCCCGGTATTCAAGATAGTTTTCCCGGTGAATCGCCCCCATGGCCGGATCGATCCGCGCCATGGCGATAAACGCCGCCCAGAGCGAAAGCCGTCGCGCGTCGATCATCGGCGGCGTCAGGCAGGCGGCAACGAAGTTTTTCAGCTTTTCCCGCCCGCTCTTGCCGTCTGCTATTCCGGCCGTGGCCGAAATTTCCGTCATCGCCGCCATGGTCTGCCGATAGGCGGCATGAAGGAGCTGTTCCTTGGTCGCAAAATAGTGGCGAATCAACCCGCCGGAAACGCCGGCGCGCTCCGCCACTTCCCTCACCGTCGCGTTCTGGATGCCACCCTCGGCGATGCAATCCAGCATCGCCTCGATCAGGGCTGCACGGCGTTCGGCATCACTGGCGCGGCGAAAGGGTTTGCGGCTCATCTCAGTCTCGCAGGATCGGCCTCGTAAGGCACGTCGGGCCGCCTTCACATGCAATGCAAAGCGCATCGGCTTCAAACGTGCTGACGGTGCAACCGGCGGCTTCCATCGCGGCTTTCGTCTTGTCGAAACCGGCAACCGCAATCACATCGAACGGCTTTGTCGGCAGCACATTGAGATTGAGGCCGTTCGACGCCCTGAATTCATCTTCCGGCGCTTCGACGAGCGTATAGCCCTTCTGCTTCAACAGCTGATAAAATGGCGCAGGCAGAAGCGGTGCGAACACCAGCGCAAGCTTGTCTGCCAACGGCGAAATCACACTCATCAGATGCAGACAGGCTTCTTCCCCCTGCCAGAGCGGCAGATCGAAGCTCAACACGGAAATACCATGCGGCGCCAGCAGCCTGCGCACCTGGTCGATTCCCTCGGCATTGGACCGCACGCCACGGCCGATGCAAAGCGTCCGCTCATCGAGCCAGACACAGTCGCCGCCTTCGACGGTCCCCGAACCGGAAAGACGGCCGAGCACGGGGATGCCGGCATCCCGGTAGATCGCCGCGTGACCATCCACTTCACCCTTGCGCTGACGCTTGCCCATGTTGAGCAGGATCGCGCCGCTGTCGGCGACAAGCGACGGATCATGGGTAAACATCGCATCGGCCAATCCGTCGCCATTGTCCTCGTACCAGAGGATTTCCGCGCCCGAGGCGGCGACCAGATCGGCGAAATCGGCATATTGGCGGATTGCGCGTTCTGCATCGAACGTCTCGCCGTAGTGCCAGGCGGCCGGATCGGCCATTCTGAGGCTTTCTCCCGGCTTGCGCATAATCAGCCGCCGAATGGGCCGCGCCATGGTTTGGGCTCCGAAACTCATTCTATTCATCTCCAGTTCTGCGAATTCTTCCCTAGTTATACACTTGCATAATAAGCTCGCAAGTGTAGTAATAATGCGAAACAACGATTTTTGAATGCCGGGTCGAACGCACCGCAAGAAGTGTCCGGACCGCCGGCGCACCGGGAACGGCAAAACGTTTTATGAAGGCTGAAGACAATCTGAGGGATGGTGACCTCGCAGAAGCTGTCACCGTCGATGATCTCCATAAATCCTTTGGAGATTTGGAAGTGCTGAAAGGCGTATCGCTCAAGGCCCGACAGGGCGAGGTTATCGCCATTATCGGTGGCTCAGGCTCGGGAAAATCCACGCTCTTGCGTTGTATCAATATGCTGGAATGGCCGACACGCGGCCGTATCCGCGTGCATGGCGAGGAAATCGCCATGAAGCCTGACGGAAACAGCGGGCTGATGCCGGCTAACCGAAAACAGATACAGCGCATCCGCACCCGGCTTGCCATGGTGTTTCAGAATTTCAACCTCTGGCAACACATGACCTTGATGCAGAATGTGATCGAGGTGCCGGTGCATGTCCTGGGCCGCAAGCGCGACGAAGTCATCGCCGAAGCCGAAACCATACTGCGCCGCGTCGGCCTTTACGAAAAACGCGACGCCTATCCCGCCTTCCTGTCGGGCGGCCAGCAGCAACGCGCGGCGATTGCGCGTGCGCTCGCCATTCAGCCGGAGGCGATGCTGTTCGACGAGCCGACCTCCGCGCTCGATCCCGAGCTTGTCGGCGAGGTGCTGACGGTGATCCGCGATCTTGCCGAGGAAGGCCGGACCATGCTGCTCGTCACCCACGAGATGGGCTTTGCCCGCGAGGTCGCCAGCGAAATCGTCTTCCTGCATGACGGCCGCGTGGAAGAACAGGGCGCGCCGCAGGCCGTCTTCGACAATCCAGAATCCGAACGGCTGAGAAAGTTCATCAGCTCCGTGCAATAGCCGGAACGGGTCGCATTCAGCGCACCCGGACCGGGCGAAACTCACAACAGAGGGAACCGAAAACATGAAGAAATTCACATCCGCACTGATCGGCGCTTTGGCCTGTACTACACTCCTGGCCGGCGCGGCATCCGCTGAAACCGTCAAGGTCGGCGTTGCCGCCGAGCCCTACCCGCCCTTTACCGTGCCCGATGCCTCCGGCAACTGGACCGGATGGGAAGTCGACCTGATGGACGCCCTTTGCGATGAGGCCGCTCTTGATTGCGTAATCACCCCGATCGCCTGGGACGGGCTTATTCCCGCACTGACGTCGGGCAAGATCGACGCCATCCTGGCGTCGATGTCGATCACGCCCGAGCGCGAGGAGCAGATCGCCTTTTCCGACAAGTATTACAGCACCCCCGGCGCCATCGTCGCAGAGAGCGGTTCCGGCATTGAACCGACAGCGGAAAGCCTTGCAGGCAAGGTGCTCGGCGTTCAGGTCTCGACCACCAATCAGGCCTATGCCGAAAAGCATTTCCCCGATGCCGAGATCAAGACCTACCAGACCCAGGACGAGGTGAACCAGGACCTTTATGCCGGCCGTATCGATGCGGAAATCGCCGACCTCGTGACCCTGCAGCCTTTCCTTACAAGCGATAATGGGCAGATGTGCTGCGAAATGATGGGCACCGTCGAGCAGGATGTCGAGATCTACGGCCCCGGCATCGGCCTTGGTCTGCGCAAGGGCGACACGGCCCTGAAGGAAAAGTTCGACGACGCGATCGCCGCCGTGCGCGAAGACGGCACCTACGAGGAAATCACCAAGAGCTATTTCGACTTCGACATCTACGGCGACTGATCAAAGGACGGGCGGCGGCGCATGGCACCGCCCGCCACCTTGCGGACGCCTCTCCTGCCATTCGGCATCCCCCTCGGGCCCGGCCCGAGGGGCCACAGGGCAGCGGCTCAAGGATATGCGGGCCACACCCGGACATGGCTTTGAGCGGATTTCGAGCTTTCCAGCCGCTGAGGGGTTATAAAGAGCGGCATCCGCCTTTCGGATCTCCGATCCCGATACCTGCACGACAGACCGGACAGAAATTTGGAACAACTGACAGGATTTCAGCTTCTTGCCTTGTCACCGCCCGGATGGGGCGGTGCACTTCTGCGAGGGCTCGTCACCTCGCTTGAGGTTGCAGCCGGTGGCTTCGCGCTCGGTCAGGTGATCGGCATTCTCGGTTCGGCCGGCAAGCTCTACGGCGGGCCGGTCATCAGGGACCTTATGGAAATCTACACCACGGTGGTGCGCGCCATTCCCGAACTGGTGCTGATCGTCCTGCTCTATTATGCGGGCACCGCCGCGCTCAACAATCTGATGACGGCCCTTGGCTTTTCCTCTGTCGATATCTCCGGCATGCTGGCCGGCATTCTCGTTATCGGGCTCGTTCAGGGCGCTTATTCCACCGAGGTTCTGCGCGGCGCCATCCTTGCCATTCCACCGGGGCAGATCGAGGCGGGCCGGGCCTATGGCATGCCGCCGGCCATGATCATGCGGCGGATCACCCTGCCGGCCATGCTGCCGCACGCTATTCCGGGCCTTGCCAATCTCTGGCTGGTGACCACCAAGGATACCGCGCTGCTGGCCGTTGTCGGCTTCACCGAACTGACGCTGGCCACCCGGCAGGCTGCCGGTGTGACCCACGAATATTTCCTGTTCTTCTCCGCCGCCGGTGTGCTTTATCTCGCCGTCACGCTGATTTCCAATGTCCTGCTCCAGCTCCTTGAACGCCGCGCCAGCCGTGGCATGAAGAGGAGGCAGACGTGAGCGAACAGCCCGACGACCTCGCCGGCATCGAAACGCCGCCGCCGCTGCCGAAATTCTCGGCCCTGCTGCGCCCGCACAGGATCGCGATCATGGCTGTGGCGCTGGCTCTGCTTGCGCTGATGGCCGTAAAGATGCGCTGGGACTGGCTGCCGCAATATGCAGACATGCTGCTGGCCGGGCTCTGGGTGACCATCCTGCTGCTGGTCTCCTCCACCGTGCTCGGTTTTCTGATGGCCGTGCCGCTCGGCCTGGTACAGGTCACCGGGCCGCGCATTCTGTCCTGGCCGGCGCGGATTTTCTGCACGGTCATCCGCGGCACGCCGCTGCTGTTGCAGCTCTGGCTGCTGTATTACGGGCTTGGCTCGCTGTTTCCCGGCATTCCGGAAATCCGCCACTCCTTCCTGTGGCCTTATTTGCGCGAGGCATGGCCATACGGGCTTCTGGCGCTGACGCTTTCCTATGCCGGGTATGAAGGCGAGGTGATGCGCGGCGCCTTTGCCGGAGTACCCCACGGCGAGCTCGAGGCCGCCCGCGCCTATGGCATGGGTCGCTGGAAGGTGCTGACCCGGATATGGCTGCCGCGCGCGCTGCACCGGGCCTTGCCCACCCTTGCGGGTGAAACCGTGGTCCAGCTCAAATCCACACCGCTGGTCGCCACCATCACCGTCATCGATCTTTATGCCGTTGTTGGCGACATCCGCCAGTCGACTTACCTCACCTATGAGCCACTGCTGTTTCTCGCCTTCCTCTACCTCTGCCTGACCGGCATTCTGGTGACGGTCTTCCGTCATTTTGAAAAGAAGATACCGTCGCGGGGCACCTGAGCACCTCGCGAACGGTTCCAGAATGGGGCGAATGCGTCAGAGCCCGGCAAATTCCGTTATGGCGTCGATAATCTGCGCATGAACGTCAGCGCGATCAGCGCCCTCAGGGTCGTCACAGACCGGATCGTCCTGTTCCTCCGCCAAAAGGGCCGCACCCGCGGGTTTGCATTCGGCCAGAAAGGTGAAGTGATGCGCGGGCGCGATCACGACACGCGCGGCATCCGGCAGGCGCGGAACAAGATTGCTGCCCTTTGCGGAAACATCTGCCGCCTTCATCAGGTTCTTCTCTCCGAGATTGATCACCAGAACCGGACGCTTCATCGCCGCAATGCTGTCTGCCGTCGCCGCATAGGTGAAGCCGGGATCGATGGCGATGACGCTCTTCACCCGCTCATCGCGGCCATCGGCCGAAAACCCTTCCGGCAGACGGTCAAGGTCGAGATTGCCCTTGCCCATGAAAACGCAGTCGAGTTGAGCCGGGCTTGCACGGCAATAATCGGCAAACGCCGAGCCATCGAACCGCAGACCGCCGAGATTGAGCGCCGTACCGCCGCCCAGAGAAAACCCGATGGCCGTGATCGCGGAACGGTCGACATGCGGGCCCAGGACCGGATCGGCCAGAAGGTTATCGAGTGCGGCCGAAAGATCGCCGGCGCGCCGGTCCAGAACGGCAGAGGCACGCGGCGAGGAATCGCCCGTCGTGCTGCCCGGATGATTGACCGCCAGCACCATGGCGCCCTTTTCCGCCAGAGCCGCAATCAGCCAGGCGCTGTTGTCCATATTACCGCCGGAGCCATGGGAGAAGAGAAACAGCGGAAATTTGCCATCGGCAATCCGCGCGCCCATCAGGCCGGACGTGCCTTCAAAGACAGCATTGCCGCCGACAATGCCGCGATAGCTCCTGATTTTCGCCGGATACCAGAGCGTTGCCGCCAGCGGCGCCGGGCGCTTAGCACTTTCAACAGTCATGCGTTCATAGCCGGCAGCAGGTTTTCGGAGGCAAGAGCGGGCATGGCGAGCGCAACAATGCCGACAAGACCGACAAGGGAAAGAATAAGCCGTTTCATCAATGATACCTTTTGGTTGGTTCGAGACGGCCTTTGGTGATGTTTTTCAGCGCAGCCGGCGTCCTGTTTCCGGTTTCAGGTCGCCCGGAACCGTTTTTTGGACTATCGGAGGGCATATCGAGAGGTGAAGATATGCTGGTCCTTCCGGTTCCACTGGTCACTGCGCTGGTGCTGGGTTTCATGGTGTTGCGCATGCTTGCGGGCGAACGGCGGCCGCTGGCAATTGCCGTTCTGCTTTCCGCCTGCGCGCTTCAGGGGCTGATCGTCGCACTGGTGCAGTACTACAATGTTGCGTTTCTGCGCCCGGTGCAGCCAGTGACGGCAAGCTTCGTGCCGGTGCTGGCCTGGCTTGCCTTCCGCTCGTCCTTCATCGAGCCGCTGCGCCCGCGGCGGGACTTTATCCATCTGGCCGCACCTGCCTTCACCCTGTTTTGCGTGGTGTTTGCCGCTGCAACGGTCGACGCGATCATTCCGCTGATATTCCTTTGCTATGGCCTGCGCATATTGCTGGCGCTGAAGACCGGCGGCGATGCCCTGCCGCTTGCCCGGCTGGAAGCAGGCCGCCAACCGCAGTGGCTGTGGGCCGGCATTGCCGCAAGTCTGATCATCTCCGCTGTCAGCGACACCCTGATTGCCTATGTCATTTTTGCAGGCGCGCCATCGCTCAAACCGTTGATCGTCAGCGTTTTCACCTCAGCCGGACTTCTGGCGGCAGGACTTTTAAGCCTTTCACCGAATGCCTTCGGCGAAGGCGAGCCGAAAGACCCCATCCGTGCCGCGCCGGCAGAAGCAACGGAGGATGATGCCGCGATCATGACCCGGCTTGATACGCTGCTGTCAGGCGAGATGCTTTATCTCGACCCATCGCTGACGCTGGCCCGCCTTTCCCGCAGGCTTTCGATACCGGCAAAAACGCTGTCGGCCGCCGTCAATCGCGTCACCGGCGACAACGTCTCGCGCCATATCAACCGCTTCCGCATTGACCACGCCTGTGAGCGCCTGAAGACCGGCGACAACGTCACCGCCGCCATGCTTGCAAGCGGCTTCAACACCAAGTCGAATTTCAATCGTGAATTTACCCGCGTAACCGGAAAAAGCCCGACGGCATGGCTGAAGGCAAGACAGACGGATTGAAATACGGCGGCCTGAGCTTTAGTCCACGATTGCAACGGACTTGATCTGCGCGGAAACCGGCTTTCCCGGTTCCAGGGCGAGCGCCGCGGCAGAACGGGCCGTCAGCCTCGCAATCAGCGGCGTGCCGCCGACATCGACCTTTACCGCCACAACGGCGGGGTGATCACCATCGGCAATCTCCAGCACTTTTGCCGGCAGATGATTGACGATGGAGACATTGCGTGACGGTGCAAGCGCCAGCGAAACGTCGCGCGCCAGCACCATGACCCTGACCATTTCACCGACAGGCTTTTTCGGGTCCCGCACCCAGAGCGAGCCACCGGCAAAGGCGACGCGCGCAAGGTGCCATTTGCTGTCGATCTCGATAATCCTTGCATCGATCGCCACGCCGGCCCCCTCCTCCCGGCGGATCGGCAGGTCAAGGCGGGCCAGTGTTTCGGTCAGCGGGCCGGAGGCAAGGATGCGGCCGTTTTCCAGCACCGCGATATGATCGGCCAGCCGGGCAACTTCGTTCGGCGCATGGGTTACATAGAGAACCGGAATGGAAAGCGTTTTTCTCAGACCGTCCAGATAGGGCAGGATCTCGCGCTTGGCTTCGAAGTCGAGCGCAGACAGCGGCTCATCCATCAACAGCAGTTTGGGCGCGGTCAGAAGCGCGCGGCCAATAGCCACCCGCTGCCGCTCACCGCCGGAAAGCTTCCGCGGCGCGCGTTCAAGAAGATGATCGATGCCGAGCAGCGAAACCAGTTGATCGAAACGGCCCTTCGCAACATTTCGCTCGGTCCGGCCAAGCCGTTTCAGGCCGAAAACCAGATTGTCGTGAACGGACAGATGCGGAAACAGATTGGCCTGCTGGAAGACGTAACCGACCGCGCGGCGGTGCGGCGGCAGAAAGGTCGTCCCGTCCTGCCAGACCTCGCCATCAATGGCAAAATGGCCGGTCTGAAGACGGTTCAACCCTGCAAAGCAGCGCAAAAGCGAGGTCTTGCCACAACCGGACGCCCCGAACAGCGCGGTTATGCCATTGACCGGAAAATTGAGGTCCACATCAAGCTTGAAGGCGCCGAGATGCCCCTCGAAG
The DNA here is from genome assembly GCA_003001975.1 of Martelella mediterranea. GTDB lineage: Bacteria > Pseudomonadota > Alphaproteobacteria > Rhizobiales > Rhizobiaceae > Martelella > Martelella mangrovi. The sequence goes on from PVUG01000002.1 coordinate 253,070, forward strand.
CGGGCGGCAAGGCCTGTTTCGCGCGCACTCATGTCAGCCTGCTCCGCATGCGCCGCTCTATCAGCATCATCGACAGGATGACGATAAAGGAAAACACCACCATGCCGCCGGCCAGCACATGCGCCTTGCCCCATTGCAGGGTCTCGACATAATCGTAGATCGCCACCGACAGAACCTTGGTTTCGCCCGGAATATTGCCGCCAATCATCAGAACGACCCCGAACTCGCCGACCGTATGGGCAAAGCCGAGGATGGCGCCGGTGAGGATGCCCGGCCGTGCCAGCGGCAGCGCAACGGTGAAGAACCGGTCAAGCGGGGAGGACCGCAAGGTTGCCGCCGCTTCCAGCGGCTCCTCGCCAAAGGCTTCAAACGCATTGCGGATCGGCTGAACGGCAAAGGGCAGCGAATAGATCACCGAACCGACGACAAGACCGGTGAAGGTGAACGGCAGCGTGAAGCCGACAACCGATTTGATCGCCTGGCCAAGCGGGCTTTGCGGGCCAAGCGACAGCAGCAGATAAAAACCCAGAACCGTCGGCGGCAGCACCAGCGGCAGGGAAACGATGGCCCCGACCGCTTCCTTCCACCAGGCTTTCGAACGGGCCAGCCACCAGGCAATCGGGATCCCGACCACCATCAGCAAAATGGTGGTCAGGATTGCAAGTTTCAGGGTGAGAAAGACAGCTTCAGCCATCAGGTTCCGGATTTTCCTGTCTGCGTCATGTGCCGGTTGAGGCCCTATTCAACCGCATAGCCATAACCTTCGATGATCGCGGTGGCCTTGTCACCCTTCAGAAAATCGAGAAAGGCCTTTGCGACATCATCGTCGGCACCGGCGTTGGTCAGAACACCGTCCTGACGAATCGGCTCATAAAGCTCCGCCGGCACCACCCATTGTGAACCGCTGTCACCGCCGATTACCTGAGACAGGGCAACAAAGCCCAGTTCTGCATTGCCGGTGGCGACGAACTGGAAGGTCTGCGAAATGCTGTCGCCCTGCACCAGCTTCGGCTGAAGCGCATCATAAACATCAAGCGACGTCATGGTTTCGACAGCGGCAGCCCCATAAGGCGCGGCAGCGGGATTGGCGATGGCAAGCTTGCTGAAACTGTCGGGCGCGTTCAACACCGCGCCGTTATCGTCCACGAGGTCCGCATCTTCGCTGAACAGGACCAGCTTGCCGATGGCATAGGTGAATTCACTGCCCTCGACAGCAAAACCTTCATCGACTGCCTTTTTCGCGCGCGCCTGATCGGCGGCCAGAAAAACGCTGAACGGTGCGCCATTGGCAATCTGGGCATAGAGCTTGCCGGTAGAGCCGAAAGACAGAAGCACCGTATCGCCGGTTTCCTCCGTGAAGGCGGCTGCGATATCCTTGGCCGCATTGGTAAAGTTGGCGGCAACGGCCACATTGGTTTCGGCAGCACCGGCAAAGCCTGCAGGAAGAACAGCGAGCGCGGCGGCCAACAATGCGTATACGGGTTTCATGGGGTCCTCACCTTGTTGCAAGTTACGTTTTATTCCTCAGCCCAGCGCCAGAATGATCTGGGAGGCCTTGATCAGGGCTGTCATCTGTTTGCCGGGGGCAATATCCATCGCTTCCGCGCTCTTGCCGGTGATGATGGCGCACAGCGTCTTGCCGCCGCCAATATCGAGCACAACCTCGGCGTTGACGGCGCCGGGTTCCACCGACACCACCGTGCCGGTGATCCGGTTGCGAGCCGATGACACGACATTGTCGCCGCCCTCCAGCAGTATCGGTGTCGATGCCTTGATCAAGGCATAGGCTTCGACCCCGGGCTCAAGAGCGAGATTGGCAACACTTGCCTCCGTGACGATCACGGCCAGCGTGACATCGGGAGCGATTTTCAGCAGGATTTCGGCATTGACGGCGCCGTGGGACACGGCCTCGACAACGCCATGATAGCAATTGCGGGCGCTGGTTCGCATGAACGGGCTCCCAAACATGTTGTCGACGGAAAGGGCAAGGCCGGGATTGGCGGAGATGACGGTTTCCAGCCGTGCCGTCACCTCACCGAGTGCTGCCGTCAGCTGCCGGTGAACGGCAAGCGCACGCCTGCCCTCCTCCGTTACTTCGGTTCCGCCGCCGCTGGCGCCGCCCGCCCGTTTGACGATCAACGGCCGCGGAAACAGGTTGTTCATGGCATTCACCGCATCCCACGCGCCCTTGTAGGAAAAGCCCGTGGCCTTTGCGGCAGCGGAAATCGAACCGAGACGATCGATCTCCGCAAGAAGCCGGAAACGCGCTTCGCCCGCACGGTCGCCAGCGCTGGTCTCAAATGTCAGTGCCGGAACAAGCCTGCTCATCATCCGGGTCCTCGAACACGTTATGTAGTTAAACTGCATAACGTATCAAACGGAAAAATCAACCGTTATCGGGAAACAGCCCCTCTCAAGCAGGTGCAAAAGTATCATGCTCAATTTACATGCAATAGTGGTTCACACCATATTTAAAACATATTTCAGGTTGTATAGAGCATCGCGATAGCGCCGCATCAGTCATAACGATACGACTTTTCCATGAGTGAAATCGCAGTGGCCGCCGCGCAATGGAAGCGCAGCCCTGGCCCTGAGCGCGAGAGGAAAACCGATGTTCAAGCCCTTCGTCACAGGCATTGCGGTTGCAAGCCTTCTTCTCGTCCCAGTCAGCAGCTTTGCCGCCGACAACCCCACCGACACCGCCGCCATCGCCGAAGAGGCGACCGTCTACGGCCTGCCGATGGTGGACCTTTACAAGCTGATGTACGATCAGGCGATCGACACGGGCAATTCGCAGTTCAAGGCGCCATTCAACACGCTGCATAATGAATCCAACGTGTTCACGCCCACCGATACCTCCATCGTCACCCCCAACAGCGATACCCCCTATTCGGAACTGTGGATGGACCTGCGCGCCGAACCGATGGTGCTGTGCGTGCCGGAGGTCGACGAGGACCGCTATTACTCGGTGATGCTGACCTCGCTCTACACCTTCAATTTCGGCTATATCGGCTCGCGCGTCACCGGCAATGACGCCGCCTGCTACGCCGTCGCCGGCCCCGACTGGAAGGGCGACACGCCGAAGGGCATCGCCAGGGTGTTCCAGTCCGAAACGGAGTTCGCGACCGCGCTTTACCGCACGCAGCTTTTCAACCCCGCCGATATCGACAACGTCCGAGAAATCCAGACCGGCTACACGGCAGAACCGCTGTCGGCCTTTCTCGGCGCGCCCGCGCCTGCGGCCCCGCCCGCAATCAACTGGCCGAAAATCGACGATACGTCGGCGAAGGAAAATCCCCTCGGCTATCTCGCCTTCCTGCTCCAGTTCGCGCCGGCAACCGGCCCGGCCGCCGTCGAACAGCCGCTGCGGGAAAAATTCGCCAGCATCGGCCTTGAAGCCGGCAAGCCGTTCCCGTCGGCAGACGCAAGCGATACCGAGTTGTCGGCAATCGATCAGGGCGTCAAGGCTGCCCGCGCCGACATCGCCAAGGCGATCAAGACCATGGGCAAGATTGAGAACGGCTGGAGCGTGACCACGGACGTTCAGGGCAACCGCGAAGGCTATAACGGCGACTGGGGCCTGCGCGCGGCCGTCGCCGTCACCGGCCTTCTCGCCAATGATACCGCCGAGGCGGTTTATCCGATCACCAATGTCGATATCGACCTCAACAAGCTCGACGGTGCGAAATCGGCTTACACCATCACCTTCAAACCCGGCGAGCTACCGCCCGCCCACGCCTTCTGGTCCGTCACCATGTATGACGGCAAGACCCAGCATCTGGTGGCAAACCCGATCGGCCGCTATCTGATCAATTCACCGATGCTGCCCGAACTGACGAAGAACGCCGACGGCTCGCTGACCCTCTACATCCAGAAGGATGCGCCGACCGACCCGGCGAAAAAGGCCAACTGGCTGCCCGCACCCGACGGACCATTTTACCTCGCGATGCGGATCTACTGGCCGAAACAGGCGGTTCTCGACGGCAACTGGCAACCGCCCGGCATCATCCCCCATGCCATCACCCAGAAGAGCTGACCGTACTGGCGGCCGCCACATCAAGGCGCTGTAAGATGAAAACGCCGGGCAAGCCCCGTTATGCAGGGGATGAAAAGGGGACGCGAGGACGACAAGCAAGCGAAAGGCCGGGCCGCTATTGCGTACCCGGCCTTTCCCGCTCAATCAAAGTGATAGGGTCGGAAATAATCCGATCGCAGCGCCGTCGTCACTTCCTGAACCATCGCGCCGCGGCTTTCCGCGTAGGTATCCCTGAGACCGGTCACCTGGAAGCCCAGACGCTGCTGCACCTTCAGCGAACCCGCATTTTCGGCAAACGCGCCGGAATGCAATGTGATATCGCCCTTTTCAGCGAAGAACCGCCCGACAATGGCGGATGCGGCCTCGCTCATGAAACCGCGCCCCCAGTAATATCGTCGCAGCCAGTAGCCGAGATGGTAGCCACCCTGCCGGAGCTCGATGGTGATGATGCCGATCAACACCTGATCCGCCGGCTGGGTGATGGCGAAGGCCCATTCGCGAGCGTCTCCGTTCATCGTTCCCTCAAGCCATTCAGCGGCATCTTCGAACGTGAACGGATAAGGCGGGCGCGACAACATGCGGGTCACCGAAAAATCGGAAAGCGCAGTGGCGATGACGTCCGCATCTTCCCGGCGCAACGGGCGCAGGCAAAGCCGTTCGGTGTTGATGGTCTCGGCCTGCCACTCCTGAAGATCAAGGCTCATTTCTGACCTCCCCAGCTCTTCAGAGACATCCAGTTGCGCCGCTCCAGCCGGTACCACTCAACGGCAACCGAACCGCCGATGGCCAGCGACTGGACCATGCCGGGGCCCTGAAACTGGAACCCGCACTTGTGCAGAACTCGCCGCGAACGCTCATTGACGACCCGGCAACGTGCATCGATGTGATCGACCTCGTTACGCGTGCGGAAGACCATGTCGATCAGGACCTGGGCCGCTTCGGTGGTATAGCCCTTGCCCCAATAGGGTTCACCCAGCCAATAGCCGATTTCGACGACACTTTCGTCATCGGGGATGTTCTCTATGCCGCAGCAACCGATGAACTCGCCGTTTTCCGCTTTCGTGATGGCATAGACGCAATTGCCAATCGCGCCCTCTTTGGTTCGCTCCACGAAAGCGGCGGCATCGTCTGTGGTGTAGGGATGCGGCATGCGCGACACCATGGTCGCGATTGCTTCGTTGTTGGCGAGATGGGCAATGGCGTCAATGTCATCTTCGTGCGGGGCTCTCAAGACGAGCCTTTGCGACAGAAGAACGGGGCAATCCCGCCTTTGCAAATCGGGCCGTAGCCGCTCCCGGTCGAGCCGGGACTGGCTCTCCCTTTGTAGTAGATCCCTTTGCATATCTCAGGTCCTTTCCTGGTTTGAAACGAAAGAAGGGAAGATGGTGGCGTCCCATCTTCCCTTCTCTTTTCAAAATCCAGGTCCGGTAACCTGAAAATCTAAGCCGGGTCGATGTGACGCCGGCTGATTTTTAAGCGGTTCCGGCTTATTCCGCTGCTTCTGCGTGTTTCGGTGCCACGGACACATACATGCGGCCATTCGCGCGCGCACGGAATGTCACATTGCCCTCAATCTTGGCAAAAATAGTGTGGTCCTTGCCCATGCCGACATTGTCGCCGGGGTGCCACTTGGTGCCGCGCTGACGCACGATAATGTTGCCCGGAATGACGTTTTCGCCACCGAACTTCTTCACGCCAAGACGCTTGGATTCTGAGTCGCGACCGTTACGCGACGAACCGCCAGCTTTTTTATGTGCCATTGGAGTTCTCCTTTAAACCTTCGAAACTTCTGCTTTTAAACAATCAACCGGCGACGATGTCGGTGATCTTGACGACCGTGACGTGCTGACGATGACCGCGCGAACGCTTGGAATTCTGACGGCGACGCTTCTTGAAGGCGATAACCTTGCGGTTACGGGCCTGCTCGACAACTTCCGCCTTGACGACAGCGCCCTTGACGAAGGGAGCGCCGATCTTGGCGTCAGCGCCTTCGCCGACAACGAGAACGTCGGAGAATTCAACCGTGGAACCTGCTTCTGCATCGAGCTTTTCGATACGCAGCGTATCCTCGGCGTTTACGCGGTACTGCTTACCGCCGGTCTTGATGACTGCGAACATATTTTTACCTTTCATGTTCTAAGTCCGGCTCTGCCCTTTTGGCGGGGCGGCCGTCTTTTTATCAGCCTGGTTAAAGCAGGGAGTTCAAAGAAAAATCTTATCAACCCGGTCTGCCGGTGAAGCTTTCTCCTGAAGGGAAAGACATTGCCCATGTCGCAAGACATACGCATCCGGCAGGGTGCATACGATGAAGCGGCGGGTAAGTCAATAAAACACATGAAAAAAGCTTGGCTTTCGCTCTTGCATGCGCGCGTTTTGCCCGCTATGAGACACCCCGCGTCCAACGGCGCAGACCGCATGGTTCCTGGAGAGGTGGCAGAGTGGTCGAATGCACCGCACTCGAAATGCGGCATACGGGCAACCGTATCGGGGGTTCGAATCCCCCCCTCTCCGCCAGTTTTTCAGCATAAAATCAATTTGTTATCTGCCTGAACCAGATAATAACTAGGCCTATTACATGACGCGTTCTGCGCCGTTATCCGTTGGGCCACAGTTGCGGTGCATCAAGCGTAGAAATCAAACCTCGTCTCTATGCACCGGCCGGTATCCCGCTTCGCGGGCTATACGACCGAGTATTCCCTTAACAGTGATGTCCAGTAACTGCCCGGGGCAGTAATCGGCAGGAACAGCGTAGTTTGCTCGATCCTCGGCTATTAGGCGTCCAACCTTCTGCTGTGTCTTGTCTTTCGGCCATTCCTCCGGATCAAATACCGCAATAGCTGAACCACCTTGAACGCGAATCATCTTCATCGATGGAATATCGGTATCACCGTCACCAATGAAAATCATACGTTCAAACGGCAATGGGCGTTCGTCCATCGGAATCCAACGATTTATTTCCTCGTCATTCCACGTGTTGGATATGCCCTTGTTAATTCGAAATATGAATTGGGTCTTGTTCGTGTAGTTTACGGCTACGGCTGGCCAGGCTGCATAACCTTTATCATCATAGGCATAGCCAGAAGCAAAAATACCTTTGAACTTCGAACGAATACTACAGCCTTCAATCATTTCACGATTGCCTGACGAAACTATATAGTGCTCAAGTGCTAGTTCACGCTCGCGCGCGTAGTCGTTCATGCGATGAAACCACTCTTCTACTCCGTTGAAGAATGGAAGGCGAGCGCCGTGCTCCTCCAAGGCTTTCCGCGTTATCTTCTCAGGTGCCTTGTCAAGCATCATCTGCAAGTAGATCAGTGTTTCGTCTGCGTCCTGAACCTTCTTGCGCTCTTTGACCTCTCGCCAAAAAGCATTGGTATCTTCATAGCCGATCTGCGGCAGAAATGTGTGTTGCTGCATAGCGCCCGGAGAAAGAGTTCCGTCGAAATCGTAAATCATCGCGGCGCGCCTCAGAGTATCTGCTGTCATCTCCACTCCAGATTCTTCTCGTAGTTATGATCGCTCTGCTTCTTAATCGAGGCTTACTCTAGACTGAGAATTCTCTCAGGCTTGAACGTGTCAAACGTCTTAATTCCGGACGTGAGTCTCTTGTGGACGGACGGGGAGCCAATTCGGCCCTTCAGCCAGCACTGGCGACCTTTCGAAACATAAGTGAAAGCGGCGCAACGATCATCATCTATACAGGCGAGGCGACACTGTTGTTGGGTTTGCGCTGTGCGTTTTGGGACGGCATATAGGTCACCGCCGGGCAGGTCGATATCGTCGAAAAGAGCAGTTTCCGGATCGATCGTCGCCAGATAGACCGATTTCGGATCGGTTTCCGCTGCGGTGAGCAAACGTCCTGACAACGCGACGCTATTTCCGTCGGCCCGCCCTGTATCAGCCTTCAAAAAGCAGTTCGGTCCTCTGGTGATTTTCGGATTGATGTTGAAGGTGAACGCCTTGCATTCGCCCTCCAAGCGCAGGCATTCCAATGCACAGGCTGTCGCATCGTCCTCGTGTCTCGAGGCGATATCGGCGCCGAAAAAATCAAGTCCGACATAAATTGCGATTCGATTGGGTTGGCTTGTGAATTCTTCCAAAGACGGAAAAGTTGGGCTGGCCTTTGCTATCGCGGGGTTATCGCTGTCTGGCGGCGTGTAGGCGGGCGGTAGCGAGGCAGGATTGCCCCGGCCCGCCGAAATTTCAGGAAGAGAAGAGGTTTTGTCTTCGGCTACTGTTTCGCCACTCGCAACCCTATTCAGCTTATATTGTTCGATTTCGTCGCTGGTGAAAACATGCATCTCGTCTGGCGGTGTCTTGAACATGATGCTCATCACCTCCATCGGCGTGTCGAAACGATTGAGCACGTCAATGATATCCGAGATCGCGAATTGTGCATCGACAAGGTCGGGTTCATCTGCCGAAATCTGGTGGACCCCCAGCCTCCCGTCGGCTTTGCGCTCAAGACCAGCGAGAAACAGATAAGCGCATGCAGAATAGCAACCGCTCTGCGCCGGAATATAGGTTACGAGCTTTGTCCGATGGATATCATCCGCGATCAGGAGCGCCATATGAACACTTCCGCCGGGGCTGTTCAGTGTGATGATTTTTGCATCGGACGCTGCCTGCAGGACACGCCGAAAGTTAAGAGCAGAACCGGTGTCGATGTCACCGTCAAGCTGAATAATGTTTGGATTCGCATCATCGAAGGAAAATGGACCAAATATATGCTCTTTCGCTTGCACCGAGGATGCTTGGAAACCCAGCAGCACAAGCACGACTAAAAAATGCAAAAGAAGAAATACGTCACGCATTACTATTCCCCAGTCCATGCACAGAGAACCACAGAGACCCCATAACCTCAAGCATATAGGAGCGCTTTGCCAAAACTTCTTGCCTGTTCACAGTCGGAATAATCCTTGGTTCCCCGTGATCGGCATCCTACGCGTGATCTCAGGTAGATAACCCGGAGATCACGATGGCGACAATACGCAAGCTCAGAGGACGCTGGCAGGCACAGGTGCGCCGTCGCGGGCTGAAGCCGCGCTGCAAATCCTTTGACAGCAAGGCGGACGCCGAGAAGTGGGCGCGTGATCTGGAAGCGCAAGTCGACAAGTTCGGTGCCGCGCCAGATACGCGGCTGCTTGAGGTGACCACGCTCGGCGATCTGCTTGAACGCTATCAGCGCGAAGTGTCGCCAACCAAACGCGGTGCCGTGCAAGAAATCCAGCGCATCGATGTGCTGCGCCGCCATGACCTTGCCTACCGGACACTCATTGGACTGTCGCAGCAGGATATTGCGTCCTTTCGCGATGAGCGGCTTGCGAGCGTCGCACCATCTACCGTCGTGCGTGAGCTGGCGATCGTCAGCCATGTTATTGAGGTCGCCATCCGCGATTGGGGCTATCCGCTGAGCCGCAACGTGGTGAAGTTGGTGCGTCGTCCGGTGATCCGCAACGAGCGGAGCCGTCGCCTGAAGCGGGATGAAGAGCAGCGACTGCTGGCTGGCTGTGACGCCGGTCAGATTCCATTCTTCAAAGCGCTGATCATTGTTGCCATCGAGACCGGAATGCGCCGTGGTGAACTTCTGGGGCTGCAATGGGATGACATTTCGCACAATCGCCGGGTGATCACGCTGCACATGACCAAGAACGGCTCCCGACGCGAGGTGCCGCTGTCGCAACGTGCTTTTGACGCGCTGATGGCGTGGAAGGCAGAGTGCGACGTCGATCAGTCTGCCGTATTTCCCACGACGCCCGGCGCACTGGAACAAGCATGGCGTCGGCTTCTGAAGCGCACAGGTATCGACGGGCTGCGGTTCCACGATCTTCGCCACGAGGGTGTCAGCCGACTGTTCGAGCGCGGCTTGAACATGATCGAGGTATCGAGCATTTCCGGTCACAAGGAGTTGCGTATGCTGAAGCGCTATACGCATCTGAGTGCCGACGATCTGGTCAGTCGTCTCGGGTGACGGCGAAGCGAGAGCAAGCTTTACATGCGCGGCCGAATAAGCGCTCCTGTGTCAAGGTTCGGCCAGAAATAGCGCCCAATAGTTGTATTCTGAAGGGTGAGCGTAAACGTGCATCACGCAAAACAGCACACCATAAGTAGAGTAACTTAACACAAGCTTTCCATTACCTTTACATATTCAGCCGAAAACGCGTTTTTTGCTCTCGATGTAAAGCTTCGCCTGCATTGTAGAGTTGTATTGACCTGGGTGAGCTCGCGAACTTCCCGGACGATGAGCTTCATGTTGCTTCGACCACCCCTCTTGCGAGTAGATCTATCTACGACGATACAGAGGTGACGGCGACCCCCTGGCTGCCAGAGGTGAAAATGTTTTCGCGTCGAGCCTTGGGACATACGGCTGAAGCCTGCCGGAATATCACCACCGGTGTATTCTGCCAGCCAGGCGGGTGCTGTGGCGGCATTGCGAGTGGGAAGAAGCGAATAGCTCCAGACAACGCCTACGCTTGAATTCTGGCGCGCCGACCTTCTGTTGTCTCCTGCTCGGTGCCGAGACCCCTCCTCCATGGAGTAGATTGATCTACCATTTGCGACGTTCCGGCGAAGATCGAAGTCCTAGAAATGTTCAAGCGCGCTGATGGGGATGGCTCCAGTCCCGGCGATGGTCTCACTATCAATCCTCCCATGTCGGAAAAACCCAAGCTTTATTCGCCGGTCGTTTCTGTCATCTTCGTGCTTATGCCGACTTCCTCGTTTTCTCCAACCGCCGCATAGAACACAAGACGCAGGTGTTTTTCCTCGTCCACAACGAAAGATGAATGATCGAAAGCGACCGGACCCTGATCTTCGATCATAAAAGTCCTGCGCCCCTCGCAGCGTCCATGCACGTCATGCCGGTTCCAAAGGGATTTGAACAAGGGAGAAATCCGCTCCAGCCCATCGACCAGCTCGACCATGCTCTCATCCTCTGGCGCTTGGGCAAAATCCCGGCGAAAACTCGCCAACACCTGCGGAGCCTGAACAGACCATTCCACGATCCGGCTGTTGAGCCGATCATCCGCAAACAGCATCCAGAGCATGTTCCGTTCAGCAGGATCGCGCTGTTCGAACCCGAAAAGCCGTGCAGCCGCGTCGTTCCACCCGATGACATCCCACCGCAGGTTCAGCACATAGGATGGGCGCAAGGTGAGGTCATCGAGCAATCGTCGCACCAGTGGCGGCAGTTCGCACCATGCCTGTCCGGCCATGGCGGGCGGGCGTTGATGCGCGAGCAGAAACAGGTGCCGCCGCTCGATTTCATCCAGCTTCAGGACGCGGGACACATTGTCGAGGAAGGTCGAGGACACCTTGATGGCGCGGCCCTGTTCCAACCAGGTATACCAGGTGATGCCGACACCCGCGAGCGCGGCGACTTCCTCGCGGCGAAGTCCCGGCGTTCGCCGTCGTTTTCCGACCGGAAGGCCGACATCGAGCGGTGAAAGGCTCTCCCGTCGCCGCCGTAAAAAGTCCGCCAGTTCGGAACGAGTGCGATCCAGTCGGTTGTCCAGCGTATCGCTCATAGTAACACCATAATTTGTTCTATAGTAACAGGCTAAATCATGTGCAAAGCAACTTCAAGAAAATTGGAGTTGCCATGACCGTCGATCATTCACCTACCGTATCCCATCCCTCTCAGACCGCCCCGAAATCACAACCCTCGGCGCTTGCGCTGACCATTCTGCTGCTTGGCGGGTTCATCACTGTTTTTGACCTGTTTGTGGTCAATGTCGCCATACCCTCGATCCAGGCTGGTCTCGGCGCGAGCTTCGCCGAAATTGGCTTTGTCATTGCCGGATATGAATTGGCCTTCGGCGTGCTCTTGATCGCGGGCGGGCGGCTTGGCGATCGCCATGGACGCTGCCGCCTGTTCGCGCTCGGCATGGCCGGCTTTGCCGTCACATCGCTGCTTTGCGGCCTCGCACCAGACGCCACGAGCCTGATCGTCGCCCGCCTTCTGCAGGGGGCGACCGGCGCTATCCTGTTTCCGCAGGTCTACGCGCTGCTGCGTGTCATGTATGACGATGCGGGCCGTCGCCGGGCCTTTGGCCTTCTCGGCATGACGTTGGGGCTTGCCGCCATTGCCGGTCAGGTCTTTGGCGGACTTATCGTTGAAAGCGATCTGTTCGGCCTCGGCTGGCGGATTATCTTCCTGATCAATCTGCCAATAGGCATCATCGCGCTGCTGTCGGCGCGGATCATCCCGGAATCGCGGTCTTCCGAAGCCATGGGCGTCGATTGGCCGGGGATCGGACTGGCGACAGCCGGACTGTTGCTCCTGCTCCTGCCGCTGCTCGAAGGCCCGAATACCGGCTGGCCGCTCTGGACATGGGCCAGTATGACAGGCTCACTCGTGGTGCTGGCGGCATTCCTCATTTGGGAGCATCTGGTTGCAAGTGGCGGCGGCGATCCCGCCATTGATCTGACCTTGTTCCGCAACATCGGGTTCTCTGCCGGGTCTCTTGTGGTGCTGCTGATCTATTCTACATCGACATCGCTGTTCCTGTGCTTTGCCTTACTGGTGCAATCCGGCCTCGGCCTGACGCCGTTTGCAGCCGGCACGCTGTTTGCCCCGGCAAGCGCTGGCTTTGTGGTTGCCTCGCTGGTCGCACCGAAGCTGGTGGCGCGTTTCGGAAACATGGCCATCGCCGGCGGTGCGCTGGTCTATGCTGCCGGAATCGGCTGGTTGATCGTGACTGCCGCCGGCCTCGGTGAGGAAGCCAAAATCTCCGCGCTTCTGCCGCCGCTGATATTGTTCGGTTTCGGTCAGGGCCTTTCGATGACGCCGCTGCTCAATCTCGTTATCGGCTACGTCGAGGAGAACCATGCCGGAATGGCAGCGGGCTTCATCTCCACCATGCAGCAGGTGGGCGGTGCTTTCGGCGTTTCCGTTGTCGGCATATTCTTCGTTGGAATTCTCGCCAGCGATGCCAGCGAGGGTATAAGCCGGGCGACCCGCTACGCAGACGCCTTCTCCGGCGCAATGATCTACAATCTTGCCGCAGTCCTCCTGGCAGCCGCGCTCATCACCTTAATCGTGCGCATGAGACGCACTGGTTAGCAGGACCTAAAGCCGCGCAAAACGACACGCAACCTTGAGCGATTACCGGACATGTATCTGGAATTCCGCGGCGGTTATGGGAGCACTAACCGCGGTCGACAGCCTTATCAATCTCGTTCAAATACAGATGCAGACGCACTCGCCTTCGGCTCCCTGCGCGGCCCTTCGGGCCTTGCCGTCTCGCTCCGCGAGCCGTCCGTGTTCTATCTGTATCTAGTGATACGCAAACCATAACCCATAGAAAGCAAACTGTGGAAATAGGACTTATCCCCCACCACGACAACAGCATATAAGAACCAACCAAATAACGGTTGGGCGCTGCGGTCGCGGCGGGGACTTCTGCGTATAACAGGTGGTGAAGAGTTCCGGCTAGTTAGGCCCGCTAGGCGGCTTCCATTTACCTAGCAGCACTCCGATATCCTGCCCTTGCGGGCAAAGCGGTTATGATCCGAAGATCATGCGCCACGTTCGACTTTCCTCCAATCGACATGTGGCCGGACGTTGTGGCTGACACATTGCGTCCGTCTTTTACGGCATCCATTTTCACGGTGGTCCGTGCGGCGATAACCTGGTCAGAGCGTCCAGCGCTTAGCTGGGGAGCTGTTGACCCGATCTTCCGATCGTCTCTGGCTGACTGATGGTGCCGGTCTAAGTCCCGGTGTCACCCTTTCGCTTATTGCCAGTATGCTGCTCTTGGAGCTAACAACGATCCAAGATGAGCCGCGAAAAGATTGACAAAATAGGAAAATAAACCTACAAGTAATACATCGTCTTCCCACGGCGATTTTGCATTCCCCGGCGTCAAAAAAGCGCCGGGGAATGCATATCTGTTATAGCAGAAAAATCGAGTAAGTTAAAACTTACTTTTTGGATGGGGCGAAAATTCTGACCGGTGTTGCTTCAATAATCGAGAGAGCGTCCGGGGATGGATTCCATAGCTCGCCGCCACTTCGGTGATAGGCTTCTTTGCTGCGATAGTGGCGCGTGCCTCTTTCAGCTGTTCAGCATTCAATGCAGGTCTTCTACCGATACGGCTTCCTCTGGCGCGCGCAGCAGCCATTCCGGCACGGGTGCGTTCGCTCACCAATGAACGTTCGAATTCGGCCATCGAGGCAAGCAGATGAAAAAGCAATCGTCCGCCGGATGTGCTGGTGTCGATGCTTTCGCTGAGGGAGCGAAATTCGACGCCGCGCTCATCCAGTTCGCGCACAAGCCGGATCAGTTCGAACAGGGAGCGCCCGAGACGGTCCAGCCGCCACACGGTGAGACGGTCGCCGGGTTGTAGCTTCTTCAGCAATTTGGTCAGTCCCGGCCGAGCGAAATCAGCGCCAGAAACGCCCTGATCGGTGAACACCGTCCGGCACCCGGCTGCGGCAAGCGCCGTCTGCTGCAAATCGAGGCTCTGCTCCGTCGTGCTGACCCGTGCATATCCGAAATCGCTCATCGTCGCCCTTGGAGCCTCCTGCGAAAAACTGTTTGCGTCCCGCCGATTTTATTCGGTAAGGGATTGATTTAAAGGAACCTTTTTGTGCTTTCGTGGATTATCTGTGAGCCGTGCATGCCGAGTGAAGGATATCAGCAGGTTAGCGCGGCAACGATTTAGGCATGGCCTTGATCGCAAAACGGTTCCTCCAACGCTGCGGTCATCTGCTCCATCATTGGGCTGCGAGCTGTCGGCGCTGAGCCGAAGCGTCTGTTTCACGATGGGGTTGAGAGCATGGCTCGCACAATCAATCCCTATCTTGTCGACGGACCGATTGTTTATGTCGAGGGAACGCGCACCCCGCTGTTCGGCCTGCCACACATGGATTACGGAAACAAACCCGTCGAGGGCGGACACCTGCTGCTGGAACCGCATGAGAAGGAAGAACTCGAGCGGCGCAATCCGGCTATTTGCTCTTTCATACGACCGTTCATGGGGTCTGCCGAGGTCGTGAGAGGGCTAAGCCGTTACTGCATATGGATACCGGCAAGCCGCCTTCAGGAAGCGCTCGCTATTCCGGAGATAGCCGAGCGAATAGACCGCGTAAAAGCGTTTCGCGCAAAAAGCACAGACAAATATGTGCGGGAAAAATTGCTACCACTGTCTTATCGCTTCAAGCAGGTATTTGAAGCTCGGAAATACAGCTTTTTGATTCCGATCCACACGTCTGAGCATCGAGAATACTTGCCGGTGGCACGCTTCACGGCGGAAGCCGTCGTCTCAAATGCGAGTTTGGCGATCTATGACCCTCCTGATTGGTGCCTCGCGATCATCGCCTCGCGCCTGCATCTGGTCTGGATCGCAACAGTTTGTGGAAAGATAAAGTCCGATTTCCGCTACTCCAACACGCTGGGCTGGAACACCTTTCCGGTGCCGAAATTCACCGATGAGCAGAAAGCGGCTCTGGATGCCTCGGCGAACCATATTCTGCGGACACGCTACGAGCATTATCCCAAGACTATTGCCGAGCTTTACGACCCGGACAGGATGCCGGACGATTTGAGGCAGGCGCATCGGGAAAACGATGAATTGCTGGAGACAATGTATATCGGGCGGCCGTTCCGCAACGACACCGAGCGGCTGGAGCGGCTGTTCAAGCTCTATGCCGCGCGGGTGAAGGAGGCGTAAATGGTCGAGATGGTAAATGTCCGCTACGCGGGCACCGGCAAATCCAAGGCCACCAATGCGCTTGGTCAGCGACCGATGCAGGCGCGGGTCTACGAAGCGCGGGCAGCGCAGTTTATCCTGCTCAAGGCCCCGCCCGCCGCCGGCAAAAGCCGGGCGCTGATGTTCGTCGCGCTCGACAAGATGAAACACCAGGGTGTCGGCAAGACGATTGTCTGCGTGCCGGAGACTTCGATTGGCGGCTCGTTCCGTTCCACCGACCTTACGGCTTACGGCTTCGACAGCGACTGGCAGGTGGAGGATCGCTGGAACCTCTGCCTTTCCGGTGTGGAAGACGGCGCAACCGCGCAGAAGGTAAAGGCATTTCGCGACTTCCTACAATCCGATGCTCAGGTTCTGGTCTGCACCCATGCCACGTTCCGTTTCGGTTTCGAGGCCGTTGAAGCCGAACGCGGGATGGACGCGTTCGACGACACCTTCATCGCGATCGATGAATTTCACCATGTCTCGGCAGCCGACAACAACCGGCTTGGCGATATACTCCGGCGCATCATCGCGCGCGGCGCAGCACATGTGATGGCGATGACCGGCTCCTATTTTCGCGGTGATGCGGTGCCGGTGCTGCGCCCGGAAGACGAAAGCCGCTTCAGGGTCATCACCTATTCCTATTATGAACAGCTTGAAGGGTATGAATACCTGAAAGCGCTTGGTGTGAACTACAGCTTTTATCGCGGCAACTACATCAACGGCCTGCCGGATGTGCTCGATACCCGCCAGAAGACCATCATTCATATTCCCCATCGCGGTTCCGCCGAAGCCTTCGACGAAAAGAACAACGAGGTCGGGCGGATCGAGGACCTGATCGGCGAACATATCGGCGTCGAACCGGAAACCGGTTTCGATCTGCTGAAAACACCGGATGGCCGGGTTTTGAAGGTGGCAGACCTCGTCAACGACAGCGCCGAACGCAAGGGCGTTCAGGCAGCGCTTTCCCGCGAAATGAGAGGGACCGACGGCAGGCGTGATGACGAGGCGGACCGCGCCAAGGTGGACATCATCATCGCGCTCGGCATGGCCAAGGAGGGTTTTGACTGGGTCTGGTGCGAACATGCGCTGACGATCGGCTACCGGTCGTCATTGACCGAGATCGTGCAGATCATCGGCCGGGCCACCCGCGACGCGCCCGGAAAGCCGAAAGCGATGTTTACCAATCTCGTGGCCGAGCCGGGCGTTGAAACGGATGCCGTGAAAGACGCCGTCAACGACATGCTCAAGGCGATATCCGGCTCGCTGCTGATGGAACAGGTTCTGGCCCCGAATTTCAAATTCTACCGCCGCGAGGATGGCGATATCCGCGCGCCGATATCGGATGACGGCGAGGGTAATATCACCATCGGTATCAGCGGTTTGATGGAGCCGCCCACCGACCGTGCCCGCGACATCTGCGAAAATGATATGGCCGACCTCATGGCGACGGCCTGTCAGGCTGTCGATGCCCGGTTTGTCGCGCCGGAAACGGCCCCTGAAGTCGCCACACAGATGTTGCTGACCGATATCATCGAACATCGCTATGAGAACTTGAGCGATGAGGAGACCGAAGCCGTGCGTCAGAACCTGGCCGCGCGGATGAACATTCTGACGCTTGCAAAGAAGGAAGCGGAGCGCGGCTTTGAGGAAGCCGGGGCGGCTTTCGAAGGCCCGGGCGACAGCGACACGATGGCAGGCGGTGCGGACGAAAACGACGATGGCGAAGAAGACGAACAGCGGGCAGCGCCCAATACGCTGCTGGAAATGGTTCGCAAATTCATCAATGTGCGCGAGCTCGATATCGATCTGATCGACAGCGTCAACGCATTTCAGGAATGTTTCGAGGTGGCCTCACGCAGCTTCGACGCGCCGCTGCTTTCGCAGGTTCAGTCCGCCATGGTGGCCATGCGCGTGCAGATGAGCGAGGATGAAGCCCGCACGCTCTGGCCGCGGATCAGGCGCTTTCGCGCGCAGGAAGGCCGGGAGCCGAACGTGCATTCCTCCGACGATCTTGAAAGACGCATGGCCGAGGCCCTGGCCTGGCTCAGGGACCGCAAGGCCCGCATGATGCGCGATGGAGCCCTGTAATGCCACGCCCGACTCTGGAAGAGATTTTCGCCGAGCCTGATGAATTCGGTCTTTTGAATGTGAGGGCAAAGGCCAGAGGGCACGTTAAGACAGACGGTGCCGTCACCATCATGAATGAGGTGACCGGCTTTTACGAGAAGTATGGACGCCTGCCGGATGCCAACGCCACTGCCCATGAGGAGATGCGACTGGGCACGATCTGGAACAAGCTATCCAAAGTGCCAAGCGACGAGATGCGTGAAGCTGACCGACTGGGGCTTCTGGACATGGCCCCTGACCTGCCGGCCGAACCTTCATGGCGTGACGACACGGTCCGCGACGATATACCCGAAAGTCTGGATGACATTTTTTCAGACGATACATTCGATGCCGGAGCCGATATTACGCATCTGAGGCATGTCACTCCGGCAGCCGAACGGCATCTCCCGGATCACCGCGCGGAATTTGTGCCATGTCAGGACTTTGACCAGTTTTCGATCTTGTTCGAGACCATGCAGGAAGCCCTCGATAGCGGCGCCCGCAAGGCCACGGCTGTCGAGAAGTGGGCGGTAATCGAGCCGCTTGAGGGCGATTTCTTCATCCGTAACGGCCTTCTGGCCTATATCGCGGAAAAGAGCGAAACGACCCAGCGCGGCGGGGCGCGAGACCATCGTTTGCGTGTCATCTTGTCCAATGGCATGGAAAGCGATCCGCTGATGTCGTCATTCCGCAAGTCGCTGAATGACGACAAAGCGGCGCGTGTCATCCAGCGACTTGGGCTTGGTCCACTTGATCCGGATTGGGAAACCGACAAACTCTCGCTCTCCGGCACGATCTATGTGGCGCGAAGCCTCTCCGACGACCCGGCGATTAGGCGTGAGCGCGATATACTGCACAAGATTGGCGTGACTTCACAGGATGTCCGACGCCGCGTGGCGGATGCCCGCAATGATCCGACTTTCCTGTTGGCCCCTGTCGAGATCGTTGCGACGTATGAATTGAAAAACCTGTCGCGAACTAAGGTTGAGAACCTGCTGCATCGCTTCTTCGAACCGGCCCGGCCTGCCGAGTTGTTCGTGCGGGATCGGTTCGGCAAGAAAATACGGCCGCGTGAATGGTTCTATGTCTTGCCGGAACATGTGGGGCAAGCGGCAAAGCACATCGCTGACGGGACGTTGCATCTTTATCGGTATGATAGAGAGCTGCAGCGGATTGTGCGGGCTGCGTAGGAGGGCGCTATGGAAGCTTTTTTCCTTCAATTTCTTTTAGCTGGTGAAGAGGTCATTACCCTCACCGGCATAGTTCTCTTTTTCGGTGGAGCCATCCTTGGCCTATTGTTTCTCAAGCCGACATTTAGGCTGAGGCGGGTATCGTATATCTGGCTTCTGGTGATCGCGAACCTGATCATTACAATAAGCTCAAGCCTAGCGCTTCTATCGGCACAAGCTATTGCTGCCGGTATGCTTTCCGTTCTGATACTCTTCATCGGATTTTGTTTTTTTGGTGCCGGAATGCTGATTGCCTTCGGCTCTCTGGCGCGAGCGAATGATGCATACGGAAAGCGATCAAAAGGCTGGATGGGTATCGTCCCTATTGTGTGCCTGGCGCTCTGGTTAAGTCCTCCTCACGAAGGAGTCGGATCGGTGCCAGCGCCAAGGTCCAAATTCTCGCGCTATATCCTCGACCCGGTTCTCGTCATTGTTGCCTTGGCTGCCATGGGCATGATGAATTTGTTCATTGACCAGTTGGAAGATATTCCCGCAAGTGCGCCGGAACTGGATGCCTCTACGTCAGAGCGGGTATTGAGGGCCATGTCCGTTGAACAGATATTTCGGGATACTGCGCGAGAGATGCAACCACAATTGCCAATGAGGGTCGATCAGATCACCATCCTCACTGCCGTAAGTGCCGATGGTAACTCGTTGTTCTTCGACTATTCGGTCGAACAGCAAATCGACCTGCCCAACGACTTTGAGAACGGACTCAGGGAGAATATTTGCTCACCTGACGTTTTCGGGACCGCTATAGAGCGCGGTGGACGGTTCATCTCCACCTATGTCGGACCTGACGGAAATCAGATTGCTGCGTTTGTTATCTCGCAATGTCCATAAGCATTTCTGATTTGAGGTTTGGCGGCACACCACGGCCACACTGAAACCATTGCCGCTGCCTCAAATCCGCGTGTCACGTGCGCTTTGCCCGCTATGAGACACCCCGCGTCCAACGACGCTGACCGCATGGTTCCTGGAGAGGTGGCAGAGTGGTCGAATGCACCGCACTCGAAATGCGGCATACGGGCAACCGTATCGGGGGTTCGAATCCCCCCTCTCCGCCAGGTTTTCAGCATAAAATCAATAATGTGTGTTGTGGCTTTTTGAGCCGTTTGATGTGCGCAAAACGTCTGGATCGAGCCTAGCACAAGCGAGGGCCACTTCCGGGGCGCTTTCTTACTGTTGGTGAAATGCCTGCGGTGCACTTTTCCAAAAAGACAGAATCAATAAAGCCGCTCCATCGCCGCCCAAAAACCTGACTTCCTGCCGTGGTCGCGTTGCAGTTTATCCAGATAGGCATAATGCGGCTCGTATGGACCGAAGTCATCGATCTGCAATGCAAGGGTCTCGCACATAATCAGGTGCCTGGCTGCGTGCTTGTAGCGGCTGGACCGGGCGTTTTGCAGGCTGAAGTCGATCATTGCTCTGAGCAGCAGTATCGCCGCAAGCGGGTAGCGTTCCTTCAGGGTCTCGCTGGCCGGTGTCAGAATTTCATAATAATTGCCGTCGATCTCGGTATGCCGATCCAGAATGAGCGCATTGGCTTCGCGAAGCGCAGGCCATTCCATGAAGAACAGAAGAGCTTGATTGGCATTTGGATGGGCCGCGACCCAGTACATCGCTCTTTCCTCGGCCTCGATGTCATCGAAATCCGGCAGGCGCTTCAGATAATCTCGAAGATGTTGCTGTTCGAGCGAAGCTTCGAAGCGCTGCCATCTGAACCGCTGCGCTTCCTCGACCCTGCCCAGCGCCTCAAGCGCTTCCGCCCGTGACTGCTCCCATTCCAGAACTGGGAAGGACCGGTCTTTCTCCGGGGCTGCCTGATCGAGCCGCGTCAGAGCTTCTCCCGCTCGGTTGGCCTTCAGCAGCCGCTCTGCCATGTCGGCGGCAACCATCGGTGAATGCCTGGCTTCTTCGGTCTGCAGCGCGATATAGGCATCGACGTCGCCCTCGGCGTCCGCGATTTTTTCAAGCGCGATGCGGGCGGACAGATCATTGTGACGGCTATAGCCTTCGTCCTCGTAAATCGGTCCGTTCTGTCCGATGCCGATGATCCGGCCTTCACGCCGGGGCTTTTCCTTTCCGGCCTCGTCGAGCCACTGGGCCGACAGGTCTTTCAGGCGCGCAAGTCCGTCAGCGCCGAGAGCAGGTATCATCGCTTCGATCAGCGGATCATATTGACCATAGCCATTGTCCTGCAGCGCCTGAAAGACCTTTTCGGCCAATGCTTCCGGGGACGTCCTTGATGCCTTTGCGATGCGTCCGGCATCGACACAGGCGGCATGAAAACTCTCAATCAGCGAACCGCTGCCATCGTCAGAACGGGCGAAAACGGAATCGGACAGGTGCAGAAATCGCCAGATCAGCTCCAGCGCTTCATCGGCGTCTTGAGGCTCAAGTTTCTCAATGATGGCCGAACGCTGGGTTTCGAGGTCCGCTTTCAGCTTTTTGACCTTTCGCCAGTCGATGAAGCTTTGGGCGCGCTGTATGCGGGTGAGGTGCTTGCGGATTTCCCGGGCCATCTCGCCACTGCTTTGTTCGCCAGCGAGTTCCAGGCGCAGGCGTCGTTTATGGGCCGCGCTTCCAGTCGAAATTTCGATCAGAAGCTCCGCCAGTCGCTTTGCGCCCAGCGCTTCCAGGTTCTTCGCGTTGAGCGTTGTTTTCTTGGCCATGCTCAAGCCTCCTTCATTTCCGCGCGAACGCTATACCGCAGGCGGCATCAGGCCAAGACCGACGCTGCATTGTGCCGGGATAATCCTTGGCTCCCCGTCACCGGCATCCTACGCGTGATCTCAGATAAATAACCCGGAGATCACGATGGCAACCATACGCAAGCTCAGAGGACGCTGGCAGGCACAGGTGCGCCGTCGCGGGCTGAAGCCGCGTTGAAAATCCTCTGGCAGCAAGGCGGATGCAGAGAAGTGGGCGCGTGATCCGAAGCCTAGGTCGAAAGGTTCGTTGCTGCACCAGATACGCGCCTTCTTGAAGTGACCACACTCGGCGATCTGCTTGAACGCTATTTCCACGATGGCGGTGGACGATATGCTTATCCTTATCGGGGATAGCCTGAGCGTAACCGATCTGAATCTGCCTTGGCCAAGATGGGTGGTATATGCCCAATCCCCGCTTCCAGCAGCAAGACGAGCTGAATGCGCTTAACCAGAGGTGGCAATCGACAGGCCAGCGCCGCCATCTAACGCGTTGCGCGGTCATGCGGATGAGAGATGATGCACGAGCCAAGGCTTACGTCGCCTGGCGAAAGGCCGAGGGGAAAACACGACGTGAAATCGTTCGGGAGATTTACGGCGACCTCTGCATCGCACAATCAAAGCATATCGGAACTTGACAGGTATAGGCGCTTCAATGCCTGGCGGAGACATTCTTCAAAACCTTGAAGTCGGAACTGGTCTGGAGAACCATCTTCCACATAAGACAGGAAGCCGAAACAGTCATTTCCCGATACATCGAAGGCATTTGCAATCCCGTCAGAAGGCCGTCATCACACGACTATCCGAGCCCAGCTCAGTGCGAACAAATTGCCGCCTAACGGGCAGGCGCCTCTCCACTTTTGCGGAGCAAGTCCACGCAACGTCATTGCTCGTCGAGTGAATAGATGCGCTCCATCTCGATCCAGGTTGTACCTTCCGGGGCGAAGGGAAGGCGTTTCTGGTAGGTTGATTTCATCATTTCGTCCCAAGCCGTGACATCGGAGTTTTCGGCATCGCTCGCAGCCTTCGCCTCTGCGTCGAAATTATCCCCCTGTTCCATGATCATGAACATGCGATTGCCGACGAGGTAGATCTCCAGCGCCCGAATATCGTCGCCCCGGATGGCGTCGGTCACTGCCTTGGGCGGACCGCCCGGCTTATGAAATTCCTTGTAGCGTTCAATGAGCTCCGGGTCATCGTGCAGATCGACGGCAAAGCATTTGCGAACTGTGCTCATATTGACCTCCCGTTGAAAGAAAAACCCGCCGATACCCGGCCGGTTCATGTGTGTAACCGACCTTAGCGAACCGTTCGGATCGGCAGGACGCAGAAGGATCCCAGGCCGACGAAGATGACGGCAGCGATGAACAGGACCTGATAGTTCCCGTTGAAAACGCCGAGAAGAACAGCGGCCATCGGCGGGCTGATGATCTGCGGGATGTTGACGGCCGTGGTCAGCACGCCGAGGTCCTTGCCGTTATCGCCGCGTTCCGTCTTCGGCAGGACTTGGGTCATCAGGGCAAGGTCGATGGACATGAAGGCACCGTAGCCGATGCCGATCAGGGCGGCATAGATATACATGCCCTGGATCGTTGGCATGATAAGCGGCACGACCATGGCAGCCGTCATGAACAGGCTGGCGAGGAAGACGAACGGTTTACGGCGCTGCATCCAGTCGGAGAGATAACCGCCGCCGAGCGAGGCGATGACGACAAAGACAAAGGTGACCGAGGCAAGGTTGCCGATCATGATGTTGGCGTCGTCGTTCGAGAGATTGATATAATCCATCAGGATGTAGAGCAGATACGTGGCAATCCCCTGATAGCCCAGATAGATGACGAACCGTCCGGCAAACGCCCAGGCGAAGTCATGGCTTTTCAGCGGCTCCCAGAAGCCGTGCAGAAATTCGCCGATCTGGAATTTTTCGCGCGGAACTTCATCCAGCGACGGCTTTTCCTTGTTGACGAGAACAAAGGCGACACAGGTGACGGCGATGGCCAGTGCGAAGACACCGTAGGCCAGAACCATCTGGTTTGCGAGGCGACCGGCGACGAACGGACCGGCGGCAACACCCGCCGTCATGCCTGCGCCGACGAAGCCGCCGGCAATACCGCGATGCTTGGTGGAGAAACGGTCGGCCACAACGGTCGTCAGCGCCGGCTGCATCGAGTTCAGCGCGATTGAGGCCATCACCCAGATCACGGTGATCGAGACGAAGGTTGTCATGAAGGACACACCGAACAAGCAGGCGGCGCCAACAAGCGCACCGATGGCGATCCAGGGTGTGCGCCGGCCCCAACGGCTGCGCGTGCGGTCCGAGAACGCCCCGGCGATCGGCGTCGTCAGGGTTGAAAAGACCGAAGTGATGGCAAACAGGATCGCGAGATTGGCGGCTTTGTTGGCCGGATCGAGCGCGGCGATCTGGTTCGGCAGAAGAACGCCGAGAACGCCGCAGTAAAGTGCCAGCAACACGAAGTTGTTGAGCATTAGCGAGAAAAGGAGTCTTCGACGCGCATTGCCGGTGACATGGGCATCGTTGACGGGCTCCTCCCGGACGGGATCCGTCGGAATATCAGTGGCGACTTCAACAGTCATGCTACGCTCCTCCCATGGTGGATAGCAGAACTCAATCTAGGTAATATGTAATATGTATTACCTTTATGCATAATGACACAAGCGGTTTTTTGCTTTCCAGTGAAAAATTGCGGCGAGAGGCAGCAAAGCCCGCACACGAAAATATTTCGGGCAAGGTGAAGGAGGCGCCATGCGAGAGATACAAGTGTGCCCCATGCCTCTGCCGGATAGCCTGCTAAGGAGCAGAGGCTGTGCGGCCGCAAACGCGCGGGTAGCCAAGGCGGCCTGATCGTCAGATCAGCGCAACACAAGAATGGAGAAGGAAGATGCGGCCGTCGTTACTTTCCGGCGTGCTGACTTCAGCCGGCCGTTCGCCGACGATGCTTCCAGGAACCTTCGATATGGTCATGCATCGCCCGCGCTGCGGCCTCGGGCTCATGCTGCTCGATGGCATTGACAATGGCTTCATGCGCCTGATGAGTGGCCTCGATATCACTCAGGGTCGGATGCCCGTGATAATCGCGCGTTGCTAGCGCTTGCCCCTGAATACCGTTGATGATGGCGCGGCCGAGCTTGTTGCCGGAAACCTTCATGATGAAGTCGTGGAACTCCAGGTCGGCTGCGCCATAGGCGACGGGATCTGCCGAAATCGACTTGAGGCGTGTCAGAATGGAGCGCAACTCCGCCACCTCGTCATCGGTAATCCGCTCGGCGGCACGTGAAGACATGGCGCATTCGAGAAGCAGGCGGATCTCGATCAGGCTGTCGAGATAGGTCAACCCATCATCGCGGCGGAACAGGGCGGCGAGCACGGTTGCGTCCAAGAGGTTCCACTTCGATTGCTCCTGTACTGTCGTCCCCCGCCCTTGCTGGGAAACGATCAGGCCCTTTTCGGCAAGAGTGGTGGAAACCTCGCGGATGACCGTGCGGCTGACCTTGTACATTTCGCAAAGCGCGGTCTCGGTCGGCAGAGCCTTTCCTTCCGGGTAGATGCCGGTGACGATCGCGTTGGTCAGATGCTCGATCACGGCATCGGCAAGACGGCCGCGTTTTGAGAAGGATGAGCCGTCAGGCATTCCGGGTGTTGCCGCATTCACTGTTTCTTCGCTCACCCGGATACTCCTTCAGTCAAGCATGTTCGCCGGAGCCACCTGCCCTCTTCGTTCGGGCAGGTCCGCCAACGCTGCGGCGAAGCGCCATGACTTCAGCAATATGCGCCGCAGGTTTGAAGTGCAAATGTTCTATCATTTTTTTACATCCGAGAATTTGGGCGGCCCTTGCCGGACAGCCCTGATGGACGGGCAATCACGCCACTTCGATAGAAAATCGCAACCGGTGCCAAAAACAACTGGCATTACCACAAAATTTGTATTACGTATTATGTTTATGATGGATTTTTCCGCGAGCCATGGCTCGTGTGGCATGAGGAATACGATGAAAATCACCGGTTACCACAGTCTGACGACGGTCTGCGACTGGGGGCGCCCCGTCGGCGATATCAATGGAATCATCGAAAACGGCGTCACGGACGTTCCTGTTCTGATCATCGAAACGGATGAGGGGATTTCCGGCATCGGTCTCGGCGGGCACAGCGACATTGAAAGGGTCTTTCCGGCGTTGGAAGGCGAGGACCCGCGCGCCGTCACAGCGCTCTACGATCGCATGCAGGGCTACGTGTTCAAATCCGGTCATTGCGGTTCGGTCTTCGGTGCCATCGGTGTTGCCGATATGGCGCTGTGGGACATCAAGGCAAAGCTTGCGGGCGAGCCTCTCTGGCGGCTTCTCGGCGCGCGCGACCGCTTCGTGCCCGGCTATGCATCGGGCCTCGACTATGCGCTCGACGATCAGGCGCTTGTCGCCTTCTACGGCCAGTGGGCCGCACGCGGCTTTTCTTCAGCCAAGATCAAGGGCGGCGGCGATCCCTCGCGTGATATCACCCGCCTCAAGGCGGTGCGCGATGTGCTTTCCGTCAATGCGCCGCGCCCCTCGCTGATGCTGGATGTCAACGAGAGCTGGTCGCGCAAGGAAGCGGTCCGATACATGCGCGCCGTTGAAGACCAGATTGACCTGACATGGATAGAAGAGCCGATGCGGCGCTGGGATGCCGATGGTCACGCGGTGCTCACCAGTGCCTGTCGCGCCTCGATCGCGACTGGAGAGAACCTCACCGGCCTCGAGCAGTACCGACCTTTCTTCGAGAAGAACGCCGTCGATATCGTTCAGGCCGGCAGCTGCTGGGGCATCAGCCATTTCCTGCGTGTTGCCAATCTGGCTCATGCGCACGACCTGCCGGTGAGCCCGGTCGGCTATAACGCAAACCCGGTGGCCCACGCGGCGGCTGCAGTGCCCAATCATATCGCCTGCGAAATCCAGAACATCGCGCCGCCTTTCGGCATCGCCGTCGATCAGGAGATTGCCGATGGCGGCATCATCCTTGGCGACAAGCCGGGCTTCGGCTTCGAGGTGGACGAGGTCGCCATTTCCAGGCGTCAGCTCAATGGCGTCTGGGCCGACAAGGCCGGGCCGCATGTGCGTACGGGAAAGTCTGGCCTCTCCACGGGGGCGCCGGCCAGAACTTGAACCCCGGGCGGGTGCAATCCCGCCCATATTTCGATGTCACGGCTTTGAATGCAGCGGAGGCTGCTTTCCCGAGCCGTAAGAACGGGAGGAATACCATGTCGTTTCATGGGAGGAATTTCAGCTTGAAGTATCATCCGCTTGGCCGGACCGGCATCGATGTGCCGGAAATCACCTTCGGTGCCGCCTCGCTCGGCAGTATCTATTTCGATGTCTCGCAGGACGAGGCCAATGAAGCTGTTGCCGTCGGCCTCGAAAACGGCGTCAACTATTTCGATGTGGCGCCATATTACGGCATGACGACGGCGGAGACCGCACTTGGCGCAGCCCTTGAAGGCCGCGACCGCAGCGCGTTCCACATCGCCACCAAGATCGGTCGCTACGGCGATGCGGAATGGGACTTCTCGGCCGACGCGACGCGCCGTTCCATCGAAGCCAGCCTGAAGCGGCTGAAGACAGATTATATCGATGTCATCCAGTGCCACGACATCGAATATGGCGACCGGCAGCAGCTAATCCACGAAGCGCTGCCGGCCCTGCGCCAGCTCAAGGAGGAAGGTGTCGTCCGCAATATCGGTATCACCGGCTATCTTCTGGGTGTGCTGGAAAGCGTGGCCAAGGAGCAGCAAGTCGACACCGTGATGGCCTATTGCACCTACACGCTGCAGGATCGTCGTCTCGGGCCGGTTGCAAAGCGGCTGTCCGATGCCGGGATCGGCGTTCTTAACGCCTCGCCGCTCGGCATGGGACTTTTGACAGAGCGCGGCGCACCGGACTGGCACCCTGGCAATGAAAGAGTGATCGAGCTTGCCAATGCCGCTGCCCGGCTCTGCAAGGCGCGCTGCAGCGACATTTCAGAGCTCGCGATCAAGTTTGCCCTGTCGACGGCCCGCGATCTCGGTATCGCCACCACCGTCATCGGCACGGCGCGCGCGGAAAATGTCATGCGCAACATCCGTTATGCCGGTGAAAACATAGACCTCGATCTGCTGAAGGATGTCGAAGCGGTTCTGGAGCCGGTCATCGGTGCCGGGTGGGATGTGCTTCCCGGCAGCGGCGGCAAGGCGGGCAAGTGAGCGGGCCGCATCATGCTGGACATTATCGACTCTCACATTCATCTCTGGTCGCCCGAAACAATCGTTCCGCCCTGGGTGCGCGAGGTGCCGGAGCTGAATCAGAGCTTCGGCCTCAATGAATGGCGGCAGGCGGCCGGGACAAGCGAGGATTTCCGGCTTGCCGGTGCAGTCTATGTCGAGATCGACGCCGCGCAGCAGGACCGGGAAGCGGAAAACCGTCTGGCGTTCTCGGTGGCGAATGATCCATCGAACCCGGTTATGGGCGCCGTGGTTGCAGCAAGCCTCAGCGATGGCGATATTGCCGATCAGCTTCGGCCATGGCTTGGGGAACGCGGGCTGAAGGGCGTGCGGCAGGTGCTGCACATACCACCCTGCCCGCGCGGGCTTTGCGTGGAGCCGGTTTTCATTGCCAATCTGAAAACGCTCGGCTCTCTCGGGCTTGCCTTTGACGCCTGCATGCGTCCGGGCGAACTCGATGATCTGGCGCGTGCGGCCGAAGCCGCTCCGGAAACGGTGATCGTCCTCGATCACGCCGGCAATCCCGGCGATGGTTTCCTGAAGGAGGGAGCCGGCAGTCTGGCGCTTGCCGACTGGCTGCAGGGCATTGAGCGCCTCGCCGCCTGCGACAACGTCTTCTGCAAAATATCCGGCATGACGCTGCCGGAACACGCATCACCTGAGATATCGCAAGGCGCCATCGATGCACTTGTGGATAGATTTGGCGATGACCGGGTGATGTTCGCCTCGAACTTCCCGGTCAACCAGCTTGGCACGGCTTCGCGGGCCTGGATCGATTTCTTGATCTCGGCCACGCACCGGCGGGGCACGACGTGGCAGACAAGGTTTTTCGGCGAAAACGCCGCCAGAGCCTACCGGCTCGACGACTGACGCCACAGGGAAGGAAGCATTATGAACCGCATGATACTGAACGAAACCTCCTACTTCGGTGCGGGGGCACGATTTGAACTGGTCGGTGAAGTCGAGCGCCGTGGCTTCAAGAAGGCGCTGATCGTCACGGATGTGCCGCTGGTCAAGGCCGGCGTTGTTGGCAAGGTGACCGGGATGCTGGACGAGGCAGGACTCGCCTACGAGATCTTCGACAAGGTGATGCCAAACCCGACCATCAGCGCTGTTCAGGCCGGCATCGAGGCCTTCAAGGCGGCGGGCGCCGACTATCTGATCGCGCTCGGCGGCGGTTCGCCGCAGGACACCTGCAAGGCGATCGGTATCGTCATAGCCAATCCCGAATACGCCGATATCCGCTCGCTCGAAGGCGTCGCGCCGACGAAAAAACCGACCATGCCGATCATCGCGCTTGCGACCACCGCCGGCACGGCAGCGGAAGTCACGATCAACTATGTGATCACGGATGAGGAAAAGCGCAGGAAATTCGTCTGCGTCGATCCCCACGATATTCCCAAGGTCGCGATCATCGACAGCGATCTGATGGAATCGATGCCGAAGTCGCTCAAGGCCGCGACAGGCATGGATGCACTGACCCACGCCATTGAAGGCTATATCACCAAGGGAGCCTGGGAGCTAACCGACGCGCTGCATATCAAGGCGATCGAGATCATCGCCGGCTCGCTTCGCGCCTCTTGCGCCGGAGACCCGAAGGGCGTCGAGGAAATGGCGCTCGGCCAGTACGTGGCGGGTATGGGCTTTTCCAATGTCGGCCTTGGCCTTGTCCATGGCATGGCCCATCCGCTCGGTGCCTTTTACGACACGCCTCACGGTGTCGCCAACGCGATCCTGCTGCCGACATTGATGGCCTATAACGCCGATTATACCGGCGAGAAGTACCGCGACATCGCCGTCGCCATGAAGGTCGAAGGCGCTGCTTCCATGGGCCTTGAAGACGCTCGCAAGGCGGCTGTCGCAGCGGTTCAGCAGCTTTCCATCGACGTCGAGATCCCGACCAAACTTTCCGATGTCGGCGTCCGGGAAGAAGATATCGATGCGCTGGCGGAAGCCGCCATGGCCGATGTCTGCACCGGCGGTAATCCCCGCGAGGCCAAGATCGACGAGGTCAAGGCGCTCTACCGCTCGCTGCTCTGAAACAATGTAACAGATGACCGGTCGGGCCGCCCCAAATTTTCGGGTCGCGGCCGGTCCCATCCGATTGGAACCAAAATGCCGAAATTTCATGGTGTCATCCCGCCCGTTTCCACTCTTTTCACCCCGGACTTCCGCTTTGATCGCGAAAACCAGGCGAAGCTGATCGACCGGATGATCGAGGGCGGTGTGCACGGGCTCTTCTTCTTGGGCAGCAATGGTGAATCGCAGCACATGCCCTTCGAGATGCGGCTGGAAATTGCCGAATTCTGCATCGCTCACGTTGCCGGTCGCGTGCCGACACTGATCGGCATCGGCCTGCCGAGCACGACGGAATCGATCAAGCTCGGACAGCACGCTGCAGAAAATGGCGCCGATGCCGTGGTCGCCATCAACCCCTTCTACGCACGGCTTTCGGAAGACAATCTCTATCGCTATTTCCGCGAAATCGCAGACAATGTCGACCTGCCGCTGATGATCTACAATTTCCCGGTCGTCACCGGCCAGGACCTCAGTCCCGAACTGGTGCTGAGACTGGCGCTCGACTGCAAGAACATCATCGGCCTGAAGGATACGGTTGATACGCTGAGCCACATCCGCCGCGCCATTCACGTCATCAAGGCACAGCGTCCGGACTTTCTGGTTTTTGCCGGCTTCGATGAATATCTCCATGGCACGTTGATCATGGGGGGCGATGGCGTCGTGCCGGCCTCCGCTAATTTCGCGCCTCAGTTGACGGTCGAGCTTTATGAGGCCTATCGCCGCGGTGACCATGCAGCGGCTGTCGTCTGGCAGCAGAAACTTGTCCACACCTCCTACATGACCGCGCTCGAAGCGCCGTTCTATGCGGTCGTCAAGGAAGGCATCAGGATGGTCGGTTTCGCTGACGCGACCACCGTTCTACCGCCAGCTTCGCCGGCATCACCGGAAAGCATCCGGACCCTCCACGACATGCTGGTCGCCGCCGGCGCTATCGAGGAGCAGTCCCAGCTCGTAGAGAAGCTTTCCGCCTGATATTTTACTTCATTTCGAGACTGAGTTCGGCAGGCCCGGCACATCCGTGTCGGGCCTGCTCTCGTCTTTCGAACAGAAATGGGAAAGGTTTTACTATCTGTAAAACAACAACTTTTCTTGAATCCGAAGAAATCGTCCAAATGAGAGCTTTGTCCATGTTTTTGAGAAAGCATGCCATCCAGCTGCAGAAGGAACGTCGTTAAAATTCGGGTCATCGTCACCCTGAGGAGTACAAGAAGATGATCGATTTTAACAACCGGGAGCAGGTCGCAAAGGCGATCCAGTACACCAACGTCAATCCGGATCTGACCCGGGAAAGTCTGTTGGCCCATGTCAGGAAATGCGCCGAATACGGCTTCGACGCCGCCATGGTGGCACCATGCTGGGTTAAGCTTTCCAAGGAAGCGCTGGCTGGAACCGGTGTAAAGGTCGCCTCGACCGTCAACTTCCCGATGGCCAACGACACGCTTGGGATGAAGCTGGCCGTCGTGCGCCTGCTTGCCAAGGAAGGCTGCGACCAGTTCGACTTTCCGCCGAACCCCGGCCTGATGCTGGGTGGCGACGAGGCCGGCTATGCCAGGGAATTGCAGGAAGTGACAAGGGTTGCCCATGAAGAAGGCATGCAGGTCAAGGCCATGCTGGAATTCGGCTACATCACCGACAATGCGATGAAGGCCCGCGTAGCCCAGCTTGCCTATGAAGCCGGGATCGACTGGGTGAAACAGTCGAGCGGCTGGGGCAAGGGTGGCTGCGCCGCTACTGAAGAGGACGTGAAAATCCTCGCGGCCAATATCAAATCGCCTTGCCGCGTCAAGGTTTCGGGCAAGGTCAACACGCGCGAGAAAATGCAGTCGCTGTTTGCGGCCGGTGCCGAACTGGTCGGCACAAGTTCCGGTCCGGCCATCGTCGACGGTATCGCAGGTGATCCGAACGACTACTGATGCCTGCCGGATTGAATGAATAGGCGGGGGCGCGGTCTCAAGATCGTCTGTCCCCCGCCCGTATATTGGTATTGGAAGATTTCGGGAGGAAAGATTATGTCGGTTCTTGTATTGGGAAGCTATGCCAAGGCGCTCGTCATGACCGCCGATAGAATACCGCTGGCGGGAGAAACCCTGCTCGGCCGCGATTTCCGCCAGACATTCGGTGGTAAGGGGTCGGATATGGCGGTCCAGATCGCAAGGCTCGGCTGCCCGGTGGAATTCGCCGGCGTTGTCGGCAATGATGTCTTCGGTAATGAATTCATCGACCTGATGAAGGAAGAGGGAATCGGCATTGCTGCCCTCAGGGTGACGGAAGAAAAACCGACAGGCGCGGGGCTGATCATCAAGGACAATGCCGCACGTAATGTGATTGTCGTTGACATGGGCGCCAACGAACTGTTTTCGCCCGACGATGTCGATCACGCGCTTGAGATCACGCAAGCCACCGATATCGCGCTTGCCCAATTGGAAATCCCGCTCGAAACTGCGCTTTACGGCCTGAAGAAGGCGGTTGATGGTGGTGCACACACCATCCTCAATCCCGCGCCTGCCCAGAATTTGGTCGGCAAGGATCTTTCCATGGTCGACGTCCTGACACCGAACGAGACGGAAGCGCGTGTCGCACTTGGCCTTTCGCCGGACGATCCGACGCCGAACGAGGAGATCGCGCGGCGGCTCATGGAAACCGGATGCAGAGCCGTGGTGATGACGCTCGGGGAAGATGGCGTTTTCGGTGCAACGGCGGAGGGGACATTCACCATTCCCGCCTTCCGGGTTAATCATGTCGACAGCAATGGCGCTGGCGACAGTTTCAACGCCGCACTGTCCGTCGGTCTTTCCGAGGGCAAGACGCTCAAGGACGCTGCCCGGTTTGCCGCAGCCGTTGCCGCGCTTTGCTGCACACGATGGGAGACCGTGCCGTCCTATCACACACGCGACGAGGTGGAGGCATTCCTGAACCAGACTGCGTGACGTCACGCGCATTTGCCTCTGATTTCAGCCCTTTGTTCGCTTCACGCCGGGCGGCAACTCTGTGATAAGTCTTTTGAGAGACAAACCGGAGACCGCCCGCGCCATGGCGCCTGCATCTGTGCAACAGACCCGAATTCTTCGCTCCTATTTCCCCGTTCACGAGGGGTGGTTGGGTCTGTTTGCCTATCAGGTGCTGCGCGCCGGGCATATTCGTACGGGTCCCGATCACCGCATCGAGCGACAGGATGTTCCGGGCCACGAATTCCTCTTCTGCATCAAGGGCGAAGGCGTCGTAACCGTTCGCGGGCGGACGCATGTCGTGCGGGCCGGTGAGATGGCGTGGTTGCCGGTGCGCGAGCCGCATGCCCATCGTCCGGTACGGGAAAACCCTTGGGAACTCCTGTGGCTGCGCGTCGACAGCGCCAATCTGTCTCGGTTGATGACGGTTCTGACGGTGCATGACGATCCGGTGTTTCACTTTGCCGAACCGGTGATCGTCGAAACATTGTTGCTCGAATTGCTCGACCGTCTCGACAGATCGTCACTTGCCATTCAGGCGGCCTGCGACCGGCATGTTTCCGCGCTTGTCGAAGCGCTGGTGGAAGCCCGCGAGAACCGCCTTCTGGAGCCTGAAGCGGCCACTCACAAGGGGCTTGGCGACCTGATGGCGCAGATCCACGCGCACTACAACGAGCACTGGGATATCGACAAGCTCGCCGCCGCCTGCCGGGTCAGCAAAGCGCAGCTTTTTCGCCTCTTCCAGACGGCTTTCGGAAAGACGCCGCTCGCCTGGTTGCGCGACTATCGCATGGCGCAGGCCAAGCGCCTCCTGGTCGAAACCGCCGATCCCGTGTCTTCCATCGCGATGGCCGTCGGCTACTCCGATCCTCTCTATTTCTCACGCGAATTCAAGAAACATGCCGGCCTTTCGCCGCGTGCCTTCAGGGCCAGCGAAAGCTGGTAAGGTTTTACTTTTTCCTGACGAAGCCGATGAGATTTTTGTCCATGTTTTTGAGAGACGGTGCCATCGGCAGCAAGCGGCCATCCTGCTAGTTTCCTGCACACGGTCATGGTTAGGGATGGAGGTCCCGCACCCATGGCCCGGAACAAAAGATTTCGGGAGGAAGCCATGTCTTTTGCCGTTTGCCGCAACGTTGCTGCTTTGCCGCCACACCACCAAAATGGGGACGGCGCGCGCATCAATGCGATTTCTGACGGTTTCTTTTCCTTAAACAATCTCAGGTCGAAGAACGGACTGTCCTCACAGGCATGCCGCCTTCCTGCCTGAGCCTTGAGACGCAGCCAAGCTGATCCATCCATCGCACACCATAAGGAGGAGAAAATGATCCCCAACCGAATTCTGCATCCGGGCCTCGCGCAGTCCATGGCAACCATCGGCCACGGCGACATCGTACTGGTGACCGATGCCGGCTTTCCTATCCCGAAGGACGCCAACCGCGTCGACCTCGGCTTTTACGAGGGGCTTCCGGATGTGATCGATATTCTGAAGGTGCTGCGCAAGGAGATGTTTGTCGAAGCCGTTCATTTCGACAAGGCCGTGCGCGATCGCCATCCCGATCTCTACAAGACGTTTCAGGAAATTTATACCGGTGCCGGGGCGCCCTTCATGGAAACGTCGCATGAGGAACTGGTCGAGGTCGTTGCACCCAAGGCCAAGGTTATCATCCGCTCAGGCTCGTTCAACGCATGGGCCAATGTCGCGCTGGTGGCCGCCACCGATCCCTTCGCCTGGTTCAACGAACCGGACATCGACATCCTGCCTGCTTACGTCGAGCGCCGCCGCATGATGCGCGAAAATGTCGTTCCTGAACTGAAGGACTGAGTGCCATGACACAGAGATCCATCCTGCCCTTCGATCTCGGCATCGAGCCTGAACTTCCCACTCGCAAGGATTTCCGCATTGGCTGCATCGGTGCGGGCTTCATCATGCGGGACTGCCATCTTGTCTCTTATGCAGAGGCCGGGTTCACGCCGTACACGATCACCTCGCTTGAGAGAAAGAACAGCGAGGCGGTCGCAGAACTTCGCGGCATCCCGAATGTCCATGACAGCTGGCAGGATGTGGTGCGCGATCCGGCGGTCGAGATCCTTGATATCGCCGTACCACCGGACCAGCAACTGGCGATCATCCGCGAGGCGGTGAAAGAAAAGAGCCACATCAAGGGCATTCTCTGCCAGAAGCCGATTGCGATGAACCTAGCCGAGGCCCGAGAAATCGTTCGACTTTGCGAGGAGGCCGGCATTCCGCTCGGCGTCAATTCCAATATGCGCTACGACCCGTCGATCCGCGCGCTGAAGACGCTGCTCGACAGAAGGCTTCTCGGCGAGCGGGTGCTGGCGACGATCGAGATGCGGGCAATTCCGGACTGGCAGGGCTTCCTGCAGAAATACGATCGCATCGAGATCCTCAATATGGGGATTCATCACATCGACAGCTTCCGTTATCTCTTCGGCGATCCGGAAAAGATCACGACTGTCGTCCGCCAGGACCCGCGTACGACTTTTCCGCACCGTGACGGGATCTCGCAATATACCTTCAAATATGATGACGACTTCATGGCGACGAGCCTCGATGACGTCTGGGTCGGTCCCGGCGGTGACTGCGAGGATGATCCCTATATCAAGTGGCGCGTTGTCGGCACGGAAGGGCTCGCCGAAGGTACGATCAGCTGGTTCCGGTATCCGGTCCTCGTTCCCTCGACGCTCAGGTTCACGACGGCGCAGATGCCCAAGGGATGGATAAGCCCGACACTTGGCCGCGTTTGGTTCCCCGATGCCTTTGCCGGAACCATGGCCCAGCTTCTGCGCGCCGTCGAGACCGGTGGCGAGCCGGAGATTTCGGGCCGCGACAACCTCAAGACACTGGCCTGCGTGGAAGCCTGCTACCGTTCGATCGAGGAGGAGCGAACGGTGCCTCTTGCCGAAATCGAAGCGGAATTTCTGGCCTGAGGGCCAGACATGAATTCAATCAGAAAAGGGAGTGAAACATCATGATTCCTGTCGGTATCTTCTCCGGGTATTTCCCCTATGACCTCAATACGGTGATCGCCAAGATCAAGGAACATGGCTTCTCGACGGCGCAACTCGATCTGTCATTCAAGGACATGGATTTTTCCGCCGGCAATATCACAAAGGAAAAGTGCCACACCGTGCGCAATGCCTTTCGTGACGCAAACCTGCCGATCTGCGCTATTTCGGGCTATACCAACATCATCCATCCGGACAGGGATGAGCGGGCGCGGCGCGTCGGCTACCTGAAGGAAATCATCCGCCACGCCCGCGATTGCGGCACGCCCTACGTGATTTCCGAAACCGGCACCTACAATGTCGAAAGCGACTGGGTGCACGACCCGCGCAACAAGACCGAAGAAGGTTACGAGGAAGCGCTGAAGGTCATCGCCGAACTGGCGCAGGAAGCCTATGACCACGGCGCGGTCTTCCTGGTCGAAAACTACGTCAACAATGTCATCGGCTCGGTGGACGAGGTGCTGCGGCTCTTTGCCGATCTGCGCCATCCCGGTCTCGGCATGCTGATGGATCCGACCAACTATTTCGACGAGACCACGATCAACGATGTCGACGGCACGATCAACAAGATGTTCAACGCGCTTGGCGACAGGATCAAGATCGCTCATGCCAAGGACTGCAAGGTGGCCGAGGACCAGAGCGAAAAGCATGTCGCCATCGACGGACCGGAAGCCAACACCTTCCGTGGCGCTGGGGCTGTGGAACTCCCGGCCGCCGGCCTCGGTATCCTGAACTACGAGCTCTATGTCGACCGTTTGCGGGAATTGAACCCAAACATCCCGCTGATCATCGAGCACCTTGACGAAGACGACGTGCCGCGCGCCAAGAAATATGTCGACGATACGCTTCGTAAAGTGGGGGCCTGACACATTACAAATCCGGGCGTGGAGAGATCTCCACGCCCGCTTCATGCTGACAGGTGAGGCAGCGACCGTCTACATGAACCAAAATCAGTTCGAACGAATGGCTGCATGAGGGCAAACCATCTCTTTCCGCGAAAGAAAAAATACGCCAGCGACGTTATCCTGCCATGCCTGACGACCACTGGCGATTGCTTCGTCCGTGAAATTTTGCCACCAGTTGTTGAACTGAAATTCGATGCTGGGGAGACGCATGAAAACGACGGTCGCATTTGCTTCATTGCTCACGGTTCTTTTGACGGGAAACGCTTTTGCCGACGACAGCCGCACGGTTGAGCTGCCTGCCGGCGATATCGAGATCGATCTCGACAGGTCCAACTTCGAGGCAATTATTTCTGACGGTGAAACGCGCGTTCGGCTCGATTCCGCTTATCTGCCGGATGTTGTCGAAACCTACGAGGATTCTGCACTGCTGTTCATGGCAACAGGCGGGAACGCCTGCGCCGGGTTCTTCTCCTGGGTCACGCTTGATGAAGAGGGGCTCAGGGCAACGGAACCTTTCGGCACCTGCGCCGGCGACGGGCCAATCGAGATGACCGATGAAGGCCCCATGCTTGTTCTTGCCGCCGGCGGCGGTGACGAAATGGGCTATGTCTTCGATGGCGCTGCCGTGCGGAAGGTGCAGCTTGGGCTCAAGGAAGCCGGCGTGTCCGATCCGACAGATGCCACGGCCTGGGCCGACAAGCGCGCCTATGAGGTTCTGACATCTGCCGAGATGGAGCCGTTCCTGCTGGAGATCATGTCGTGGGAAGACCTGGAGACGGTGCGGTTTTCATCAGGCGTTGCCAGCGAGGGCATGACCCAGGATGGAGATTGGTATGCGGCCACTGGCTGCAGACCCCATGCCTGCAACATGGAAACGGCCGGCGTGGCAATCTCGACGAAGGATGGCCGTATTATCGTTGCGCACTGGGAGGAGGGAGAAGGCGAGATATTCGGCGAGCCGGACAGTGCGCTTCCCAACAAGTTTCGCACGATACTGAAGGGGCAGTTTTAGGTCGCGCCGACGAGTGCGACAGGCCACGCCCAGGGATGACCTTTACATGCAGCGCCAGGCAAGTGCTGCTGCATCAGGCTTGAGCCGGAAATAGCGCTGGACAGGCAGGCCTTTGAACAATGCACGCCATTTTTGCCCATCGGGTAAATTTTGTGATGAAATTTTGTCGAAGCCGTGCAACGATATGCATCAAACCGGCTTTCTGCAGCCGGTCTTATATCAGGAGGGGGCGTCGAGCCTGCCGCTGAACAGGGTCCATGAGCACACTCACAGGGAACAGAGCTGCGTTATGAAAAAAACTATTTTGAGCCTCATTGCCGTTGCCGCGATGTCGACATCCGCGCTGGCCGATTTCAAGCCCGCACTTGTCTACGGCACGGGCGGAAAGTTCGACAAATCCTTCAACGAGTCGGCCTATAACGGCGCGGAAAAGTTCAAGGCCGATACCGGCGTTGATTATCGCGACTTCGAGCCGACCGGTGATGCGCAGGGCGAACAGGCGATCCTGAACTTCGCTTCCATGGGCTTCAGCCCGGTGGTTGCCCTGTCATTCGCGTGGAAATCGGCTGTCGAAAAGATCGCACCGCAGTTTCCCGACACCGAATTCTACATCGTCGATGATGTGATCGAAGCGCCGAATGTCCAGTCCGTCGTCTTCAAGGAAGAACAGGGCTCCTACCTCGTCGGCCTGCTGGCTGCGATGAAATCGGAAACCGGCGCCGTCGGTTTTGTCGGCGGCATGGATATTCCGCTGATCCACAAATTCGGCTGTGGCTATGCCCAGGGCGCGAAGGCTGCCAATGGCGATGTCACCATCCTGCGTAATTTCGTCGGCACCACGGGTGCTGCCTGGAACGACCCGGTCAAGGCCGGCGAGCTGACCAAGAACCAGATGGACCAGGGCGCCGACGTCATCTACGCGGCAGCCGGCGCGTCCGGTCTCGGTGTGCTACAGGCCGCTGCCGATGCCGAAAAGTTCTCGATCGGCGTCGACTCCAACCAGAACTACGTTCATCCCGGTTCGGTCCTGACCTCCATGGTCAAGCGCGTCGACAACGCCGTCTATGACGCCTTCAAGGCAAGCCAGGACGGCGATTTCGAAGCCGGTATCAACTCGCTCGGCGTTGCCGACAATGGCGTCAGCTGGGCCTATGACGAATACAACAAGGCGCTGATCACCGAGGATATGTTGGCCGCCGTCGAAAAGGCCAAGGAAGGCATCGTCTCCGGTGAGATCGAGGTGCACGACTACGCCGTCGACAACACCTGCCCCTATTGATCCCGTAACCGGTTCGGGCGGACACGTTTTGCCGTGTCCGCCCGTCCTGCGGCATACCGATCCCCTGCCCCCGGCAGTGCCGTTTGAGCGCAACAGCAATTGCGCGTAATCCCCGTTTCGGAGGTTTTAGGCTCTTGAGCACACCGCCCGCAATCGAACTCATTGGCATCGACAAGAGTTTCGGGCCCGTCCACGCCAACAAGAATATCAATCTGAAGGTCGAGAAGGGCTCCATCCACGGTATTATCGGCGAGAACGGGGCCGGGAAATCGACCCTGATGTCGATCCTCTACGGCTTCTATCAGGCCGATCGCGGCGAAATTCGCGTCAATGGCAAACAGCTCGAAATCACTGACAGCGACGACGCCATTGCCGCCGGCATCGGCATGGTCCATCAGCATTTCATGCTGGTGGAGGACTTTACCGTTCTTGAAAATGTCATGTTGGGTGCCGAAGGCGGCGCGCTTCTCAGGCAGGGCGTGAGCAAGGCCCGCAAGGAGCTGAAACGGCTTGAGAGCGAATACGGGCTGGAGGTCGATCCCGACGCCATTATCGAGCAATTGCCGGTGGGCCTGCAGCAGCGTGTCGAAATTCTCAAGGCGATGTTCCGTGGCGCGGAAATCCTGATCCTGGACGAGCCGACCGGCGTTTTGACCCCGGCGGAGGCCGATCACCTGTTTCGCATTCTCGGCATGCTGCGCGATCAGGGGCATACGGTCATTCTGATTACCCATAAGCTGCGCGAGATCATGGCGATTACCGATGAGGTTTCGGTGATGCGCGGCGGCGAGATGGTGGCGACCCGCAAGACCGCCGAAACCACCGTGGAAGAACTGGCCGAACTGATGGTTGGCCGCCGGGTTCTGCTGCGTGTGGACAAGGGCGAGCCGAACCCCGGCGACGTTGCCCTGTCGGTGCGCAATCTGACCGTTCACGACAGCCGTGGCGTGCCGATGGTCAAGAATGTCTCTTTCGATGTCCGCGCGGGTGAAATTGTCGGCATTGCCGGTGTGGCCGGAAACGGACAGTCGGAGCTGCTGGAAGCGCTTTCCGGCATCCGCAAACCGCATTCGGGCGAGATCTACGTGCACGGCAAGAAGATCGTCAACGCCAATCCCGCCACCTATCGCAAGATCGGCATCGCCCATATTCCCGAAGACCGGCACCATATGGGTCTCATCCTGCCGTTCGAAGAACGGGAAAACAGCATTCTCGGCTATCACCAGCTGGAAAAATACGGCCGGGGCGGCGTCCTCAACCGTCAGGCAATCCTGGATGATGCGCGCGACAAGATCGAGAAATACGATATTCGTCCGCCGAACCCGATGTTGAAGACCGCAAATTTCTCCGGCGGCAACCAGCAGAAGATCGTTGTGGCGCGCGAAATCGAGCGCGACCCGGATATCCTGCTTGTCGGTCAGCCGACACGCGGTGTCGATATCGGCGCGATCGAATTCATCCATCGGCGCATCATCGATATGCGCGACAGCGGCAAGGCCGTGCTACTGGTCTCCGTCGAACTCGACGAGATCCGCGCCCTTGCCGACCGTATCCTGGTGATGTTCGCGGGCGAGAATGTCGGCGAGGCAACACCTGATGCCGGCGAACAGCAACTCGGCCTGATGATGGCCGGCATAGCGTCTTGAGGTTGATATGAGCACCGCCAACGCGCCCCTGCCCGGCTGGGTCACATTCATCCTGATGCCGCTCCTCAATCTCGTCACGGCCCTTGCCATTTCCGGGCTGGTGATCTGGATGATCGGCCAGAATCCGCTCGATGCGCTCACCGTGCTGATCAACGGCGCGCTCGGTAATGGCATGGGCATCGGCTTCACGCTTTTCTATGCCACCAACTTCATCTTCACCGGATTGTCGGTGGCGATGGCCTATCACGCCGGCCTGTTCAATATCGGCTCGGAAGGGCAGGCCTATATCGGCGGTCTTGGCTGTGCGCTGGTGGCACTGGCGCTCGACCAGTATGTGCCGTGGTATGTGACGATGCCGATTGCCGTTCTCGGTGCGGCGATTTTCGGTGCTGCATGGGCGTTCATTCCCGCCTGGCTGCAGGCCAAACGCGGCAGCCATATCGTCATCACCACCATCATGTTCAACTTTATCGCCGCCGCGCTGATGGTCTATCTGCTTGTCCATGTGCTCAAGCCCGCAGGCGCGATGTCGCCCGAAACCCGCGGTTTCCTGCCCGGCGGACAATTGCCGAGCCTCAACTGGCTGATGGCGATTTTCGGTTCCAGACTGGGCCCGGCGCCGCTCAACGTCTCGTTCATCATCGCGCTCGTCATGTGTGTCGCCGTCTGGTTCCTGATCTGGCGAACCAAGTTCGGTTATTCGGTGCGCGCGCTTGGCATGA
The DNA here is from genome assembly GCA_003001975.1 of Martelella mediterranea. Classification (GTDB taxonomy): domain Bacteria; phylum Pseudomonadota; class Alphaproteobacteria; order Rhizobiales; family Rhizobiaceae; genus Martelella; species Martelella mangrovi. The sequence continues at coordinate 294,714 of PVUG01000002.1, forward strand.
ATGCCACGGCAGCCACCTATGCCGGCATCCCTTATGCGCGCACGGTCATCATCGCCATGCTGCTGTCGGGCGGGCTTGCTGGCATGATGGCGCTGAATGTGGTGATGGGCTCCGCCGACCGGCTGCAGGTTGAATTTGCCGGCGGCGCGGGCTTTGTCGGCATCGCCGTTTCCCTGATGGGACGCAGCCATCCGCTCGGCATCGTTCTGGCGGCCATCCTGTTCGGGATTCTCTATCAGGGCGGCGCGCAGGTCTCCTTCATGATGCCGGAGATTACCCGCGACATGATCGTGATGATCCAGGGGCTTGTCATCCTGTTTGCCGGTGCGCTGGAGTTTCTCTATCGCCCCGCGCTCGTCAGGCTGTTTTCACGGCGACAGATGTTGGAGGCTTGAACCATGCACAGTATCGATATCATCGTCGGCATGCTCGGTTCGACCGTGCGCCTCTCCATTCCGCTGATTTTCACCGCGCTGGCGGGTCTTTTTTCCGAACGTTCCGGCGTTCTGGATATCGGGCTTGAAGGCAAGATGCTGGCTTCGGCCTTTGCCGCAGCGGTGGTCGCCTATTACACCGGCTCGCCATGGCTCGGTCTGCTCGGCGGCATCCTCATCTCCATTGTCTTCAGCATCATCCACGGCTATGCCTCGATTACCGCGCGCGGCAATCAGATCGTCTCCGGGGTGGCGCTCAACTTTGTCGCCGGCGGACTGGCCGCCGTGCTCGGCAATGCCTGGTTCCGCCAGGGCGGGCGCACGCCGCAGCTTGAAAACACCGCCCGTTTCACCGGCATTGAATTTCCCGGTGCGGAAGCAGCAAGCCAGATGGGCTTTTTCGGCAAGTTTTATGCCGGTGTGATTTCCGGCCAGAACATTCTCGTCTATCTCGCCTTCATCACCGTGCCGATTGTCTGGTGGGTGGTCTACAAGACCCGTTTCGGCCTGAGGCTGCGCGCCGTTGGTGAAAATCCGGGTGCGGTCGATACCGCCGGTATCTCGGTCACCTGGCTGCGCTATCGCACCGCGATCATCGCCGGCTTTCTCTGCGGTTTTGCCGGGACCTACCTGTCGATCGCCCAGTCGGCGTCGTTCATCAACAATATGTCCGCCGGCAAGGGCTTTATCGCGCTGGCCGCCCTCATCTTCGCCAAGTGGCGGCCGGTCCCGGTCCTGTTCGCCTGCCTGCTGTTCGGTTTCCTCGATGCGTTTTCGAACTTCATGCAGGGCAAGGCAATACCGCTCATCGGCGAGGTGCCGGTTCAGTTCTTCCAGGCGCTGCCCTATATTCTCACCTGCGTGCTGCTGGCCGGTTTCATCGGCACGGCCCGCCCGCCGAAGGCCGGCGGCATTCCCTATACCAAGGAGCGGTAGAGAAATGGCAACCGCCGACGACCTTTTCGACAGGGCCCGCGCGGCCAGTGAGAAGGCCTATGCGCCCTATTCGAAGTTTCCGGTGGGCGCGGCCCTTCTGACCGAAGACGGCCAGGTCTTTACCGGCGCCAATGTCGAAAACCTCGCCTTTCCCGAAGGCATCTGCGCCGAAGGCGTTGCCATCGGCCATATGGTGATGGGCGGTGCGCTGAAGATCAGGGCTGCAGCCGTCTATGCGCCCCGGCTGGCACTGTGCCCGCCCTGCGGCGGCTGCCGGCAGAAACTGGCCGAATTCTCCGATCCGGACACGAAGGTCTATCTCTGCGACGATGGCGGCGTGCGTGAAACCGTGACGATTGCGGAATTGCTCCCGCATGCCTTTGCCACCGGTGAAATCGGATGAGCGACGCTGCTCTCCTTCTGCGCGAGGCGCTCGGCGACCTTCGCCCCCGCACCGCTCTGGTGCTCGGCTCGGGCCTCGGCGGCGTCACCGATGCCCTTTCCGACAAACAGTATTTTGCCTTTTCCGAACTTCCGGGTTTTCCCGTCGGCGGCGTCAGCGGCCATGAGGGCTCCGTCGTCATCGGCAAGCTTGCCGAAAAGCCGGTGATCATGCTTTCCGGCCGGGTGCATTACTACGAGCAGGGCGATGCGGCGGCGATGCGGGTGCCGCTCGAAACGCTTGCCGCGCTCGGCATCGAGGAACTGCTGCTGACCAATGCCGCCGGATCGCTGAGACAGGACATACCGCCGGGCGCGGTGATGCTGATCACCGACCACATCAACTATTCCGGCATGAACCCGCTGATCGGGGAAAAATCCGACCGCCGCTTCACCGGAATGAGCCAGGCCTATGATGCCGATCTGGCTGATGCGATGCGTAAGGCGTCCCGAGATTTGGATATTGACCTTGCCGAAGGCGTCTATATGTGGTTTTCAGGTCCGAGTTTCGAAACTCCGGCGGAAATCCGCATGGCCCGGATACTGGGTGCCGACGCTGTCGGCATGTCCACAGTGCCCGAGGTCATTCTGGCGCGCTTTCTGGGTCTGAAAGTCGTCGCGGCTTCCGTCATCACCAACTTCGGCGCCGGCATGAGCCAGGGTGAACTCGGCCATGAGGAAACCAAGGAAATGGCGCCGATCGGCGGCCGCAAGCTGGCTGCCATTGTCAAACGCATGATTGGCGGGGGGTAGGCCATGAAACATCACACAGAGCAGCAGGCCGCTTCGGTTTCGCTTTCGCTCCTCGACCTGACGAACCTTTCCGATGACTGCGCCGACAAGGACATCGAGGCGCTGATCGCGCGCGCCTACACGCCCTACGGCACGCCGGCGGCGATCTGCATCTGGCCGCGCTTTGTCAGCCTTGCCCGGCAGATGCTCGGCACCGACCACATGATCAAGATCGCGACCGTGGTCAATTTCCCCTCGGGCGACATGTCGATCAGTGCCGTGGAAGAAGAAACGGAACAGGCGATCCGCGACGGGGCTGACGAAATCGACCTCGTCATTCCCTACAACAAGCTGAAAGCCGGCAATGACTGGGCGGTGAGCGAGATGGTCCATGCCATCCGCTTCCTGTGCCGCGAGCCGGTGACCCTCAAGGTCATACTGGAAACCGGCGAACTGGCCGATGCCGCGCTGATCCGCAAGGCTGCGAAGATCGCCATTGCCGAAGGCGCCGACTTCATCAAGACCTCGACCGGCAAGGTCAGGGTCAACGCCACGCTCGAGGCCGCCGACATCATGCTCGGCGTTATCCGCGAGGCAGACCGCCGGGTCGGGTTCAAACCGGCAGGCGGAATTTCCTCGGTGCGCGATGCGCAGCTTTACCTGAGCCTTGCCGAAACGGTGATGGGTGAAGGCTGGGTCATGCCGACCACCTTCCGCTTCGGGGCTTCCGGGCTTCTCGACGATATTCAGGGCGTGCTCGCGGGCAAGCAGTCGACCGTTTCCGGCAGCGACTATTAAGGCCGCTCATGCTGGCGCAGGAGACGATCCGGAAGAAACGCGACGGCTTTTCACTAACCGCCGCAGAAATTGCGGATTTCGTCCGCGCGCTTTCCGACGAAACGCTCTCCGAAGCCCAGGCCGCCGCCTTTGCCATGGCCGTCTATTTTCGCGGCATGGATGAGGCGGAAACCGTGGCGCTGACCCTTGCCATGCGCGACAGCGGCACGGTTCTCGCCTGGCCGGGCATCGACAGGCCTATCGCCGACAAACACTCCACCGGCGGCATCGGCGACAATGTCTCGCTGATGCTGGCGCCGATTGCAGGGGCTTGCGGGCTCGCTGTGCCGATGATTTCCGGCCGCGGGCTCGGCGCCACCGGCGGCACGCTCGACAAGCTGGAATCGATCCCCGGCTATGATGTCAGCCCCGACGAAGCCCGCCTTCGCCGCACAATCGCACAAACCGGCTGCGCCATTGTCGGCCAGACGGCAACGTTGGCGCCCGCCGACAAGCGGCTTTATGCGATCCGCGATGTGACGGCAACGGTGGAATCCATGCCGCTGATCGTCTCTTCGATCCTGTCGAAAAAGCTCGCGGCCGGGCTTCAGACACTTGTGCTCGACGTCAAGTTCGGCGGCGGCGCGTTCATGCAGGACGCCGACGGTGCAATGGAGCTCGCACGGCTTCTGGTCAAGGTTGCCAATGGGGCGGGCCTGCCGACGACGGCTCTGGTGACGGACATGAACGAGCCGCTGGCCGATGCTGTCGGCAATGCCGTGGAAGTGGCAAACGCGCTTGCTTTTCTCAAGGGAGAGAAGACGGGAACACGGCTTGAAAGGATTGTGCTGGCACTTGCCGCCGAGATGATTTTCGGCGCGCGACTTGCCAGCGACCGGCCTTCGGCGAAAGCAGCCGCTGCCGATGCCCTTGCAAGCGGGCGGGCGCTGGAAACCTTCGCCCGGATGATTTCCGCACTCGGAGGCACCGCCGATTTTGTCGAGAACGCCGATACCCGCCTGCCGCAGGCCCCGATCATCCGGCCTGTCGCCGCGCCGGTCTCCGGCTATCTGGCGAAAGCCGACGCGCGCGCCATCGGCATGAGCGTCGTCACGCTTGGCGGCGGACGAAAAAAGCCGGGCGCGCGGATCGACCACCGTGTCGGTTATTCCGGGCTGCAGCCGCTGGGTACCGCGGTCAAGGCGGGCGAACCGCTCGGTTTTGTCCATGCCGCAAACGAGGATGACTGCGCGGCCGCATCCCATGCGCTGCGCAACGCATTCACGATCACCGCCGAGCCTCCGCAGGAGCGCCCGCTTGTCATCGAACGGATCGGCGGGGCCTGACCGGTCAGTGTATGGTGATTTCGCCGGAGACCTGGCGCCATTCATTGGGACCGATCAACCGCTTGTGGGCATACCGCACCGAATGCAGCGGGCCGTCGAGATTCTGCTTCCAGAAATCCAGAAATTTGTGCATTTGCGGAAAATCGGGCGCGAGATCGTAGTCCTGCCAGAGATAGGTCTGGAGCAGATTGTCAAAATCAGGGAGACGATAAAGGATATGGGCCGTCGTCAGCCCATAGCCGGCAAGCTGCATTTCGAATTCGGACGCAAATCGCATGTTCCACCTCATTGTCGTTGACAATTTCAGAGGCTGACGTATTTTCGCGACCGCTTCAATCCGAAAGTTTGATTTTTGATATATTTTTCAACGACTTGGCAGCACACCGCAGTGAGTGCTGCCAAGCCGAGCGACCCTCAGTCCCAGTCCGGCGCCCATTCCGGGTTGATCAGGCGTTCGCTCCTGTCGAGACTCCTGATACGGCCAATCTCGTCATCGCTGAGCACGATGTCGGCAGCGGCAAGATTGGATTTGACCCGCTCCGGCTTGCTTGAGGTCGGAATCACCACATGGCCTTCAGCCATGAGGAAGGCCAGCGCAATCTCGCCTTCGGACACGCCGTGAGCTTCACCGATGGCCTTCAGCACCGGATCTCCGGCAATCTTGCCCTGGGCAAGCGGCGAATAGGCGGTGAAGGCGATGCCGTTTTTGTCGCAATAGTCTGCCACCAGCCGGTTCTGGTGGAAAACATGGCACTCCACCTGATTGGCGGCGATCTTCCGGTCACCGAGAAGACCGGCGGCCTTGTCCATCAGCGCGCGGGTAAAATTCGACACGCCGATCTGTGCTGCAAGGCCCGCATCATGGACCGCGGCCAGCCGACCGATATAATCCTCGAACGCCGGACCGCCGGCGCGCCCCGGCCAGTGCAGCAGAAGAAGGTCAACCTTGTCGCGGCGGAGCTTGTCGAGGCTTTCTTCCACGCTTTTGCGGAAAGTCCCCTCATCGTAATTATCGATCCAGACCTTGGTGGTTACGAAAACATCGCCCGGTTTCAGGCCGGAATCGGCAAGCGCGCGGCCCACCTCCGCCTCATTGTCATAGGCCTGCGCCGTATCGATATGGCGATAGCCCGCCTCAAGGGCCGCAAGAACCGTCCGGTAGGCCTCGTCGCCACGCCGGCGCCAGGTGCCGAAACCGATTTGGGGAATACCGTTGATGGTCTTCATGGTCCTGTCTCCGAAATATTCTATTCACTCTTGGTATTATGGTCTGACCGGCCCGCTTCCCGCGCCGGTCTTGCCGATCGCCGAAGCGATGGCATCAAGGTCATCGTCATCAAGCGCCAGCTTTGATGCGGCAATCCAGCCGTCGATCTGATCGGGCTTGCGCGCCCCGACAATGGCGCCCGTGAGCCCCGGCCAGGCCAGAACCCAGGCAATGGCAACAGCAGCCTGGCTGACACCGTGACGCTGCGCCACCGGTTTCAACGCTTCGGCAAGGGCCAGATTGGCCTCAAGCGCCGCGCCGTTGAAATTCGGGTTCCGCCTGCGCCAGTCGTCCTCGGGAAGGGATGCGGCGCGTTCTTTCGAAAACCGCCCGGTCAAAAGTCCGGCCTGCATCGGGCTGTAGCAGATGACGCCGGTTTTATTCTTTCGCGCCCAAGGCAACAGTTCGGCCGCCGTATCACGGCGGATTGCGGAAAACGGCGGCTGCAACGTATCCACATGGCCGATTGTCTCGGCTGCCTCAAGGTCTTCAAGACCGTGATTGGAAAGGCCGATGGCGCGCACCTTGCCTTCCTTCTTCAGGTCGCACATCGCCCCCCAGTATTCGCCAAGCGGCACATCGTTCGACGGCCAGTGGACCTGGAGCAGATCAATGGCTTCGACACCGAGCCTTTTGAGCGACGCCTCGGTCTGCTTCCTGAGGCTGTCCGGATTGCCGATCCTTTGCGGTGTTTCCATCGGCTTGTCGTCGTTCCAGACCATGCCGCATTTGGTAAAGATGAAGGGGCGCTCCGACCGGGCCATACCGGCAATTGCCCGGCCAACCACGTCCTCGGAATGCCCGAGACCATAAACGGCAGCGGTATCGATCCAGTTGATGCCGGCATCGACGGCCCTGTGGATCGCGGCAATGGAATCGCGGTCGTCCTGTGCGCCCCAGCCGGCCGCCCAGCCGCCGCCGCCAATTGCCCAGGCCCCGAACCCGGTGCGCGTGATTGCGAGATCCGTCACACCAAGCTGGTTTTTGGGTAAATCTGCGGATGAAATTGTCATGAAAATTCCCCGGAAACCGCACCTGAAAAGGCACGTCAGTCTCGTTCCGGCTTGATGCCGGCTTTACTTTTTCTGGTAGGCCCGCGCCAGAATGAAGGCAAGGCCGGCAACAGCCGTCAGACCGGAAATCGGCTTTTCCCGCATCATCGTCGGAACGACGCCGACAAGCCCCTGCAACATATCCTCGGTCGCGTATTTTGCCGCACGATAGCGCCGGCGCTCGGCGCGGTTCATCAGCAAGGCATAGGCAAGCACGAAGACCGCCAATGTCAGGGAGGCGATTGCAATGGTCAGAGCCGCGCCAAGCGGACCGAAAATTTCTGCCAGCCAGATCGCGACTGCGATCACCCCGCTCACATAGGCCGACATGAACAGGAACAGAAGAATGACAACAATGATGGAGTTGCGTCTGGCAGACCGCGCCATGACGCGGCCATCGACCGCCATCATGGCCGCCACCAGAGAGACGAAACGATCCATGCCTTAACGCCGCGTCAGAAGCGCCGCAAGAAAACCGACGCCCGCAGCCACCAGAACGGACTGCAGCGGACGGCTGCGGATATGGTCCTCGAAATCCTCTTCGAGCGACAGCGCTTCCTCGCGCGCCCGGTCATAGGCCTCCTGGCCTCTCCTGGTCGCGTCATCGCGGAATTTCTCGGCTCTCTCCCGGGCTTCGGAAGCCTTCTCGCCACCCAGCGAACCGATCAATTTCGTCAGCCCGGCGATGTCATCGCGCAACTGGTCGATCTGGGCCTGAATATCGGCCTCGGTCGTTTTGCCTGCAGAACCCTGTCCGCCGGTGCTTTTGCTTTCTGCCATGTTGGATCTCCCAATGCTTAATCGGTTACTGATCCCATCAACGCATCAGTTCCGCTATTGTTCCAGCCGCCATCCGCTGCGCTTCGGGTTGCGGTTTCGGCCCTGCGAAAGGCCGAAAACGGCTGCTATCAATATCAAGCCTACGCCGGGGAACCATCGCACACAATAGCGAAGAATAATGCAGACGGCTCAGGAAGGGTCAGCTCGCGGCTGCGATCTGCTCATCGGGATCGTCGCCGGACCACTGCGCGATATGATCGCGGATTGTGCGGCGCAGTTCCTCCATCGAGCTGTAGAGGCCGCCATCCAGCGCATGAACGTGAAACTTGACGGCAACAAATCTGAGCCGTCCGTTTTCGGGAACAACGATCCCCACCGGCTGGCCGCCGAATTCAACCATCTGCTTTTTCATGATAACCAACTCCGGTCAGAAAAATGACCGGCCAATTTGTTTCAACCCAGGTGTGTGGTCGCGGTGACCATATCGCCCATGCGACAGCAACGCAGCATGCGATACATGCAGCCGGCTTCCGTCAGGACTTTTGTTTTCAGCGTCTCAAAAGACATTGAACATCTCCCACATTGCCAAGGGTTGGGCACCATGGCTATGGACCCGTTTTACACGAAATCCCGAATCAATACCCAGGTTGCATTTTGTGTATACCGACGAAATTCTTCAAAAACATGTCAAAACACGCCCAATGAAGAAAACTTAATTTTCCGGCCGGTTCACACGTCCCCGCGGGCGCGGGTCCTCCACACACTAGATAGAAAAACAATTCCGACAGACAAGAGGGGCCGCCAACAAATATGGCCGCCCCTCAAAAATACAATCCTTGGATGTAACCAGCTACCAAAAGATCGGGGATCACCCCATGCGTTCGGAGGCGTAGGACCCGGCAGAGGGCGGGAAGACAACCGTGCGGTTGCCATTGATGAAGACCCGGTGGTGAATATGGGCATGGATGGCGCGGGCCAGAACCAGCGCCTCCACATCGCGCCCGAGGGCAACATAGTCATCCGGGCTTTGCGAATGGGTGATGCGCACCGTCTCCTGCTCGATGATCGGCCCTTCATCGAGGTCCGGCGTGACATAATGCGCCGTTGCCCCGATCAGTTTGACGCCGCGCTGATAGGCCTGCTTGTAGGGGTTGGCGCCCTTGAAACTCGGCAGGAAGGAGTGGTGAATGTTGATGACCTGCCCGATCATCTTGCGGCACAGCGCATCGGAAAGCACCTGCATGTAGCGCGCCAGCACCACAAGTTCCGCATCCGTCTGGTCGATCAGCTCGGCCAGACGCGCCTCGGCGGCCGGCTTCGTCTCTTTGGTCACCGGGATATGATAAAATGGGATGTCGTGATTGACGACAAGCTTCTGGTAATCGAGATGGTTCGAGACCACGCCGACGATATCGATCGGCAGCGCGCCGATGCGCCAGCGGTAGAGCAGGTCGTTCAGGCAATGACCGAAACGGGAGACCATGATCACCGTCTTCAGCCGGTAGGAACCGTCATGGAACTTGTAGTCCATGTCGAAGGGCGCGGCGATCGCGTCGAAACCTTCACGCAGCGCATCCAGCTTTGCTCCCGTCTCGGGAATGAAGCTGATCCGAATGAAGAAGCGGCCAGTCTCCAGGTCATCGAATTGGGAACTGTCGATGATATTACAGCCTTGCTCCGCCAGATAGCTGGAAATCGCCGCCACGATCCCGCGCGTGGAAGGACATGTCACCGTAAGCACGAAGTCTTTCATGGTCTTTTCCCGTTCGTTGAGCGCTGGTTGCCCTTTTCAAGCAGCCGATCGGTCATAGAGGCTAGCGGACGCGCTTTCAACTGCTCGAAGCGCATCTGACTATGAGGCGCGTCGCGGCGCTGTAACATCCACGACCTAAAGATGCGCATTGCCGCCATAAGCGCTCCGGCGTCTGTCTGTAAACGGCCGATGCCATGAAAGCGTCAAACGTCTGACTTGACTTGAAAGGGTTCCGCCGCGCTATAGTTTCAATAATTATCACCTGTCATGATGGGGCCGAGCCACCCGCAGGCGGAATGGAGTCATAGTATATGCGTCGTTCTACGGGATATTCGCGGGACCGGTCATTTTCCGCGAGACTGAAGAGGCCGTTTCATGTTGCCGCGCTTGCAACCGCGTCCCTTTCCATGGTGCTGTCGTCGACGGCAGCTTCTGCCCAGGGCTGTGAAATGACGCTCCACGGCATCAATGTCGCCGGCGCCGAATTCGGCCAGCCGGGCCAGCCCTATGGACAGGGCTATATCTACCCGTCGAAGGAAACGATCGATTCCCTTGCCTCCGACAAGTTCAACGCGATCCGCCTGCCCTTCCTCTGGGAACGGCTTCAGCCCTCGCTGAACGGGGTTCTCGATTCGACCGAGCTTTCGCGCATACAGGAAACCGTCGAAGACGCCCGCGACAACAATATGGTCGTCATTCTCGACCCGCATAACTATGCGCGGTACCACGGAAAGGTCATCGGAAGCCCCGATGTGCCGGTCGATGCCTTTGCCGATTTCTGGAAGCGGCTTTCCGCGGTCTTCGCCAATGACGAAGATATCATCTTCGGGCTGATGAACGAGCCGCACGACATCGAAGCCCCGGAATGGCTCACCGCCGCCAATGCCGCGATTGCCGCAATCCGCAATATCGGCGCAGGAAACCTGATCTTCGTTCCGGGCACTGCCTGGACCGGCGCCCACAGCTGGGACCAGAATTTTTATGGCCCCTCGAACGCGTCCGTCATGACCGGCGTTGTCGACCCGCAGGACAATTTCGCTTTCGAAGTGCACCAATATGCCGATGCCGACTATTCCGGCAAGGCCGACGACTGCAGCCATATCAAAGGCGCTGTCGACGCGGTCAGGAGCTTTACGGACTGGCTGAATGCCAATGACTATCAGGGCTTCCTCGGCGAGTTCGGCACTTCGGACCAGTTCAACTGCCTCCGGGGTCTGAAACAGATGGCCGACATCATCCAGAACGACCAGAAGGCCTGGATCGGCTGGGCCTATTGGGCCAGTGGCGACTGGTGGCCCCAAAACGCGCCGATGATCATTCAGCCGGACCTCAGGAACGGTGGCGGCGCGCAACTGCGCACCCTGCAGCCGATCCTCGCCAATAACGACCTTTCCCGCAACGCCTGCAATGGTCGCTGACGGGGTCTTTCACCCGGCAACCGGCGCCCAGAGCACATCCTCGATACGGCGCGCGCCGGTCGCCAGCATGACCAGCCTATCGAAACCCAGAGCGATGCCGCTGGCCGGCGGCATATGCTGAAGCGCTTTCAGGAAATCCTCGTCAATCGGGTAGGTTTCGCCGTAGATGCGCTGTTTTTCCGCCATATCGGCTTCGAAACGCACCCGCTGCTCTGCGGCATCGGTCAGTTCGCCGAAGCCATTGGCAAGCTCAACGCCGCAGACATAAAGCTCAAACCGTTCGGCTGTCCGCGGGTCCGCCCCGCTTCTGCGGGCAAGGGCTGCCTCGGGGGCCGGATAGCAATCCAGAAACGTCGCCCGGCCATGGCCGAGATTGGCTTCGATCTTTTCGACCAGCACACGCGAAAACAGATCCGACCAGGTGTCGTCGTCGCTGTATTGCAGCCCCTGCCCTTTCATCTGCGCGGCCAGTCCGTCACGTTCGGTCTTGCCGTCCGGTCCGATGGTTGAAAGAAGGTCAATCCCCGCATAGCGCTCGAAAGCTGCGGCAACACTCAGACGTTCGATTTCGGCGAAGGGATCGCAGCTGCTTTCGCCCCGGGCAAAACGGTCCGTCCCGGCCGCTTCGGCCGCAAGCGACAGAAGCGCCGCACAATCGGCAAACAGCCGGTGATAGGGTTCTTGGGCACGGTACCATTCCACCATGGTGAATTCGGGATGATGCAGCGGCCCGCGCTCTCGATTGCGGTAGACATGGGAAAAGCTTACCAGCCGTTCTTCGCCGGCCGCCAGCAATTTCTTGGCGGTAAATTCCGGCGAGGTGTGCAGATACATGGTCTGCGCACCGCCGTCATTGCCGATCATCGCCGTTGAAAAGCCGTGCAGATGGGTTTCGTTTCCCGGTGAGACCTGCAGCGCCGGCAGGTCGGCCTCGACAAAGTCCTCGCCGGCAAACCAGTTGCGCATCGCTGTCATGATCCGGTTGCGCGCCATCAGCGCCGGCCGGCGGTCCTGGTGCCGGTCGGCGCGCCACCACTGCGATATTCCGGCGGGGTCGTTTTTGTCCGGCATTTTTCCGCCTTTGCGTCAGCTTGCGCCCAATCAGGCGTTTGGCACTGGAATTCGGGGCGATTTTACGTTAGTCCCGCTCTCACGAATTCAAGGGAATGCGCGGTCTATAGATAGTCCCGGCCGCCAAAGCAAGGAAGTCTCATGGTCAAGGTCATTGCCTCATCGCTGCGCAAGGGCAATGTCGTCGATGTCGACGGCAAGCTCTATGTCGTTCTTACCGCCCAGAATTTTCACCCCGGCAAGGGCACGCCCGTCACCCAGGTCGACATGCGCCGCATTGCCGATGGCACCAAGGTTTCGGAACGGTGGAAAACAACGGAGCAGGTCGAGCGGGCCTTCGTTGAGGATACCGACCACACCTTCCTCTACAGCGACGGCGAAGGGTTCCACTTCATGAACCCGGAATCCTACGATCAGCTGACGATGAGCGCCGAGGACGTCGGTGACGCCGCCAACTACCTTTCCGAAGGCATGAATGTCATCCTCTCCATTCATGAGGGGATCGCCATCTCGCTGGAACTGCCGCGCCACGTCACGCTCGAAATTACCGAGACAGAACCTGTGGTCAAAGGCCAGACGGCCTCCTCATCCTACAAGCCGGCCATGCTGTCGAACGGCGTGCGTACCATGGTGCCCCCGCACATCAACGCCGGCACCCGCGTGGTGATCCTGACCGAGGACGGCTCCTACGTTGAGCGCGCCAAGGACTGATTTTCCGGCAGTACGGGCATCAAAAAGGCGGGCCTTACGGTCCGCCTTTTTTTGTTGACAACCCTGTAAGCGATCACAGCTTTGCCCATCCCCCGCCGTCACCCCGGACTTGATCCGGGGTCCAGTAAGCGCAAGTCCTTGCGCGCAAAGACTCTTTCTGAAAGCGCAGAGCAAGCGGCCCTGGATACCGGCTCAAGGCCGGTATGACGAAAGAAATACGGGACGAGCTTTGTCAACGCCCTGACGGTCCGCCCTTTTTCGTCCAGCACCTATTCGATACCGCCGAGGCAGATATATTTCAGCTCGGTATAATCCTCGAGGCCGTATTTCGAACCCTCGCGGCCAGTTCCCGACTGCTTGATGCCGCCGAAGGGGGCCACTTCGGTGGAGATCAGGCCGGTATTGACGCCGACAATGCCATATTCCAGCGCCTCGGCGACCCGGAAAACCTTCGCCAGATCGCGGGAGAAGAAATAGGAGGCAAGGCCGAATTCGGTATCGTTGGCCATCGCGATCACATCTTCCTCGCTTTCAAAGCGAAACAGCGGCGCGACGGGCCCGAAGGTCTCCTCGCGCGCGCACTTCATCTCCGGCGTGACGCCTGTCAGCACGGTCGGCTGGAAGAACAGACCACCCTTCTCGTGGTTTTTGCCGCCAAGCCTGATTTCGGCGCCTTTCGAGACGGCATCCTCAATGTGGTCTTTCACCTTGTCGACCGCCGCTTCATCAACCAGCGGGCCGATATCCGTGCCCTCGGCCATGCCGTCCCCGACCGTCAACTCCGCGACTCGGCGAGCAAGCTTTTCGGCGAATTCGTCATAGACGCCGGACTGAACATAAAGCCGGTTGGCGCACACGCATGTCTGGCCGGCATTGCGGTATTTGGATGCAATCGCGCCTTCGACCGCGGCATCCAGATCGGCGTCGTCAAACACCATGAACGGCGCGTTGCCGCCAAGTTCCAGGCTCATCTTCTTGATCTGGTCAGCCCCCTGCCGCATCAGGATACGGCCGACCTCGGTCGATCCGGTAAAGGTGATCTTGCGAACACGGTCATCCTCGCTGAACGCCTTGCCGACCATCGAGGAACTGGTTGCGGTGACAACCGATAAAAGCCCCGCGGGCAATCCGGCTCTTTCTGCAAGGCAGGCGATGGCGAGCGCGGAAAGCGGCGTCATCTGCGCCGGTTTGCACACCATCGCACAGCCCGAAGCAAGCGCCGGGGCCATCTTGCGGGCAAGCATGGCATTGGGAAAGTTCCAGGGCGTGATGGCGCCAACCACGCCCACAGGCTGGCGAATGACCATGATGCGCTTGTCGGTCTGATGGCCGGGGATCATGTCGCCATACATACGCTTGGCCTCTTCGCCGAACCATTCAACGAACGACGCGCCGTAGAGGATTTCGCCGCGCGCCTCTGCCCAGGGCTTGCCCATTTCCATGGTGAGGATGGTGGCAAGGTCATCGGCATTTTCCACCATCAGGTCATAGAGCGCGCGCAGGATGGAGGCGCGTTCCTTGGCCGTCTTTTTCGCCCAGGATTTCTGCGCTTCGTGGGCGGCCGCAATAGCCTGATCGACCTCCGCCCGGCCGCAATTCGGCAGCGTCGCAATCACTGCGCCGTTGGCGGGATTGGTGACATCGAAGGTCTTGCCGTCGGTCGATTGCTCGCGCCATGATCCAGCAATGAAGGCTCCCGCTCCGGCCAGTGTCTTGTCCTTGAGATGATCAGCGAGTTTATCGGTAATGGCCATGATTGGTCTCCCTCTTGTCTTTATCCTTAACGCCATGCCCGGCAGGCTTTGTTCCGTACCGATCCGCAAAAGCGCACCGAAGCCTGCCCTCCACTTGAGATATGCAGGTGAAACACCTCAACAGCATATCAAGGTGGAGATTTGAGATCACCGTGGCATTTCAGGCAAGTCGGAAAATCGCATGATTTGCGATGGTCCCGGTTTTCCGATAGGTGGAATCCATATCAATCGGCGCGGACCGCAGGCTCCGCCCCCATGAGCGCGTCAGGATAAACCATGCAGACCATTTTCGTGCAGTTCAAATGCCACCCCGGACAGGCCTATGATGTCGCTGACGTCGTGGTGCGCACGCTTGAGGAAACTTCGGAAATCTATTCAACCTCGGGACATTACGACCTTCTGGCGAAATTCTACCTGCCGGCCGAAACCGATATCGGCCATTTCGTCACCAGCCGCCTGCAGACGATCGACGGGGTGAAAGACACCTTCACCCTCGTCACCTTCAAGGCCTTCAGCTAGCAAGGCGCCGCCTTCAAAACCGCGGCGCTTCGAGGCCGGCCGCGCAATAGGCGGCGATCAGCGTATTGGCCATCAGCATGGTGATCGTCATCGGCCCGACACCGCCGGGCACCGGCGTAATCGCCCCGGCCACGGGTTCGCAGGCGGCAAAATCGACGTCGCCCAAAAGCCGGGTCCTGCCTTCGCCGCGCTCGGGTGCGGGAACACGGGTAATCCCGACATCGATCACGGTAGCACCCGGTTTCACCCAGTCAGCCTTGACCATCTCCGCCCGGCCGGTGGCTGCGACCAGAATATCGGCATTGCGGCACACCGAAGCCAGATCGGCGGTGCGCGAATGGGCCATGGTGACCGTGGCGTTGGCTTGCAGAAGCAACCGGCCCATCGGCTTTCCAAACAGGTTGGAACGGCCGACGACAACAGCGTTCAACCCGGAAAGATCGTCGCCGTGGATCGAGCGGACGAGGATCATCGCCCCGGCCGGCGTACAGGAGATCAGGCCGGTTTTCAGGTCGCCGACAGCAAGCTTGCCCGCATTGACGATCGAAAGCCCGTCGACATCCTTCTCCGGGCGGATCATCTGGATGACCGGAAATTCGTCAAGATGAGCGGGCAGCGGCAGCTGAACCAGAACGCCGTGAATGGCCGGATCGGCATTCAACTCGCCAACGACCTTTTCCAGATCGGCCTGGCTGGTGTCGGCATCGAGCGTCACCTGAACGGAATGAAAGCCGCATTCCTTGGCGCGCTTGCCCTTGGCGGCCACATAGGTGTGGCTTGCGGCATCGTCGCCCACGATTACTACCGCCAGGCCGGGGACGACGCCTTTTGCGGTATTGAGTTCTGCCGTGGCCGTCTTGATCTTCTCGATGACCCCGGCGGCAATTGCCTTGCCGTCAATGCGTTCTGCCATGTAGAAACTCCCGAATTCTTTCTGCTGTCGCCCTGTTCAGGCGCCGGAAACGAAAAACGGCAAGCGCCGGAGCGCTTGCCGAAATATTCTGAAAAGCACGACCTGCCGGTCCACTCAGTTGAGACGCTTTTTGACCGAATCAACCGATTTGGAAAACAGCTTCGACTGAACTGCCGGCGTTGCTTTCTTTTCCAGAACGATGCGCGCCGCATCCACGGCGACATCAACGGCAGCGCTGCGCACCGCCTCGATGGCATCCTGCTCGGCCTGGCGAATCTTCTGCTCGGAAAAAGCCGTGCGACGCTCGACATATTCCTGTGTCTTGCGGTGCGCCTCTTCCTTGATCGCCTGCGCCTCGCGCTCGGCAGCGGCAACGATATCCTTGGCTTCGTCCTCGGCTTCGCGACGCTTGCGCTGGTAATCGGCCAGCACATGCTGGGCTTCTTCGCGTAGGCGCTTGGCTTCGGCCAGTTCATCGCGAATTTCGTCCGCACGCGAATCAAGCGAGCGCAGCAGAATTCCGGGAACCTTGAAATAGGCCACGACGATGAAGAACAGAACCAGGCCTACAAAGGCATAAAATGTCGCATCAAGTGACATGATCAGCCCTCCTTGACCGATGAAACGGCCGCTTCGACATCGCCCTTGGCCACGCGCCCGCCGATCAGCTGGGTCACGATCTGGGCGGCAGTCTCTTCGGCAATGGAGCCGACTTCCTGCAACGCTTCAGAGCGAACCTTTTCGATCCGGGCATTGGCCTCGGTCAGTTTCTTGCCAAGCTCGCCTTCGACCTGGGCCCGTTCGGCCTCGGCCTCGGCACGGGCCTTGTCGGCGGCAGCCGCCGATATCGACCGCGCTTCATCGCGCGCCCGGGCCAGTTCCTTTTCATAAGCGGCAATCGCGGCATCGGCCTCGTTACGCAGCCTTTCGGCCTCGTCGAGATCCTGAGCAATCCGGTCATGCCGGTCTTCCAGAATGGAGCCGACGCGCGGAATGATCATCCTCTTCATCAACAGATAGAAGAGTCCGAACGTGATGGCCAACCACAGGATCTGCGACGGGAAGGTCGCAAAATCAAATGGCGGGAACACCTGTTCTTCGTGATGCTCTATTTCGGCCAGCGTCGTCTCGGTATGCGCTTCTGCGCCTTCCGAGGTCTGCGCCAGAGCCGGTGTCACAATCATGCTCGCCTCCAAAGGTCTTCGACAACAGTGGACACGGCGCCGAAAACGGACGCCGTGACCTAAACGTCAGACCGCTTAAAACTTAAACGGCGAAGAGCAGGAGAAGAGCGACGAGCAGCGAGAAGATGCCGAGCGCTTCGGTCACGGCAAAGCCGAAGACCAGACGGCCGAACTGGCTGTCAGCTGCAGAGGGGTTGCGCAGTGCGCCGGTGAGGTAGTCACCGAAGATACGGCCCAGACCCATGGAGGTTGCGCCCATGCCGAGGCATGCAATACCGGCACCAATGAACTTTGCTGCTTCCGCTTCCATAAAAGAACTCCTTCGAAAGAATGGGTTGTTGCGGCTTAATAGCGATGCCGGCCCCTGCTGTCCAGCAGGAACCGACAGAGTTTATTCCCTAGTGTTCGCCTGCGTTGACGGCATCATTGAGATACATGCAGGTCAGGACTGCAAACACATAGGCCTGCAGGAAGGCGACCAGGAATTCCAGCGCCGTCAGAGCGACGGTCATGGCCAGAGGCAGGATCGCGCCGCCGGTTCCGATCGTGCCGATCGCGCTGAGCGAAACGACAAAGCCGGCGAAAACCTTGAGCGTGATGTGGCCGGCCAGCATGTTGGCGAACAAACGAACCGACAGGCTGATGGGACGCGAGAGAAACGAAACGATCTCGATCAGCGTCACCAGCGGCAAGAGCGCCGCGGGAACGCCCGACGGCACGAAAACCTTGAAGAAGCCGAAGCCGTGCTTGTAGACGCCGTAGCCGACGACGACACACATGACCATGATTGCTAGCGCGAAGGTGACGACGATTTGGCTCGTCACCGAGAAGAAATAGGGGAACATGCCAATCAGATTGGCTGTCAGCAGGAACAGGAACAGCGTCAACACGAAGGGGAAGAACACCATGCCCTTTGTCCCCGCGCCCTCCCGCAGCATCGAGGCGACAAACTCGTAAAGCAGTTCCGCGATCGACTGCGTGCGCGACGGAATCAGACCGCGTTTCGATGTTGCCAGAAACATGAAGCCGGCTGCTGCACCGACCGTGATCGCCATGAACAGCGATGCGTTGGTGAAGGAAAAGTCCAGTCCGCCGACATTGATCGGAACGATACTGTGGATCTGAAACTGATGGGTCGGATCGTTTGACACCTGAGCTCTCTCTTCTCACCTTGCGCGCGGCCAACCCTAAGGTCATGCGCGCAGAACCAAATTTACTTCCCGTCCTTCTTCAGACGGTCTTCCGGCTCAGCCACATAACCGACGGAGCGCAATACATTCAATACCCCGGCACCAAATCCGAGGAGAAGAAAGCCGATCATGCCCCAGGGGCTGGTCCCGGCGAACTTGTCGAGGAGATAGCCGAGCATGAAACCGACGAAGATGGCAGCCATGAATTCGCTCGAAAGCTTCAGCCCCTTCGACATTTCACGCCGGTCATTGGCAGACGATCCTGCCGCCTTCCGGCTCTCTCCGTCCTGGCTCTTCCGCCGCGCGCCAAGTTCACTGGCAAGCCGCTTGCGGCGCTCTTCCAAGTCCTCCTGCCCGTCCTCTGCCATACTTTCCGCTTTCTCAAAAAATCCGCCATGGCCGTTACCGACCATACGTGGACATTTCAGCAATGCGATAAAGCCTTTGGGACCCCCCGGTCAAGTCGCGCGCACCATAGTTTTCCTCCTTATGCTAGTCAAGCTGCAGGAGAACGGCAATCGGGCGACGGAAATTGTTCATGACATAACTTAGAACCAGCCGCGCGAACGCAACCAGTAGATGGCGAGCACGCCCGTCAACAGCATGGCGGCAAGGGACGCCGGGTAACCGTAGGTCCAGTGCAGATCGGGCATGCGGTCGAAGTTCATGCCGTAAATACCGGCAATCAGCATCGGCGGCGCGAACACCACGGAAACCACCGAAAACAGCTTCATGATGTTGTTTTGCTCGAGATTGACGAGGCCAAGCGAAGAATCAAGCAGGAAAGAGATGTTCGAGGACACGAAACTGGCATGCTCGGCGAGCGACTGGATATCGTGGGCGACGATACGACACACATCCTTGGCGGGTTTGTCGCCGTGCACCTGTTCGAGCGCCTGCACATAGGTTGACAGACGCGCCAGCGTGATCAGGCTGTCGCGGGTCTTGCTCACCAGCCGGTGACAGGCCGAAATCTCGATCAGCCGTTCCTCGAGTTCGGCAGGCGGGCGGCGACGCCCGCGCGCGCCCTCCCCGAAAACGGCAATCGATATATTGTCGATCCTGGCCACCGCAAGCTCCAGAATTTCCGCGGTGCGATCAACGATGGTATCGAGGAGATTGGCCAGCACACGCACGCCCTGCCCCGGACCGAGATCGAGACGCTTCATGTCGGCGGCAAACAGGAAAAACGGCTTCGGCTCGGCGTGGCGGATAGTGATCAGCCGGCCTTCGGCGAGGATGAACCCGACATCGGTGAGCTGGGCAAGGCCGAAATCCACATTCATCACGATCGACGCCGTCATGTAGACAGCGTTGCCCTCGGTGTAATAGCGGCTCGAAGGCTCGATATTCTTCAGGGTCTCACGGGTCGGCAGCATCACCCCCAGAAGCGTTTCCATTTGGCGCATATCCGCCTCGGTCGGATCGAGCATGTCGATCCAGACGGCATCGTCACCAAGGGGTTCGGATGCGTCACCTGACGGCAAGGCCGTCTTGACGCCGCCTGCCTTGTAGAGATGGATCATTCGAACCCCGTCCTTTCCCCGCACACTTGCCTCTATTGGCTACCCAAGCATAAAAGGCAGGGCAAGTGTGTTTTTCACGCTTATACGCCCTGTGACATGCATAAAGCGCCCTAAACACCGTCGCCCGCATCGCCCGTTCGCCGCAACATGGACATCGCCCTCATGCAACCTCATGACTTCTGGCAGGATTTTCTGCCGCCGCACTCAATCGACGCGCATGCGCCGCTGACAAAGGCCTACCCGGCAACGCTTGCAGACGGCCGCCAACTGTTGCTGCCGATCCGGACGCTGGACGGCGGCGAGCGGGGCCTTGCCTCGCTGATCATCAACCAGGCGTCGTTCGCAGTGACCGAGGCGCTTGCCGCCGATCTGGCCGCACGCCTGGCGCAGGCGAAACCGGATATTGTCGTCGGCCTGCCAACACTCGGACTGACACTGGCTGCAAGCGTGGCAAAAGCGCTCGGACATGAGCGCTTCGTGCCGCTCGGCAATTCCCGAAAATTCTGGTACGAGGACGCCCTTTCAATGCCGGTCAGCTCGGTCACCACGCCCGATCAGGACAAGCGGCTGTTCATCGATCCACGCATGCTGCCGCTTCTTTCGGGAAAGCGCGTGGCACTCATCGACGACGTGATCTCGTCCGGTCGGTCGATCCTTGCCGGGCTGTCTCTGCTTGAAAAATGCGGCATCCGCCCTGTGGCGATCGGCGCGGCCATGCTGCAGACGCACAAACACCGCAAGATGCTTCAAGATTACGACCCCGCACTGGCCGAGACCATTGAAGCCTGTTTCACAACACCCGAACTGCAACGCGGCGAAGGCGGCAAATGGCATGAAGAGCCTGCCGGCTGACAGTCACCCTGAAGACAGAAAAAACCCGTGGTCCAAAGACCACGGGCTTCCGCAACGAACTGCTTCCTTTATCAGTTCAGAAGAACTGCATCAGGGTTTTCATTCAACGCTTCCTCGGAAAACTCCGGCTGATTTTCCAGCGTTTCCCGATCAAAACGGGTCTCTACAATGTAGACGTCCCCGTCACTCATGATCGTGACCGCATCGGCAGAAATTGCAACCGGTTTTTCACCGAGCCCCAGAAAACCACCGACATCGACAATCAGAATATTCTGGCTCTGATCGCCATGGGTCATGACATTCGACACTTCACCAACGCTGTCACCTTCGGAACTCAGGACGGACGCGCCCTCAAGCTGGTCGAAGGAGACCGAAGCCATGTCGACTTCCGACATGCCTTCCAGCATCGGGTTTTCCGCATTCATGTTTTCAGCGGCGTCGTCACCCATGCTGTCCACGCCGGCAACCATTTCATCCATGGCGTTGCCTGCCGCCTCACCGGCCTCGTTCATGGCGTTACCCGCCGTGTTGGCCAGATCCTGCGTTTCATTGGCAACGTTATTGGCAGCGTCACCGGTTGCCGTCTTCAGCTGATCCGCTTCCTGCTGAACAGCGGCCGTGCCGCCCTCAATCAGGTTCGCATCATCATATTCGAAGGCCGGAGCGTTTTCGAGCTCCTCGCTCGTGGCATCGATGGTCAGCCAGTTGCCCTGCTCACCCTGCTGCCAGCTCAGACGGTCGAATGAAACGGCGACTTCTTTCTCACCAATTCCGAGAAAACCGCCAACGCCGATCACGGCAGCAGTCGCACTGCCGTCGGAGTCCATCACGATATCGTTGATATCGCCGACCTGCTCGCGCTCCTGTTCACCGGCATTCTGCCCGTAAACGGGCCAGCCGAGAAGCGAACTTGCCAGAACCTGCTGGTCGGTCGCGCCGAAAAAGCCCTTGGCGTCTTCCGCAGCAGCCTGGCGCTCGGGAAATACCGGCGTCGCGCCGGTTTCCATACCGGCATCCATGCCGGAAGTCGCCGCAGGTTCACTGTTCATCGTATCGGTATTGGCAGAATCCTGCGCGTAAGCCGCGCCAGTGGAAACAATCGCAACAATTGCCGTAGTCGAAAGAATCTTGCGAAGCATATTAATACTCCTCTCTTCTTGGGTGTTTCGTTGCAGGCTTTGTTTATTACTATATTTTATCGTTTTTCTTCTCACCTGCATCACACCAACAAAACGTACCGGCTGGAATCTTGTTCCTGCACCGATCACTTTTTTTCGCCGGCACGACGAAAAAAAACAAACCCGCCCTGATGTGTCAGGACGGGAACGGCATGCTTCGGAGGCTGTCAGGCGGAACGCTTCTTTTTTTCAGACCGGCTCAGCAAAAGCGCAGCGGCATCCTGATGTGAACCCTCAAACCGGTATCGGCGAAATCGACATCGACATTGCTGCCGATGATCTTGTCGAGGCTGCGCTCGATCAGCACGCTGCCGAAACCACGCTGCTCCGGCGGCATAACCGGCGGCCCCCCGACCTCCACCCAGTCAAGTTCGAGATGCGGCGTGCCATTGCCGTCAGTGCTGCAGGCGACGGTGATATCGACAACGCCGACCCGCGTTGAAAGCGCGCCGAACTTGGCGGCATTGCTCGCCAGCTCATGGATCACAAGGCCGAGCGCCAGCGCCTCATCGGGGTCGAGATAGACAGCGCTTCCATGAATATCGACCTGGCGGCTGCCGCTGTCGATATAGGGCGCGATCTGTGAGCGCATCAGGCGGTCGAGCGCGATGGCACCCCACTGCTCATCCGAAAGCAGCGTATGGGCTGCCGAAAGCGCCTGCAGCCGGCCGGAAAACGCCATATTGAATTCGGCCGACGTGCGCGATCTGCGCAATGTCTGCCCGGCAATCGACTGGACGATCGCCAGCGTGTTCTTGACCCGATGATTGAGTTCGCGCAGGAGCAGCCGTGTCTTCTGCTCGGATTCCTTGGTGACGGAGATATCCACCACGACACCGAAGACCGACCCGCTCTCCTCCGGCGACAGAACGCTCTCATAAGCGCCGCCCAGCGACAGCAGCCATTTTCCCGTGTTTGCAGCCTTGAATTCGCACTGATATTCCTCACCGCGCTCAAGCGCCGCCCTGAACCGGCGCAACAGCGGAATGCGCGTTTCCGGCGCAATGGCGCGCAGAACGCGGCGCCAGGTCAACACCTCCCCGACCGGCAGACCGAGCATTTCACGCAACACGTTATCGCACTCCACCGTGTTGCTTTTCCGGTCCCAGCTCCAGGCAGCGATATTGCCGGCCCGCAATGCCATGGAGTGGCGCTTCTGGGCACGTGACAGTGCAAGATCCGCCGAGACCTTGCCACGCGCGGCATCCTTCAGCTCATAAAGCGAGCCGGCCAGATTGGCGAGCCGGCGCAGCGCCGCGGCATCTTCAGCGGAAATATCGTGATGGTTCTTGCTATCGATCACGCAGAGCGAACCGGCATTGACGCCGTGAACCTTGATCGGCGCGCCTGCAAAAAACCGGACGGGCTTGCCCTCAAACGAGGGGACGGACGGTGTGAGATGGCTCTGTTCGGCCGGATCGTTGAGGATCAGCGCCGGATCCGTTTTCAGCACCAGCGGATAAACGAAAAGGCCCGAGCGCGTCGGGACCACCTCGGGCGCCATGCCATGAACTGCCTGCACCCAATTTTCGTCATAATCGGCAATCAGGATAAGGGCTGCGGGGCATGAAAAACGCAATGCCGCCGCCTCGACAATGGCGACGAAGTCCTCATCGGTTTCGGCGGCGCGCATGATTGTCTGCGAAAGCGTGTTGAGTCGGTCCTGATCCTTGATCGCGTCGACAATGTCGGTGGGCAAATGTTCCACTGGTTCAAAAGCTCTTTATTTTCATGGCGGAAAGAGCGCACTCTCCCGCCGAATGTCGGATCACCGTGACGACCAAAGAAAACCGGTCACCCTCATGAACGCCCGATCCTGACTTAGGTTCCCTTGCAAACTGAATTTAATCAAATCCGTTCGGGCATACGCAAATGGGGCGCTGCGATCACAATGACCGAAGCACCCCGGATTTATCAATCTTTGGACAGGTCAGCGACCGTTCCGCATGTCCTCATGCCGGCCGCGACACGAATGCACTGCCGACCACCGAGGCGGAATTGGCATCCGGCCCGAAGTCGAGCTCTCCATCGATGTCCAGAAGCTCCTGAAGCTTGCCGCGCGCCCGCGCAATCCGGCTCTTGATCGTGCCGATGGCGCATTCGCAGATTTCAGCGGCCTCTTCATAGGAAAAGCCGGACGCGCCGACCAGAATGATCGCCTCGCGCTGATCATCGGGCAAACGGTTCAGCGCCTTGCGGAAATCGCGCAGGTCCATCGCGCCATACTGGGCCGGATGGGTCGACAGGCGCTCGGTAAAGACGTTGTCGGAATCCTGTATCTCGCGACCGCTCTTGCGCATCTGGCTATAGAATTCATTACGCAGGATCGTGAACAGCCACGCCTTGATATTCGTGCCCTCGGCAAAGCTGTCCTGCTTGGCCCAGGCCTTCATGATCGTATCCTGCACCAGATCGTCGGCGAGATCCTGATGCCCGCTCAGCGACACCGCAAAGGCGCGCAGGCTCGGCACGGTTTTCAGCATATCGCGCTTGAAGCTCGTATCGTCATCCCTGACCAAGGCTGTCATCCTTTCGCGCTGCGCGTCGATTCGGACTCGGCCGCATCAAGGCGTTCGAGCAAATCAAGAAAACGATCCGGAATTTCTTCCTGCTCGACGGCATGATAGAGCGCCTTGAGGCGTCGGCTGATTGCCTCTTCCGGGCTTTTGGCCGTGCCAGGCATGGCCTGCCCCTTTCCCAGGCTGCTGTTGCTTTTCACCAGTTTTATCCCGTTAGTACTCAATTGCGTGTTCTGATCGAAAACGCCGGCTCTCAGAAAAAGTTCCGCAGGTACCGGAACTTTTTTTACGCCCGCGCATTGCAGTTAACTGAAAGTGCTCTTTGAGCCTTCCCAAACAGACCTACCGAGGCAGGAGACTGAATAATTATGTCGCTTTCAACCCGTATCGCTGCCCATTTGCCATACCTCAGACGCTATGCCCGCGCCGTGACCGGATCGCAAACTTCTGGCGATGCCTATGTTGCCGCCGTACTCGAAACGCTGATCGAGGACGTCTCTCTCTTCCCGGAGGACGGAGATGACAAGGTTGCACTTTATAAACTCTTTTCACGCCTTTTCGGTTCCACGACAATCGAGATCGAAAATATCGACTCGCCCTACTCCTGGGAAAAGCGCGCCGCCGCCAACCTGATGGCGCTGCCGGCCAAGCCGCGGCAGGCCTTCCTGCTGATCTCGCTGGAAAATTTCTCGCATGAGGAAACGGCTGCAATTCTGGAAGTCGATCCCGATGTCGTGCCGGGCCTGATCGATGAAGCCTCGTCGGAAATCTCCCGTCAGGTTGCCACCGATATCATGATCATCGAGGATGAACCGCTGATCGCCATGGATATCGAACAGATGGTCGAGAGCCTTGGTCACCGGGTGACGGGGATCGCGCGCACCCACAAGGAAGCCGTCGCGCTTTACAACAGTTCCAAGCCCCGCATGGTTCTGGCCGATATTCAGCTGGCAGACGGCAGTTCGGGCATCGACGCGGTGAACGACATTCTGGAACATGATTCCATTCCGGTGATCTTCATCACCGCCTTCCCCGAACGTCTTTTGACCGGCGAACGTCCCGAGCCGACATTCCTTGTCACCAAGCCGTTCAATCCGGACATGGTCAAGGCGCTGATCAGTCAGGCCCTGTTCTTCCAGGAAACGCACGAAGAAGCTGCCTGAAGACCGGTTTTCAACCGGAAAACCACACGTTCCCATGAAAGGCGGCTCCGGCCGCCTTTTTTGTTTTGTCTCGGAACCCGGCCCACGGTGAGGCGTTCTACTTTCACGAAACAAAGGAGCGTATCATGCTTTACTATGCTGCTGTTTTTCTGGTCATAGCCCTTGTTGCCGCCGCCCTCGGCTTCGGCGGTATTGCCGGTGCATCCGCGGGTATTGCCCAGATCCTTTTCTTCCTGTTCCTGCTGTTCTTCGCCGTTGCCGTCATCGTCAACTTTGCGCGCAGCAGATAACAACACGGAAATCGGAAAACAAAAAACGGCCTCCTCTTCGGGGCCGTTTTTTTGTTGCCCCGACAGGAGCTTCGATCTGCAATCCATAAAAAAAGCAGCGGCTTCTCACCGCTGCTCTTTCACACATCGCGCTTTGGCGATCAGTTCATGCGAGACATCCAGCTGTCGACATCGCGCTCGGCTTCATCACGTTCCTTGCCGTAGCGCTCCTGGATCTTGCCGATGAGTTTTTCGCGTTTACCGGCAACGACATCCAGGTCGTCATTGGTCAGCTTGCCCCACTGGGCCTGTGCTTCTCCCGTAAACTGTTTCCAGTTGCCTTCAATACGATCCCAGTTCATAAGCTCGCTCCTTTCAGCTTGCTTTGTCATTGAGTGGGTAGAACGCACGGGACAACGCTGCGGTTCCGTAAGACCAGTCGGTTCAAACGCTTGTATTGATGAGGCGAAAGGTTGATTGACAATATATCGAAAAAAAGGAATGTACACGGTAGCGCTTTGTCTTCCGGTAAGCGCTGACACATCCACGGTGCCAGACAACTGCGCGCAAAACGTTTAGCCTGCTTGATCATCACCGAAAACCAAACACCTCATTTCCACCCATGGAATGAAACAGAATAGGCTTTCAAGCCTGCAGATTGGGCGTCCGCGAAAATATGCGAAAGGTTCTCGAAAACGTTAGGGCAAACTGGCTTCCCCTGCTGAACCGCTTTTTGCCGGCACTGGTCTTTCTGGTCGTAACGATCATCGGTCTCGGCATGTCGTTTTCGATCTACCGTGCCTCCGAAGTGGAACGCCGCGCCAAGTTCGAAATCGTCGCCGGAGACGCAGTCGACCGGATTGTCAGCCGTTTCCATCAGCACATGTCGCTGCTGGAAGCCACCAAGGCTTTTTTCGAGGCAACCGACGGCATGGTGGACCGCGATGCCTTCCGCACCTATGTCGACGGGCTGGATACCGAGGGCCGTTATGACGGGATCCAGGGCATCGGCTTTGCCCGCATGATCTATACCGGCAACGAAGCCAATGCCGAGAACATGATCGCCCGGTTTTATGGCGAAAACATCGAAATCTGGCCGGAAACCGATCAGGATTTCCGCGCAGCCATCGTGCTTCTCGAGCCGGAAGACGAACGCAACCGGGCGGCCATCGGCTACGACATGTACAGCGACCCGGCCCGCCGTGAGGCCATGGCCGTTGCTTTTGCCAATGACACGCCGCGCGCCAGTGGACCGGTTCAACTCGTTCAGGAAATCACCTCGCAAAAGCAGACCGGGTTTCTGCTTTATATGCCATTCAAGATCGATGGCGGACCCAATGATGCCGAAGGCAACCTGCCGCTTTCCGGTTTCATCTACGCTCCGTTCCGCGCCGGGGACCTTTACGCCGCCGTCATGGACGATGAGCCGGCATCGCCCGTCGCGATCGAAGCCTATGACCAGGATGCCCCCGATACGCTGCTGTTCAAGTCGTCAAGTTTCGACAGGGAGCTGGCAGACAACACCCTGGCGATCACCAGCGAAGTCGATATCGCCGGACGCACCTGGGTTATGAAGATGACGCCGAGCGCCGCCTTCAAAAAGGCCGCCTTCGATATCACGCCCTTTGTCGTCGGTTCCGTCGCCCTGCTTCTCGCCGTGGCGCTGTCTCTTGCCGCACAGTGGCAGATCAAGGCGCTTGCAGCCGCAAGGGAAGTCCAGCGCGTCACCCAGAAATCGCTTCAGGAACGCGAACTGATGCTTCAGGAGATGAAGCACCGGATCAAGAATTCGATTGCCCGCATGCTCGCGATCGCCCGGCAGACCGCTCACCACGCCGACACCCTCGACCAGTTCATGGAATCATACGCTGCCCGCCTTCAGGCGATGTCGACGGCACAGGATGTCCTGACCCGCTCGCGCTGGCAGCGGGCCGACCTTCGGGAACTGCTTTCGAAGGAACTCGATCAGGTCTTCGGTGATGCCGACACTCATTACCAGGTTTCGGGTCCCGCCGTCGAACTTGAGGAAAAAGCCACCCAGGCCTTTAGCCTGACCTTCCATGAACTGGCGACCAATGCGCTGAAATATGGCGGCATGGCGGACAATGGCGGAAGCCTTGATGTTTCATGGTTCTACGACGGCACAGGTTCGCAGCGTAAACTCAGGCTTTTCTGGCGGGAGCATGGCCCCGCCCCGGTTTCCAAACCCGAACGCAAGGGCTTTGGAACACGGCTGATCGATGCCAATATCATCGGGGAGCTGCAGGGAACCATCGAGCGGCACTATCGCGAAAACGGTCTCACCGTCGAAATCAAGGTCCCGAACCCCGCCGACCCCCAGACCCGGCGCACACGCTGGCGGCGCAGACGGCGCGCAAAGGACGGAACCGTGTATAACGGGTGAACCCCGCCTTCGTCCGCCGACTCAGACCTTGGTAAAACGCAGCGGCTCCGTCTTCAGGAAGTCAAGGAAGGCGCGCAGCCGGCGCGGCATGCGCCGACCTTCAAGATAGACCGCGTGAATATCGAGCGGCGCAGGTTGGTGAGGCTTGAGCACCTGCACCAGTTGACCCGACGCAATATCGTCTCCCACAACATAATCGGGACAAAGGGCAATCCCCTGCCCCTCAAGGCAGATATCACGGGCGACCCGCGCGGAATTGACGAGATAATGCCCGTGAACCGGAATGCGGACAGGTTCGTCATTGTCCACCAGCGGCCAGCCGCCGCCCGGTGTCCTGAGATTGGTATCGCGGATGCATTCGTGCTGTTGAAGGTCTTCAGGCCGTTGCGGGTTGCCGCAGCGCTCCAGATAGGCCGGCGTTGCCACCATCACCATCGCCGTTTCTCCGAGCTTGCGGGCAATCAGCGCGGAATTTGCCAGATTGCCGATGCGGATGGCCGTATCAATGCCTTCGGCAGCCAGATCCACGTAACTGTCCGACAGGCGCAGGTCGACGATCAGATCCGGGTGACGCTCCTGAAACTGGCGCAGCATTTGCTGGACGAGAAGTTCGCCGAAGGTCAGCGGCGCAGAAACCCTCAGCGTTCCCGAAAGGCCGGAGCCGCTTTCCTTCAGGTCGCTGCGGATTTCGTCCAGTTCATCCAGCCAGTGCGGCAGGCGGCCGTAGAGATTTTCGCCGGCCACCGTCATGCCCAGACGGCGGGTGGTGCGCTGAAGCAGGCGAACGCCGAGCCGGCCTTCCAGTTCACCCAGATATTTCGAGGCCAGCTTTCCCGAAATGCCAAGCCGTTCACCCGCTGCGGCAAAGGAGCCGCTTTCCACTGCGGCAACGAAAACCCGAAAACCGTCGATCAGATCCATTTTTTATTCCGAACAATATGAGGAATATAATTCTTCATATTCGCCCTTTTAAAGATTGTTGGCAAGGCGCATCTTCCGGTCATCGAACAACGCAGGGCGCAAACGCCCAAGGACAAAGCGCTTCAGAAAAAGCGCCAAGGAGATGAAAATGAACATTGCAATTCTCGGTACCGGTAATATCGGCTCTGGCCTCGCCCGCACTTTTGCAAAGACACAGCACGGCGTTGTCGTCGCCGACCGCAATGGCGGCGAAGCGGCCGCAGCCAAGCTTGCCGAAGACGGCCTCACCGTTCAGGCCGCCGGCATTGCCGCCGCCGTCGCGCAGGCCGACATCGTGATCCTCGCTTTGCCTTACGGCGCTATTGCAGGTCTGGCCGATCAGGCGGATTTCGCCGGCAAGATCGTGGTCGACCTGACCAACCCGATCAAGGGCGACTTTTCCGGCCTGGTCGTTTCCGGCGAGAATTCGGCAGCAGAGGAAATCGCCAGGGCACTTCCCGGCGCCCGCGTGGTCAAGGCGTTCAACACCGTCTTTGCCGACCTTTATGCTGAGGGCCTGAGCTTCAACGGTACGCCGGTGCAGACCTTCGTTGCCTCCGATGACGATGAAGCCAAGCAGACCGTCATCTCGGTTTCCGGAGATGCCGGTTTTGACGCCCGCAACGCAGGCGGCCTTGCCAATGCCCGTTATCTCGAGCCGCTCGGTTTCATGAACATCCAGTTCGGCTACATGCTCGGCCAGGGCACGCAGATTGCACCCTTCTGGCTGACCCGCTGATACGCACCGGCTCTGCGCGGTGGCGGCACCTTTGCGCTGATGCCGCCGTGCTATCTTAGGTAAAACAGCCGCCGTCACGGTTTCAAACGGAACCCATGGCGGCGCGCATCAAGGAGAGAACCCATGCTTGTAGACGGAAAATGGAGCGCTGACTGGCAGCCCGTGCAGAAGAAGGATGAAAAGGGCCGCTTCGTGCGCCAGACATCATCCTTCCGCAACTGGATCACGCCTGATGGTGCGCCCGGTCCGACCGGCGAGGGCGGGTTTGAGGCCGAGGCCGGACGCTACCGGCTCTATGTCGCCTATATCTGCCCCTGGGCATCGCGCGCGCTGATTGCCCGCAAGCTTAAAGGGCTTTCCGACCTGATCCCGATCACCGTGGTCAACCCCGTCATGTCGGATCAGGGCTGGCAGTTCGGCGGTTATCCGGGGGCTGACGAGGACCCGCTTTTCGGTTCGCGCTATATCCATGAGCTCTACACCCGCGCCGACCCGCATTTTACCGGCCGCGCAACGGTTCCCGCCCTCTGGGACATGAAGCGCAATGTGATGGTGAATAATGAAAGCGCGGATATCGTGCGCATATTCAACACCGCGTTCGAACATCTGGTGCCGTCCGACTATGATTTTTACCCGGAAGCCCTGCGGGAAGAGATCGACGCATTGAACCCGCGTATCTACGACCTTCTCAACAACGGCGTCTACAAGGCGGGCTTTGCCTCCACGCAGGAAGCCTATGACGAGGCTGTGGCCGGTGTCTTCTCAATGCTGGACGAGCTGGAAGAGCGTCTGGATGGAGGATTTCTGTTCGGCGATCAGCTGACCGAAACCGATATCCGCCTGTTCGTAACGCTGATCCGTTTCGATGCGGCCTATCACGGCATCTTCAAGACCAACCGCCGGCAGATTGCCGACTATCCAAGGCTCTCAGCCTACATGGAAAAGGTACTCCGCCTGCCCGGCGTCCGCGAAACGGTGAATATGGACCACATCACCCGTGGCTATTATTCGATCAAGGCGCTCAACCCGACACGCATACGCCCGGTCGGCCCGGCACATGTCGAAGCCTTGTTGAAAGCGGTCGGGCAAGCAGGCTGACGCCTTCACTTCCCCTGCGATCCGGACCTGCAAGGCAGACAAAGCCTTGCAGGTCCGGATCGGACAGGATGTCTCTTATACTTCGGCAAGCGCCCGGGCGATGCCGCGGACTTCCGCAAGGCCGCGCAGGCGGCCGATCAGCGGATAGCCCGGATTGGTCTTGCGCGACTGGTCGTCGAGGATGGCGTGACCGTGGTCCGGACGGAAGGGAAGCTGGACGCCTCTGGCCTTTTCGACCTCAAGTGCTGCCCGGACGATCGCCACCATATCGACATCGCCGTCCAGATGCGGGGCTTCGTGGAAGCTCATGCCATCTTCTTCACGCTTGGTCGCACGCAGGTGCAGGAAGTGCACCCGGTCTCCATGCTTTTTCAGCATTGCAGGCAGATCGTTTTCGGGCCGGATACCGTAGGAACCGGTGCAGAAGGTGAAGCCATTGGCAGGGCTCGGCACGCGGGCGGCAATCCGGTCCATATCCTCAACGCTCGAGACCACGCGCGGGAGGCCGAACAGCGGACGCGGCGGATCATCGGGATGGATCGCCATGACGCCGCCGGCTTCTTCCACCATCGGCACGACGATTTCCAGAAAACGCGAAAGCTGTTCTGCAAGGGCTGCGGCATCGATCGCGTCATAACGGGCGAGCTGCCCCCGGAAATCTTCCAGCGTGTAGCTTTCCTCTGCGCCGGGCA
Organism: Martelella mediterranea; assembly: GCA_003001975.1. Lineage (GTDB taxonomy): Bacteria > Pseudomonadota > Alphaproteobacteria > Rhizobiales > Rhizobiaceae > Martelella > Martelella mangrovi. The sequence goes on from PVUG01000002.1 coordinate 326,392, forward strand.
GACCGGCCAGCACGGTGCTGATGAGCTTGGCAATGGCATCTTCGCTCAGCGTCTTGAAGCGGGCTTCGGCCTTTTCGACGACGTCTGCCGGATAATCGGCTTCCGCGCCCTTGCGCTGCAGGATGAAAAGATCAAACACGACATAGAGCAGATAATCGAAGCGGAGCGCCAGCGCGCCGTCTTCCAGCGGATAGGTGAGGTCCGTGCGCGTCCAGTCGAGTACCGGCATGAAATTGTAGCAGATCGTCTTGACGCCTTCGCGCGCCAGGTTCTGTGCGGAACGGCCCCAGGTTTCGGCCAGTTCTTCCCAGCCGGGCTCGGCGGTCTTGATCTTTTCATGGACAGGAATGCTCTCGACCACCGACCATGTCAGGCCGGCCTTCGCGATCAGGTCACGCCGGGCGGCAATCGCCTCGCGTTCCCACAGCACGCCGTTCGGCAATTCGTGAAGCGCGGTCACGATATCGGTCGCGCCGGTCTGGCGCACCTCTGCAAGTGAAATCGGATCATTGGGTCCGAACCAGCGCCAGCTTTCCTTCATGGTATTCTCCTGTCATTATTCTCTGAAACAGCCTGGAGCAGCGCGCGCTCGAAGCGCCGGAAGGGGTCCGCTCCTGACTGAAAACCGGGTTTGGCGATCTTGCCGTTTGCCCGTTGCCTATCCCACGATCCGCCCCAGTTCATGCGAGCCGAAGACATAGCCGTCAAAGGCCGGATCATCGACATCCGACAGCTCCATCAGGGTTTCGCGTACATTCTGAAGATGCGTCCACATGGCCTGGCGGGCACGGGCCGGGTCCTTCATCTGCAGGGCCTGTAATATCTCCTGATGATCCTGAAGCCAGCGGCGGCGATAATCCGTATCGAACACGCGGGTGTGAAGCTGTGCCCACATCCGGCTTTTCTTGCGCTTGCCCCACAATTCATCCAGCAGATCGACCAGCACGGCATTCTGGGTGGCGACCGCAATCAGCCGGTGAAACAGCTCGTCGGCCTCATAGCCGTCGTCGGTTCCCTTTTCGATGGCCTCGCGCTCCATGTCGAGCGCCTCGCGCATTCTGCGGATATCCGCCATGGAGACCATTTCGGCGGCAAAGGCGGCAATCGTCGATTCCAGAAGCTGGCGGGCCTGCAGCAGTTCGAACGGGCCGAAATCATCCGGCAAGTCCTCGATACGCGGCTCATCCGGCTCCACAGCCTCCTGCGGGACGGCAAGATAAATGCCCGATCCCTTGCGCACATCGACCAGACCTTCAAGCTCAAGCGTAATGACGGCCTCACGCACCAGCGAGCGGCTGACCCCAAGCTCCTCGGCCATCTGGCGCTCGGTCTTGAGGCGATCGCCGGGCTTGTAGTCCGAGCGCGCGATCAGGCTGCGGATTTCGTCAGCGACCTCCTGATAGCGGCGCTTTACGATCTCTCCCATTCTTCAACCTCCCCTGCGGCAACCATATGATAGAATGATCGCAGTATAGCGAAGGATTTCTTTCTGGTTACCTTATCTGCGGCGATAAGCCCCTTACGGTTAAAACCACGCTGGAATATCCCCTGCCGGCGTTCCGTCCTGAAATCATAGAGGATCCAGGGCGACATGCCCTTGACGAAATCGAGGTCCTTCAGCGTAGCGATCTGCTTTTCATAGACGCTTGCCTGGTAATCCTCCGAGAACAGACCATCCTTCGGCCCCTGCTCGGTGATGTCGGCATCCGCGCCGGTTTCCGAAATGACCACGGGGCGGTCCGGCTGGGAGTTGGCGAGGATTTTCGGCAGTTCGGAAAAATCCTCGTCATACCAGCCGTAATATTCGTTGATCCCGATGATATCGAGATAGGCGGCAAGCCGGTCCTCGATCTTCAGCTTGGTGTGGTTCACAAGGCAGGCGGCTGCAATCAGCCGCGTCGGGTCTTCCGCGCGCGCGGTTTCGGCAAGGCCCTTCATGAAGGCAAGCCGGGTGTCGGTATCGGCATTTTCGTTGCCGACCGACCAGATCGCCACACATGCACGATTGCGGTCGCGGCGGATCAATTCAAGCAGCTGGTTCTGCGCATCCCGTTCAGTTGCCGGATTGGCAAAATCGATGGCCCAGTAAACCGGGATTTCCGCCCAGACGAGAAGACCGATCTCATCGGCCAGTTCAACCGCGCGTTCGTGATGGGGATAATGCGCAAGCCGCACGAAATTGCAGCCCATCTCCTTGGCATCGGCGTAACGCCGGCGCAGATCGTCCTCGGTAATGACCTTGCCGCGCTTGTCGTCGTCCTCATGCACCGAAATGCCGCGCAGCCACAGCGGACGTCCGTTCAGGTAAAGCTCCCGGCCCTTGCGCTCGATCGTGCGGAAGCCGACGCGATCCGACACGCGGTCATCACCGGCGCTGACATGGACATCGTAAAGCTTCGGCCGATCGGGCCGCCACAGCAGCGGACCGGCGGCGATATCGATACTACCCTTGCCATCGACAAGCTGCACCGTCTCGCGAATGCCGAGTTCGGGGATCGAAATTTCCGCCGTTTCGGCGCCCTCGGCCACGACGCGCGCCGTCAGACAGGCAAAATGGCTGTCGGGCTTGAGATGGATGAAGAAATCGCGGATCAGGCTTTCCGGCGTCTCGACCAGCGAGACTTCGCGATAGACGCCGCCATAATTGAACCAGTCGGTGTTGCGCATCGGCACGCGGTCAAGGGTGCGCACATTGTTGACGCACAGCATCAGCCAGTTGCGGCCCTCCTTCAGGCGGTCGGTCAGTTCGGCAAAGAACGGCGTCGAGCCGCCATAATGGTTGCCGACGAATTCACCGTTCAGGAAAACCTTGCAGTCATATTGCGCCGCGCCGACGCGCAGGAAGGTGCGCTTGCCGGGTTTGGGCGAGAAATCGACGGGGCGCGTATACCAGGCGCTGCCTTCGAAGAAATACCACTTCTCCTTCAGCATCTGCCAGCAGGAGGGCACGGGCACGGTTTCGCCCATATAGGGGTCGTAGTCCCAGGGCTCTTCCCGGTCGCGCGGTTCGGCCGGCTCCATGACGAACCATTTCTGGCGCAGGCCGGTATCGAGCAGGTCGACACAGAAATTCCAGTCGCCGTCCAGTGAAACCTGTTCGCGATCGCCCATGAAGATCATGGTCGTGTGGTTAAGGTTCTGCGTATTGAAAGGACGATCATAGTCCTCGTCATGCAGCGCCTGCAGCGCATTTTCCGCCAATACCGATCGCTCAAGCATGATGAACCTCCACCGAACCTGTCACATTGTCTCAGTTGGCCGGCCGCCCAAAGCGGCCGACCAATTTATCGCGCGACTTAGTTGTCGCTGTAGTCTGCACCGGCGGCCTGGATGCGGTCGACCAGGTCGGCAACAGCCGGGGAGCTGCCCTTGACTTCCTCATACATCGGCTGAACCGCTTCGATGAAGGGAGCCTTGTCGACGGTATTGACCGTGACGCCCATTTCCTCGATTTCGCCCATGGTCTTGGAAACGATCTCATCCCACTGTTCGCGGTGGAACTTCATGGCTTCCTGAGCAGCCTGCTGGAAAGCGGCCTTGTCCTCGTCAGACATGGAGTCCCAGGCGCAGTTCGAAATCACCACGACGGAGGGGATCATGGTGTGTTCGTCGAGGGAGAAGTAGTCGGCCACTTCACCGTGACGCACGGTGGTAAGCGCGGTCGGGTTGTTTTCCGCGGCGTCGACGACACCCTGCTGCAAGGCGCTGTAGAGTTCGCCATAGGCGAGCGGCGTCGGGCTGCCACCAAGCAGCTCAACCATGCGGATTGCCGACGGGCTCGGCTGAACGCGAACCTTCATGCCCTGAAGGTCTGCCGGTGTGTTGATCGGCTTGTTACCGTAGAAGGAACGGGCGCCTTCGAGCAGGAATGCGACCCCCTGAAAACCCTTGTCATGGGAGGCATCAAGGATTTCCTGGCCGATATCACCGGTCAGAACGTCAAACTGATGATCTTCGCTGAGGAACAGGTAGGGCAGGTTCAACGCCGAATAGGTCGGCTCGAAAGCCTCCAGTTCGCTGGCGTTGCTCTTGGCCATGTCGAGCACGCAGCTCTGCACCAGTTCCATCGATTCGCGCTGGTTGCCAAGCTGACCGTTGGGGAAAACCTGAATATCCCAGGCGCCATCCGTCAGTTCCGACAGGCGCTCACCCATGAATTCCATGGAGATGTGCAGCGGATGGTCCGGCGGGTTGTTGTGGTTGAGGCGAAGCGTGCGCGCTTCGGCCGTTGCAGCAAAGGCGACGGCAGCAACGCCCGTCATCAAAGCGATTTTGGAAAAGATCTTCATATCTTCCTCCCGGCACCCGATCGTTTGAGGAGAGGTTAATTGGGCCGCCACTGAGTGCCTTTTCGTAGCGGATGCCGTCATGGTTGACCAAATAAATATTGATGTCAACCAAAATAGATAAATTGGTTGACCAATTTTTTGTTTTGGTCCATGGTCCGGTCATCGGCCCGAAGGCACCGCCCGAAAGGCTGCATAAAAGAACTCGCTCAAGGGAGGGTCGGATGTCCGAAACAGGAAAACCCGACACGATCAGCCGTCTGACCGACGGCCTTGCCAACGTGATCGACGCCATTTTGCGCGTCATCATCGTCGCCGGCTTCTCCGGCATGGTCATTTGTGTGGTGTGGCAGGTGATGAGCCGCTACATCCTGCGCGCACCTTCGATCTACACTGACGAAATCGCACGCTTTCTGTTCATCTGGATGGCGCTGATTGGCGGCGCCTATACCTTTGGCAAGGGCCGCCACCTCGCCATCGAAATCCTGGCGCCGGCGCTGAAGGGCTGGCGCAAGCAGCTTGCGCAGCTGGCCGTTGTTGCGGTCATCGCCTTTTTCGCAATCGCCGTGATGATCAATGGCGGCAGCGCGCTGGTGGCCCGCACGCTTGCAAACGGCCAGGTCTCGCCGGCCCTGCAAATGCCCATGGGCTATGTCTACTTCGCCATTCCGGCCTCCGGCGCCTTCATTCTCATCTACTGCATTCAGATGGCCGTCCGCCTTTTCCACGGCATGACGCCCGTTGAAGCCCCGCCCGCCGAAGCCGGCGGACCTCTGGACTAAGGGAGATTTTTTTCATGCTTATGTCTTACGCTCCACTGGTTCTGTTCGGCAGCTTCATCCTGCTGATGGTTCTTGGCGTTCCGATCGCCTTTTCAATCGGCGTTTCGGCCGTCCTCACCTTCGCGCTCTTCGTCGGCATCGACCAGTCATTCTTCATCGTCGCCCAGCAGATGTCTTCGGGCCTCGACTCATTCACCCTTCTGGCGATCCCGTTCTTCATCCTGGCGGGCAACATCATGAACCGCGGCGGCATTGCCCGCCGGCTGATCGATTTTGCCAAGGTCCTGGGGTTCGCGCTGCCCGGTTCGCTGGCCCATGTGAACGTGCTTGCCAACATGATGTTCGGTGCGCTTTCAGGCTCTGCCGTGGCCTCGGCCGCTGCTGTCGGCGGCGTCATGGCGCCGCTTGAAAAGAAGGAAGGCTATGACCCGGCCTATTCGGCCGCCGTCAACATCTCCTCCTGCACCACCGGCCTTCTGATCCCCCCAAGCTCGACCTTCATCGTCTACTCGCTGATTTCGGGCGGCACCTCGGTCGCCGCACTGTTCGTTGCCGGCTATGTGCCCGGCATCCTGATGGGCCTCGGCATCATGATCGTCGCCGGCGTCATCGCCAAGAAGCGCGGCTACCCGACCCAGCCGCGCCCGAGCGTCATCGAATTCGTCAAGAAAGGTCTCGACGCCATCCTGCCCCTGGGCCTGATCGTCGTCGTCATGGGTGGTATCATCCTCGGTGTGTTCACGGCAACGGAAGCCTCGGCGATTGCTGTCGTCTACACCATGCTGCTCGCCTTTGTCTGGTATCGTGAAACCTCGCTCAAGCAGCTCCCCTCGATCATCCTCGAATCGGCCATCACCACCGCCGTCGTTCTCTTGATGATCGGCTGCTCGATTGCGATGTCGCGCGCCATGGCCTTCGGCAACATTCCAAACATGATTTCCGACTTCATGCTCGGCCTGTCGGATAACCCGATCATGATCCTGCTGATCCTGAACCTCGTTCTTCTGGTTGTCGGCACTTTCATGGACATGACCCCGGCGCTGTTGATCTTCACCCCGATCCTGATGCCCGTGGTTCAGCAGCTTGGCATGGACCCGGTTCAGTTCGGCGTGATGATGACGCTCAACCTGTGCGTCGGCATCTGCACCCCGCCTGTCGGCTCGGCCCTCTTCATCGGCTGCTCGGTTGGCGGAACCACGATCCCGAAGGTGATCAAGCCTCTGATCCCCTTCTTCCTGACCCTGATTGCGGTCCTGCTGCTCGTCACCTATGTCCCTGCAATCAGCCTTGCCCTGCCCCGCATGCTTCTGGGTTATGGCGGCTAACATAACGGGAAAAGACTATGCGTACCCTTAAATCCTGGGCGCTTGACGCGCGTGACGCCAATGGCGTCACGCTCACCGTCGACGGCTCCCATTCGCTTCGGATCACCGTTCTCGAAGAGGCCCTCTTCCGGGTCTCACTGAAGAAGGCCGGCACATGGCGGCTGGACCGCACATGGTCGATCGCCCCGTCCGAAGACGTTCCCTTCGAAGGCCGGCCCCGCGACGACGCTTCCGGTTTCTCCCTGCCTGAGTTCACCTGCACCGAAGGCGAAACGCTGGTGATCGAGACGGCAAGCCTCAGGCTCACCATCGAAAACCCGCTGACCATGCGCTGGGAAGCAAAACAGGCCGACGGCAGCTGGAAACTCGTGGCCGAAGAGCGGCCCACCGGCGCCTACATGCTCGGCATTCGCGACCACCGCAACAGCCATTTCCTGCTGAGAAAACCCGGCGAAAAGGTCTACGGCCTCGGCGAAAAGGCGGGCGATCTCGAACGCTCCGGCCGCCGCTACGAGATGCGCAATCTCGACGCCATGGGTTATAATGCCAAGACCACCGACCCGCTCTACAAGCACCTGCCCGTCACCTTCACCGTGACGCCGGATGCCGGGGCCTTCTCGGTTTTTTACGACAATCTCGCCTCGTGCTGGTTCGACCTCGGCAACGAGTTTGACAACTATCACAAGCCCTTCCGCGCCTATCGTGCGCTCGACGGCGACCTCGACTATTATTTCGCCTGGGCGCCGCAGATGCTGGATCTGGTGAAGGGCCACACACGCCTGACCGGCGGAACCGCCTTCATGCCGCGCTGGGCGCTCGGCTATTCCGGCTCGACCATGGCTTATACCGACCGGCCGAATGCGCAGGAAGAACTCGAAGGCTTTCTGTCGAAACTGTCGGAACACGATATTCCCTGCGACAGTTTCCAGATGTCGTCCGGCTACACCTCGATCGGCGCGAAGCGCTACGTCTTCAACTGGAATGACGAAAAATTCCCGGATGTCGAAGGCATGTCGGAAAAGTTCGCCGATGCCGGACTGACGCTGATCGCCAACATCAAGCCGGCGCTGCTGCAGGACCATCCCCGCTTCAATGAGGCGCTCGATGCTGGCCTGTTCGTCACCGACAGCGAGACCAATTCCTATGCGGATGCGGTCTACTGGGATGACAGCGGCGCTCATCTCGATTTCACCAACCCGGCCTCCGTCGCCTGGTGGCAGAAGGGCGTGACGGAGCAGCTGCTGAAAAAGGGCATCGCCTGCACCTGGAACGACAATAACGAATACGAAATCTGGGACGATGAAGCCCGCTGCAACGGTTTCGGCAACGAAATCCCCGTCGCGCTGATCCGCCCCTTGCATTCGCTGCTGATGAGCCGCGCCTCGAAGGAAGCACAGGAAGCCTTCGACCCCGATCACCGGCAATATCTTATCTCGCGCGCCGGGTGCCCCGGCATCCAGCGCTATGTCCAGACCTGGTCGGGCGACAATTACACCCGCTGGGAAACCGTGCGCTACAATATCCGCATGGGCCTCTCCATGTCGCTGTCCGGCATTTACAATGTCGGCCACGATGTCGGCGGTTTTTCCGGCCCGAAACCGGAGCCGGAACTGTTCGTGCGCTGGGTCCAGAACGGCATTTTCCATCCGCGCTTCACCATCCACTCATGGAATGATGACGGCACGGCCAATGAAGCCTGGATGTATCCGGAGGTTCTGCCGCTGATCCGCGACGCGCTGAAGCTGCGCTACCGGCTGACGCCCTATCTCTACACGCTGACATGGCTTGCCACCACGGCCGATGAGCCGATGTTGCGCCCGACCTTCCTCGACCATCCGCATGACGCCCGCACGTTCGAGGAAACCGACGACTTCATGCTGGGCCGCGATCTTCTGGTCGCCAATGTGGTCGATAGCGGCGCGACCGCGCGGACGGTCTACCTGCCGGAGAATGAAACCGGCTGGTGGAATTTCTGGTCGGGCGAATATCACGCCCCCGGCACGGAAGTGACGCTGCCGGTGGACCTTGCCAGCATGCCGCTGTTCGTCCGCGCCGGTGCGGTGATCCCGCTTTCCGACGGCGCAGACCGCGCCAATGCCGGGGCCGACAAGGCCCGCACCCTCGCCGTTTTCCCGGTTCCAGGAGCGTTCTCATCCGAAACGGTCGAATATGAGGATGACGGCGACACCGTGCACTGGCGCGATCCATCCGCCCATGCCGTGACGCGCTATGCGCTTTTCGGCGACGAGACCGGCCTGACGCTGAACTGGCAGCGCGAAGGCCGCTACACACCGGCCTACGAAAATGTCCGGATCCTCCTGCCTGAAGGTGAAAGCCGAAAGATTGCCGTCAACGGCATGGCCGACGCCAACGGCAAGACTGTCGGCCGCTGACCGACTTTTTGGGAGAGCTTCGGCTCTCCCCTTTTTCTTCACAAGCCCCATCGGCGAACGTGCCAGCCCGCACGCGCCGTTTTACGGAAGGAACCACCATGTCCTCCAACCCTCTCCTCGATAACGCTGCCGCCGATGTTCTGCGCCCGGACTACGACCGCTCCAGGGTCGAAGCGCGCATGTGCCATATCGGTTTCGGCGCGTTTCACCGCGCCCATCAGGCCGTTTATACCGACGACGTTCTGCGCGCCGGCGGAAACTGGGGTTATCGCGAAATTGAACTCAGAGGCCCGTCCGCGCCACTGAGAGAGCTGGCTGAACGCGACTACCTCTACAGTGTCGTCGAAAATGCCGCCGACGGGCAGAAAGCCCGGATTTCCGGTGCTGTCGTCGATCATCGCCATATGGAAGACTGCGGACCGCAAGGCATCGTCAACGCCATTGCCGACGAAAACATCGCGCTGGTGTCCATCACGGTGACGGAAAAGGGCTATACGCTCGGCGCCGACGGCGGCCTCGACTTCGACAATCCGGACGTGAAAGCCGACCTTGCAAACCCGGATCAGCCGCGATCGGTTGTCGGCATTCTGGTGGCTGCCCTTGAGGCCCGCAGAAAGGCGGGGCTGCCGCCCTTTACGGTTCTCTCCTGTGACAACCTGCCCTCAAACGGCCATCTGGCGCGCCGCGCCGTGATCGATTTTGCCCGCGCCCGCGACAAGGCGCTGGCCGACTGGATCGAGGACAATGGCCGCTTCCCCTCGACCATGGTCGACCGCATCGTTCCGGCAATGACCGAGGAAAGCTATAACCTGCTTGCCGAGCGGATCGGTACGGAAGACCCTGCCGGCATCGTCTGCGAACCCTTCCGCCAATGGGTGATCGAGGATGATTTCGTCGCCGGTCGGCCGGACTGGGACCGCGCCGGCGCCACATTCACCAATGACGTCGTGCCCTATGAGAACATGAAGCTCAGAATGCTGAACGGCTCGCATTCCTTCCTCGCCTATCTAGGCTATCTTGGCGGCTATGAAGCCATTGCCGAGACCATGGAAGACGAGGCCTATCGCAAGGCCGCCCGCGACCTGATGGGCAAGGAGCAGATCCCCACCCTCGAGGCTCCCGAAGGCATCGACCTCGATGACTACGCCGATGCCCTGATTGCCCGCTTTCAGAACCCCGCGATCCGTCACCGCACATGGCAGATCGCCATGGACGGCAGCCAGAAACTGCCGCAGCGCGCCCTCCAGTCGATCGCCCATCATCTGAAGAACGGCACCCCCTGCCCGCGGCTGACACTGCTGGTCGCAGGCTGGATCCGCTATGTTTCGGGCACCGACGAAAACGGAGAAGCCATCGACGTGCGCGATCCTCTGGCTGACAAGCTGAAGACGCTCGCCAATGGCGGCACCGCTGCCGAACGCGTGGAGAGGGTCGTTGCCGGTTCCGGCATTTTCCCCGCCGCGCTCGCACAAGACGCCGCCTTCAAGGCCAGCCTTTCGGAAAACCTTGAAGGCCTCGACGAAAAAGGCGCACGCAGAATGGTGGCCGAACTGTCCTGAGGCCCGGCCTGCAAGGCCATTGTTGCGCGCCGTGGCCATCCCGGCGCGCATCATATGTGCCCTGATTATCGGTTTCCGGTATTACTGGAGAAACCTGCGGAAATAGCGCAGGGAGATGGCAAACAGAATGGCCGCGATGGCCGCAAGCCACAGCATTTGCGGCCAGACCACATCCAGCCCCGCGCCGCGAAACAGGATCGACTGCGCAAGAATGACATAGTGCGTGTTGGGCGCAGCCAGCATGATGTTCTGCACGATGTCCGGCATCGATTCACGCGGGGTCTGGGAGCCTGAAAGGATCTGGAGCGGCAACAGCACCAGGATCATCATGATCCCGAATTGCGGCATCGTTTTTGCAAACGTCGCCAGCAATATCCCGAGCGATGCGGTGGCAAACAGATGCAAGGCCGTGCCGACCAGAAACAGCGTCAGCGATCCCTGAAGCGGGATGCCCAGCACCCAGCCGCACATAACAACGGTCGCAAAGAGCGTACCGAGCAGCACCACAAGGCTCATCGACCATAATTTGCTGACCATGATTTCCAGTGCCGTCACCGGCATGACCAGAAGATGCTCGATCGTGCCGTGCTCGCGCTCACGGATCAACGCGGCGCCGGGCAGGATCAGCGCCAGCAGCGTCACGCTGTTGGAGACGCCCATCACGGCCTGGAACCAGCCGCTGTTGAGAACCGGATTGAACCGCGCGCGCAGCACCAGTTCAGCCGGCGGAGGCTGGCCGCTCCCGCCGGGATCGACAAACGCCGCCACCTCGTCGGAAACGATGGTCTGCACATAGCCCGCGCCGGAAAAGGCCTGTGTCATCTGCGTGGCATCGACATTGAGCTGAATTTCCGGGCGCTTGCCCGCCAAAACATCGCTCTGGAAATCTGGCGGAATGTCGAGGGCGAAGGTGTCCAGCCCCTCATCCATGCGCCGGTCCATTTCATCCCACCCGATAATCGAAGGCTCGGAAAAATAGGGCGGCTGAAAGGCATGGATGATCCGCGTCGACAGCGGTGAGCCGTCTTCATCGACAATGGCGATCGGCGCGTGGTTCAGCACTTCGCTTTCCATCTGTGCCGATGACTGAATTTGAAAGGTGAAGGAAAACAGGATCAGAAACATCATGATCGGATCGCGCAGAAGCCCGCGGATTTCCTTGATGCCCAATTGCAGCACATTGCCGAAATCCATCCTATTTCTCCTGCTTTCGCATCAGCAGCACGCCAATGCCGATCAGGACGGGGATCGACAGCGCCAGCGGCATCAGCGTTCCCGAAAGTTCGGCAAATCCAAGCCCCTTGGAAAAGGCGCCGCGGGAGATCGTCATGAAATGCGTCGTCGGATATATTTTCGAAATCACGGAACTGATGCCGGTGAGCGACGAAACGGGTGAAATCATGCCCGAAAACTGCACGGCCGGCAGCAGCGTTCCAAGCGCCGTCGCAAAAATGGCCGCAAGCTGGCTTTTCACGAATGCCGAGATCACCAGCCCCATGGCGGTCGCCGCCGATACGTAAAGAACACCGGCGGCAAAATAAAAAACGCGGTCTCCGGTAAACGGCACCCTGAACAGCAGGATCGCCATCGCCGTCAGCAGTGCGAAATTGAGGATGGCGATCACCGTGTAGGGGATCAGCTTTCCAAGGAGGAATTCCAGCCGGGTCACCGGCGTCACATAAAGATTGGTGATCGACCCCAGTTCCCGTTCACGCACCACCGACAGCGTCGAAAGCATTGCCGGGATCAGCAGCAACAGCAGAGGAATGACGGCAGGCACCATGGCGACAAGGCTCTTGACGTCGGGGTTATAGCGATAGCGCAATTGCAGGGCAAAGTCTCCGGCAACGGCATCGGCGCCGAATTCGCTGCGCATCCGGTCGGCCAGCCAGCTCTGATACATGCCCTGCACATAGCCCCTGACCGTCTCGGCGCGCGTCGGGTTCGAACCGTCAAACCAGCCTCCGATCCCCACGGGCCCGCCGCGCAGCAGATCGCGGCCGAACCCCGGCGGAATTTCCAGCGCAAGGTCCAGACCGCCCGCGCGCATCCGGTGATCCATCTGCGCATAGTCCGTCAGCGGTTCCTGTTCGATGAAATAGCGCGATCCGGCGATCTGGTCGGTAAAGTCGCGGCTGATGGAGGAATCGTCATAGTCGAGAACGGCGAAGGTCAGATCCTCGACATCCATGTTGATGCCATAGCCGATCACCAGCATCAGGATCAGCGATCCGAGGATCGCCAGCGCGCTGCGGATCGGGTCGCGCCGCAATTCCAGGGATTCGCGCATCGCATAGCTGAACATGCGGCGCGGGTCGAACCGGGGCGCCCTGGCCGTGGCGGCCTCCGGCTGCGCTTCAACCGGGGTTTCTTCGGCAACGGAAACGTCTTCTCCGGTCGCCTCTTCGAGATAGCTGATGAATGCTTCTTCCAGCGATGCCGCCCCGCTGGCGCTGATGATATCGTCCGGCCGGTCCGAAACCAGAACCTGACCGGCATGCATCAGCGAAATCCGGTCGCAAAGCGCCGCCTCGTTCATGAAATGCGTCGACACGAAGATGGTCACGCCCTCGCCGCGCGACAGTTCCGCAAGATGGCGCCAGAACACATCGCGGGCCACCGGATCGACCCCGGATGTCGGTTCGTCGAGAATCAGAATGTCCGGTGCGTGGATCATCGCAACAGCGAGAGACAGGCGCTGGCGGATGCCGAGAGGAAGCGCGTCGGGCCGGGCGTCCATCACGCCCGACAATTCGAACCGGTCGGCCATTTCGGCAATACGGGCGGGTATTAACGCCGCATCCAGCCTGAAAAGCCGCGCATGCATGTCGAGGTTCTGCGCGACCGTCAGTTCGCCGTAGAGCGAAAACGACTGGCTCATATAGCCGATGCGCCGGCGGACAGCGAGGTCATGGGGATCGACCGGCGAACCGAACAGTTTTGCTGTGCCTTCGCTGACCGGGAGAAGGCCGGTCAGCATTTTCATCGTCGTGGTCTTGCCGCAGCCATTGGAGCCGAGAAATCCGAAAATCTCTCCCTTGGCGATCTGGAAGCTGACATGGTCAACAGCCGTAAAATCCCCGAAACGCTTGGTCAGGCCTTCGGCTTCTATGGCGAAATCGCCGCCGTCATGTTCGGCCATCGGCGGTATCGTCACGCCTTCATGGCCCCGGCGGTTTTCCTCGGGCAGGAGCGCGATAAAGGCTTTGTCGAGGTCGCGCGTACCCGTCTGCGTCATCAGATCGGCGGGCGTGCCGGTGGCAAGCACACGGCCCGCATTCATCGCCACCAGCCAGTCAAAACGGGTCGCTTCCTCCATATAAGCGGTCGCGACGATCACGCTCATGCCCGGCCGGCCGGCGCGAATATGATCGATCAGCTCCCAGAACTGGCGGCGCGAAAGCGGATCGACACCGGTGGTCGGCTCATCGAGGATCAGAAGGTCGGGATCGTGGATCAGCGCGCAGCACAGGCCCAGTTTCTGCTTCATGCCGCCGGAGAGATTGCCCGCCGGGCGATCGCGGAAGGCTTCCAGCCCGGTTGCGGTGAGCAGTTGCGCGATACGCGCCTCGCGTTCGGCGCGGGCGTGGCCGAAAAGACGGCCGAAGAAATCGACATTCTCGAAGACCGACAGCGTGTGGTAGAGATTTTTCCCCAGCCCCTGCGGCATATAGGCAATGCGCGGGCAGACAGCCTGCCGGTGACCGGCCGAGCGCATATCGCCGCCCAGAACATGCAGCCCGCCCGCCTGCAATGCCCGTGCGCCGGAGATCAGCGCCAGAAGAGAAGACTTGCCGACGCCATCCGGGCCGATCAGGCCGACCATTTTTCCCGCCGGAACGACAAGCGAAACATCGTCCAGCGCCTGAACCCTGCGATAGGACAGGCTCACGCCCTCAACTGTTACGACCGGATCGGTATCAGTCATTGGATCAGGTTCTGCTGCAGGAAGTCCGGCCATTCGGCATCGGGAGCGAGCTTGACATAGGCCATGCCCGGCAGGCCGGTTTTCACCTGCGTCATATATTGCTCCAGCAATTCAGGTGCGATCCGCGCCCTGACGCGGAAGGCCAGTTTCAGTCGCTCCTCCTCGGTTTCCACCGTTCGCGGGGTGAACTGGGCGGTATCGGAAACGAACGAGACGGTCGCCGGAATGACGATATCAGGCGCGGCATCCATGATGAGGCGCACTTCGGAGCCAAGCGCCACGCGCCCTGCTTCTGCCGTCGGCAGGAATATATTCATATAGACGTCCGACACATCGATCATGTTGATGACGCGGCCGCCCGATCCGATGACCTCTCCGGGCTCGGCCAGCCGGTACTGAACCCGCCCGTCGCGCGGGGCCACGAGGGTGGCATCGGCAATCTGCACGTCGATGCGCGCCACCGAGGCTTTGGCCGCCGTCACGGCAGCCTCGGCATCGACCACCTGCGCCCGGGCCGAGGTGATGGCCGCTTTTGCAGCGGCAACCGATGCCCGGGCTGAGGCCAGCGCCGCGTTGGCGCGGCGCTCGGCGGAACGGTCATCATCAAGAACCTGCCGGGAAATCGTTTCACGCGCGGCAAGCTGCTCCGAACGCTCAAGCCGTGCGGCTGCGGCATCCAGCTCGGCCTGCCGGACATCGACATTCGCCTGCGCGGCATCCAGTTCCGCATTGCGCTGTTCGACGATGCTTTCGGCGGTTTCAATCGCGATTTCCGCGCGGCGCTGCTGCGCCTGCGCTTCGGTTTTCTGCGCTTCCAACTCGGCGGTATCCATCCGGGCCAGGGTCTCGCCTGCAACGACAAAATCGCCTTCCCGTGGAAAAACGGCTTCGATGCGGCCGCCGGTTTTGGCGGCGACATCGATGTCGACGGCTTCCAGACGCCCGTTGCCGCGGGCAATGCCCTCCGGCATGTCGCTCGTACTGGCCTGCTGCCAGATAAACCAGCCAGCGCCGCCAGCCACCAATATTGCAACAATGAACCATTTCAGACGTGTCTTCATCTCACTCCCCACACAACGCCCGGCGCCAGTCTCGTATCAGTCCCCCGAACCGGACTGAAGTTTCAGTTCATCGGCTGGCGGTGTCCCAGAAGCAGGCACGGATGCGATTTCCGCCCCGCAGAATTGCGCTGTTGCATCTTGAATTTTCCGCAGATATTGCCGGATGGCCTCAAGCTCGCTGTTGCTCAGCCCTTTCGTCGCCTCGGTATGATGCTCATGCAGGATACGATAGAGCCTGAGTGGTTCGGCAACAGCGGCTTCATTCAGCGTCACCAGAACGCCGCGCCGGTCTGAGGGATTGGGCACCCTGGCAATGAAACCGCCGTTTTCCAGCCGGGTCAGCAAGGCCGAAACCGCACCGGATGTCAGCCCCAGAAAACCCGACAGATCCTTTGGACTCATCGGTTTTCCGGCATCACTCAGCACGCAGACCGCCCTGAAATCCGTGGCATGCATTCCGCTCGAACTGGCCGAGCGGGCATAGCAAATCTCGATCTGCTGGATCAGGCCCAGAAGCGCAATTCCGGTTTCGCGGACGCCGTCATTCCTGTCATCGAAAGTCTTCATAATTTTATTTAATCATAAAGTATCTTGACAGTGAAGCTAAATACGCCCGTCACGAACCCATGCGTGGCCCCTGCGCCTGACCGTGCGTCAGAATGCCGGTCAGCGCGACAATTTCGCGTTCGAGTGTTTCCATCGGCACGCCGACGAACCGGTTTTCAACACTGATGGCAATGACGCCGTGAACCGCGCCGAAAAAGGTGCGGGCGCGATCGGTGATCTCTTCCTGGCTGGCGTCGGGCATCAGCCGGGCAAGCGGCGCGGCAATCTTTGCCATCAGCGTGGCGACTTCCTCGCCCAGCCAGACCGGAACCGTTGCGCCTTCCGGCATGTGATGCTCGAACAAAGCGGCCCAGAGATTGCGGTTTGCGGCGACAAAACGCAGATAGGCCAGCCCGAGCGCCTCGAAGGCCCGGTCATCGGCCACACCTGCAAGAGCCGTATCCATCTCCGCCTCGATTGCCTGCAATGTCTGGAAATTGACATGCAGGATCAGCGTGTCGATATCATCGAAAATCGTGTAGAGGCTGCCGAGCGCGCATCCCGTCTTCGCGGCGATGTCGCGGGCACGCAATCCCTTCAGCCCACCCTCGGCAATCAGCGACCGCGTTGCCGTGATCAGCGCCGATTTGAGTGCATCGCGTTTGGCTTCCCGCTTTCCGGCCATCGCCTCGATCTCCAAAAAAAGAACAATGTTCATTTTTATCTTGAACAATGTTCATAAATTCCATATACAGATTCCTGAACAATGTTCATACAATGACCTGTGGCGATGTTCAAGCCGGCAGCCAGAACCGTGAATACGGGAACGGCCATTCATCGCACCGCCATTTCGAAAGAGGAACCATGACGGATAATCTGATGACATCGCGGCGGTTTGCGCCGCTGTTCTGGACGCAGTTTCTGTCGGCGTTCAACGACAACTTCCTGAAAAACACCCTCGTGCTTTTCGTGCTGTTCAAGTTGACCGAAGATGCCGCAGCGCCGCTGATTTCACTGGCAGGCGCGCTGTTCGTTCTGCCGTTTCTGGCGCTTTCGGCCACCGGCGGCGAAATGGCCGACCGCTTCGACAAGGCGGTGATGGCCGAGCGGCTGAAGCTGGCCGAAATCGGCGCGGCGGCCGTCGCGGTTGCCGGCCTTGCCCTTTCCTCCGTTGCGGTGCTGATGCTGGCACTGGTCCTGTTCGGCATCGTCTCGGCGCTGTTCGGGCCGGTGAAATACGGCATCCTGCCGGATCATCTGGAAAAAAGCGCCCTGCCGCGCGCCAATGCCTGGATCGAGGGAGCGACCTTCATCGCGATTTTGGGCGGCACCATCATTGCCGGCATCGCGGCCGCCGACGGTGTGCGCCTCTGGCTTTTCGCCCCGATGATGATGACGCTGGCCGTCGGCTGCTGGCTTGCCAGCCGTTTCATCCCGAAAACCGGGGCCAAAGCGCCGGATCTGGCGCTGGACAGGAATATATTCCGGGTAAGCTGGCGGCTTGTCGGAGAGCTGAAGGCGGACAGCCGGATCTGGCGCGCCGCACTAATGGCGTCCTGGTTCTGGTTTGTCGGCGCCGTCATTCTTTCGCTGCTGCCGCCCGTCGTCAAGAACACGCTCGGCGGCGACCAGATTGCGATTACCGCCTATCTCGCCGTCTTCGCCGTTTCCATCGGCATCGGGTCGGCAATGGCCGCATGGATGTCTTCGGGCCGCATTGTCTTGCTGCCCGCGCCTTTCGGCACGGCATTGGTTGCGCTTTTCGGCCTGCATCTGGCCTGGAATATCGCGAGTGCGGGCACATTGCCGCCTTCGACCACGCTTGCCGGCTTTTTTGCCCACCCGGTCAATCTCGTCATTGCAGTCGACCTTGCCGGCATGGCCATTGCCGGGGCCTTTCTGGTGGTCCCCACCTTTGCAGCACTTCAGGCATGGTCGCATGAAGACCATCGCGCCCGGGTCATCGGCGCCACCAATGTGCTGACGGCGGCCTTCACCACGGTTGGCGGCGCGCTTGTCGCAGCACTTCAGGCGGCAGGCGTTGCAATTCCCGTCCTGCTTGTCGGCCTTGCGGCCCTCAACGGCGTTGCGGCCTGGCTGATGCTGCGAACCCTGCCGACCAATGCGTTTCGCGATTTTGTCTCGATCCTGTTTCGCGCCTTCCTTCGCCTCGAGGTGAAGGGGCTTGAAAACCTCGACAAGGCCGGGGCCAATCCCATTCTGGCGCTCAACCACGTATCGCTGCTCGACGGGCCGCTGGCGCTGACGCTGCTGGACCGCGATCCGGTGTTTGCGGTCGACTACAAGACCGCGCGGATCTGGTGGATCCGCCCCTTCCTGAAAATGTGCAATTTCATGCCGCTCGACCCGTCGCGGCCGATGGCGACCCGCACGCTGATCCGTTCCGTCAACGACGGCAATCCGCTGGTGATCTTTCCCGAAGGCCGTCTGACGGTCACCGGCAGCCTGATGAAGGTGTATGACGGCGCGGCCATGGTGGCCGACAAGACCGGCTCCATGGTGGTTCCGGTCCGCATCGACGGGCTGGAAAAGAGTTATTTTTCGCGCCTGACCGGCCGCAATGTCCGCCGTCGCCTGTTTCCCAAGGTGAAGGTCACCATTCTGGAGCCGGTGCGACTTTCCGTCGGTGACAACCTGTTCGGCCGCAAGCGCCGCATGGCCGCCGGCGCAGCACTTTACCAGATCATGTCGCAGATGCTGTTTGAAACCACATCGACATCATCGACCCTGATGGAGCGCGTGATCGAAACAGCAAAAGAGCGCGGTTTCGGCAAACAGGCGATCGAGGACCCGATCGCCGGAAAAATGTCCTACGGCCGGCTCCTGACCGCGGCAGCCGTGCTTGGCGGCAAGTTCCGGGACATGTTTGCAGGCGACAGCAATATCGGCGTGCTGCTGCCCAATGCCAATGGCACGGTCGCCACCACGCTCGGGCTGATTTCCGCCGGAAAAGTGCCTGCCATGCTGAACTTCACCGCCGGCGCGACCAATCTGGTCTCCGCCTGCAAGGCCGCCGACCTGCGCGTGGTGCTGACCTCACGGGCCTTTGTCGAACAGGGGCGGCTTGAAAGCGTCATTGCGGCTTTGCAGGAACAGGTGACGATCATCTATCTGGATGATCTGCGCGCGACACTTAGGCTCCGCGACAAGCTCGTCGGCCGCCTTCGCCGGGCAAGACCGCTGGTCCGGCGCCAGCCGGATGATCCGGCGGTTATTCTGTTCACCTCCGGCTCGGAAGGCACGCCCAAGGGCGTGGTGCTGACCAATCGCAACATTCTGGCCAATGCGGCACAGGCGGCCTCGCGCATCGATTTCACGCCGGGCGACAAGGTGTTCAACATCCTGCCCGCCTTCCACGCATTTGGCCTGACGGCAGGCACATTCCTGCCGCTGACATCGGGCGTGCCCATCTATCTCTACCCCTCGCCGCTGCACTACCGCATCGTTCCGGAACTGATCTACAGCTCCAATGCGACCATCATTTTCGGAACGGATACCTTCCTCAACGGCTATGCCCGCACCGCCCATCCCTATGACATGCGCTCGATCCGCTATTGTTTTGCCGGCGCCGAACCCGTCAGGCCGTCGACCCGCACGCTTTATATGGAAAAATTCGGCGTGCGTATTCTGGAAGGCTACGGCGTCACCGAGGCCGCGCCCGTTATCGCCATCAATACGCCGATGTACAACAAGGGCGGAACCGTCGGAAAGATCATGCCGGGCATGGAATACCGGCTCGATCCGGTGCCCGGCATTGACGAGGGCGGCCGCCTGTTCGTGCGTGGCGACAATGTCATGGCCGGTTATCTGCGTGCCGAAAATCCGGGCAGGATCGACGTGCCGGAAGGCGGCTGGCACGACACGGGCGATATCGTCACGATCGACGAGGATGGCTTCATCACCATCCGTGGCCGCGCCAAACGCTTCGCCAAGATCGGCGGGGAAATGATCTCGCTGGCAGCCGTCGAGGCGGCGGCCGGTTCGCTGTGGCCCGACAATCTCAGCGTCGTGATCGCCGTCGCCGATCCGAAGAAGGGCGAACGGCTGGTTCTGCTCACCAATGCGCCGGACGCCACGCGTGAGGACTTCGCCCGCCACGCCCGCGCACAGGGGCTTGCCGACCTGATGATACCGGCAGAGCTGCGCATCGGCACCGTGCCGGTCACCGGCTCCGGCAAGATCGATCTGGTCGCTGCCGAACGTCAGGTCCGCGGGGAACCGTAACCAGAACACGGCATCCTGCGGAACATCGCGGCGCGCCCTCGTCTATGGTATCTGCCCTGGTACCGGCGCGCCGCTCAGCGACGCTTCAGGCTGGCAACGGCTGTATCGACTGGGGTATCGCCATCGGTCAGTTCCAGGAACTCGCGGCGAATATCCGGGTGCTCGATCAGGCTTGCCAGCACGCGCGCGACATTGCCGCGGGCAACATTGCCATAAGGCACGGCCGGGCCAAGACTGACCCTGCCGTCACCGTCTTCATGCACCAGCGTGCCGGGGCGCAGGATAACCCAGTCGAGGTCCGAGGACGCGACCGCCACATCGGCGCGTTTCTTCTCGCGCATGTAATGCTCGAAGCGGTCGTTGCGGTCACGCGACCGCCCGGCTTCGGGAAAGGCGGAAACGAGGTAGAACCGGGAAATCCCCAGCCTGCGGGCCGCAGCCACCAGCTTGATCGGCGCATCGCCGTCAATCGTCGTGGTGCGGTCGAGCCCGCTTCCCGCAGCGCCCGCCGAAAACACGATCGCATCGCAGCCCTCGGCGACGCGGACAAAATCGTCCTCGTCCATCTCCATGATATCGCCGGAAACCGGCGTCGCCCCTGCCGCCGTGATTGCAGCGGCCTGCTCGGCCTTGCGGTGAAGGCCGACAACCGAATGTCCGTTTTCAACAAGTAGGGGAAGAAGCCGGTGCCCGATGCCGCCGGTCGCGCCAATCACGAGTATTTTCATGATATCGAATCCTGCGTGTGGTTTGCTTTAAATCCTGTTCGCTCAGCACCTTATGTCGTAAGCGGCAATGCTGAAATCAACCACATCGCAGAACCGGAAACGCGCGACCGTCAGCGTTGACCGGGCTACAAGGCGCATATCGGAAAGGTCGTCAATCCGATGCGGCAAGCGGCGGATCACTTTCGCCTTCAACCAGTTCGAGCGGCCATATCCTGTTCTTGGGAACATCCTGATAGCCTTCGGCAAAGGCCGGCAGATTGGACAGCAGCATCTCCGCCAGCATGCGGCCAAGCGCATCGAGATCGAGACGGAAACAGGTCAGCCTCGGCAGCAGGAACCGGCCGACGGGACTTTCACGTTCGGCAATCACGGCAAGATCGCGACCCGGCACCAGACCGGCCTCGCCAAGCCGGCGATAAAGCCCGACCGACATCAGTTCGGCATTGAGGACAATCGCTGTCGGCCGTTTCTTGCTGGCAAGCAGCTTTTCGCCGACGCGATAACCGCCCTCCTCCAGCGCCTGCTCGTAGAAGATATAATCCGGCTCCTCCTGCAGGCCGCATTTGGCAAGGCCGGCGCGGTACCCCTCCAGAAACAGCTTGCCGAGATTGACATCCGAGGCCGGGGCCGCAATGGCGATGCGCCGATGGCCGCGCTCGAAAAGGCGCAAGACCGCACGTTCGGCAATGCCTTCGAAATCAAGGTCCACCCAGTTGTTGCCGGGCAACGCCGAATCGCTGCGTCCGAGGGACACGAAAGGCATGCCCGCCGTCGTCAGAAAGGCAAAACGCGGGTCCTTGACCCGGGTCGCGGTAATGATCATCGCATCGACAAGGCGTCGCGCCACCATGCGCCTCAGAAAAGCATCGTAATTTTCTTCCCGCGGACAGAGGAGCAGGACCAGATCAAGTCCGTGGCGAGAAAGAACGTTCTGAAGACCGGCAATGACCAACGGGAAAAAGTTCTCGTTGCCCGCGCCCACGGACGAACCGTGATTGAGCACGAGGCCGATGGTCTTGCTCGCGCCCTGCCTGAGGCTGCGACCGGCCTGATTGGGAACGTAGCCCAGATCTTCCGCCGCAGCCAGAACACGGCGCCGCGTTTCCGCATTGACATCGCTTTTCCCGTTCAGTGCTCGCGACACCGTACCCGTTGAAATCTGCAGATGCTCGGCGAGCTGACGGATACCCTTCATTCGATTTTGCCCCCTTGATGAACGTACCTCTATTGACACTTCACGCAGACGAGGTCTATTATCGTAAACGTTTACGACGCGTGTTTCGAGCGTTTTCCGCTTCCGAAAGGCTTTTTCAGCCGGCCGGACATGTCGAAACAAGGCTGGGAGGAAAAGCCTGAACACACGCCAGACAACCGCCTTTGTTTTTTTTGAATTGAGGTTTTTCGGGAGGTACTTGTGAAAAATATACGTACAATCGCCTATGCATCTGTCGCCGCGGTAAGCCTGTCGCTTGCGCTGCCGGCACTTGCTCAGGATCCGGTCAACATTCAGCTTTGGGCGGTTGACCGTCCGGACCAGCCTGCACCGCAGCTGATCGATGAATTCAACGAAAGCCAGGACGAAATCCACGTTGAATACCGCCAGCTCCAGTTCTCCGACCTTCTGAGCGACGTGATGCGCGCTTATGCCGTCGGCAAGGCGCCTGACATCTATGCCGTCGATGTGCCGTTCAACGCCATGATGGCGTCCAAGGGCGCACTTATGGACCTCACCGACATGGTCGAGAATTCCGACGTCATCAACATTGATGATTACTATCCCGGCCCTGTTGAATCGGCGACCTGGGACGGCAAGCTTTACGGCGTTCCGAAATCAACGAACACCATCGCCCTGTTCTACAACGAGGACATGTTCGAGGCTGCCGGCATCGATGAGCCGCCGCAGACCTGGGATGAACTCTATCAGGACGCAAAGACGCTGACGGACAAGGACGCAGGCGTCTACGGCCTCGCATTTTCGGCACAGGCCAATGAAGAAGGCACGTTCCAGTTCCTGCCATGGGTCCAGATGGCCGGCGGCAGCTGGGATGACGTCAACGGCCCCGGCGCGGTCGAAGCCCTGACGCTGTGGAAGAAGTTCCTCGATGAGGGACTGGCCTCACCGGACACGATCAGCCGCAGCCAGTGGGTTTCGACATCGACCTTCATCAGTGGCAATGCCGCGATGGCGATTTCAGGCCCCTGGGAGCTTGACCGCATGGTGCGCGAAGCCGATTTCAACTGGAACGTCGCACTGCTGCCCGTTCCGGAAGAAGGTGCGCCGCGTTCTTCGGCCATGGGCGATTACAACTGGGTTCTGTTCAAGTCGACCGAACACCCGGAAGAAACCTTCAAGGTTCTGGAATATATCGCCTCCAAGGACCCGGAAATGTTCCAGCGCTTCGGTCAGTTGCCCCCGGAAGACAATGTTGAAATCCCTTCCACCGGCAATGAAGAACTCGACCAGGCCCTGTCAACGTTCCAGGAACAGCTGAAATATGCCCAGCCGCGTGGCCCGTCGCCGGAATGGCCTGCGATTTCCAAGGCTGTTCAGGACGCGCTTCAGGCTGCTTTGACCGGTTCCCAGACGCCGCAGCAGGCGCTTGATGCCGCTCAGGCAAAAATCGACAAAGTCACCAACTAATCCCAAGGCGTGACCGTCACGCAAAGTCCGGCCCGCACCTCATTTGAGGTGCGGGTACGGCGAAGCTATACCGGCGGCCCCAAGGAGTTTCAACGTCATGCGCAACCGGCTTTCCACCTTATGGGACGGGCGCGGCTTCGACCTCATTCTGATCGGCATACCGCTTGCCTTTCTGATTGCGATCTCCGGTGCCGCGATCCTGTACAATGTCGTGATGAGTTTTCAGGAGGTTGACATGTTCAGCCTTGGACAGATCATCCGCCCCTTTGTCGGGTTCGACAACTACCGACGGATCCTGTCCGATCCGCAAACCTGGCCGATTTTCGGCAACACCCTCATCTTCGTTGTCGGTTCGATTGTCGGGCAGTTTACGCTCGGTCTCGCATTGGCATTGTTCTTCCAGCAGCGCTTTCCCGGTTCGACCTATCTGCGCGGTCTGTTCCTGGTGTCCTGGGTGATGCCGGGTCTGGTTGCCGGCGCCATCTGGAACTGGCTTCTTTCCGGCGATTTCGGCGTCATCAACTATTTCCTGATCCAGCTCGGCTTTCTCGATCAGGCGATCTTCTGGCGCTCCAACCCCGAATTCGCGCTGTGGAGCGTCGTTATCGCCAATATCTGGCTGGGCACGTCGTTCAACATGATCCTTCTGTCTGTCGGACTTGCCGCCATTCCCAAGGATCTTTACGAAGCCGCAGCGCTTGACGGCGCCGGCCCCTTCCGCCGCTTCTATACGATCACCGTGCCGATGATGCGCTCGACAATCGGCGCCCTTCTATCGCTCGGCCTGATCTTTACCCTGCAGCAGTTCGACCTGTTCGCCTCGATCACCAATGGCGGTCCGAACAACGCGTCGAATGTCGCCCAGTACTGGGCATGGCAATTGTCCTTCCAGGAATTCGACTTTGCAGGCGGCGCAACCGTTTCCGTCATGATGATCTTCGTCGTGATTGTCGCCGCGGCCTACTACGTCCGCTCGACCCGCTCGGAGGTACGAGGATGACCCGTCAAAGCACACGCAACATCGCGCTCATCCTGATCGCCGTCATTTTCGCCGCGATCTACCTGTTTCCGCTCTACTGGATGTATGTCACATCCATCAAGACAACATCGGAAGCCTTTGCCTCGCCGCCGATCTTCATTCCGACCCACGCCCAGTGGACCAATTTTGTCGACGTCTGGGTCAGCCGCGGCATGGGGCGCTTCCTGTGGAATTCGTTCTATATCGCCACCGGCTCGGTGATCCTGATTGCGATCATGGGTTCGGGCTGCGCCTATGTTCTGGCACGCTACCGTAGCGTCTGGGTCGATATCGGTCTGTTCCTGATCCTGATGCTGCAGGTACTGCCGCCCTCGCTGATGGTCACCCCGATCTTTGTCGGCTTCTCGCAACTCGGCATTCTTGAATATCCGCGCTTCGCCACCATTCTCGGCATCACCGCCAAGAGCATGCCGTTTTTTGTGGTGCTGGTGCGCGCAACCTTCATGAGCGTGCCGATGGAGCTGGAAGAAGCAGCGCTTGTCGACGGCAATTCCCGTATCGGCGCCTTCTTCCACATCGTGCTGCCGCTGGCCCGCAACGGCATCCTCGTCAGCGCGATCCTGATCTACATGCAGGCCTTCGGTGAATTCGTCTATTCCAAGACCTTCATTGCCGATGCCATCTATCAGCCGGCAAGCGTCGGTCTCAACACCTTCATGGGGCCGAACACGGTCGAGTGGGACAAGATCATGGCTTACGCCTCGATCTACGTAACCCCCATCCTCGCCGCTTTTGTTCTTCTGCAGCGCAAGATTGTCTCCGGCCTGACCTCGGGAGCTTTGAAATGACAACCCAGATCGAATTCAACGCGGTCGAGAAATATTACGGCCGCTACCACGCCCTGAAAAACGTCAACCTGACCATCGAAAAGGGCGAGTTCGTCGCGCTTGTCGGCCCGTCGGGCTGCGGCAAGTCCACGCTGCTGCGCACGCTGGCAGGGCTGGAGAAAATCTCGGGCGGCGATGTCAAGATCGCCGGTGAACGCATGAACGACATGCCGCCGCGCCGCCGCGACATCGCCATGGTGTTCCAGTCCTATGCGCTCTATCCGCATATGACGGTCGAGGAAAACCTGACCTACAGCCTGCGCACCCACGGGATGAAGAAGAAGGCTGCCCAGGAAAAGGCCCGCGAAGTGGCCGAGACCACCGGTCTTTCGCAGCTTCTGACGCGCTATCCGCGTGAGCTTTCCGGTGGTCAGCGCCAGCGTGTTGCCATGAGCCGCGCCATCATCCGCGACCCGAAAGCCTTCCTCTTCGACGAACCGCTTTCCAACCTCGATGCGGCGCTGCGCGTTCACATGCGCAAGGAAATCCGCACGCTCCACGACCGGCTCGAGGCAACCTCCGTCTACGTCACCCATGACCAGATCGAAGCCATGACCATGGCCGACCGGGTGGTGCTGATGCGCGCCGGCGAAATCGAACAGGAAGGCGCACCGCTCGAACTTTACGACAGCCCGGCCAACCAGTTTGTCGCCGGCTTCATCGGTTCGCCCGCGATGAATTTCCTGCCGGCAACGGTCGGTGAAGACGGCCAGAGCCTCAAGCTCGAGCTTGGCGAGGGCGATGTTCTGCCCTATCCGGGCCGGCTGGAGGCAGGCCGCAAGGTCACGGTCGGGCTGCGTCCCGAACACCTGATGCTGGTTTCGAAGGACGAAGCCCAGTTCAGCCTGCCGCTCAGGATCGCCGAAGCGACGGGGGCGACGACCTATCTGTTCACCGCCAGCGACCCGGAGATTGCCGTTGTCATCAACGACCGCGCCGCAGTCACGCCCGGCGAGCCGCTGAACATGCGCATCGCCCCCGAACACATCCACATTTTCGACCGCGAAACCGGCATCCGGCTTTGACCGAAGGCTTTCGCGGGCAGCGATGGCGCCTCCCCGCCATCGCTGCACCCCAGAATTCAAAGGACTTGATGCAATGAAAATCCTAGACGGCAACTGGCAAGCACGTGAAAATCTCGACCTCAATCAGCCGCTTGAGGCCTTCGACGCCCGTGTAAAAGACGGCAAGCTCATTGTGCGCGCCATGACCTGGCCGATGAATGACCGCTCCAGCCAGATCAATGCACGGCTGATCATCCTGACCTTGTCCGCGCCGATGGAAGGCATGATCGGCCTGAAGAGCGAGCACTTCCGCGGTGTTCTCGACAATGGCCCGCATTTCGATCTCTACCCGGACGAGGGCTTCGCGCCGGAAATCGAGATCACCGAAGACTTCGCCACCCTGAAAAGCGGCAACCTGACCGCACGCGTCAGCCTCAAGGGACGCTGGAACCTCGAATTCCTGCGCGACGGCAAGCCGATCACCGGCTCCGACTACAAGGCCGGCGGTCATGTCACCGACCATGACGACAATGACCGCACCCATATGTTCGAGCGCCTCAGCCTCGGCGTCGGCACCAAGGTTTACGGTCTCGGCGAACGCTTCACCGACTTTGTGAAGAACGGCCAGATGGTCGATATCTGGAACCGCGACGGCGGCGCCAATACCGATCAGGCCTACAAGAATATTCCCTTCTTCCTGACCAATCGCGGCTGGGGCGTGTTCGTCAACAATCCGGGCCGGGTCGAGTTTGAAATCGGCTCCGAAAAGGTCTCCAAGGCGCTGTTTTCCGTTCCCGGTGAAAGCCTCGAATATTACCTCATCGACGGCCCGGACCCGAAGGGCGTCATCGACCGCTACACCAAGCTCACCGGCCGCCCGGCGCTGCCGGCGCGCTGGTCCTTCGGCCTGTGGCTGACGACCTCGTTCACCACCCAATATGATGAAGCGACCGTCACCAGCTTCCTCGACGGCATGGCCGAACGCGACATTCCGCTGCATGTCTTCCATTTCGACTGCTTCTGGATGCGCGGCCTGCACTGGTGCGATTTCGAATGGGACCCGGAAACCTTCCCCGATCCGGAAGCCATGCTTGCCCGCTACAAGGAACGCGGCCTCAACATCTGCGTCTGGATCAACCCCTATATTGCCCAGGAATCCAAGCTTTTCGACGAGGGTAAGGAAAACGGCTACCTGATCAAGCGGGAAGATGGCTCGGTCTGGCAGTGGGACCGCTGGCAGCCCGGTCAGGCCGTGGTCGATTTCACCAATCCGGATGCCTGCGACTGGTACGCCGGCTACCTGAAGGATCTGGTCGGCCAGGGCGTCGATTGCTTCAAGACCGATTTCGGCGAACGCATTCCCGTCGACGTTGCCTATCACGACGGCTCCGACCCGGAGACCATGCACAACTACTACACCTTCCTCTACAACAAGGTCGTCTACGAGGCCCTGCAGGAGACGAAGGGCGAGGACGAGGCGGTGCTGTTTGCCCGCTCCGCCACCACCGGCGGCCAGCAGTTCCCGGTTCACTGGGGCGGCGACTGCTACTCGGACTATATCTCCATGGCTGAATCGCTGCGCGGCGGGTTGTCGCTCGGTCTTTCCGGCTTCGGCTTCTGGAGCCACGATATCGGCGGCTTCGAGGCAACGGCGGAAGCCGATGTCTACAAGCGCTGGTGCGCCTTCGGTCTGCTGTCCAGCCATTCGCGCCTGCACGGCTCCAAATCCTACCGCGTGCCGTGGCTCTATGACGAGGAGGCCGTCGATGTTCTGCGCTTCTTCACCAAGCTGAAGATGAAGCTGATGCCGACGATCTACGCGGCCGCCTGCGAAGCGCCGCAAACCGGCCTTCCGGTGATGCGCGCCATGATGCTGGAATTCCCCGAGGACCGCGCCTGCGATGTTCTCGACCGGCAGTACATGCTCGGCGACAAGCTTCTGGTGGCCCCGGTTCTCGACAAGTCCGGCGATGCCGAAATCTATCTGCCGAAGGGCCGCTGGACGCACCTTCTGACAGGTGAAGAGGTTGAAGGCGGAAGCTGGCGTGTGGAAAACCACGACTTCATGAGCCTGCCGCTTTATGTTCGCCCCTCAAGCCTGATCGTCTGGGGCGCAGTCGACGACAAGCCGGACTATGACTATGCGGACGGCGCGCTGTTTGCGCTTTATGCACTGGAAGACGGCAAGACCGCGAAAGCCACGATCTTCGCCGACAAGGGCGTGAAGGCGCAGGAACTTGCCGTTTCCCGCAACGGCGACGCACTGGCGATCGCGGCAGAAGACACCGCCCGCCCGTGGCGTCTGCGCCTGCAGGGAATTGCTTCGGTCACTGAAACCGGTGGAGCCAGCATCACGGAAACCGCCGAAGGTGTGATCCTCGAAGGCACCGGCAACGTCACGGTCACCCTTTAAGGGCGGCCTGCGTTCATCCAGCACAATCAAAGCCCCCGCGGTTTACCCCCGGGGGCTTCAGACTGCTGATAAACCCTTGTTGCAGACACTCGGAGCCCGCCTAACCTCTGTCCGTCACCCCGGACTCGATCCGGGGTCCAGGGCGGTGGAACTCCTTGTATGCAAAGACTCTTTCTGGGAGCGCAAAACAAGCGGCCCTGGATACCGGCTCAAGGCCGGTATGACGAAATAACGCTGGACGGCTTTGTCAGCAGCCTGAGCCCCCATGGTTTTCCCCGGGGGCTTCTTTCGTTTTGACGCATTGGCGGTGTGCCGTCCCCTCACCGGATCCGTTTTTCATCCTCGTCGAACACGTAAATCCTGTCGGCATCCACGGTGAGCTGCAGGGTGCTGCCCGCTTTAACGATCGCACTGCGTTCGACCTCGACCGTGCAGACGACCTCGCCGATTGAGCCGTAGAGATAGCTTGCCCCGCCGAGGAATTCGGAAAAGTCGACCTTGAACGGCACGCCCGTTTGGCCATCCGCCGCAAGCTGCCAGTGCTCCGGCCGGATGCCGACCGAAACGCGCGTCCCGTCCGCAGGTTTTGCCTCAAGCGGCGGGCAAGGCAGTTTCGCGCCCGCGATCTCGATATGATCTCCCCGGATCACGCCCGACAGGAAATTCATCTTCGGCGAGCCGATAAACCCGCCAACGAAGACGTTGTCGGGATCGTCGTAGAGTGCTGCCGGC
Source organism: Martelella mediterranea (assembly GCA_003001975.1). Taxonomy (GTDB): domain Bacteria; phylum Pseudomonadota; class Alphaproteobacteria; order Rhizobiales; family Rhizobiaceae; genus Martelella; species Martelella mangrovi. The sequence continues at coordinate 355,901 of PVUG01000002.1, forward strand.
GAACCGACCTGCTCGATATAGCCATCGCGCAGCACGACGATCTTGTCGGCAAGCGTCATCGCCTCGGTCTGGTCGTGGGTCACGTAGATCATGGTATTGCCGAGCTCGCGGTGCAGCCGGGCGATTTCGATGCGCATGCCGACCCTGAGTTCCGCATCGAGATTGGAGAGCGGCTCGTCGAACAGGAAGATTTCCGGATCGCGCACAATGGCCCGGCCGATGGCGACGCGCTGGCGCTGGCCGCCGGACAACTGCCCCGGCCGTCTGTCGAGATAATCCGTCAGCTTCAGGATTTCGGCTGCATGCCGCACCTTGCTCTCGACCTCGGCTTTCGAGCGTCCGGCGACCTTGAGGCCGAAGCCCATATTCTGCTCCACGCTCATATGCGGATAGAGCGCGTAGGTCTGGAACACCATGGCGATGCCGCGATCGGACGGGTCCTCATCCGTCACATCCGTACCGGCAATCATGACATCGCCGCTGGTCACCTCTTCCAGACCGGCAATCAGCCGGAGCAGGGTCGACTTGCCGCAGCCCGACGGGCCGACGAAGACGACGAATTCGCCGCCTTCGATTTCCAGATCGACATCGTGAATGACCTGAACGGCGCCGAAGGCTTTGGAGACCCGTCTGAGCGACAGTCCGGATGGATTGCGTTGTGGTGTCAACGTTGCCAGTTGTTCGCTCATTGTCACGCCTCCCTGCGCAGCCAGACCAGCATTTCGCCCGGCGCGCGATTATCCCAGAGATAATAGGGTATGGCTTTCAGGCTCGCTGCCGCGCGCTGCGGCGGCGTGCCGGAATAAAGCGCGTCGGTCGGCTGGCTTTCCAGCATTGCATCGATTTTCAGGGCAACGGCGCCATCAAGTCCTTCGGCACGATCCAGCGTCACCGGCGTGCCATCCTTGATGACATAGGCATTGAGCGGTGCGGCATTGTCCGTTTCCTCGACGCAGTAGACGAAGGGGCCGCGCAAAAGGGCCATCCGCCCCTGATCCGGCGCAATCTCCGGATTGGCGTAGAGCATTTCCGGCTCCATCTGGAGGTCCAGCGCAATCCTGTCACCGGCCTGCCACTGACGGCGGATCCTGAGATAGCCTTTTTCCGGCGTGAGCTCCGACGCCTCGCCATTGATTGCGAGAGAAAAGCCCTTTGCCCATCCGGGAACGCGCAGCGCAAGCGTGAATTCGACAGGCGTTTCTGGCTGAAGCGTGACGGCGATCCGGCCATCTTCCGGGTAACGCGTTTCCTGCCTGATGCCGAGCTTCGTGCCGGCAACCTCGATTTCAGCCGCGTTCTCGCAATAAAGATGCAGCGCCAGTTCATCTTCCGCCACGCCGTAGAAATAAGTGCCGATCGAGGCAATCAGCCGGGAGATGTTGGGCGGGCAGCAGGGGCAGCGATGCCAGCGCCAGCGGTGGTGGTTGCCGTGGCTTTCCAGTGGGTTGTCGTAGAAGAAGTGCGTGCCATCCTGTGAAATCCCCGACAGCGCGCCATTAAAGAGCGCCCGTTCCATGACATCGGTAAACCGCGCATCGGGCTCGCGCCCCAGCATGCGGCTTGCCCAGAAGACGAGCGCGACGGAGGCGCAGGTTTCCGCATAGGCGCTTGCATTGGGCAGGTCGTAATCGAAGGTCAGCCCTTCATTGTCCTTCGAAGGGCCGAAGCCGCCGGTGACATAGAGGTTCTTGTCGGTCAGGTGCGACCACAGCGCCTCCAGCGCCGGATTGAGGCTGTCATCGGAAAACTCGGTCGCGACATCCGCCATCCCGGCATAAAGATAGGCCGCGCGCACCGCATGACCGACCACTTCGCGCTGCTCGCGCACCGGCTTGTGCGCCTGGCAGTATTCGAGCGTGGAGAAGTGGAAATCCTCCGGTTTGTCGCCGCGGGCGACCGCCTCCTGATCGAAATAATTCGGCTTTTTCCCGCGCTCGTCGACGAAGAATTTCGCCAGATCGAGATAACGCTGTTCACCGGTTACGCGACCGAGCTTGACCAGCGCCAGCTCAAGTTCCGGGTGGCCCGGATAGCCGCGCTTCTTGTCGGCATCAGGCCCGAATGTCCGGTCGATGCAATCGGCGTAACGGCACATGATATCGAGGAAGCGGCGCTTGCCGGTGGCGTGGTAATAGGCAACCGCGCCCTCGATCATATGGCCGGCATTATAGAGCTCATGACGGTCGCGCAGATTGGTCCAGCGCTGGCCCGGCTGAATGCGCTGATACCAGGAATTGAGATAGCCGTCCTCGGCCTGAAGCCTTCCATAAGCATCGATCACTTCATCGACGCGGGCTTCGAGTTCCTCATCGCGCTTGCGGTTCAGCGCATAGGCTGCCGTCTCGATGCTCTTGCCGAAGTCGGAGTCCCAGAACATCTGGGTGGTGACGGTGTTGCCGTGGTCGAAGGGAATGACAACGCCGGGATTGGGCAGGTCGGGATCGACCTGTTCCAGCATGCGCGCTTCGATGCATCGGTCGAACAGAAGCTTGGCGGTGGTGGTCGCGATCACATCGACGCGCGGGCCGAAAAAGCCGCCGACCTCGACCTGATTGACGGAAAGCGGGCGGAATTTCGATTTCGGCTGAAGGGCATCGCCAGCATTGAGAGGCTTGTTCATCTTGTTGTCCTTTCGGAAAGCTTATTTCACCGCTCCGGCCGTCAGGCCGCGAATGTAGGAGCGCTGGAGAATGAGGAAGAGGATCATGCAGGGGATCATCATCAGCGTGACGCCCGCCTGCACCGCGCCCCAGTCAACCGAGCCGTAGCGGCCATAGCGCACGGCGGTCATCAAAACGGGGAGCGTGAATTTCGACTGGTCGGTCAAAAGCACAAGGGCTGCGAGGAATTCGTTCCAGGCATTGAGGAAGGCGAACAGGCCAACGGTCACCACGCCCGGCAACACCAGCGGCCCCATGACCTGAACCAGCATGCGCACGCCCTTGACGCCATCCATGCGGGCCGCCTCCTCGATTTCCTTCGGCACCGCATCGAAAGCGTTGCGCATCATGAAAACCGAAAACGGGAGCTGCAGCGTGGAATAGATGAAGACGAGGCCGATCAGCGTGTTCTGAAGCCCCATCTTCGCCAGCAGCAGAAACAGCGGGGTGAGGATCGACTGGAACGGGATCATCATCGTCGACAGGATCAGCACGAAGGCAAAGCCCTTCAGCGGAAACCGGTAACGCGAGAAACCGTAACCGGCGAGAATGGCCACGACGATGGTGAGCGCCGATGTGCCGACGGCGACAAACAGCGAATTGCCGGAATAGTGCAGCACCGACTGACCGAAATTTTCCAGCCGTTCATAACTGGAAATGCTGAAGCCTTCGGTGGGCCACGGCGGCAGGGGCGGCTGGGTCGATTCCGCCGGTGTGCGGAAACTGGCCAGAATGACCCAGACCAGCGGCGCCAGAAAAAGCGCTGCCACAAGCGCCGCCGTTACATGAAACAGAACGCGGTGATAGCGAAACCGGCCGCGACGGGTGGCAGGCGCTGCGGTTGCCGGCTGTGAAGTGGAAACGGCCGTTGACATCATTTGTCCTTTCGATCGCCAAGCATGGTCAGCTGCAACACGCTGAGAACGAGCAGGATGAGCAGCAGCACCATCGACAGTGCCGCGCCATAGCCCAGGCGGAAGGAGACGAAGCTTTCATTGAAGATCTTGTAGACGGCCGTGACGGTCTTGTTCTGCGGCCCGCCGCTCAAGATGATGTAGAACTGGTCGAAGGCCAGCATCGAACCGGACACGCACAGGATCAGCGCCAGCGCGAAAGGTTTGCGGATCAGCGGCATGGTGATGTAGCGGAAACGCTGCAGCCATTTGGCGCCGTCAATGCGCGCGGCTTCCTGATAATCCGCCGGGATTGCCTGCAGGCCGCTCATCAGGATGACCATGTAGAAACCGGCCATTTTCCAGACGACCATGACGATGACCGACCAGAAGGCAGGCGTGTAACTGGCGAGAATATTGACCCGCCCCTTGGTCAGCCCGACATCCTGCGCCAGCGGCGAAAACAGGCCGGTATCGACATTCGAAAGCCACACCCACAACAGCGCGGCAGAGGCAAAACCGGTCACCACCGGCAGGAAGTAGATGGTCCGGTACGTCGAAACCGCGCGCCCCTGCCCCTGCACGATCAGCGCCAGGATCATGGCAAAGCCGAGAAGCCCAATGGTGACCACAACCGTATACTGGATGGTGAACCAGAGCGACGACCAGAAGCTCTTGTCGAACAGCAGCCGCTCGTAATTGTCCAAACCGATATAGCGCGGCAGGCCCATCAGCGGCCATTTGTGCAGCGACATCCACACCGTCATGCCGAGCGGAACGATGAAGAACACGGTGACAAGCGCCAGCGCGGGGAGAACATAGATCAGGCCTGTCCATTGTGAAGACCGCCGCCGCCTTCGCCGTTTCGGCAAAGGTGCGCCCGCGCCGGCCACTATCCCGTCAGACATGGCAAAGTCCTTTCGCATTAAAAGGGTGGCCACCGGCCCTTAAGGCCGGTGGTGCGTTGACAGACCTCACGTCTCTCTCCGCGTCATGCTCGGGCTCGACCCGGGCATCCATGAGGCGTCTTGCCATGGACCCTCGGGTCAAGCCCGAGGGTGACACGTGAGGAAAGTGCGGTTAGTCAGCAGTCATTCCAACCGGCCCCGGCGGGCCGGCGGCTGTGCTTTTTCCCGAAACGCCGCTTACCGGGACGAGTCGATGATCGACTGCATTTCGTCCTGGGCTTCAGCCATGGCGTCATCAACCTCGTCTTCGCTGTCGGCGAAGAAGGCACGGTTCAGCATGGTGATCCAGGGGCCGTTCAGCGAATTGATCAGATCGTTGAAGACCGGGCTGTAGGGCGTCTTGCCCTTGGCCATGGCCTCGGCCGCGATCATGTAGCGGGCATCGAGCCCTTCCAGCGCCTGTTCGGCAACATCATCACGCACCGGCAGCGAGCCGTTCTGCGCCAGGATCTTCTGACCTTCCGGCGAATAGGCGAATTCGATGAAGGCCTGGATCGCCGGCATCTTTTCCTCTTCGGTCTTGGCGGAAACGACGATGTTGTCACCGCCGGCAAAGGACGACCAGTCGCCATCCTTGCCCGGCAGATAGGTCACGCCGTATTCAAGGTCGGGATACTGGTTGTTGAGCGCACCGATGGCAAAAGAGCCAGACGGGGTGAGGCCGATATTGCCGCCGGCAAAGGCTGCAAAGAAGTTCGAGCCGGAATCGGTCTGGGAGCCTGCCGGCACCAGCCCGTCCTCGACCATGCCGCGATAAAACTCGATCGCGTCCTTCATCTGCGGCGTCGTTACCGTTGCCTTCGCGCCTTCATCCTCGAACAGCGCGCCGCCGGAAGCCCAGACGAGCGGCATGAAGGTGAAGATGTTGCAGCCGCCGCAATTGCCGGAGAAATAAAAGCCGTAAGTTTCATCGCCAAGCGCTGAGACCGCCTCGGCATCCTCACGGACCTCCGCCCAGTTTGTCGGCGCCTTGTCGGGATCAAGCCCTGCTTCCTCAAACAGGTTCTTGTTCCAGACCAGCACCGAGGCATCGGCAGAGAACGGCATGCCGTAAATCTTGCCGTCATAGGTGCCGACCGTCAGATGCGCCTTCGACAGATGGTCGTAATAGGGCAAGGACTTGGCGAATTCCGTCATGTCCTTCAGTTGCCCGGCCTGGGCAAAGGATGGCGTGTAGATCAGGTCGAGCGAAAGCGCGTCCGGCTCGGAACCGCCGGCAGCGGCAATCGCATATTTCTGCACCAGCTCATTCACCGGCACGATCTGCAATTCGGCCTTGTCCTCGCCTTTTGCATTAAAGGCGTCGACCAGTTTCGGCATGAATTCCGAGCCGTCGGAACGGACCCAGAGCGAGAATGTTTCCGCCTGGGCAAGCCCGGGCAATGCGATTGCGGCGATCGCCACGCCGCCAAGAAAAGTCCTGATATTCATTTCCATTACCTCCCGTTTAAAAATCATGCTGCCGCTCAAAACAGTTTGAGCCAACGTTTGCGCAAATTGCGCAATTCCCTCCCCTGAAACCGGCGTCTCACACTGGCGGGGCGGTTTCCCGGCGCAAAATTCAGTCGGGTTTTGCGCCGCAGGATTCTCTGACGACGAGCGTGCAGGGCGTCTCGCGGATGCCCGGCGCGACGGGCTCACCGTCAATCATGTCGAGAAGCGCCAGACCGGCGCTTCGTCCAAGGCCCGGAAGCCCCATATCCACCGTCGTCAGCGGCGGCCGCGTGGCAGCGGCGAAGACCTCCCAGTTATCGAAACCGACAATGGCAATGTCATCGGGCACGCTGATCCCCATCAGCGCAAAGGCATCGATCACGCCGCGGGCAATCTGGTCATTGCCGCAGAAAATCGCATCCGGACGCTCCCCCGCCGCAATCAGCGCATGCGCCGCCGCGTAGCCGTGCGCCTCTGTCCATGTAGAAAACATCGCTTCGCCGAAGGGCTCCAGCCCGGCCTCGGCAAGCGCCGAGCGCCATCCGGCTTCGCGCAGGTTCGCCGCCTTGAAAGCCCGCGGGCCGGTAATATGCGCGATCTTTTTGCGCCCGAGGCTCACGAGATGCCGGACCGCGTCCCTGGCCGCATTGGTGTCGTCCGGCACGAAACTGACCGCGCCTTCGGGCGCTGCCGCATAGACATAGACCACCGGCATGCCAAGCGGTGGCAGGTCGATCGGCAGGCCGCGATCGATGCGCTTGCCGGTGATCACCAGACCGTCGACGCGCTTTTCCTCCATGGCGCCGAGGGTCAGCTTGAGGCTGTCCGGCTCATATTCGCCGGCGCTCAGAAAAACAGAGACTCCGCGATCCGCCATGGCGGCCGAAAGGCCGGCTGCGACCGGCAGCGTGAAACGGCCATACATATCGTTGGTCAGAAGGCCGAGCGTGAAGGAGCGCTGCTGCACCAGACCGCGCGCAATGGAATTCGGCCGATAATCGAGTTCGGCGGCGGCGGCACGCACCCGTTTTCGGGTTTCGTCAGACATCCGGCCGGTGCCATTGAGCGCCCGCGAGGCAGTCGTCACGCTGACATTCGCCTTCGCCGCGACATCGCGGATCGTGCTGCGCTGGTAAGCGCTTGCCGATTGCAGTTTCGACACCCTGTCCGCCAAAATATTCCTCCCGGCGCAAACCACCCGAAACGCTTGAGCAATCGTTTGCTCATCGTTGGTTTATCGTTTGCGCAATCAGGTTTTCATATTCACCGATTGCTGTCAAGAGACGTTATTGTAAATATTTGCTTACTTTTTCAGCCGCTGCGACATGGCCATCGCACGTCTGTTCCACGGTGAAATCTTCCAACCGTGTGCGCGCATTTGTTCCCTTTTCATTCTCCTGATAATCACTATATCATCCTCCCATGCAGGATGACCTTGAAAGCCTTTTTCCGTTGAAAGCCGGCCGGGCGCATGATGTGTCCGGCGCCGGCGCTGCGTTTTTTGCGGCAAGCCTGGCCGGGCAGACAGGCGGCCCGGTGCTGTGGGTGAAGCCGGAATGGTTTTCCGAGACGCTCAACCCCGTCGGCACCGCCGCTTTTTTCGACCCCAAAGACCTCATCATTGCCCGGACGAAAGACCAGACCGAAACACTTGCCTGCGCCGAGGAGGGCCTGCGCTCGGGCGCGGTCCGGCTGGTCGTCATGGAACTCGACAGACCGGTCGAGCTCACACCCGGCCGCCGTTTGCAGCTTGCGGCAGAAACCGGAAGGACCATCGGCCTGTCACTGTTTCCCGAGGGCATGGGCAATCAGGCGGCGACCACGCGCTGGCTCTGCAAACCGCGCTTTTCAGCTTCCGACTCGACTCTGCAGGACTGGTCCATTATAAAGAACAAAACAGGAACAAATAGAAGCTGGACCGTAGGCTGGGATGAAACGGCGCGTCGTATCCATGTGGTTTCCGAGATTGCCGAGCGAGCGGGCCCTGAGGCTGCGCCCGGTTGAGGGGCCGTTCGCCATCATTGCCGTCCAGAGCAATCACGAGCGGCTTTATGCGCTGAATGAAGCGGCGGAGCGGCAGGGGCTGGAACGCGGCATGGGCGTGGCGGATGCCCGCGCCTATGTTCCCGACCTTGTCACCCGCCCCGCCGACATGGACGCCGACCAGCGATTTCTGACCATGCTGGCGCGCTGGGCCACGCGCTACACGCCGCATGCCGGGCTTGATGGAGAGAACGGGCTGGTGCTCGACATTACCGGTGCCGCCCATCTTTTCGGCGGCGAGGCCGCAATGCTGGAGGATATGAAAGACCGCCTTGCCCGCACCCGGCTTTCCGTGAAGATCGGCATTGCCGATACGCGCGGCGCGGCATGGGCGCTTGCCCATTTCGCGCCTGGCATTGCAGGCACAGGCAAGACCGCACAGGCGCTCGGCCCGCTGCCGGTCGCCGCCCTGAGAACGGATGAGAAGACCGATACGGCCCTCAAACGCCTCGGTCTCAACACCATTGCCGATCTCACCGCTTTGCCGCGGGCAACGCTGGCGCGGCGTTTCGACATGGCGCTGATTGAACGGCTCGACCAGGCGACCGGCCAGCGCGGCGAAACCGTCTCTCCGCTTTCCGAGCCGCCGCATTACGGCGTCAGGATAATGCTGCCGGACCCCATCGGCCTCATGGACGATGTCATGGCCGCGCTGTCGCGCCTCGTCGAAAGGCTTTGTCAAAAGCTGAAAGCCCGGGAATCCGGTGCACGGCTCTTGCGGCTTACCCTGACGCGGGCCGATTCCACGGCGCAAACCTGCGAATTGCGGCTGGCCCGGCCAATGCGGGAGGCCGCGCGCATTCTCAGTCTGTTCGAACGGTCCGTCGCCGCCGTCGATGCCGGTTTCGGCATCGAGCGGATGCGGCTTGAGGCAACCTCTGTCGAAAACCTGCCTGCTGAACAATTGAGCGACAGCGGCACCGCCCCGGCAGATGCGCTGGACGACCTGATAACCCGTCTCGGCGTCAGGATCGGCATCGACAATATCCTCCGCTTCCAGCCGGTGGAAAGCCATATTCCCGAACGCGGCTTTGCCGAACTGCCGGCCACGGCCGGGCGGATCGATATGGACTGGCATGCCCCCCGCCCCCGCCCGCTGAAGCTTTTTGCACCCGAGCCGGTCACCGCGGCACCCGCCCGCCGCCCGCCTTCGCGTTTTTCCTGGCGGCGCATGCGTCTTGAAACGGCGAGTACAACCGGCCCGGAGCGGATCGCGCCGGAATGGTGGCGGCCGGATGAGAGCTGGCGCTCGGGGTTGCGCGATTACTGGAAGGTGGAAACCCGTCAGGGCCTGCGACTGTGGATGTATCACACGCCGCAGGCCCCCGGCTGGTTCGTGCACGGCCTGTTTGCGTGAGGCCATCATGGATTATGCCGAACTCTGCGTCACCACCAATTTCACCTTCCTCACCGGCGCCTCGCACCCGGAGGAAATGGTGGCGCGCGCCGCAACCCTTGGGCTTGCCGCCATTGCGATAACCGACCGCAATTCGCTGGCAGGTGTCGTGCGCGGTTTCCGCGAACTGAAGGAAATCCGCCACCGGCTGGAAACGCCCCCGGAAGAGGGCGAAACGGGTAGCAAAAAACGCCTCGACCCGTCTTCGCGCGTGCCCGTGGACGAGGTCAGCCCTCAGCCACCTGCCCCGCAGCCGCTTCGCCTGCCGCGTCTGCCTCGCCTGATTGTCGGCTGCCGTCTGGCGCTTTCCGACAGCCCGGTCGATTTCATTGCCCTGCCCCGCGACAAGCCCGCCTATCAGAAGCTCGTGCGGCTTTTGAGCCGTGGCAAGCTGCGCACGCAAAAGGGTGAATGCCTGCTTTATCTTTCCGACATGCTGGACGGGGCCGAAGGCTCCATTCTGATCGCGCTGCCGCCCGCCACGGACAGGACGGCGGAGAGCGAAGACCATATCGCACAGGCGGCCCGGCGCTTTCCCGGCCATGTGTTTACCGGTGCTGCTCCCCGTTATGACGGCTCCGACCAGGCATGGCTGAAGGCCGTCGCCGCCCTGTCGCACAAGACCGGCGCGCCGATGGTCGCCGTCGGCGACGTGCTGATGCACCATGCCAGCCGCCGCCAGCTTGCCGATGTGCTGACCTGCATGCGCCACCACATCACCATTGACGAAATCGGCCACCGGGCCTTGCCGAATGCCGAACGGCGGCTGAAGGGCGCGGATGAAATGGCGCATATCTTCCGCGATCATCCGGCCGCAATCCGCCGCACCATGGAAATCGCCGCGCGGCTAACCTTCGACCTGAGCGAACTTTCCTATAACTACCCGGCGGAAATCACGCGCGGCGAAGCCCCGCAGGCCCGCCTTGCCCGGCTGACCTGGGAGGGGCTGAAACGCCGCAATCCGGCGGGCATTCCCGAGCGCCACCGCCAGCTTGCCGAAAAAGAGTTGGCGCTGGTCGATGAACTCGGCTTTGCCGCCTATTTTCTCACCGTCCACGACATCGTCATGTATGCGCGCAAGACAGGTATTCTGTGCCAGGGGCGCGGTTCGGCGGCCAATTCCATCCTCTGTTTCGCGCTCGGCATCACCGATGTCAGCCCGGACATGATTTCCATGGTATTCGAGCGTTTCGTCTCCCGCCATCGCGGCGAGCCGCCGGATATCGATGTCGATTTCGAGCATGAAAAACGCGAAACCGTCATCCAGTATATTTACGACAAATATGGCCGCGACCATGCCGGACTGTGCGCCACCGTCATTCATTTCCGCTCGCGCGCGGCAATTCGCGAAGTGGGCAAGGTGATGGGGCTTTCCAGCGATGTCACCGCCGCCCTTTCCGGCCAGATCTGGGGCATTTCCAGCAAGGGCGCGGAGCCGGAGCGCCTGCGCGAGGTCGGGCTGGACGCCTCCGACCGCAGGCTTGCCCAGACCATCCGCCTGATTGGCGAGATCATCGGTTTTCCCCGCCATCTCTCCCAGCATGTCGGCGGCTTCGTCATCACCCGCGACCGGCTCGACGAACTCTGTCCCATCGAGAACGCCGCCATGGAAAACCGCACCGTGATCGAATGGGACAAGGACGATATCGATGCGCTGAACATTCTCAAGGTCGATGTCTTAAGCCTCGGCATGCTGACCTGCCTGCAGAAAAGCTTCGACCTTTTAAAGGCGCATTACAATCGCCCGCTGACCATTGCCGAGGTGCCGCAGGAGGATGCGACAACCTATGACATGCTGCAAAACGCCGATGCCATCGGTGTGTTTCAGGTGGAAAGCCGCGCCCAGATGAACTTCCTGCCGCGCATGAAGCCCGAAACCTTTTACGACCTCGTGATCGAGGTGGCGATTGTCCGCCCCGGACCGATCCAGGGCGGCATGGTGCAGCCCTATCTCCGGCGACGACAGGGACATGAGGAGGTTACCTATCCGAAGCCGGAATTGCGCGACGTTCTGAAAAGGACGAAGGGCGTGCCGTTGTTTCAGGAACAGGCGATGATGATTGCCGTGGTCGCAGCCGGTTTTTCCGCCGAAGATGCCGACCGGCTGCGCCGCTCGCTGGCAAGCTTCCGCCATGTGGGCACGATCGGCGCCTTCGAGACGCAGTTCATCAACGGCATGCTCGTCAATGGCTATGAACGCGATTTCGCCGAGCGCTGCTTTGCCCAGATCAAGGGCTTTGCCGATTACGGCTTTCCCGAAAGCCATGCGGCCGCCTTTGCCATGCTCACCTATGTCTCGGCCTGGCTGAAATGCCATTATCCGGCGGTTTTTGCCTGCGCGCTTTTGAATTCGCAACCGATGGGCTTTTACGCCCCGGCCCAGATCGTGCGCGATGCCCGCGAGCATCAGGTGGAGGTGCGCCCCGTCTCGGTCAATCACAGCGCCTGGGACTGCACGCTGGAGCGCCGCGCCGATGGCGCTCATGCGCTGCGCCTCGGCTTCCGCCAGATCAAGGGCCTGAAAAAGGAGGATGCCGAATGGCTGGAGACCGCGCGCGGCAACGGCTATCAGACGCCGGAAGACGTGTGGCTGCGCGCCGGCCTTTTGCCCGCGGTGCTGGAGCGCCTCGCCGAGGCCGATGCCTTCGCCGATGCCGGTCTATCCCGCCGCGATGCGCTTTGGCGGGTAAAGGCGATCCGCGCGCCGAAACCGCTGCCGCTGTTTTCCGACCCGATCGATGGCGAACATATCAGCGAGCCGGATGTGATGCTGCCGGTGATGAACCTTGGCGAGCAGGTGGTGGAGGATTATGTCGCCACCCGGATGAGCCTGCGCGCCCATCCCATGGAACTGCTGCGGCCCAACATGCCGGGGCTGACGCTTCACAGCGACCTTGCCACAACCCGCCAGCGCCGCGTCAGTGTCTCAGGCCTCGTCATCACCCGCCAGCGCCCCGGTACCGCCTCCGGCGTCATCTTCCTGACGCTGGAGGACGAGACCGGCGTTTCCAATGTGGTTGTCTGGAAAAAGGTCTACGAACGTTTCCGCCGCACGGTGATGGGCGGCCGCCTCCTGAAGGTGACGGGCAAACTGCAGCGCGAAGGTGTTGTCGTCCATATCATTGCCGAAACCATCGAGGATTGTTCCTGGCGCCTGTCCGAACTCGGCCACCCGATGGACGACGCCATCGGCGTCAACGACCCGAAAGCCGACGCCACGCCGCGCCGGGTCAAGCTCCAGCCCCGCGCCCGCCACCCGCGCGAACAGGCCAAGAAGCTGTTCCCGAGCCGGGATTTTCATTGAGACAGGTCATATTCCCCAACGACATCAATAGATTGCAAGCTGTTACGAATCATGCAAAAGCGCAATTATTATTGACAGAGAAAGGTTATTCATGTCCCTGGATACGACCGCCGAAAACGCCAACACGCTCGCCTATTGCAACGTCTGCGGCACCCAGATGGCCACCACGGCCCAGTCATGCCCGCAATGCGGTGCGCCCAATGCGCTTGCTGCCCAGCAGGTTTCCAGCAAGACTATGGTCGCGGCAGCCCTGCTTTGCTTCTTCCTCGGAGGCCTCGGCATCCATCGCTTCTATGTCGGCAAGATCGGCACCGGCATCCTGATGCTCCTGACCTTTGGCGGCCTCGGCATCTGGACGATCATCGATTTCGTCATGATCATCGTCGGTTCGTTCCGCGACAAGCAGGGCCTGAAGCTCTCCCGTTAGGCTGATCGACATGCAACACGGCTGGAGCTTTTGCGTCCGGTGCGGCGAGAAAATCGCCTTTTCCGCACCGAAATGCCCGCATTGCGGCAGCGTGACCGCACGTGGTCAGGCTGCTCCCGAAAACATCAGCAGCAAGAGCTACGGCACCGCCGTCGCGCTTTGCGGTGTTTTCGGCATTGTCGGCGTGCACCATTTCTACATCGGCAATATCGTGCACGGCTTTATCGATTTCGGTCTGTTTGCAGCGACCGTTTTCTTCTATCTGGCCGGCGCAGCATCTGCCGATGGCGGGTTTCTGGCCATTGCCGGGCTGTGCTTCCTGGCCGATGTGGTACACACGATTTTCGTGTTCTTTCGCCTGATCGTCGGAAAACAGCATGATGGCGCGGGCAGGCTGATCGCCATACCATCCGGCTGACAAGCCATCCGATTCCCGGCCTTGCGCAAACAGCCCTGACGGCTGTTTGCGAACCGGATTGTCATTGACGCGCGCGCGCACTCTTTAAAAGGGGACAACGTTTCCGGAAGCGGCAGGCATGATCGCCTTCGCCGCGTTAGGGAATGATTTTCCGGTCACGGAGGTTGTCAAAGACCGCCATGAACATCGCCTCCGTGTCAACAAACTCATAAAAGCCGTGGCGTCTGGCCTTGGAACCATCGGCAAAAAAGTCGTAGTCCCAACCGAAGACACCGTCCGCGAAAGCCCAGGACGAAACCGCCCGATAGGGGTGCGCAGCAAGGTCATGCTCAGCGACCATGCGGTTCCAGAGGTCCTCCTTGTCATCCATGACCGTCGCCAGCGACATCGGCAATGGCGGAGCCGTTTCCATATCGAAATAGGCCGCGATCTTCGGCCACATTTCCGACCAGCGAAACAGATCGCCATTGGTGATGTTATAGGCCTGATTGGCGCATTCAGGCGTCGTTGCCGCCCACAGCGTGGCCCGCGCAAGCAACCCGGCATCGGTCATTTCCAGGAGGCTGTCATAGGCGCCCGGCTTTCCGGGAAAACGAAGCGGCAGGCCCAGCTCTTTCGACATGGCAGCATAGACCGCAATCGAAATTGCCAGGTTCATCGGGTTTCCGAGACCGTATCCAATCACCACCGAAGGCCTGAGCGCCGACCATGACCAGGCCTTTCCGGCCTGCCGCCGTTCAAGAAAATCCTGCTGATCGATATTGAATTCAGGCGGCATGTGATTGGCGTCGCTTTCACGCGCCGGCGTTTTGAACGGCCCCAGATGCGCGCCATACACCTTGTAGCCCTGCATGAGACTGATGTGTTGCAGCTCCCTGGCAACCGGCTCGACGGCATCGACAACATTGGTCAGCATTGCCAGATTGGGCGCCACGAGCTCCGCCCAGCTCGGCCGGTCCTGAAAGGCTGCGTAGAAGATATGGGTCACGCCGGTCAGGTTGGATAGTTTCGATTGCGTGTCCTGCGGATCCAGAAGATCGACCGAAATATATGTCACCCGATCCGTGGAAACGCCGCCGCGCCGCGAAAGACCGACAATGTGCCAGTCGTCCAGAGTCAGCAAATGGTCGATGAGATTGCCGCCGATGACGCCATTGGCGCCAACGACAAGGGCCGTTTTGTTTTGCGTTTGCATAGGGCCATCCTGCTTGTTTGCACTTGGTGCCCAGCGGAATAATCCATAGATAAACCACTCAGAAGATCGGTCGATTTGATAACATTCATTCAAAAATGTTATAGATGGCCATGGACCTGTTCAAAGCAATGTCGACCTTCATACGCGTGGCCGAGGCGGGAAGCCTTTCGGCCGCGGCGCGTGATCTCGGCATATCACAGCCCGCCGTCAGCCATCAGGTCACCGCTCTCGAGCGCCACCTGAACGCACTTCTGATCAGCCGCACAACACGGAAGCTGGCGTTGACCGAGGCAGGCTGGGCTTACTACCGCAAGGCCCAGACCATCATCGAGGCCGTCGAAGACGCAGGTGAAACGGCAGCCGGCCTGACGACGGGAATGACCGGACATCTTCGCATCCATGCGCCAAGCGGCATCGGCCAAAGTCATGTGGCCGACGTGGCCATCGAGTTTCAGCGCCAGAACCCCGACATAACGATCGAACTCGTTCTTGAGGACAGATATGCGGACCTCACAGCTGAAGCTGTCGATGTCGCCATCCGGTTTGGCAACCTCGCATCATCGTCGCTTGTCGCCCGTCGTCTCGGCACATTGCGCCGCATGGTGGTTGCAGCGCCGGACTATATTGCCGCGCATGGCGCGCCGCAAACGCCTGAAGAACTGGCCGGCCACAAACAGGTTCAGTTCAGCGGCGCGCCTGACGGCTCCAGCATGCCGCTGATCGGCCCGTCGGGGCCTGTTCCGGTGCCCGTGCGGCCGGTGTTTCTGGCAAATAACAGTTTCGCGCTCAAGAAGGCGCTCATTGCCGGCGCTGGTCTGGGCGGCGCGCAACTGCCGCTGATCGGCGATGCGCTGAAAGAAGGAACGCTGGTTCGCGTCATGAACAATTACGAATACACACCGCTCGATGTGCATGCCGTCTATCCGACAGGCAGGTTCATTCCGTCGAGGGTACGCGCCTTTATCGCCTTTCTCGAGGGATCGTTGACGGCCATCTGGTGACCTGCACTTTCCGGCCCATGACGTTCATTGATGAATCCCTCTCATCGGTACAATGAGAAAATCCAGACTTATCATGGCGTACGTCTCTATCCACTTTAGCCGGGACAGAACAAATTGCCAGGAGAACGGACTTTGACCCGACTGACAACCACTGAAGACAATGCTGCCAATGCCGACCGCCGCAACCTTTTGAAAATGGCCGGCGCCAGCGCCGTGGCATTCGGAACAGCGTCGCTCGTTGCCGCTTCGGCATCCGCCCAGACCACAACAACAGAAACGGACGAGACAATGACGACAGAATGGGACAAGACCTTCCCGAAAAGCGACAAGGTTGACCACGAAAAGGTCTCCTTCACCAACCGCTACGGCATCACGCTTGTCGGCGACCTCTACATGCCGAAAGAGCGTGCGGCGGGCAAGCTTCCGGCAATCGCCGTTGCCGGCCCGTTCGGCGCGGTCAAGGAACAGGCTGCTGGCCTTTATGCCCAGACGATGGCCGAACGCGGCTTTGTCACGGTCGCCTTCGACCCGTCCTATGTCGGTGAAAGCGGCGGCGAGCCGCGCAGCGTCGCCTCCCCGGACATCAACACCGAAGATTTCATGGCCGCAATCGATTATCTCGGCCTGCATGACAGTGTCGACCGCGAGCGCATCGGCATTATCGGCATTTGCGGCTTCGGCGGCATGGCATTGAACGCTGTCGCAGCCGACAAGCGCGTCAAGGCCGTCGCCACCACCAGCATGTACGACATGTCGCGCGTGATGGCGAAGGGTTACTATGACGCCCTGACCGACGAACAGCGCGCCGAGGGGCTGCGCCAGATGAGCTATCAGCGCTGGAACGATGCCGAAAGCGGCGAACCGGCGCTGGCCGGCGGCCTGCCCGACAGCCTCGACGGCATTGATGATCCGGTCATCCGCATGTATTACGGCTACTACAAGACCGATCGCGGCTATCACCCCCGTTCGGTCAACTCCAATGCCGGCTGGACCGTGACCAATCCGCTGTCCTTCATGAACATGCCGCTTCTGACCTATGTCGACGAAATCTCGCCGCGTCCGATGCTGGTCATCGCCGGCTCGGAAGCACATTCGCGCTATTTCACCGAGGACGCCTACAAGGCGGCAGCCGAACCGAAGGAAATCATGATCATCGATGGCGCCGATCACGTCGATCTCTACGACCAGACCGACATCATCCCCTTCGACAAACTGCAGGGCTTCTTCGAACAGCACCTCGCATAGTCACGATAAAAATGCCTGCCGGAGCCCCTCCGGCAGGCACACATTCTTTCAGACACAACGGCCGATAGTCCGGCTTTACGCCATATCCGCCTTTGCCAGCGCCGCCAGCGCTTCAACACAGGCAGCAGCCGCTTCGCGGCCCTTGTTATGGCTGTCGTCCGCGCATCGGGCAAAGGCCTGCTCGGCCGTGTAGGTGGTCAGAATGCCGAAAGAGGCAGGCACGCCGGTTTCAAGCGAAACCTGCATCAGCCCATGGGCGGCAGCTTCCGAAATATATTCGAAATGTGCCGTTTCCCCCTTGATCACCGCGCCGAGGCAGACAACGCCGTCAAACTTGCCGCTCAGCGCCAGTTTCTTCGCCACCAGCGGCGTCTCGAAAGCCCCCGGAACCTCGAAGATATCGGCATCGGCAACCGGTGCGCCGCGTTCCGACAGTTCGGCTTGCGCGCCTTTGAGAAGGCCGCTCGTGACCTTTTCGTTGAAGCGGGAAATGACGATCGCGATACGGTGAGACACAGAGAATTTCCTTTCAGAATCAAAAGTCGGAAGAGATGCTGACGCGCAGCGCTTACGGCAGGATATGGCCGAATTTTGTGCGCTTTGCTGCCAGGTAGGTTTCGTTGAAGGGGTTTGTTGCCGTGATCAGCGGCACCCGTTTCTCGATGGACAGGCCCGCCCGCTCCAGGGCCTCGGGCTTTTCCGGATTGTTGGACAGCAGCCGCAGGCGCGAGACGCCTAGGCTTTTCAGGATATGGACGGCAGCGTGATAATCGCGGGCATCGGCCGGCAGGCCAAGCGCCAGATTGGCCGCATGGGTGTCGAGCCCCTTTTCTTCCTGCAGGCCGTAAGCGCGGATCTTGTTGGCTAGACCGATGCCGCGCCCCTCATGGCCCTTGAGATAGACGATCACACCGCCCTCTTCACCGATCATCGCCATGGCCTGATGCAATTGCTCGCCGCAGTCACAGCGCAGCGAGCCAAACACATCGCCGGTCAGGCATTCGGAATGCACACGCACAAGCGGCGCATTGCCGAGCGGCCCTTTCACCAGCGCCAGATGTTCGGTTCCGTCGATCAGGCTCCTGAACGCATGCGCCTTGAAACCTGCGACGGCCGTGGGCAGTTCTGCCCGGGCAACTTCCTCGACAAGAATTTCGGTCCGCATGCGGTATTCGGCAAGCTCCCGGATGGTCAGGAGCGGCATGTCGTGGGTTTTCGCAAAGGTTTCCAGATCGGGGCGGCGCGCCATTTCGCCATCGTCGCGCATCACCTCGCAGATGACGGCTGCCGGATTGAGCCCGGCAAGGCGCGCCAGATCGACCGCCCCTTCGGTATGGCCGTCACGCACCAGCACGCCGCCATCGGCCGCGCGCAGCGGAAACATATGGCCGGGCGAAACGATATCCGACGGCACGGCCTGAGGGTTGGCAGCCGCGGCGATGGTGCGGGCGCGCTCGGCCGCCGAAATGCCGGTGGAAATGCCTTCCGCCGCCTCGATGGAAACGGTGAACGCCGTTTCGTGGCGCGCGCGGTTGTTTTGCACCATTGGCTTGAGGCCCAGCCGGTCGACCTGTTCGCCCGTCAGCGTCAGGCAGATCAGCCCGCGCGCATGTTTCGCCATGAAATTAACGGCCGCCGGCGTGGCGAAATCGGCAGCGACAACGACATCGCCCTCATTCTCGCGGGTCTCGTCATCGACCAGCAGCACCATACCGCCGGCTTTCAGTGCAGCAAGGGCCTTTTCCACCGCAGAGGCGGTCAGATTGCGTTCCATCTTGGTCATTCTTGTTCTCCGGGCGGAAAGATCGCCTCGTTCAGGTCGTCAAATTCGTTGGCGCGGCGGAAGATGCGAACCCGGTCGGGGTCGCCTTTGCGGATATGGACATGCTCGTCCCACAGCCCGTTTTCCAGCACGGCGGCGGTCAGCGAGGGACCGGCTTCGACCAGCACTTCCAGCACGCCGCGTTCGCCGAGCATCTGCAGACAGTCCGTGAGGTTTTCGGATATGACGACGGAAAAGCCGCGCGCTTCAGCCGCCGCGATATAGTCCGCAGGAACCCTTCCCCGCCGGTCGAGGATCGCCAGTACACGCTGCTTGCCGGCAAAATCGGGAACCCGCCGCACGGTCAGTTCGGGGTGATCGGCGAGGATCGTGCCGGAACCCGTGAGGATCGCATCGGCGCGGCGGCGCAGGCGATGGGCAAGCGTCAGGGATGCGGGCGAGGTAAAGGTTTTGGCACCGGCAGGCGGCACCATATTGCCATCGGCATCGACCGCCTGCTTGACCGTGACCCAGGGCAGCCCCGTCACCGTCTGTTTTGCAAAGGGCGCGATCAACCGGGATGACAGAAGCGCCAGCTGCCGGGCCCGCTCATCGGCCATCGCACCGGCAAAGGTGACCGAAAGCCCGGCGGCGGCAAGCCGGGCCGCACCGCCGCCCGTCACGCCGGGATTGGGATCGGGTGCGCCGATGACCACGCGCCGGGCCGGCGTTGCCAGGATGGCATCGGCACAGGGCGGCGTGCGGCCGTGATGGTTGCAGGGCTCAAGCGTGACGACAACGGTGTGAACCCGGCTGACAAGACCCGCCGCGCGCGCTTCGGCAATGGCCGCAGCCTCCGCATGCGGGGCTCCCGCCTTGCGGTGATACCCTTCGGCAAGCACCACGCCGGCGGCATCAAGCAGCACGCAGCCAACGGGCGGATTGGGCGATGTTGCGCCGGCGAACCGCGCGGCACCCTCAATGGCGCGCGCAAGCGCGGCCGTCACGACGGCGGCATTCAGATTTTCTGCGGCGGGGTATATGCCCATGCTTTCGCCTCATCATTCGACAAAGACGCCATGCAGGGCAAAAAGCGGGGAAAAACACGCATTGCGCCCACAATATGGGATACAATGCGCACCTTGGCACACGCTGTTCTCTTCCATCCGGACTTTAACCGTCGGCTCCGGAATCACACCGGATCTGCTGACCTTCGATTATCAGGAGTTTTTCCCTTAAATCGAAGCGCTCGCGGGCTGATGCTCGAAAAGAGCAATTACCGCCGGTGGGGAATTGCACCCCGCCCTGAGAACGTCGCCGACCGGACTTCCGGCCGACGCCAATAAACTTAGACACGCGATTTAAATTTGACAAGCGCGAATTTGTGAACAGCCCGTCACGCCCGAAACCCGGCCCGCCAATGCGGCCGCACGCCGGCACAACGCTGTTGTTCGCCCCGGCAGCGCGAAAGCCTGCTGACGCCGGCCTTCACCTTGCCGGAGCGAGACATCATCAGTGGCTAAGCGCCGCGACGATGCCACGCAGTTCGGCAAGTCCCTTCAGGCGGCCGATCGCCGGGTAACCCGGTTGCGCCTTGCGGTTCTGGTCATCGAGAATGTCGAGACCGTGGTCCGGGCGGAAGGGAATGTTCCAGTCGGCCCGGCCCGCTTCGCGACGCCGCTTTTCCTCTGCAAGCGCTGCGGCCACGAGTGCCACCATATCGGTATCGCCGCCGAGATGTTCCGACTCGTAGAACGATCCCTTGATGTCTCCGGTCTCGCGGTGAACATTGCGCAGATGCAGGAAATGCACGCGATCGCCAAGCCGCTCCATCATGCCCGGCAGGTCGTTGTCCGGGCGCGCGCCGAGTGAACCGGAGCAGAGCGTAATCCCGTTTGCGGGCGTGTCGACTGCGTCCATCATCATCTTGTAGTCGGCTTCCGTCGACATCACGCGCGGCAGGCCGAGAAGGCCGAAGGGCGGATCATCGGGATGGCAGCAAAGTCTGAGACCGAGCTTTTCGGCAACGGGCGCAACCTCCTCGAGAAAGGCGGTGAAATTGGCCCGCAATCCGTCCGGCGACATCGCGGCATATTCGCCAAGATGGTGGCGCACATCTTCCAGCGTGAAGCTTTCGGCAGCCCCGGGCAGGCCGAAAACAATGTTTCTGGCAAGCAGCTGCTTGCGCGCATCGTCCATATCGGCAAAACGGCGCGCCGCCTCATCGCGGATTGCTTCGGGAAAATCCTCGGCCGCGCCCTTGCGCTCAAGAACATGGATATCGAAAGCGGCAAAATCGGCATAGTCGAAGCGCATGCAGGTTGCACCCGACGGCAGGCGCCAGGCGAGGTCGGTCCGGGTCCAGTCGAGCACCGGCATGAAATTGTAGCAGATCGTTTCGATCCCCGCGCGGCTGAGATTTGCGAGGCTGACCTTGTAGTTTTCGAGATGCGCGCGCCAGTCGCCCTTCTGTTTCTTGATGTCTTCCGAAACAGGCAGGCTTTCGACCACTTCCCATTTGAGACCCGAAGGGGTGCCGTCGGCCATGACCGCAAGTTCCTGCTGCCGTTTGGCGATTTCTTCCGGCGTCCAGACCGCGCCTGTGGCCACGTGGTGAAGTGCGGTCACCACACCCTCCACGCCCGCCTGCAGCATGTCATCGACGGATACCCGGTCCAAAGGACCGAACCAGCGCCAAGTCTGCCTCATCATTCTCTCCCTGAGCATATGCGTTATCGCGGGCAAACCTAAGCGAGAAGGTTCGCCCTGTCATACGAAATCACTAGCACCAAATTAGATTGTTGACTAGTATGGAAGTATGGTGCAGACTGAAATTTATCAGGAGGTTCAGACATGTTGCCAGAGACAATAGCCACCAGCATCGCGCCGGGCGCACCGGTCGGATCGCAGCTGCACGGCATTCTGCGCGACCTGATCATCCACAATGAACTGCCGCCGGGTTCCCGGCTTTCGGAATCGGAACTGGCGGCACGGTTCGCCGTCAGCCGCCAGCCTGTGCGCGAGGCCTTCATCAAGCTTTCCGAAGAGGGGCTGCTTGAGGTCCGCCCGCAACGCGGCACTTTCGTGCGCCGCATTTCGCAGGCCGCCGTCATGGATGCCCGCTTTGTCCGCGAGGCAATCGAGGCGGATATCGTCAAGCTTCTCGCCGCCGATCCCGTTACCGGACTGGTGGATGAATTGCGGCGGCAGCTTACAGAACAGAGCGAAGCGGCAACCCGGGATGCCAGCCGGTTCATCCAGCTCGACGAACTGTTTCACAAGACCCTTGCCGATGCCGCGGGCAAGGCAAGGGCCTGGGCGCTCATAGAGGGCCTGAAGGTGCAGATGGACCGGGTGCGTTATCTGAGCCTTCTGCGCTTTCCGATGGTCAAGCTGACCGCCCAGCACGAAGCCATTGTCGACGCCATCGGCGCCGGCGATCCGCAGGCCGCCGAACGTGCCGTTCGCGGACATTTGCAGGAGATCCTGAGCGATCTTCCCGCCATTTTTGAGGAAAAGCCTGAATTTTTCGAAGCTCCGGGGCGTCAGGCCGCCCCGAACTCCAACGTCTGATAGGGAGGACGACATGACACATTTCACCAAACTGGGCAGCATTGCACTGGCCGGCCTTGCCGCCAGCCTTCTCGCCGGTTCTGCGCTGGCCGCCGACTATACGCTGAACGTCAATACGGCGCTGGCCACCAATGACCCGCTCTACAAGGGCCTCGAAGCTTTCCGCGACAATGTCGCCGAAGCCTCCGACGGCGCGCTCGAAGTGCGGCTGTTTCCGAATTCCCAGCTCGGCCCCGATGAGGACGTGCTCGAGCAGGCCCGCGCCAGCGCTCCCGTTGCCGTTGTCGTCGATGGCGGACGCCTTGCCGTTTTCGTGGATGAGTTCGGTGTGCTCGGTGCGCCCTATCTCGCCAACGGCTATGAGGGTATCCGCAAGGTTGTCACGTCCGACCTCTTCAACGAGTGGGCCGAAAAGCTGCATGACGATGCCGGCCTCGATGTGCTGAGCTTCAACTGGTGGCAGGGTGAACGCCACCTTCTGACCAATGTGGAAATCACCGGTCCGGAAGACCTTTCGGGCATCCGCATGCGCACGCCGGGCGCACCGGTATGGACCGGCACGATCGAGGCCATGGGCGCAACCCCGACGCCGCTGCCCTGGGGCGAGGTCTATTCCGGCCTGTCCTCCAAGGTCATCGATGGCGCCGAAGCCCAGCTTCCCGCCGTTGTCGGCGCCAAGCTCGATGAGGTCATCACCTATGTGACCAAGACCGGCCACATCAACCTGATCACCGGCCTGATCACCTCGGCGGCATGGGTCGATTCGCTTCCCGAAGACCTGCAGACCGTTCTGCATGAAGAAGCGCTGAAGGCTGGCGACATCGCCTCCTATGGCACGCAGGACGCGCTTGAAAGCCTCGAGGCACAGCTGGTCGAAAGCGGCGTCACCGTCAACGAAATCGACGTGACACCGTTCCGCGAAGCAACCGCCGTCGTTTACGACGACCTCGGCTATGGCGACCTGCGCGACCAGCTTCAGGCGATTGCAGCCGAATAAGGATCGCGGCTGAAATATCGCATCCAATCAGACGGGCCGTGCTGTCAGCGATGGCACGGCCCGTCGAAAGCAAACAGATTTCCGACGTTTTCGGAGACATCGGGCGCCGGAAGCAGAACAAAAACAGCGTTGACGAACATTTACCGACCCGCTTTTGGCGCAATGCTCGTCAAACATATCCGGAGGGGGCACCATGCCCGGTTTCCTCGCTAAGATCGAATACGTGGCAGGCGCAACCCTGCTCGCCGTCATCACCATGCTTGTGTTTATCGCCGCCACCATGCGGTTTTTCGGCCACCCGCTGATCTGGTCGGTCGATCTGGCACAGCTTCTGTTCATCTGGCTCTGTTTCATCGGCGCCGCGCGCGCCCTGCGCGAACGTGGCCATCTGGGCGTCGACTATCTGGTGCGTCCGCTGCCCTTCCGCTACCGGCTGTGGCTGGAAACGGTGCTGGCCGCCATTTTCATCGGGTTCCTGATGCTTCTGGCGGTCGAGGGTTACGATCTGACCATGCTCAACAAGGAGCGTCAGTTCGGCGATTCCGGCCTGTCCTATGCCTGGGTCACCATCGCGGTTCCGGCCGGCTGCGTCATGCTGTCGGTCTCCATCCTTGGCAATCTCGTTCAGGCCTGGCGCCACGCAAAGCAGGAGCAGTTCTTCATCTTTGCCCGCAAGGCGACCGAGGAAGAGCCGGTCATCGAAACCAGCGCGGCGGAGTAAACATCATGGCCCTTATCGGTATCGTATTTTTCGCGCTGATGCTGGTCGGTGCACCGATTGCCTTTGCGATCGGCATCTCCGGGTTCACGTTTTTCCTGACTTCCGATGTCATGCCGGTGTCGATCGGCGTTCAGAAAATCGCAACGGTCTCGCAGAGCTTTCCGCTTCTGGCCGTTCCCTTCTTCGTTCTGGCCGGACATCTGATGAACGAAAGCGGCATCACCGACCGGCTGTTCCGCTTTTCCAAGGTGGCGGTCGGCTGGATGGCCGGCGGTCTCGCCCAGGTCTCCATCATTTTATCGACCCTGATGGGCGGCGTTTCGGGCTCGGCCGTGGCCGACGCGGCGATGGAAGCCCGTGTTCTCGGCCCGCAGATGATTTCGAATGGCTATTCCAAGGGCTATTCGGCCGCCGTCATCGCCCTGTCGTCGCTGATCACATCGACCATTCCGCCGTCGATCGGGCTCATTCTTTACGGTTATGTCGGTCAGGTTTCGATTGGCCGGCTGTTCATGGCGGGCATCGTTCCCGGCATCCTGATGATGG
The DNA here is from genome assembly GCA_003001975.1 of Martelella mediterranea. Lineage (GTDB taxonomy): Bacteria > Pseudomonadota > Alphaproteobacteria > Rhizobiales > Rhizobiaceae > Martelella > Martelella mangrovi. The sequence continues at coordinate 380,484 of PVUG01000002.1, forward strand.
CCTTCCTGATGGTCGCCGCATGGCTGATCGCCCGCAAACGCGGCTATGTCATGAAGGAAATGAAAAAGCCGACGGCCGGTGAACTCGGTTCGGCGGCATGGGGCGCAAAATGGGCGCTGCTCTTCCCCGTCCTGCTGATCGGCTCCATCCGCGGTGGCCTGTTCACACCCTCGGAAGTCGGCGCCTTTGCCGTTGTCTATGCCATCCTGGTGGGGCGTTTCGCCCATGGCGACATGACGTTCGAGGCGATCAAGCGCGCCTTCGGCCATGCGCTTTCCGATATCGGCCTGATCATGCTGATCATCCTGATGTCGGGCATGATCGGGTTTGCCATCATCTTCCTGCAGGTGCCGCAGCACGTTGCCGGCTTCATGCTGGAAAGCCTGGCCAATCCGGTTCTGATCGTTGCCGTGATCCTGATCGGCCTGTTCATCGCCGGGCTGTTTTTCGAAAGCACGATCCTGGTGCTGCTGCTGACGCCGATCCTGGTGCCGGTTGTGGTCAAGGCGGGCGTCGACCCGGTTCACTTCGGCATCCTGATGATGACCATCGTTACCTTCGGCTCGATGACCCCACCCGTCGGAGTCGCCATGTTCACGGTCTGCAGCCTGCTCGATACGCCGGTGGAGGAATATGTGAAGGAGGCAATGCCCTTCATCGCCGCCATCCTCGCGCTTGTCGCCCTGCTGCTGTTCGTGCCCGGTATCGTCCTGTTCCTCCCGAACCTCATGTATGGCGGTTAGAGCATTTCAGTCTGAAACGCTCTAGCAAACCCGCCCTTTGAGGAACACCTCTGGCCGCACCGCAAATGGTGCGGCCTTTTTTGTCCCGGCCCTACACCGTCTCCGGTCGGACAACCCAGGTCCCGTCATCGGCGGGCCGGAACTGGGGAATATGGGCGAGTGCGTGGACAAGAGCCGCATCATCCCCCAGCACGCCCTCCCATTCCCGCGCTTCCGTCAGGATAACGCCAAGGCCGACGACCTCGCCGCCGGCCTGACGCACCAGTTCCGCCGAACCCTTGAGGCTTGAGCCCGAGGCCACGACATCGTCGACGACGACAACCCGCCGCCCCTTGAGCAGCGGCACCGCACGCGCATCCAGAAGCAGCCGCTGCGCGCCTTTTGACGTGATCGAGGTGATTTTCTGTTCGAGCGCCGATCCCAGATGCACCTTGGGCGATTTCTGCAGGATCACGTAGCGGTCGAGGCCCAGCGCCCGCGTCACCTCGATTGCAACCGGAATGCCAAGCGTGGCCGCGCCAACCACGATATCCGGCTTCAGCGGCGCCAGCGCGTCAGCAAGCTTCTCGCCGCAATGCGCCCCGAAACGGACCCCGAGATCGATCACCATCATCAGCGAAATCGCAAGATCGGGCTTTATGGCAACGAGCGGCAACTCGACCGGAAAACCATCCACCGAAACGGTGTGGTGCTGGCTGGTGACAACGGGCTGGAAAGGATCAGACATGGGATGCTCCTGCGAATCTGCGCAAGCCCCCGTTTGCGCCCGTCGGCCATTTACGACGCGGGACAGACGAAAGATTGCTTGCGCCCGCCATCATAGGACACCGCAAAACCGCCTGCCAGCAGAAGATGACTGAGATCGCGGGCATCGGGCAGCGCGACATCGGCCACCACCCGACCGAAATACTTGTCGCCGGCGATCTGCCTGAGCTGCACGGTGTCGCCTTCATGGAGGAGTGAAACGACATAATCCCTGGCAATCGATGCCGCCTGCCGCTCTGCATCGCAGGATGACCTGAGTTCCGGCGTATCAACACCGCGTATTCTCACCGAGGTCTCGACGATCTGCCCCGGCCACGGCCGCGCCGCAACGACGATCGTGTCACCGTCGATCACGCGCACAACGTCCGCACGCACCGGCCCCGCGTAAACATCCGCGGCGCGGGCAGCAGGCAGCGAGAGCAGGCAGGCAAACAGAGCCGCCGACAATGGTTTCAAGACAAAGCGAACCATGAAAAGGAATTTATTCCTCAAAATTGAGGATTACAATAGGAATTATAACCTACATCAAAAATCGATGGCGCGGCCCTTGATTTCCCAGTCGCCGTAGCGGGCCGGGTCCAGTCCGCCGCGTCCGCCAATCTCGTTTGCCGGCCGGTCGGCGGCTGCGGCAGCCTTGCGGCGCTCTTCGGCCTCGGCAAGAGCGCGCTTGGCAGCCTCCGGCAGATTTGCGCGCCGTTCTTCCTCCGGGTCTGTCGCCGGCAGTTCCGAACCTGAGGTCAAGGCAGCAAGCTGTTCTGCCGAGGGCATGCCGTCTGCCTGGCTATCCCGGCTTTCATTATTGGCGGTCTCGTCTGTCCTGTCTTTCTCGCTCATTTCAAAAACTTTCTGCCATACTGCGCGAACCGGGGCGCAGGAATATTGATATATGATCGACTGTGCCCCACTTATAGTCGGATTTCGAGTCCAGCATATAATCGGACTTTGCGTCCAGTATAAGGCCCCATTCGCTTCTGGAGACATCAAGATGAATCTTGTTCGCACTGCCATGCTGATTGCCTTCATGACGGCGCTGTTCATGGCCATCGGCTTCATGATCGGCGGCCGGGCCGGGATGATGATCGCGCTCATGATCGCCGCGGGCATGAACCTGTTTTCCTTTTGGAATTCCGACAAGATGGTGCTGCGCATGTACGGGGCGCGGGAGGTCGATGCTGCAAGCGATCCGGAATATTACAACCTCATCCGCGAACTGGCGCACCGCGCCGGCCTGCCGATGCCCAAAGTCTATCTCTACGACAGCCCGCAGCCGAACGCGTTTGCAACCGGCCGCAGTCCGCAAAACGCCGCCGTTGCCGCCTCGACGGGCATCCTGAAAATGCTCTCGCGCGAGGAACTGGCGGGCGTCATGGCCCATGAGCTTGCCCATGTGCAGCACCGTGACACGCTGACCATGACCATCACCGCCACGCTGGCCGGTGCGATCTCCATGCTCGGCAATTTCGCCTTTTTCTTCGGCGGCAACCGCAACAATCCGTTCGGGTTCGTCGGCGTGCTCGTCGCCATGATCGTCGCGCCCTTGGCAGCCGGGCTGGTGCAGATGGCCGTCAGCCGCACACGGGAATATTCGGCCGACAAGCGCGGCGGCGAGGTCTGCGGCAACCCGTTGTGGCTCGCCTCCGCACTGCGCAAGATCGCCCACGGCAATGAAGTCATCCATAATGAACGGGCCGAGCGCAATCCGGCCACGGCGCACATGTTCATCATCAACCCGCTGTCGGGCCAGAACATGGACAACCTGTTTTCCACCCACCCGAATACGGAAAACCGCATTGCCGCCCTTCAGCAACAGGCCGCCCAGATGGGCGCGACCTCGACGGCAGCGCCCGGGCCTGCTAAGGCGACCCGCAGATCGCGTTCGGTGCCCGATACCGGCCGCAGCAATGGCGGTGCGCCGCCCTTCAAAGGTCCCTGGTCTTGAATGATGACATGAAACGAACGGGTGCAAAAAAAGCCCGTTCGCAAAATCCCGGCTCCGCGCCCGAGAAAAAGCCGGGCTATGCCCCACGCGCCGCCGCCTCGAAAATCCTCGCCGCCGTTGTCGACCGCAAGACGCCGCTTGACGGCATGCTCGACAGCGAGCACGGCAATGGCGCCTATCGCAGACTTTCGGCAGCGGATCAGTCGCTCTGCCGCGCGCTGGTGCTGACGTCGCTGCGCCACAAGCCCATGCTCGATGCAGCCATCGCCCGTCTGCTCGAACGGCCGCTGCCCTCCGGTGCGCGTGCGCTGGCCCATGTGCTGACGATTGCCGCCGCACAGATCCTCTATCTCGATATTCCCGATCACTCCGCTGTCGATATCGCGGTCGAACAGGCCGGTGCGGACCCGCGCAACAAACGGTTTACCGGCCTCGTCAACGCGGTGCTCCGCCGGCTTTCGCGCCGGAAGGACAAGACGCTTGCCGAGCTTGAAAACCTGTCACCGATCCCCGACTGGTTCCGCGAACGGCTCGTTGAAATCTATGGCGCGGAAAAGGCCTTCGCCATCGGCCGGGCGCAGCTGACACCGCCCAGCATCGACATTTCGGTCAAATCCGATGCTGAAGGCTGGGCCGAAAAGCTCGGCGGCACGGTGCTTTCGACGGGCACGATCCGCCTCGACAAACCCTCCGGCGCGGTGACCGGCATGGAGGGCTTTGACGCCGGCGAATGGTGGGTGCAGGACGCCGCCGCCGCAATTCCGGCGCGGCTTTTCGGCGATCTGACGGGCAAACGCGTCATTGACCTGTGTGCAGCGCCCGGCGGCAAGACGGCGCAGCTCATTCTTCAGGGTGGAAATGTGACCGCGCTGGAACGCTCGAAAAGCAGGCTCAGACGCCTTGAGCAGAACCTCGCACGCCTGAAGCTTTCGGCGGAGACGATCTGCGCCGACATGATGGAATACGCGCCCGAAACGCTTTTCGACGCTGCCCTTGTGGATGCGCCCTGTTCGTCGACGGGCACCGTCCGCCGCCATCCGGACGTGCTCTGGACCAAGGATTTCACTGATATCGAAAAGCTGGCCGATGTGCAGTATGCCATGCTCAACCGTGCACTCGCCATGGTCCGCCCCGGCGGCATCGTAATCTTTTCCAACTGCTCGCTCGACCCGCTGGAAGGCGAGACCAATGTGACCCGGTTGCTTGCGGAAAGAGAAGATGTCGAACGCGCGGCGTTCCCGCCGGAGACCACCGGACCGATCAGTCATCTGCTTAATGCCGACGGCGCGATCCGCACCACGCCTGCCGACATGCTTGACGGCGCGACCGGTCTCGACGGCTTTTATGCAGTGGCGATCCGGAAGCTCTGACACCATTTTCGCGCCAAGTTCTTGAATTAAACGCCGTAATCATGCATTCCCGCATATAAGAAAAACAATATCTGCGCGTTAAGCAGACCTTCAGCCTCTTCGGTTATGCCGGAAAGTTGAACCGTCGCAGCGACAATGCGCGAGGAAACAAACAGGCAGGGTGCGTCTTTGGGCTTTCCGGTTTCGGAAATCTGGCGTTATGCGTCTCTATACTGCCGGGAAACGCTTGTGCGCGGCCGCGCGCTGGTGCTCTCGGCATGGCTGCCGCTGTGCCGTTTTTCCCCCGGCCGCCGCGCCGCGCGCCTTCTCGTTGCACCGACCGACCTCAGGATCGCCGATCCGCTGGAGGCGGAAGACCTGCTGGAAGGCCGTTTCTCGCTTGCCGGCGCAGTGCTCGAAACCGGCGGCCGGCCGGCCTTCTCGTTCGACATGCCAAGCCTTGCCTTCGAGCGGGAGCTGGCCAGTTTTTCCTGGCTCAGGCATCTCAGGACCCGGCGCAGCGAGGATGCCAATATCTTTGCCCGCGCCGCGGTGCTGAGCTTTCTGCGCCGCCACCGCGCGGTGCGCGGGCCCGTGTGGCAGACCGATGCAACGGTCTGGCGGCTGAGCGCCTGGCTTTCGCACTCCACAATCGTTCTCAAGGGGGCAGACACCGGTTTCTATCGCCGTTTTGTCGACCAGATCGCACGCCATGAACGGGTTCTCAGGGGCCGCTACCGGGCCCTTCCGCGTGACGAAACCCGCCTGCAGGCCGCAATCGTGCTGGCGATGACCGCGATCAGCCTGGACCTTTCCGATCACCGCAAGCGCGAGGCCGCGCGCCGGCTCGACGAAGAGCTGGAACGGCAGATCCTGCCCGATGGCGGCCATATCGCCCGCAGCCCCGATGCGCTGGTCAGCATCCTGCTGCGCCTGTTGCCGCTGCGCCAGACCTACATCAATCTCGACCAGATACTGCCGAAACGGCTGGTCCCGAGCATCGACCGCGCCTATGCCGCGCTCAACTTCTTCCGCCACCGCGACGGCGATCTTGCGCTTTTCAACGGCACCGGACTGGTGCCGGGCACAGCACTTTCCGCGCTGTTGCGCTATGACGAAACCGGCGGCGCGGTGTTCAGGGCGCTGCCCCATACCGGGTTCGACCGGCTGCAGGCCGAAAAGACGACACTGATCGCCGATACCGGGCGACCGCTTTCGGTTCATCTTTCGAAGACCGCCCACGCCGGGGCTGCCGCTTTCGAGATGTCGGCCGGCAAGAACAGGTTCATCGTCAATGCCGGCGTGCCGCTGGCTGCCAGCGACGCCATCATCCGCATGGCGCGCATGACCGCTGCCCATTCGGCCGTTACGATCGACGACCGTACGGCCATGCAGTTTTCGCGCTCCGGCTTCCTCGGCCCCGTCGCCTGCGGTGGCATGACCAGTGTCGAGAGAAGCCGCGACACCGATGAGAACGGTCACGATTGCCTCGTCATGCAGCATGACGGCTATCTCAACCGCTTCGGGCTGATGTTCCAGCGAAGGCTCACCCTGTCGCCGGATGGATCGGAGATCACCGGGACAGACGGTTTCCGCCGGAAAAATGAGCAGATGCCGGCCCATAACGACCGGAATATCGCCATTGCCCGCTTTCACCTGCACCCGGCGATCTGGACCATGCAGGAGGACGAGGACACGATTTTCATGACGGCGCCCGACAATGAAAGCTGGCTGTTTTCAGCCCCCGGCCTTGCACCCGCCATCGAGGACGACCTGTTCTTTGCGGCAAGCGCGGGCCAGACCGCTTCACGCCAGATCGTGATTGCCTGGACGGTCGGCGAACACCCCGATATCCATTGGCGCATGAACCGCCTGAGCTGACGGTTTCACATTTGCCGAAGGCGTGCTAGAGCGGGCCATCCGCAATCGACCTTGCAGAAAAATGTGTTTGCTGTTGCGTGTACAGCCTGCCGCAACAGCGCTTGTCTGAAGGACCTCGTCATGGCCGTCGCCTCGAAAAAAATTCCCGCTCCCGATCTCGTCGAAATCAAAACCGCGCTCCTGTCCGTCTCCGACAAGAGCGGCGTTGTTGAATTTGCCAGCGCGCTTGCCGCCCGTGGCATACGTCTGCTTTCGACCGGCGGCACCCACAAGGCGCTTGCCGACGCCGGGCTTCAGGTCACCGATGTGTCGGCGGTAACCGGCTTTCCGGAGATCATGGACGGCCGCGTGAAGACGCTGCACCCCAAGGTTCATGGCGGCCTTCTCGCCATTCGCGATGACGAAGAACATCAGGCCGCGATGCGCGAACACGGCATTGACGGCATCGACCTCGCCGTCATCAACCTCTACCCCTTCGAAGAAGTGCGCGCGGCCGGCGGCGATTATCCGACGACGGTGGAAAATATCGATATCGGCGGCCCGGCAATGATCCGCGCGGCGGCCAAGAACCATGCCTATGTCGCCGTTGCCACCGACCCGGAAGATTATGGCGCGATCACCGAAGCGCTGGATGCCGGCAACGGCGCCCTGCCCTATGCGCTGCGCCAGACCCTTGCCGCCCGCGCCTATGCCCGCACCGCCGCCTATGATGCGGCAATCTCCGGCTGGTTTGCCGAAGCGCTCGAGATCGAAAGCCCGCGCCACCGGACCCTTGGCGGCACGCTCAGGCAGGAAATGCGCTACGGCGAAAACCCGCACCAATCCGCCGCCTTCTATGTTACCGGCGACAAGCGGCCGGGCGTTGCCAATGCCGTCCAGCATCAGGGCAAGCAGCTTTCCTACAACAATATCAACGACACCGACGCCGCCTTCGAACTGGTCGCTGAGTTCTCGCCGGAAATCGCACCGGCCTGCGCGATCATCAAGCATGCCAATCCCTGTGGCGTGGCGCGCGCCGATACGCTGGTGGAGGCCTATCACCGGGCGCTTGCCTGCGACAACCAGTCGGCTTTCGGCGGCATTGTTGCCCTGAACCAGACGCTGGACAGCGAGACGGCCGGCGAGATCGTCAAGCTTTTCACCGAAGTCATCATCGCCCCCGATGCCGATGAAGAGGCCAAGGCGATCATCGCCGCCAAGAAGAACCTGCGCCTTCTGACCACCGGCGCGCTGCCCGACCCGCGCGCCAAGGGCTTCAACATGAAGACCGTTGCCGGCGGGTTTCTGGTGCAGGGCCGCGACACTGCCATGATCGACGAAATCGAGCTCAAGGTGGTGACCGAACGCGCGCCGAGCGAGCGTGAGCTTGAAGACCTGAAAATGGCCTTCGCCATTGCCAAGCACGTCAAGTCGAACGCGATCGTCTACGTCAAGGACGGCCAGACGGCCGGCATCGGTGCAGGCCAGATGAGCCGGATCGATTCCGCCCGCATCGCCGCACTGAAGGCCGAGGATGCGGCAAAGGCCGCAGGCTGGCCCGAGCCGATGACGCGCGGTTCCGCCGTTGCCTCGGAAGCCTTCTTCCCGTTTGCCGACGGCCTGCTTTCAGCCGTCGCCGCCGGCGCCACGGCGGTGATCCAGCCCGGCGGTTCGATCCGCGATCAGGAAGTCATCGACGCGGCCAATGCCAATGGCGTGGCCATGGTGTTCACCGGCACCCGCACCTTCCGCCACTAACGTGTTTCACAGGCGGCAGTCATCGCTGCCGCCTGTCGCCGCTTCCCATGAGCGGCACAAACAGTACGAGACCTGCGACAAGAAAAACCAGCAGGCTTGCCATGCCGAGATTGGGCGAGTCGGTCCAGTCGGTCAGGATCGCAAAAGCGCCGGTCGCCAGAAAGCTGGTCATCCGGCCGGTCAGCGAGAACAGGCCGAAGAACCGGCCCGCTTCCTGCCGCGCAATCCGCGTTGCCAGAAAGGCGCGCGACCCCGCCTGAACCGGCCCGAAGGCCAGGCCGATCAACACGCCATAGGCCAGAAACGCCTTTTCCGCCCCGGCGGAAAACAGGCCTGTTCCAGTTGACGGAGCGAAGCTCAGCAATCCGAAAAACGTTGCATCGCCTGTGGTCGAAACCACGCCGAGCGTCGCCGTGACCAGCATCAGGAGTGCAATCAGCACGACCGTGCCCGCATTGGCCTGACGGCTGAAACGCGAGGCGAAGAAACAGCCGAAGATCGCGGCAACGTTCAGAACAATCCCGAAAATGCCGATCTCCATGGTCGACCAGCCGAACATGCCCGCTGCAAACGCCCCACCGAGAATGAGAATGCCGTTGACGCCGTCCATGTAAAGCATGCGGGCAATGAGAAAGCGGATCAGGACAGGCCGCCCTTTCAGCGCCATCAGGGTCGCCTTCAGGTCCGCGACCCCCTCCGCGACCGCCCTGCCGGCCGGTTTCAGCGGCGGCCGGTCGGGGGTAAAGACGAAGAAGGGCAGCAGGAAAACAATATACCAGCAGGCGGCAAGCGGGCCGGTCAGCCTTGCCGCTTCGCCCGTTAGCGGATCGAGCCCGAACAGCGGCGCTTTTCCGAGGATCGTCAGCCCGGTTTCTGGGTCGGCGGACAGGAACACCACCACCGCAATCAGGAAGACCATGCCGCCCAGATAGCCGAGCCCCCAGGCATCGTTCGAAACGCGGTTCATCCGCTCGGGCCTGACGAGATGCGGCAGCATGGCATCGTTGAAGACGACGGAAAGCTCGGCCATGACCGTTGCAGCGATGATCAGCACCGCCGGCCAGAAATAGCCGGCTCCCGGCGCCGCAAACCAGAGCAATGCAAGGCTTGCCGCCTGAATGACCGCCATGGCCGCGATGAAACGCTTGTTGCGTCCGGCGGTATCCGAGAGCGCGCCGGCAAATGGCGCCGCGATTGCAACCAGAAGCCCGGCAATGGTGGCCGCATGGGCCCAGGCGGCCTGGCCGCGCACGGGATCGCTGCCCAGTTCGGACACGAAATACGGGCCGAAAATGAAGGTGACGATGACCGTGAAGAACGGCTGCGCTGCCCAGTCGAACAGCATCCAGCCCAACACGCCGACCCCACCTGCCGGTGGCGCGCCGGAAACCGGCCCGGCGTCTTTTTCCTGAAGAAGCGACAATTCCAACCATCCCTGATGACCGGATGCAGATTGCGGCTTCTTTCACTTTTGTCAAACGCCGGCGGCGTCAGTTCATGTCGCGGGCCAGATCATTCAGCAACCCGGCCGCAACCATGGTCTTGGCAATGGATGGATCGCCGGAGCGGACCAACCGCTCGAGTTGCTCGGCAATCTGCAGCACCCGGGCCGAATGCGCCTCCTGCCAGGCCGCGACCGCATCCTCCGCATCGCCGCATTCGATGAGCGCATTGGCGGCCAGATCCCGACGGCTTGCCGAAATCTGGTCCATGGAGCGGGTCAGAGCCAGCGAATCGTAAAAATCATTCGGGTCCATGCGCGCGGCGATCGTCAGCAGCGGCGAAACGTGGAAAAGCCGGGTTACACTGAAATAGGCCCGGGCTGCCCGTTCCAGGCTCTGGCCGCTGCGGCCTGCAATCTGCAGCGCCTCCGGCACGAACATCATGCCGAGATGCCGGGCAAGACTTGCAGCAAGCGCATCGGGAACGCTCGCTTCCTTCCACCCCGCTTCCTGCTCCGACAACCATTCGGCCCGTGCATCCGGCAGAAGATCGCCGACACCGACCTCGAATGTGGCAAGAGCCTGTTTCAGCCGCCCGACCGCATCGGCGATGTCGCCTTCGGCAATGCCGTTGCGGATCAGAAGATGGGTCAGGATGCGGAAGAGATAACGCAATTGCGTGTAGATCGCGTTTTGCGTCCGGCCGTCGATGCGGCCATCGAGTGCGTGAACGGACTGCCACAGTTTTTCCATGCCGAAGCCATCGCGGGCGATGATCGCGGCCTTGACCACCTCGGCCGGCGTAGCAGCCGTGGTGTCGCAGGCACTGATGATGAATTCCGGCCCGCCGCGGTTGATCACATCGTTTGCCAGCCGCGTGGCAATGATCTCGCGCCGCAGGCGATGTCCGCCGATATCGTCGGCATAGGCATCACGCATGCGCTCGGGGAAATAGCCGTAAAGCAGCGGCTCCATATAGGGATCGTCCGGCAGGTCGCTTTCAAGCAGCTGGTCGAACAGCACGATCTTCCCATAGGAAAGCAGCACGCCGATTTCCGCACGGGTCAGGCCCTGATCGGACTGCCGGCGCGAACGCAGCGCCTCGTCGTCGGGCAGGGTTTCGACGGTGCGGTCAAGATGACCATCCTTTTCCAGAACCTCCATCATCCGTGACAGGGACAGCATGCTCTGAAGGCCCGCCTCGCTGCTGAGCGAGATCGACAGCGTCTGCAGATAGTTGTTTTCCAGCACGATGCCGGCCACCGCCTCGGTCATTTCGGCAAGCAGGACGTCGCGGTCTTCACGCGTAAGCCGGCCGGCGCGCATCGCCGAGGCCAGCGCGATCTTGATATTGACCTCGACGTCGGAGCAATTGACGCCGGCGGAATTGTCGATGGCGTCGGAATTGCAGCGGCCGCCCTTGAGGCCAAAGGCGATACGGCCCTTCTGGGTAACGCCAAGATTGGCGCCCTCGCCGATCACCCGCACGCGCAGCTGCTCGGCATTGACCCTGATCGGATCATTGGCGCGGTCGCCGACCTCGGCATTGGTTTCGGTGCGCGCCTTGATATAGGTGCCGATGCCGCCGAACCAGAGCAGGTCGGCCTGGGCTTTCAGGATCGCGGCGATAATGTCGAAGGGGGTATATTCCCCTTCGGCAAGATCAATCGCGGCAGCGGCCTCGGGCGTCAGCCTGACCGCCTTTTCCTTGCGCGAAATGATCATGCCGCCCGGAGACAGCAGGCTTTGGTCGTAATCCTGCCAGCTTGAACGCGGCAGGTCGAACAGCCGCTTGCGCTCTGCAAAACCCTTTAGCGGGTCGGGATCCGGGTCGATGAAGATATCGCGGTGATCGAAGGCACCCACCAACCTGATCTGCTCGGACAGCAACATGCCGTTGCCGAACACATCGCCCGACATGTCGCCAACGCCGACAACGGTAAACGGCGTGGTCTGGATATCAATGTTCATTTCCCGGAAATGCCGTTTGACCGCTTCCCAGGCGCCGCGTGCGGTAATGCCCATCTTCTTGTGGTCATAGCCGGCTGAGCCACCCGAGGCGAAGGCGTCATCAAGCCAGAAATCGGCCTCCTGCGCCAGTGCGTTGGCGGTGTCGGAAAAGGTCGCCGTGCCCTTGTCGGCGGCAACCACGAAATAGGGATCGTCGTCATCCGAACACACCGTGTCCTGCGGCGGAATAACGTCACCATCCTCGATATTGTCGGTGATCGACAGCAGCGTGCGGATATAGCTCTTGTAGGCTTCGCGGCCGGCATTGAAGATTTCTTCGCGACTGCCGCCTGCCGGCAGGTTCTTCGGATAAAACCCGCCCTTGGCGCCCACCGGCACGATAACCGCGTTCTTGACCTGCTGCGCCTTGACCAGGCCGAGCACTTCCGTGCGGTAATCCTGTCCGCGATCCGACCAGCGCAGACCGCCGCGCGCGACCTTGCCGAAACGCAGATGCACACCCTCGACCTCGGGCCCATAAAGGAAGATTTCGCGAAACGGTCGTGGTTCGGGCAGGATGGCAAGCGCGCGCGAGGCAAATTTGAAGGCGAGGTTCGGGCGCGGTGCGCCGTTTTCATCGGTCTGGAAATAATTGGTGCGCAGCGTCGCATCCACAAGCTTGATGAACAGCCGCAGGATCCGGTCATCATCAAGGTTCGGCACGCCCTGCAGCCCCTCGGTGATGGTTCCGCGCGCGCTTTTCAGCCCCTCGGCACGTTCCTCGTCGGAAAGCGCGGGATCGAAAGCCGTGCGGAACATCAGGAAGATCGCGCGCGCAATCACGGGATAGAGGCAGAGCGACTGGGCAATATAGCCGGCCGTGAAGCTGAGGCCGGCCTGGCGCAGATAATGCGCATAGGCGCGCAGCACATTGGCCTGATCGACATTGAGACCGGCCAGCAGCACCAGCCGGTTGAAACTGTCATTGTCGACAGTGCCGGCAGACGCCGCGATGAACGCCTCTTCAAGGCGCGCACTGTCCGCCTCGAGGTCGAAGACTACCGAACCATCGACCAGAAGCTCCATGTCGTGCAGGATGACATCAACCGGCTCTGTATTGTCCTTTTGCAGGGCAAGTTCGAATGTGCGTTCGGAAATCACGGTAAAGCCGAGATTTTCCAGAAGCGGCACGCGCCGCGAAAGCGCCAGCTGACCGCCGGCATGGAATATCTTCAGCCGCAATTCGTCGTCGTCCGCGCCGCTGCGATAAAAGGCGATGCGGAGGCCGCTTTCGGCAGCCGACGAAATCAGCTTCAGGTCGCCATAGGCATCTTCCGGCGAAAATGTCTCGTGATAGGCTTCATTGGCCTTCAGTTCCGGCGCGCCCAGACCGGCAAGCGCATTGAAGTGCTCCTCCCAGTCGGCAGCCAGCCTGGCGACTTCCGCTTCCAGCTCGGCCTGCGGCACATCGGGCGTTTTTTCCGTGCTGTGGCGGCCGATGATGATCTGCACCCGCGCCGAACGCCCCTCCGGGAAGGACGGGTAATAGGCGGAAACATGGCCCTGATAGACCTCGGCGAGATAATTCCCGACCTTCTCCCGCAGCCGGGAATCATAGAGATTGCGCGGAATATAGACGAGAACCGAGACGAAACGGTCAAAACCGTCGATCCGGCTCAGAACACGGATACGCGGCCGCTCTGCAACATCCATGATCTGCTCGGCAAAATCCGTCAGCAGGGGAACAGGAACCTGAAACAGTTCGTCGCGCGGATAGGATTCCAGCGTATTCTGGAGCATGCGTCCGGCATGGCTTTTGGGTTCGAAGCCGAAATGACGCGACACTTCGGCAAGTTTTGCCCTCAGAAGCGGAATGCGCGCAGCCGACTGGGTATAGGCTGTGAAGGTGAACAGCCCGACAATGCGAAGTTCGCCGACGACCTCACCGTTTTCATTGAACCGTTTGACGCCGATATAATCCATATAGGTGCGACGATGGACGATCGACGTGGTATTGGCCTTGGTCACCAGCAGAAGTTCGGGCCCTTCCATGAAGGCGAGAATTTCAGGCGTTGTGACCACCGGCTTCGGTCCGCGGCGCAGAACCCGCATCTCGGGATCGGCAAGAATGCCGATGCTGGATCCCTTCACACGCTCGACCCGGCCCGGACCGTCTTCATGGGTGTAGATCAGTTCACGCATGCCGAGGAAGGTGAAATTGCCGTCGCGCAGCCACTCCAGAAAATGCCGGGTCTCCTCGCCCGCGGCCTTCAGGGCTTCCGGCACCCGGGTCTCGAGTTCGTCCATGGCGGTTTCGAGCTTTTCGAGCATGACCGGCCAGTCGTTGACGGCAAGACGGACATGGGCCAGCACATATTCAAGCCGTGATTTGAGCCGGGCGCGGGTATCGGGCGAAAGCGCTGCCACATGCACCTGCACATGGCTGATGCGATCTTCCGGCACATGTTCGGTTTCCGCGGAAAACGCGACGATGGGCTTGCCGGGCGTGGCGATCAGGATCGGATGCACGGCCAACAGGATATCGGTCGTGAATTCGCCGATTTCGGCCATCACCGAATCATAGATGAACGGCATGTTGCGATCGGTAATCGCAATCACATCCGTTGCGATCTCCGGCGGCGCAGTGCCGGGAACAGGTCCGACGCTCACCCGCGCCGCACCGCCTTCGAACGCGCCAACCTCGCGCGCGGCAAAGATGGCCGAGGCTGCGAGCATATCCGCATCGTAGCGGGCAAGGTCTTCGGGACTGGCCCGCTTGAACATGGAAAACGGGTTGATGAAGGGCGCATCGGCTGCGACAGCCGCCTTCTCGGCAGCCTCCATCAGGCTCTTGCGCATCTGGTCGGCTTTGTTTTCCATGTTTCCTCCAGCATGTTCTTGTCGCGACGGCGCGCGCGAGGCGGCATTTTCCCTGCCGCTTTGTCTTCCGCGCCGTCCGTTCTATAACGTTGCCGTCACAACACTGGCTTGACAACGTCCTCCAACAGACGATTTAGAGCTTAATTGTGGCCGATGGCAAAGTTTTTCCACTTTCCTTATCGCGCAGGTTGCAAAACCAAAAACAGCACCAGGACATGAAATGACAGCAGAAACCGGCGCAGTCATCGCCATTTCCAGCCACGTGATGCGCGGCGCCGTCGGCAACCGGGCCATTGTCTTCGCACTTGAAACGCTCGGGCTGAACATATGGTCCGTCCCCACCATCGTCATGCCCTACCATCCCGGCCATGGCCCGTCCACCCGACTGAAATTCGATGACGGTGGCTTCACCAAAGCGCTGAACGACCTTGCGACAAGCCGTTGGCGCGGCGAGGTGAGCGCCGTCATCAGCGGCTATCTTGCCGATCCGCGACAGGCTGCAGCCATCGCCACACTTGTACGGACCCTAAAGGCCGACAACCCCGATCTGATCTATCTCTGCGACCCGGTTTGCGGCGATGAAAACGGGCTTTACGTGGCAGAGGAAACCGCTGCCGCCATGCGCGATGAACTTCTGCCCCTGGCCGATATTGCCACGCCCAACCGCTTCGAGCTGTCCTGGCTGACGGGCCGTGAGATTGCCGACAACGCTGCCGCAATCGATGCAGCGCTCGCCCTGGGGCCATCGGCGGTGGTGGTCACTTCTGCTGAGGCGATGCTCCGCGATGGCGTGGCAGCCCTTTATGTCGATCAGCGACAGGCCGTTCTTGCCGAGCACACCCGGCTTAAAAACCCGCCGAACGGGCTGGGCGACCTGTTTTCCGCACTATTTCTCGCCGCCCGGCTTGCCGCAATCCCCCCTGCCGAGGCCCTGGAGCGGGCGACGGCTTCAGTTTATGAAATCCTCGCCCGCGCCGTGCGCGAAGGCGCCGACGAGTTGCGGCTGGAACGCAATACCGCAAGTTTCAGCGCGCCCTTTGCAAAAGTTGGCCTGCGTCAATTGATGCATCCCGCGCGGCGACGTAAAAGAAGCTGATAAAAGACGATGCGCAAAAGCATGAAGGACGAATGACAATGGACGCGTTTCCCAAATCCCTTCTCGATGGCTACAAGAGCTTCATGTCCGGACGCTATGTCGAGGAAAGTGCCCGCTACCGGACGCTGGCCCAGGAAGGGCAGAAACCGCAGACCATGATGATTGCGTGCTGCGATTCCCGCGCCGCGCCCGAAATGATCTTCAATGCGCGCCCCGGTGAGCTGTTCGTGGTCCGCAATGTCGCGAATATGGTTCCACCCTATGAGCCGGACGGGCAATATCACGGCACATCCGCCGCGCTTGAATTTGCCGTTGAAGGGCTGAAGGTGAAGAACATCGTGGTGCTCGGGCACGGGCGCTGCGGGGGCATCCACGCAGCCCTTTCGCCGGATGCCGAACCGCTGTCTCCCGGCGATTTCATCGGCAAGTGGACCACCCTTTTGAAACCGGCCGCCGAGCAGATCAATTCGAATTCCAACATGACCCACGGGGAGCGGCAGACCGCGCTCGAGCGCATCTCGATCCGCAATTCGATCGCCAATCTGCGCTCCTTCCCCAATGTTGCGGCGGCGGAAAAACAGGGCAAGCTGAAGCTCTGTGGCGCCTGGTTCGACATTTCCAGCGGCGAATTGTGGGTGATGGACGCAAAGTCAGGCGATTTCAGCCGCCCCGAGTAATGCCAAACCCCGCCGGCTTCACCGCGCGGGGTTTTCAAGTCTTCGGGCTTCGAACCGGCGGTCTCAGCGCCGCACGTCGTCTTCGTCCGCGCTTTCCTCGATCCGCTGCATATCGTCATCCGACAGGCCGAAATGGTGCCCGATCTCATGGATCAGGACATGGGTGACGATGTCGCCGAGCGTCTCCTCGTTTTCCGCCCAGTAGTCGAGGATCGGACGGCGATAGAGGGTGATGCGGTTGACCATCTCTCCGGTTTCCATGGTGAACCGCTCGGAAATGCCGCGCCCTTCGAACAGGCCCAGCAGATCGAAGGGCGTTTCCAGCGCCATATCCTCGAACACATCGTCGCTCGGGAAATCGGCGATGTCGACAACGAGATCACCGGTCAGCGCACGAAACGGCTCGGGCAGCCTGGCATAGGCCTCGATTGCAAGCGACTCGATGGCCGCAAGACTCGGGGCGTGGCGGCCCTGCCAGTCTTCACTTTTGTTCATACGCGCCATTTCTGCTCCTTCGTCGGGCCCATATAGGCCTTTTTGACACGCATTTCGAGAAAAGAATGGCGCTGCGCCGCGCCGAAACAGCGCAAACCTGCCCTTGCCGCGCAATGCGAAACGCAGCGCCCGCCGAAAAAGCGTATCCCGCCGTGGCGAAGAGCCGACAAACAGCCGGTTTCCGGCCGCGCCCGGGCCGCCTGAAACTCCGCGCAAAATTGCGCCGAACCTGCTTGACACTGCCTGCACGAGGCCCTAATAACGCCCCGTCCCGCGCGGTGCATAACGGTTCGGGCGCATGGTCTTCCACACCGCGTCGCTAGATGCGTTTCCCGTGCAAGACCTTGGTTGGCGGAGTAGCTCAGTAGGTTAGAGCAGAGGAATCATAATCCTTGTGTCGGGGGTTCAAATCCCTCCTCCGCTACCAACTCTCATTGATTTTGCTGATAAATTTACAGAAACGGCGATTCTACCCACAATCTACCCCAAGCCGAACGAAGTTCAGGCGGGCACAAGATTGGCGATGCGCGCGGCGGGCCAGTTGTAACCGGACGTGCTGAACGCGCGACGTGACGACACCTTTATCAACAGGTCTTCGGCCCCGAATGGCCCGTCTAAGGTAAGTTCCTTGAAGCGTTTGGAATACTTCCAGAACCCGCCGCCGTAGTTTTCTTCGCCACCTTCTGAATACCACGTCGTTTCTTCGACGTAGGTTTGGTGCCCTGCGAGACGACCTAGCCAAAACGCCTTGTCTTTCGGGTCGTACATCCACATGCCGTTCTTGCCGTTGAAACCGTGAACCCACCGTTCGAAGGTGCGAGGCGAGTAACGCTCGATAAACCAGCCGCCGTGTCGTGGCACGCCTTCATCCCAAACGTTCGACTTGAGGAAGAGTATCCAGATTTGAGCGATGCCCGCACTCGCATATGACGAAGCTCGCCGCTCGATCTCGTTGAGACCTATCGACGTGTGTTGCAGTTGGAACGCGATTTGAAGCCCCTTCGGCGACCACGCCATAACGTCGGCGCGGCGGTCGCCCGGCAAGGTGTTGACGATGAATTCAACTTCCGCCCGTAGCCCGCACGCCTTGAGCGCGTCCAACACGATAACCTTTGCTTCCATATGGGCGCGCGTCTCGCCTGTCGTCCAAGTGCAGTCTGTCGGCGGTTTGTGCGCGAAGTGGTAAACGACCTTCCGGCCCTTCTTAAGCACGACCTCGCCACGGCACTTCGGTCAATGATAGGTCGGCCCGCGTTCGGCAGAAAATGCGTCGATACGGCACCGCTCAGATCGTGTCCCATGACGTGGTGTAGCTTAGACGACCACGGCTCATCCCAGAGGGCCGGATGAGTTTCAGCTTGCGGCTGGCAGGCTGATGAGCGGATCATCGCTCATTGTGGCGATTGTCTCAAGTGTCATGTAGCGGGATCGCTGGACGGCCCATTCGTCGTTTTGCTCCAGGAGCAAGGCACCGACCAGTCTGACGATGGCGTCGTCGTTGGGGAGGATGCCAACGACCTCAGTGCGTCGCTTGATCTCGCCGTTGAGACGCTCGATCGGATTTGTCGAATGAAGCTTTGCCCAGTGCTGCCTGGGAAAGGTCATGTAGGCGAGCACATCTTCTTCGGCGCCGTCCATGAGCGTTGCGAGCTTGGGCACCTTCGGCCTGATCTGGTCGGCGACATTGCGCCACTGGGTGCTTGCTGCCTCCGGCGTTTCCTGGGCAAAGGCGGTGGCGATGAAGGCGGAGACGACGCGCCGCCCGCTCTTTCCGGCATGAGCCAATGCGTTTCTCATGAAGTGGACCCTGCAGCGCTGCCAGGTGGCGCAAAGCACCTTCGACACGGCGGCCTTGATGCCCTCATGGGCATCGGAGACGACGAGCCTGACGCCTCGCAGCCCGCGTCTGGTCAGGTTGCGGAGGAACTCCGTCCAGATCGGCTCGGCTTCTGATGTTCCGATCTCCATGCCGAGCACTTCGCGCCGGCCGTCGCTGTTCACGCCCACCGCGATGATGACGGCGACAGAGACAATACGACCGCCGCGTCGAACCTTGAGATAGGTGGCATCGATCCAGAGGTATGGCCATTCGCCTTCGATGGGTCTGTCAAGAAAGGCCTTCACCTTGTCGTCGATCTCCTCGCAGAGCCGAGAGACCTGGCTCTTGGAGATGCCAGACATGCCCATGGCCTTCACCAGATCATCGACGGATCGGGTCGAGACGCCCTGGATATAGGCTTCCTGGATCACTGCTGTCAGCGCCTTTCCGCCATCCGGCGCGGTGCGAGGAAGCTCGGGAAATAGCTGCCTGTGCGAAGCTTGGGAATGCGCAGCTCGACGGTTCCTGCACGCGTTTCCCAATCCCGGTCGCGATAGCCGTTGCGCTGGGCAAAGCGAAAGCCATTCTTCTCGCCGTAACCCGCGCCGGTCTTCGCCCCGACTTCCTGCGCCATCAACTTCTCGGCGGCAAAGCCGATCATCTCACGGAG
>PVUG01000003.1 GCA_003001975.1 Martelella mediterranea
GAATATCCTTGCTGCGATTGGCGATGACGGTGGCCTGGTCGCCGCAGGAAACGGCAATCGTGTCCTTTGCAATGTCGCAGCCGAGACAGGTGTGTGGAGGATGGTGCAAAACGGCCATGGCGATGCTATCCTTTCAAGGCATGCTTGGGATTGTTTGCGGGCGTGGCAATCAGCGGCCCAATCAACTCTTCAAGCGGTTGCTCGGTGCAACAGTAACCTTGATGACAGCGGGTGTCTCACCCAATGCTCGGACGGTCGCCTGTTGCAGCAGCTGCGGGCAAGCCAACGGCCCGCAGCTGCATCACAACAATAACCCAGATCCGACAAACAATGCTCGGACCTGATCCGAGCATCCATTTCAGCGTATTCTCTCGAGCACAAAGTTAGTTGTGCGAGCGCACGGCGCGTTGCGCTGGATCCTCCGGTCAAGCCGGAGGATGACGCAGAGGAGAAAAGGGAGCGTAAATAAACAAACGGCGCCCGCGAGGCGCCGTTTCAGATTGCTGACAACGCTCGTCTCACGTTCTTTCGTCATACCGGCCTTGAGCCGGTATCCAGGGCCGCTTGTTATGCCCTTCCAGAAAGAGTCTTTGCGCGCAAGGACTTGCGCTTACTAGATTCCGGCTCAAGGCCGGAATGACGGCGGGGGGATAGGCAAAGCTGTGATTGCTTGCAAGCTTTATCAACCAGCAAAAACGGCGCCCGCGAGGCGCCGTTTTCTTGAAGTCTGAACCGCCGATCAGGCCAGCCGGCCGTGGCAGTGCTTGAACTTTCTGCCCGAACCGCAGGGGCACGGGTCATTGCGGCCGGTGTTTCTCCACTCGTCGGGCAGTGAAGCCGTCTCGGAAGCACCGGCAGCGGGGGCCACCTCGTCTTCGCCCGTATCCGGGTCGACATGGCTTGCCTGCAGCTGGGTCGGATCGACAGCCGGTTCCGGCTGCGGCGGGTTCTCACGCACGAGCTGGACGCGCGAGAGCTGCGAGACGGCAACCTCACGCATATTGCCGAGCAGCGCCTGAAACAGTTCGAAAGCCTCGGCCTTGTATTCCTGCAGCGGATCGCGCTGTGCGTAACCACGGAAGCCGATGACCGAACGCAAATGGTCGAGATTGACGATGTGTTCGCGCCAGAGATGATCGAGCGCCTGCATGGTGACCTGACGCTGAACATATTTCATCACGTCGGGGCCGAACTGTTCGGCCTGCTTGGCGCGAACCGCCTCGGCCTCTTCGGCTGCGGCGTTGATCCGCTCGAGGATTTCGGGCTCTGCGATACCGTCTTCGGCGGCCCATTCCTCGATCGGCAGATCAAGGTTGAGGATATGGAGGCAATCTTCCTTCAGGCCTGCCACGTCCCACTGTTCCGCATAAGCCCGTTCGGGAATGCGGCGGCTCACGGCATTTTCGATGACTTCGTGGCGCATATCCTCGACGATGTCCGAGATATCGTCGGAATCCATCAGTTCCTTGCGCTGGTCGAAGACCACCTTGCGCTGGTCGTTGAGCACGTCGTCATATTTCAGAAGGTTCTTACGAATGTCGAAGTTGCGGGCCTCGACCTTCTTCTGTGCGCGCTCCAGCGCCTTGTTGATCCACGGATGAACAATCGCCTCGCCTTCCTTCAGGCCAAGCTTCTGCAGCATGCTTTCCATCCGGTCGGAACCGAAGATGCGCATCAGGTCATCCTGCAGCGACAGGTAGAATTTCGAACGGCCGGGGTCGCCCTGACGGCCGGAACGACCGCGCAGCTGATTGTCGATACGGCGGCTTTCATGGCGTTCGGTGGCGATCACGTAGAGGCCGCCGGCGGCCAGCGCCTGTTCTTTCAGCCGGGCAACATCCTCACGGATTGCCTGTTCCTTGGCCTCACGTTCCGGACCGGGCGGCGTGAACTTGCGTTCCACTTCAACACGTTCGCCCTGGTCATTGACGACGATATCGGTGCCCGGTTCGAGATAGCCGAGTTCTTCCTGGATCCGCATTTCCAGATTGCCGCCGAGCTGAATGTCGGTACCGCGACCGGCCATGTTGGTGGCGATGGTCAAGGCGCCGGGAACACCGGCCTGGGCAACGATGAAGGCCTCGTTTTCATGATAACGGGCGTTCAGGATCTTGAAATCGTCGATGCCGTCACGTTTCAGCGCAGCGGCCAGAAGCTCGGATTTTTCAATCGAGGTGGTGCCGACCAGAACCGGCTGGCCCTTTTCCTTGGCCGCCTTGATCTCCTCGACAATCGCCAGATATTTCTCGTGAACGGTCAGATAGACCTCATCATCCTCGTCAAGACGGATGATCGGCAGGTTGGTCGGCACTTCAACGACATCAAGGCCGTAGATATTGCCGAATTCTTCCGCTTCCGTTGCCGCCGTACCGGTCATGCCGGCCAGCTTGTCATACATGCGGAAATAGTTCTGGAAGGTGATCGAGGCGAGCGTCTGGTTTTCCGGCTGGATCTTGACGCCTTCCTTGGCTTCCAGCGCCTGATGCTGCCCTTCGGAATAACGCCGGCCCGGCATCATGCGGCCGGTGAATTCATCGATGATCACCACTTCGCCGTCGCGCACGATGTAATCCTTGTCACGGGAAAACATCTTGTGCGCTTTCAGCGCGTTGTTGAGATGGTGCACGATGGCGACGTTTTCGACGTCGTAGAGCGAAGCGCCCTTCATCTGCCCCGACTCGGTCAGAAGCTGTTCAAGCCGCTCCATCCCCTTTTCGGAAAAGTTGGCGGAGCGCTGCTTCTCGTCGATTTCGTAGTCATCCTCATCCAGCGTCGGGATAACCTTGTCCATGGCGACGTAAAGGTCGGAACGGTCATCCAGCGGACCGGAAATGATCAGCGGCGTACGCGCTTCATCGACGAGGATGGAGTCAACTTCGTCGACGATGGCATAGTTGTGGCCGCGCTGAACCATTTCGGAGCGCTGCATCTTCATGTTGTCGCGCAGATAATCGAAGCCGAGTTCGTTATTGGTGGCGTAGGTGATATCGCATTCATAGGCCGCCCGGCGCTGCTGGTCGTCGAGACCATGATGGATCACGCCCGTCGTCAGGCCAAGAAAGCCATAAAGCCTGCCCATGTTCTCGCTGTCACGCCGTGCCAGATAATCATTGACCGTGACGACGTGAACGCCCTTGCCCGAAAGCGCGTTCAGATAGACAGGAAGGGTAGCAACCAGCGTCTTACCTTCACCGGTCTTCATTTCGGCGATCGCGTTTTCATGCAGGATCATGCCGCCGATCAGCTGAACATCGAATGGCCTCAGGCCGAGAACGCGGCGGGACGCCTCCCGCGCGACGGCAAATGCTTCAACAAGAAGATCGTCCAGGCTCTTGCCTTCGGCGATCTGCTTTTTGAATTCTTCGGTTTTCGCCTTGAGCTCATCGTCCGAAAGTGCCGCGATCTGTTCTTCAAGCGCATTGATTGCAGCCACGCGGGGTTTGTAGGATCGAATACGGCGTTCATTGGCCGAACCGAACAATTTGCGGGCTACGCCACCGAGTGAGACCATTTCAATAGCTCTTTCCGAACGTTGTCATATCTATCCTGTACGTGGCGCCGTACAGACGCACTTCTGACAAGCAGGGTCCAGCTTGCTTTCCGGTGCTTTACTGGACGCGGGCTTGGCAGACAGATAAGAGGGGGGTTGGGGGATGTCAACGTCAAACGCCGCACCACAATGGCCACATTTGTATGTTGCCGCTCTTCCAGCGCGCCGTTTCACATTAAAAGGCTGTAAGGATGCAACACATTTCGGTCTGGCACGTTGACGGCTGACAGCGCTTTTACCACATGCGCCTGATCGACCAGCGCACACGGCGGAACAGCTGGTTTCGCCAAACAACACAACAAAGGTGATTTCATGCAGAAAAGACATTTGGCAGCCGCGGCACTTCTGGCGACGACCGTCAGCTTCGCAGTTCCCTCCTTCGCCCAGGACAGCAGTTCGGCGTCGGACGAGACAGTCGTTGCAACCGTTGCCGGCGAACCGATCACCCAGTCGGAACTGCAGAGCACGGTGGAAAAATTCCAGGGCCAGTTCGGCCAGATGCCTGAAGAACAGGTCCGCGCAATCGCGCTTTCGAGCCTGATCGACATGAAGGTGATTGCCGAAGCCGCGGAAAAGGACGGCATCGACGAGACCGAGGCGTTCAAGACGCGAATGGAAGAGCTGCGTCAGGAAGAGCTTTACAACGCGTTTTTCGACCAGAAGATCAATTCTGAAATCACACCGGAAATGCTGAAGGAACGTTACGACGAGGAAATCGCCAACGCTCCGAAACAGGAAGAAGTCCACGCCCGCCACATTCTGGTCGACAGTGAGGAAGAGGCCCAGGACATCATCAAGCAGCTCGACGACGGCGCTGATTTCGCCGAACTCGCCGAACAGCACTCGACCGGCCCATCTGCCTCCAATGGCGGCGATCTCGGCTACTTCTCCAAGGGCCAGATGGTTCCCGAATTCGAGGAAGCCGCATTCGCACTCGAGCCCGGCGCCTACACGGAAACCCCGGTCAAGACCCAGTTCGGCTATCACGTGATCGAGGTCGAGGACATGCGCGAAAAGGCGCCGGTCCCGTTTGAGCAGATCGAACCGCAGCTCAGACAGCTGATTGCCAGCGAGAAATATAACGAGGTCGTCAGCAAGCTGAAAACCGACGACAAGATCGTGATCGAAGATAAGGACTTGCAAGAGGCCTACGACAACGTCAATAAAATGCAGTAATCAAAACCACCCGGCCCGCGCATTGTTCGCGGGCCGGATTTTTCGAGGCCTGCCATGACGACCGCTGTATCCCCGCTTGCCCCCAAATCGTTTCCGCCGATGCCGCCGATTGACGGTGTGCAGATTGCGACCGCCGCCGCCGGTATCAAATACAAGGGGCGGACGGATGTCATGATGATGCGCTTCGATGAGACCGCCGCCGTTGCCGGTCTCTTTACCCGTTCCAGATGCCCTTCCGCGCCCGTTGACCTTTGCCGCGCCAATCTTCCCGGCGGGGCGGCCCGCGTTCTGGTGGTCAATTCCGGCAATGCCAACGCGTTCACCGGCAAGAAGGGGGCAGAGGCAACCGCGCTGACCGCAAAGACCGCGGCCGAAGCCGTCAATTGCGCCGAAAGCGATGTGTTCCTCGCCTCCACCGGCGTCATCGGCGAACCGCTCGACGCCTCGAAATTCACCGACGTTCTTTCAGACATGGCGGCGGAAGCCCGGCCCGATATGTGGCTTGAGGCGGCCAGGGCGATCATGACCACGGATACCTATCCGAAGGTCGCGACACGCGGCGCCACGATCGACGGTGTTTCGGTAACCCTCAACGGCATTGCCAAGGGCGCCGGCATGATCGCGCCCGACATGGCCACAATGCTCTCCTTCATCGCGACCGATGCAGCGGTTTCGGCCGGCGCCCTTCAGCAGCTTCTGGCCGAAGGCGTGGGCGCAAGCTTCAATGCCGTGACGATTGACAGCGACACCTCCACCTCGGACACGGTTCTGGCCTTTGCCACCGGCAAGGCCCCCGGACAGGACCTGGTCAGCGACGCATCCGATCCGCGCCTTGACGATTTCCGCGCAGCACTTCATGCGCTGATGCAAGACCTCGCGCTTCAGGTCGTGCGCGACGGCGAAGGCGCGCGCAAGATGGTGACCGTCCGCGTGACGGGCGCCGAAGACGACCGCGCCGCCGGCGTGATTGCCCGTTCGATTGCCAATTCGCCGCTGGTCAAGACCGCGGTTGCCGGCGAAGATGCCAATTGGGGCCGCGTCGTCATGGCCGTCGGCAAGGCCGGAGAAAAGGCCGACCGCGACCGCCTCGCCATCTGGTTCGGCGATATCCGCGTGGCTTTCAACGGCGAACGCGATCCCGACTACACGGAAGAATTCGCCGCTGCGGTGATGCGCGAAGACGAAATCACCATCCGCGCCGATATCGGCATCGGCAGCGGTCAGGCCACCATCTACACCTGCGACCTGACCAAGGATTATGTCGCCATCAACGGCGATTATCGCAGCTGATTATCGCCGGGCGGCCGCGTTGCCTTCGGGCAACACCGGCCGCCTCAAGCGAAAGCCTTGTATTTACACACCTGCCCGATCCCGACTAGATGAACAAAAACAACGATAACATCGCGACAGGATCGGAATGCAGGTGAGTGCGGATCTTCCACTTGTGCGTCGCCTTGAAGCCATGGGGTTGCGCGCATGGCCGGCAAAAAACGTACTTTATGACGGGGCATGGCAGCTTCGGCTGACAGCGGGTCACCCGTCCAAACGACTAAACAGCCTGTCTGTTCTCGATCAGTCGGATATTTCCGATATCGAGATCAGGTTCGAGAAGGCACGCCGTCATTACGCTGCCTTCGGACGCCCGCTTCTGGTGCGCGAAACACCGCTGACGCCGACGGCCCTTGTCGAATATCTCACCGCCGAAGCAGCCGAACCCTTCGACACGACCGTGGTCATGACCCTTGAACTCGACACGTTCCACCCCGACGAAGGGGTTGAATTGCTGCCGAGCCAGGATGTCGGCCGTTTCGTCGGAGCCGCATTGAAGGTCAATCCCGTGGCGGAGCTGACGCGCGCCGGCCTTGCCGAAGTGATCACGGCGATCAAGCCGGCCCACGGCTTTTTCATTCGCGAGCAGGATGACGGCGAACCGGTTGCAGCCGGGCTGTGTGTGCATGATTTCGACATGGCGGGCATCGAGGCTCTGGCCGTCGCCCCGCAAATGCGGCGCACGGGACACGGGCGCAAGCTGACAACCGGCATGCTGCGCTGGCTGAAAAGCCGCGGCGCGCGCACCGTCTGGCTGCAGGTCACCGAAAGCAATGCCGCAGCACTTTCCCTTTATCGTTCCTTCGGCTTCACGGAAGCCTACAGATACCGCTACTGGCGGGAAAAGGCCGACACATGACAGACAAGAAACTGCTGCTGGTCACAGCCTGCGCCCTGATCGACACCGATGGACGCATCCTGCTGGCACAGCGCCCCGAAGGCAAAAACCTGGCAGGTCTGTGGGAATTTCCGGGTGGCAAGGTGGAAAACGGCGAAACGCCGGAGGCCAGCCTGATCCGCGAAATGGAAGAGGAGCTGGGCATTACCACAAAGCCCGATTGCCTCGCGCCGCTGACCTTCGCCAGCCACACCTATGAGACGTTTCATCTTCTGATGCCGCTGTTCGTCTGCCGCCGCTATCAGGGCATTCCCTCCGGCAGGGAAGGTCAGGCCATCAAATGGGTACGGGCGAAGGACCTGCGCGACTATCCCATGCCGCCGGCCGATGAGCCGCTGATCCCCATCCTGCAGGATCTTCTCTAACGCTCGCTGCCGGAAAGAAAGCGTCGGCGGCGTATGATTTCCGACGCGATGGCATCCGCCACGCTTGCAACCCTTTGCGAACCGATAAGATCGCCATGGGTGACGAGCAGGATCGGACGTTCCATCACGCCCCCGCCCGGCAACCGGTCTTCAAGAAGCCGAAGCCCCTCACCTGCGAGAAAATGCGGCAATACCGCCTTGCCGACACCACGCCGCACGGCCTCAAGCTGGCCGACGAAGGTGTTGACGGTAAAGCGTCCGCTGTTTGCCGACGTGAAGGCATCCAGCCAGCCAAGCGGCACTGCAAGGCTTTCCGAATAGGGCCAGGTCACGACCCGTGCGGGCACCTCGCCGTCTGACGGGCCATAAAGACCGAACCCCATGGTCGCAAGCTGACGAACCTTGAGATTGCCGCGCTCCGGCCTGACCATCCTCAAGGCAAGGTCCGCATCATGTCTTTGCATGTTGACGGCGGTTGTCGAAAACGTGATCTCGACGTCGAGACCGGGGTTTTCGGCAAGCAGCGGCGCAAGTGCGGGAACCACGAAACCGCCGACAAGGCTTTCGACGCTTGCCACGCGAACCTGACCGCGAATGCCGACATCGTCATGCGCCTGTAACTGCATGTTGCGGACGGCAAGCTCCACCGCCTCTGCGCGGGCAAGCAGGGCCTCGCCCTGATCGGTCAGCGTGTAGCCGCTTTGATGCCTCAGGAAGAGCGGCACGCCGAGCGCCTGCTCCATGCGTTCGATGCGTCTGGCGACCGTGGCCACACCGCTCTTGAGCTGCGCGGCGGCGGCAGAGAGCGTGCCCTCGCGCGCAAGGGCGAGGAAAACACGATTATCGTCCCAGTTGAATTGTCCCACTGATGTTCCATTTTCGGAAAATAATATACCGACATTCGATATATCATACTCTTTTTCGGAAAGGCACTCTCCCGGCACATCTGAAACAGACGAGGTTGCCATGTCCGCAACGAATGACATTTTGCCCAATCACGCCAAAGCTCCCGTCACCGACACATCGGCGCTGGGACTGAGCGCACTTTCCGCCATTTTCTGGGGAACGAATTTCGAAGCAACGCGCATTGCGCTGTCCGGCCTTCCACCATGGACGGCCGCAGCCCTGCGGTTTGCGATCGCCGCCATCGCCATTCTGTTCTGGCTTCGCCTCAGCGGCGGTCTGGATTTCAGGGTGCTGCGGCGCAACCTGTTCGCCTATCTGGCGCTTGGTTGCGTCGGCGTGGCAGGGTTCAATGCCGCGCTGTTTCTGGGCATGCAGACCTCAAGTCCCGTTACCGCGGCGCTGATCATGGGCACGACCCCGCTGACCACGAACCTGATCGATGCCGTCCTGCAACGCCGCCTGCCCGCCGCCGGCGCCGTTTTGGGCATGGCAATCAGCCTGTTCGGGGTTTCGCTGACCGTCGGAGCCTTTTCCGGAACCCGCTTCACATCCGGCGATCTCCTGATCCTGGCCGGAAGCCTCGCCTGGGCGCTCTATACCATCGGCTGCAGACGGGCCGTGACCGATGCCACGCCAATGCAGACCACCGCCTGGACGATGACCGCCGGCGCACTTGTCCTGCTGTTTGCCGCCTTCTTCTTCGAAACGCCGTTTACAGCACTCACGGCATCAACCGCACCGGCACTCGGCGCGGTGTTGTGGATGGCGGTTGTCGGCTCCGTTCTTGCCTACATCTTCTGGCAGATCGGCATTGCCAAGCGGGGGCCCGGCGCGACATCGGTGGTCTTCAACCTCGTACCGGTCTCCGCCCTCGTGATTGCAGCCGTGTTCGGCAGGATGCCCGACCTTTATCAGGTCGCAGGCGTCGCCATAGCAATCTTCGGCATTCTGCTGGCAAGCGGCAGGTTGCCGCGGCTGAAGGCCTCTAGCGCTTCAGCTTGATTTCCTCTGTGTTGAGCGCGTCGGCAAGGCGCGCCTTCGCCGAGCCGGGCTTCAGCGGCTTCTGCTGGCTTTCATGCGGCGCCCAGCCGGAAACATAGATGATCGAGAAGGTGGCGCGGATACGGCCGTCGGCGTCGCTGTGCCGTTCGGCGTAGAGTTCGGCGGCGCGCAGGAAGAAGGCACGGCTGACGGGCCGCGTCGAGCGGTCGGCCAGCGGGTTGGTCATGCCCATGGCCCGCAAATCCGCCATCAGGTCGAACAGCGTGTCGTAGCGAACAGTGTAATTCTCCTGATCGACCACCGGCAGCGCAAAGCCGGCGCGCTGCAGCAAACCGCCGATATCGCGCACATCGGCAAAGGGAATGACACGCGGGCTGACCCCGCCATAAATCTCCGTTTCGGCCGTAATCAGACAGTCGCGCAGTTCACCAAGCGTGCCGGAACCGGGGATTGCAGCCAGAAACAGCCCGTCGGGCTTCAAGGCACGGCGGGCCTGAATGAAATAGCCGGGCGTATCATTGGTCAGATGCGCCACAAGCGGCGACAGCACAAGATTGAGCGACTGATCCTCCAGTCCCGGCAGTTCCAGCGGGGCAACCGCGACCGCGGTATCGGCGCTTGCAAAGGCCGCATCGCTTTCCACCCTTTGCATCCGGTCGATCTTGCCGGTGGCAAGCGCTGCCCTGGCAACCGTGCCGGTGACCCCGTGCAATTCAACGGCCTGCTCGAACTGCCGCTCGACGACGGCCAGCCGGTCGGCGATTTCTCCGGCAACGAGATCGAGCAGAAAATCGGCGCCGGGCTTTGCCGCACGCCAGGCTTTCAGCCGGTTCGCCTCCACGCGTCGTGCATCGAAAACCTGTTCCATCGATAGCGGCCTTTCCAGTTCACTCATCCTGCCAATTAGGGAGTCGTAAAGCATCCGTCAACGCGCTACGCTGAAGACATGGATGAGATCACACCACGGAAAGTTCAGACGATACGCGCCCGTTCCGCCGCTCTGGCACGCGATGCGCTGGCCTCGCTCGGCAATGTCGTCTTTCCGCCCGTGTGTGCGGCCTGCGGGAGAACCACCGGCACGCATCGCGCACTCTGCGTTGCCTGCTGGAGCGATATCCGCTTCATAGAACGGCCCTATTGTGCGGTGCTTGGAACACCGTTTTCACATGATCTCGGGCCGGATATCATCAGCGCGGAAGCCATTGCCAACCCGCCGGATTTCGACCGGCTGCGCTCGGCCGCCTTTTATTCCGGAACGGTGCGTAATCTGGTTCACGCCCTCAAATATCGCGACAATACCCATCTTGCGGTCATGATGGCCGAATGGATGCGCCGCGCCGATGACGGGATGATCGCGCGTTGCGACGGCATTGCCGCCGTGCCCCTGCATCCCACGCGCATGATGTCGCGCCGCTTCAATCAATCGGCCGAACTGGCACGCAATCTGGCAAAACTGACCGGCAAGCCCTTTCTGCCGGGGCTGCTCAGGCGCAAACGGCGCACCAGCCAACAGGTCGGCCTGTCGCGCACAGCCCGCGAGGACAATGTGCGCGGGGCCTTCGCGCTTTCCCCCGACCGCGAGGATGCGGTATTCGGCCGTTCCATCCTGCTGATCGATGATGTCTACACCACCGGCGCCACGGTTTCGGCCGCAGCGCGGGCCCTGAGGCGCAAGGGGGCAGCCGAGATCAGTGTTTTGACCTTTGCACGCGTTCTCGATGAAACTATATGAGGGGTGAACCTCGAGGCTTTCAACGAAAGGATACCGGAAACACCATGGCGAATGTCGAGATATACACGCGCGAATTTTGCGGTTTCTGCACCCGTGCGAAAAAGCTGCTGTCCGACAAGGGCGTTGATTTTACCGAGTACAACGCCACCGAAACCCCGGACGTCCGCGCAACGATGATCCAGCGCGCTAACGGAAGCTCGACCTTTCCGCAGGTTTTCATCGACGATCGCCACATTGGCGGTTGCGACGATCTTTTCGCACTCGAGCATGCCGGCAAGCTCGACCCGCTTCTTTCCGCACAGGACGACTGAATGACCCGTTTCACCGCCGCCGCCCTGCAGATGCGCTCCGGCACCGAGCCGGAGAAAAACGCCGCAACACTGTCCGAACTGGTGCATGAGGCCGCCGCCAAAGGCGCGCAATACATCCAGACGCCGGAAATGACAGGCGCTGTGCAGAAGGATCGCAAGGCGCTGATGGCCGTGCTGAAAGGCGAGGACGAGGATATCATCGTCCGCACGGCCTCTGGCCTTGCCCGCGAATGCGGCGTTTACCTGCATATCGGCTCGACCGCGATCGCCGTGGGCGATGGCATGGTTGCCAACCGCGCATTGCTGTTTGCGCCTGATGGCACGGTTACAGCACGCTACGACAAGATCCACATGTTCGATGTCGATCTCGACAATGGCGAGAGCTGGCGTGAAAGCGCGGTCTACCGCCCTGGCGAGAATGCAAATCTGGCCGGGCTGCCGTTTGCAAAGATCGGCATGGGCATCTGTTATGACGTGCGCTTTCCCGATCTTTTCCGGGCTTATGCCCTGGCCGGCGCGGATGTACTGACGGCCCCCGCCGCCTTTACCAGACAGACCGGTGAAGCCCACTGGCATGTGCTGCAGCGCGCGCGCGCCATCGAAAACGGCGCGTTCATGATTTCGGCAGCGCAGGCAGGCCAGCATGATGACGGCCGCGAGACCTTCGGCCATTCGATCATCATCGACCCGTGGGGCCGCATTCTGGCCGAAGCCGGCGATGCGGGCGAAGCCGTGATCACCGCCGAAATCGACACCGATGCCGTGACGCAGGCGCGCGGCAAGGTGCCCAATTTGAAGAACATCCGTGCTTTCACGCTTCTTGAAAGCGGCAACAGCCAAGGGGCCGGCGAAAAGGCCACAGCGAAAGACTGACCCCGTGATCCACTATTCTCTCTCCTGTGACAACGGCCACGCCTTTGACGGCTGGTTTTCCGGCAGCGACGACTTCGACCGGCAGGTCGAAAGTGGTCTTCTCACCTGTCCGGTCTGCAATTCCGCATCGATCACAAAGGGATTGATGGCGCCGCAGGTCTCGACCGCGCGCAAGCAGGAGCAGCGCAAGACGGCGCTGGTCGACAAGGCCCAGCGGGAAGCGCTTGAGAAGCTGAAACAGGCCGTTACGGAAATCCGCGCCAATTCCGAGGATGTCGGCGCGCGTTTTCCCGAAGAAGCACGCAAGATCCACTACGGCGAGGCTGAAAAACGCGGCATTATCGGCGAGGCAAAATCGGAAGAGGTCCGTGATCTGCTTGAAGAAGGCATCGAGATCATGCCGCTGCCGACCCTGCCCGAAGACAAGAACTGAGTTTAGGCGACGATCCGGCGAAAGCGGCCATTTATGGAAATGGTGGAGCCGAGCGGGATCGAACCGCCGACCTCTGCAGTGCGATTGCAGCGCTCTCCCAGCTGAGCTACGGCCCCATATTGGCGACCACGCTGATACTCCAAACGCCTGTGTCAGGCAAGCATCAAGACGCGCAAACGAGGCCGAAATCGAGCGCGGACCCGATGGCAGATTGCCGCAGCCCCGCCCCGGCAGGCACCGGTCGAGCATGTTCCATGGTTGCGACTGCAGGGCCTGTTATCAGGTTGCGGCGAAAGCCCGATGTGCCGTCGGAAAAGGCTCTCCCCGTCTGCGGCAAGGGCCGTCGGCAGCTTTATCCATGACGAAGTCATTTGCATTTACGCTTATATGAACACAGGATTAATAAGTTGTTTTTGTTATATTTTTCATAAATATGAAACATTAGGCAGTAACCGTATAAATACGCCATTCGGCACGGAAAAAGTTGCCGAATGACAACACACCGGCCTCAAACCGAGTGAAAATTCCACGACCAATGCAAGAATCCGCCATCGGTAGTTGTGCTTGAAACAAGTAAACGTATAGTCGGTGCTGCAATCGTCGGGAATTGATAGATCATAAAAATAACCGAGTGCGTCACGGCATTCCTGCGTTCAAGTGATGATTTCCAAGGGCTCTGGAGAGTACTGACCATGAAGACCAAATTATTGCTCATCGGCTCCGCTTCGATGCTCGCGACCGCCACTGGCGCCAATGCGGCAGACCCGGTTGTGGTGATCGAACCCGTGACGGCCAATTACGTCGAAGTCTGCGACGCTTTCGGCAGTGGTTATTTCTATGTTCCGGGCACGGAGACCTGCCTCAGTGTTGGCGGTTATGTCCGTTTCGAGACCAAGTTCGGCGGCATCCAGACCGGCTCCAGCGCCGATGGCGACTGGTACCCCTATGTGAAGGCCAATCTCGCGATCACCGCGAAGACCGATACCGAACTGGGCACGCTGACATCGAGAATGGTCCCGGAATTCTATTTTTATTCCAACGGGACCGGAGACGAGGTCAAGTTTGACGAGGCCTATATCGAGATCGGCAACGCGGTTGCGCTGCGCGCCGGTTACATCAAGGGCTACTGGAACCAGGACCTCTGGGGCGAACTCGACAATATCGACAATGTGAGCCGCTATAACTCCATTCGCCTCGGTTATTACGGCGCCGACCATTTTCAGGCGGCGCTGTCTGTCGACGCGATGACGCCGGATGATGTCGGCACGGATGACCTTGCCAAGCTCGGCCTTTCCGCCCGTCTCGGCTATGTTGTCTCCGACAGCAATTACCTGAAACTCGATGCCGCCTATGATACCCACAACGAGACCTATGCGATCCGTCCCTGGGCCGGTTTCGGCATCGGTCCCGGCACGTTGGAAATCGCCGGTCTCTACGAAAGCGGCTTTATCGCCTACGGTCCGGATTTCACTGCGGCGAACTGGGACGATTCACCGATTGCGGACACCTATCTGAAATACGCGGTCGCCGCCAACTACTACTTCAATGTCACCGAGGACCTGATTCTGGCGCCGCAGGCGCAGTATAATGTGGCCAGCAATGACAAGGTTTTCTGGGAAGCCGGCGCCACGGCCGACTGGGAGATCGTCGATGATTTCCACCTCAGAACCAACGTCAACTATGCTTTTCTTGACGATGACTGGAACCAGCAGAACTGGTTCGGCTGGGTTCGCCTGGAACGCGATTTCTAGACGCTTCCAGCACCTGTAACGCATTTTTCATGCAATGTTTCCGATACTCCCGGCCCTGCGCCGGGAGTGTTCAGACTGCCGAAAAAACTGTAAGCAATCACAGCTTTGCCTATCCCTCCGCCGTCATTCCGGCCTTGAGCCGGAATCCAGTCAGCGCAAGTCCTTGCGCGCAAAAACTCTTTCTGAAGGCGCATAACAAGCGGCCCTGGATACCGGGGTATGACGAAAGAACGCGGGGCGAGCTTTGTCAACAAACGGACTCCCGACCTTGCGCCGGGAGTGCTTTTTCTCCGTCACGGAGCAGGACCGGCCGCGTTTAGCAGGTCCTGCCGTGATGAGGATATGGCGCGAAACCTTGCCGGCAATTATGCGCCGCGAGTATTGCTCGCTGCATTGACGTCGATATCGAACGGCGCCGCGCCTGAAAATTCGGCACGCGCATGCGCGCCGGGCGTGACTTCGTGAATGCCGGTGGTCATGCCGGTCAGCACGATATCGCCCTTCTTCAACATGCGGCCGCGCGCCTTGAGGTTTTCAGCCAGCTGGCGGATCGATTCCAGCGGCCCACCGCTTGGCTTGGCTGCCGAACCTTCCCCGGCAAGCGTGCCGTTGACCAGCATGCGCGATGTCATGGTCTCAAGCTCAAGCCTGTCCCAGCCCTCGATCACGGGGCCGACAATGGCACCGGCATTGTTTCCGTGATCGCTGACGACCGCGAGGGGACCGATGGCATTGAGGCTCGGCAGCGGAGAGGACGCGATCTCCGAGCCGGCATGAATGCCTTCAAGCGCAGCCATGATGACCTCATCGGTAAAGCCTTCCGCCGACGGCTCCAGATCACGGGCAAGCACGGCCGTGAATTCCGCCTCCAGGGCCGCAAAGCCACCGTCAAAAACCGTCACCCCGGCAACGCCGCCTGCGGGAAGACGATGGACGTTTTCGGCAAAGATCGGTCCGACGATCCGCGTCGCCCCCAGCTTTTGCTGAAGGTCGGGATGCACGCCGGCAACCTTCCACCCGGCAACCGGCCGGCCGTCGAGTTCGAGGGCCTTGTCCTGAACCTGGTAGGCTTCGGCAAGCGTTTCCGGCAGCGGACCGGGGAACGCATCAAGGATTTTCGCCGCACGCCGCGCCTCGACGAAAGCGCTTGCCACGTCTTGGATGTCTTCTTCAGTCATGATCTCTTCCAGTATCCGGGAATTTCGTAACGGGCATTGCACCCACATGGTGCTTTACACCCGATTGCCGCCACAGGCGAGTGGACAGCCGGCAACATGACATAGGCGGTCACATGCTCAGCCCCGGATGTTTCCGGCACTGCATTGCCCGGCGATACTGCGGCCGGGCTCGCTTCTGCTCCAGCGGCGCGGGCGCAATGCCGCCCGCGCCACCGGGATAAAGATCAGGCGTTCCAGGCAATCGTCTTCTGAGACTGCTCGCCAAGGCCCTCGATGCCGAGCTTCATGGTCTGGCCTTCCTTGAGGTAGACCGGTTCCGGCTTCTGCCCCATGCCGACGCCGGGCGGGGTGCCGGTGGTGATGATATCGCCGGGCTGCAGGCTCATGAACTGCGACAGATAGCTGACCAGATGCTGCACGCCGAAGATCATCGTCTTCGTCGAGCCGTCCTGATAGCGGTGGCCGTCGACTTCCAGCCACATGGGGAGGTTCTGCGGGTCTTCCACCTCGTCACGCGTCACGAGCCAAGGACCGATCGGGCCGAACGTGTCGGCGCTCTTGCCCTTGACCCACTGGCCGGAACGTTCGGCCTGGAATTCACGCTCGGACAGGTCGTTGACGACGCAATAGCCGGCGACGTAATCCAGCGCATCGGCTTCATCGACGTAAGAGGCTTCCTTGCCAATGACCACGCCAAGTTCGACTTCCCAGTCGGTCTTTTTCGAATTCCGCGGAATACGGACATCATCATTGGGGCCGATAATGGCGCTGGTCGCCTTCATGAAGATGATCGGCTCCTTGGGCAGGTCCGCGCCGGTTTCAGCCGCATGGTCGGCATAGTTGAGACCGATGCAGATGAACTTGCCGACCTTGCCGACGCAGGCGCCGATGCGGCTTGTCTGCGGCAAAACCGGCAGGCTGGCGATATCGGCGGCGGCAATGCGCGCCAGTCCCGCAGCGCTCAGTGCATCGCCGGCAATATCGACAACCACGGAGGAAATGTCGCGGTAGGTTCCGTCCGAATGCAGGATGGCCGGACGTTCAGCGCCCTTGGCACCAAGACGAAGCAATTTCATGATAATTCTCCTATGTCATGACGCGCGGGGCGCCGCCTTTCATCTGCCTTTGCGGCAGCAAGCTCGTTTCATATTGGAGAGGCCGAGACAGCGTACCAGCCGCCCATCCCTCTCGAAATTCCCCTGTGCCTCCACTTGCGTCATTCTCGGGCTTGACCCGAGAATCCAAACACTTATCCCGGCGATAGGCGTATCGGAAAGCCGTCTTGAGCATCGCCGACGCCGTTTCTGCGGCGAGGTGACCAGATCCTCGGGTCAAGCCCGAGGATGACGCCGTAGAGGGCGGAAAGGGCGTCGAACAACACCGCATGAACTACGGGAATGCAAACGTCTTTCCTCAATCCTTCCCCGAATACGCGTAGTTATGAAGCGTTTCCGGCTTCATCTCAACGGAAAAGCCGGGCATTTCCGGCGGCATGTAGGCAGCCTTTTCAATGCGGCAGGGCTCGACGAAATGTTCGTGCAGATGGTCGACATATTCGATGACCCGGCCCTTTTTGGTGCCGGAGACGGCCAGATAGTCGATCATCGAAAGGTGCTGGACATATTCGCAAAGGCCGACGCCGCCGGCATGCGGCCAGACCGGCAGGCCGAATTTTGCCGCCATCAGCAGCACCGAAAGCACCTCGTTCAGCCCGCCGATGCGGCAGGCGTCGATCTGGACGATATCAATGGCGCCGCCGGCGATGAACTGTTTGAACATGATGCGGTTCTGGCACATCTCGCCGGTCGCGACCCTGATCGGGGCCACGGCCTCACGGATTTTGCGATGACCGGCAACATCGTCGGGGCTGGTCGGCTCCTCGATGAAATAGGGGCGGAAGGGGGCCAGCGCATTGACCCAGTCAATGGCCTCGTCCACTTCCCAGACCTGATTGGCATCGATCATCAGCGTGCGGTCATCGCCAATGACCTCGCGCACGATTTTCAGCCGCGCGACGTCTTCGTCACGATCCTGCCCGACCTTCATCTTGATGTGGGTGAAGCCGGAATCGACCGCTTCCTGCGCAAGCCGGCGCAGCTTGTCGTGGCTGTAGCCGAGCCAACCGGCCGAGGTCGTATAGCAGGGATAGCCGTTTAGCTTCAGCTCGGCCATGCGTTCGGCCTTGCCTGCTTCGGCCTTGCGGAAGATTTCAAGCGCCTCATCCGGCGTGATGGCGTCGGTGAGGTAGCGGAAATCGACAATCGAAACCAGCTGTTCCGGCGTCATTTCGCCGACAAGCTGCCAGACCGGCTTTTTCGCGGCCTTGCCCAGCAGATCCCAGACGGCGTTGACCACAGCGCCGGTTGCCAGATGCATCGCGCCCTTGTCCGGGCCGATCCAGCGCAACTGGCTGTCGCCGGTGATGTGCTGCCAGAAACGGCCCGGGTTTTCAAGGATCCAGTCGAGAGAAAGACCTGTCACCCGCCCTTCAAGGGCAGTAATTGCGGCGCAGACGACTTCATTGCCGCGGCCGATGGTGAATGTCAGCCCGTGACCTTCAAGGTCGCTGTCGGTTTTCAGGATGACATAGGCAGCGGAATAATCCGGATCCGGGTTCATCGCATCCGACCCGTCGAGCTTTTCGGAGGTCGGAAAACGCAGATCATGGACCGAAAGGCCCGTT
Organism: Martelella mediterranea; assembly: GCA_003001975.1. GTDB lineage: Bacteria > Pseudomonadota > Alphaproteobacteria > Rhizobiales > Rhizobiaceae > Martelella > Martelella mangrovi. The sequence continues at coordinate 18,188 of PVUG01000003.1, forward strand.
ATCGTGGTCATGTCGGTAAGCCTTTAAAAATGCGTTCGATATCTCAGCAGGTCCAGCCGCCATCGACGACATGCGCCTGACCGGTGGTGTAGGTCGCGCCTGCAAGGTAGACCGCGAGATCGGCGATTTCCTCCGGCGCGCCGATGCGGCCGATGGGCTGGCGGGCGATAAAATCGGCCCGCGCCTTTTCATAATCACCGGTTGCCTTCAGCCGTTCCTGCAGCGAGGGGCTGTCGACCGTGCCGGGGCATATGGCATTGCAGCGAATGCCGCGCGTCACATAGTCGGCGGCAATTGCCTTGGTCATGCCGAGAACAGCGGCCTTGGTGGTGGAATAGGCAAAACGGTTCGGGACGCCCTTCAGCGAGGATGCAACGGACGACATGTTGATGATGGCGCCATCGCCGCGCTCCAGCATGCCGGGCAGGAAAGCGCGGATGGTCCGCACCATCGCTCTCACATTGAGGTCGAAGGCAAAGTCTAGGTCGCCTTCGGGCATATCCAGAACCGAGCCGTTATGAACCACGCCGGCGCAATTGAAGAGGATGTCGACACCGCCTGTTTCTGCAGCCGCCGCCGTCACTTCCTCATCGGAGAGCACGTTCAAAACGCGGGTGGTCACCCCTTCCACGTTTTCCAGTTCGGCCAGTTTTTCGGCGTTGATATCGGTGGCAATGACCTTGGCGCCGGCCTTTACAAAGGCCATGACGGAGGCCGCGCCAATGCCCTGCGCGGCTGCGGTGATAAAGCAGGTTTTTCCGGAAAGGTCGGTCATGTGATTTTCCTTTTTGGTCAGGCGCGCAGGCTTCGGCCGGTTTCGCCGTCGAAAACATGCAGGCGCTCGAGGTCGAGAGTGAATGTCAGCGTCTCGCCATCTTCCAGCGGGTGCGGGTCGAGCATCTTGGCCTGAACCTCCTTGCCGCCAAGCCGGGTGTAGATGATGGTCTCCGTGCCAAGCGGTTCTGAAATCGTCACCGGAAGGCTGATTTCCGTGGAGCGGTCTTCAGGATGCAGGGAATGGCCCTTGGGCGCAAATGCGTCCGGACGGAAACCGACCACGACCTTCTGCCCCTCGGAAACCTTCGGCGCGATATCGGCAGGAAGCGGAACGATGGTGCCGTCTTCCAGCCGGGCGCCATCAGCTTCCACCACGCCGTCAAGCTGGTTCATCGGCGGGGAGCCGATGAAACCGGCCACGAATGTGTTGACCGGGTTTTCGAACACCTCGGTCGGGGTGCCGACCTGCTCGACATAGCCGTCGCGCATGATCACGATCCGGTCTGCCAGCGTCATCGCTTCCACCTGGTCGTGGGTGACGTAGATGACCGTTGTCTTGACCCGCTGATGCAGCTTCTTGATCTCGACGCGCATCTGGCCTCTGAGCTTGGCATCGAGGTTGGACAGCGGCTCGTCGAACAGGAAGACATCCGGATGGCGGACAATGGCGCGGCCCATGGCCACGCGCTGGCGCTGGCCGCCGGACAGATTGGCGGGCAGACGGTCCATGAAGCTTTCAAGGCCGAGGATACCAGCAGCATCATCGACGCGCGGCTTGATATCCTCCGGCGTCATGCCGGCGATCTTGAGCCCGAAGCCGAGGTTTTCGCGCACGGTCATATGCGGATAAAGCGCATAGGACTGGAACACCATGGAGATGTTGCGCGCGCGCGGCGGCAGGGAGTTGACGACACGATCGCCGATCTTCAGTTCGCCGCCGGAGATTTCCTCCAGACCGGCGATCATGCGCAGCGTTGTCGACTTGCCGCAGCCCGACGGGCCGACGAGAACGACGAATTCGTTATGCGCGACCTCAAGGTCGATGCCGTGAACGACTTCCAGCGAACCATAACGTTTGACGATTTTGGAAAGGTGCACTTCGGCCACGGGATTATCCTTTCACACCACCGAACGTCAGTCCGGCAATCAGATGCTTTTGTACGATGAAGGTGAGAATGAGTGCGGGGATGATGATCAGCACCGCCATGGCGCTCATTCCGGTCCAGTCGACGGTGAACTGGGCGGTAAAATCCATCAACCCGACCGGCATGGTCTTCGATGCGGTGGTGCGGGTCAGCTGGCTTGCCAGCGCAAACTCGTTCCACGCCGTCAGGAAGGCGAAGATACCGGCCGATGCCAGGCCCGAACGGGCCAGCGGAAACTCCACCTTCCAGAACGCCTGCCAGCGGGTGCAGCCGTCAATCTGGGCGGCTTCGGAAAGGTCAGCCGGGATCTGCCGGAAGAAACCGTCCGTCAGCCAGATGGTGAAGGGGATGTTGATCGCCATATAGACGAGGATCAGCCCGAATTTGGTGTCGATCAGCCCGATCTTGCTCCAGAGGATAAAAAGCGGCAGCGACAGCGCAACGCCCGGCACCGTGCGCGACAGCATGAAGGACAAAAACAGCGCACCCTTGCCCTTGAACCGGTAACGGGCAAAGGCATAGCCGCCCATCATGCCGACGAGAATGGCGACAAGGGTCGAGGTCAGCGAGATCACCATCGAATTGATGAAATAATTGGTGACCGGCAGGCCCTGCTGGCGCTCGGGCAAAAGCCCGAAAATGCCGAGGAAGTTATTGAGCGTCCATTGCTGCGGGATCCAGATCGGCGGGCGCGCCATCACCTCGACATTGGGACGGAAAGCCGTCAGCACCACCCAGGCGCCGGGCACGACGAGGATCATCATCGCGCAGAACAGCGTCAGTCTGAGCAGCCAGCGCTGCCAGGGCTTTTCAATCGTCATTGCGCTGCTCATTGGGCCCCTCCCATGAAGACACGCGCCTTCGAAAGATTGCGGTAGAACATGATGGTAAAGGCGATGGACAGCAGGATGGAAATGTAGCCCATGGCGTTCGCCATGCCCATCTGCGAGTTCTGGTAGCCGGTACGCGTCATCAGCGTCCAGATCAGTTCGGTACGCCCGGCAGGCCCGCCATTGGTCATGATCTTCACCATGTCATAGGCGCGCGCGACATCGAGCGAGCGGATGGTCATGGCAATCCAGATGAACGGCATCAGGAATGGCAGGGTGATGTGGCGGAACACCTGAAGGGCATTGCAGCCATCGACCTTGGCGGCCTCGATCGGGTCCTTCGGCATTGCCAGAAGACCGGCCATCAGCAGGATGGCGAAGATCGATGTCGACATCCACATTTCCGCGACGATGATCGAGAAATTGGCAAGCCAGCCATTCACCAGCCACGGAATCGGCCTGGTGATCAGACCGAGCGAGAACAGCGCATTGTTCACCAGCCCGACGGAATCGTTGAAGATGTATTTGAACTGAAAGCCGACGAGAATGGGCGAAAACATCATCGGAAACATCATGATGGTGCGAAGCGTGCGCTGGCCCCAGGTGATGCGGTTGACCAGAAGCGCAAGGCCAAGCCCCATGACCATTTCGAGATTGAGGGCAATGGTGATGAACACCACGGTGCGCCCGAATGCCCACCAGAAATCGTCATTGCCCCAAAGCCGCTTGTAGTTTCGAAGGCCGACGAAATTATAAAGCGAATCCGGCCGCACGAGATTGTAGCTGGTAAAGCTCGTCCAGAAGGACACGAGCAACGGCACCAGCACCACCGCCAGAATGACGACGATGGCAGGCAGAAGAAGAAGATACGGCGTCGCCGCCGGCGACCTGAGAAATTTCATGTCACGCCCATAAAAGGTCACTTGAAAACGGATAGGAATGTCCGGTCATCGCCGGAAGCGTCGCCGGCCAAAGCCGGCGACGAGTTCTCACGTCCGGCAATCAGTAATAGCCGGCGTCTTCCATGATGTAGGTCGCTTCCTCGGCGGCATCATCAAGTGCCTCCTGCGGCGTCTTTTCGCCGACGATGGCCGCCTGCAGTTCCGGCCACAGCACGTTGGAAACCTGAATCCATTCAGGGATCAGCGGCGGCGTGCGGGCATCGGCAAGCGATTCCTTCCACACGGTGAACATCTCGGCGAGGTTTTCCTTGCCGTTGGCGTTGAACCACGCCACCACTTCGTCATAGGTCGCCGTGCGGGTCGGCAGATTGCCGGCCTTGGCTTCCATCAGCTCGCTTTCATCATTGGTCATGAATACGGCGAAGGAGACGGCGGCATCCTTGTTGTCGCAATCCTCGGTGACGGAGAAGGAGTGCGAACCGGACCAGCCACCACGCTTGCCGGATGTTCCGACGGGCGAAACCGCATAGCCGAGATCATCGGAAATCTTGGAAGCTTCCGGATCGGCAAAGAAAGCCGCAAAACCCGGCCAGTCCAGATCGATGGCAAGCTGACCGGCGGCCATGGCCTGACCGATATCATCCCAGGTGTAGTTGACCGTACCGGCCGGAACCGCGCCGGCATCATAAATGTCGATGAACCACTGGAGCGCTTCCACGCCGGCTTCGGAATTGAAGACGGGCTTCATGTCCTCATCGAAAATATCGCCGCCATTGGCGCGCAGGATTTCCATGAACCGGCCCGACATACCCTCATCCTTGCCGGCAAAGGCCGTGCCGTAAAGGTTCGGCGGATCGGCAAAGAAGATCACCTGATCGCGGAACTCGTCAAAGGTCTTCGGCGGCGCCAGTTCCGTCCCGTACTGTTCCTTCCAGGCCTCCTGATTTGCCGGGTCGGCATAAAGGCTCTTGCGGTAATAAAGGTTGGAAACGTCGGTCACGCGCGGCAGCTGCACCAGACGGCCATCCACGGTGGAAGCCTGCAGCGTGCCCTGAACATATTTGTCGAGTTCGGACTGCGGAATGTGGTCCTTCAGGTCGATATAGAGATTGCCGTATTGCGGGGCGAAGCTGGTGTGATTGGAGCCCACGCACCAGGAAATGTCACCGGCGGCGATGTCCTGCTTGATCTCACGGTCGAGGTCGAAGTGATTCTTCGACGAAACGATCTCGACCTTGGCGCCGGTCATTTCTTCCCACTCGGGAATGCGGGTGTAGAGTTTCTCGTACTGCGTGCCGCCGATCAGCTTAACCTGCAGGGTATAGTCGGGAAAACTCCCGTAATCGAAATCCTCCGCATGCGCGGCAGCGGTCAGGCCGCCCAAAGCGCAGCAGGCAACAAGGCTTGCCTTCAGATATTTCATTCGCATGTTTCTCCTCCTCAATAACTCAAGCCAGAAAAGACTTGATCCTCCATATTTGAAAAGTCTATTTGTATATAAGCACCATTTAGGCGAAGCCGTCAACGGCGCTCTTGATATTGGACAGGAAGGGCGGCAGTTTCGCAGAAATTTCAGGGTGAAGGCCATCGCCCGCCGCTTGAGGACCGACCATGACCACAGATGAATCCGACCGTTACCGTGCCCCTGCCCTCGACAAGGGACTCGATATTTTCGAGTTGCTCGCGGAAACGGACGGCTCCCTGAGCCAGGCGGAAATTGCCAAGTCGCTCGGCCGCACCCCGAATGAAATCTACCGCATGCTCGACCGGCTGGTGCGGCGCGAATATATCCGCCGCACGCCGGAGGATCGCTACGAGATTACGCTGAAGATGTTCGAGCTGGTGCATGCCCGCCCGCCGCTGAGACGCCTCGTCAACCAGGCAATGCCGCTGCTGCAGCAGGTCGCACAGGAAGCCGGACAGTCGTGCCACATGGTGGTCTTCGAGCGGAACGCGGCCATCGTCGTCGCACAGGTCGACGCGCCAAGCTACTGGACGCTCGCGGTGCGGGTCGGCACCCGGCTGAAGCTGACCTCGACCGGTTCCGGCCTTGTCTTTCTGGCCTTTTCCTCTCCCGAAAACCGGGCCCTGATGCTGAAAGGGGCCGGAGAGGCGTTGACGCCGGAGATCGAGGCCCGGCTGCCGACCATTCGCAAGGACGGTTACACTCTGATGGTGTCCGAACAGATCGCGGGTGTTACCAATGTCTCGGCCCCCGTCATCGGCCCGCTCGGAACGGTGATGGCCGTCATCACCTCGCCCTATACCGAGCGGCGCGACCGCAACAGCAGCGAGGACCAGGCCCATACGCTGAAGCTGGTGCGTGCGGCAGCAGCCAGCCTGTCAAAGGGCCGCACGGAGGAATGAGCCATTTAGACGCCTTCGCGTAAGGGCGGAAACGGCATCGAAATCAAGCCCGGAGAGGACGGGCAACAGGGAGGATACCATGCGCATCATCGATACCCATCTCCACCTCGTCTACAAGGACCGGTTTTCCTATCCCTGGCTGAAGGAGGCCCCCGCCCTTGATCACCAACTGACGGCGGAAGACTATTTCGCCCGCGCCGGAAAGCTCGGCATCGAAAAGGCGATGCATATGGAGGTCGACGTTGCCGACAGCGACATGGAGGCGGAAACCGCCTTCATCACCGGCGCCCATGACAGGATCGCCGGCGCGATTGCCGCCGGACGGCCGGAAAGCCCGGACTTTCCCGCCTATCTGGAACGCATCGCCGCAATCGACGGGGTCAAGGGTCTGCGCCGCGTGCTGCACATCATGCCGGACGAACTCTCGCAGTCGGACTTGTTCGTCGAAAACATCCGCAGGCTTGCAGCCTACGACCTGACCTTCGATCTGTGTGTGCAGGCCCGCCAGCTTCCGCTGGCCATCGACCTTGCCCGCAAATGCCCCGAGGTGCAGTTCGTGCTCGACCATTGCGGTGTGCCGGATATCGAGAATAACGGGCTGGATCCCTGGCGCGAACAGATCGGCGAAATTGCCAGACTGGCCAATGTGACGGCCAAGATTTCCGGCGTGATTGCCTATGGCGGCGCGGACTGGAGCGTCGAGGGACTGCGCCCCTATGTCAGCCATGTCATCGATACCTTCACCTTCGACCGCGTGGTCTGGGGCTCGGATTTTCCGGTCTGCACGCTTCATGCCAGCCTCGAGGACTGGGTCGCCGCATCGAAGGAAATCGTCGCGGATGCCAGCGCGCACGAACAGGAAAAGCTGTTCAGCGGCAATGCGGAGAAGGTCTACCGCCTCTAAAACGCGATCGCCAATTTCAAAAGACATGCTGAAAAGGGAGGAACTCATGCAGCGTATCGGAATGGTCCTGACGCTCAATGCCGACAAGATTGCCGAATACAAGCGGCTGCACGCCAATGCCTGGCCGGAAATTCTGGACATGATCAAGGCGTGCAATATCCGCAATTACACGATTTTCCTGCGCGAGCCGGAAAACCTGCTGTTTTCCTACTACGAATATACCGGCACAGACTACGAAGCCGACATGGCGAAAATGGCCGCCGATCCGAAAACGCAGGAGTGGTGGTCGGTCTGCATGCCCTGCCAGAAACCGCTGGATACGGCCAGGGAGGGCGAATGGTGGATCGAGATGGAAGACGTGTTCCATCTCGATTGAAGGATTTCCGGCTTGCATCTGACGAAAGCCACACACGAGGAGGCTTGGGCGCCGCCCCATGCTGCACGATTTCGGCAGCGAACTTCAGATCTTCTTCACGAATTCCGATTTCAGCTTCATGGCGCCGAAGCCGTCGATCTTGCAGTCAATGTCGTGATCGCCGTCGACGAGACGGATATTCTTCACCTTGGTGCCGACCTTGAGAACCTGGCTGGAGCCCTTGAGCTTCAGGTCCTTGATGACGGTGACCGTATCGCCATCGGTCAGGATATTGCCATTGGCGTCACGAAACTCCGGCTCGCTGCTCTCGCCCGCCCCGGGCGACCATTCGTTCCCGCATTCGGGGCAGATCAGCAGCGCACCGTCTTCATAGGTGTAAACGGACTGGCATTTGGGACAGGGAGGCAATTCGCTCATGGTCATCCTCTTCATTGTTGGCGCTGCGACAAGCAGATCAGCGCCACGAAGACTGCACGGCGCATTTTGCGGTGGTTGAGAAACCGGAGCTTCGTAGTGCGAAACGGAAAGCTTGTCGAGTGCGGCCGGATGAAACACAGCGAGCGGAAGGAAAACACGCGCTCCCCCATACGGCCTCTTGCAATCAATCCAAATTTGAATAATCTATTTACATAAGAATGACACTCTCGCCTGAAGGAGGAGCAGGTTGTCAGAAATGTCTCGCAACCCGGCACAAAGCTGGGCGGCGGCCGGTTCGCCGCGCCCAATTGTCATCATCGGTGGCGGCTCGATCGTCACCGATGCCCATTTACCTGCCTATCGCATGGCCGGCCTGCCGGTCGCCGGTGTGTTCGATCTCGATGCAGAACGCACCCGCACAGTTGCAGCCGAATGGGACATCACGCCATTTGCAAGTCTTGAAGAGGCGACCGCAACGGAGAATGCCGTCTTCGATCTGGCGTTGCCGCCCGTCGCCCACCAGGGCGTGATCGAGCAACTGCCCGAAGGCGCGCCGGCGCTTCTGCAAAAGCCGATGGGACGCAACCTTGCCGAGGCGACCGCGATCCTTCAGGCGTGCCGGGCGAAGAAGCTGACGGCTGCCGTCAATTTCCAACTTCGTTTCTCGCCGATGATGCTCGCCATCCACGACCTTTACAACAGCGGCGCGCTCGGCCAACTGGTCGATGTCGAACTGCACGCCAACACCATGACGCCGTGGCATCTCTGGGCGTTTCTGAAGGGCATGGAACGGGTCGAGATTCTTCTGCATTCGATCCACTATCTCGATCTGATGCGCCATTTTCTGGGAGATCCCGCCGGCATCCACGCGAAAACGCTCGGCCATCCCGATACGACGGTTTCGCAATCGCGCACGGCCGCAATCCTCGACTACCCCGCCCCTGTACGCGCGGTCCTGTCGGTCAATCACAACCATGATTTCGGTCCGAAATTTCAAGATTGCTATTTCCGTTTCGAAGGCACCGAAGGCGTGGCCATCACCACGCTGGGCGTCAATCTCGATTACCCCAAGGGTGTTCCGGATGAACTCTGGTTTTGCGCCAAGGGCGGCCAGTGGCAACAGATTCCGCTTTCCGGCACCTGGTTCCCGCATGCCTTCATCGGCGTGATGAACAATCTCCAGCGTTTCGTGGCCGGCGAAGACGAGACCCTGGTGACAAACGTCGAGGATGCCTGGAAGACCATGGCGCTGGTCGAGGCGGCTTACGAAAGCAGCGCCCGCCCCGCGACCCCGATCAAGGAAAAACCATGACCGCAGATAATACCGACCTGCCGCTTGCCGGCGTGCTGGTGCTCGACATGTGCCAGTTTCTCTCCGGCCCCTATTGTTCGCTGCGCCTGCAGGACCTCGGCGCGCGGGTGATCAAGATCGAGCGGCCGGGCCTGGGCGACCTGTCGCGCCGGCTTTACCTGTCCGACACCGAGATCGGCGGCGATTCAACGATTTTCCATGCGATCAACCGATCGAAGGAAAGCCTCGCCCTCGATATGAAAAACCCGGATGATCTCGCCGCGCTGAAGACGCTGATCGGCAAGGCCGATATCGTGCTGCAGAATTTCCGCCCCGGCGTGATAGAGCGGCTCGGCCTCGATTACGAAACGCTGAAGGCCGACCATCCCGGCCTCGTCTACGGCTCGATCACCGGCTATGGCGATGAAGGCCCCTGGGTCGACCGGCCGGGACAGGACCTGCTGGCGCAGGCGCGCTCCGGGGTGATGTGGCTGAACGGCGATGATGGTCAGGGGCCTGTTCCCTTCGGCCTTGCCATCGCCGATATGCTGGCCGGTGCAGCACTGGCGCAGGGGTTGCTCGCCGCGCTGGTCCGACAGGGCCGCACCGGCAAGGGTGCACATGTGGAAACAAGCCTGCTGGAAGCGATGATCGATTTCCAGTTCGAGGTTTTGACCACGCACCTCAATGATGGCGAACGGCCGCCGAAACGCTCCGCCTACCGCTCCGCCCATGCCTATCTTTCCGCGCCTTACGGCGTCTACCCGACGGCTGACGGCTATCTGGCCCTTGCCATGATGCCGATCGATCAACTCACCGATGTGCTCAAGCTGGACGCGCTTGCCCCCTATCGCGGCAAACCCGACCTCTGGTTTACCAGCCGCGACGACATCAAGCGGATCATTGCAAAACACCTTAAGACGGAAACAACCGATCACTGGCTCTCCATTCTGGAGCCGGCCGATGTCTGGTGCAGCCGGGTTCTTAACTGGCCGGAGCTGATGAACCATGCCGGTTTCAAGGTGCTCGACATGCTGCAGACGGTAACCCGCGAGGATGGCGTCTCGATCCGCACGACGCGCTCACCGCTCAGGGTCGACGGCCAGCGCATGCAAACCGGCCGCGCGGCACCGCAGATCGGTGAGCAGAGCGCGGCAATCCGAGCGGAGTTCGGCCTGTGACGACAAAACTGAAAGGCATGACCTGGAGCCATCCGCGAGGCTATGATCCGATGGTGGAAAGTGCTGCCGAATGGCAGAAGAAGACCGGCGTTTCGATTGAATGGGACAAGCGCAGCCTGCAGGATTTCGAAAGCTTTCCCGTCGAGGAACTGGCACGCCAATATGACCTGATCGTCATCGATCATCCGCATGTCGGCCAGATTACCGCGGAAGACTGTCTTGCGCCGCTTGATGTGGCCGGACGCGAGCAGGAACGGGCAGCGCTGGAAAAAGGGTCGGTCGGGGCCTCCTATCCGAGCTACAGCTATAATGGCCGTCAATGGGCTTTCCCGATCGATGCCGCGGCACAGGTCATGGCTTTTCGCGCCGATCTAATTTCCGCACCCCCGGATGACTGGGAAAGCCTGATGGCACTGGCAGCGGAAGGCGGCATACTGCTGCCGCTCCGCCCGCCGCACAATCTGATGACCTTCTTCACGCTGGCTGCAAACGCGGGCACGCCCTGCCGCAATGACGGTCCCGGCCCGCTGATTGCGCTCGATGGCGGCATTGCCGTTTATGAGCGACTTGCCGCACTTGCAGGCATGGTGCCGGCGGAAAACTTCGCCATGGATCCGATTGCCGTGCTTGAGGCGCTGGCCGCGCCGCAACCCGCTGCCGCCCTCTCGCCCTATATCTACGGCTATGTGAACTACGCCATGGACGGCTTCCGCCCGCATCGGCTGACCTTCACTGACATCCCGGCCCTTGGCGAAAACGGACCATGCGGCTCCGCACTCGGCGGCACCGGCATCGCCGTATCGGCGTTTTCGGCACACCGCGACGCTGCCATCGACTACGCCTACTGGGTTGCAGGCGGAAACGTTCAGTCCGGGCTTTATCCGCAGGCAGGCGGCCAGCCCGGCCACGATGCCGGCTGGAGAGATGACGCGGTCAACGCAAAGACCCACGACTTCTACCGCAACACGCGCGCAACACTGGAGACCTCGTTCCTGCGCCCGCGTCACAACGGTTACATGCGGTTTCAGCAGCAGGCGGCAGAGGCGCTCAACGATTTTCTGCGCGATGGCGCAACCGCCCACGCAGCCATTACCCGGATCAACAGCCTGTTTGAGGAGAGTTTCTGATGGAGCGTCCACGCCATTTCGAGGATATTGCCGTCGGCGAGGAACGCCGCACCAATGGACGAACGATCACCGAGACGGACTTCGTCGTCCATGCCGGCCATACGGGCGATTTCTTCCCCCATCATATGGATGCCGAGTTCATGAAGGAGAGTCCCTTCGGCCAGCGCATCGCCCACGGGACCATGACCTTTGCCATCGGCATCGGCCTGTCGGCGTCGGAGATCAACCCGCTCTCGTTTACCTATGGCTATGAACGCCTGCGCTTCCCCAAACCCGTCTTCATCGGCGACACGATCCACACAGTCCTGACCATTGCACGATGCGAGGACGATCCGAAACGGAAGGATTACGGCCGCGTGACAGAGGAAGTCCGGGTCAAGAACCAGCGCGACGAGGTCGTGATGGCGTGCGACCATATCTACCTCATCGAGCGCCGAAACACATAGAGCGCGCCCCGAAAGCTTCGCTTTACTTCAGGTTCTTGCGGTGCGCGCAATGGCGTCGACCAGCATCAGCATTGTCAACGCCTGCCCGTAGGGTGCGGGAATATCGGGGATCTGCCTGTAGAAGTCGAGCGTATGGCCCATCGGCGTTCCATCCGAAACATGGGCGACAATACCGTCATCGCCGATGCAGGTGAGAACGGCGGCATAGGCCCGTTCGGCGACGGCGCGCATATCCTCAGGCAGAATACCGAGCGAAATCCCCCGGGAAATACCATAGGCTATCCCTGCCGTTGCCGAAGCCTCGATCGGCGATCCCGGGTCATCCAGCAGGGTATGAAAGAAACCGTCGTCATTCTGCAGCTTGGCGAATGCGTTGACCTGTGCGGCAAGCACGTTGGAGAGATAAAGCCGGGTGGCGCGCGGCAGATCGCCGACGATGGAAAACAGTTCGGGGATCGCGATGGTGATCCAGGAATTGCCCCGCGCCCACAGGGCGCCGGCAAAATTGTGGCGCCCGTTGAAGGTCCAGCCGTGATACCACAGCCCGGTCTTCGCATCGCCGAGATAGCGGGCGTGGATCAGAAACTGGTAGACCGCCTCTTCCACCCAGTCGGGTCGGTCGAAGCGTTTTCCGGCGCGTGCCAGAAACAGGCAGGTCATGAACAGCGTATCGTCCCACAATTCGCCGTCGTTCATCCGCTCCTTGACCACATGCTGGAAGCCATTGTCCTCGGTGCGGGCAAGGCGCGTCATCAGCCATTCGGCCCAGTCCTTGACCAACGCCTCCCATTCAGGCCGTTCGACATCGTCGATCAGGAAGGAAAGCGCCAGCATCGGCGCCGTCGAATTCACCTGACGCGGCGGCAGACCCCGCGAAATCTGCCAGTCATACCAGTCGGCCAGCGCATTGATCAGGTCCAGATCACCGGTCTGGCAGGCATGGCGATAAAGCCCGTAGACGCCGACACCGATCTCCCAGTCCCATTCATCGAACTGGATCGAGAACGTGCCTTCGGCAATCGGCGCGGTTTCATTGATGCCGCGAATCCGCGATAGGCCGGTGGCGACATTGGCAAGGTGGCCGAGAAGTTCCTGTCTGTCATGATACATGGTGTTCAAGTCTTTTCAGTTCGATGCTGGTACGGCAGCCGCCGCAAGCCAGCCAATATCGGGCGTTTGTGAGGTTGTCGGAAAGGGTCTGTGGCGACCTTCGACGAACAGGCCGTCGCGATAATCAAGCCGCAGTGCCAGCGCGAACGGGCCTTCGCATAAAAGGCCGAGCGGGCTGTCATCGAGGCTGAGCCTTGTCTTGTCGGCAAGCGCTGCGACATCGCAGAGGTTCGCACCGGCCAGTTCCCCGACCGTGATTGCCCATCCGGTCCGCTTTCCGTGGACGCGATGTTCAATCCCCGCGCCCGGTCCCTCAAGAACCGGTTCGATCGGCCCCGTCGCCTTCAAGGCGATGAAGCTGCCGCCCGAACGCAGCGCCAGCCAGTCCGGTCCGGCGATATGCTCGTCGAACACGGCAACCGGCACATAGGCATGGGTGAAGGCAAGACGCGGGACCTCGCCGAGGTCGCTCAGCAGCAGGCAGCAGTTTCGATACTGCCCGACACGCGGCATGACGCCGTTTCCCGCCCAGTAGGAAGGCCGATCGGAACCCCAGGGATCATCGGCGCCTGGATGGTTGACCCACACGCGCGCCATCGGGTGACCTGCCGCCTGCACATCGGCAAGATGCTGCTGATGCCCCCCGGCGCCGGGGGCGGCATCAATGCTTGCCGAAAGCTGGATGCCGGCCGTCTTGTAGAGCGCAAGCTGTGCCGCGCGTCCATAGCCCTGCACATAATGCGCGCAAACGGCCTTGCCCGAAGGCGGCGCGACGTAATCGCCGAGCCCGTCTGGCGGGCGATAATCACCGGCGCAGAACATCGGCAGTGCCGCCACGCCGCGATTGAACCAGCCCGTTCCAAAAGCGATGGTGGCGAAGGGCGCAAGCTCGCTGAGTGGCCCGGCGCGCAACTCCTTGTCATAAGCCCGGCCCATCGTGCCAGCGGCAACGCCGTTGATCGCATGAAGCGCGATCATCGTGAACAGCCGGTCGAGAACCGTTTCGGCCCGCCGCTTCAAACCATCCCCGGCAAAGTGCTGAAGCGCCAGAAGGCCGATAAAATCGATCGGGTAATAGGCCGCCGAATTCCATTCCGCCAGACCATGCGCCTCGATGGCATCGAACCAGCGTTCCAGCCGCGTTTCTGCAAGAGCCGCGTGCTCCGCGCCGGTCAGCCCCGAATTGGCGAACGCGGAACCGGCAAAAAAACGCCCCGCGATCAGTTCTGCGACGTGGAAACACAGGACATGATTTTCGCTCCAGAACCACATCGCATCATTGCCGGGTTCATCCATCCAGTAGCGATATCCGAGGATCGCTGCTTCGATCCGTGTCCGCAGTGCCTCGGGAAGGGCTTCGCGATATTCGCCGTAAATCCATAACAGCGGCACGATCACGAAATCGGAGCAGTCCCGGCGCGTATCGATGGCGTCGAGCGTGTCATCGAGTGCGGCATGATCGCCGTCATCGAGATCAAGACCGAGCGCAAGGCGCGCCAGCACCCGCCCGACCCTGCGCTCTCCCTTGTCTGCCAGATAGGAAAGACCCGCCTTCTTGCGCGCGGCAAGATCACCGGCAAGCTGATGCGGCGTCTCATCGCGCAGAAGGGCAAAGGCGATATGACGGCTGATGTGGCTTTCGCCGAGCGAAAACGCGATATCGAGTTCGTGGTAGCCGTCGGGAAGGTCGCGCGGCAATTCGAAATCCACCTGCGTACTTCCACTCTCAAGTGTCGAAACGGCCTCGAACAGCGGCGGCAAATGGCGCATGTGCACGCTCTGGCGCACCTTTGCCTGAACCGTAACGGCGGTTTCGGCCGGCCGATCGACGACAAGCCGCAGGTTCTCGCCTTCACCGCAGACGATCCCGGCGGGACGAATGGCGCGCGCAAGATCCATCAGCATTTCAAGCGACTGCCCGTCGGCATTGCCGGGCACTTCGGCAAAAAGCGTCCCCGCGCCAAGCCATGTCAGCTCGGCAAAATAATTGGTATCGCGCTCGGCCATCTCCTCGACCAGCATCACCAGATCGGAGCCGCCTTCGGCAAGCGGCAGGACCAGTTCCGTCTCCTGCGCCTCGTTGCGGGTATAGGGCTCGAAAGCGGCCACCCGAACGCCATCGACAAAAACATGCACGCCGCCGCAGGTCGCCAGACGAAACGGATAGCGCCCGGCTTCAGGCGCAACCAGCCGGGTGCGCACCCAGCGGGAAAGCCGTGTCGGGCGGTGCCAGAAACCGGAAAATTCGAGCCGCCGGTTAAAGCCCGGCAGGTTGGTCGAAACGATCTCGAAATCGTCCTCCAACGCAACCGTGCGGGTCGCGATTTCCTGGCGCAGCGCCGTCCGGCAGGGCAGTTCGCCGACATCGACAAAGCCGTTGATGAATTTGTAGTCGACATTGTCCGTCCCGCGCGTCACCGCGCCGGGATAGTAGCGGGCCTCAAGCGGCCCCAGTGCAAAGGCGGTTACCGTCTCGCCGGTGCGGCTGGCAAAACGCGCAGCATCACTCATGGGCTGTTTCCCTTTCTGGCAAGGCAAGTTCTATGGCTTCGATCATCGCCACCAGTTGGTCGAGACGGTCGATCCGGAAATCCGGCACTTCCTGCGGCGTGGCGGGCTGGTGCGACCGCCGCTGCGACCACGCGACGAACAGGCTGATCAGACCGAATTCATTGGCGCCGCAGATATCACGCGAAAGATTGTTGCCGACCATGACGACATGCGATTTCGCAGCCTCTCCCAGATCAAGCCCGGCAAGCGCTGCGGAAAACATTTTCCGCGACGGCTTGTGTGCGCCGACATCGCCGGAGATCACATGGGTTTCCATCAGTTCCCAGATACCGCGCGGCTTCAACATGTTCTCGAAGGTTTCGCGCGGCCCGTCGGCCACCAGCGCCAACCTGTAGCCACACTCATGAAGCGCGCGAACGGCGTCCATGGCGAAGGGGATTTCCTCTGCCGTGATGACCACCTCACTGCCGGGGCGCTTGACCTCCGTAGCCTCGTCAATCAGCGTATCGCCACAATCGAGAAGGATGGCTTCAAGATGCGGCACCGTACCTGAAAGCGCTGAAATCAACGCCTGCATCCGTTTCGGGATCCACTGTTCCAGCGCCGTCCATGGAACAAGGGCCGGCTCGGCACCCGGGGCGGGAAAATCGAAACGCGGCACGAAGGCCGCCCGTTTCATGGCAAGCCGCGCCAGACGGTGCTGCTCCGCGGTTGCCGACCACGCACCGTTTTCGGCAAAGGCATTGCCCAGATGAATACCGCCTGCACCCGCATCAGGACCGCACATTTCGGCAATCCTGGCCCCGGCGATAGCGCGCATGATGCGTGAAACACCCCAGATCGCATGTTTGCCCGACTCCACATAAAGCACCGGGCGCGTGCCCCGCATTTCCGGCAATCCACGGCCATCGTCGATGGCGACCCGCATGCCATGCATCGATCCTTCCACCCGGGCGACGGCACCTCCAGCATCGACATGCACCCAGACATGTTCGAGGTCGTAGAGATGCTGGATATCCCAGTCATGCCAGATCGCATATTCGATGACCGTGCCGCCCGGCAGCGGAGCGATATGGAATTTCGAGGAGGGAGACTTTCCGGCCGTGCGGATCACGCTATAGCCGAGCGCAAGCGGTGGTGCCGGTTCCGCGCTGTCCAGCATCAGCACCGGCTTCAGCCGTTCCGCCAGATCGTAATCATCATCACGCACGCCTTCAGGCGGCGCGGGCTCGGCCGGGGAAAACAAGCTCATGCGTGCGCCCCCTGATCCTCGCCCACGCCCCGCAGGGTCAGCGCTTCAGCGTGGTGACAGCGTACGTCACGGCCATCGACGCTGCGCAGTTCAGGCTTTTCGCGGCTGCATCGTTCGGTGGCATAGGCGCAGCGGGGATGAAAGGCGCAGCCGGGCGGCGGGTCGGAGGCATCCGGCACCTCGCCCTTCAGAACACCGCGTTTTTCAGCAGAGCGTTTGCGCGGATCGGGCTGCGGAACCGCGCCCAGCAACGCTTCGGTATAGGGATGACGCGGGCGGGAAAACAACCGCTCGGTCTCGCCCAGTTCCACGATCTGGCCGAGATACATCACCGCAATCCGGTCGGAGATATGCTCGACCATGCCGAGGTCGTGGGTGATGAACAGATAGGTCAGGTGAAACTGTTCCTGCAGGTCCTGCAGAAGATTGATGTTCTGGGCCGCCACCGAAACGTCGAGCGCGGAGACCGCCTCGTCTGCCGCGATGAAGGCGGGCGACAGCGCCAGTGCCCGGGCAATGCCGATCCTCTGGCGCTGGCCGCCGGAAAAGGCATGCGGATAGCGCGAGGCATATTCGGGCCTGAGCCCGACAAATGACAGTAGCTCGCCAACCCGCTTGGCGATCTCGTCCTTCGAATAGCCATGCACCACCATCGGCTCTCCGATCAGGTCGAGCAGCGTCATGCGCGGATTGAGCGAAGAATAGGGGTCCTGGAAAATCATCTGCATTTCGCGGCGGACGGGACGCAATTCCTTGTCGCCCATTGCCGAGATATCGACGACCCGGCCGTCATTTTCACGAAACAGGATCTGGCCGTCGGTCAGCGTATAGGCGCGCAGGATCAGCCGGGCGACGGTCGATTTTCCCGATCCGCTTTCGCCGACAAGACCAAAGGTTTCGCCCTTGCGGATGTCGAAACTGACATCGTCAACGGCGCGCAGAACCTTCAATTCGCGCCCCTTGCGGCCGCCCTTCACGGTAAAATGCTTCTTCAGACCGCGAACGGAAATCAGCACGTCATCCGGCATGGTCGCTGTCATGATCTTCGCCTCGCTCATGCTCCGGCCTCCGGCAGTTTTCCGGCGAAATGACAGAGCGCCTCCTGGCCCCGGTCGAAAGGCACGCGCGGCGGCGTTCTGGTTGCACAGACCGATGGATCGGCATAGTCGCAGCGCGTGTGGAACACGCAGCCGGAGGGGATGTTGTAGGGGTCTGGCACCGAACCCTTGATGACACTCAGCCGGCGCTGTTTCTTCTGGCCAAGGCGCGGAATGGAGCCGAGAAGCGCCCGCGTATAGGGATGCTGGGGGCGGTAGAAAATGTCATCGACCAGCCCCGTTTCCACGACCCGGCCGAGATACATCACCGCCACCCGGTCGGCGATATCGGCAACGACGCCGAAATTATGGGTGATGAACACGATCGCCATACCGAGTTCCTGCTGCAGCGATTTCAGCAGTTCGAGGATCTGCGCCTCGGTGGTCACATCGAGCGCCGTCGTCGGCTCGTCGGCAATCAGAAGCGCGGGATCGCAGGCAAGCGCGAGCGCGATCATCGCACGCTGGCGCATGCCGCCGGAAAGCTGATGCGGGTAGCTGTCGAGCAGGCGTTCGGGCTGCGGCAGTTGAACGCGGGCCAGAAGATCACGGGCGCGCGCACGCGCCTCATCCTTGCTCACGCGGCGATGCAGCATGACGGTGCGCATGATCTGAGTGCCGATCGAATGCACCGGCGAAAGCGCGGTCATCGGCTCCTGAAACACCATGCCGATGCGCCCGCCCCTGAGCCTGCGCATCAACCGGCTGTCGCGCGAAAGCCCGTCCAGCCGGTATTCGGTATCGCCGTCCGGGTTGAAGCGGATTTCGCCGCTGCCCTCCTGAGCATTTCGGGCCAGCAACCGCATGATCGCCCGGACTGTCACCGATTTGCCGGAGCCGCTCTCGCCGACAATGCCCAGAACCTCGCCACGATTGACGTGGTAGTTGACGCCGTCGACGGCCTTCACCAGCCCGTCGCGGGTCTTGAAGGCCACTTCAACATCGTCGAGTTGCAGCAGACGTTCCGGCGGCATTGTATTCTTCGTCTTGTCCAGCATGACAGACACCTATTGTCCATAAGGATCGGCCGCATCTCTGAGACCGTCACCGAGGAAGTTGAAGGCCAGCACGACCGCGACCACGGCAAGACCGGGTGCAAGCAGCCAGGGGGCGAGCGAAATGGAGCGGAGGTTCTGCGCATCCTGCAGCAGAACGCCCCAGGAGACGACCGGCGGGCGCAGGCCCAGCCCAAGGAAGGATAGCGCCGTCTCACCGAGGATCATCTCCGGCACCGCCAGCGTCATTGCGGCAATGATGTAGGAGGTCATCGCCGGCAGCATGTGCTTGGTGATCACGCGGTATTCGGAAGCCCCGGCAAGGCGCGCGGCCATCACATAGTCTTCCGATTTCAGCGACAGGAAACGGCCGCGCACGACACGCGCCAGATGCGTCCAGCCGATCAGCGCCAGAATAAGGGTGATCAGCACATAGACGAACAGCGGGTCCCAGGCGATCGGCAAGGCGGCGGCAAGCCCCATCCACAACGGGATCGTCGGCACCGAGCGGATGAACTCCATCATGCGCTGGATCGCCGTATCGACAAAGCCGCCGTAATAACCCGAGATCGAACCGAAGAAGAGGCCGAGCACAAAGGCGAAGAACACGCCGATCAGCCCCGCCGAAAGCGTGACGCGGGCGCCATAGACCAGACGCGAAAACAGGTCGCGCCCCAGCGCATCCGTGCCCAGAAGATTGACCTTCTGGCGGCGCGCATCGATGCCGAAGAGATGAAGATCGGCCTTCCAGATGCCCCAGAACCTGTATTTCTCGCCCTCCACGAAAAACCGGATCGGCAGCGGTTTGGACTTGTCGACCACATAGGTGACACGGGCCGTTTCGGGATCACGTGTGCGTTTCAATTCATAGACAAAGGGCCGCGTCAGCGAACCGTCGTGAACAAAGCGGACCATCTGCGGCGGCACGAAGGTTTCCAGCCGTTCGATGGAATCGGGCGCGTAGGGCGCGACAATTTCGGCAAAGATCGCCGTGATATAGGCAAGCACCAGGAAGATCAGCGAAATCAGGGCAAGCCGGTGCTGGCGGAAGCGCCACCACATCAGCTTCCACGAATTGGCGGTATAGATGCTCTGCTCGGCAGCCGCCAGTTCGTTTTCTTCTGCGTAAACTGAGGTTTCGTAGGTCATGACGGCCTCACGCGTAGCGGATGCGCGGGTCGGACCACGCGAGAAGAATGTCGGACAACAGCGTGCCGATGACGGTGAAGATGCTGAGGATCAGGATGAAGGCGCCGGCGAGATACATGTCCTGCATCTTGAGCGCCTGCAGCATCAGCGGCCCGGTGGTCGGCAGGTTGAGCACGACGGCGGTGATCACATCTCCGGAAAACAGCGCGGGCAAGGCCCACCCCACTGTCGAAATGAAGGGGTTGAGGGCAACGCGAACGGGATAGCCCCAGACCACCTGCCGCTCGGAAAGGCCCTGCGCGTAAGCCGTCTCGACATAGGGTTTGCCCAGCTCATCCAGCATATTGGCGCGCATCACCCGGATGAGGCCGGCCGCGCCGCCGGTCGCCAGAACCACAATCGGGATCCAGACATGCTCCAGAACATTGCCGATCTTCGCCAGACTGAGCGGCGCGCCCTCAAAACGCGGCGAGATCAGACCGCCGACATCGATGTTGAGCCAGGCAAAGCCGATCCACATCAGGATCAGCGCCAGCAGGAAATCGGGGATACCCTTGCCGAGAAAACCGAAAACGGTGAACACGTAATCCAGAAGCGAATATTGCCGCTGGGCCGAATAGACGCCAATCGGGATGGCGATGATCCAGGTAAAGACCAGTGACAGCGAGGACAGAAGCAGCGTCAGCGCCAACCGCCCCCAGATCAGATCGGAAACCGGCGCATTCCAGTGGAAGGACTGCCCGAAATCGCCATGCAGCACGATATTGCCGATCCAGCGGACATACTGAACAAGGATCGGATCATTCAGCCCGAGCCGGGTGCGGATCGCCTCTTCCTGGGCGGCGGTGATGTACTCGCCGCTGTTGCGCAGTTCGGCGGCATAGGCGGTGACATAGTCTCCCGGCGGAAGCTGAATGATAATGAAGGATATGAAGGAAACGACGATCAGGGTGGGAATTGCCCACAAAAGCCGTCTCCAGAGGAAGTTTGCCATCGTCTGCTCTCCGCACTGCCACCCACCGGCCGCCCGTGACCAAACGGACGGCCGGCCGGCTCCGCATGATCGCGGAACCCTTGCTCGGGAGGGAGCTTCGTCTTTCGGTTACTGCTGGCTCTGGTCGATCCAGAACTGCTGGGTCTGACCAAAACCAATGCCACGCGTGACATCGTCCTGAATGAGACCGTCTCGAACGTTCATGAAGTCGTTCTTCACGATCATCGGTGCCTTTTCCTCGCCGACCAGGCCGATGACATAGCCCTCCTCGACGAATGTACCGATCAGGTCATTGAGGGCGGCATCCGCTTCCTCGACGGAGCTGGCAACCGACGCCTTTTCCCAGTCGGCCCAGATCGAGCGGATCGGATCATCGGCCGGCGGCTCAATGCCGCTTTCCCCGCCGGTTTCGTACCAGGCGTAATATTGCTGTGCGTAGCCGTCATTGCCCATCATGTTGCGGGGATCGGCGGAAACCACCGAAAGGCGGTCGACCGGCGTGTACTGAAGCTGGAAATTGTTGTTGTCGCGATTGTCGTCCCACTGGGTGCGGTCGATGATGCGCGGCAGCAGCTCAATGCCGATATCACTGTAGTAATCGGCCGCAACTTCAAGAATCGGCGCGGCATAATCCTGATAGGCTTCCACCACGATCTGCAGGCGCTGGCCGTTGGGCAAAAGGCGAAAATCGCTGTCATCACGCTCGGTCAGGCCGAGCCCGTCCAGAAGCTCATCAGCAAGGTCCGGATCATACTCTGCCCAGTGTGTTTCCCAGTCGGCATTGAAATAGGGCGACCCCGAGACCGGCGAAACGGAACGCGCCTCGCCGAGACCGGCAAAGCCGAGCTCATTGATCGTCTCCCGGTCAATGCCGACCGACAGCGCATGACGGAAATCCCTGTTGTTGAAAAGCGTGTTCAGCTGTTCATCCGTCGTGTTCAGGTTCGGAACGAAGGACCAGACATTGGCCGATTTTCCGGTGGCAACGTGATAGCCGCCCTTGTCCTCATTCTCCTTGAAGAAGGTGAAGTCACTCGAATTGACGTAGCGCATCTGCATGTCGATCTGCCCCTGGACGATCATCAGATTGAATGCGTCCGCGGCCTCAAACAGGCGGTGTTCGATCCGGTCGATATAGGGCAGTTGATTGCCGTCTTGGTCGACGGCCCAGTAATAGGGATTGCGCACCATGGTAACGACATTGCCGGGTGCCGGCGTTTCGATCTTCCAGGCGGTGATGACCGGCAGGTCCGGGTTCTGCCACCACGAAGTGACCGGCCCCTTGGAGCCCCACAGATCGCTCCAGCGCTGAACGCCGAATTCCTCTGCCGCCCTGGCAAGGTCGTCTTCGTTCGCATAGTGGTCGTTATACTGGCTCAGATAATGCTTTGGAAACAGGAAGGACGGGCGGTCGAGGCTGGGCTCGCCGGTCGAATCCTTCGCCAGAATGTTCAGGAAATAGACATAAGGTTGAGCAAAGCTGACGGTGAAGGTGCGATCATCCTCGACCTCGAGCTTCATCGGCTCGCCGCCCGGCGCGAAGGTCGGATCGATTGTCGGCGTCAGCGCCTTGTTGAGAAAAACGTCCTTGTACCAGAATTCGACATCTTCGGTCGTGACCGGCTCGCCGTCGGACCATTTCAGCCCGTCAAGCAGCGTGAAGGTGAATTCGGTGGAATCCTCATTGACCGAATAGCTCTCGATATAGGCGGGAACCAGCGAGATATTGCCCTCAGCATCGGGCACATATTTCAGCACGCGTTCCTCAAGCAGCTTGGTCGGCCCCCAGCGGTCGCCCGGGCCGCGATAGGCGCGGTGCCACACGCCGCCATACTGGCCGACTTCAACGGCATCGACCACGGACGGATCGACAGGAAGACGCTCGTCGACAGGCGGCAGCTCGCCGGCATCCACCTGGGCCTTCAGCATTGGCGCTTCCTGAAAGGCAAAGGCTGCCTGCGGAAGAGCCGTTCCCGCAAGAAGGGTCAGCATCAGCGGACCCGATAATAAAAAATTTTTCATAAATTCCCTCCCATCAAAAGATTGAACAGTACGGAGAACTCCCAATCACCGAACTTTATATCAATTCCAGTCTCTTTTTAGCAGGCGAGTCCCGGCCTTAGCAATAAAAAAATTCCAGAAACGCAGAACGCGTTCCATTTCAAATCATGAAAAAATTTTTATCTATTTATTTGAACACCTTCGGATCGATCGCGGCAACACTGTCACGCAGAACGATATCGCACCCAAGCTCAAGACGGTGGGCCGCGCGTGGCATCGCGCCGCTGTTGGCGCGCGCCTCCAGAAGGTCAAGCGCAGACCGGCCGAACTGTTCGAGTGGAACGGAAACGGTGGTCAGCGGCGGACTGTGCAGCTCCCCGAGCGCCACGCCGTCGAACCCCATGACCGAGATATCCTCCGGCACACGGTATCCGGCACGTTTGAGCGCGCGCATGGCCCCGAAGGCAAGATTGTCGGCGGCACAGAAAAGGGCGGTTGCCCCGTCAAGATCAGGATGCCCCTCCAGCCATGCCGAAAGCGCCTCATCCCCGTGCTGCGGCTCGAAACCCGCCGCCGGGACGATAATGGCATCCTCCAGCGGCAGGCCACGTTCGCGAAAAGCATCGAGAAATCCATCAAGGCGACGCTCCACGGTCTTGCGGCCGGTCCATGTCAGGTGAATGATCCGCAAATGCCCCTTGTCCATCATCAGCTTGGCGGCCTTGAGCGCGGCAAACCGGTTCCCCGGGGTCACGCTGTCGATGTGCATGTTCGGGTCCTCGCCATTGATCAGCACGGCCGGCATGCCGGAACGGCCAATCGTGTCGAGAAGCGCACTGCGGTCGTCATTGATGACGATGATGCCATCCACTTTCGCCGCCCGCGCGGCCGCATCCACGGCACCGACCGGATCATCCCGGCCGAGCGTATGCGGCACGAGGCGCACGCCGCGCGCCTCGCAGTCGCGGGTCAGCGCATTGAGGATCGTCCAGGAAACCAGATTGACGTCGCTGTCGGGCAGCGCATCTTCGGGCACGGCAAGCAGAACCTTGTTGACGGCATTGACCGAAGCCCGCGCCGAACGCCGCGCCAGATAGCCGAGCTCGCGGGCGGCATCGAGCACGCGCGCGCGCACTTCCTCCGAAATCGGCGCCGTGCCGTTCAGCACATGCGACACCGTTGAAATCGCCACGCCTGCGCGTTCGGAAACCTCGCGCATGCCGACCTTTTCGCCCTTGGCCATCGTCGTCAGTCCACATAGATCGGATTGCTGAAAAGACACGGGACATCCCCGCGCCAGACTTCCGTGCGCAGGAAGCCGCCATCAAGAGGTGCCTCGACAACCTGTATCTCGCTTTCCGCCTCAATTGTCCGGATCACGCCTGCCCGGGAAATCAACCGGATTTCATCGCCCCTGGCAAGGCCTTCGAAACCGAGACCGACGGCCTGCCCGCTCCGGCCGGAAGCGCCGAACATCGGGGTATCGTCAAGCGGGAACACCATGGTTTCATCCGGCGCAGAGGTCACGACATTGGCGCCCGCCCGCACGGCCTCCAGAATGCCGGCGACAGAGCGCGTCGCCACGTGAAGCCGATTGGCCGGGCGGCCGTGGCGGCGTCGGTTCTTCAGGTGGAAATCGCTGCCGCCGGTGCAGGCAAGCCGCTTTCCGGCAGCAAGCTGCTCCTGCCAGAAGGCCACCGCCTCGACATTGTGTTGCGCCCAGTTTCCGTTCCAGATTTCCAGCGCATGAAGCGGCACATCGATCCCGCACTGCCAGCGCCCGCCGGCAGAGGCCTGAAACGGATGATTGACGACAATCGTCGCGCCCTTCTCACGCGCCTCGGCCATCTTCATCGGCACGTCTTCCGGCGCGTAACACCGCCAGTCATCCACCGGATCGGCAAGCCCCAGAAAATTCGTATGCCCCCAATAGCTTGTCAGCTCCATGGCATCGATCACCAGAATGCCGGGATTATCCGGCTTCACCCGGTTCTGCGCGGTGGTATTATGGTCGGTCAGCGCCACGAAATCGCAGCCGGACATGCGTGCGCGATGAACCGCCTCACCAACCGGAACACCGCCGTCGGAATGTTCGGTATGGCTGTGCAGTTCGCCGGCAAACCAGCGGGCACGGCGCGGCACCAGCCGGATCGACAGGTCGACCCAGCATTGCGACCCAACCCGGACAACGCCAAGCACGACATGCCAGCGACCGTTAAGCGGACCAGCCTTGTAACCGGGCGCAGCATGGTCATCAGCCACAAAGATATGTCCGTATTCGGCGCCGGTCCAGCCACGGATCCGTCCTTCATGGGCAAGGCCGATATCGATGACGCTCCCCTCTGCGCCCGTCGGAAACACATAGGAAACCTCGATACGCTCAATGTCCGCTCCGACATCGAAGGGAACCTCGATAAAGGATTTATCGCCACCGGGAAAATCGGTGATCCTGTGCGTGAAAACTTCCAAGGTCAGTGCCTCCCTCTCAGTCTCAGCGTCTTGATTTCAAACGGCGCGAAGTTGAGGGTGACAGCCTGCCCCTCCAGAACAAGCGCCGTCCCCGCTTCTTCCAGCAGATCAGTTTCCGCCACCGCAACGATATCATCGGCAAATTCGAGCCTGGCCGCCTGCCGGGCACCGTGACGCTCCCAAAGCCGCAGCACCAGACCGTCGCCATCTTCGGCACGTTTGACAGCCTCGATCGCAATTGCGGCATTATCGACAGTCACGGGCGCCACCGGATCGGAAGAACCGGGATACCCCTCACCCTCGATCAGGTTGAATGGATGATTGAAGGCCTCCGCCGCCATCGAGACGGCCGACCCGTCGATGCCGTGATGGGGCATCATGCCATAGCGGAACCGGTGCTCGCCCTGATCGGCCTCAGGCCACGGATAGGTCGGAGCGCGCAGCAGCGTCAGCCGCACCGTCGTGTCACGGGCGTCATAGCCATATTTGCAATCATTGAGAAAGGCGACGCCGAAGCCGGGTTCCGACAGCGAAACCCACCGATGCATCGGGCTTTCAAACCGCGCCTGATCCCAGCTGGTATTGGCATGGGTCGGCCGGGCGACATGGCCGAACTGGATTTCGGCCTCGACCTCGGCCGTGCGCACGGCAAGGGGAAAGGCTGCCTTTACCAGCGTATTATGTTCGTGCCAGTCGATGAACGTATCGAATGTCAGGACCGCGCTTTCGGCCTCAAGCGAGACAATCTGGACGATGCGGGAGCTTTCATAGACCCATTCCAGGCGCAGTGCCGCACGGTAAGGCCCGGTCTCCACCAACGCGGCATTGACGAGGTCATCGATTTCAAACACCTGATCTTCGAAATTGCTGTCGATATCCCAGGCATCATACTGCGCGGGAAGATCACGAAACGCCTGAAGCCGGTTTCCGCAGCCGGTTTTCAGGCATTCGCGGGCCGATGCCTTGTCGACAAAGGACGAAAGCCGCCCGTTTGCATCGAATTCGGCACGGACACGATCGCTTTCCAGAAGCCCCGGCGAGACCCGGAGAGGCGTCGCACCGGAGACCGCAGCCTCGGCAGAGCGCAATGCAAGCCGGCATGCGCCAAGCCCCGGCACGGGATCAACCGGCACCGCCTGCCGGCGCGTGCCATCGGCAGAGACCACCGTCTGCGAAGCGCGACCGGCAAGTTCGACCGGCCCATCCGCATCGAGAACGGCAAGCCCGCCGCGCGGCCGGGCAAACGGGTTGACGGCGAGCATCTCGCCTTTT
The DNA here is from genome assembly GCA_003001975.1 of Martelella mediterranea. GTDB lineage: Bacteria > Pseudomonadota > Alphaproteobacteria > Rhizobiales > Rhizobiaceae > Martelella > Martelella mangrovi. The sequence continues at coordinate 44,801 of PVUG01000003.1, forward strand.
CCGGCAAGCGTGCCGGCAAGCCTTTTGCGCAGCAGTTCTGCTCGCGCGAAGAAGGTCGCATAATCCTCGGCGCTGTCGTCATAAACAAGCCCTATCGACGAGCCCGGCAGGATATCGTGAAACTGGTTCAACAGCGCGATATCCCACAAAGCCGCAAGCTCATCGGACGGATAATCCGCGCTGCCGGAGCGCCAGCACAGCACGGCCAGCGTCTCAAGCTCGCGCAACATGGCTTCGGCCCGCCGGTTATCGCGCTTCACCTTGGCAACGGAGGTAAAGGTGCCGCGGTGAAATTCGAGATAAAGCTCTCCCACCCAGACGGGGTAATCGGATGGCGTTGCGTGCATGCGCTCGACGATACGCTCGAGCACGGGAGCCATGAAACCCTGCGACACTCTCGGGCAGCCGGGAATGCCGCGCTCCATACGGCGGATATGCTCCAGCATCTCCCGCGTCGGCCCGCCGCCGCCATCCCCGAAACCATAGACCAGAAACAATTCGTCATTGGTCTGTTTCTGCGCATAGCGCCGCCAGGCGCCCATCACATGGCTTACCTTCAGGTCCGGGCAATAGGTGGTGTTGATCGAGGCGCTGTCGGCAGACTGCGTGGTGAGGAAATAGGTCGGGGCCTGCGTGCCGTCGATCCCCTGCCAGAAGAAGGTTTCATTCGGCATGCGGTTGGTGTCGTTCCACGACATCTTGTGGGTTACGAACACTGAAAGCCCGGCGAGCTTCATGATTTGCGGAATGGCCGCGCTGTAGCCGAACGTATCCGGCAGCCAGAGAATACGCGGGCGCACCCCGAATTTCTGCTCATGATAACGAACGCCGCGCAGCACGTGGCGCACCAGCGCCTCCCCACCCGTGATATTGGCATCCGGCTCCAGCCAGAGCGCGCCCTCGATCTCGAACCGGCCGGCTTTCTGCTGCGCGCGAATGCCGGCAAACAGCGCCGGATAATCCTGCTCCAGATAGTCGAGCAACAGGCTCTGATTATACATGAACCGGTATTCGGGATATTCGCGCATCAAATGCAGCGCGGTGGCCATCGAGCGCGCCATTTTCTGCCGCGTCTCGCGGATGCGCCAGAGCCAGGCGACATCGATATGGGTATGGCCGGTGACCGTGACATGCGGGGCGATTTCGGTATCCGCAGCGGCGTAGATCCGATTTGCGATGTCACGCGCCCTGTCAAGACTGGCTGAAAAGCGCTCCGGGTTTCCCGGCCGGAAATCGACCGCATTCACCGCGTCATGCACCGTCTTGAGAATGAAATCACGGCGGTGATCGTTGACACCGAGATGTTCGGCCACATCGAGCGGCGCGCGCAGGTCGTAGTAAAGCGCCTCCACTGCAAGATCATGCACGAGAAGACGCCCGCCAAAACCGAGTTGCCGGCGGTCCTCGATCGTACCGGCCTCGATCATGATATCGAAAACCGTGCCCGCACGCGCGGCCGACGTCAGCAGGATTTCGCGATGATTATAATCGGCCGCCTGGACGATCTCGCCATTGACCCTGACCAGACATTGCGGGTCCGAACGCCCCATGACCCGGCCGAACATCGCCTCGATACCGAGGCATATCCGCCTGCCCTCAAGCTCTTCCGGCACGGTGACACGGCCGGCAAACCAGAAATAGCTTTGCGGCGCGCCCCAGACCGTATCGGCAGCGACGTCCGTCCAGTCAGGCCATGGCCCGGCAAGCATATGGTCGCGCTTTTCCGGTAGCCCCTCGCTGAACCGAAAATCGACGGTTGTCCGGGTGGCCGTGAATATGCGCTCCCCCAGCAACGCCACGAGATGCGCGATCTTCGAAAATTCTGCCAGCATCCCCTCCCGAACGGCCAATTTATATAATCATGAAATTTTTTTCTATTCCACCTTAAAGAAAACCGAATATTTCTCAATCGGCGCAATTGAACAAATTGCAATTTTTTCAGGCTGAATTTAAAGATCGGTACGAAGATCGAAATAATAGCCGCAGAGGCATTATAAAAATAATTTTATGGGAGGAACGAAATGCCGAAACTGCGCGAAATACGGATCCCGGCGGAAGCGGCACCGGCAACGGCCCGCATCCAGCAGGCAATCGACACAGCCGCCACCGGGCCGGTCCGTATCATTCTGGAGGCCGGCCGGCATAAAAGCGCGGGCCTTGTACTGCGCTCCGATGTTGAACTGCGGCTCGAAAAGGACGCCGAACTCTGCTTCGATGCCGATTACGACAGCTATGGCCGCGTTTCCGTGATCGCCGAAGAAAGCGACCGGGCGATGATCTCGGCGTCCGGCGCAAGCCGGATTTCGTTGGCCGGTGAAGGCCGCATCATTGCCGACAGCGCAGCATTCGTCACCGGCGACGATGCCGAAATGGGCACACGCATTCCGGCGCGGCTCAGACCGCGCCTGCTGGTCCTCGATGGCTGCAGCGATGTCAGCCTTTCCGGCATCACGGTCACAAACTCTCCGATGTGGACGCTGCATTTCGTCAACTGCACGCATGTCTCGGTCCACACTGTGCGCGTGGACAATGACCGGCAAATGCCCAATACCGACGGCATCGTCATCGACGCATGCCGCGATGTGCGCATTGCCGACTGCGATATTTCCACCGCCGATGACGGCATTGTGCTCAAGACGTCCCTCCGCGATGACGGCCGCATTGCGGGAACCTGCGAACGGGTGACGGTTACCGCATGCAGGGTCCTGTCGCGCTCCTGTGCGCTGAAAGTCGGTACGGAGAGTTTCGGCGCGTTCCGCGAACTGACGTTCGAAGACTGCGACATCATCGATTCCAATCGCGGGCTGGGCATATTTTCGCGCGACGGCGGAACGGTTGAAAATGTCCGCTTTTCAAATATCCGGCTGGAATGCCGCGAAACGCCTGCCGGATTCTGGGGCTCGGGCGAAGCACTGACGATCAACAGTATCGACCGACGCCCCGAGACCCGTCCGGCCGGAAAAATCAGCGATATCGTCGTGGAAAATATCACCGGCACGACGGAAGGGGCGATCAACCTCTATGCGGAACGCGAAGGCGGCATCGAAAATGTGACCATCAGAGATGTCTCCCTGCGCCAGGCGCCGGGACCTTTCGGAACAGCACGGGCCTACGACCTCAGGCCGACACCCGCCGATCTTGAAACCACGCCGGATGAAGCCGGGCGCGCCAATGCCTGGCGCAAGGGCCCCGATGGCCGCGTTATCGGCCTTGTCGACTATCCCGGCGGCATGCCGGGTCTTTTTGCCCGCAACATCGCCGGCCTGACCTGCGACAATGTCATCATTGAACGCCCCGATCCCCTGCCACCCGGCTTCAATGGCAGGTCCGTTCTCATCATCGACAATCCGGAGCAGTGAGGCGGTGCTTCATCCGCCCCCGACCATTCGGCTCGAGGGCATCCATATTCCGCCTGACGACCACCCGTTGAGTTTTCCCGCCAAAAAATCGGGGGCGAGACTCGACACGCGGCCTTTTTTTCGTCATGTTTGCTTAATCGTTTAATCATTCATCGTACGCATGAAGCAGCGCCCGCCGAAACTGACCGAGATCGCTGACCGCCTGGATATTTCCACGGCCACCGTGTCCAATGCGCTCTCGGGCAAGGGGCGGGTGTCGGCCGAACTGGCAAAGCGCATCAAGCAGACCGCCGAGGAGCTTGGCTATGTTCCAAGCGTTTCGGCACGGGCGCTGCGCACTGGCCAGACCGGCGTTATCGGGCTTGTCCTGCCCGATATCGGCAATCCGCTGTTCCCGCAGATCGCACAGGCCATCGAAAATGCGGCGACCGATGCCGGTTTTGGCGTGCTGATTGCGGATTCACGCGGCAGCATCAAGGCGCAGACTGAGGCCATCCGGCATCTCAGAGACCGGGGCGTTGACGGCATGATCGTTGTGCCCCGGCGCGGTACGCGCGTTGCCAATATCGGCTGCCCCGTGGCCATGATCGATTCGCCCTCCACGCCGGGCAATACCGTTTCGGCCGATCACTGGGGCGGCGGCTGGCTGATCGGAGAGCATCTTCAAGAACTTGGCCACCGCAAGGTTCTGCTGATCGGCAACAACCGCGATTCCATCGTGCAGAATGACCGCCTCGGCGGTGCGCGCGCTGCCCTTGCCGATGTCACGACGGAGCAGGTGTGGCTGGACAGCCTGCCGCTGCCGTCCGCATCGGCGTTCGATCCGCTCTCCTGGTACAGGGCCGGCTTCACGGCTTTCGTCACCGTCTCCGATTTGCAGGCACTCAGGGTTTTGACCCACCTGCAGAATGCCGGCATCACGGTGCCCGCCATGGCCTCGGTTTCCGGCTTCGATGACCTGATGTTCGCAAGCGCCGTTATTCCTGCGCTGACGACAGTGCGCATGGATATGCCGGCCGTTGCCGGCATCGCCATCAACGCGCTGAAACAGGCCATTGAGGCCGGCTCAACCTCTCCCGACCAGACGGTGCGCGCCAGCCCTGACCGCGTCCCCATGACCCTCGCTGCCCGTCGGTCCACCGGACCGGCACCTCAAGAAGAAGGGGAAAATCCCCTCTTTCAAATACCTTCAGAAGGAGAACTGAAATCATGAAGAAACTGTTCTTTTCGACAGCTCTTGCCGCTGTCGCACTGTCCACCGGCACCGCTTCGGCGGCAGACAAGACACTGACGATCTCCGTCTATGCCTTCGCGCAGGACGAATTCAAGGAGATCGTCTACGATCCCTTCGAGGAAATCTGCGATTGCAACATCGTTGTCGAAACCGGCAACAGTGTCGAGCGGCTGGCCAAGATGGAGGCCAACAAGGAAAGCCCCGTCGTCGACATGGCCGTCATGTCCATGGCCGATGCGCTTTCGGCATCGCGCGCCGGCCTGATCGCCGATATCGATTATTCGAAGCTTTCCAACTACGACAAGCTCTATGACATCGCCAAGGACCCGAACGGCGACAGCAAGAGCGTCGGCTACACTTTCTACGCCACCTCGATTGCCTACCGTTCAGACAAGGTGTCGATCGACAGCTGGGAAGACCTGCTGAGCCCGGAACTTTCCGGTCGCGTCGCATTCCCGAACGTGACCACCAACCAGGGCCCGCCGTCGCTCTACATGCTCGGAAAGGCCATCGGCAATGACGCCCCCGATCTGACGGCGCCGATCGATGCGGTCGCCGAACATCGCGATGATTTCGTCACCTTCTATGTCCGCTCATCCCAGCTCGCGCAGCTGATGCAGCAGGAAGAAATCTGGGCCGCCCCCATCGGTCGTTTTGCCTGGGGCCGCTTCACCGACATGGGCTTCCCGATTGAATGGGCCATGCCGAAGGAAGGCCAGACCGGCGGTCTCAATGTCATGGTCATGACCAAGGACAGCGGCAATGAAGACCTTGCCATGCAGTTCATGGATTTCTGGCTGTCGACCGATGTCCAGACGAAGCTTGCCGAAAAGCTGGTGGACAGCCCCGCCAACAAGGAGGTCGTGGTGTCCGACGAGGTCGCCAACAACATCACCTATGGTGCCGAAACCGCCGACAACCTCCACCTTCTGTCATCCGAAACCCTGCTCGACAACCGCGACATGTGGCTGGAACAGTGGAACGAGAAGGTCGGCCAGTAAGATTGGCGGAAACCGGCAGACCCGTTTCATCCGGGTCTGCCACAGCTATGGCGGCAGAAGCGCCGTCGGGTTGTTGAAAAGCAGCATCCTTCTTGTGTCATGCTCGGGCTTGACCCGAGCATCCATAGGCACCGCTTGATGGACCCTCGGGTCAAGCCCGAGGGTGACGCCGGAAGAGAGCAAAAGTGTCAGCAACCTGACCGCACCCGGTCTGCCCCGTACCGTCTGATAGAGAGAAAGCAACCTCATGTTTCAAAGCCGCGTTGAGGCCATGGCGCTGGTTCTGCCTGCCGCGCTGTTTGCCGGAGTGGTGTTTCTGGTGCCGGTGATCGTTCTGCTGACGCAGGGCATTCACATCGACGGTCAGTGGACGTTGTCGGCCTATGCCGACTTCTTTTCAAAATCGCTGAACCGGACAGTGTTTTTCAGAACGCTGAGGCTCGGGGCGCTGGTGACCGTGATCGCCGCCGTCATTGGTTATGCCACGGCCTATGCGATCGTCAGCCTGCCGGAGAAAAGCAAGGGCCGGATGATCGGCCTCATCGTCCTGCCGCTGATGATTTCGCCGGTCGCGCGCACCTATGCCTGGATCGTGCTGCTCGGTCGCACCGGCATCATCAACAAGGCCCTGGTCGGTATGGGACTTTCCGACGAACCGATCCGCTTTCTCTTCACCGAAACGGCGGTGACCATCGGCCTTCTGCAACTGTTCCTGCCGCTGATGATCATCGCGCTGATATCGGCGCTTGAAAACATGCCGCGCGATGCCGTTCCCGCCGCCCGGGTTCTCGGCGCCAACTGGTTTCAGGTGTTCTGGAAGGTCATCCTGCCGCTCACCCGCGAGGGGCTGATCATCGGCGGCACGCTGGTTTTCACCGGTTCGATGACCGCCTATATCACGCCCGCCATTCTCGGCGGCTCCAAGGTTCTGATGCTGGAAACGCTGCTTTATCAGCGCGTCACCGTTGCCAATGATCTGGTTTCGGCCAGCGTCATCGCCTTCATCCTGATGGCCATGGCCTTCTCGGTCAATTTCCTGCTCAAGAAAATCGCTTCGGCACGAGGTGGCAAATGAGATCGCGTTTTTTCACCTTCCTGCCGCTGGCACTGACGCTGGTGTTCCTGATCGGCCCCTTCATCGTCATCGTCATGGCGGGGCTCTCCTCCGGCAACAACCTGGCCTTCCCGCCGCCGGGCCTGTCGCTGAAATGGGTTTTCAAGGTCTTCTCCGTTGAAAGTTTCCGCGACAGTTTCGCCATGTCGATGTTTCTGGCGATTTTCGGCACGCTGGCGGCACTCCTTCTCGGCATTCCGGCATCCTACGCCATGTCGCGCTACAAGGTTCCGGGTGCGGAAACCGTGCGGCTGATCGTCTCTTCGCCGATCATCGTGCCGGGCATCATCGTCGGCCTTGCCCTGCTGCGCTACTTCGTCGTGCCGCTGTCGCTGTCGATCACGCTGGCGCTGTTCGTGGCGCATACCGCGCTGATCCTGCCTTATGCGGTGCGGGTCGTGTCCGCCAGCCTCAACAATCTGCGCTCCGACATCGAAGAAGCCGCAATCCTGCTGGGCGCCAGCCGTGCCGGCGCATTTTTCCGCGTCGTCTTGCCCAATATCCGCGGCGGCGTGCTGTCGGCCTTCATTCTCGGCTTCGTCACCAGTTTCAATCAGGTTCCGGTTTCGCTGTTCCTGTCCGGTCCGGGCGTGCGCACGCTCCCGATCGACATGATCGGCTATATGGAAACCACCTACGACCCCTCCGTTGCAGCACTTGCCGCACTTCTCGCTTTCCTCTCGATCGGCATCGTGTTTGTCGCCGAGCGTTTTCTGGGCTTTACCCGCTATGTCTGAACACTCCCTCCTCTCGTTGAAAAACCTGTCGCTTGCCTATGGCAAGAACACCGTCGTCGACCGGCTGAACCTAGAAATCGCAAAGGGCGAACTGATTGCGCTTCTGGGGCCTTCGGGCTGCGGCAAGACCACCACCATGCGTGCCATCGCCGGGCTGATGACGCCGTCGGGCGGCGAGATCGTTCTCGATGGCCGCGATGTTACCCATGTGCCGCCGAACAGGCGCGAAGTCGGGCTGATGTTCCAGTCCTACGCGCTGTTTCCGCATCTTTCGGTGTTCGAGAATGTCGCTTTCGGGCTGAAGCTGAAGGGCATGCGCGGCAATGCGCTGACCGAGCGCGTCAATTCAGGTCTTTCGGCTGTCGGCCTTGGCGATTACGCCGACCGCCGGCCCGCCGACCTCTCCGGCGGCCAGCAGCAGCGCGTGGCGCTCGCCCGCTCGCTGGTGATGGACCCAAAAGTGCTGCTTCTCGACGAACCGCTTTCCAACCTCGACGCCCGCCTGCGCCTTGAAATGCGGACCGAGTTGCAAAGGGTCCAGAAGGAAAACAATCTGACCATGGTGTTCGTCACCCACGATCAGGCCGAAGCGCTGTCGCTGGCCGACCGCATCGTTGTCATGCAGGATGGCGCCATCGAACAGCTTGGCACGCCGGAGGACATCTATAACCGGCCGGAATCCGCCTTCGTGGCGGACTTTGTCGGCTTTGAAAACATCTTCTCGGTCAAAAACGGCAAACTGCACGGCAAGGGCGAGCCCTTCAGTCTCGACGCGCCCATCCCCGATGGGGCAAACGGGCTCGCCTGGCGCCCGCAGCTGGTGCGTCTCGGTGAAGGTCCGTTCACTGGCACGGTTATCGGCGCGGCCTTTGTCGGGCAGATGCGCGAATATGTGCTGGCAACGCCCTTCGGCCAGATCAAGGCCGATGTCGATGCCGCCCTGCCCGCCCATCCGCTCGATACCGAACTGGCCTTCGATCTGAAGATCGAAGACGCCGTTGTGCTGAAACGCTAGGCCAGAACCATGGGTATCTGGATCGACACCGATATGGGGTTTGACGATATCGCCGCAATCCTCACCGTTGCAGCAAGCGGGCAAGCGATTGACGGCGTGTCGCTGACCTTCGGCAATGCGCCGCTGGGTCAGGTCGAACGCAATGCCGCCGGGGCCGTCAGCGCTTTCGGGTGGACGTTTCCGGTCCATTCCGGCGCCGACCGCGCGGTGATGGGAACGGCGGAAGCGGCAACCGCCATCCTCAGCGAGGCCGGCATGCCGACGGCCGGAATGCACCTGCCGGAGGCGATGCTCCCGTCCGACCTTCCGGCATTCGCGGCCCTTTGCCGCTGGCTCGAACGCGATGACGGGGAAAAGCGCATTCTGGCGCTTGGTCCGCTCACCAATATCGCTGCGCTTTGCCTCGCGCGGCCGGACCTTGCCGCAAGGATCACCGAAATCGTGTGGATGGGCGGCGGCGTGACGCTGGGCAATCATACGGCATCTGCGGAATTCAATGCGCTGGCCGACCCGGAAGCCGCAGCCATCGTGCTTTCGCGCGGTGTCCCCTTCGTCATGGCGGATCTCGATTTCTGCCGAAAGATCACCATAAACATGGACGATGTGGCCGCCTTGCGCGGCAAAACCGGCCGCAACGCGGCATTGCTTGCCGACCTGACCGAGGGCTTTGTCGATATCGCCCGCAAGCGTGGACGAACGGAAATGGCGTTTTTCGATCCGGCGGCAGCGGTCGCCTTCTGCCATCCAGAATGGGTCACCCGGCAAGAGGTGCACCTTGCTTTCGAAACCGCAGGACAACTGACGCGCGGGCGCAGCGTGGTTGAAACCCGCGCCCACAAGGCGGAATTCAACGCCGCAATCCTGACCGATGTCGATGTGAAGGCCGCACATGACGCCATCCTGTCGGCCCTTCTGGCGGAGGCGGGCCGATGAGTCGTGAAAAAGCAGTAGCCGCCGCGCGCGGCGATCACCCGTTCGACCTGCTGATTTCAGGCGGCACGCTGGTTGATGTTGCAACCGGCGAACTCAGAAAGGCCGATATCGGCATTTCCGGTTCTCTCATTGCAGCCGTGTTGCCCCCCGGCAGCCGCACCGATGCCAAGCAGCATCTCGACGCAACGGGGGCATTCGTTTCTCCGGGGCTTATCGACATGCACATGCATATCGAAAGCTCGATGGTCACACCGGCAACCTATGCCCGGGCCATGCTTGCACGCGGTGTGACGGCCATCGTCTGGGACCCGCACGAACTGGCCAATGTTGCAGGCCTCGATGCCGTCGACTGGGCAATCGCGGCAAGCCGCGGCCTGTCGCTGGAAGCCATCGTTCTGGCCCCGTCCTGCGTGCCCTCCGCCCCCGGCCTGGAACGCGCCGGCGCCGATTTCGGCCCCGATATCATGACCGAACTGCTCGCCAGACCGGAAATCGGCGGCATCGCCGAGGTCATGAATATGGAGGGTGTGATTTCCGGCGATCCGCGCATGAGCGGCATTGTCAGCGCCGGGCTTGCTGCACAAAAGCCGGTCTTCGGCCATGCGCGCGGGCTTTACGGCGACAGGCTTGCAACCTTCATGACGGCGGGCGTTTCCTCCGATCATGAACTGACCTCCGGCGATGATCTGCTGGAAAAGCTGCGTGCCGGACTGACCATCGAGCTGCGGGGTTCGCACCCCTATCTGCTGCCCGGCTTTGTCGAGACACTGAAATCGCTCTCCATCTGGCCGCAGACACTAACGCTGTGCACCGATGATGTATTCCCCGACGACCTGCTTGAAAAAGGCGGTCTGGATGCCCTGATCCGCACGCTTGTCGAACTCGGCCTGCCGCCGGGACAGGCATTGCAGGCGGCAACGCTGAATGCGGCACAACGGCTCAGGCGCGACGACCTCGGCCTTGTCGCCGCCGGTCGCCGGGCCAATATCGCCATATTCGACGATCTGGAGCGCTTTTCCGCACGTCACGTTATCGCAGATGGCAGGCTCGTTGCCTCATCCGGCAGGATGCTGGCAGAGATCGCCGACCATCCGGCGGACGTGCTGAGAAAATCGATGAAAGCCGAAGCGCTGTCGCCGGATGATTTTCGGGTGAAATCCAACGGCAACCGGGTGGAAATCGCCACAATCGATCAGCCGCGTTTCACGCGCTGGGGCAAGGCTGAAGCCCTTGTCCGCGACGGCACCGTTGTCCCGCCGGAAAATGTGACCCTGATCAGCGTTATCCACCGCCACGGCAAGGCCCCGGCTGTACCGAAAACCGGCTTCCTGCGCGGCTGGGGACAATGGCGCGGCGCCTTTGCCACCACCGTCTCCCATGACAGTCACAATCTGACGGTCTTCGGGCAGGACCCGCACGACATGGCCATCGCAGCCAATGCACTGATCGAAAGTGGTGGCGGCATGGCCGTTGTGGCCGATGGCGAACTGAAAGCGCTTCTGGCGCTTCCGCTTCTCGGCCTGATTTCGGATGCACCGCTTGAAACCGTTGCCCGCGATTTTGAAGCGGTGCGCGCTGCTGCCGGAACGATTGCCGACTGGGAACCGCCCTATCTGACCTTCAAGGCGCTGGTCGGCGCAACGCTTGCCTGCAATTCCGGCCCGCACCAGACCGATATGGGCATTGCCGATGTTGAAGCCGGAACCGTGCTGGAAAGCCCGGTGCTCAGGATTATCGACTAGAGCGTCGGGCGATCAATCGCCCGGCATCCATCACGCCGCATTGGCCGGCAGTTCCGTTTCGGCAAGGCGCACCCAGTAGGCGGCGCCATAGGCGATGGCGTCGTCGTTGAAATCATAGGCCGTGTTGTGGTGGAGCGCACCATCGATGGCCGGTCCATTGCCGAGCCAGACATAGCATCCCGGCACTTCATTGCCGAAAAAGGCGAAGTCGTCGCCTGCCGTCGAAGGCGGAAAGGCAGTGCGCAGCTTTTCTCCGAACACGTTTCCGGCTGCCTTCAGGGCGGTCTGCGTCGGTTCCGCCGCGTTGATCACCGGCGGTATGCGGCGGATGAACCGGTAGTCGGCTTCAATGCCGAATGATGTGGCCATGCCCTGCGCCAGCCGGCCGATTTCGGTCTCGAGCTGGTCACGGGTTTCGGCGGAATAGGCCCGCGCCGTTCCGCCGATTTCAACGATATCCGGGATCACATTGAGCGCCTTCGGATCGCCGGCCTGAAGCGAACAGGCAGAGACAACGGCAGGCTGAAGCGGATCAACCACGCGCCCGACAATCGTCTGCAGCGACGCGATGAAATGACCGGCGGCCGTGACCGGGTCACGCCCGAGATGCGGCTTGGCACCATGCGTGCCTGTGCCCCTGAAGGTTACGAGCCAGCTGTCGGACGAGGCAAGTTGAGGCCCCTCGACCACCGCCATCTCGTCAACGCCAAGACCCGGCATATTGTGCAGCCCGTAGACCGCATCACAGGGAAATTGCTCGAAGAGCCCATCTTCGACCATTTTTTTCGCGCCGCCCCGCCCTTCTTCGGCAGGCTGGAAAATGAAATGCACCGTTCCGGAAAAACTCTTCGAGCGCGCCAGACAGCGCGCAGCCGCCAGCAGCATGACCGTATGTCCATCATGCCCACAGGCATGCATCTTTCCCGGCGTCTTGCTCTTATAGGGGCGATCCGCCGTTTCCGGCATGGCGAGCGCATCCATATCGGCGCGCAGGCCGATGGCACGATTGCCGTCTCCTGCCCTCAGCGTACCGACGACACCGGTTCCGCCAAGTCCGCGATGAACAGCGATCCCGTCTTCGGCCAGCAGTTTCGCGACGATATCGCTGGTGCGTTCTTCTTCAAAGCCAAGTTCGGGATGGGCATGCAGGTCGCGGCGAAGCTCTGTCCAGAATGCAAGATCCTCACCGATCGCGGTCATCACGGCTTCGACAGAATTACGGTGCGCATTCATGAAATTCAGGCCTTTCAGTCGCAAGATGTGGCGACCGGACTAGAGTGTCCGGTTTGATCCGGCACCTTATTATCACCGATTTTCCAAGAGCACACGGCCAGGCGCAATCAGAACCACAAGGTTCATCACAATCGCCGGATTGTCAGGACTTATTGCGGGCCATTTCCAGGCTCGATTGTCGACAGCAGAGCCTGATCGTAATCGACCCCCACCAGCTTGAGCACGACAAGAATAACAATCAGAACAACGACAATCCAGAAAGGCTTCCGGTTATACAAAGGAGTCGGACGGAAGCAGTAAGAACAGGCCTTCGTTCCAAAACGCAGTTGATGATGACATGAACATTTGAACAATCTGAGATTTTTCAACTTCGACCCGAACCCTTTTTTTTTCGAAGCCGTTGTCCGGCAACTGCTTCTTCTGTTTTTTAGTCATCCGCCGCGGCGTTATCTCTGCTCTCTGCCGGAAGCCTCATCACGCGCCTCCAATCAAGACAGCAGCTACGCCTTTATTAAACGCGCGATTAACACGATTGGTTCCCTGAAAAAAAGAAAAATCGCCGGTCAAAGTTAGTAAATCCGCCTGATAACGCTATCTAGCAGACCTTGCATAACGCAAAGATATAAAACTATAAGTATTATAATTGTTGAGACACACAACCCTTACATGAAACTTTAAAATATGAATTACATTGTATTCAATCACACCTGCTTCTAACGTCATTCAATATCTATTTTTATTTATTTTATCATTTCATGACGATATCGATCAGTAACTACAAGAGACCAAATATACTCATTTTCCATTCCCTCATCGGGAAATACCTAATGCCATGAATCCGGTTGGCGGATTGCGCAGGCGCGCGCTATCCGGATAGGGCATCGCGGCGGCGTCCGGTGTTTGTATGAGCACGACCAGAAGCAAACGCGAAGCAGGTCCATCAACATGCTTCTGCATACGGATCAGGCTTTTCTTGGCGGGCTGCGCGACGTATGCTCATTTTCAAAGACAATCACGCGCTGACGCGCCGTCAGCCGGAACAGGACAGAACCATCATGCAGCCCAAAATCCGTGTTCTGGACCTTTCCGAAATCGAAATCCTTCTCGACTGGGCAGCGGACGAAGGCTGGAACCCCGGGATTTCCGACGCCGCCCCCTTCCAGGTAGCTGATCGCGAAGGCTTTTTCGGCTGTTTTGTCGACGGCGCCATGGTCTCCGGCATTTCCGCGGTGGCCTATAGCGCCGGCTTTGGTTTCATCGGGCTTTACATCACCCGGCCCGATATGCGCGGCAAAGGCTACGGCCGTCTGGTCTGGGACAAGGCGATGACCTATCTCGGCAAGCGCACGATCGGTCTCGACGGCGTACCGGAACAGCAACCAAACTATGCCCGGATGGGGTTTACCGCCGATTATGGCACGGCCCGCTGGAGCGGCGTGATCGATGCCGCACTCTGTTCCGGCCATGCCGACAGCCGGAGCATTGAGGAGGCGGACCTGGACCACCTGTCGGCATTCGATACCGCCTTCTTTCCCGCCCCTCGAAAAGCGTTCCTCAAGGCCTGGATCGAAGCTGCCGAAAGCGCCCGACTGATCGAGCGGGACGGCGAGATTTTCGGCTATGGCGCCGCCAGAAAATGCCGCGACGGTTACAAGATCGGGCCGTTGTTTGCCAAGACACCGCAGGCCGCAAAGGCGCTTCTGGCAGGACTGGTTACCGACATCAAAGACCAGCGGATCGATATCGACGTACCGGTGATGCAACTCGGCTTCATCACATGGCTGGAAGCTGCGGGCCTGACCAGAGGGTTCGAAACCGCACGGATGTATCGCGGGTCAAAACCGGACCTGCACATGGCCGGTGTTTTTGCCGTCACCAGCCTCGAGCTGGGATAGAGGACAACCGGCACTCTGTCATCGCCGCTGCGGCAGCCCCTTGTGCGGAATGGCGAACAGCAGGCGGTAGCGGGCAAAGATCACGGCCACCAGCACCGCGATCCAGGCACCATAAAAAATGCCTGCGGAAATATCGCTCGGATAATGCGCGCCGACAGCAACGCGGGCAAAGGCGAAAAAGATGGCAAGACTTGCGAAAACCGGACCAAGCCGGGGAAAAAGCAGCGCCAAAGCGGCAAACACCGCGCCCGAGGTGGTGGCGTGGCCGGAGGGAAAGCTTGCATAATCATAGGCCCAGCCGCCGACCTTGAAATGCAGATCGCCGACACTGTCGAAGAGCGTTGGTCGCGCCCGGCCGATCAACCGTTTCACCACATTGACCGTCGCACTCGCCAGCGCAACCGTGGCAAATATATAGCAGGCCTGATGGAAAAGACGCACGCCGCGATACCAGGCCGCAATTGTCGGCGCCCGTGCGACAAAACCCAGCGCAGCAAGGGCCACAATGCCGCTTGCAGTCAGAATCCAGGGCGCGGTTGTCAGGTCCGTCAGTCCCGTCGCGGCCTTCTGGAAAGTGGCCGACATGGCGTCTCTGGCAACAGCGACCGGACCGTCCAGCGCCAGCACGGACAGGATCACCATGGTGACCGCCGGTAAAAGAAACCAGGGCCAGCGGGTCGAGGTCAGGGAAAACGGCGTTGCCGCCATTGTCCGTTTCCGGAAAAGACGGGGCATGGACTGGCCGGGGACAGGGAGAGATCGGTGCGTTTTCTTCATGCGCACCAATTTAGAGGATCGGCGCCGGTTTGGAAGGACCGGCGCCAAAGGATTGTTCAGGCAGCCAGCTTTCCGGCAAAGGCATCAACCACGGCATCGCCCATGGCCGCGGTTCCGACCTTGCGGCAACCTTCGGCCATGATGTCTCCGGTGCGAAGCCCGTCTTCCAGCACCTGTGCGATCGCGGCATCCAACGCTTCAGCTTCCTTGATCATGTTGAAGGAGTAGCGCAGGCACATGGCAAACGAGGCGATCATTGCCAGCGGATTGGCAATCCCCTGGCCGGCGATATCCGGTGCGGAGCCGTGTACGGGTTCATACATCGCCTTGCGCTTGCCGGTCGCCGGATCTTCCGCGCCGAGCGAAGCCGACGGCAGCATGCCGAGCGAGCCTGTCAGCATGGCAGCAACGTCAGAGAGGAGATCGCCGAAGAGATTGTCGGTGACGATCACGTCAAACTGCTTGGGCGCGCGCACCAGCTGCATGCCACCGGCGTCAGCCAGCATGTGCGAGAGCGTGACATCCTTGTATTTCTCATCGTGAACGCGATTGACGACCTGGTTCCAGAACAGGCCCGACTTCATCACATTGCGCTTGTCCATCGAGCAGACGCGATTGTCGCGGGTGCGTGCCAGTTCGAAGGCGACGGCTGCGATACGCTCGATTTCGTAGGTATCGTAAACCTGCGTATCGATGGCGCGCTGCTGGCCGTTTTCCAGATCGATGACTTCCTTCGGCTCGCCGAAATAGACACCGCCGGTCAGCTCACGCACGATCAGAATATCAAGGCCTTCAACCAGTTCCGGCTTCAGCGACGAAGAGGCGGCCAGCGCCGAATAGCAGATGGCCGGGCGCAGATTGGCGAAAAGCTGCATATCCTTGCGCAGGCGCAGCAGGCCGGCTTCCGGGCGCACATCGTAGGGAACGCTGTCCCATTTCGGACCGCCGACAGCGGCAAGGATAACGGCATCGGCAGCCATGGCGCGGGCCATATCGTCATCGGAAATCGCGACGCCATGGGCATCATAGGCAGAACCGCCGACAAGGCCCTTTTCGATCTCGAAACCGGCATCGGCCTTCGTATTCATGAAGGCGATGACCTTTTCAAGTTCCGCGGTGATTTCCGGACCGATACCGTCGCCGGGCAGAAGAAAGAGTTTACGATGGCTCAAGGAAGCCTCCCATTTTGCTGAAACCCGCGCGCTGCCCGCATGGAAGCAAAGCCCCCGGCCAGCGCATCAGTGGCGGGCCGATCATAATCGCATCCGCCGGATCGTCGCGGTTCTAGCCCCCTGGAAGCCCCTTTTCAAGCCGGATAACCGGGTTGCGGTACACCGCGGGACGCACTGTCAGCGCACAGACCGGGCATTGCGCGCAAGACGCGCCATCAGCGTTTCGGGTTTCGGCTCCGGCGGAACGCCGTATTTCAGCTGGACAGCCTTGTAACCTTCGGCTTCGAGCCGGTCGAGAAGCGGGCCGATTGCACGCGCCGTACGGCCCTGCAGATCATGCATCAGGACGATGCCGCCTCCGCGCTTGTCGAGCCCTGCCATGATCCGATCTACCAGTTCCTGGGTTGTGGCCTTCTCGTAGTCACGGGAATCGACATCGATCCCCACCGGAATCATGCCGCGCTCCTGCAGCGCTTCATCGAGACTTTTGTTTTCGGCCAGATAGGGAAAACGGAAGAAGTGCGGCGAAATTCCCGTTGCCGTTTCGACCGCATCCCGCCCGCGGTCGATATTGGAAACCGCATTGGCGAATGACAGTGCCGGCAGATGGGGGTGCGAATAGGTGTGAGTGCCGATCGTCTGGCCTGAAAGAACGACCTGCTGAGCGATTTCGGGATGGTAGTGCGCCATCTCCCCGACCATGAAGAACAGGCCCTTCACACCATGCGCCTCCAGCGCCTGCAGAACCGCCGGCGTCTTGGCGGGTACGGGACCGTCATCGAAAGTCAGCACGACCTCCTTCGGCGCCAGCGTGATGTCGCGGGTCTCGTCCAGATAGATGGTGCGGCCAGCCAGCGGATAGTAAGGCGGCGCAGCGTCAGCAACGAAATGAACCGGCTGCTGCGCCACCGCCGCATCCGCCCCCGGCACAATGCGCGAGTGGATCGACGCGATCTGCAGTGGCACCGGCAATGGCGCCGCATCGTTCTCGATGGAACCGGTCACAATGGCCTCGATCGCCTCCGGAGAGCTGTTGTCGGTTTCACCCGGTTTTTCAGTTTTCACAAGCGCCGTCTGCAGTGCGGTTGTATCACGATGTCCAGTGGATGCGCATGAGGCAAGCGCGAGAACGCCCAGGCCGAAAAGGCCGCTCAGCAAACGGTGCATTGGTAATCCAGTTCAGCCAAAGACTTATGAAGCAGGGCCGGCGGAAATCGCCGGCGCGTGTTTCATAAAAAAATGTGGCAATATGGTTACCAAAGAGTAAATCTGCACGTACATTTGAGCCTCAAAGTTGCAGTTTTTATACCTGCAAGCGGCTCTTCACGGGACCTCAAAGCACAAGGATCGCTCTGAAATCATTGACATTGGTCAGCGTCGGGCCGGTCACCACCCGGTCATCCAGCGCCTCGAAAAAACTGTGGCCGTCATTGTTTTCAAGCGAAGCCCGTGCGTCGATGCCGGCCGCCCTTGCCCGCGCAAGCGTGTCGGGGTCGATAACGGCGCCGGCAACCTCCTCGCGTCCATCGACGCCATCGGTATCGCCGGCCAGCGCATAGACATCGTCCAGACCATTCAGTTGCACGGCGAGAGACAACAGGAACTCGACATTGCGCCCGCCGCGTCCGTCGCCCTTTACGGTCACGCTGGTTTCGCCGCCCGAAAGCACCAGGGCCGGACGGACAACGGGAACATCATGATGGTGGATGGCCTCGGCAATCCCCGCATGCACAATGCCGACCTCGCTTGCCTCTCCTTCGATGGTATCGCCAAGCACCAGCACGTTCAGCCCGGCAGACCCGGCCTTTTCCGCTGCCGCCTGAAGCGACATCATCGGCGTTGCGATAATGTGGTTTTCGGCCCGCGCAAGACGCGGATCATCCGGCGCGACACAGGCGGCAAGCGGGGAATCGAGATGCTGAGCCACGTGATCCGGCAACGCGATGCGGTAACGCCTGATAATCGCCTTGGCATCTTCCGCCGTCGTCGCCTCGCCGACCGTCGGGCCGGAGGCGATGATCGCCGGGTCGTCGCCCGGAACATCGGAAATCAGCAGCGTGTGGCAGCGCGCCGGATGGATCGCAGCGGCCAGCCGCCCGCCCTTGACCGCGGAAAGATGTTTGCGCACGCAGTTGACCTCGTCGATCGAGGCGCCCGATTTGAGCAACGCCTTGTTGATCGATATCTTGTCGTCAAGCGTCAGCCCCTCCGCCGGCAGCGACAGAAGCGCCGAACCACCACCGGAAATCAGTACGATCACGAGATCGTCTTCCGTCAGGCCGGACACGGTCTCGAGGATACGTTTGGCGGCCCGCTCACCGGCTTCATCCGGCACAGGATGCGAGGCGGAGAGAATTTCGATCTTGCTGCACGGCGCCTCATGGCCGTAACGGGTCACGACCACGCCTTCCAGCGGGCCGTCCCAACAGGCTTCCAGCGCCTCGGCCATGCGGGCAGATCCCTTGCCGGCGCCGACAACGACGGTGCGGCCTTTCGGCGGCTCGGGAAGATAAGCAGAAACCTGCTCCATCGGATCGGCGGCCGCCACCGCGACGTCAAACAGTGAGCGCAGAAAACCGGTCGGATCGTCATTATATTGCATGGTTTTTCCTGTAGGGCATAAGCTATGACTGGACCAAATCTTCCACATAAAACCATGCTTCTCAAGTTTCTTCGGAACCTTTGCCCCGGTGATGCGTTGCAAAAAAGCGGGACGTGCGCCCGGCTGTTTCCGTTGCCTTGGATTTCACACCAGGCGGCTCTCATGCTAGCTATTGAAACCGACCGTTGCGCAATGTCACCCGACGTATTGCAAGGAAGGACCCATTATGGCTCACATGAACGAGTCCGATAAATTTCCCAGTATCGCTCTTGTTTCCACCCACGGTTATGTCGCCGCGGACCCGCCGCTTGGCGCAGCCGACACCGGTGGACAGGTCGTTTATATTCTAGAACTTTCAAAAAAACTCGCCCAGCTCGGCTTTTCCGTCGACATCTATACACGCCGTTTCGAGGACCAGCCGGAGATCGATGAGGTTGACGAACGCGTTCGTGTCGTGCGCATTCCCTGCGGCGGCAAGGAATTCATTCCCAAGGAATATCTGTACAAGCACCTTCTGGAATGGAGCGAAAACGCGCTGCGTTACATGCGCGAGCATGATCTGAGCTATAATTTCATCAATTCGCATTATTGGGATGCCGGCTATGCCGGTCTCAGGCTCGCCGAAGCGCTGTCCATTCCTCACCTCCACACCCCGCACTCGCTGGGCCTGTGGAAGAAGCGGACGATGGAAACGGACTATCCGGACAAGAAGGAGCAGTTCGAGAAGGACTTCAACTTCACCGAACGGATCAAGCACGAAAACAAGATCTACCGCGCCTGCGACAGCGTGATCGCGACAACGCCGATCCAAGTCGACATGCTCGTCGAAGACTACGGCATCCGCGAAGATCGCGTTTACATGATCCCGCCGGGCTATGACGACAACCGGTTCTACCCGATCTCGGCCGCCTCGCGAAACATGCTGCGCGAACAGTTCGGCTTCAAGGGCAAGACGGTTCTCGCACTTGGCAGGCTGGCCACCAACAAGGGATACGACCTTCTGATCGACGCCTTTTCGGTGATGGTCGAGCGGGTGCCGGATGCCGAGCTGCATCTCGCCGTTGGCGGCGAGGATATGGACGAACTGGAAACCCGGATCCTCAACGAGCTGAAGGACCAGGTCAAAACGCTGGAGCTGGAAGACAAGGTCCACTTCTCCGGCTATGTCTCCGACGAAGACCTGCCGGACATGTATCGCGCCGCCGACATGTTCGTGCTGTCGAGCCGCTACGAGCCATTCGGCATGACGGCAATCGAGGCGATGGCCTCCGGCACGCCGACGGTGGTGACGACCAATGGCGGTCTATATCGCGCCATCAGCTTCGGCCGCCACGCCCTGTTTGCCGATTCGTTCGACAAATACGACCTCGGCATCATCATGATGAAGCCGTTCAAGCACCAGCGGCTCTATAACCGCCTGGCCCGCATGGGCGCGCACAAGGCACGCAGTCTGTTCACCTGGACCGGTATTGCCCAGCAGTTGATCTCGCTGGTCGAGGGCCGGCCGATGCGCCAGTCGCTTCAGGACAGTGACTGGGCAGAACCTTGGAATGACGGCGACTGAGCATGACCATCAGGCTTTTTTCTTCCGATCTCGACGGCACGCTTGTCGGCGATAACGGTTCGACGGCCCGCTTCCGGCAGGTCTTCGAGGCCATGCCTAAGAGCGACCGTCCGATCCTGGTCTACAACAGCGGGCGGCTTGTCGATGACATCCGCACGCTGATCGGCAAGGTGGGCCTGCCGGAGCCCGATTTCCTGATCGGTGGCGTCGGCACCATGGTGCACGACCACAAGGCCGACAGACCGGTGGACGGATTTCATGACTATCTGGGGGCCGATTTCGACACCGCAAAGGTGGGGCGGATCCTCGGTGAAATCCCGGATGTCAGCTATCAGCCCGCCCGCTACCAGCACGATTTCAAGTCGAGCTGGTATCTGCATAACGCCAAGGAAAGCAGACTTCTAGCGATAGAAGAGGCGCTTGTCGCCGAAGGCCTTGCGGTGAAACTCGTCTATTCATCGGACCGTGACCTCGACATCCTGCCGCAGGCGGCAGACAAGGGCGCCTGCCTGTCCTGGCTTTGCGAAAAGCTCGACATTGCCCATGACGACGTTGTTGTTGCCGGCGATACCGGCAATGACGCCGCCATGTTCGAGGTTCCGGGCGTGCGCGGCATTATCCCGGCCAATGGCTTCGACGAGCTCAGAAAGCTGGCCGATGGCAATGACCGGATTTACCAGGCCAGCGGCGAAATCGCCGATGGCGTGATCGAGGGACTGCGCCATTTCGGCGTGCCGATCTGAAAGACCGTGCCGGGCAATGGTTGCGCTGCCCGGCATGATCGGCCCGTGTCGTCTCAATCCCTGATGGACGAAGGGCAGTCGTCGAAACTGTCGACCTTGATCTCCTTGCGCGAACCGAAGCAGTCGTAGACGCAGATCTTGTCGAAACCGTCATCGTCTTCATCCTCGAATTCACAGGTCCAGGCCAACCTGTCGCGCCCCCACTCGTCGATCGACGGTTGCGTAGCCTGCGGCTCCGTCGGCCCGACGGGCGCAAACGACATCAGCGCGACAAGGACAACCGGAAATGCGAGTAAACGGTATTTCATCTTCCCCTCCATAAGCACATCATCACATGAAAACCTATTATGGATTGCATAATAATAAAATACTTATTTTAGGTTGCGGTTGTTTTTTGTAGCAGCAGGAGAAGCGACCGGCGTGTAACCAAAAGACCGGTCACAGAGACCGGCAAGACTGCTGACAAAGCTCGCCCCGCTCTCTTCCGTCATACCGGTCTTGAGCCGGTATCCAGGGCCGCTTGTTCTGCGCTTCCAGAAAGAGTCTTTGCGCGCAATGACTTGGCCCTTACTAGTTTCCAGCTCAAGGCCGGAATGACGGCGGGAAAGGAGGCAAAATCGTGACTGCTTGTGGGGGCATAACAAGAAAAGACCGGTCGCAGGGACCGGCCTTTTTTCGAAGTAAAACGCAATGTCGCTAATGGGTCAGGCCCAGGGACGCTCGGCGGCAAGCTTGGATTCATAGCTTGCGATGCTGTCACCCTTTTCCAGGGTCAGCGAAATATCATCAAGACCGTTCAGCAGGCAGTGACGCCTGAAAGCGTCGATCGTGAACTTGACCGAACCGCCATCGGGACCGGAAATTTCCTGGTTTTCCAGATCGACGGTGACCACCGCATTGGATCCGCGCTCGGCGTCATCCATCAATGCATCGAGTTCCGCCTGCGACACGATGATCGGCAGAATGCCGTTCTTGAAGCAGTTGTTGTAGAAGATATCGGCAAAGCTTGTGGAGATAACGCAGCGGATACCGAAATCCGCCAGCGCCCACGGCGCATGCTCACGCGAGGAGCCGCAGCCGAAATTGTCGCCCGCAACGAGGATCTTGGCATTGCGGTAAGCCGGTTTGTTCAAGACGAAATCCGGGTTCTCCGTGCCGTCCTGATTGTAACGCGCCTCGGCGAAAAGGCCTTTGCCAAGCCCGGTGCGCTTGATGGTCTTGAGGTAATCCTTCGGAATGATCATGTCGGTATCGACATTGACAACCGGCAGCGGCGCGGCAACGCCCGTCAGCTTGACGAATTTTTCCATGCTTGATCCCTCAGCGCTGTTGAAGCTTAGAACAGGGCTTCGATCTAAAGCGCTTTCCCGACAATTTCAACGAAAAACTGTACTTTGGAGTACGCAGCCGCAACGGGCAGCCGGAAAGCCGGCAACCCGGATCAGAAGCGATCTCAGCCTTTACAGGTCGATGATCTTGCCGCGACCGTCATCCCAGACACGCATATCATCGCCGCGTCTGCGACGCTCGCGGGTGCGCACCGGAACGGCAGCATGGCTCATCTTGAAGGCGATCATTCGCGCCACCGTGAGGACGGCAAGCACGGCGATCAGAGCAAGGCCAATGGAAGCAGCAAAGACAGTCACGAACGCCACAGCGGCCAAACCGACAATTGCCATGAGAACGGTGCGGATATTTTCCATCGTCAAATTCCTTTCACATTCGATAATCTGGCGTGTCGATCAGGCTTTCGCAAGAGGGCCAAAGCCATTTTGTCTCATTGATTGCCGCCACTTTTTTTGAAAAGCTTCAATTCGATGTGACTAAAAGGACGATGAGTCCGAATATTGTTAGGATTATGGTCGTGAAAGAGATCAAACTTTGGCGCTCCGCGCTGTCTGTGCCCGCCGTCAACCGCCGCGCACTCGAAAAATCGAAAACACTGGCCGCCGACGCCGTCATTTACGATCTCGAGGATTCCGTTGCCGAAGGTCGCAAGGCCGAGGCGCGCGAGAATCTGGAACAGCTTTTCACCCATAACCGCCCCACCGGCATGACCACAGCCATCCGCATCAACCCGCTCGATACCGAGGCCGGCCAGGAAGACATGAAGACGGCGCTGGCCTGCCAGCCGGATGCGATCCTGCTGCCCAAGGTGGAAACACTTGCCAATGTGGCGGCCGCCAGCGCGATGCTGAACCGCAACGGCGCACCGTTGCGCGTTCGCCTCTGGGTCATGCTCGAAACGCCGGCGGGCATCGTCAATGCCGCCGCGATTGCCGGCGCCTATTCGCACGAAACCGCCGGCGGCAGGCTGGAAGCGCTGATCGTTGGCGTCAATGATTTGCGCTCGGCGACCGGTGTTGCGCCCGCCTCCGGCCGCTCCTATCTGGTGCCCTGGCTGATGCAGGTGGTGCTTGCCGCCCGCGCCTATGACATTGCCGTGATCGACGGTGTCTATAATGACTTTGCCGACACTGCAGGGTTTGAGGCAGAGTGCACGGAAGCGCGCGCCATGGGCTTTGACGGCAAGATGCTGATCCATCCAAGCCAGATCGAACCGGCAAACGCGCTTTTCAGCCCGTCGGAAGCAGCCCTGGCGGAAGCCCGCGCCATTGTCGCGGCATTTGCGAAACCGGAGGCGGAAGGGCATAACGTTATTGACCTTGACGGCCGCATGGTGGAACGCCTGCATCTTGAACAGGCCGAAGCGCTCATCGCCAAGGCAAACCACGCGAATGAGGAACGCTGATGAAACTCTATCGTTTTCTGACCGGCCCGGATGATTCCAGCTTCTGCCATCGGGTGACCGATGCACTGAACAAGGGCTGGGAGCTGCACGGCTCGCCCCAGCTCACCTACGACCCGCTCCTCGGCAAGACCTATTGCGGACAGGCCGTGATCAAGGAGGTCGAAGGCAAGGAGTATGATCCGTCGATCAAGCTCGGCGAGCAGTAAAACTGAAACGGCTTCAATCCGCTTGTCCGAGCGGGCTGAACGGCCTCAACAGATAGCCGTCCGGGTCGCGCACCCATAGCTGGCGCTGCCCCTTTTCGCCCTCGAGCGTGCGGTACCAGCGCTCTTCCGGCGCTTTCAGGAGAGGCCATCCGGCGGCGGTCAAACGCGCGACAATGCCGTCGAAATCGTCGACCTCGAGCTGAAAGTTGATACCGCCGCCACGCACCGGCGCTTCATCACCAATGGTGCGCCCCATGCCGACCGTGTCCAGCATCAGTTGTGCATCACCGAGCCGGAGGAAGGCAAACCCTTCTTCCGGCCGGTCATAGACCACCGAAAAACCGATGATGCCGACATAAAAATCAAGGCTTGCCGCAAGGCTCGTGATGCCGAGTTCCGGTATCAGAGCATTGAATTTCACTTCACGCCCCACAACAGCTTGAAGCGGGCGTTGCGATATTCCTCGCCGCTTTTCTTGCAGTTTTCGGCCAGCACATCCTCGTAAGGCAGACCCCGGTTGGCAACCAGCAGCAACCTGCCGCCGGGCTTCAGGGCACCGGCCGCAGCCTTGACCAGCGTCTTGCCGAGCGACGGCTCAGCGGCCTTTCCGGTGTGGAAAGGCGGGTTCATGATGATCAGGTCATAGCGGGCCTTGACCGGCTCAAGGGCAAGGTCCTGCCAGAAAAACCGCAACTGGGGCGCGGCAGAGCGAAGATTGACCTTTGCCCGTTCAAGCGCCCGCCAGTCCGCCTCGTAAAGGTCAATACCGACAGTTGACGGCGCGGTTTCCGCCAGCATGGCCGAAAGATAGCCCCAGCCTGCGCCGAAATCGGCCGCAAGTCCGGAAAAATCGGTCGGCAGCCGCTCGGCCAGGATACGCGAGCCCTCATCCACCCGGTCATGCGAGAACAGCCCGGGCACCGTGGTAAAGCGGCCATCGATTTCGACGGTTGGATGGGTCATGGCCTCAACCGCGGCCTTCACGTCATCAGGCCGGGTAAACCACAGCGCAACGCCGTGATATTTCGGCATGGCTTCCAGATCGGCAAAAAGCTTGCCGAGACGCTTGCGCATCGACTGAACGCCGTCCTCCTTCGAGCCGGCAATCACGATGAAGCCGCCGGGCACGGTCTTTTGCAGGGCCTCGGCCACGCGGTTCTCGTTTTCGCCGCGATGCTTGGTCAGCAGGATCAGCGTCAGGTCATAAGGCCCCTCGCCCGCTTCCGGCTCGACAGCAATGCCGGCCTTTTCGAGCGCGTTATAAAACGAGCGGAATGGCTGCACGGCGGCAATGTCATCGGAAAAGCCGTCCGGCAGTCGATACCCCGCTTCAGCACCGAGAAACAGAACACGGCCGGTCACGGGTTCTAGCGTGCCGCTTTCAAAGGGGTGGAACAGCGTTTTCAGTGTTTCGCGGGACATGGAATTGCACCTGTTAAAAAGGCGCGAGCTTTATGCTCACGCCTGATAGTCTTGTTTCAAAAGCAATGCCTGAACGGTGGCTGCAAGCGGCAACACCGAAGCATGGCCCGGCGACGCCTGTTCGGCGGCGCCGGTCTTCGAAGTTCAGCCGGATCAGGCCAGTTCCTTGCCGGTTTCCTGATCGACAACCTTCATCGACAGCTTGACCTTGCCGCGCTCATCGAAGCCGATGAGCTTGACCCAGACCTTGTCGCCTTCCTTGACGACATCGGTGGTCTTGCCGACGCGCTCCTGCGCGAGCTGCGAGATGTGCACCAGACCGTCGCGGGGGCCGAAGAAGTTGACGAAGGCGCCGAAGTCGGCGGTCTTGACGACCGTGCCTTCGTAGATCGCATTCAGTTCCGGCTCGTCGACGATGGAGTGGATCCACTTCTTGGCGGCCTCGATCTCCTTGCCCGAGGAAGACGCGATCTTGATCGTGCCGTCATCGTCAATGTTGATCTTGGCGCCGGTCTTTTCGACGATTTCGCGAATGATCTTGCCGCCCGCACCGATAACGTCGCGGATCTTGTCGACGGCAATCGACATCATCTCGATACGCGGTGCGTATTCGCCGAGCTGCTCGCGGCTTTCGGCAAGGGCCTTTGACATTTCACCCAGGATGTGAAGACGGCCGCCCTTGGCCTGGTTCAGCGCGATGTTCATGATCTCTTCGGTGATACCGGCGATCTTGATGTCCATCTGCAGCGAGGTCACGCCGGCTTCCGTACCGGCAACCTTGAAGTCCATGTCGCCGAGGTGGTCTTCATCGCCGAGAATGTCGGAGAGAACGGCGAAGCGCTCGTCTTCCTTGATCAGGCCCATGGCGATACCGGCAACCGGCTTTGCCAGCGGAACACCGGCATCCATCAGCGCCAGCGAGGTGCCGCAGACGGTCGCCATCGAGGACGAACCGTTGGATTCGGTGATCTCGGAAACGACGCGCAGCGTGTAGGGGAACTGCTCGACTTCCGGCAGCATCGGGCGGATCGCGCGCCATGCAAGCTTGCCATGGCCGATTTCGCGGCGGCCCGGGGAGCCCATGCGGCCCGTTTCACCGACCGAATAGGGCGGGAAGTTGTAGTGCAGCAGGAAGCGTTCCTTGTACATGCCGGTCAGGGCGTCAACGAACTGCTCGTCTTCGCCGGTGCCAAGCGTGGCAACAACCATGGCCTGGGTTTCACCGCGGGTGAACAGCGCCGAACCATGGGTGCGCGGCAGAAGGCCGACTTCCGAAACGATCGGTCGGACGGTCTCGAGATCGCGGCCGTCGATACGGCTCTTGGTGTCGAGAATGTTCCAGCGGACGATCTTGGCCTGCAGGTGCTTGAAGACAGCGCCGATTTCCTCGGCCGTGTACTTCGCTTCCTCGCCTTCGGCCGGTGCGTAACGCTCCTTGACCTTGGCCTTGGCAGCATCGACGGCGGCGTAACGGGCAGCCTTGTCGGTGATCTTGTAGGCGTCGCGCAGTTCGCCTTCGATGAAGGAGAGCATGTCGGCTTCGAGTTCGGACTGATCTTCCGGCTCGAATTCACGCGGTTCCTTGGCGGCGACTTCGGCGAGCTTGATGATCGCGTCGATGACCGGCTGGAAACCCTTGTGACCGAACATCACGGCGCCGAGCATGACGTCCTCGGGAAGTTCCTTGGCTTCCGATTCCACCATCAGCACGGCATCGCCGGTACCGGCGACAACGAGGTCGAGCGCGGTTTCGGGCATTTCGTCGATATGCGGGTTCAGCACATATTCGCCGTTGATGTAACCAACGCGCGCGCCGCCGATCGGGCCCATGAAGGGAACGCCGGAAAGCGTCAGCGCGGCAGACGTCGCGACCATGGCCAGAACGTCCGGGTTGTTTTCAAGGTCGTGCTGGAGAACGGTGATCACGACCTGCGTGTCGTTCTTGTAGCCTTCCGGGAACAGCGGGCGGATCGGACGGTCGATCAGGCGGGAAACCAGCGTTTCGTTTTCGCTCGGACGGCCTTCGCGCTTGAAATAGCCGCCCGGGATCTTGCCGGCAGCATAGGTCTTTTCCTGATAGTTGACGGTCAGCGGGAAGAAGTCCTGACCGGGCTTCGGCTCCTTGGCGGAGACGACGGTGGCGAGAACCGCGGTTTCGCCATAGGTTGCGAGCACGGCGCCGTCAGCCTGACGGGCGATCTTGCCGGTCTCAAGCTTCAGCGTGCGTCCCGCCCACTCGATTTCCACTGTGTGGGTGTTGAACATGTCTTGTCCTTCAATCAATGCGCGCGCGCCTTTCCTGATTGAAAGATGCGCAACGCGATCCAACGTTTCGTTCGACACGTCACGGGCAAGACAGCGCGCCGCTTCCGGTATCGAAGCGGCCAGCAATCCTGCCCCATGACAGGTCCGTTAAGGCCAGGCGGAACCGGAATGCCATCATCCCGGCTTCGCGTTTCAGATTCCTTCGCCCGCCACGGCTTGGAACCGGCGCATCATCATGCGCGAAAACAAAAGCGGCGGACGCAAAACACGCCCGCCGGTCATGAGGCTTAGCGGCGAATGCCCAGACGACCGATAAGGGTCGTGTAACGGCTTTCGTCGATGCGCTTCAGGTAGTCGAGCAGCGAACGGCGGGTCGAAACCAGCGTCAGCAGACCACGGCGGGAATGGTTATCCTTCTTGTGGTCCTTGAAGTGCTCGGTCAGGTTGGTGATCCGTTCGGTGAGGATAGCAACCTGAACTTCCGGAGAACCGGTGTCGCCTTCCTTCGTTGCGAATTCCTTGATCAGTTCTGCCTTGCGTTCAGCAGTAATCGACATCGGGTCATCCTTTCGAAATGAGGGTGTTTTGGGTCGCCCGGGCCGGGATGTCGTCCAGCAAGGGCCGTTTAAACGCATTTATTCCAATGCTGGCCGCCATATAGGGCAAAAGCGCATGATTGTCGAGTGTCATGGCAAAGGGTGCCCGCTACCGGCCTTCATCCCGCAAAACCCGGCCTTTGGCCTTGCACCCCGGAACGCGCGATGACCGTCTCCCGCCTCAGGAGAAACCGGCAATCATCATCCTCTGGCCAGAGGGGTGACGCTCTCCTATATCAGCGCCAACGACGAAACATAAACGCCGCGTTTTCGAGGCAGGTCAATTCCGGCGATCGACACCACGTTTTCCGCGAAGTGTCGGCAAAGCAACCCTCCGGAGCGCGGCGTTAAAAAAGGAGCGCCTTTAATTGCTTGCAGCCATTCACGACACATTCGGCGAACCCGCTGACGTTCTTGTTGCGAGAGACACCGCCAAGCCGGAGCCCGGCCCGGGCCAGGTGCGCGTGCGCATGACGCTCAGCCCCATCCACAATCACGACCTCTGGACCATTCGCGGCAGCTATGGCTACAAGCCGGATCTGCCGGGGGCCATCGGCGGCAGTGAGGCACTTGGCGAGATCGAGACGGTCGGCGACGGCGTCGATCCCGCCATGATCGGCAAGCGCATTGCCGTGGCAGGCGTTCATGGCAGCTGGGCCGAATTTTTCATCGCACCGGCGGCGAGCGTGCTGCCGCTGCCCGATGAAATCTCGGACACGGATGGCGCGCAGCTGATCGCCATGCCCTTCAGCGCCATTTCGCTTCTGGAAACGCTGCGCGCGAAAAAAGGCGACTGGATCATTCAGACGGCTGCCAACGGCGCGGTCGGAAAACTGATGACCACGCTGGCGAAAAACCGTGGTATCAGCCTCGTCAGTCTCGTGCGCAGGAAAGAAGCAGTCACCGAGCTTCACGACCTCGGCATCGACAATGTGTTCTCCACAGCCGATGAAAACTGGAAGGACGATGTGCGCGCCCTGATCGGACAGGATGGCGCGGCATCCGCGATCGATTCCGTCGGAGGCGGCATTGCTGCCGATCTCGTCGATCTTCTGGGCGTGAACGGCGAGCTTGTGGTTTTCGGAACGGCCACCGGCGCACCGATACCGCTTTCCTCCGGCGCGCTTATCATGAAGCACATCACCGTTCGCGGCTTCTGGGGTGCGCGCGTCGGCAAGGAGATGGATGACGACAAACGCAAGGCGCTGATCGGCGAACTGGTCGCGCTTGCCGCAAAGGGCGAACTGCAGCTCGATACCGACGAAATCTTTCCGCTGGAACATGTGGTTGATGCCGTCAACGCGGCATTGAAACCGGGACGGAAGGGCAAGGTCATGCTACGCCCCTGAAAATGCGCCGCGCCGGGCAGCCCGACACCCGGCGCATTGCCGCCGGCGCGCCGCCATGCGACAGTCTGGACCACCTGCAAGGAACCTCGGACATGACCTATCGTAACACCATTGCCGCAGGCGCTATGACCGTGCTTGCGGCAGCCCCGCAGGCGTTTGCGACCCCGGCAGAGATCAAGGCCATCGAAACCCTCTGGCAAAACCCGCAGGATGCCGGCGCGCTCACCGCCGAAAGCTTTGCGCGGGCGGTTCCCGACGACGAGCTCACGGCCATCATCAATCGTCTGCGCGATGAGACCGGCGCGGCCCTTTCCGTGACAGGCGACCAGGGCGTCTACACGATCCGCACAGAGACCCATGAAATTCCCGTCCAGATCGCGCTTGATGAGAACGGCCAGATAACGGGTCTGTTTTTCAGCCCGCCCGAGGCCCTGACCGAGGGTCCGGCGGCAACGCTTAACGCCTTCGAGGCGATGCCCGGAAAAATTTCCTATCTGGTGATATCGGAAGACGAAACACTGTTTGCGAAAGAGGCCGACAGCGCGCTTGCCGTCGCCTCGGCGTTCAAGCTCGGCGTCCTCAAGGTATTGCTCGATGATATCGCGTCAAGCACGAGGGACTGGCAGGATATCGCTATCCTTCAGCCGGAAGACAAATCCTTGCCGACCGGTCGTCTGCAGGATTTTCCGGATGGGTCGCCGCTGACGCTTCACACGCTTGCGACCTTGATGATTACCGAAAGCGACAATACCGCAACCGATATGCTGATGCGTATTCTCGGTCCCGGTCGGGTTGCAGACGCTCTTGGCCTTGAAAGCGTGCTTACCACCCGCGCCATGTTTGCGCTGAAGGCCGACCCCGCTCTGGCCGCGCAATACGCCGCCGCCGCATCGCCCCGGGACAAGGCGGCAATCGCCGACCAGGCCGCGTCACGCCCGTTGCCGGCCATCGCGGCCGTCACCGGACCGGCGACCGATGGCGTCGAATGGCATCTCTCCAACGCGAAACTGTGCGCCCTGATACGCGCGGTGGCCGACGCGGATGTCTTTTCCGTCAATCCCGGCCCGGTGCGGACAAGAGACTGGCAGTCGGTCGCCTACAAGGGCGGCAGCGAAACCGGCGTGCTGAACCTGACGGCAGCGCTGACCGGCAAAGATGGCCGCAAAGTCTGCGTTTCCCTCACCATCAACGACAAGACCGCCATCGATGAGACGACGGCGGTCGGTCTGTTCACGCGCCTTGCGCATCAGTTGGCCGAAAGCGGCAAATAGCTAGCCGAACACCCGGCGCGGCTTGAACTGGCCTTCGGCAATCTCGCCGATGGCAATGAGACGCCCGCCGATGGAGGCATAGGCTTCCGGCTCTTCGACCGGGGCGTGGGCGCCGCGCAGGATGATCGGGTTGCCGAGCTTGAGACGGCGCGCCTGCTCGTCGGTGACAGGCACATGCGGCAGATTGGCAAGCGCTTCGGATGTATCGACAAGAAATGCCTCAAGGGCTGCGAAGCGTTCAGCATCCTCCTCGATCTCTTCCAGCGCCGTCAGCTCTGAAAGCGGCACCAGCATGTCCTCCGAAAACGGCGCGACGAAAGGCCGGCGCAGCGCCGAAATATGGCCGTAGCAGCCGAGATCACGGCCCATATCGCGGGCCAACGCGCGCACATAGGTGCCCTTTCCACACTCGACCTCGAAATCGGCGGAGTTTTCATCCGGGCAGCCGATCAGCGTCAGCCGGTGGATTTCAACTTCGCGGGTCGGGATATCGACCGTTTCGCCCTCGCGCGCCAGATCATAGGCGCGGTTGCCGTCGATCTTGATGGCGGAGAACTGCGGCGGCACCTGTTCGATCACGCCGGTATATTTCTCTAAGAGCGCTTCGATGTCGGCACGCGCCGGACGCTTGTCCGATGACTGCGTTACATCACCCTCAAGATCGTCAGTCGCCCGTTCCTCACCCCAGGTGACGGTGAATTCGTAGATCTTGCGGCCGTCCATCACATAAGGCACGGTCTTGGTGGCATCACCGAGCGCAATCGGCAGCATGCCGGAGGCAAGCGGATCGAGCGTGCCGGCGTGGCCGGCCTTCTGGGCCTTGAACAGCCACTTCACCTTGGAAACGGCTTCGGTCGAACCGAAATCGATCGGCTTGTCGAGGATCAGCCAGCCTGAAACGGGGCGGCCCTTGGGTTTTCTCTGTCGTGCCATATGCTGAAATTATTCTTTGTCTTCGTTGTCGTCGTCGTGTTCCAGATCGCGCGCCACTTCCGGCGAATGCAGCAGTTCATCGATCTTGCGGAAGTTCTCAAAGCTGGTGTCGTCGCGGAAACGCAGTTCCGGCATGTATTTCATCTGCCGGATCTCGCGGCTGATGCGGCCGCGGATGAACTTCGCATGATGGTTCAGCGCGCGCACGGTCGCGTCATGATCCCTGTCGCCCAGCGGGGTGACATAGGCAGTCGCGATCTTCAGGTCCGGCGACATCCGCACCTCGGAAATCGAGACGACGGTGTTTTCCAGCAGCGGATCGAGAACATCGCCGCGCTGGAGAACCTTGGTAATGGCGGCGCGAACCTGTTCACCAACGCGAAGCATGCGCTGGGAGGGCGCCGAGGAGGTAGCTCTCGTCATATCAACCTTGGTCTTTAAATCGTTCGTGTTTGTCTCGTGCCCGCCATTTGACGGGGTTCGAACCCGCGCGGACATGCTCCGATGACTGGCGGGTCGTGTAACCCTTCGGCGGCAGAAGGTCAATCGCAGAACCGCCACCGGCCGGGAAACAGGAAAGCCCATCGGCGGTGACCATCAAAAAAAACGACGTTTCAGCGCTGAAGCGCGATCATTTGATTCAGCGCAAATCGTCCGGCCCGATTCGGCGCTAGAACTGACTTCAGACAGATGAGGCACGTACCCGCCTCAAATAGCAAAAGGAATTCAAAGCTCAGGGCGTTTCACGATCTCCTCCTCCTTCAATAGCTGAAACGCTTTGTAAGGCCGTCCCGCAGGCCAATCTCCCTCCTCTCAATTGCGGGGAATAAACGGATCGCCTCAAACGATCCGTTTCAGTTCCGGTCCAACCGGAAAAGCCCGGCGCGCTGCTCCTCAAGAGTTGTTCGCCGGGCTTTCTGTTTTAAGCGTTTGTGGTCGCCGGCGCGCACGAAAAAACCGGCCGAAGCCGGTTCAGACTGCCGCCAGACCTATCCACTCTACGGACGTCATCCTCGGTCTTGTACCGAGGATCTAACCCCGTTGCCGCATGTGCGGAGCTTCTGTTTTACACCGGATTGAACGTTTCCGTCTTTCCATCCGAAACGTCTGTCGCGGGGAGACGTGCTTAGATGCTCGGGACAGGCCCGAGCATGACGAATGAGGGTGTAGCATCCCTTGTCCACGCATGAAAAAACCGGCCGAAGCCGGTTTCCTCAATTCTGTGCTCGTTGCTCCAAAATCAGAGCGAGCGGGTGATGTGCTCGACGCGGAAGGCCTCAATGATATCGCCTGCGCGAATATCTTCGTAGTTCTCGAAGGCCATGCCGCATTCCTGGCCGCCCGGCACTTCGGAAACTTCATCCTTGAAGCGCTTCAGCGTTTTCAGCTTGCCTTCGTGGATAACCACGTTGTCGCGGATGAGGCGAACACCGGCGCCACGTTCCATCTTGCCTTCGGTAACCCGGCAACCTGCAACCTTGCCGACCTTGGTAATGTTGAAGACCTCGAGGATCTCGGCATTGCCAAGGAAGGTCTCGCGCCGTTCCGGCGACAGAAGACCCGACATCGCGGCTTTCACATCGTCCACCAGATCGTAGATGATGTTGTAGTAGCGGATTTCGATACCGGCCTGTTCGGCGGCCCGGCGGGCCTGTGCGTTGGCACGGACGTTGAAGCCGATGATTGCCGCATCGGAGGCTTCCGCCAGCGAAATATCCGATTCGGTGATACCGCCGGCTGCCGCATGAACGACACGGGCACGCACTTCGTCGGTTCCCAGTTTCTCAAGCGCGGCATTGATGGCTTCAACCGAGCCCTGCACGTCGCCCTTGATCAAAAGCGGGAATTCCTTGAGGCCGGTATCCTGCAGCTGGCTCATCATCTGTTCGAGCGAACCGCGCGAACCGGACTGGCGAGCCGCCGCCTTGTCGCGGGCAAGCCGCTGGCGATACTCGGAAACCTCACGGGCCTTTGCCTCGTTTTCAACGACGGCAAAGCGATCGCCGGCTGACGGCGTGCCGCCGAGACCGAGAATTTCGACCGGCATAGACGGCCCGGCTTCCTTCACATGTTCGCCGTGATCGTCGATCAGCGCGCGCACACGGCCCCACTGGTCACCGGCAACAAGAACCTGCCCCGGCTTCAGCGTGCCCTTCTGCACCAGAACGGTCGCGACCGAACCACGGCCACGGTCGAGCTGGGCTTCGATGACGACCCCTTCGGCCGTACGGTCGGGATTGGCCTTGAGGTCAAGGATTTCCGACTGCAGCAGAATTGCTTCCAGAAGCTTGTCGAGGTTCTGACCGGTCTTGGCCGAAACTTCGACTTCCAGCACCTCGCCGCCCATGGTTTCGACGAACACTTCATGCTGAAGCAGTTCGGTACGCACCTTCTGGGCATCAGCCGCCGGCTTGTCGATCTTGTTGATGGCAACGATGATCGGAACACCGGCCGCCTTGGCGTGATTGATGGATTCAATCGTCTGCGGCATGACGCTGTCGTCAGCAGCAACCACCAGAATGGCTATATCCGTCACTTCGGCACCACGGGCACGCATCGCGGTAAAGGCGGCGTGGCCGGGAGTATCGATGAAGGTGATCTTCTGACCGTCCTGCTCGACCTGATAGGCACCGATATGCTGGGTAATGCCGCCGGCCTCGCCGGAAACGACGTTGGCATGCCGGATGGCATCGAGCAGCGAAGTCTTGCCGTGGTCGACGTGGCCCATAATGGTCACGACCGGCGCACGCGGCTCCAGATCGGCCTCATCATCGGAAACGTCGAAAATGCCTTCCTCGACATCCGATTCGGCAACGCGCTTGACGGTATGGCCGAATTCCGTGGCGATCAGCTCGGCGAGATCGGCATCGATCACGTCGCCGGGCTTCATCATCTGCCCTTCCTTCATCAGGTACTTGATGACGTCAACGGCCCGTTCGGACATACGCTGCGACAGTTCCTGAATGGTGATGGTTTCCGGCAGAACGACCTCGCGCAGAACCTTTTCACGCGGCTCCTGCGTCTGGGCGCGGCGCATCTTTTCCTGACGGCGGCGCATGGCCGAAAGCGAACGGCCGCGCTGGTTGCCACCATCGTCGTCACCGGTGACGGCGGTAACCGTCAGCTTGCCACGGCGGCGCTCGCCCGTGCCCTTGGGACGGGATGCAGGCTTGTTGGCCGGCGTTTCGGGGCGAAGCGTCTTGCCGCGTGCGGGTGCACCGGCTTCTTCCGTTTCGCGGCGCGGTTTGCGTCCACGACCGGCATCGCCCTCGTCGTCGGTTTCGGTGCGCGCCTGCGGGCGGTGGCGCGGTGCGGCACGGCTCGGCTTGGCGTCTTCGCCGGGCGGCAGGTCGGCTGCGGCAGGCGCTTCCGCGGCTGCCGGCGTTTCCGCCGCTTCTTCCTTTTCCTTGGCCGCGTCCAGGGCTGCCTGTTTCTTGGCTTCCTCGGCGTCGCGCTTTGCCTGTTCCTCGGCTTCGCGCTTGGCGGCCTCTTCGGCCTGGCGGCGTTCTTCCTCTTCGCGCTTGCGGCGTTCGGCCTCTTCGACCTCGCGCTGCTGTGCCATCACCAGTGCACGGCGACGGGCATCCATTTCGCCCTGGGAAAGATCGTGCAGAACATTGCCGCGCTGGCGCCCCTGGCCGCCGTTGCCGCGGTCGGGCTGCTGCCCGCCGCGCTGGCGGTTCTGGCCGCCGGGACGCGAAGGCTGTCCCTTGGGCTGGCGCTGCTGCCGGCTGGCATCGTCGGCGCGACGCGTCTGGCTTTCGGCTGCCTGCGGCTTTGCCGGCGCCGGATTGCGCGGCGCTGCTGCGGGGGCCGGCTTGGCTGTCGAGCTTGTTTCCTCGCTCGGCTTGTGCAGCCGGCGCTTGCGTGTTTCCACCACGACCGCCTTAGTGCGACCGCGGCCCATATCCTGGCGCACGGTACCCTGGCTGACACCCGACGGCTTGAGCTTCAGTGTCTTCTTGCCGGTATCGTTGGATGTCTTGTCGTCTTTACTGTCCGTCATTCGGTTCCCGTTCCTTGGCGCGGGAACCGCCGTCATCTAGACAGACGCAATTCCCGCCTTGAAATTCATGCTCTGGCGCACGGCCAAATTCCGTGACGTCGTCATTTGTTCGTCATCGCGGCTTTTCCTTCAGTTCCGGGAGCGGCCCGGTACCTTTGAAGCATCATCGCGCGCTTCACTACACCCTCTCCGGCCTTTCCCGCAAGCGCCGCGGCATGTTTAAACGCATTCTCATGCAAAAGAGTGTCGATTTCCGCAGCCCCGAAAGGGGCAAGTGCCGGAATCGGCCCGTCGGTCTCCATCTGCAGACAGAAGGCCTTGCGGGCCTGGTCAAGCTTGCGCCTGCCATCGGGCGCAGCATCGGCGGCATGGAATACGGCAAGCGCCGCACCACTTCTCACCGCAAGATCGACCTTGGCCGAACCGGCGACGAATTCACCCGCCTTGCGGGCCATGTTGATCATACCCGCAAGATTACGCGCCAGCAACACATCAACCATGTCGCCGAGATCTGCCGGGGCTTCCACCTTCTGTTTCAGCGCCCGGGAAAACAGATTTTTCGACACGGCCTTGTCGACAGCCCAGCGTTCCGCCGTCACCCAGCAGCCCCGGCCCGGCAGTTCCCGTTTGAGATCGGGAACGACCTGGCCGTCAGGGCCGGCGACGAAGCGGATCAGATCGTCCGGCCCGCCGGTATTGCGGGTCACGATGCAGGTGCGCGCGTTCATCGCCGCCTCTTCAGCCACTTTGCGGGGTGTGCTCACAGGGCCTTACGCGCTCGTATTGCCTTCATCATCGGAAGACACGGCCTCTTCACCGGCGTCCTCTTCGGCAACACCCTCCTCATCTTCGCTCACCTCTTCGGCAACCACGAGGTCTTCCTCGGTGATCCAGCCGACAGCAAGACGGGCCTGAACGACCATGTTTTCAGCCTCGACCCGCGACAGGTCGAAACCGGACAGGGTCCCCTCGAAACGCTTGGTCTGACCGTTCTGACGCTCGGTCCAGCCGACGAGGTCGTCGGCAGCGCAACCGGCGAAGTCTTCCATGGTCTTGATGTCGTCCTCGCCGAGAGCCACCATCATCGCAAGCGTCATGCCGTCGATCTGGCGCAGGTCGTCGGAAACGCCCAGTGTGCGGCGCTTCTCGTCAAGCTCGGCTTCCTGGCGTTCCAGGAATTCCTTGGCGCGCATCTGGATTTCTTCGGCCGTCTCTTCATCGAAGCCTTCGATGGCGGCTATTTCCTCAAGCTCGACATAGGCCAGTTCCTCGATGGCCGCAAAGCCCTCGGAGGCCAGAACCTGACCAACCATTTCGTCGACGTCGAGCGCATCCATGAACAGCTGCGACCGTTCGTTGAATTCCTTCTGACGGCGTTCCGATTCCTCGTTTTCCGTCATGATGTCGATGTCCCAGCCGGTGAGCTGCGATGCGAGACGGACATTCTGGCCGCGACGGCCGATCGCCAGCGAAAGCTGGTCGTCCGGCACGACGACGTCGATACGCTCGGCGTCCTCGTCCAGCACCACCTTGGCCACTTCGGCCGGCTGCAGCGCATTGACGATGAACGACGCCGGATCTTCCGACCACGGAATGATGTCGATCTTCTCGCCCTGAAGCTCGCCGACAACGGCCTGAACGCGGGAACCGCGCATACCGACACAGGCGCCGACCGGATCGATCGACGAATCGGACGAGATCACCGCGATCTTGGCGCGCGAGCCCGGATCACGGGCAACCGACTTGATGGTGATGATGCCGTCGTAGATTTCCGGCACTTCCATGGTGAACAGCTTGACCATGAACTGCGGATGGGTGCGCGACAGGAAAATCTGCGGCCCGCGCTGTTCGCGGCGGACATCGTAGACATAGGCGCGGATGCGGTCGCCATAGCGCGGCACTTCGCGCGGGATCATCTCGTCGCGGCGGATGATCGCCTCGCCACGGCCGAGATCGACGATGACATTGCCGTATTCGACGCGCTTGACCGTGCCGTTGACGATCTCGCCGATGCGGTCCTTGTATTCATCGAACTGGCGGTCGCGCTCGGCTTCACGCACCTTCTGCACGATCACCTGCTTGGCGGACTGGGCGGCAATACGGCCGAAATCCATCGGCGGCAGCGGATCGGCGATGAAATCACCGAGCTTGGCTTCCGGGTTGCGGTCGAGCGCCAGCGCCAGCGGGATCTGGGTGCTGTAGTCCTCGGCCTCTTCGACCACTTCGAGCAGGCGCTGCAGGTGGATTTCGCCGGTCTTGGGATTAATGTCGGCGCGGATATTGGTTTCCGATCCGTAACGCGACTTGGCCGCCTTCTGAATGGCGTCGGCCATGGCGGTGAGAACGATCTCGCGATCGATGGATTTTTCACGCGCCACCGCATCGGCAATCTGCAACAGTTCAAGCCGGTTCGCACTTACTGCCATTTTCCTGGTCTCCGTCCTTGCCACCGGAACCGCACCGGTTCCGTGAATATCCTAAAATCGAATGCCGCCCGTCAGCCGGGTCCGGCGCTCATCAGTTGTCTTCGCTGTCGGCGACGTCTTCGTCGTCGTCATTTTCATTGGCCGCCTTCTGCTTGGCCAGCTTGTCGGCCCTCAGCGCCTCGCGAATGAGTTCGTCCGTCAGAATCAGCTTTGCGTCCGAAAGCGCCGAAAACGGAATGGTCACTTCGGACGGTTCGCCATAGGCAACGCCGTCGCGCAAAAGCGTGAAGCCATCGACATCGGCCTCGATGATCCGGCCGCGGAAGCGCTTGCGCTCATTGACGAGCACCGAAGTCTCGCATTTCAGGAGATGACCCTTCCAGCGATAGAAATCGGACTTGCGCACCATCGGCCGGTCGATCCCCGGCGAGGAAACCTCCAGGTGGTAGGCCCGGTCGATCGGATCTTCGACATCCAGCACCGGCGAGATGGCCTGCGAGACCTCCTCGCAATCCTCCACCGTCATGGTGCCGTCGAAACGCTCGGCCATGATCTGCAGCGTCAGCCCGTTCTGTCCCGAAAGCCTGACACGCACCAGCTTGAAGCCGATATCTTCCAGAACAGGCTCGATCATGTCGGCAATCCGCTTGTCGACGCCCGTTTCCACGATCAGCCGTTCTTCTCTTTCTTTGTCCGCCATCTGTTTCAAATCTGCCAAAAGGTTGCTCCAGGCGGTCACCACCGCCTCCCGCGCCAAATAAAAAAGAGCGGGTCCGCGAGGTCCCACTCTTCATCTGACGATCAAGAATTTGAGCTTTAAATACGCCCTCGTCATTCAAATTGCAAGTTTTATCGCCAGTGATAGCGACCACGCACGGTGCAGCGCATATAGGCAAGAGGCTAAACAACGCCCTATAATGTCATGTGCTGCCGGATTCGCACCGGCATAAACCCGGCAGATCAGGACAGAGAACAGTTCATGCAGCCCGCGCCCGATCCGAAATCGCTTTTCACCCCTTTCGCGCATCCCACATTCCGCAATATCTGGCTGGCCTCCGTCGCGTCCAATCTCGGCAGCATGATCCAGAATGTCGGCGCGGCATGGATGATGACCTCGATCTCGGGATCGGAAAGCATGGTGGCGCTGGTCCAGTCCTCGACCACGCTGCCGGTGATGCTGTTTGCTCTGGTCGCCGGCGCCATTGCCGATGGTTTTGACCGCAGGCGGGTGATTCTCTCTGCCCAACTCTTCATGTTCACGGTCTCCGTGCTTCTGGCTGTCGCCACCTTCACCGGCCTGATCACGCCGTGGCTGCTTCTGGCCTTCACCTTTCTCATCGGCTGCGGCAATGCGATGAACAACCCGTCCTGGCAGGCATCCGTCGGCGATATGGTGCCGCGTTCCGATCTTCCCGGCGCCGTCACGCTGAATTCCGTCGGCTTCAACATCACCCGCAGCCTCGGCCCCGCCGTCGGCGGCACCATCGTTGCCGTTGGCGGCGGGGCGGCGGCCTTCACGGTCAACGCCTTCAGCTATCTCGGTCTTCTGACGGTGATCTACCGCTGGAAATTCCGCCGCCCGGAAAGCCCGCTGCCGCGCGAAAAAATGACCACCGCAATCGGGGCTGGCCTGCGCTATGTCGCGATGTCGCCGAACATCCTGAAGGTCATCCTGCGCGCGTTCGTCTTCGGTCTCGCTTCGGTTTCGGTGCTGGCGCTGCTGCCGATCGTGGCGCGCGACGTGATCGTCGGCGGCCCGCAGACCTTCGGCATCATGCTCGGCGCTTTCGGCATCGGCGCCATCGGCGGCGCCTTTGCCAATTCGCATGCGCGCGCCCGGCTTTCCAACGAAACGATCGTCAGGCTTTCCTTCCTCCTTTTTGCGGCAAGCGCGGTGGTGATCGGCGTTTCGACGTCATTGATGATCGATTGTCTTGCGCTGCTGTTTGCCGGCGCCTGCTGGGTGCTGGCGCTGTCGCTATTCAACACCGTCGTGCAATTGACGACGCCGCGCTGGGTTGTCGGCCGCGCGCTGTCGCTTTACCAGACCGCCTCCTTCGGCGGCATGGCGCTGGGCAGCTGGATATGGGGGCAGGTTGCGGAAAACCAGTCGATCACGGCTGCTTTTCTGGCCGCCGCCGCCGTCATGGCAATCGGTGCATCGATCGGTCTTGTTCTCAAGATGCCAGCGCTCGAAAGCCTCAATCTCGACCCGCTGAACCGGTTCCAGATGCCCGAGCCGAGGCTCGACCTTCTGGCGCGCAGCGGTCCCGTCGTTGTCGAAACCCGCTTCATCATCAGCCCGGACGATACGCAGGAATTCCTGCGGCTGATGGTCGAACGGCGGCGTATCCGCAAACGGGACGGTGCGCGCAAATGGGCGCTGATGCGCGATATCGCCGACCCTGAAGTGTGGATCGAGACCTATCATGCGCCAACATGGGTGGATTATGTCCGCCACAACCAGCGCCGCACCGTGGCCGATGCCGAAAACCTCGACCGCATCCGCGCTTTGCATCGCGGAGAGGGACGCCCGGAAGTCCGGCGCATGATCGAACGGCAGGCCATCCCGCCGCGCGACGAGGTCTTCAACCGCCCCTACCACATGCACCATCAGCATCACTGATGGTGTGGCGTGGCGGCGCGTATGAATGAGCCCATGAGCGACAGTCCGTTTCTGCGAAAGTGTTATTCCAAGAAGCTCGCAGCCATCATTCTCCCCTCAGAGAGCAGAGCTATAGCAGATGGCTTTTCCGCATAGCCCCCAAGTCTTCTCGCCCCGGAGGGGAGAGATGTCGCGACAGCGACAGTGAGGGGGGAGAGTACCCTCGCGGACGCCCTCACGAATAGAAACGCTGCTTCACCCTCACTGCCCCTTTCGGGGCATCTCTCCCGCAGGCGGGAGAGAGTATATGGAGCGAGATCCAAGGCCATCCGCGATAGCCGTCCCCTCAAGGCGGAGATGCCCCGAAAGGGACTATGCGGCTACCCAAGTGGTCTGCTTCAGCACGCCCCCCGCGACTACCGCAGCAATTCGTTCTTGAGGGTCGGCGTGGGCCAGCAGGTTTGCTGGACGCGGTTGCGCATCTGCCAGTCGCCGATGGAGCGGCGGGTCTTGTAGCCGACGAGGCCATCCGCGCCGCCGGTGTCGTAGCCCATGCCCATCAGCTTGCGCTGCATGGCGGCGACATCGGAACGCAACAGCGTGCCGGTCCTCTGCCATGGCTGGACGAACGGCCCCATGCCATACTGGATACGGTCGGCAAGATTGCCGACAAACAGCGCGTAGAGGTCGGAATTGTTGTATTTCTTCAGCACATAGAAATTCGGCGTGACGATGAATTCCGGCCCGTAGCGCCCCTGCGGCACCAGCATCATGCCGGGCTTGCGCAATTCGTCTGCCGGAAAGCTCTTGCCCTGAACGCGGGCAATGCCCTGTTTCACCCAGGCCGAAATGGCGCGCGCATTGTCCGGCCCTTCCTGGGCGCAGGATACGTTGTCGGGAATCACGGCTTCATAGCCCCAGTCGCGGCCACGCTCCCAGCCGTCGCTTGCCAGATGCTTGGCAATCGTCGCCAGCGAATCCGGCACCGAATCCCAGACGTCGATAACGCCGTCACCATCAAAATCGACGGCATAGTTCAGGAAATTCGTCGGCATCAGCTGCGGCTGGCCGAAGGCTCCCGCCCATGATGCCTTGCGTTTGTCGAGGGGGGCGGCCCCGCTCTGGATGATCTGCAGCGCGGCGATTAATTCGCGCTGGAACATCTCCTGGCGCGAACCGGTCATGAATGCCTTGGTGCCGAGCACCTGCAGAATATCGTATTTCTCCTCAGCCGCGCCATAGCCCATCTCACGGCCCCAGATCGCCAGCACGATGCGCCCCGGCACGCCGTAGCGCGCTTCAATCTGGTCCAGAACCGGCTTGTACTGGTTGTAGAGCTTGCGGCCCCTGACGGCGAGATAGTTCAGATTGTTCTCGGAAAAATAAGGTCCGGGTTCGGAAAATTCCGGCTGGGTCTGTCTGCGTTTCTGCGGCGGCTTGGTCCCCGGCGGCACCAGATCGGGCAGCGACCAGTTGATGGTGAGTCCTCGCGTTACGCGGTCATAGACGTTTGCCGAAACGCCCGACCGCAAGGCAGCGCTGCGCATATCGGAACCGAGCCAGTTCTGGAACTGGCGGTCGACCTGGCCGCGGTCATAGGCATTGGCGACACCGGAAAGGCCGGCGCCTGCCGCAAAAGCGAGCACGAAGGCGACAAGCGCAAAGACAACACGGGCGGCATGCAGCGGACGGAACCTGAACATCGGCAATTCTCCTTCGCGCGCGATCTTCAAAGAACATGGTTACCGAAAGATGAACACGGAAGGCCTCGAAACAGAAAAAGGCAATATCGCCAATCATGCTGAGGTGAGGGCAAGGCCGCCGGCGCCCCTCCCCGTGCCGCACTTCCAAATCGTTCCATGTTCCTCTACTAAGAAAAGGCGGTCGCGTGGTCATATAGGGTGATTGCGCCAACGCCGGACTTTTGTTTTTTTTTCAGGTCATATTTCACGTTTCGTTTTGAAAGATCAGGGATATTTGAGCGCATGGATATCGGTTGGATCGAAGCCGCCTTTCTCGGCCTGTTGCAGGGGCTGACAGAATTCCTGCCGATTTCCTCGAGTGCGCATCTGCGCATTGCGGGTGAGTTTCTGCCGTCCGGCGCCGATCCGGGCGCAGCCTTCACCGCGATCACCCAGATCGGCACGGAAACCGCCGTTCTCGTCTATTTCTGGTCCGACATTATGCGCATCGCCAGCGCCTGGCTCGCCAAAAATCTGAAATTCGGCGACTATCCGGGCCGGCACGCGGAAGCGGATGTGCGCATGGGCTGGCTGATCATCGTCGGTTCCGTTCCGATCGTGGTTCTCGGCCTGCTCTTCAAGGACCAGATCGAGCATTCGCTGCGCAATCTCTATATCACCGCGACCATGCTGATCGTCTTCGGCCTGATCATGGGCTATGCCGACAAGGTCGGCGCCAAGAAGGTCACGCTCGACAAGCTCGGCTGGCGCGACGGCATTCTTTACGGGCTTGCCCAGGCGATGGCGCTGATTCCCGGCGTTTCGCGTTCGGGCGGCACTATCAGCGCCGGTTTGCTGCTCGGCTACACCCGCGAGGCGGCGGCGCGCTATTCGTTTCTGCTGGCCGTGCCGGCGGTCTTCGGGTCGGGCTTCTACCAGCTGTTCAAAAGCATCGGCGAGGACAATCCGGTCGGCTGGGGCGCAACCGCACTTGCAACCCTGATTGCCTTCGTCGTCGGTTACGCGGTGATCATTTTCTTCCTGCGGCTGGTTTCCACCCGCAACTACATGCCCTTCGTCTATTACCGGCTGCTTCTGGGCGGCGCCCTGCTCGTGCTTCTGGCTCTTGGCGTGATCAGCCCCGGCGGAGGCACAACCTAGCGCGCAGGCCGGTCACCCATCGTTAATCCTTCGGCGATAGAATGAAGACGTTGAACCCGAACGACTTGACCGGCCACTCACAGCCCCTGCTCCGTATTGATAACGGGAACGGGCCGTGACTGTGCTCATGCTCCAAGCGACGAAAGCCAGATGTCTACGCTCTACCATCATCCCATGTCCGCCGCCTCGCGATTCATTCGTCTCGTCATCGGCGAATATGCCTTCGAGATCGACCTGATCGAGGAACGCCCCTGGGAAAAGCGCAAGGCCTTTCTGACTGCAAACCCGGCGGGCACGCTGCCGGTTTATGTCGATGACAACATGCGCGCGCTTTGTGGCCCGTTTGTGATCGCCGAATTCATGGACGAGACCCACGGGGTCTTGCAGCGCGAGCGCCGGCTTCTGGCCGAAGAACCGTTCCAGCGCGCCGAAATCCGCCGGCTGACCGAGTGGTTCCTGCTCAAGCTTGAACAGGATGTCACCTATCCGCTTTGCCGGGAGCGCGTCTACAAACTGCAGATGAGCAGCGAACGCGGCGGCGGCGCACCGGATTCGCGGGTTTTGCGTGCGGCCCGCGCCAATATCCGCCAGCATATGAAATATCTGGCCTGGCTTGCGGGAAACCGGGGCTGGCTTGCAGGCAAGCGCATGAGCTATGCCGACCTTTCCGCCGGCGGTGCGATTTCCGTGCTCGATTATCTGGGCGAAATCAACTGGGACGAGGTTCCCGCCGCCAAGGAATGGTACCAGCGGCTGAAGTCGCGCCCGGCCTTCCGCACGCTTCTGGCAGACCGCGTGCGCGGCGTTGTGCCGGTTTCCCACTACGCCGATCTGGATTTTTGAGCCGCAAGACGCCACCTTCAGGAGAAGCGGCGCAACCGAGCGGT
This sequence comes from Martelella mediterranea, assembly GCA_003001975.1. Lineage (GTDB taxonomy): Bacteria > Pseudomonadota > Alphaproteobacteria > Rhizobiales > Rhizobiaceae > Martelella > Martelella mangrovi. The sequence goes on from PVUG01000003.1 coordinate 89,483, forward strand.
GGATCAATGGCTGAACGCCGGGAAAAACTGAAACGCTTTGTGCAGGCGGAGGCGAAGGCAATCGGCTTCGACGCCTGCAGGATTGCGCGCGCCGAAGACATGCCGGAAGCCGCCGCCGCACTCGGCGAATTCGTCGCCAAAGGCTATTACGGCCAGATGAAATGGATGGCGGAAACGCTGGAACGGCGCTCCTCGCCGCTAAAACTCTGGCCAGATGCGCGCTCCGTCATCATGCTGGCGATGAATTACGGGCCGGAGGAGGACCCGCGCCCGCTTCTCAAACAGCCCGACCGCGCCAATATCTCCGTTTATGCCCGCAACCGCGACTATCACGATGTCATCAAGGGCAAGCTGAAGCAGATGGCCGGCCGGTTCGCCGCTCGCTCCGGTGCGGACGTGAAAGTGTTTGTCGACACCGCCCCGGTGATGGAAAAGCCGATTGCCGCCAAGGCCGGCATCGGTTGGCAGGGCAAGCACACCAATCTGGTCAGCCGGGAATTTGGCTCTTGGCTGTTTCTCGGCTCGATCTTCACCACCGAGGAACTGGAGCCCGACCGGGCGGAAAAGGACTTCTGCGGCTCCTGCCGGGCCTGTCTCGACGCCTGCCCGACCGCGGCATTTCCCGCGCCCTACAAACTCGATGCCCGGCGCTGCATTTCCTATCTTACCATCGAGCATCACGGTGTCATCCCCGAAGAGTTCCGCGAAGCGATGGGCAACCGCATCTATGGCTGCGATGATTGTCTCGCGGCCTGCCCCTGGAACAAGTTCGCCCAAAGCGCATCGGAGATGAAGCTTGCTGCCCGCGACGACCTGAAGGCGCCGGAGCTTTCCATGTTCTTGGGCTTTGACGACGCCGCGTTCCGGAAATTCTTCACCGGCTCGCCGATCAAGCGGATCGGGCGCAACCGGTTTGTTCGTAACTGTCTGATCGCCGCGGGAAACAGCGGACACGGTTTTCTGGCTGACCAGTGTCGCGTGCTCGCCGATGACGAAAGCCCCGAGGTTCGCGCCATGGCGGTCTGGGCGCTGGCGCGCCTGCTGCCACAGGCGGAATTTGCGGCATTGGCAAGAGCGCGTCCCCGTGACACAGATGAAGATGTTCGCCGTGAATGGCAACGCGAGGAGGAAATGCTATGCATCTGATTGTTTTCGGCGCGGGATATTCCGGGCGGACGATCGGTTCGGCGCTGGCGCCGGACTGCGGACATGTCGCCGGCACCACGCGTTCGGCAGAAAATGCCGCAGCCCTTGGCGCATGCGGCATCGAGACCTTCATCTTCGACGGCCAGACCATCGACCGTTCGCTTGCCCACAAGCTGCGCTCGGCGACCCACATCGTGCAGTCGATTCCGCCGGGTGAGGATGGCGATCCGCTTCTCAGGATCGCGCGCAAGGCGGTGCATTACGAATTACCGTCGCTGCAATGGGTCTGCTACCTCTCCACCGTCGGCGTCTATGGTGATCATGACGGCGCATGGGTGGACGAAACGTCGGAATGCCGGCCGACATCCGAACGTTCCAAACGCCGTCTCGAGGCCGAGCAGCAATGGCTGGAAACCGGCGAAAAGCATGGCATTCCCGTAGCGATCCTGCGCCTTTCGGGCATTTACGGCCCCGGCCGCAATGCTTTCCGCAAACTGATGGATGGCACCCAGAAACGCGTGATCAAGGAAAACCAGGTCTTCAACCGCATCCGGGTCGAGGATATCGGTTATGCCACGGCCTTCCTCGCCGAGCACGGTTTCGGCGGTATTTTCAACGTGACCGACAACGAGCCCTCGCCGCCGCAGGATGTGATCGAGGAAGCCGCCCGACTGATGGGTATCGAACCGCCGCCGGCCGTCGCATTCGAGGATGCCGACCTTTCGCCGATGGCGCGCTCGTTCTGGGGCGAAAACAAGCGGGTCAGCAATGCCAAGCTGAGAAAGCTCGGCTACGAATTCGAGTTCCCGAACTACCGGCAGTCGCTCAAACAGATGTGGGACATGAAAGCCTACTGAGAGATGGACAATTTCGTAGACCTCTATTGCGAACGCACTGCCACCGGTTTCTGGAACGAGCCGGTCAATGCGCTGACCAATCTTGCCTTCATCATCGCCGCCCTGATTGCCTGGCCGGCGGCATGGCGCAGGCCGGAACGTTCCGCAATCGAGCTGACCGTGATCGCGCTGGTCGCCGCCATCGGCGTCGGCTCCTTCCTGTTCCACACGCTGGCAACGCCCCTTTCCGGCGCGGCGGATGTCATTCCGATCTGGCTGTTCTTCTTTGCCTATATCCTGCTGATCTTCATCCGCGTGACAGGCGGCAAGACCTTCGACATCATCGGCTACATGGTCGCCACGCTGTTCGGCTTTGTTGCCGTGGTCTATCTCGTCGGTCTGACGAGCCGCGACGGCGCACCGCTCAACGGCTCGCTGCAATATGCTCCCGCGCTGATCGCCATGGCGCTGGCCTCGGCAATTGCCGCTTTTCGCGACCATCCGGTATGGCGCTATTTCGCCGGTGCTACGGCCATCTTCATCATGTCGCTGACATTTCGAAGCCTCGATCAGGCCTCATGCGTGATGACGGGTGGGCTCGGCACGCATTTCCTCTGGCACATCCTGAATGCCACGGTGCTCGGGATTCTGCTGTTGGGTGCGGTCAGGGCGATGCCGCCCGGCGCAGAAAATGGTCAGAGCGCGAAATAGCCGGTTACCGGCACGTGGTCGGACGGCTTTTCCCAGCCACGCGCATCGGTGAGGATTTCGAACCGCTTGAACGCCGGGACAAGATCGGCCGAAGACCAGATGTGGTCGAGCCTGCGGCCGCGATTGGCCGCCTTCCAGTCCTTGGCGCGGTAGCTCCACCAGGTGTAGAGCTTTTCCTCCGCCGGCGTGACATGGCGCATCAGGTCGGTCCAGCCGCCCGCGGCAATCAGGTCCTTCATGCCTTCGGTTTCCACCGGCGTGTGGCTGACCACCTTCAGCAGCTGCTTGTGCGACCAGACATCATGTTCCATCGGCGCGATGTTGAGATCGCCCACCAGAATTGAACTGACGCCATCGCCGGCATCCGCCTTCAGCGCCTTCATCTCTTCCATGAAATCAAGCTTGTGGCGGAACTTCGGGTTAACATCGGGATTCGGTTCGTCACCCCCGGCCGGCACATAGAAATTATGCAGACGGATCTTGCGGCCGCCGACATCGATCACGGCGGCGATATGGCGGGTATCGCCCATGGCACAGTAATCGGTCGAAAATCCCTCACCCAGCGGCAGGCGCGAGACGATCGCCACACCGTGATAACCCTTCTGCCCATGGACCGCGATGTGCTCGTAGCCAAGCGCGCGCAGCGGCTTGTAGGGGAACTGGTCGTTCAGGCACTTGATTTCCTGAAGACACAGAACGTCCGGCGCGTGCTCCTCAAGAAACTGCGAGACGATCGGCAGGCGCAGGCGCACCGAGTTGATATTCCAGGTGGTAAGCTTCAGTTCCAAATCCACGCCTTTCCTGCCTTTGCTCAAGCGGCATCAGCAATAGGCGATTCTCAAGCTGACCGGAAGGCCGTCAGTCGCTGCTGCCGGGGCTGGCCATGATCTGGTCGTAGGGAATGCGGAAAACGGAACGGCCGAATTTCACGCCGGTGCGGACATTGGACAGGATCACGGTGGTATCCTTGCCCTGGGCGTCCGTAATCGTCCACTGGCGCAGCTCGAACGTGCTGGAATCGAACATCAGCGTGATCACCTGATCGCCGAACACCGACTTGTCGCCAAGCACGATGACGGTCAGCCCGCTCTGCTGGCGCACATCGCGCACCATGCGGTTCTGCAGGTCGATCCGGTCCGCCAGCAGAAGGCTGAGCGGCGTGCGCGACAGCGGATAGAAATTCCAGGTATCGAGGTCGCCATTGCCGACGGCGACATTGCGGCCATCCGCGATCACCTTCAGCGTCGATGGCGCGTCGTAATCGAAGCGCAGCTTGCCTGGCCGTTCGAGGTAGAATTTACCCCCGGTCTGATCGCCGCGCGGGCCGAACTGCATGAACTCGCCGGTCATCGATTTGACCGAGGAAAAATGATTGGCGATCTTCTGGGCAACGTCGGACGGGGCCGCGGCAACCTGCGCCACCTGCTGGGCGCCATCCCTTTTGGTCGGCAGCGGCACATCGCCGGATGACGGCGCGGTCTGCGCCAGCGCGGCCCCTGTAATCAACAGCGCCGTCCCTGCGGCAATCCCGCCCAGAAAAAGCCGGCGCGACCGGTTGGTGCGAAGGGTCGTGGTCACGTTGCGGTCATTCATGTGTCAACATCCTGAAACTCTGATAGAGGCTCCCTGCCCGGCCAAGACGGCTTTTTCTGGGCAGGTCCGCCGGAATGTGCGTGCAGACAAAGATGGGGCGTCAATTGCTCCCTTCAATGATATCGCGCTCCGTGGGCACCAGAATTTCGCGTTTTCCTGCATGGTTCGCCGGACCGATGACGCCTTCGTCCTCCATCCGCTCGATCAGGCTGGCCGCGCGGTTATAGCCGATGCCGAGCCGGCGCTGGACGTATGACGTCGAAGCCTTGCCGTCGCGCAGCACAATCGCCACGGCCTGATCATACGGGTCATCCGACTTGGACAGGTTGGAGGTGCTGCCGCCGTCGGAATCGACCATATCCTCATCATCATCCGCCGTGATCGCGTCGAGATAATCGGGCGTACCCTGGGTCTTCAGATAGGCGACGATTTCCTCGACTTCCGGGTCGGAAACGAACGGTCCGTGAACGCGCTGAATACGTCCGCCGCCGGCCATATGCAGCATATCGCCCTGGCCGAGCAGCTGTTCGGCGCCCTGCTCGCCCAGAATGGTGCGGCTGTCGATCTTGGACGTCACCTGGAAGGAAATGCGGGTCGGGAAGTTCGCCTTGATCGTGCCGGTAATGACATCGACCGAGGGACGCTGGGTCGCCATGATCACATGTATGCCGGCCGCACGCGCCATCTGCGCCAGACGCTGGACGGCGCCTTCGATATCCTTGCCGGCCACCATCATCAGATCGGCCATCTCGTCGATGATCACGACGATATAGGGCATCGGCTCCAGATTGAATTCTTCCGTCTCGTAGATCGCCTCGCCGGTTTCGCGGTCGAACCCGGTCTGCACGGTGCGCGACAGGATCTCGCCCTTTTCCGCCGCCTGACGCACGCGGCTGTTGAAGCCGTCAATATTGCGCACGCCGAGCTTGGCCATGTTCTTGTAGCGCTCTTCCATCTCGCGCACGGTCCATTTCAGCGCGACGACCGCCTTTTTCGGGTCGGTCACCACCGGCGACAGGAGATGCGGGATGCCGTCATAAACGGAAAGTTCGAGCATTTTCGGGTCGATCATGATCAGCCGGCACTGTTCCGGCGAAAGCCGGTAAAGCAGCGACAGGATCATGGTGTTGACGGCAACCGATTTACCGGAACCGGTGGTGCCCGCGATCAGCAGGTGCGGCATCTTGGCAAGATCGACGGTGACGCTTTCGCCGCCGATGGTCTTGCCGAGCGCCATGGCAAGCTTGGCCTTGGAGTTCTGGAAATCCTGGCTGGCGACGATCTCGCGCAGGAACACGGTTTCGCGGTGCGGGTTCGGCAGTTCGATACCGATGGCATTGCGGCCAGGAATGACGGCGACACGCGCCGAGATCGCGGCCATGGACCGGGCGATATCGTCGGCAAGGCCGATGACGCGCGAAGATTTGATCCCGGGGGCCGGCTCCAGTTCGTAAAGCGTGACCACGGGGCCGGGCCGGACATGGATGATCTCGCCCTTGACGCCGAAATCCGCCAGCACCTTTTCGAGCGTGCGGGCATTTTCTTCCAGAACATCCTTGGACAGCGCCTTGTCGCGCGAAAGCCCCTTGGGCTCGGCCAGAAGCGCATGCGAGGGAAGCTCGAAATGACCGGAATGCGGCTGTGCGTCGCGCATGGGGCGGCGCACCGTTTCGACACTGGCCGGGCGCGGCGGCGGCGCGGGCGCGGCCACAACGGGTGCGCGCGGTTGTTCGCGCGACATCGTGGTGCGATTGGCCGCGGGGCTGTCCACCGCCCCGGCGCCGTTCTGCCGGCCTGCGGGCATATCGAAGTCGGCGCTCAGGACACCGTCCGGCAGGTCGTCATAGTCGTCGTCTTCATCGTATCCCGGATCGAAGCCGCTATCGCGGTCGTCATAATCAAAAGGCGGCGGATCGACAGGGGCATAACCTTCTTCACGCCAGGCTTCCGGGTCGACCAGGCTCGGTTCACCGCGCCGCAGATAGGCCGGACCGGTTTGAGCACCATCGTCATCGAGCCGCTCGAAATTGTCCTCGTTGAAATCATAAGGCTCGTCGAACATGTCGTCGTCGTCCTTGTCCTTTCGGGCAAACAGACGGTTCAGACGGGCGCGGGTGATGTACCAGAAATGGGCCAGATGGCCGAGCAGCGGCGCAAATGAGAAGAAACCGTCACGCTCTTCGGAAAGATCGGCGACCGACGGAGCGCCGGGATCATGATCGAACTCACGGGCAGCGGGCTTTTCCACAATCACCGGCGGCTGGCGAACGATCAGGCCGGCGGCATAAAGCTGCAGGAACAAGGCAGGCACCACGAAGATGGCGCCGACGATCAGTGCGGACATGCCGGAGGGGTAATGGCCGATGAAAAGCGCGGGAAACCGCAGGATCAGATCGCCGGAAACGCCGCCGAGGCCATTCGGCAGCGGCCAGGTCGGCGGTGCGGGAAAGCAGCCGAGCACGGCAGCGGTCACAAGGGCGGCGCCGACCCAGGCAAAGAAGCGCGACGGCTTGCGATAGATCCGGCGGCCCGCCATCAGCGCCAGCGACCACGACAGCACCGGCAGCAGCGCGAACACGCTTGCCAGCCCGAATGACTGCATCGTGAGATCGGCAAAATTGGCGCCGGCATATCCGAGAATATTGGTCGGCAGTCGTCCGGTTGCGTGCGAGCCGCTCGGGTCGTCGACATTCCACGTCGCCATTGCAGCGATTGCCAGGCACAGGGCAACGAACAGCGCAAAGCCGAAAAGGGCTGCAACATAGCGCCGCACAAATCCGGTAAAGGAAAATTCTCCGCTGCTCTTTTCCCCGTATCGCTCTGCTCGTGCCGCCATGTCCATCCGTTCCTGAAACTGAGTTCTGATTCGGTTCTGCCCTTGTCCCGGCGCGACAGACGCCGGGACAAGGGGCATCGCCGGCAAGGCTAGCAGCCATGGGTTAAAGCCTCTTTAACCATCGAAAACAGCACCGCTTCAGCGCAATAAAAAACCCGGGCCACAAGGCCCGGGTTCGTGCGGTCCGCATGATGCGGACCCTATGGGATCAGCGGAACTACATGAATTCCGGATAGGCTTCGACGCCCACTTCCGACTTGTCGAGACCGTCGGCTTCCTCCTCCGGCGAGACACGGATACCCATGATGGCCTTGAGAATGAACCAGACGATCAGCGATGCGACGAAGGTGAAGACACCGATCGCGACGATACCAACGATCTGCGTACCAAAGCTCGTGCCGTCATTGGTAAGCGGAACGATAAAGGTACCCCAGATACCGGCCAGCAGGTGAACCGGGATCGCGCCGACAACGTCGTCGATCTTCAGCTTGTCAAGCAACGGGACGAAGACGACGACGATGACGCCACCGATACCGCCGATGAACAGCGCAGCAGGAACGGACGGCGTCAGCGGCTCGGCCGTGATCGAGACCAGGCCGGCGAGTGCGCCGTTGAGGACCATGGTGACGTCGACCTTCTTGTAGACGATCTGCAGCAGGATCATCGCAACAACGGCACCGGCGGCAGCGGCCAGGTTGGTGTTGACGAAGATCTTCGAAACATCACCGGCATCCGCAATCGTACCAAGTGCGAGCTGCGAACCGCCGTTGAAGCCGAACCAGCCGAGCCACAGGATGAAGGTACCCAGAACAGCCAGCGGGATGTTGGAACCCGGCATCGGGTTAACCGTGCCATCCGGCGAATACTTGCCCGAACGCGCACCGAGAACCAGGGCACCGGCAAGAGCAGCCCAGCCGCCGACCGAGTGAACCAGCGTCGAACCGGCGAAGTCGGAGAAGCCCATTTCAGCGAGCCAGCCGCCACCCCACTGCCAGGAACCCGTGATCGGATAGAGAATACCGGTCAGGATGACAGTGAAGATGATGAACGGCCAGAACTTGATACGCTCGGCAACCGTACCCGAAACGATCGAGGCGGTGGTGGCGCAGAATACCATCTGGAAGAACCAGTCGGAGGCGACCGAATAGCCGGCAGCGCCGTCATCCATGCCGGGACCCGGGAAGACGTAGGGGCCGAAGGAGCCCATGAAACCGCCGTCAACGCCGGTGTACATCAGGTTGTAGCCGGTGAACCAGAACATGATACCGCCGACCGAATAAAGGGCGATGTTCTTGAGACCCTGCATGGAGGCGTTCTTCTTGCGCACCAGGCCCATTTCGAGCATGGCGAAGCCTGCCGCCATCCACATGACCAGGAAGCCGCCGATGAGGAACAGCAGCGTGTTGAAGATCACGGCTGTATCAGCGGCGGGGCCGGTAGAAGCCACTTCAACCACGGCCTCTGCTGCCTCTTCCTGTGCCAACGCAGGAAAGGCGACGCTCGCTGCAGCAAGGGCAGCAAAACCCGCAATATATTTGAGTTTGGAAGACATAGACTGATTACCCCCTGCTGACTTACAGCGCTTCGGAATCTGTTTCGCCGGTGCGGATGCGCACGGCCTGTTCGATGGAATAGACAAAGATCTTGCCGTCACCGATCTGGCCGGTCTTCGCGGAGGAGGCGATTGCCTCGACAGCCTTCTCAACCACATCGGCGGCGACCGCGACTTCGATCTTCAGCTTGGGAAGAAAGCTGACGGCATATTCCGTGCCGCGATAAATCTCGGTGTGCCCCTTCTGCCGACCGTAACCCTTCACTTCGGTAACGGTCAGGCCCTGAATGCCGACAGCGGTGAGGGCTTCGCGCACCTCATCCAGCTTGAACGGCTTTATGATGGCCATCACAATTTTCATCTGGTTTCCCATCCTTTGTTTACCCTCGGCTTCCTGAGAACCCGAATCTCCTTACCGCCTGGACAGGCGAATCCGTCAGCGGCCTACCCTACACATACAAAGTCCGTGCCAGATTCGAGGTTTCTGTATAAATTATTGATTTTTATGATATTTTTATATCGGAACTGTCATCGTGACAAAACAGCGGCAAAGTTGGGGCGCGCCGATGCGCAAATTGCAGCAAATGCCTATTTTTTACGCACATGCCACAATGCGTCGCCAAGGTTCATGATAATCGTCATTTCAAAGCGCCTTCTGACAACCATCAAAACCGGCCTGCCCGGGCCCCTCAGGCCCGCGGCCGGGACAGCAAGGCGCCGACCACCGCATTACTCGTAAAACGGGCGGACATTCTCGTTGATCCGGATCAGGCCTTCCTGCGCCACCGAGGCGACCAGCGTGCCGTCACGGGTGAAGATCTTGCCATAGGCAAGCCCCCGCGCACTGCCGGCCGAGGGGCTTTCATGCACATAGAGAAGCCAGTCGGCGATATCGAAGGGCCGGTGAAACCAGACGGCATGGTCAAGGCTTGCCGCCTGAATACCGTCGGAAAACACCGAGCGTTCATGCGGATAGAGGGTCGTGTCCAGAAGCGTCATGTCCGACATGTAGGACAGAAATGCCGTCTGATAGTCCCTGCCCTTCGGCGGCACGCCATTGCCCCTGATCCAGATGCACTGGCGTGTGGATTTCTTGTTGCGCCACAGGAACTCGTCCAGATCGACGGGCCTGAGTTCGATCGGGCGCTCCCGCTTCCAGTAATTGCGGATCGGCGCGGGAGCGTTCTCCCTGTCATTCATGATGTCGCTTGCAACCAGCGCTTCCGGCGGCGGCACATCCGGCATTGCCTGCTGGTGGTCAAATCCGTCCTCTTCGATCTGGAAGGACGCCGTCATGATGAAGATCGGCTCGCCGTGCTGGATCGCCCGCACACTGCGGGTGGAAAAGCTGCCGCCGTCGCGCAACCGTTCCACCTGAAAAATGATCGGCACCTGTGTGTCGCCCGGCCGCATGAAATAGCCGTGAAGCGAATGCACGAACCGGCCTTCCGATACCGTGCGCTGGGCGGCGACCAGCGACTGCGCCACCACCTGCCCGCCGAAAACGCGCTGCCATGTCGTGACCGGGCTTTGCCCCCGGTAAAGATTTTCTTCCAGCCGCTCGAGATCGAGCAGTTCGGCAAGCACGCTGTCGCTTTGGGCGTTATTGGCCTGTGACATCAAAAACAGTTCCCTATATATCGCTTTAAGTATTTGAATGCCGTATAGCAGCTTCGCAGGAGCTGATCGATAGATCAGCGAATGCAAACGGTGAATGCCGGCAAAACCCGAAGGGAGCGCGAAATGAAAGACATCATCATCGTCGGCGGTGGCTATGTCGGTCTCTCCGTTGCCGTTGCCACCAAGATGGCAGCGCCGCATCTCGATATCGAGTTGATGGAAGCTGCCCCCGAGCATGTGTGGCAGAAGGACGAGCGGGCCTCGGCCATCATCTCCGCTGCCATCAACATGCTGAAGACGCTGGAACTGTGGGACGACATCAAGGACGACGCCCAGCCGATCAACGACATGATCGTCACCGATTCGAAAACGGGCGAGCCGGTGAAGCCGGTGTTCCTGACCTTTGCCGACCGCGCCTCGGCGGACGAGCCCTTCGCCTACATGATCCCGAATGTTTCCATGGTGCGGGCGCTTCGCGAAAAGGCCGGCGAACTCGGCATCACCATCCGCCACGGGGCCGCTGTGACCGCTTTTGAAAACACCGGCGGCCACGCAAAGATCACGCTTGCCGGCGGTGAGGAAATCTCCACGCGGCTGGTGGTTGCCTGCGACGGCGTGCGCTCGCGCCTGCGCGATATGGCCGGCATCAAGACGGTGAAATTCGATTACGGCCAGTCCGGCATCGTCACGACCGTTGCCCATGAGCGCCCGCATAATGGTCGCGCGGAAGAGCATTTCCTGCCCGCCGGCCCCTTCGCAATCCTGCCACTGACGGGCAACCGCTCGTCGCTGGTCTGGACCGAACGCACCGACGATGCCAAACGCCTTGTCGAAAGCGACGACATGGTGTTCGAAGTCGAGCTGGAACGCCGTTTCGGTCATCATCTCGGCAAGCTCAGCCTTGCCGGCAGCAGGCGGGCCTTTCCGCTCGGGCTTACGCTGTCACGGTCTTTCATCGCGCCGCGTCTGGCGCTGGCCGGTGATGCCGCCCACGGCATCCACCCGATTTCCGGCCAGGGCCTCAATCTCGGCTTCAAGGACGTCGCAGCCCTTGCACAGACCATCGTCGAGGCCGACCGCATGGGCCTCGATATCGGCGCGGTCGACACGCTGGAGCGCTACCAGAGCTGGCGCCGCTTCGACACCGTGCGCATGGGCATGACGACGGACATCCTCAACCGGATGTTTTCCAACGATATCGGCCCCTTGCGCATGGCCCGCGATTTCGGCCTCGGTGTCGTCGACCGCATGCCCGGCCTGAAACGCTTTTTCATCGAAGAGGCGGCCGGCCGCACCATGCACGACAAGCCGAAACTTCTGGCCGGCGAACAGCTCTGACGGCATTCAGGCGCTCCCGAAGCATTGTGTTGCTGCGGGAGGCCTCACGCTCGGCCTTCGGCCGCTCAGTCCTCCAGAAACGGTGCGATCAGTGCCAGATCGGCCTTCGACAGGCGATCCGAGGCGGTCCAGGCCTGATGCCAGTAGGGATAGATGAGCGGCGGCCGGCTAACGGCTTCAAGCCGGGCAAACTCTTCCTCAGTCAACGTCAGTTCGGCAGCGCCGAGATTATCGGCAAGCTGCGTATCGGTGCGCGCACCGATGACCAGCGAGGCGATACCCGGACGCGCCAGAAGCCAGGCTAGCGCCACCTGCGCCGGTGTCGCGTCTTTGGCCGAGGCGATATCGGCCAGCACGTCGACAATGTCATAAAGCGCCTCGATATCGCTGACCGGCGGTTCCTTCCATTCGGCCGCGCGGCGCGTGCCTTCGGGTTCCGGCTGGTCGCGCCGGTATTTACCCGACAGCAGCCCGCCGGCAAGCGGCGACCACACGACAACGCCGACCTCCTGATCAAGCGCGATCGGCAGAAGTTCGTATTCGGCTTCTCGCGCCTGAAGCGTATAGTGAATCTGCTGCGCCACGGGGCGCACCAGCCCTTCCCGTTCGGCAATGCCCAGCGTTTTCATCAGGTGCCAGCCGGAGAAATTGGAAACCCCGACATAACGGACCTTGCCGGCGCGCACGAGATCGTCCACCGCCGCAAGCGTTTCTTCCAGCGGTGTCTGGCCGTCCCATTCATGCAGCCAGTACATGTCGAGATAATCGGTCTTCAACCGTTTCAGGCTGGCCTCGCAGGCACGGATGAGATGATGCCGCGACAGACCGCGATCGTTCGGCCCCTGTTCAAATGCGGGGAACCGCGCCTTGGTGGCCAGCAGCAGCCGGTCGCGCTTGTCGGCAATCGCCTCACCGACAATCTCCTCCGACACGCCCGCGGAATAGACATCGGCGGTGTCGATCATGTTGACCCCGGCATCGATGCACATATCGATCTGGCGTCTTGCGCCTTGTAGATCGGTACTGCCGGTCTTGGAGAAGCCATCCTTGCCGCCAAACGTCATGGTGCCAAGCGTGAGTGCCGAAACTTTCAGGCCCGAACGGCCGAGTGAACGATACTGCATATGCTTATCCTTTCCGGTTATGTGAATTGCCTGTTCTTACCTGACATAGGTAAGAGATGCGGAACATCGATGACAGAACGTTCCGGGACAAAATTTTGTTCACATTATCCCAAAGCCGGACGCCCTGTCGGGTTGATGCCGTAATCGAGTGCTTCCGCGCGTCCCGGCAGCGAGAGCGCGGCAATCTTCGGCGCCGTCTTCGCAATGACCTTGCCCGCGCGCAGCACCGCAAGCCGGGTCGGCTTCAGCCGCAGGGCCTCCACCACATCCTCGGCCTGCAAGATAACGAGATTGGCCGGGTTGCCGGCCTCAAGGCCGTAGCCTTCCAGACCGAGCGCCTTTGCCGAATTCACGGTGATGCAGTCATAGAGCGCCTTCTTGTCCTCCACGCCGGACATCTGCGCCACGTGAACGGCCATATGGGCGACTTCCAGCATGTCGCCGGAGCCCATCGAATACCACGGGTCCATCACGCAGTCGTGGCCGAAGGCAACGTTGATGCCGGCGGCCAGCAGCTCGCGCACCCGCGTCAGGCCGCGCCGTTTCGGGAATGTGTCGTGGCGGCCCTGCAGCATGATGTTGATCAGCGGATTGGGAATGGCATTGATTTCAGCCTCCGCCATTAGCGGGATCAGCTTGGAGACATAGTAATTGTCCATCGAATGCATCGAGGTCAGGTGCGAGCCGGCCACCCGGCCCTGAAGGCCGAAGCGCACGGTCTCGGCGGCCAGCGTCTCGATATGGCGCGACATCGGGTCGTCGGTCTCGTCGCAATGCATGTCGACCGGCAGGCCGCGTTCGGCGGCGATGCGGCAGAGCGCCTCCACCGACTTCGTGCCATCGGCCATGGTTCGTTCGAAATGCGGGATGCCGCCAACGACATCGACGCCCATATCCAGCGCCCGCTCCAGCGATTTGACGCCGTCCTCCGCGCGGTAATAACCATCCTGCGGAAAGGCGACGAGCTGCAGGTCGATATAGGGCGCAACGCGCTCCTTCACCTCCAGCATCGCCTCGACGGTGACAAGTTTCGGGTCGGAGGTATCGACATGGGAACGGATGTGCAGCAGGCCCTGGCTGACGGCAAGGTCGCAATAGGAAAGCGCGCGCTCGACCAGTGCCCCTTTCGTCAGCGTCGGCCGCAACTCGCCCCAAAGCGCAATGCCCTCCAGAAGCGTGCCGGAGGTATTCATGCGCGGCAGACCCAGCGATAGCGTCGCATCCATGTGGAAATGCGGATCGACGAAGGGTGGCGACACCAGCCGGTTGGTCGCATCGATGACCTCGCCGACCTCTGCCGCGAGGGTCTTCTCGATCGCGGCGATCTTGCCGCCGGCAATGCCGATATCGATGCTCCTGCGGCCATCGGGAAGGTTGGCGTTTTTGATGATGAGGTCGAACATGGTCTTGGCTCGCACTTTCTTTTTCTGAACGCCTCCCTCTCTCAGATGCGTCATCCTCGGGCTTGACACGAGGATCCACTCAAGGCCCTCGGCAGGGAGAGGCCAATGGATGCTCGGGTCAAGCCCGAGCATGACGCAGAAAAGGAGAAGAGGCCTGTGAACAAACTACTTCAGGAACCCGTTGTCGCATACCTCTGCGTGATAAACCGGCGCAACCTTCAGAGCCTCACCGCTCGCCCCTTCGATACGGCTGCATCAGCGCCTGCGGCACCCGTGCCCGCCGCGCCATCACCGCCAGTGCGGCAATCGACAGGATATACGGGATCATCAGGAAAATCTGATAGGGCACGGCGCCATCGAGCGCGGTTTGCAGGCGCAGCTGGAAGCCGTCGAAAAAGGCAAACAGCAGCGCCCCGAACAGCGCCCGCTCCGGCCGCCACGAGGCAAACACCACCAGCGCGATGCAGATCCAGCCGCGCCCCTGCACCATGGTCGGGAAGAAGGAGTTGAAGGCCGAAAGCGTGAGAAACGCGCCGCCGACGCCCATCAAGGCGCTTCCGGCGATCACAGCGCCATAGCGCATCACCATCGGATTGACGCCCTGGGCTTCGGCCGCATGCGGGTTTTCACCGGCCATGCGGATGGCAAGGCCGAGTGGCGTTTTTGCCAGCACATAGGCCAGCACCAGCGCCAGAACGATGGCGAGATAGGTCGGCACGGTCTGGGTGAAAAAGGCGGGGCCGATGAAAGGCAGATCGGAAAGACCCGGAATATTGATCGGCTGGAACGGCTCGACCGTGGGCGGCGAGCCTGAAACCGGCACCATCAGCCGGAACACATAATAGGCAAAGCTTGAGGCAAACAGCGTGACGCCGAGGCCTGAGACGTGCTGCGACAGGCCAAGCGTGACGGTCAAGAGCGCATGCAGCGCGCCGAACACCGCACCACCGAGGGCGGCGACCAGCAACCCGGTCCACAGGTCCGCACCGTTGAAGACGGCGAGCCAGCCGACCATCGCGCCGAAAGTCATGATGCCCTCGATGCCGAGGTTCAGCACACCGGAGCGTTCCGACAAAAGCGCGCCGAGCGTGCCGAGGATCAGCGGCGTGGCGATGCGCAGAACCGCGGCCCAGAGACCGGCAGAGGCCAGAATATCGACAATCGTGTTCATCGGCGCACCCTGTACTGCGTGAAGAAGACGGCGACCAGCATGGAGATCAGCGACAGCGCCACGGTGACGTCTGCGATATAGGTCGGAATGCCAAGCGATCGGCTCATGCCATCGGCACCGACGAACATGACGGCGGTGAAGAGTGCCGCCAGCACCACGCCGATGGGATGAAGATTGGCGAGCATGGCCACCACGATGCCGGAATAGCCATAGCCGGGCGAGAGATCGGTGGTGACATAGCCCTTCACACCCAGCACCTCGATACTGCCGGCAAGGCCCGCAAGCCCGCCCGACAGCATGGCGACCAGCACCAGCGTGCGCCCGAGCGGCACGCCTGCGAAGACCGCGCCCTTGGGGTTCAGCCCGGCGGCGCGCGAGCGCATGCCGAATGTGGTGCGCGACTGGATGAAATGGACGATGAAGGCAAAGACCACGGCAATCAGAAGGCCGATATGCAGCCGCGAGCGATCGACAAGCTTGGGCAAACGCGCGGCGCGTTCGACAGCTTCCGACTGCGGCCAGCCGAAGGCCAACGGGTCTTTCAGCACCGTGTCGATCAGCATCGAAACGAACAGGATGGCGATGAAGTTCAACAACAGCGTCGTCACCACTTCATCGACGGAAAACTTCAGCCGAAGCCAGAGCGGCAGAAGCAGCAGGATCATGCCCGCCACCGCACCGGCCGCCAGCAAGATCGGGATCTGGATCACCGGCGCCATGCCCTCGGTGATGCGTGCGCCGACGGCGGCGGTGGCAATCGCACCCAGATAAAACTGGCCTTCCGCGCCGATATTCCAGAGCCTTGCGCGAAAGGCGACAGCGGCGGCCAGACCGGTGAGGATCAGCGGTGTTGCCCGCGTCAGCGTTTCTGTGATCGACAGTTTCGAGCCGAACGCGCCGACCAGGATTTTCCAGTAGGCTTCCAGAACCGGGGCACCTGCCAGCGCAATCAGTATGCCGGCAATGCCGAGAGCGGCAGCAACCGCAATCAGCGGCGTGGCAATGACAAGGGCCGTGGGCCGGTGTTCGCGCCGTTCAAACCGCATCGGCATTCTCCGTCCATTCACCGGCCATCATCAGGCCGAGCTTTTGCGCATTGGCGTCTTCCGCGGCAACCGGCGGGGAAAGCCTGCCGCCGACAATCGCCTGTATCCGGTCGGCCAGCGCCATCACCTCGTCGAGGTCTTCCGAAATCAGCAGCACCGCCGTTCCTGCCCGTCTTGCCGCCAGAATGCGCTCATGCACAGCGGCAACGGCCCCTTCATCCAGCCCGCGCGCAGGCTGGGCGGCGAGCAGGATTTTCGGGTTTTCAATCAGGTTTCTGCCGAGAATGAGCTTCTGCATATTGCCGCCGGACAACAGCCGGGTGCGGCTTGCCGGCGTGCCGCCGCGCACGTCAAAGCTTTCGATAATGTCGCCTGCAAAGGCGACAGCGCCCTTTCGGTCGACAAAGCCATTTTTCGAAAAATCGTCAATACGTTCCAGAACCGCATTTTCCCAGATGGCCATTTCGCCGATGGCGCCTTCGCCGTTGCGGTCTTCGGGAACGCGGCCAATGCCAAGCGCGATGGCTTCCGCCACCGAAAGATCGCCGACGCCCTTGCCGAAGAGAACGAGATCGCCGGCAGAGCGCTTCGCCGTGCCGCTCAAAAGCCCGGCCAGAACCGACTGGCCATTGCCGGACACGCCGATAATACCGAGCACCTCGCCTGCGTGAAGGGTGAAATCCACCTGTTTCAGCCGGTCGACGCCATCGATGCGCACCGTCACGCCGACGGCTTCCAGCACCACCGGACCGGGCGTTGCCGCCTCGCGCACGGGGCGTTCCACCTTGCGGCCAACCATGAGTTCGGCCAGCTCCGCCTTACTGGTGTCCGCCGCCCTGCGTTCGGCCACCTGCCGCCCGCCGCGCAGAACCACGACCCTGTCGGCGGTCGCCATCACCTCATCCAACTTGTGGGAGATGAAAATCAGCGACAGGCCCTGTGCTGCCATTTCCTTCAGCGTCGAAAACAGTTTTTCGGCTTCCGGCCCGGTCAGCACCGCCGTCGGCTCATCGAGCACCAGAATGCGGGCGTCGTTATAAAGGGCTTTCAGAATTTCGACGCGCTGCTGCTCGCCGACGGACAGGTCACCGACGCGCGCTTCCGGATCGACGGCAAGGCCGAAGCGTTCGGAAATATCCGCAAGCTTCTGTCGTCCGGCCTTGCGGTCGGAGCCGAGCTTCCACAGACTTTCCGTGCCGGTCATGACGTTTTCAAGCACGGTCAGATTGGGGGCCAGCGAGAAATGCTGGTGCACCATGCCGACACCGGCGCGAATGGCCGCACGCGGTTTTCCCGGCGGCAGCGGCGCGCCCATGACCGAGACGGACCCCGTATCCGGCACATAATGACCGAACAGAATGCTCATCAGCGTCGTCTTGCCAGCGCCGTTTTCCCCCAAAAGCGCAACGATTTCGCCCTTGTCGAGCGTCAGCGAGATATCGTCATTGGCAAGCGTGTCGCCGAAGCGTTTGCTGACACCGGCAATTTCCAGCACTCTCTCACTCATGCGCCCAATCCTGCGATTTCAAAGGGATGCGTCCAGCGCTCTTCCCGTTCGAGTGTGTCGGCAAGCGCCAGAAGCGTTGCTTCCGCCCCCATCGGCGCAAAAATCTGCACCGGCAGCGGAAGCCTGCGCGAATCCGCACCGAACGGCAGTGTTATTGCCGGAAAGCCGGAGAGGTTGGCAAGGGCTGCAAGCGGGGCAAAGGCGCGCATCCGCTCAAAATGCGCGTCGATGTCGCTGTGATCTGTCAAAAACGCGCCAAGCGGCTTTGGCGCAGTGGTCAGCATCGGAGCGACCAGGGCATCGATACGGTCAAACACCTGCCAGAAATCGCGGGCAATGAAGGCGATATCGTTGACAAGCGACCAGACGGCCGGGCCGCTCATCTTGCGCCCGCGAGCGATGACGGCCTGGGTCATTTTTTCGGTTTTCGTGATATCGAGTGCAAACCGGTCAGCGGTTTCAGCCAGGTTGATCGCGGCAATTCCGGCAAAAGCATCAGCCGCTGCGCGCGCCGGTTTTTCGATATCGCTCCAGCGCAACGGACAGATCGTGTGTCCGCGCGTTTCCAGCGCCTTCGCCGCCTCTTCCAGTGCGCCAAGCCGTTGCGGATCGGCAGGCGCATCGGCGTCAGCCTCAGCGAGAAGGCCAATCCTCAGCTCTGCCGTTTGCGGCGCGGCAAAGGCCGGCGGCGGAAACGGGCCGCGCGCATTGCCGGAAACCGCGCTGAAAATTGTTGCCGCATCCCGCACGGAACGGCAGACAGCCAGTTCCGTGGCAATGCCGCCGAGATAATTGCCATAACCCGGCCCTGCGGCCATTGCCCCGCGCGAAGGCTTCAGCCCGACAAGGCCGCAGCAGGCTGCGGGAACGCGAATGGAACCGCCGGCGTCCGTGGCATGCGCGATGGCGACAATGCCTGCCGCAACGGCAGCAGCCGCGCCGCCGGAAGAACCGCCGGGCGAAAGCAATGGGTCGAGCGGATTGCGGCAGGCCGGCCCTTTTTCCGGTTCGCAGCCGAGAGACAGGCCGAATTCGGGACTGGTCGTCAGGCCGAAAAGGCAGAAACCGGCATCGCGAAACCGCGCCGCAAGGTCGCTGTCGGCATCGCCATCCGCCCCCTCCAGCGCCTTCGAACCCGCATGAACCGGAAAACCTTTGAACGGTCCGCCAAGATCCTTGGCCAGTGTGGGAACCCCACCGAAAGGCATGCCCGCCTTTTCAGCGGCGGAGCGCGCATCGAACCGGTCGGCGGCAGCACGCCCCTTCCCGGCATCGACGCGGATAACCGCCCCCAACTCTGCCCATGATGCAGAAGCGGCAAGCGATGTCTCCATCGCCTGCCGCGCCGTCATCTCACCTTTGCCGATTGCAACGGCAAGCGTTGTCGCATCGGCCTGCATGGCGATGTCCTATTTCGGCTCGTCCATGTTGCGCGGAACCTCGAAGGTGCCGTCAATGATGTCCTGACGGGTCTTCAGCATGGCTTCAACCGCTTCCGGCGAGGCAACGCCTTCGACATAGGCGATATCGCTGCCGCCTTCCTTCAGCATGCCATAGGCCGTGTAGTTCTTGCCGACCGGGTTACCGGCCTCGGCATCGGCGACAGCTGCGTCGAGGATCGGACGGAAGCCCCAGAGCGCATTGGCAAAGACGGTATCGGGGTAGCGCGGCGTGTAGTCGATCAGCGAGCCGACGGCGAGAATGCCGCGCTCCTTGGCAGCGTCTGCCGTGCCGATCCGCTCACCGAAGAGAATGTCGGCGCCCTGGTCGATCTGGGCGAGGCCGGCTTCACGCGCCTTGGGCGGGTCGAAGAAGGTGCCGATGAAGGTCACCGAATGTTCGGCGTCCGGGTTCGTCGCCTTCACGCCTTCGGCAAAGGCGTTGATCAGCATGTTGACTTCCGGGATCGGCATGGCGCCGACGGAGCCGACCTTGTTGGTTTCCGTCAGCGTGCCGGCCAGCATGCCGGCGAGATAGGCGCCGTCCTGGTTCCAGGTGCCAAAGACACCGAAATTGTCGCCGGACGGACCGCCGGACGAGCCCATGACGAAGGGCGTATCGGGATAGTCAGCCGCCACTTCGCGGGCTTCGGATTCAACCGCGTAGGATTCGCCGATGATCAGGTCGACGCCCTGTTCGGCATATTCGCGCATGGCGCGCGGGTAATCCGTGCCGGAAACGCTTTCCGAAAACACATATTCGATCTTGCCCTCTTCGGCAGCTTCCAGGAGCGCCTGATGCATGACCGAGTTCCACGCATTTTCGACAGGCGAAGCATGGATGGCGGCAACCTTGAACGGCTCGGCGGCACTGATGGCGGGCGCAAGCGTGACAGCGCCAAGAACCAGCGTGGACGCCAGCAGACAGCGGCGGCTCAGCGAAAAATCAAACGTCATATGTAAACAGACCCCTCTTTGACCATTTGGTTCAAAATCCTAGAAGGCGCTTAAACTTTTGTCAACATTGCGCATTGCTCACAAAATACGCAATCCTGCGATTTCCTTGTGTTTTTTCAAAAGGATGCAGACATTGACCGAATCACGCGCCGGGCGCGCTCAATAAGCCGGGAAACCGCACCGGCGGCAATCCCCGGCAAAAAGTTTGCACCAATTTTGCGTTTTCCTGTTCAAACCGGCCTCACACAGGCCGAGATTGCCCGGTTCGGGCCGGTTGTGACCCACTCCGGTTTGACCGCGCCAAAAATCCTGATATGAAAGTTTTCTGACACTGACCGCCAGCAGCGAAGTCCACCCATGCCGCGCAATTTCCTCGTCGTTGATCCTGAAAAGGACATGAATGTCATCAAGGGACTGGCCGCGCCGGCGCGCATCGCCGTGCTCAAGCTTCTGCGCCGTAAGGGACCGCTTAACGTCAAGGAAATCGGGCAGATACTGGAGCTTCCGCAGTCCACGGTATCGCTCAGCGTGCAGCTTCTGGAAGAGGCCGGCCTGATCCGCACGGAAAGCCAGCGGGCGCGCAAGGGCAACCAGAAGGTATGCACCAGCATTTATGATGAAGTTGTCGTGGTCTTTGGCGATGCCTCCGAAGAGCGAGGCAATGACGGCATCGAAGTGGCGATGCCGGTCGGGCTTTATACCGCCTTCGATGTCAGCGCGCCCTGCGGCCTTTGCACCAATGAAGGCATTATCGGGCTTCTGGATGTGCCCGATTCCTTCCTCGACCCGTCGCGCATGAAGGCGGGGCTGATCTGGTTTACCCGCGGCTCCGTGGAATACCAGTTTCCCAACAATGCCCGGCTCGACAACCGGGCGATCGACGAAATCGAATTTTCGATGGAGCTGTCGTCCGAGGTGCCCGGCACCAATCCGGACTGGCCGTCGGACATCACCATCGGCATCAATGGCGTCGATATCGGCGAATGGACATCCCCCGGCGATTTCGGCGACCGGCGCGGCGTCTTCACCCCCGGCTGGTGGAAACTCAAGGGCTCGCAATACGGCATGCTGAAGCGTTTCCGGGTTACCGCGACCGGCGCTTATGTCGATGGCGTCAGGATTTCGGATATCTGTCTCGCCGATCTTCAACTCGACCGCCACCACTCCATCCGCCTGTCAATCAGCGTGCGCGAGGATGCCCGACACCCCGGCGGCGTCAATATTTTCGGCCGGGGTTTCGGCAATTACGACCAGGACATCATCCTCAGGATTACCACCGCGTCATAAGCGCGGGCGGTAACAAAAAACTTCCCCGCCATCGGCAAAGACGCTTGACGGGAAGCATAATCGGGTTTCTATTAATCACGAAAATTGGTTTAAACCAAAATTCTGGAATTTGGAGGAGACAAGATGCGCGCCGGGATTACCGTCCATAAAGACTACACGATTTCCGAAATCGATCCGAGGCTCTACGGTTCGTTCGTCGAACATATGGGCCGCGCCGTCTATAGCGGCATCTATGAACCGGACCATCCCACCGCAGACGAAAACGGCATGCGCAAGGATGTGATCGAGCTGGTGCGCGAACTCGACGTGCCGGTGGTGCGCTATCCCGGCGGCAATTTCGTGTCCGCCTATAACTGGGAAGACGGCATCGGCCCGAAGGAAGACCGCCCGGTCCGTCTCGATCTCGCCTGGCATACATCGGAAAGCAACCAGGTCGGCATTCACGAATTCTCCGAATGGTGCGATGCCGTCGGCACGGACATGATGCTGGCCATCAATCTGGGTACGCGCGGCATCAACGAGGCCCGCAACTTCCTCGAATATGTCAACCATCCCGGCGGCAGCGAATGGTCGGACCTGCGCCGCAAGAACGGCCGCGAGGAGCCCTGGAACGTCAAGCTCTGGTGCCTCGGCAACGAGATGGACGGCCCCTGGCAGACCGGCCACAAGACGGCGGATGAATACGGCCGTCTCGCCTATGAAACCGCCAAGGCCATGCGCCAGTTCGACAGCAGCCTGGAACTGGTGGTCTGCGGCTCGTCATCGGCCAATATGGTGACCTATCCTGAATGGGAAGCCACGGTTCTCGACCACACCTATGATGCCGTCGACTATATCTCGCTGCATATGTATTTCGAGAATTATGAGAAGGACACCGCCCGTTTCCTCGCCAAGTCCAAGGTGCTTGCCGACTATATCGACACGGTTGCCGGCGTGATTGCCTATGTGAAGTCCAAGAAACGCTCTAACAAGGACGTCTACATCTCGTTTGACGAGTGGAATGTCTGGTACCATTCCAAGAAACGCGATGAGGCCACGCTTGCCGGTGAAGCGGGCTGGCCGTTTGCCCCGCCGCTTCTGGAAGATGATTATAATTTCGAGGATGTGCTGCAGGTCGGCTGCATTCTCAATACCTTCATCAACCGCGCCGATGTGGTGAAGATCGGCTGCCTGGCGCAGCTGGTCAATGTCATCGCGCCGATCATGACCGAGCCCGGCGGCGCGGCCTGGCGGCAGACGATCTTCTATCCGTTCTATTTCGCCTCGCGCTTCGGCCGCGGCACGGCGCTGAAGCTTGCCGTGGATTGCCCGGCGTATACTTCCGAGGGCATTGGCGAAGTTCCCTATGTGGATGTTTCGGCAACCCATGACGCGGATGAAAAAACGCTGTCCTTCTTCATCGTCAACCGAAGTGAAAGCGAAGCGGCCGACCTCGACATCGCGCTTGAAGGCTTCGATCCGCAAACCGTCCTCGATGACAAGGTGATCGCCCATACCGACATCAATGTCACCAACACGGCAACCGCGCCGGATGCGGTCAAGCCTGCGGATGCGGGTGATGCGGCCATCGGCGGCAAGGGCCTGACGGCCTCGGTCGCGCCACTCAGCTATCGTTTCATTCGACTGCAACTTAACTAAACCATGATATTTGGTTTGAACCTGAAATCATGTTGACAAATGGACGATTTGTCTTAGGCTTCCTTGCAAGCGTCGGATGTGCATCGGGAGGAAACGATGGGAACTGAAGTTTCCGTCTCGCACACTCTTCGACGGCGCGCTTTCAGACAGACCGAATGGCCCGTCTTTAAGCGCGGAGCTTGGGAAAAGTCGTCGGATGGGCCGGTTTTCCGGCCGGGGAGCACGGCAGAATGACTGCTCAGATCGAAATCAAGAATGTTACCAAGCGCTATGGGAGCCTGACCGTTCTCGACAATATCTCTCTGTCGATTGCGGGCAATGAGTTCATGGTGTTCCTCGGCCCCTCGGGCTGCGGCAAGTCCACGCTGCTCAGGATGATCGCGGGTCTTGAAGCTGTCGATGAAGGCGAGATCGCCATCAATGGCAAGCGGATCGACAATCTGCCGCCCGGCAAGCGCGGGCTGGCGATGGTGTTCCAGAACTACGCCATCTATCCGCATATGAGCGTTTCGGAAAACATGGCCTTCGGGCTGAAGAACATCGCGGTCGAGCAGTCGATCATCGATGCGCGGATCAAGGAAGCCGCGCGGATGCTGGAAATCAGCCACCTGCTTGACAGAAAGCCCAACCAGCTTTCCGGCGGTCAGCGCCAGCGCGTCGCCATCGGCCGCGCCATCGTCAAGGAACCGGAAGCCTTTCTTTTCGACGAGCCGTTGTCGAACCTCGATGCCGCGCTCAGGGTCAGAACCCGCGTGGAGCTGGCGCAGCTCAGAAACCGTGTCGCCTCCACCATGATCTTCGTCACCCATGACCAGATCGAGGCGATGACGCTTGCCGACCGGATCGTGGTGCTCAACAACCGAAAGATCGAGCAGATCGGCGAACCGATGGAGATCTACAGCCGTCCGGTCAGCGAATTCGTCGCCCGTTTTGTCGGTTCGCCGACGATGAATTTCCTCGATGTCGAGATCACCGACGAAAACGGCTTTGCCCGGGCGAAATTCCCCGATGGCGCTTCATTGCAGACCGATATCCCCACGGCAGAGCTGCCGGAAAAGCAGATGAAGCTCGGCATTCGCGCTGAAGCCGTCAAATGCGTTTCGGATGCGGCGCAGGCAACCACCGAGGGCAAGGTCGATGTGCTGGAGCGGCTTGGCGACCGCACGTTGCTCTATACCCGGCTTTCCGATGACAGAATCATCGTCGCCGAGGATATCGGGCTCAGCCGGGCGCGGATCGGCGACACGGTGCATCTCGCCTTTGACGGTTCGGCCTGCCACCTCTTCGATGCGGGCGGCAAGGCCTATCACCCGGCAGAAAATGCCGCCGGGCGGGAGGCCGATCATGTCTGACGCCCAATCCACCCGCGCGGCCCTTGCCCGCAACGAGCGGAAGGGGCTGAAGACGGGAACCGCCAACATCAATGCGCCGCGCTGGGCCAATGCGCTGTTCATCGCGCCCTATATGGTGTTCTTCGTCGCCCTGCTTGTGTTTCCGATGGTGTGGAACATCTGGCTCAGCCTGCATCGGGCCGATGCGTTTTCCATGGGGCGCTTCATCGGCATCGGCAATTATGTCCGCCTGCTGCATGACGGCGTCTTTCTGAAAGCCGTCTGGAACACCTTCTATTTCGTCTTTCTGACCGTCCCGCCGCTGGCGTTGATCGGTCTGTTTCTGGCGCTGGCGCTGAACCGGCAGACGAAGACCGCCGCCGCCTTGAGGACCCTTTATTTCTCCTCGTCGGTTCTCTCGGTCACCATCGTCACGCTGATCTGGCGCATCGTTTTCATCGGCCAGTTCGGCCTGCTCGCCACGATCTACGCCTGGTTCGACGCCACACCGCCGGCCTTTCTGTCCGATCCCGATCTGGTGATGATCGGCATTGCTATTGCCACCGTCTGGTGGTGCATCGGCCTGCCGATGATGCTCTATCTCTCGGCGCTGCAGCAGATCCCGAAAGAGATCTACGAGGCCGCCGCCCTCGACAATGCCGGACGCTGGCGAACATTGCGCTATATCACCCTGCCCTCGATCAAGCGCACCATCATTCTGGTGGTCATCATCCAGATCGTGATGCAGTTCCAGCTCTTCGGTCAGGCCCGCCTGATGACACAGGGCGGCCCGAACAACGAATCCCTGCCGCTGGTGCTTTACATCTACCAGATGGCCTTTACCCGCTGGGATATCGGCCTGGGTGCTGCGGCTTCCGAAGTCCTGTTCGTGTTGATCCTGATCGCCGCCATGGCCCAGTTCATGGTCTCGCGCAAGAAGGGAGACGGCCAATGAGTTCCTTCGGCCTTTCCAAGAAAAACACGCTCGGCGACCGCCTCGTTCTCGGCTCCGTCATCGTGCTGGCGCTGATCATGGTGGCGCCGGTTTTATGGGTGATCGCGCTTTCGCTGAAAGACAATGGCGAGCTCATGGCCAACATGAACTCTGTCTTTCACGGGCCCTATACGCTGGCGAATTATCTCAATATCTTCGGCAATTCATCGGTGTTCCGCTGGGTGCTGAACTCGATCATCGTTTCCGGCTCGATTACGATCGGCATTCTGGTGCTGACTTCGCTTGCCGGTTACGGTTTTGCCCGGCTCAACTTCCCGTTCCGCAACACCATCTTCATCATCGTGTTGCTCGGCCTTGCCATTCCCGAACAGGCGGTGCTGATCGCCCGCCACCAGATCTTCGCCAAGATCGGCCTGCACAACACCTATTACGCGCTGATCCTGCCCGGATTGTCCGCGCCCTTCGGCGTCTTCCTGATGACACAGTTCTTCCGGGCGATACCCAAGGATTATGACGAGGCCGCGCTTCTGGACAATGCCAGCCGGTTCAAGATTTTCTGGAAGGTGCTGCTGCCGCTGACCCTGCCCGCGCAGGCAACGCTTGGCATCTTCACCTTCCTGATTGCCTGGAACGACTATTTCTGGCCGTTGATTACGGCAACCCGCAAGGAGATGTACACGCTGACCGTGGGGATTGCCTCCTCGCAAATGAATTTTGCACAGACGGAAGGGCTCGGTTTCCTGATGGCGCAGGCGGTCTTCGCCAGCGCGCCGATCCTGATCGTCTATCTGTTTTTCCAGAAATACATCGTCACCGCCGTTTCCGGTTCGGCGGAGAAGTGATGTCGCGCGAACGGCAGAGCGTTTGCGCGCCTCAAGAAACCGGAGGAGAAGACGCCCGCGCCCCGACAAAGGGCCAAGCGGGAGACACGACCGATCCAGCTACCGCCCTTCGGGGCGAACACCAAGGGCCGATCATGGCCCGCTTCGTGGAGGAGTAGAGACATGAAATACCGCATGAAAACAGCGCTGCTTGGCGCGCTTTCCGTTGCCGCACTGACGGCGGCAAGTCCGGCACTTGCCGACACCACCATCGATTTCCAGCGCTTCTTCGGCGCCTGCGATGCCGAATGGGGCGACAATACCGATGTTTCCGCAGCCGTCGGCGAATGCGGCATCATCACCTCGCTGGTCAACAAGTTCGAGGCTGAAAACCCGGATATCACGGTCAATGTCACCACCGTCGAATGGCCCGGCTATGACCAGCTGACCGCGCAGTTCGCCGCCGGCGATCCGCCGGATGTGGTGACCATCCACCAGTCGGTTCTGGGCGATTATGTCTCCAAAAACCTGCTCGAACCGCTCAACGACCTGTTGTCCGAAGAAGGCATTTCGCCCGACAGCTTCACCAAGGCAAGCCTGACCGGCGTGACCCGCGACGGCGAGGTCTACGGCCTGCCGATCGATAACTGGAGCCAGCTCTGGCACATCAACCTGGCGCTGTTCGACGAGGCCGGCCTTGTAAACGACGACGGCACGCCGGTCCTGCCGACCTCGGTCGAGGAACTGCTGGCGCAGGCCGAACAGTTCAAGGAAGCGACCGGCAAGCCTTATTTCACCATGCCGTTTGCCAATGAAACCGCGCTCTATACCCGCGATTTCTACACCTATCTGCAGCAGCAGGATTCCGACTTCTTCGCCGATCCGATGGAAATCAACGTCGAAACGCCGGAAGCCAAGACGGTTCTGGAACTCTACAAGACGCTCTATGAAGAAGGCTACGTCACCAAGGACCTCGACTACGGCGCATCGCTGAATGCGTTTCTGGCGGGCGATGCCGGCGTGCATGAGGGCGGCACATGGGTGATCGGCGACTACAATGCCGAGTCCGAAAAGGACGGCACGGCGCTGAACGCCGGCGGCTACACCGTCGTTCCCTATCCGCAGATCTTCTCCGGCACCCGCAGCCAGTATGCCGACGGCCACAGCCTCGCCGTTTCGCGCATGGACCGTTCGGACGAGGAGCAGGCCGCAATCGGCAAGTTCCTGAAGTTCATGTATGACAACGACTATGACTGGGCCCGCACCGGCCACCTGCCGTCGGTCCAGGCGGTTCTGGATTCCTCCGAATTCCAGGCGCTGCCGCACCGCGAAACGGTTCTGGAAGTCGCCGAGATCGGCACACCGCTGCCCGGCGAAGTCCAGCGTCAGTTCGCCATCCAGGACATTATCGGCCAGGAAATGAACGCCGCCATGACCGGCCAGAAAAGCATCGACGATGCGCTCGCCGACATGCAGAACCGCGTCAACGACCTGCTGAAATATCTCTGAGGCAAAACCTCCAGACAATGACGGCGCGGACCGAAAGGCCCGCGCCGTATTTTTTTCCGTGCCTCCTTGCGGCGAAGATCAGGACACGTCAGGCCGTTTCGCTGTAGCAAAACGCCTTGCCGTCCATCGGGCTGGCGAAAACGTTCTGTCCGCTGGAAAAGCTGCGTTCGCCGGAGGTGCGGGCCACGAGCATGCCGAGTTCGGGCGTCTCGATGTGCACGATGGTATCCGCGCCGAGCCGTTCTACATGGCGCACCGTGCCCTTCCACTCGCCTTCCGTGTCATCAACCAGCACATGTTCGGGACGGATGCCGTAGGTGGCGCACCCCTTCCTTTTTGCGATCTCGCCCTCATAAAGGTTCATCTTGGGCGAGCCGATGAAGCCGGCGACGAAGGGCGTTGCCGGATTGTCGTAGAGGTCCATCGGCGTGCCGACCTGCTCGATACGGCCGCCGTTCAGCACCACGATCCTGTCAGCCATGGTCATGGCCTCGACCTGGTCATGCGTCACATAGATCATGGTATTGCCGAGCTTTGCATGCAGATCGGTCAGTTCGATGCGCATCTGCGCTCTCAGTGCCGCATCGAGATTGGAGAGCGGCTCGTCGAACAGGAACACGTGCGGATCGCGAATGATGGCGCGGCCGATGGCGACGCGCTGCCGCTGGCCGCCCGAAAGCGCCTTCGGCTTGCGGTCGAGAAGCGCTTCGAGCTGCAGCACTTTCGCAACCGCCTCGACTCTCGACCTGATCTCCGCCTTCGGCGTGCGCGCCAGCGACAGGCCAAAGCCGATATTTTCGCCGACCGTCAGATGCGGATAGAGCGCATAGGACTGGAACACCATGGCGATGCCGCGCTTTGACGGTTCCTCATAGGTGACATCCTTGCCGGCGATTTCGATTGCCCCGGCGGTCACTTCCTCAAGCCCGGCAATCATCCTCAGCAGCGTGGACTTTCCGCAGCCGGAAGGCCCGACGAAAACACAGAATTCCCCGGCCTCGACCGCAAGGTCGATCCCCTGGATGACCTCGAGCGCACCGAATGATTTGCGAACCTCTTTGAGAAGAACATCGGCCATGATCTATCCTTTCACAGCGCCCGACGTCATGCCGGCAACGATCTGTCGGTTGAAGAAGATGAAGACGAGAAGCGGCGGGATCGTCACCAGAAGAATGTTCATGAACAACAGGTTCATCTGGCTGACGAACTGGCTCTGGAAATTGTAGAGCGTGATCTGCACCGTCACATTCTCGCTGCCCGGCAGGTAATAGAGCGGATGGGTGAAGTCGTTGAAGATGGTGATCGACTGAACGACGATGATCGTCACCGTCACCGGTTTCAACAGCGGCAGCACCACCCGGAAAAATATCTGCCACGGTTTCGCCCCGTCGATCAGCGCCGCCTCGTCCAGATCGCGCGGAATGGTGGCGATAAAGGCGCGGTAAAGCAGCACGGTGAATGACAGACCATAGGCGAACTGAATCAGGATCATCCCGTGCAGCGTCTTGAACAGACCAAGCCCCTGCAGCACCCAGATTGTCGGCACCACCGCCGGCGGGATCATCAGGCCGGCCAGAACGAAACCATAGATGACACGGTTGAATTTCGACGGCCGCCGCTGCAGCACATAGCCAACCATGGCGCCGAAGATCACCAGCAGCACAATGGCGCCAACGGTAATCACGATTGAATTGAAATAGGCGAGCAGCAGCATGTAGTCGCGCGCCTCGACCACGGCGACGAGGTTTTGCCAGAGGTGCCATTCGATCGGCAGCGTGAAACTCGGGCTTGCCGATTCCGCCGATGTCTTTGCCGCATTGATCAGCACGAAGATGAACGGGATGACAAAGATCACGAAGGCGATCGCGAGCGCGATGATGCCGTGAATGAACTTGCGTTGACGTCTTGTTTTGAGGCTCACAGGTCCAGCTCCTTGCGGTTGAACCACCAGGCAAGCGGCGCGATGATGCAGGCAATCAGCAGGAACAGGATGACATTGCCCGCCGTCGAAAGACCGTAAAAGCCGGCCTGATACTGCTTGTAGATGACCGATGCCAGCACATCCGAGGAAAAGCCCGGCCCACCACGGGTCATCGCCCAGATCAGGTCGAAGAGGCGCAAGCCGCCGATCAGCGACAGGATCACCACCGTCGTCGTTGCCGGGCGCACCAGCGGCACGGTCACCCGCCAGAAAAGCTGAAACCGCGTCGCGCCATCAATGCGCGCGGCCTCGTAATATTCGCTGCCGATGGCGGCAAGGCCGGCGATATAGATCAGCGTTGCCAGCCCCACACCGCGCCAGATATCGACGAGTGCGACCGAATAGAGCGCCAGTTTCGGATTGGTGAGCCAGCCCGGCCCGTCAATGCCGAAAAACCCCAGGGCGACATTGATGGCGCCATGTGTCGGATGCATCATTTCCGAAAACAGAATGCCGACGCCGATGGTCGACACCAGAACCGGAAAGAACACGATCGAGCGTAGCAGCCCCTGCCCGAAAAGCCCCGATGTCAACAGCACCGCGAGCAGCAGGCCGAGCACCGTCTTGGCCCCCGATGTCAGAAGCGCGAAGACGATCGTGTTGGTCATGCCCTTGATCAGGAAGGGTTCATGGAAGAAATCGACGAAATTTTCAAACCCGATGAATTGGAAACCGAACAGATCCCAGTTGGTCAGACTGAACCAGAAGGATGCCGCGGTCGGCACCAGAAACATGACCGTGAACACCACGGCCGCCGGCGCCAGAAACCAGTAGGGATAGGGTGATTTCATCTGCATTTGTGATGGCTCCGATGCAGGCAGATGCGGGGCGCGGGCGCCGGGCCGCGATTTCGCGCGGCCCGATCAAGCCCATCTCTTTTCAGGCAGACCGGATACCGCCGGTCCGGCCGCGTCTTACCAGTTCGGCAGGCGCAGCTGCTTGGCCTGTTTTTCGACATCGCGGTCATAAAGTTCGGCGGCGCTGTCGGCATCGCGAATCCCGGTTCCGACCTCGACCGTGATCTGCTCCAGTCCCGGTCCCTTCACCGGCGACAGGAATTCGAGCGCGGGTGCTGTCCGGCCGTCCTCTTCGAAATAGGGCAGCATGTCGGAAACCGCGCGCGGCACATCGTCGGGCAGCGTGCAGCCCTTGACCAGATAGGGACCGGACGCGCCGACGGCATCGGTGATGATATCGCAGGCTTCCGGTGTGGCGACGAAATTGAGGAAGTCCTTGGCGGTATCGATATGATCGCTGTCTTTCGGGATATAGAACGCCGTCGGCATCCAGACAGTCACGCCGTTATGCTCGGCGTCGTCGCCGGGTTGAGCAAAGAAACCGACATCATTGAGCTGATCGGGATGGTTCTGCTGGATGGCGGAAATCGCCGAGGTCAGCATCGGATAGTGAACCCCTTCGCCCGTCGCCACCATGCGCAGGCCGTCATTATATGTGGCAGCGCCGAAATCCTCGTTGAAATAACCGGCTTCATAGGCCTCCTGCAGCCGTTCGAACCCTTTCTTTGCCGCCGGCGTATCAGCGAATTTGGCCTCATTGGCCGTATATTTCTCGGCAAAGTCGGGATTTTGCGTGTGAACGTTGTAATAGTCCGCAAGCACCATGATCTGCGATGTCCAGGTGTCACGGTAGGTCTGAATGATCGGCGCCTTGTCGGTCTTTTCCGCAATCTCCGCATTATTGGCCATGAAGTCATCCCAGGTTTTGGGAACCTCAAGACCAAGCTCTTCATAGGTCGGGACATTGTAGAAGAACCCGCCAACCACCGCCGGCTGCGAGGGAATGCCGTAAATATTGCCGTCGCTGTCGGAAACGGTGCTGGTGAAGCTTTCCAGAACGTCGCCGATATTCGGAAGATCGTTCAGCGGAACGAGCGTTCTCGACGGCCTCAGCGTCTGCAGAAGTGACCCGGCATTATAAAGAAAGATATCCGGCATTTCGCCGGTGGCCAGACGGGTCTTGATGATATTGTCGCCCTCGGTCCCGCCGGGGCGGATTTCAATCGAAAACGTCACGTCGGGATGCATGGCCGTGTAGGCGTCGGTGAGCGCTTCCGAAATGGCAATGGATTCAATATTATTGCCGGACAGGACGCTCAGTTCCTCAGCCACGGCCTGACCGCCGGCAAGGCCGGCGACGCCGACGATGGCCGTTGTTGCAAGGTACTTCATTTTCATGACTTCTCCTCCCAATTGCCCGGCCTCCACTGCCGGGGGCGAAAACGCGGAAAACTAGTCTCCGCTCACGTCGAAACCGATATTATGCCGACCGGCGGCGAGAACAATCTCCGCCTGTCCCGTTTCGGCGGGATGGCCATCGATTTCAAGATTTGTCCGTCCGGCGACCGGCAAAAATGCCTCGACGCCATCGGGAATGGTAACGGTATAAATCGCCCGGTCGGCCTCGATGCGCCAGCCGGCGTCAATCCGGCCATGGCCGGTCTCATGCCACATCGCGACATGGCCGAGCGCCGGCAGAATGGCCGGGTTCAGTCTGACGCGCGCAAACCCCGGCGCGTCCGGGTCCGGCTGCACGCCCGCGACATCCTCGAACAGCCACTGGCAGACCGCGCCATAGGCGTAGTGATTATAGCTGTTCATGTCCGGGTCGTAGATCGTGCCATCCTCGCCGATCGCATCCCAACGCTCCCAGATCGTGGTAGCGCCACGCTCCACCTGATAGAGCCAGCCGGGTACCTTGCGGTTGAGGAAAACCTTTTCCGCCAGATCGTTCATGCCGAGTTTCGACAGCGCCGGCAGCAGTGCCGGCGTGCCGATGAAACCGGTTCCGATCAGATAGTCCGCCTCCTCGATGACCGAGCGGAAATAGGACTTCGCCGCTTCGAAATGGTCTGCGGGTACCAGATCGTAGAGGAAGGCGAGCGCATAGGATGTCTGGTCATTATGCGCCAGACGCCCGGTCTGACTGAAATATTCGCGCACGAAGGCCGCACGGATTGTCTCGGCGCGTTCCAAAAGCCGCTGCCGCTGGGCATCGTCTCCCAGGATACCGGCAATCTTCGCCGCCAGTTCGTTCGAGATGAAATGATAGAGCGTCGCCGCGCAGTCATCGCCGATTGTCGGGCGCGGCTTGCGGTTGTCGCCCACCGGCTGCAGCCAGTCGCCGAAGGAAAAACCGTCGCCCATCCAGGCGCGGGTCGGGTGAATGATCGGGCCATCCGATATCGACCACAGATAATCGAGCCAGCGCAGCATTGCAGGAAAACATTCCTGAAGAATGTCCCGGTCGCCATAATGCAGGTAAAGCTGCCAGGGGATGGTAACGATGGCATCGCCCCAGCCGGTCGAACCGGCCCAGTCATCGGGAAAGATATCGCGGTGAAGGCGCGTCGGATCGGGCGAAAAATGCGGCACGGCGCCATTTTCCCGCTGATCGTGCATCACATCGCGCAGATATTTCTCCAGAAAGGTGCGGCAATCGCCAAGCCAGCATGCGGTTCCGGCAAAGACCTGCGCGTCGCCGGTCCAGCCAAGACGTTCGTCGCGCTGGGGGCAGTCCGTCGGCACTTCGATGAAATTGGCGCGCTGCGACCAGAGCGTGTTGAGCACCAGCCGGTTGACCGCCGGCTCGCCGCATTCAAATCCGCCGGCAACCTCGCGGATCGAGGAAATCGGAACCTGCTCGATCGCCAGAATTTCCGCCTCGCCCTCAATGGCAGTGCGAGCATAGCGGAAGCCGGTGAAGGTGAAGAGCGGCGCATAATTTTCCGTGCCCTCGCCTTTCAGCGTATAGCGCATGGCCGCCCGCGCACTGCGGTAATTGCGTTTGTCGAAGGCCTTTTCGGGCCCAAGCACCTCGGCATGATCGACATAGACGGAAGCGCCGGACTTGCCGCGCACGGTGATGCGGACATAGCCACCGGCATTCTGCCCGAAATCGTAGATGCTGCGGCCGTCGCTGTCCGTCCAGCTTTCAACGGGATCGTTGGATTGCAGCGCGCGCACCGGAAAGGTCTCGTGGGCGACAAGCGTATCGGTATCGAAATCGAGCACATCGACACTGCCGGTTTCTTCGAGCGTTTCAAGCCGCGCGTCATAATCCTCGCCATAATAAATGCCCGAGCGGGTCACCGGCGAAAGACCGCTTTTCCAGGCGGCATCGGTCTTGAGGATGACATCCGAACCATCGACGATTTCGGCAATCGCAGCGATACGCTCGCCCCAGCAATTGAGGACCATCTGATGCTTCCACATCATCTGCGAACGATACCAGCCGTCACCGAGCCAGATCTCGATGCGGTTTTCGCCCTCTTCAACCAGATCGGAGAGGTCGTAGGCCTGATAGGCAATCCGGTCGTCATAACAGGTCCAGCCGGGCGTCAGCAGATCATCGCCAACGCGCTTGCTGTTGACAAAGGCGCGATAAAGTCCGAGCGCGGAGATGAAGAGCTTCGGTCTGGCGCCGGCTGAAGCGGTAAAGGAGGCAGAAACAAAACTCTGCCGCGTGCCCTGCCCCTGATCGACCGTCGGCGCGATCATATCCGCCTGCCACGTGCGCCTGACAAGGCCGGTGTCCGCATGGACACTGGTCGCAATATTCATGTCTCTCCTCCCATAAACAGGCCTGCCTCAATAAAGTTGTAGACCGTTATACGTAGACTGTTCTACAAAATGGTTTGCTTTGCAAGAGCAAATCGGTCTATTTTTCGCACCGATCTGATATCGAAGGAAATTTCATGGACAAACCGGCGCGCACAGGCCGCGTGACGATCCGCACAGTGGCAGCCGATGCCGGCGTCTCGGTCGCTGCCGTCTCGAAAGTGCTGCGCAATGCCTATGGCGTCAGCGACAATTTACGCGAAAAGGTCCTGCAATCGATCGAAAAACTCGGCTACCGTCCAAGCACAGCGGCACGGGGCATGCGCGGGCGCACATTCTCCGTCGGCGTCCTGCTTGTCGGCATGGACAATCCGTTTTTGCCGCCGCTGGTCGATGGCTTCAAACACGCCATGGGCAAGGCTGGCTACAAGACGCTGATCGGCGTCGGCGAGGCGCGCACCCATGTCGAAACGGCGCTGATCGAATCGATGATCGACATGCGCATCGACGGTCTTCTGCTGATCGGCCCGCGGATCAGCGGCGAGGCGCTGAACAAATATGCGGATCAGGTGCCGATTGCCGTCATCGGACACCACGAAGCCGGCGCCACGGGTTTCGATACCGCCAATACCAATGACTTCGAAGGCGGTCGGCTTGCCACCCGCGCCCTGATCGACAAGGGCTATCGCGATATCGCCATGCTCTGTCTGACCGACAACAGGCGCAAGGAGGGGGAAGTCTGGTATGAGCGCGAAAAGGGCTATCGCGCCGCCCTTGCCGAGGCCGGCCTGAAAAAATCCGCAAGAAGCTTCCGCATCACCGAACGGCCGGATGACATGCAGGCCGAACTTCTGTCGCTGCTGGAGCGCCCGGACCTGCCGGAAGCGTTTTTCTGCTGGAGTGACATTCATGGCGTTCCGCTGATCAACCTGGCGCGCCGCAAAGGCCTGAACATTCCCGGAGACCTCGGCCTGATCAGTTTCGACAACACCGCAGCCGCAGCACTGCCGCTGATCGAGCTTGCCAGCGTCGACCAGACCCCCGGCAGGCTCGGCGCGACCGCCGCCGACCAGCTTCTGACCCGCATCAAGGGCAGAACCACGCCCCGGCACGACCTTATCGATCCTGAACTCATCACGCGCCCAAGCTTCTAGCTGTGTAGCCTCAAGAGGTCGCCTCACCTTGACCGGGTGGCTATTACAAATGGCCTTGGATCTGGCTCCCAATACTCTCTCCCGCTTGCGGGAGAGATGCCCCGAAAGGGGCAGTGAGGGTGAAGCAGCATTTCAATCCGCGAGGGCGTCCGCGTGGATACGTTCCCCCCCTCACTGTCGCTTTCGCGACATCTCTCCCCTACGGGGCGAGAAAACCTGGGGGCTGTGCGGCGAAGCTATCTGCGATAGCCTGCCCTTGGACGGGATAACCTTCCCAGGCTTCACATCCAGGCCATAAGCAACCGCTTATGCGCACGCGTTTCAGCACTTGCACCATGGACGATGCCGGGCTCCGGCGCTCAGGTCGGGCGTGCCGCTCATCAAGGCGGCTCCCCCCGAAAAGGAGCAGACATGAAACGCATTGCCATCCTCACCACCCTCGTGCTTGTCGCACCGCTCTCCGCCTTCGCCATGCCGGCTGTCGGCGACGTCGTCGGCACCAATCCGCGGTACGCCACGGCCGCCCTCGAAAAGGCGGGTTGTTCCGTCAAGGATTTCGAGGCCGAAGGCGGCATGATCGAAGCCAAGTGCACCGATGAGGCCAACAGACTGTGGGAAGTCTATATCGATCCGGCCTCCGGCACGGTGAAGAAAATCTCCGGGAAGGACTGAAATGTCCCGACATTTCCGACGTGAACGAGGGGCGGATATCGCCCCTCCCGCCCCCTGGGACCCGTTGGTCCGGATCACCCATTGGACAATCGCCGCCGCCGTCATCATCAACGGGCTGCTGTCCAAGCCCGGCGGCACCATCCATGTCTGGGTCGGCTGGATCGCCATGTCGGTTCTGGTGATCCGGCTGGGCTGGGGGCTGCTTGGTCCCCGGGAAGCGCGTTTTTCCGCCTTTCCGCCGGATCCAAGGGCGGCGGTCTCCCATCTGATATCCGTCATCCGGGGCAAGCCACGCGAATATCCCTCGCATAATCCCGCCGGCGCGATGATGGTCTATGCGCTTTGGGCCATGCTCGCCATCGTGATTGCCACCGGCCTGATCATGACCGATGCCAAAAGCCCGATCACGATCGCCGAGGAACGCGCGGCCGTGGCGCAAGGCGACTGGACGGCCCTTGTGAACACCGCCTCCGAAGGCGATAGTGGCAACAGTCTTAGCCAGAGCGACATCGTCAAGGACGTGCATGAAGCCGCCGCCAACCTGATGCTCATCCTGGCGCTGATACATGTGGCGGGCGTTGCAGCCGAAAGCCGTGCGCTGCGCCGCAATCTCGTCCGTCCGATGCTCAAGGGGCCGCCGAAGTGAAGAACACGTCTGAAACACGGAGAACAGGGCGATCCCGGACGGTCGCCCTTGCGGCGTTCATGCTACTGCAGAGCGTCGCCGCCGTGTTTTTCGTTGCTGACGCGACCCGTGACCTGTTTGAACAACCACCCGGCGCGCATTCGATCATCGAGGCGCTGATCGCCGGCACGCTGGTGGCCGGCATTTTTCTCGCCGGCTGGCAGCTTCGCCTCACGCTTGAGCGCATGCGTATCCAGGAACGAGCACTCGACACGGCGCGCGGCGACTTCGTCCGCATCATCGAGACGCAGTTTGATGCCTGGGCTCTGACGCCTGCGGAGCGCGAGGTCGGGCTTCTGGCGCTCAAGGGGCTGGACATCGCCGAGATCGCCCGGCTGCGCGGCGCAGCCCAGGGCACCGTCCGAGCACAGATGGCGCGGATATACGCCAAGGCAGGCGTCTCGGGCCGCGCCCAGTTTGCCGCCTGGTTTGTCGAGGAACTGCTGGGAGACGGGATCGGCACGCCTGACGATCCCGACTGAGATTTCTCACGCGGGTTCCGGCAGCCTCTCGCGCCAGATCTCCGCATAGGCGTTGAGTTCGGCAAGGCCGGAAAGCGTCTCGGGATGGGGCGTGAAGGCGGAAAGCTTGACGCCGCCGACGGCAAGGCCCGCCGCACCCGTGCTGGTGCCGCTGCCCGGGCTCTTTTCCACCGGCCTGCCGGTGGTGGCCGACAGCATGGAGAGGTAGTCGTGGTTTTCGGCAAACGGTCCCTCGACGATCACCGGACCTGACGCGCCGGTCAGATCAAGGCAGATCGCCGTCATCAGCGCCAGATACCAGGACACGCCGACAAGCCGCATGCCGGGGGTCAGGTGATGTTCATCCACCGTCCAGCCGCCGATAATGCCCTGAAACGGGCCGGTATCGCCCAGCACCGAAGGCATCATCATGATCCGGTTCTTCAGCATGGCCCTGCGGTCGTCCTCGGTAACGGCGACATCGCCGCCGGGGGCAGCCACCTCGAAAACGCGCCCGCCCATGAACCGTGCAGACGGCACCGGATCGCCATAGGCGTTGACGTTGATCAGCGTGTCCCGGCTTTCATCAAGCGCCGGCGGACGGCCGCCAACGGCCATGGCAATCACCCAGGTGCCGGTTGAAATCACCGAAAATGGCTGGGCGCGCGACCACAGATGCGGCAGCAGCGAGGCGTTGGAATCATGGATGCCGGCAAACACCGGACAATCCGGCGACAGGCCGGTTTTTTCGGCGATCTCCGGCAGTACTTCGCCCAGCCGGTCATCAGCCCGCACAGTCTCGCCCATCTTGCCGAAAAGCCCGAGTTCGCTCACCAGCGAGGAGAAGGTTTTCGAGCGCGGCGACCACAGATCGGTATGGCAGCCCCAGCTCGTTGCCTCGCCGGCGCGCCGTCCGGTCAGCCGGAAACCCCAGTATTGCGGATAGGGCAGGACGCAGTCGATCTGCGCGAATTCGTCGGGAAACCGGGTCCTCTGCCAGAAAAGCTGGGCGCCGATATTGAGCCCCATGGACAGGCGCGGCGAGCCGGTTTCGGCAAAGGGCGGGCGGATCTTTTCATAATCCGCGCGGGTCTCCTCCGGCCCGGTATGCTCATAATCGAGCACCGGCAGGGCCAGCGAGCCGTCACGCTTCAAAAGGGCGGCTGTCGCACCGTGGGTGGTCACCGAAATCGCGTCGACGCCGTGCTCCTTCTGAAACGCGCCAAAGGCGTCCAGAATGAAATCGAAGAGGTCGTCCACCTCGAAATGCGGATAGGGCGAATGGCCGGTCACCTCGTTGCGTTTCGAGCGTGTATCGACCTCCCGGCCTTCCTCGAGATCGTAGAGAATGACCTTGGCATTGGTCTTGCCGATATCGATGACCGCGACCTTGCGGATTGCACTCATTGCACCTGTTCCCGTCTGAACCGCCGGATGATCCGGGTATAAAGCACCGGCAGGGCGATCACGCCGATCAGCAGCAGGCCGATGAAGATCGACATCACGATCCCCGGCACATTCATCAGCCCGAAGCCGAAGGTGACCAGCCCCATGATCAGGGCCGCCAGCACCACGCCGACGATCGTGCCCGCGCCACCCAGAATATTGATGCCGCCGAGCACGACCATGGTGACGATCTCAAGCTCCCATCCAAACGCAATCGACGGCCGCGTCGAGCCAAGCCGGGAGGTCAGGCAGATCGCCGCCATGCCCGACATCACCCCCGTCATCAAAAACAGCAGGAACTTAACCCGCCCGACCCTGATGCCGGAAAAGCGCGCGGCGGTGGCGTTGTTGCCGACAGCATAGACCATCCGGCCGAAGCTGGTCAGATGCAGCAGAATGCCGAAAACCACCGCCATCACCGCAAACAGCACCAGTTCGAAGGAGATCATCGAAAAGACATAGCCCTGGCCGAAATAGGCAAAACCGGGCGGGTAATTCGTAAATGCCTTGTCGCCGAGCACCACATAGGACAGCCCGCGAAACAGGCTCATCGTACCGATGGTGACGACAATCGACGGCAGGCCCAGCCCGGTAATCAGAAAACCGTTGAAAGCCCCGCACAACAACCCGACGCCAAGACCGATGGCCACCAGTTCCGGCGTTCCCGCACCGAACTGGGCGGCATAGCCCATGGCGGTCGAGGCCAGCGCGATGATGGCGGCAACCGAAAGATCGATCTCGCCGGAGATGATCACCAGCGCCATGGCAAAGGCGATCAGCGCCTTTTCGGTGAAGTTGAAGGTCGCGTCCGACAGGTTCCAGGCATCGAGAAAATAGGGCGAGGCAAAGCTGTTGATGATGAAGATCGCAATCACCACCACAATCAGCAGGCTTTCCCAGCTTCTCGTCATCCGGTAGGCGCGGCCGTGCAGACGGTCCGGCACATGGCGCGTCTCGCTGACACTCATAGCGCATGCTCCGCTTTCTTGAGGATGACCCGGCCCTTCACGCGTGCCGAACGGGCATTGACGGCAACGGCGATGATGATGACCGCTCCCGAAATCGCCATCTGCCAGAACGGCGAAATATCGATGACCGGCAGCGCATTCTTGATGATGCCGAGAAACAGTGCACCGAGCACCGCGCCGATGGCCGTGCCCGCCCCGCCGGCAATCGAGATGCCGCCGATGACGCAAGCCGCGACCACGTCGAGTTCGAAACCGTTGGCGATATCGACATAGGCAACGGCGTAACGCGCGGTCCACAGATAGCCGGCGAGGCCAGCCAGCGCACCGGCAATCAAATAGGCGAAGAAATGCGTGCGGCCGACCGAAATGCCGGTATAGACGGCGGCATGCGGATTGCCGCCGACGGCATAAAAGGCACGGCCGAGCCGGGTCTTGATGAACAGCACCAGCATCAGCGCGATGACGGCGAGCGAGAACCAGGCAAGCACCGGTATTCCAAGGAAGACGGCGCGCGGCACCGCTTTGAAGGCATCGGTCATCTCATGGGCGTTGACCCAGGCCCCGCCGGTCAAAAGGAAGATGATGCCGCGATAGATCGTCATCGTGCCGAGTGTGACCACGATCGGCGGGATCGACAGGCGCCAGACCAGAAGACCGTTGATGGCCCCGAGGACCGTGCCGCTGAAGGTGGCTGCCAACAGAAGGAAAATCACCGGCAGGTCGGGAAAAGCGACATTCAACAGGGCGGCAATCGTGCCGGACAGCGCCAGGTTGGCGGCAATCGAAAGGTCGATGCCGCGCGAAAGAATAACGGCCGCCTGCCCGAGCGCCAGGATGATCAGGATCGCCGTGTCATTATAGATCGAGACGAGATTGCGCGGGGCGACGAAGCCCGGAAAGCGCAGCTCGATGGCGCCGACAAGCAGCAGGATCGCGACAAGCAGCAGCATTTCGCGATGTTTGAAGATGCGCGCCATCATGCTGCCACCCCGATGCCCGCGGCGGCCCGCACCAGCTTTTCCGCCGACATTTCGGCACGCGGAAACTCGGCGGCGATCCGCCCTTCGCGCATGACGATGACCCGGTCGGACATGCCGAGAATTTCTGGAATTTCCGATGATACCATGATGATGGAAAGCCCCCTGCCCGCAAGCTCGCCCATGAAGGCATGAACGGCGGATTTCGAACCGATATCGATGCCCTTGGTCGGCTCGTCGAGAATGATCACCTTCGGCTCGGTCGCCAGCCATTTGGCAATCACCACCTTCTGCTGATTGCCGCCCGAAAGATTGCCGACCGGCTGATCGAGTGCGGCCGCGCGCAGATCCAGCCGCTCGGTATATTCCCGCGCCAGCGCGAATTCCTCGGCCATGCGCACAAATCCCTTGTGCGAGACCTTGGCAAGCGACGGCAGCGTCACATTCTCGAAGATCGGCATGGCGGTGATCGCCCCTTGCGTGCCACGCTCCTCCGGCACATAGACAATGCCCTGTTTCACCGCTTCGGAGGGTGAACGGATAACGGCGATCTCGTCATCGATGCGCACCGCGCCGGCCGAAGGCTTGGTAATGCCGAAAAGCGCCTGCATGAATTCCGACCGCCCGGCGCCGACAAGGCCGTAAAAGCCCAGTATTTCACCCCGGCGCAGCGTGAAGCCGATATCCTCGAATTCGGTCGGATGACGATAGCCAGAGACCGTCAGCACGGGATCGCCGATTTCGACATCCTGTTTGGGAAACACCTGATCGACCGGACGGCCGACCATCAGTTCCACCAGCGCATTCTCGTCGGTATCGGTGATTGTCCCCTCGCCGACCATCTCGCCGTCACGAAACACGGTATAGCGATCGGCAATGCGGAAGATTTCGTCGAATTTGTGGGAGATGAACAGGATCGCCTTGCCATCGGCTTTCAGCGCCTCGACCAGTTCGTAGAGTTCCTCGATTTCCTTTTGCGAGAGTGCCGCCGTCGGCTCGTCCATGATGACGACCTTCGCATCGACGGACAGCGCGCGGGCAACGGCCACCATATGCCTGTTGGCAATGCCGAGTTCGGAGAGGCGATGACGCGGATCGATGCGTGCGTCGATACTGTCGAGAATATCGCGGGCGCGGGCGTAGATCCGTTTCCAGTCGATCATCCCGAACCGGTTTGTCGGCGCATGACCGATGAAGATGTTTTCGGCGACCGTCAGCGCATCGAACAGCACGGTTTCCTGATGAATGGCGGTAACGCCATGCTCGCTGGCCGCTTCCGCCGTGGGAAAGGCGACCTTTTCGCCGTCCATGGTGATTTCGCCGCCGTCGGGCTGGTAGATCCCCGTCAGGATTTTCACGAGCGTCGATTTGCCCGCGCCGTTTTCGCCGACAAGCGCGGTCACCTCGCCCGGGTAAAGCGTGAGCGAGACTTCCGCAAGGGCGCGAACGCCGGGAAATGTCTTGGTAATGCCGTCAAGGGCGATGGCGGCTTTCTTGTGTGCATCTGGCATCGGCGGCCTGCGGTTCTTCTGCCTTGGTTAAGGTTGCGAACCGCCCCTTTTTTTGGGGGCGATCCGGCCGGCTTCGGCGGCGGGCTGCCGCATTGGCGTCCCTCCTCCCTCCTTTCTGCGTCATGCTCGGGCTTGACCCGAGCATCCATCCACGCCCGTCGTGGGGAAAGGTGCATGGATCCTCGGGTCAAGCCCGAGGATGACGCCGGTGGAAGTGGGGTCAGGCCAATGCGGCAGCCCCGTCCCGGGAGTTATCAGAAAATGTCCTTGAACTGATCGATGTTCGACTTGTCGTAGACAAAGGGATCGGCCATGGCGCCGGCATTGTCGTCGTCAAGCGTCAGCATGCCGAGACGCCCCATGGAAAGCTCCGCGCCCGGTTCGGCTTCGGCGCCCTCGATCAGGTCGTTCGACAGCATCACCGCCGCATAGCCGAGATCGATCGGGTTCCAGATGGCGAAGGATTTCGACGCGCCGTTTTCGACATAGGCTGCCATTTCGGACGGCAGGCCGAGGCCGGTGACGTTGATCTCACCGATCTTGCCCTCGTCGGTGACGGCCTGAGCCGCGGCCACGACGCCGACCGAGGTCGGTGCGATGATCGCCTTCAGGTCCGGATAGGACTGGATCAGCCCCTGGGTCTCGCGATAGGACTTGTCGAACAGATCGTCGCCATAGACCGTGGCCACGACTTCGACGCCCGGATAATCGCCCTTCACCTTGTTCATTTCCTCGATCCAGATGTTCTGGTTCGTGGCCGTGGCCGATGCCGAAAGCACGGCAACATCGCCGCCATCGGGCAAATTGTCGGCGGCAAGCTTGATGATCATGTTGCCGATCAGCGGGTTGGATGACGGGTTGAGGTGGACCATGCGGCCCTCCGGCGCGACGCCGGAATCCCAGGAAACCACCTTGATGCCGCGCTGCATGGCGCGCTTGAGGGCGGGCACCAGCGCATCCGGGTCATTGGCCGAAATCGCGATGGCATCGACCTTCTGCGCGATCAACGAGTTGATGACATCGATCTGGCCTTCGGCGGTGGTGTCGGTCGGGCCGGTATAGATCAGCTCGACATCGCCGATTTCCTTGGCGGCTTCCTCGGCGCCGTCGGCGGCAGCCTCGAAAAAGCCAATGCCGAGTGCCTTGACCACCAGCGCGATCTTCTTGTCGGCGGCCTGAGCCCCCTGCGCCAAAAGCGCGGTCGAGATCAGCGCGCCTACGATAGCTTTCTTCAAAATGCTCATCTTGCTCCTCCAGTTGATGAACGGGGTTTCGTCTGGCTTTCCTCAAAGCTCAGCCGGAACCGGTTTCCTCCATTGCCTGCGTATCGGCGATGATCACCGAAACGCCGGCCTCCTCCAGCATGCGGGCATCGGATGCCTGCAGCCCGGAATCGGTAATCACGGTCGAAATCCGTTTCAGATCGCAA
Source organism: Martelella mediterranea (assembly GCA_003001975.1). Classification (GTDB taxonomy): domain Bacteria; phylum Pseudomonadota; class Alphaproteobacteria; order Rhizobiales; family Rhizobiaceae; genus Martelella; species Martelella mangrovi. Next base: position 133,164 of record PVUG01000003.1, read on the forward strand.
AGGATCAGGCTCGACCGTTGTTTGAATTTCGATGAATCGACCAGAATCACCAGTTCCTCGGCCTGATCGATCAGTTTCTGCTCGGCCTGGATCAGCAGCGGATCGGCCTCCATCAGCCCGAGCGGGCCGATGCCCTGTGCCCCCATGAACATCCGTTTTGCCCAGAAATTGCGGGTCACATCATTTTCGAACGGGCTGAGGATCACATTCTGCTCGCGATAGATGACGCCGCCGGACAGCATCACCGTATTCTTGGAATGTTTCAGCAGATGCTCGGCGATGGGAAAGGAATTGGTGAAGATCTGCAGCCGGCGATTGGCGAGATGATGGACCATCTGAAACGTGGTAGTGCCGCCGTTGACGATGATGGAATCGCCATCTTCGCACAGCGCTACCGCCGCTTTCGAGATCGCCTGTTTCTGCCGGGCATTCATCATCTCGTTGACGCTGAACGGCCGCCCCGCAAGGCCCACGAATTGCGGCGGGCTCAGCGCTTCCGCACCGCCGCGCACGCGCCGCAGGCGCTTTTGCACATGAAGTGCCGCGATATCGCGCCGGATCGTCGCCTCGGAACTTTCCGTCAGATCGACAAGCTCCGCCACGGTCGCAACCGGTTTTTCCTGTACCGCCGACAGGATGATGCGATGTCGCTCTTTTTCGTGCATGGGGCCTCCTTTTTGACAGATTTCAGCTAAATGCCATCACTGTCAATCAAAAATAGTCATGCTGCACTGCAAAAATGCAAAATATGATTGAACTTGATTGTTTGTGATTGACAATCCTGACTTTCGGATAGATTTTGCCCGGGAAGAACCCGGCCGAAAGGCCCCGAAGGAGGAAACAATGGCGAATGAAACCCGGGCCGCCCGGCTCGAGAACCTGTGGGATGACGGCAAGGCTGCCGGGATGAGCGAATCCGAGCTTCTGCTCTACCGTTCGAACCTTCTGGGCTCCGACAAGCGCATCACCAATTACGGCGGCGGCAACACCTCGGCCAAGGTGATGGAGAAGGACCCGTTGACCGGCCAGCAGGTCGAGGTGCTGTGGGTCAAGGGCTCCGGCGGCGATGTCGGCACCATCAAGATGGACGGTTTCGCGACCCTCTACATGGAAAAGCTCAACGCGCTGAAGGGGCTTTATCGCGGCATCGAGCACGAGGACGAGATGGTGGGCTACCTCCCCCACTGCACCTTCAACCTGAACAGCCGCGCCGCATCGATCGACACCCCGCTGCATGCCTATGTGCCTAAAAAACATGTCGACCACATGCACCCCGATGCAATCATCGCCATTGCCGCTTCGAGCGATTCCAGGGCGCTGACGCAGGAGATTTTCGGCGGCGAGATCGGCTGGCTGCCCTGGAAGCGGCCCGGTTATGAACTGGGCCTGTGGCTCGGCAAATTCTGCGAAGAAAACCCGGATGCGCGCGGCGTCATTCTCGAAAGCCACGGCCTGTTTACCTGGGGCGACACGGCGAAGGAAAGCTACGAGACGACGCTGGAAATCATCAACAAGGCGATGGCCTGGCTCGATGCCAAGATCGATGGCGATGTCTTTGGTGGTCAGAAGGTGAAGACGTTGCCGGCCGAAGAACGCCGCGCCGTTGCCGAAAAGCTGATGCCGAAGATCCGCGGCATGATTTCGGAAACCGAAGGCAAGCTCGGCCATTTCGACGATCAGCCCGCCGTTCTGGAATTCGTCGGCTCCAACCGGCTTGAGGAACTGGCGGCACTCGGCACCTCCTGCCCCGACCATTTTCTCCGTACCAAGATCCGCCCGCTGGTGATCGATTTCGACCCGGAAACCCCGGATATCGACAAGACGGTTGCCGGGCTCGAAGATGCCATCGCCGCCTATCGCGACGACTACGCCGCCTATTACGAGCGCTGCAAGCGTGACAACTCGCCGGGCATGCGCGACCCGAACGCCGTGATCTATCTGGTGCCCGGCGTCGGCATGATTTCCTTTGCCAAGGACAAGGCAACGGCGCGCATTTCGGCCGAATTCTACGTCAACGCCATCAATGTGATGCGCGGCGCTTCGTCTGTCTCCACCTATCAGGGCCTTTCCGAGCAGGAAGCCTTCGATATCGAATACTGGCTTCTGGAAGAGGCCAAGCTGCAGCGCATGCCGAAGCCGAAACCGCTTGCCGGCAAGATTGCACTGGTCACCGGCGGCGCCGGCGGCATCGGCAAGGCAACCGCCTTCCGGCTGGCGGGCGAAGGCGCCTGCGTGGTGCTGGCCGACATCGATGACGCCGCACTTGAAACGGCGAAGGCGGAACTGTCATCCGTCTTCAGCAAGGACATCGTGCGTGGCGTGCATCTGAACGTCACCAGTGAGGCGGAAGTCGCCAAGGGCTTTTCCGACGCGGTGGTCGAATTCGGCGGGCTCGACATTCTCGTCTCCAATGCCGGCCTTGCCTCCTCCGCCCCCATCGAGGAGACAACGCTCGATCTCTGGGACAAGAACATCGCCATTCTGGCAACCGGTTATTTCCTGGTGTCGCGCGAGGCCTTCCGCCTGTTCCGCTACCAGAATGCCGGCGGCAATGTGGTCTTCGTGTCGTCGAAAAACGGTCTTGCGGCATCGCCCGGCGCGTCTGCCTACTGCACCGCCAAGGCTGCCGAAATCCACCTCGCCCGCTGCCTGGCGCTCGAAGGGGCCGCCGCGCAGATCCGCGTCAACACCGTCAATCCGGATGCCGTGCTGCGCGGCTCGAAGATCTGGACCGGCGAGTGGAAGGAACAGCGCGCTGCCGCCTACAAGATGTCGACCGACGAGCTGGAAGCCCATTACCGCGACCGTTCGATGCTGAAGCGCTCGGTATTCCCGGAAGATATTGCAGAAGCGATCTACTTCCTCGCTTCCGACATGTCGGCAAAGTCCACCGGCAACATCATCAACGTGGATGCCGGCAACGCCCAGTCGTTCACGCGGTAAGGCTCGGTCGGGCCTTTTGCCCGGCCGCCTACAGTTCGGAGTCATCCTCGGGCTTGACCCGAGGATCCAGGCACCTTTCCCTACGGCGGGCGTTAGCGTCCAGTCGTAGGGACAATCCGGCGCAAGATCCGCCAGCTCCGCTCGCGACAGACGGGATTGGATGCTCGGGTCAAGCCCGAGCATGACGCAAGAGAGAGGGGCGCCTCCTCATAGGAACGAAAGCCCCGCAGCATGGTCAATGCCCCCCCCTTGAGGGTGCGATTGGTGGCTGCAGGCTCTTGCGGCTTTCACAAATTCAGCAGGCATGGCCTGCAACGGGAGGAAACGATGGAACAGATGATCGACAGCGGCGTGCTTTCCGCCGAAAACGACAAGCGCGCCAAAGACCTTGAGGCCGACTATGCGGCGCTTGGCGAAAAGCTTGCCCGCAACGGCGTCAATATTGACGACATCACGGCAAAGGTCGCGGCCTATGGCGTGGCGGTCCCCTCCTGGGGGGTGGGCACCGGCGGCACGCGTTTTGCCCGCTTTCCCGGCTCCGGCGAGCCGCGCCATATCTTCGACAAGCTGGAAGACTGCGCCGTCATCCAGCAGCTGACCCGCGCCACACCGACGGTTTCGCTTCATATCCCGTGGGACAAGGTGGACGATCTGACGGAACTGAAGGAGCGCGGCACAGCGCTCGGCCTCGGCTTCGACGCCATGAATTCGAATACGTTCCAGGATCAGGACGGTCAGGACCATTCCTACAAATACGGCTCGCTTTCGCACACCGACGCGGCCACGCGCCAGCAGGCCATCGACCACAACATCGAGTGCATCGAGATCGGTAAGGCGTTGGGTTCAAAGGCGCTGACGGTCTGGATCGGCGATGGCTCGAACTTTCCCGGCCAGAGCCATTTCACAAAACAGTTCGAGCGCTATCTCGATGCGATGAAGAGCATCTACACCGCCCTTCCCGATGACTGGCGCATCTTCTCGGAACACAAGATTTTCGAACCGGCGTTCTACTCCACCGTGGTGCAGGACTGGGGCACAAACTATCTGATCGCCAAGGAACTCGGCCCCAAGGCCTTCTGCCTTGTCGACCTCGGTCATCATGCCCCCAACGTCAATATCGAGATGATCGTCGCCCGCCTGATCCAATTCGGCAAGCTCGGCGGCTTCCATTTCAACGACAGCAAATATGGCGATGACGATCTGGACACCGGCTCCATCGATCCGTTCCGCCTGTTTCTGGTCTTCAACGAACTGGTGGATGCGGAAGGCGCGGAGAATTTCAACCCGGCCCATATGCTCGACCAGTCGCACAATGTCACCGACCCGATCGAAAGCCTGATGCGCTCGGCGGTGGAAGTCACGCGCGCCTATGCCCAGGCCCTTCTGGTCGACCGTGCGGCATTGTCCGCCTACCAGCAGGAAAACGATCCGATGATGGCCTCGGAAACGCTGAAGGACGCCTTCCGCACCGATGTCGGCCCGATCCTCGCCATGGCACGCAAAAACGCCGGCGGCGCGGTCGATCCAATCGCGGCGTACCGGGCAGCCGGCTACCGCCAAAAAGTTTCCGGTGAACGACCGGCCGTCAGCGGCGCCGGCGGCGGCATCGTCTGAACGGTCGGGACAGGGAGGAGACCGATGGAAACCGTTGCTTTCCGCATGAACCTCAACCGTGGGGCGGCCGAGGAATACAAACGCAGGCACGACGAAATCTGGCCGGAACTGGCAACGGTTCTCAAACAGGCCGGCGTTTCGGATTATTCGATCTGGCTTGACGAGGAAACGCACCATCTGTTTGCGGTGCTGAAGCGCAGTGACGACCACACGATGGATCGCATCCCGGATAACGAGATCGTCCGCCGCTGGTGGGATTTCATGGCCGATATCATGGAGACGAAGCCGGACAATGCGCCGGTAGAGGTCCCGCTCACGAAGATGTTCCATCTTCCCTGACAATCTGCAGATGGCGGATCGCGGGTGTTTTCCGCGACCCGCCGAATTTTTCTCCCGCGCATTGAAACCGGCGCGAAAGCAGCCCATGTCAGATGGGACACCAATAACGGCCATTCAGGCGCAGCCCGTTTCCGCAGGGCGGCGTCCATATTTTTCCATCATTTTGATCACCAAACATGGGAGGTTACCATGGCTCATACACTTGCTGAAAAGGCGGGCACCTTTGCGATTGGCGGCGACCTTGAGGTCACGCGTCTCGGGTTCGGGGCAATGCGGGTCACCGGGGAAGGCATCTGGGGCGAGCCGGCGGACCGGGCCGGCGCTCTTGAAACGCTTGCCGCGCTGCCGGAACTCGGGATCGATTTCATCGATACCGCCGACAGCTATGGCCCGGATGTGTCCGAATGGCTCATCAAGGAAGCGCTTCATCCTTATGACAAGGTGAAGATTGCCACCAAGGGCGGACTGGCGCGCACCGGCCCGGAAATCTGGCTGCCGGTCGGCCGGCCGGAATATCTGCGCCAGCAGGTGCACAAGAGCCTGCGCAATCTCGGCGTCGAGCAGATCGACCTGTGGCAGCTTCATCGCATCGATGCCAAGGTTCCCGCCGACGAGCAGTTCGGCGCGATCAAGGAATTCCTTGATGAGGGACTGATTGCCCATGCGGGGCTTTCGGAGGTTTCCGTTGCCGATATCGAGGCGGCCCGCAAGGTGTTCCCCGTTGCAACGGTGCAGAACCGCTACAATCTCGTCGACCGCACCAGCGAGGACGTTCTGGATTACTGCACGGCAAACGGCATCGGCTTCATCCCGTGGTTCCCGCTGGCCGCCGGCGATCTGGCAAGGCCCGGCTCGCTGCTGGACGAAATCGCAAAGAAACACGATGCGGCCCCGAGCCAGATTGCACTTGCCTGGGTGCTGAAGAAAAGCCCGGTCATGCTGCCGATTCCCGGCACATCGAAAGTGGCGCATCTGAAGGAAAATGTCGCCGCGGCCGATATCACGCTTTCCGATGCGGATTTCGCCGCACTCGATGAAGAAGGCAAAAAGGCCTTTGCTGCAAAGGCTGCGTGATAAAGTGACGCCGCCGCACTTCCGGCGGCGTGCGCTTGTTGACAAAGCCCACCCAACGCTCTTGCGTCACCCTCGGGCTTGACCCGAGGGCCCAGCCAAGCCTCGGCACGACAGGCGGATCTGGGTAAATACCAGATGAAGCAATCCTTTATAATACGCCGGCCCCGCTTGCTCGGTTGCGTGATTGGATCCTCGGGTCAAGCCCGAGGATGACGTCCGTAAAAAGGAAAGGCTTTGCCGACAGTCCGCCCCCGCCGCACTTCCCGCTGCATTTTTCTTTGACAGGATGCCGCGGTGGCGTCACCTTCGGGGCCTGCCCGCAAACTGAGGATCCGAAAAATGGAATATGTAAAACTCGGCCGCACCGGCCTTGATGTTTCACGGCTTTGCCTTGGCTGCATGACCTATGGCCAGCCCGAACGCGGCACCCATCCCTGGTCGCTTACCGAAGAACAGAGCCGGCCGTTCATCCGCAAGGCTGTCGAGGACGGCATCAATTTCTTCGACACGGCCAATGTCTATTCCGCCGGCTCCTCGGAGGAGATCGTCGGCAGGGCGCTGAAGGAATTTACCCGCCGCGATGAAATCGTGCTGGCCACCAAGGTGATGAACCGCATGCATGAGGGGCCGAACGGCGCCGGGCTTTCGCGCAAGGCGATCATGCAGGAAATCGACAATTCGCTGAAACGGCTCGGCACGGATTATGTCGACCTCTACCAGATCCACCGCTTCGACTATAATACGCCGATCGAGGAAACGCTGGAAGCGCTGCACGATGTGGTGAAGGCCGGCAAGGCGCGTTATATCGGCGCGTCGTCGATGTATGCTTGGCAGTTCGCCACCATGCTTGCCACCCAGAAGGCCAATGGCTGGGCGAAATTCGTGACCATGCAGAACTATGTCAACCTGCTCTACCGCGAGGAAGAACGCGAGATGCTGCCGCTGTGCGCGGCCGAAGGCATCGGCGTCATTCCGTGGAGCCCGATGGCGCGCGGCCGGCTGACACGACCATGGGATACGACGACGGAGCGCTCCGAAACCGACGAATTCGGCAAGACGCTCTACGCCGAAACGGCCGCCTCAGACCGCAAGGTGGTCGATGCGGTGGCCGAAATCGCCAATGAGCGCGGCGTGCCGATGGCCCGCGTGGCGCTTGCATGGGTGCTGTCGAAACCGGTGGTCTCGGCCCCGATCATCGGCGCGTCCAAGCCGCATCATCTCGATGATGCCCAGGCCGCACTGGCGCTGGAACTGACGGACGCCGAAATCGAAAAACTCGAAGCGCCCTATATTCCGCACCGGGTCGTCGGTTTCAGCTGACACCTTTCCCGCCGCGCTATCAACGGCGCGGCGGCCTCTGCTCCCGATCGCATCATGCCGGGTCGTAAGGCCGTTCGATCTGAAGCCGATCGTGGAGATGCTTCCACGTCACGGCCTCGAACCGTTCCGGCCATTCCACGCCCTGGCGCGCTGCCAATCTGCGCGCCCGCGGCAGATAGGCCCTGGCATAGGCCAGATGCACATCGATCATCGCTTCGCGCGAGGCCGCCGGTGACGGTAGAGACCTCAAAAGCGCCTTCTGCTCTTCCGTGATCAGCCGGTTGAGGTGCAGCGCCCCGCCGCGATGGGGTGCGGCGGTTTCCTGTATCAGCAGATCGACGAGAAGATTGCGCAGATGGAAAATGCCGGTCACGCCGTTGATATATTCCCCGCGTCCTGCGGCAACATCGAGAAGCCCGAGAATGCGGATAAACTCCTCGAACTGGTATTTCAGGCGTTTCGGGTCCAGCTGAGGCTGCTCCGGGCGGTCTGCCAGCGTATCCCGGTGCCCTGCCCTGTCGAACAATATGCGAAGCTCGTTCCTGTAGCGGGTCTTCAGCTGTTCGGGTTTGAGAATGATGACGTCGATGCGCAGCCAGTCTTCGGTCACGGCATTGATGAGTGAGGGAAACGTCACTCTGTCCCGCCACAAGACAGGCTCTCCCACCGCTTCCACGGCACTGCGCCAGAGTGCGGCCACGGCATCGCTCGCGCCTTCCCCGGCAACGAGAACAAAGTCGATGTCGCTGTATTCGTCCTCAAGGCCGACGGCAAAACTGCCGCTCAGATAAAGCGCATCGATTTCCGGCGAACGCTCAATCGTCCCGGTGATGGTCCGGATCGCATCTTCGCTTCCCATATCGTCCTCCGTCTGCCCGCCGGCATGCTATGCGCTCCGTCGCCCGCTGTCAGTAAGAACACGGGCACGCAGCCGCCAATTTCATGCCGCCTGTTGAGCAGAACGGAACTTATGTGTTAACACCACGTTAATCTAGAGTTGTGTCCCCTCTATGAGGGACACGGCGGGGAGGCCATTTTTGTCCTGTACGGGGAGGGTATAGCGGCAATTCCGGTTTGCGCGGACGTTATAGTCCTGCGCGGCGGATGGCCCCCGCCAGTTTAATGCGGGCCGTTTTTTCCCGTTCTACAGGACCGGTTTCATCCCGTCCGGCATTTTGCCCCTTCCGGTCCGGCAGGCTTTCCGGTTCACGCCGTCTATCGGCCTGTTATCAGTTCAAATCCCTCCCCACACGCATTTTTTGCGGGCGGCGGTGCTGCTCGCGCTTCAGGCACCGGCTCTGGAGCGAAAGCCATGTGTTCAAAGCGGAGGACTGAGAATGAACAAGATGACCCTTGCAATCGCGACGCTGATGGGAACGACGGCGCTGCCGGCCGGCGCTTTTGCCGCGACGGAACTCACCATGTGGTATCACGGCGCGGGCAACCCGACGGAATCGAGCATCCTTGAAGGGATCGTTTCCGATTTCAACGACAGCCAGGACGACTGGGAGGTCGTGCTCGAAAGCTTCCCGGAAGACAGCTACAATGATTCCGTAACGGCCGCCGCCCTTGCGGGCAACCTGCCGGATATTATCGATGTCGACGGGCCGATCATGCCGAACTGGGCGTGGGCCGGTTACATGCAGCCGCTGCCGATTGACGAAAGCGCGCTTGAAGGCTTCCTGCCCGGCGCCATCGGCCGATGGGACGACCAGATCTATTCCGTCGGCCTGTGGGACGCAGCATTGGCGATGATGACGCGCCAGTCCTACCTCGACCAATACGATATCCGCAAACCGACGCTGGAAGAACCGTGGACGGCTGAAGAGTTTGACGAAATCCTCGTCAAGCTCAAGGACAGCGGCGATTTCGACTATCCGCTGAACCTCGGTATGGCCGATCAGGGCGAATGGTACACCTATGCCTTCCTGCCCTTCCTGCAGTCTTTCGGCGGCGATCTGGTCGACCGTTCGGATTACCAGACGGCCGAAGGCGTTCTGAACGGCGATCAGGCCATCGCATTCGGCGAATGGTGGCAGTCGCTGTTCGACCGTGATCTGGTGCCCGGCACCAGCCAGGACCCCGCCGACCACGAGAACGGCTTCATCGCCGGCGATTATGCCATCGACTGGAACGGTAACTGGACGGCGCGTGCCAAGCTCGATGCCTATGACGATGTCGTCTTCCTGCCGGCGCCCGATTTCGGCAACGGCCCGAAAATCGGCGCGGCAAGCTGGCAGCTCGGCGTCTCGGCAGCGTCCGAACATCCCGAAGGGGCTGCAGCCTTCATCGAATACGCGATTCAGGACAAATATCTGGCCGAATTCTCCAACGCCATCGGCCTGGTTCCGGCAACGCAGGGCGCTGCCGACATGTCCGAATATTACAAGGAAGGCGCACCGCTGGCCGTCTTCTACGGCCTTTCCGATGCGCAAGGCACGTTGAGACCGGTGACGCCGGGCTATGTGGTTGAAACCAGCGTGTTCCAGAAGGCGCTTTCCGACATGGCCAACGGCGCGGATGTCGCCGACACGCTCGACGGCGCGGTCGACGAGATCGACACCGATATCGAGCGCAATCAGGGTTACGGCCACAACTGATCAGGCGGGGGCCTGGGGGCCGGCTTCGGCCGGTCCCCTCTCTTCGAGCATACTCGCTTTTGCTCTGCGTCACCCTCGGGCATGACCCGAGGGTCCACATACGGGTGCTGATGGATGCTCGGGTCAAGCCCGAGCATGACGCGGAAAGAGAGGTGTTGCAGCTTGCCGGAACCGACAACAAGGAAACACGCATATGAGTCGGAAACTGACGGAGAATAACGGGGCGGGCTGGGCCTTTGCCGCGCCGTCCGTTCTGCTCATCGGCCTGTTCATCATCCTGCCCTTCTTTCTGGCGATTGCCTTTTCACTCACCGACCAGCGGCTGATCTCGCCCAACCCGACGCGCTATGTCGGCATGGAAAACTACCGCGATCTCCTCGGCCTCAACGTCATCAGAATTGAACCCGAACGCGATGACAGCGGCACGTTGGTGCGCGATGACGACGGCGCGCTGGAATATCCGCGCGTCCGCTCCTTCACCCGCTCCGACGACTATCCGCAATATCGCGGCATGCGCGAATGGTTCCGCATCCATGCCGGCAATACGGCCTATGTTGTGGTGGCGCGCGATGTCGTGTTCATGAAGGCGCTGACCAATACGCTCGTCTTCGTGGCGGTCACGGCGCCGGTGCAGGCGGGGCTGGCGCTCTGTCTGGCCTTGCTGATCAACCAGCGGCTTCGCGGGGTGAATGTCTTTCGCGCCGTATTCTTCATGCCGGTCGTGGTCTCCATCGTCGTCGTGTCGCTGCTCTGGCGGTTTATCTATGACGGCAATGACGGGCTTTTGAATGCGCTTCTTTCCGGGATGACCTTCGGCCTGTTCCAGCCGGTCGACTGGCTTGGCAATACCCATACGGCACTCGGCTCGATCATCGCCATGTCGATCTGGCAGGCGGTCGGTTTTCACATGGTCATCTGGCTTTCCGGCCTTCAGACCATATCGCCAACGCTCTATGAGGCCGCCGCCATCGAAGGCTCGTCGAAGTGGCAGACCTTTCGCTATGTCACATGGCCGGGGCTGCGCAATACGGCCGTTCTGGTGCTGGTGGTCATCACCATGCAGTGTTTTGCCGTCTTCGCCCAGATCGACGTGATGACCAAGGGCGGGCCGCTCGATTCCACGCAAACGCTTGTCTATCAGGCGGTCGAACGCGGTTACGGGCGGCAGGACATCTCCGGCGGCTCAACGATTTCGGTCGTGCTGTTCGTGCTGGTGCTCGCGATCTCGCTGGCGCAACGCTATTTCACCCGGGAAAGGAACTGAGCCATGGCGGTCATTTCCGGCGATAATCACGGTCTCAGGCTTTTCACGCGTTACCTTGTTCTGGTGCTGGTGGCGCTGGTCTTCCTGCTGCCGCTTCTGTTCATGGTGATGTCGTCGCTCAAGCCCAATGCCCAGCTCCTGAGCGATACATCGTCCTTGCGCGCCTTCCTGCCGGTCGGCGATATCAGCCTTGAAAATTATGCCGGCGCCTTTGCGCGCGCGCCGATCGGGCTATTCGTGTTCAATTCGGTGATGGTGACGACGTTGACCGTGCTGGCATCGCTGTTCCTGTGCTCGCTCGGCGCGTTTTCCTTCACCTTCGTGCGCTGGCGCGGCAATGCGCTGGTGCTGTCCATCGTGCTCGCCACGCTGATCATTCCCTTCGAGACCATTGCCATTCCGCTGCTGCTGTTCGTCTCGCGCCTGCCATGGCTTGGCCTCGACGGGCTCACATGGGGCTGGCTCAACACCTATCGGGTGCAGATCATCCCGTGGATTGCCGATGCACTGACCGTCTTTCTGTTCGTGCAGTATTTCAAGGATCTGCCGCGCGAACTGATCGAGGCGGCGCGGGCCGAAGGCGCAAGCTGGTGGCAGATCTACCGCCGCGTGGTGATGCCGCTTTCAGGCCCGGTGATCGCAACGGCGGCCATTTTGAAGGCGCTGAAAATGTACAATGAACAATATCTGTGGCCGCTGATCGTGGTGCAGGACGAGGCGCACCGGCCGATCATGGTCGGGCTTGGCTATTTCTTCCAGCTCAACGTGCCGTGGGGCGAGGTGATGGCCTATCTTTCGATGATCACCGTGCCGGTTCTGGTGTTCTATCTGGTGCTGCAGCGTGCCTTCATCGCATCCATCGCCTCGACGGGCGTGAAGGGCTGAGGAGAGGAAACATGGCTGAACTGGCACTCAGGGACATCCGCAAATCCTTCGGCAAGGTCGAGGTTATCAAGGGCGTGAACCTCGACATCAGGAACGGCGAGTTCGTGGTTTTCGTCGGCCCGTCCGGCTGCGGAAAATCGACGCTGCTGCGCATGATCGCCGGACTGGAGGACATCACCGACGGCACGCTTGAAATCGGCGGCGAGCGGGTCAACGACCTGCAGCCGAAGGAACGCGGCATTGCCATGGTGTTCCAGACCTATGCCATCTTTCCGCATATGTCGGTGCGCGAAAACGTCGCCTTCGGTCTGACGATTTCTGGTGTCCCGAAAAAGGAAAAGGAAGAAGCCGTTCAGCGGGCCGCGCGCATCTTGCAGATGGAGCATCTGCTCGACCGCCGTCCCTCGCAGCTTTCCGGCGGCCAGCGCCAGCGGGTGGCCATCGGTCGGGCGATTGTCCGCAATCCGAGCGTCTTTCTGTTCGACGAACCGCTCTCCAACCTCGATGCCGCGCTGAGGATGGATATGCGCATGGAAATCGGCAAACTGCACAATCAGCTCGGCGCGACGATGATTTATGTGACCCACGACCAGGTCGAGGCGATGACGCTTGCCGACCGGATCGTGGTGCTGAAGGACGGCGAAGTGCAGCAGGTGGGAAGCCCGATGGAGCTTTACCACGAACCGGCCAACCTCTTCGTTGCTGGTTTCATCGGCTCGCCGTCGATGAATTTCATGGATGTCGATATCGTCGAAAGGGCGGGCGACACGATCACGGTCAAATCGGAAGCGCTCGACCCGGTTGCCATTCCCAGGACGCGGTTTGATTTTTCCACGACGGCAAAGGCCCGGCTCGGCCTGCGCCCGCAATATCTCGATGTCGTCGAGGACGGCACGGCGGGCGGTCTGCACGGCACCGTGTCTCTGGTCGAACGCCTCGGCACGGAAACCGTCATCAATGTCGAACTCACCCGCGGCGGCCGCATCGTCGCAGCCCTTGCCGAGGACCGGCCGCTTGAAACCGGCAGCGAAATCACCCTCGTCTTTGCCCCCGAAAAGGCACATCTGTTTCCGCTGGATGAGTAATACCAAGAGTCAATGATTAGGACCCATATGACCGGAGCGATTTTGAAAGCCGGCTAGGCGAAAACCGCAGTCGTAGCCATTGCTACGGCGAGGATTTTCAACGACGCGGGCTTTCAAAAGCGCCCGGCCCTTTAAGGGTGCGGCTGGAATGGCCACCGAGGGCGTCAAAATCCTCGCGCGATGCTTGAGCATCGCTCTGCGGTATTTTCCTACTCGGACGACCATTCCAGCGCGCATCATATGAGTCCTAATCATTGACTCATGGTATAAACGCCCCGACCGACAGGCCGGAGCGTCATCTTCGGCAAAAATCAGTTCGCGACTTCCACCGCGCGCTGTTCATTCACCGTCGCTTCCGCCTCTTCCACAGCGGCGGTGAAGCTTGCGAAAATGTCCTCGCCGCCCGGTACGGACGATTTGAACCATTCGAAGACCGGCTCGACAGCGGCCTTGAACTCGGCCTTTTCGGCGTCGGTCGGCACATAGATTTCGCCGCCGGCCTCTACGAAATCCTGATAGGCGGCGATCTCCTTGCGCTTGGGGCTGGCAAAGGTCGCCTGCTGCAGTGCGTAGAAGGCATCGACGACGATCTTCTTCTGGTCTTCCGAAAGACCGCTGAACCGCTCATTCGACATCCACCAGAAGGCGGCCATGTAGGAATGGCGGTCGAGCGTGATGAATTTCAGCCCGGCATCGGTGAACTTCATGTTCATGATGTCGGTGATGCCGTTGGCCGTGCCCTGCACCACGCCGGTCTGCAGCGAGGTGAACAGTTCCGGCCAGGCGATCGGCGTCGGGGAAGCACCGAGTGAGCGCACCAGTTCCTGCGGCAGTTCCGCCGGCACGGTGCGCAGCTTCATGCCGTCCATATCGGCCGGCGTCTTGATGGTATGCTCGGTATTGGCGAAGTTGCGCCAGCCGCCGGTATTGCCAATGGTCATCAGGCGGATGGTATCGCCGCTGTCGGCAAGCGCCAGGTCGCGCAGTTCGGCCGTGAACGGTCCGGAGAGCACTGCCTCGGCCACACGGTCATCATTCATCAGATAAGGCAGATCGAGGATCTGCAGATAGGGAAACAGCCCCGCCGCGCCGCCGGAGGTCGACATGTAGATATCGATCGTGCCGTCAGCGATCCCCTGCAGGCATTCCTCACCGGTAGCGCAGATCTGCGTTCCCATGAAGATATCGACAGCCATCGTGCCGTTGGAGGCGTTTTCGATATAGTTCTTGAAGACGACAAGACCGTCATAGTCCTCGTCATTCTCGTTGGAATTGGCCGTGGCGCGCAGCGTGATATCGGCAGCCGCCGCCAGTTGCCCCGCCGAAACGGCAAGCACACCGGCGACCAGCGCCGTTTTCATCATGGTCTTGAGCATGTCAGTCCTCCCTTTGCTCTTGTTATATTGCATATTTACTCCAGAAATCCGAACAGCCGCGGCAAGGTGAGGCTGATTGCGGGAACATAGGTGATCAGGAAAATAATCGCCGCCTCGACGGCGAGAAACGGCAGGACCGCCCGCGCCACGGTTTCCACGCTGAGGCGCGAGACCGAGGAGGTGACAAACAGCACCAGCCCCATGGGCGGCGTCAACAGGCCGACCGTGAGATTGACCGCCATGATGATGGCGAAATGCACCGGGTCGACGCCCATCTTGAGAAAGATCGGCCCCAGGATCGGGCCCAGGATGATGATTGCCGGTCCCGCATCGAGAAACATGCCGACGACAAACAGCAGGATGTTGATCAGGAACAGCAGTATCAGCGGATTTTCCGTCAGCCCCAGCATGAAGGAAGCCAGAAGCTCCGGCGTGTGCGAGAGCGAGGCCACCGTCTTGAAGGCCATGGCCGCGCCCACCAGAAGCAGCACGACCGAGGATGTCAGCCCGGCACGCATCAAAATTCCCGGCACGTCGCGCACATGAAGCGTGCGCAGAACGAAGAAGCCGATGAAGAAGGCATAGGCAACGGCAATCGCCGAAGCCTCCGTCGGCGTGAACACGCCGCCGAGAATACCGCCCATGATGATGATTGGTGTGAGCAGCGGCCAGAAGGCTTTCAGGCTGGCATTGCCGCGTGTCTTCCAGCCTGCCTTTTCGGTGGCCGCAGGAAGTCCTTCGCGGTCCGCCATCACGCGCACCAGCACCATCAGCGAAACGCCGATCAGAACACCCGGCACGATGCCCGCCAGAAACAGCGCGGCAACACTTTCCCCCATCACATAGGCATAGATAATCATGATGCCCGACGGCGGGATGATCGGCCCTATGATCGACGACGCGGCGGTGATGGCGGCGGCGAATTTGCGGGAATATCCCTGTTTTTCCATGGCCGGGATCATCATCGCCCCGAGTGCGGAGACATCGGCAACCGCCGAGCCGGAAAGCCCGGCAAACAGCATGGAGGACAGAATATTTACATGGGCAAGCCCGGCGCGGAAATGGCCGATGACGGCCTGCGAGAACTCCACCAATCGCTCTGTGATGCCGGCCCGGTTCATCAACTCGCCGGCCAGAAGGAAGAACGGCACCGCCATCAGCGGAAACGAGTCCATGCCGTTATAGACATTGCGGTAAAGCAGCACGATGTCGCGCTCCTGCCCGTTGAACCACAAGAGCAGCGCCGGAGACGCGATCAGCGCAAACAGGATCGGCAGGCCGCAAAACAGGAAGACCAGAAACAGAGGCAGGAACAGGCTCAGCATCACTCCCTCTCCAGCCCGGAGACGACCGGCAGTGGCTTCAACCGGTCTCCCGCGCCCAGAAGCTCGGCCACAAGCCGCAGCAGCAGCTCGACATTGACGGAAAGCATCATGGTGACGCCGGTTGCCAGCGAGGCCATCATCCAGGCGCGCGGAACCTTCATCCACGTGGAGACATCAAATGCCGTCGGGATCATCAGCGACGGCATGGTGAACCGCCCGCCGATACCGGTCACCTCGCGCCAGCCGATATTGACCGCCCACCATAACACCACGCAGGAGATAACAAGCAGTGCCAGATTGAGCAGGGCGGCCGGCTTTTTCGGGAGAAAACGCTTGATTGTGTCAATGCTGACGAAGCCGCCATGCCGGAAGGCTGTCGGCGCCATCAGGCTGACCATCCACAACATCAGGAAGCGCGCCAGTTCTTCCGTCCAGGCCAGCGCATCATTGAGCACATAACGGAAAAACACCTGGATCAGGATGACAACGACCATCAGTCCCATCAGCGCGGCGCCCGTCCACCGGCCGATCGCCAGCACCGGGCCGTTGCCCCGCGCAAGAACAGAAGCTGCAGCCAGCAAGATCGTCATCAGTTCATCCGTCATACGCCGTCATCACGCACAGAGCATTGCCGCAATTCCGGCTTTTGCGCGAAACTGTCTGCTACCCTGTCGTCCGAGCCCTTCTAGAGCGTTTCAGACTGAAATGGAAACAGTTCTGTTTATCCGATTGCGGCTTTCTGCCGCCGATAGTGGATCGACGCTATCCGTGTGGTCACCGTTTTACCAGGAATGGTGCTGGACGCCCGCTTCCGGTCCCCTATAATCAATCCGTAACAGAACCGGAACACATTCGCCGCCCGGCAAAAGCGGTGCTTGTCCAGACGGTTCATCGAGGAGGAGGGCCGGACATGCTGCTTTCCGCCAAGCAGTAACCGCCGGCACATGTACGAAGGTCAGCCAGGATGAGCCGCCTGCCCCTGAAGCGCGACATTGATGACCCGAGTGAGCACTGGGATATGCTCGACCTCATCCTCGAGACCGTGCGCACGCATTTCGATATGCAGGTCGCCTATCTGTCGGAAATCGTCAACGGCAATTCCGTGTTTCTCGCCGTCAGTGCGCCGGGGTTCGAAGCAATCGCCTTTCCCGGCGCCGTTCTCAGCCTGCAGGAAGTTTACTGCCAGCATATTCTGGATGGCAGACTGCCGCGCGTGATGGCAGACACAAGCGCGCATCCGCTGGCCGTCTCCATGCCGATTACAACAAACATACCGATTGGCAGTCATCTGAGCGTTCCCGTCTACAGGGATGACGGAACGGTTTTCGGCATGTTCTGCTGCCTGCGCACAACGCCCAATCCCGCGCTTGGCGAATGCGACCTCAAGGTCATGGAAACCTTCGCCGGTCTTGCCAAAAAGCAGATCACTGCCGGCTTGCGGCAACGCAGCGAGGCGGCTGCCGCCGCGGCCCGCATTGACAGCGCGATCACCGGCGACAGTCTGCACATGGTGCTCCAGCCGATCGTTTCGCTACAGAACGGGGAGCCGATCAAGTTCGAAGCGCTGTCACGCTTTTCCGGAGAGCCATATCGGCCACCAAACCTGTGGTATGAGGAGGCCCGCGCCATCGGACGGCAGGTGGATCTGGAATCGCTGTCGATCTCAAAGGCCCTGGCGCTTCTCGATCAGCTCCCGCCCGACATGACGGTTGGCGTCAACGCCGCGCCGGAGACGATTGCGACCGGGATTCTGGCCGATATCATCCAGACATCCGATCCCGCACGGGTCGTTGTCGAAGTTACCGAACATGATGTGGTCGAGGATCATGACCGGCTGAGCCTGGAGCTTGACCGGCTGAAGGCGCTTGGCGTGAGAACCGCCGTGGACGATGTCGGGGCCGGCTTTTCGGGCCTTGTCGCGCTTTTGCGGATGAAACCGCACATTCTGAAACTCGACATCGAGCTGATCCGCGATATCGACACCAACCCGGCCAAACAGGCACTGGTGCTCGGCATGGTCCATTTCGCCAACCAGACCGGCGCCACCACGATTGCCGAAGGCGTGGAAACGACAGCCGAATGCGAAACACTCCGCCAGCTCGGGGTCCAGCTTGGTCAGGGTTACCTGTTCGGCAAGCCCATGGAAATCGAAGACGCCAATGCCTGGCTTGCGGCACGACGCAACACACGCTGATTTTCACGGCAAGGACTGCACGCCGTCGAATAGCTCTGAACAAAATTCACTTTGGATACCCCTTCCATATCTGTGAAGAACAAACGGCGGGTTTGCGTTACTGAAAAGACCTACCGGGAAATTTGTGTCGGAGTGGTGCCAGTCATCCGCCTGAACATCGAGATGAATGCGGAAGGCGTGCTATAGCCCAACCGGGAGGCAATCAGGTGCACCGGCTCGTCATCGTCAAGCAGGGTCAGGGCGGCGATCAATCTGGCGCGCTGGCGCCATTCATGAAAGGAAATTCCGAGTTCGCTCTGGCAGCGCCTGGAAAGGGTCCGCTCCGTCGTGCCGCAGCGGCGCGCCCATTCCGCCAGCGACAACGGGCTTCCCGGATCGGTCTGCAACGCCCTCAGGATTGGGCCGAGCAGCGCGTCATCGGTAAAAGGCAGGTAGCTGTCGAACCGGCGCGCCAGCCTGATCTGATCCACCAGCACTGACGCAAGGCGCATATCCTCTGCGGTTTTCGGGGCAGTGACACCGCGTGCGGCGAAATCGGCGAGGATCGCCTTGAGGAGCGGACTGAGGTCGAGGGTGCCCGGCTTCTCCGGCAAGTCCCGGCAGAGATCGGAAGCGACATAGACCGAGACATAATGCATGGCCTGGCTATTGCGGGCTTCGTGCGCGGCGCCCGGCGGTATCCAAATTCCGTATTGTGGCGGAGACAGGTATCGCGTCCCGTCAATCGTGTACTCACAAACGCCCGACAGCGCGTAATTCAGCTTGCCCCAGCGGCGTATTCTTGGCGGAAAAACGGTCCCTGCCGGAAAGAACACCGTTCGAAACGAGACTGGAGCCGGCGGTTCGCCTTCTGTGGGCGGCCTGTCTGTCATGCGTCGTCAATCCGATACCATCTGTCTGAAACTCACTATATACGTACAATCCGACAAGACCTAGAACCAACATGAAAAACGCTTCGATTATGTCGGTTACGGGTCCCGTGCAGGCGTTTACGGAAATTGACGCCGCGACCGGGAAAGTGGACGACGAATGAACAGGATTTCCAACCTCACCCTGAACAACGGCATCACCATGCCATGTCTCGGCCTCGGCGTGCTCGACCGCGCCAACCGCGCGTCAACGGCGGCAGCGGTCGAAGCGGCGATTGCCGACGGTTACCGCCTGATCGACACGGCAGCTTCCTACCTCAATGAACGCGAGGTCGGTGAAGGATTGGCCCGGAGCGGTGTTGCGCGCGCCGACCTTTTCGTCACCACCAAGGTCTGGATGAGCGATTACGGAGAAGAAAAGACCCTGCACGCTTACGAAGCCAGTCTGGGCAGGCTCGGGCTCGATTACATCGATCTTTACCTGCTGCACTGGCCTGTACCGTTGGACTTCGAAGCAACGATCGCCGCCTACAAGGTTCTGGAAAAGCTCCTTGCCGAAGGCAGGGTTCGGGCGATCGGGGTATCGAATTTCAGTGCGGCACATCTGGAAAACCTGATGGCGCAGACCGAAATCGTTCCGGCAGTCAATCAGGTCGAACTCAATCCAAGCTTCCAGCAGAAGGATTTGCGCGCGGCGCACCGGCAGTTGGGCATCGTCACCCAGGCATGGTCGCCGATCGGCGGCGGTTTTCGCCGGTCCGCCGATCAGGGCAGCGACCCGATAGCGGATCCGGTCATAGCCGGACTGGCACAAAAGCACGGCCGGACGGCGGCCCAGATCATCCTGCGCTGGCATATCCAGAACGGCGTTTCGGTCGTTCCGAAGTCCTTCAATCCGAAGCGCATCGTCGAAAACCGAAATGTCTTCGATTTTGAGCTCCCAGCCGATGACATGGCCGCGATCAATGCGCTCGACAAGGGCTTGCGTACCGGACCCGACCCCGAAACGACGACAGCGGCCGCCTTCGACATCGCCATTGAAGATTGACAGCCGCCCGTGGCGCGCGCGCAATTTCGCAATTGGACGCATGGCAATATCTTGCCTCACAAGGCGAAGTCACAACAGGGAGGCAAGACACCTGATTTCCACCTGCTGCGCCAGACCCGTTCGGCAGGGACTGCCCCAGGTGGTCGCAACCTGACAAAGCCGGTGCGGTGCAGGCCGGTGGCTCAGGAAAAGGCTGAGCCGGCATATCCCGATGCAGCCACCGCGCCGCACAGTTCACGCCAGTCGCATCCGGCACAGGCCGACCGTGTGTCTCCCTTGGCAAAGGCGTGACGGAGCCGGCGAATGCGCGCTTCATCCAGCACGAACCGTGTTCCGGGCTTGATGGTCAGCGCCAGCAGGCCGCCGACATCCGCCGCCGCGGCAAGGTCGCGCTCGACGACACTTTCGCGATGGCAGTGGGGTGCTGCCTCATCGAGAAGCGGCGCGCAGATCGCATCCGGCCCCTCGATGATTTCGATTTCCTCGCCTTCGGCAAGACGCCCCACGATCACCGCCATATTGGCCGTGAACGCAGGCGTGTAGCCCTTGCCGACAAAGGTGAGGATACACAACAGATGATGCGGACGCAGCCTTACCGTCATCCGGGAAGGCGCGCCGTCCGGCCCGAAACCAGTTTCAAAACAGCAGCTCCGAGTGCGGATTTCAGGACAGCGCCGAGAAGAAACGGAACAACGCCCAGCACGATCGCCTGTTCGGCGCCGACAAGCACGGCCAGCCATGCGGCCCCGAGCACCAGGCACAGGATATTGCTGGCAAGCATACCGGCAAAGGCGAGCACCACCCGCTGCCCGTTCCATCCGCGCTCGGCCAGAAAGCCCATGACCATGCCCGCAATCGGGAAGGCAAACAGATATCCGCCCGTCGGCCCGAGGAAGTGATGGATGCCGGCAGCCCCGCCGGCCAGAACCGGCAGACCCAGGGCCCCTTCAACAAGCCACGCCGTGATCGTGACGCCACCGAGCCGCCAACCGTAAAGCGCACCGACGAGGGCAACCGCGAAGGTCTGCAATGTCACCGGAACGGGCACCATCGGGACCTCGATATAGGAGGACAGCGCGAGAAACAGCGTACCGACAAACACAGCCCCGATTTTCCAGGCAAGTGGGCGGTTCTGCAGGTCGATCATGACGGATTGTTTTCCGGTGGCGCCGGCGGTCGACATGGGCATGAAAGTCTCCTTCAATAAATTATAGATAATTTCGATTCATTATCTCTAATATTGTTTCTGACTTTCGTCATCATTGCAAGAACGCCGCGCAGAAAGGGTCTGCGCGATGCGGATGCAATCGCGAATCTGTCTTGACTGGGATTGATGATGCGGTCTGGACCGCAGCGCTTCAGATCGGGTTTTGCCCGATCCAGGTCACGTGCCTGGCGAGCAGGGCCGCGGCCGTGTCGATATGCCCCGCACGCAGCGCCGAGAGGATCGCGCGATGATCGCGATCGGTCGGCGTCTCCCATTCCGCACGCCAGCCAGAAAATAAAAAGCGTGCGCTGGCCGCATGAAGGTCGTCGATGGTCCGCAGCAGACGCGGCATGCCGCATGGCGTCAGGATCAATCTGTGAAACCGGCGGTTTGCCTCTTCCCACACCTGAACATCGCGTGCGTGGTCCCCTGCCCGGGTCGCCTCTTCGGCCTCATCCAGAATAGACGTGGTCAGGTGTGGCGCGGCATTGCGCAAAGCCAGCACCTCGAGCACGGAACGCATTTGCGCCACTTCGCGCAGATCATCGAGGCTGAAAGCGGCAACACGCACCCCACGGCGCGGCTCGCTTTCGACCAGCCCCTGCGCTTCCAGCCGACGAAAGGCCTCGCGCACCGGAACATGGCTGGCCTTGAAGGTCTCGGCAATCTGGTCCTGGCGCAAACGGGTCCCCGCCGCAATCTCGCCGGAGATAATGCGGCCGGCCAGTTCGCGACTGATCCGTGTGGCAACAGGTTCTGATTTGGTGTTCGGCATGGATCATAGATAATCGCGGCCGCACGAAAGGTCCATAGACGCCCGGCAAAGCACCGTCTTGATCCCGAGGCATTTCCTGCATAAACTTTTCAATATCGAATAGATCACATAACTCGATTGCGAAATTCGGAAATGTTGACGACTTTTGATATGGACGCGCTCAGAACCATCGTGGTGGGAACCGACCTTGGCAGTTTTGCGCGTGCGGCGGTGCAGCTTGGCCGCTCCCAGTCGGCTGTCAGCATGCATCTGAAGAAGCTGGAGCAGCAGACAGGGACCGTGCTTTTCAGGCGCAACGGCCGCGGTCTTGTGCCGACCGAGGCGGGTGAGGCCTTTATCGCCTATGCCCGCCGGATCGTCGCCCTGAACGATGAAGCGGCGTTATCGGTCGGCGCTGCCGCCACGACGGCCTCTGTCCGGCTGGGCCTGCCGCAGGATTTCTTCGACGATGTGATGCCCGCAACGCTCCGGGCGTTCCGGCAGAATTGCGACAATGTGCATGTCGATATCCGGGCGGGCGAAAACCACAGCCTGGCCGAGGAAGTGCGCGCAGGTCGTCTGGATGCCGCCATCGCCTTCTTCCGCGCCGACAGCCCGGCCGAGGGCGAAACGCTGTGCCGGCTGCCGATGCGCTGGCTGGCAACGGAGGATGTCATGGCGACGCTGTCGCGCGATCCTGTTCCGCTCGTGCTGTTCAACCATCCCTGCCTGTTCCGGCAGGCCGCTCTGGCGGCTCTGGATGACAGCCGGACGCGCTGGCGCGCCGCACTGACGACGCCAAGCCTCCCGGCCGTCTGGTCGGCACTGCGGTCGGGTCTCGGCATCGCGGTGCGCACGGATCACGGCCGGCCTGCGAACATCATCAGCGTGGGGCAGGATTTTGATCTGCCGCAACTGCCGTCAATCGAACTGCGCCTCCTGCGTGCGCCGAACATTTCAGGCATTGCCGACCGGCTGGCCGCGGTGCTGCGCCGGGAAACGCTGAGCAAGGTGACGCCAACGGCGGACACAGAGCCGCACGCCGAACCTGTATAGGACGTTCCCCGGCGACTGTTTCAAGATGGCTCAGGCCTCCTCTTCGCTTTCGAGCGGAAGGTAGAGCGCCCCGCCCTCGCGGAATTTTTCCGCCATCTTCGCCATGCCCTCCTTCTGGGCTTCGGCGCGGATATCGTGCGAGATGCGCATCGAGCAGAATTTCGGCCCGCACATTGAACAGAAATGCGCGACCTTGTGCGCCTCCTTCGGCAGGGTCTCGTCATGCATGGAGCGTGCGGTTTCCGGATCGAGCGACAGGTTGAACTGGTCCTCCCAGCGGAATTCGAAACGCGCGCGCGACAGTGCATCATCGCGGATGCGGGCGGCCGGATGCCCCTTGGCGAGATCGGCCGCGTGGGCGGCAATCTTGTAGGTGATCACCCCGGTCTTGACGTCATCGCGGTCGGGCAGGCCGAGATGTTCCTTCGGCGTTACATAGCAGAGCATCGCCGTGCCGAACCAGCCGATCATCGCCGCGCCGATGCCGGAGGTGATGTGATCGTAACCCGGCGCGATATCGGTGGTCAGCGGCCCGAGCGTGTAGAACGGCGCCTCGCCGCAGGTGGCAAGCTGCTTGTCCATGTTCGCCTTGATCTTGTGCATCGGCACATGGCCGGGGCCCTCGATCATCACCTGGCAGTCTTTCGCCCAGGCGATCTGCGTCAGTTCGCCCAGCGTTTCCAGTTCGGCGAATTGCGCCTCGTCATTGGCATCGGCAATCGAGCCGGGACGCAGGCCATCACCGAGCGAGAACGACACGTCATAGGCGCGGGCGATATCGCAGATCTCGTCAAAATGCTCGTAGAGGAAGCTCTCGCGATGATGATGAAGGCACCATTTGGCCATGATCGAGCCGCCGCGCGAAACAATGCCGGTCACCCGTCCCACCGTCATCGGGATCATATGCAGCCGTACGCCTGCATGGATGGTGAAATAGTCCACCCCCTGCTCGGCCTGCTCGATCAGCGTGTCGCGGAACACCTCCCATGACAGGTCCTCGGCAATGCCGCCGACCTTTTCCAGCGCCTGATAGAGCGGCACCGTGCCGATCGGAACAGGGGAATTGCGGATGATCCAGTCGCGGATATTGTGGATATTGCGGCCGGTGGACAGGTCCATCACCGTATCGGCACCCCAGCGCGTGGCCCAGACCATCTTTTCCACTTCCTCGGCCATGGATGAGGTCACGGCGGAATTGCCGATATTGGCGTTGATCTTCACCAGAAAATTCCGCCCGATCGCAATCGGCTCGGCCTCGGGGTGGTTGATATTGGCGGGGATGATCGCCCTGCCCTTCGCAATTTCATCGCGGACGAATTCCGGCGTGATGATATCGGGGATTTCGGCGCCAAAACTCTCGCCATCGCGCATCAAGGCCTGTTTCGCCGCCTTTCGCCCGAGATTTTCGCGGATGGCGACAAACTCCATTTCAGGCGTCACGATCCCGGCGCGGGCATAGGCCATCTGGGTCACGGCCTTGCCATCCCTGGCCCGGCGCGGCTGATGGCGCACGGGAAATTCCGGCACCAGCCGCTTGCCCTCGGCAAAGCCGTTATCCTCAGGCTTCACATGGCGTCCGTCATAGGCGTGTGTATCGCCGCGCGCGGCAACCCAACCCTCGCGCAGGCGCGGCAGGCCGCTTTCGATGGCGATATCGGCCTGCGGATCGGTATAGGGGCCGGAGCTGTCATAGACCGTAACGGGCGGTTCACCGGCGCTTGGGTGCACATCGATCTCGCGCATCGGGATGCGGATATCGGGGTGCAGCATGCCCTTGTGCCAGACGCGGCGGGATGCCGGCAGCGGGCCTGTGGTGACGGTCGGAGAAATATCTTTCATCGGTCGGAGCCTCCATAGCTCTTGGCGTTGGAGACCCAGTTCGACGTTGAATGGAGGAGGCCGCGCATATTGCGCCTGAAAGGAACAGCGGGCCTTATCCCGCGCAGCCGATGCACCATCCCTACGCCAGTGTGAACTGGATCAGGTTCATCGGGTCACTGCGCTGCATAAGCCAGCAGTATCTCAGCCCCTTGTCGGGACCCCCCGGGTGAGCGCGTCAAAATTGCGCCGGATGCGCTGGCTTGTCAACGCCTGCTGCGAAAAACGCCACATACCTGATTTTCGAATTTATGACTTTTATAAATTTCGTTTTTCGGATTGGACAATCGGCCTTACGCTTGCGCGCATGCCCGATCAGAACGCGCCCGCACCGCAAAGCAGACCGACAGGTTTCATCGGCCTCGGCACGATGGGAACGCCCATGGCGCTGAACCTCGTTCAGGCCGGCATGCCGGTTATCGTCTGGAACCGGACGCCGGAACGCTGCATGCCTCTGGAAAAGGCTGGCGCCGCCGTTGCGCCAACGGCAGGCGACCTGTTCTCCCGGTGCGAAACCGTGCTTCTGATGCTCGAAAACGAACGCGCCACAGATGCCGTCCTCGGGCGTGGAACGGACCGCTTCGCCGAACGGGTCGGCAGTCATTGCATCGTCTCGATGGGCACCGTCTCGGCTGATTATTCCCGAGCACTCTCTGACGAAATCACAGCCGCCGGCGGCCGCTATGTGGAAGCGCCGGTATCCGGCTCGCGCAAACCGGCCGAAGCCGGACAGCTTGTCGGCATGCTGGCGGGCGCGCCGGAGGACATCGCCCCCTTGCACAGCCTTCTCGCGCCGGTCTGCAAGCAGGTTTTCGATTGCGGCGCGGTCCCTGCGGCGCTGCAGATGAAGCTCGCGGTCAACACCTTCCTGATCACCATGGTCACGGGGCTTGCGGAAGCCGGGCACTTTGCAGCGCGGCACGGGCTCGACATGGACCGGTTTGCCGAAATCCTGAATGCCGGACCGATGGCCAGCGACGTCTCGAAGGTCAAGATCGACAAGCTCCGCCACCGCGACTTCACTCGTCAGGCCGGAATTTCCGATGTGCTGAAAAACAGCCGGCTGGTGGCTGACGCGGCGCGTTCGGCAGGCACCGCCTTTCCGCTGATGGAGGCGTGTGTGGCGCTCTACGCGGAAACGGAAGCCTTGGGGAACCCGGAGGACGACATGATCGCCGTTATCCGGGCATTCGAGGCGCGCGCCGACCACTCCGGCTCTTGATCGGCCTGTCGCCGCGCGCCACTCTGCGACTGCCCCATACCGCGCCCGCCGGAAAACCTTGAGGATGAAACCATGCTGATCGCCCACCTCTCCGATCCCCACCTTCGCGCCAAAGGCGAGCTTTATCAGGGACTGGTCGATTCGAACGCCATGTTCGATCTCGCGCTCGATACGCTTCTGGCGCTGCGCCCGGCGCCCGATCTGGTGATCATCGGCGGCGATCTTGTCGATGGCGGCACGGAAGCCGAATACGAGACGGTGCGAACCGCCCTGCAACGCCTTGACCAGCCTGTCTTCGTCATCCCCGGAAACCATGACGATCGCGAAACCTTCCGCCGTTGCCTTGGTGACCTTGTTCGGCTTCCCGATGAAGGGCCGCTGCATTTCGACACGCACACGCAATGGCCCGTCAGGGTGATCGGCTTCGATGTGACCGTCCCCGGGCAGCACTATGGCGAGATCACCGAGGCGTCACTCGCATGGCTGGAGCAGAGACTGACCGAACGCCCGGATCAGCCGACAATGCTCTTGATGCACCAGCCTCCCGTCGACAGCGGCATGGGCTTCATCGATACCTACAAGTGTTTCGGCGGCGACCGTCTGGCGGCGCTGGTCGGCCGGCATGACAATGTGGAGCGCGTGTTGTGCGGTCACATTCACCGCTTCATGCAGATCGGGTTCGGCGGACGCCAGTTGATGACGGCGCCCAGCACCACGACAGCCATCGCCCTCAGGCTGGAGGAGGATGCATCACCGGCCTCCTTCGTCGAACCGCCGGCCTTTCTTCTGCACCACTGGCGGAAGGACAAGGGCCTTGCAACACACTGGGTGCCGGTCGGCCGTTTTCCCGGACCACTGCCCTTCTTCTGATCGCGCGTTTGCCGTCTATCGCGTTACCGCCATGAAGGCACTGCCGCCGATCATGAACCCGCCACCGGCATAGCCTGCCCGCCGTCGCGCAGCGCGGCTGCCAAGAAGCGTGCGTATCCGGGCCGCGACAAGCGCGTAACACCCCAGGACCACCACCACGACAAGGCTAGAGGTCAGGGTCAGCAAGGCAAGCTGAAGCGGAAGGCTGCCCTCCGGCGCGATGAACTGCGCGAGAAACGCCATGTAGAAGACAATGGATTTGGGGTTCAAAACGGCGGTGAGCGCGCCTGCACGAAAACAGCTCCAGGTGGCTGCGGTATCCTGCTCCGGGGCCAGATCGACGACCGCCGTTTCCTCGCCGCGCGCCGCCCTGATCTGCTCAATGCCCAGCCATGCCAGATAGAAGACACCGGCCCATTTGACGAGTTGAAACAGCAGGGCCGACGCCGCAAGAACGGCACCGACACCGGCAAATGACAGGCCGAGAAGCGCAATGGAGCCGACGACAGTGCCGAGGACGCCCATCATGGCGGCCGCCCTGCCCCTTGTCAGCGATTGCCCGATCACGAGCATGACGCTCGGGCCGGGGATGACGGTCAGCACCACGCAGGCGATCAGATAGGCAACCCAGCTTTCCACCGACATTCTAGCTCCTCTCCGTCCTTGTTTCCGTCTCCACCGGGGTAAGCGACGCCAGAAACGCTCCGCCGCCGATCAGCGCGATACCGGACAGGTCGACAAGACCCGGCCGGTCGCCAAAGAGCAGAATGCTCCATACCAGCGCAAACACAAGATATCCGTTGTCGAACAGGCCGATGACCGGCGCAGGCGCCAGTTGATAGGCCAGTGCGACTGCGGCGGTGATAACGGCAAGAAGAACACCGAGCCCCATCAGTATCTGCCATCCCGATGCCCCAAGCGCTGGCCAGGCGGAGAGCAGAAAGCCTGCATCGCTGCCTGCGCCTAAAAACAGCAGAACCATCACATAGGCCGCACCGGCCGCCGCGAGGACAAGGTTGAGATTCAACGCCATAGACAATGGCGGGACATCGCGGCAGCGGCCATAGGTGATGACTGCGGCGAGCGCGTAAAAAAACGCTGCCAGCAGCGGCAGGACCATGACCGGTGACACTTCCGACGGACCCGGCCTGAGGATCACCAGAATGCCGGCAAGCCCCAGGGCTATCGCCACGACCCCGCGCCGTCCAATGTGCGTCTTGAGCAGGATGGCCGACAGAACCGCCATCCACATCGGCGATGTGTAATAGCAGGCCGCCGCCAGCGAAAAGGACATGAACGGCAGGGCTGCATAGTAGCTCGCCCACATCAGCGCCAGGCTGAGGCTGCGCGCCCAGACCCAGGGATTTGCTGTCAGAAGCGCGCGCCCGTTCCTTGCGGTCAACCGGAAGATTATCGCAAGAAGAATGGCCGCAACGGCCGAGCGCAGGACAAGAACCTGCCCCAGCGAGACGTCGTCACTGAAAAGCTTGACCAGCGCATCGGAAAGCGAAAGCAGAAGCACGGCGCCGGTGATGGCGCCGATACCGGTAAGACGCGCCTGCCGCGTATTCGTCATTATGGATACCATGCGCGCAGCCAAACACGCATGATGCCCGATGAAAAATGATATTTCTCTCGGAATACATGATCAGAACGCATGCAAACGATGTGCTTCAACCGGCGCGACGTGATGCCGGAGGCGATCTGAAAGCCTGCTCTCCCTGCTTTCAGGCATGAAGAGCCAGGCTGACAGATCGCCATCAAGGGCATCGATGGCCGGTTAAGCCTTTTCGGCAGAAAAGCCGCTCAGCATCCGCCAGTCGGCCGGAAGTTTCCGGCGTTCACCGGTAACTTCGACCCGCGTTTTCAGCCTGATATCCCCGCTCGATGCGCCGACCATCAGCGTGAAGAAACCCGGTTCGACGATGCGGCGGCCCTCATAGCCGGTGAAGTTCAGCATGTCGGTGGGCACCTCGAAGGTCGCGCGGGTGCTTTCGCCGGGCTTCAGCGCTATCTTGCCGAATGCTTTCAACTCCTTGACCGGGCGCACCAGTGTGGCGATCTCGTCACGGACGTAAAGCTGCGGCACGGCGATGCCATCGCGGTTGCCGGTGTTTTTCACCGTGAACGACAGCTTGACGGTGCCTGTTTCGATATCCACGGCGTCTTCTTCCAGTGCAACGTCTGCATAGTCGAACGTGGTATAGGAAAGGCCGTGGCCGAAGGGGTAACGGCTGCCGAAATGCCGGGCAATCGGCGTGCCGGAACTCTTGAAGCTGTGGTTATAGAAATAGGGCGCGGCGCCGACATTGTGCGGGATTGAGAGCGTCAGACGGCCGGACGGTTCGACAGTGCCGGTCAGCACGTCTGCCAGCGCCGTTCCGCCTTCCTGACCGGAGAAGAAGGACATCACCTGGGCGGCAATCCTGTCTTCCGCACCGCCGAGATTATAGGGCCGGCCGGAGGAGATGACGACGATCACCGGTTTGCCGGTTTCGATCACGGCATCCAGAAGCTTCTGCTGCACGCCGGGCAGCTCCAGCGTGTCGGCATCGGAACCTTCGCCGACCGTGCCGGTCTGAAAGATGCCGGAAAGATCACCGACGCAGACGATGGCGACATCGGCATTCTTGGCCGCCTCCACGGCCTCCGGGATCATGTCGAGACGGGATGAAAGCGAGGAGGCCTGTTCCAGCGACGTGCTGTCATCGACATCGCCGGGAAACACCGGCGCGCCGGCCTTGCGCTCGTCGAGAATGTTGCAGCCACGGGCATAGACGACGTTTTCCGCGCCGAGCTTCGCCTTCAGTCCGGCAAGCGGGGTGATGACGCTTTCAACCTCTTCCTGTGCCTCGTTGTGGATCAGGTGAACGGGGAAAGCGTAGTCGCCGAGAAGGGCCAGCGGATCATCGGCGGTCGGGCCGATGACGGCGACTTTCTTGCCCGATGCGAGCGGCAGAATGCCGTTATTGTCGAGGATGGTGATGGATTCTTCTGCCGTCTGCCGGGCGATGTCGGCAAATTCCTGACGCTGCAGCACGATGCTGCCATCATCCGCATAGGGCTTTTCGAACAGGCCGAGGCGGAATTTTTCCTTCAGCACACGGCCGACGATCTCGTCGATCTTCGCTTCCGTGATCAGGCCGCGGTCGAGTGCTTCCTTCATATCCTTGGCGCAGTCATCGCCGGGAAGCTCGATGTCGAGACCGGCATTGAAGGAAAGCGCCGCGGCTTCCGCCCGTGTTTCGGCAATGCCATGGTGCTGGTAGAGCAGGCTGACGCCGACATAATCGGCAACGATCAAGCCATCGAAACCCCAGTCATCGCGCAGCACCTTGGTCATCAGGTTGTGCGAGGCGTGAACCGGTTCACCGTCGATATCGTGATAGGCGGGCATGACCGAGCCGGCATTGGCAAGCTTCACCGCCATTTCAAACGGCAGCATGAAGGTGTCGTTCAATTCGCGCCAGCCCATATGGACGGGGGCGTGGTTGCGGCCACCTTCGCTGGCGGAATGGCCCGCATAATGTTTCAGCGTGGCCAGCACGCCGCGATCCTCGCCCTGCAGGCCCTTGACATAGGCCGAGGCGATCACGCCGGCGAGATAGGGGTCCTCGCCGATGCTTTCCTCCGTCCGGCCCCAGCGGGCATCACGGGCCACGTCGAGCACCGGCGCAAGCCCCTGATGGCAACCGATGGCGCGCGCTTCCTGGCCGATGGCCGCGCCGACCTTTTCGATCAGCGCCGGGTTGAAAGTTGCGCCGAAGGAAAGCGAGGACGGAAACAGGGTTGCGCCCTTGATCATCAGCCCGGACAGGCACTCCTCATGCGACATGACGGGAATGCCGAGCCGGGTTTCCTCGACCATGAATTTCTGCAGCGCGTTCAGCGCGCGCACGCCTTCGGCCGGGTCGATGCTGCGGGTGCCGAGCGGCCGGGTGACCTGGCCGAGACCGGAGGACAGCATGGCCTTCAACGTCTCCGGATTGGTCTCGCCGGTGAACTGGTCTGAGCGCGTCTGATGATTGCCATCTTCGGCCAGAAACAGCCAGACGGCATGCAGCTGGCCGATCTTTTCCTCGATGGTCATGCGGCCGAGAAGGTCTGAAACACGGGCTTCGATCGGCTGTGATGCGTCCTTGTAGACGGGATTTTTCTGTTCGTTGGTCATTTTGTTATTTCCGTATTTCGTGTTCAAACCGCGTCGGATTCGGAAAGCTCATGCGGGCCGGGCACGCTTGGCAGATAATCCAGCGCCTCGCCTTCGGCATCAAACAGATGGCAGGCCGCAGGCTTGACGAAGAAGGCCATCGGCTTTTCCGGCACCTTCAGCACATCTTCCGCGACCTTGGCGATCATCGGCTTTTCCGTGCTTTCGTTGAGATAGAGGTGGCTGTATTCGCCGAAATTCTCAACGGCGCGCACCTTTCGGCGGATCACCTGTTCGGTCGTATCGTCTTCAACCGGATGCATGTGTTCAGGACGCACGCCGAGCGTCAGTTCGGCGCCGTTCGAAAGGCCCTCGGCCGACACCGGCACCTGCAATGTCTCGCCGGTTTCGAGCTTCACCGTGGCGCCGTCGGCATTGGCACTCTCAAGCGTCACCTTGAGAAAGTTCATCGACGGCGAGCCGAGGAAGCCTGCGGCAAAAAGGTTCGCCGGGCGGTGATAAAGCTCCAGCGGCGCACCGACCTGAGCGATACTGCCCTTCTTCGTCACATCCGGCCCGGCGCGCAGCAGCACGATCTTGTCGGCCAGCGCCATGGCTTCCGTCTGATCATGGGTCACATAGATCATGCTGGCTTCGGGGTAATCGCGGTGCAGATTGGCGATTTCGGAACGCATGTGGACGCGCAGCGCCGCATCGAGGTTCGACAGCGGTTCGTCGAACAGGAAAACGGCGGGCTGACGAACGATGGCGCGGCCAATTGCGACACGCTGACGCTGGCCGCCGGAAAGCTGTTTCGGCCGGCGGTCGAGCAACGGCTCGATCTGCAACATGCGCGCGGCCTCGTTGACGCGGCGTTCGATGTCCGCTTTCGGGGTCTTTGCCTGTTTCAGGCCGAAAGCCATGTTTTCATAAACGCTCATATGCGGATAGAGCGCGTAGTTCTGAAACACCATGGCCACGCGGCGTTCGGCCGGCGGTACATCGTTCATGACCTCGCCGCCAATCCTGATGTCGCCTTCGGTGATTTCCTCGATGCCGGCGATCATGCGCAGAAGCGTGGACTTGCCGCAGCCCGAAGGCCCGAGGAAAACGCAGAATTTGCCGTTTTCGATGTCCAGATTGATGTCATGCAGGACGGTGAGCTTGCCGAAGCGCTTTTCGACGTTTTCGAGAAGGATCTGTGTCATTGTTGTTACTCCGGTTCCGTCAGCCCTTGAGAGAGCCGGCCATCATGCCGTTGACGATCTTTTCCTGACCGATGGCGTAGACGATGATCAAAGGCAGGGCGGAAAGCGTGACGACGGCCATGATGGCGGGGACATTCGATGCGTACTGGCCCTGGAAATCCCAGACTGCCAGTGGCAGCGTGCGCCTGTCGGCAGATGACGTCAGCACATAGGCGAACACGAATTCGTTCCACAGCATGATGCCGTTATAGATGGCGACCGTGGAAATGCCGGGGCCGGCAAGCGGCAGGAAGATCTTCCAGTAGATCTTGAACGGGCCGCAGCCATCGAGCATGGCGGCTTCCTCCAGTTCCTTCGGCACCTGCCGCATGAATTCCGTCAGGATGAACACCGAGATCGGCAGGCTGATCGCTACATAAGGCCCGATCAGGCCGGCCGGCGTATCGTAAAGCCCCATCGAGCGGGTCATCAGATAGACCGGTACGAGGGTGACATGCAGCGGCACGATCATGCCGGCGACAATCAGCGCGAACAGGCTGTCGGAGAACCTGAATTTCAGCCGCGCCAGCGCATAGGCCGCCATCGATGAAAACAGCACGATGATGATCACCGAGGTCGAGATCACGAACAGGCTGTTCCTGAGATAGATCAGGAAGGAGCCCTCAAGCACCTCGATATAATTGGAAAGGTTGAAGCTTTCCGGCAGCGCCCAGACCGGGTTGACGAAAGTCTCTTGCTGCGTCTTCAGGCTCATGAAAGCCACGAAGATGAAGGGCAGCGTGGTGACCGCCAGCCAGAACGTGCCGAGCACCGGAATGGCAACACGCGAGACCTTGAAGCCTTGTTTCTTTTTCATCGGATCAGACCTCCGTCTCGAACCGTTTGGACAGGCGGAAGGCGACTGCCGCAATCACGGTGATGATGATGAACATGGCGGCGGCGACCGTGGTGCCGTAACCGAGTTCGAAGGAGGCGAAGACCTGCTTGTACATGTAGCTTGCCATCACCTGCGAGGCATTTTCCGGCCCGCCTTCGGTCATGACGTAGATCAGGTCGAAATAGCGCATCGAACCGATGGTCGCGAGCAGCACGGCGGTGCGGAACGTGCCCTGCAGATGTGGCAGTTTCAGCCGCCAGAAGATGGTGGTCTGGGTCGCCCCATCGAGCCGTGCGGCCTCGGTGATCTCGCGTGGGAAGGAGGCGAGACCGGCAAGGAACAGCACCATGTAGAAAGGAATGTTCTGCCACAGCACGACAGCGATGACCGAGCCCAGCGCATAGCGCGGATCGCCGAGCCAATCATGCGCCCAGCCGTAAAGTCCCATGGCATCGAGAATGGAATTGATCGGGCCGAAATTCGGGTCGTAGATGTTCTTGAACAGCACGCCGAGCGCCACCGAGGACATCAGAAGCGGGATGAAATAGAGGATCTTGAGGATCCGCGATCCCTTGCTCGCCTCGTCCAGAACGACAGCCAGAACCAGCGCGATCGGCAGTTGGATGATGATCGAAAACAGCGCCAGAAGGATGTTGTTCAAGGCGGAATGCCAGAACACGCCGTCATGCATCAGCCGGACCCAGTTATCCAGTCCCACGAATTCGGCGGTATCGCCAAGGCCGTTCCAGTTTACAAAGGACAGCCGGAAGCTGGAGATCAGGGGATAGAGCAGATAGACGGCCAGAAAGATGACCGCCGGCGCCATGAAGACGAAGGGCGCCGCCTTTTGGGCCATGACCCATTTCTTGCGCTGCCTTTGCCGGTCGGCAGCCGTCCGCGTTATCGCCGTGGACATGGTGTTTCCTTTCTCTCGCGCGCTTTCCGGAAGGCCCGGAAAAACGGCACACGCAGCATTTCGGCCGCCGCCGGGAGGGACGGCGGCCGATGCGGGGCGCGTGTTACACAAACGCCTCGAAGGTTTGGGCTAAGGAAAGGCGCAGACCTTATTGCCGGGCCTCGGCCTGGGCAGCCTGTTCCATTTCAGCGGCGGCTTCTTCCGGCGTGATCGACATGCCGAAGAGCTGCTGGACCGTGTCCTTGTGGACTTCACCGAGGGCCGGCGGCAGTTCCTGGTCGTACCAGAGCTGAACGCTGCCCGCATCGCCGACAACACCGAGAACCTTGTTCAGGAAAGGATCGTCCGTGGTGATGTCCTTGAGCGGCATGACGCGCTGGTCGGCAAGACGGGCGGCGGCGGCATCGTCATTGGTGAGGTAGGTCAGAAGCTCGAAGGCCTTGTCCTTTTCCGGGCATGCGGCAGAGACGCTGACATAGTTGTCGCCGAGCGTGCCGATAACGTTGGACGGGTCGCCCTTGCCATCGGGAACCGACGGGAAGGTGAAGAAATCGACCTTTTCGGCAAAGGCCGGGTTTTCATTGCGGATCGAGGCCATTTCCCAGCTGCCCATCAGCTCCATGGCGGCGCGGTCGGCATAAAGCAGGCGTCGGGAACCGCCGACATCGTAGTCGAGACCGTTATAGCCGCGGGCAAAGGCGTTCGCCTCGACAAGTTCCTGAAGACGTTCGCCGGCTTCGATGAAAACCGGGTCCTCGAACGAACCGCCTTCTTCGCGGGCGGCAGCCTTGCGGAAAACCTCCGGTCCGCCGATGCGGTCGGCGAGAAGAACGAAATACATCGAACCCGGCCACTTGTTCTTGTTGGCCAGCGCAAACGGCGCGATGTTGTTTTCGTTCAGCACATTGATGACGTTCATCAGATCGTCCCAGGTTTCGGGCGGCGTCAGGTCGAGCTCGTCAAAGATTTCGGTGTTGTAGAAGACCACGGCAACGGCGGTGTTTTCCGCCGGCAGACCATAGATCTTGCCGTCGAAGGTGACCGGGCCGAAGCTGGCCGGCACGAAACGATCCTTGAACTCCGGATTGGCGTCGAGATAGGGCGTCAGATCGGCGACCTGCCCGGAATCGACATATTCCTTCAGCGGACCGCCGCCCCAGGAGGCGAACACGCAAGGCGGCTCATTGGCGCCGAAAGCGATCTTCAGCTTGGTCTTGTAGGCGTCATTGGCAAAGTGCGAATCCTCGACCACATAGCCCGGATTGGCTTCCTCGAAACGATCCATCGCATCACGAACAATGCCGGCTGTCGCCGTGTCCGAGCGCAAATCCCAAGATGTGATCGTTGTTGTATCCTGTGCCTGCGCGGCAAGCGGAACGAGCGCCGCAACGGCTGCGGACCCTAAAAGGCGTGCAAAAACGCCGGACGATTTGAATTGCATTGTATCCTCCCAAGCAAAACAGTGACAAATCCGTTGATACGAGTTACGTTACCGGTAACGATACATTGTGTCAATCGCCTTTCCCTTTGGAAAAAACGAGGACAATTCGAGCCAACAGAGAGCCAGCCGGACAACCGCAAACAGCAACGGAACAAGCGCCTTTGTCGCTATTGTGACAAATTTGTGCTAGCCAGAGCTTCGCTTTGCGGCTTATGGCGCATGGGCCTTTGAAGAACGAATTTAACGTTGGCCGGTTGATGTCTTTGCCGAAGGGCCGAGATGCGATGCCGATGAGAATGCGCCGGGGAGAAACGCTGTGGCGGTGAAGAAACGGGCGGCCACACTGGCCGAAATTGCGAAGGTTGCCGGCGTCTCCCGGATGACGGCGTCACGCGCGCTGAACAACCAGCCCGGCGTGTCGGCGGAAACGCGAGAGGATATCCTGCGCATTGCCGATGAGATGGGCTATTCCGTCAATCCGTTCGCCCAGAAACTGGCCAATGGCCGTTCGCGCATCATCGGCGTCATGGCCGAGCTGCATGCGCCCTTTACCAGCGATATCGTGCTGGGCATCAGTGGTGCCGCCAAAAGCGCCGGCTACGAGGCGCTGGTCTATTCGCTGCCCGACCGCGACAGCACGGCACCGAGCAGCGTTGCCAGCCTGCTTCAACAGATCGCCGGCGGCATTGTTGCGATCCTGCCTTACGAGGCAAGCTATCTGGAACAGATTGCCAGCGAGACCCTGCCGGTGGTGACGATCGACACGCTGTATGATGATCCGCCGTTTCCGGCGGTGGATGGCGACAGCTATCAGGGGGCTAGGCTGGCCGTTCGCCATCTGGCGGATCTCGGACATCGGCGTATCGGTTTTATCACCGGCGACAACCGGCTGCGTTCGGCGCGTGAGCGGCTGGCGGGATACAGGGATTCCGTTGCCCAGTTCGGTCTGGACAGGGATCCCGAACTG
Organism: Martelella mediterranea; assembly: GCA_003001975.1. Taxonomy (GTDB): domain Bacteria; phylum Pseudomonadota; class Alphaproteobacteria; order Rhizobiales; family Rhizobiaceae; genus Martelella; species Martelella mangrovi. Next base: position 169,646 of record PVUG01000003.1, read on the forward strand.
ATTGTCACGGGCGATTTCCTGCAGAAAAGCGGATTTGATGCAGCCAAACAGCTTCTGGCCCTCAAGGATCGCCCGACCGCGATTTTTGCCGCCAACGACATCAGTGCGCTTGGCGCCAGCCAGGCCTTGCGCGAAAAGGGCCTCCGTATTCCGGAGGACATGTCACTGGTCGGTTTTGACGACATCGCCATCTGTCAGCAGATGCATCCGCCGTTGACCACGATCCGTCAGCCGCTACGCCAGATCGGCCGTTCGGCCACAAACACCCTGCTGGCCCGCATCGGTGGCCTGGATGCCCCGAGCAACCGGATCACCCTGCCGACCGAACTGGTCGTCAGACAGTCGACGGCGCCCCCGCCAAAAGCCCTTTAGCACCCGATTTCAACATCACTGCCGGCCACGGCCTCCCCCGGCAGGAGAAGCTGAACTGGTGCGGCCGGGGCGCATCGTCACAAGGGCTGCCAAGTTATTCTTCTACGCGGCCGAATGTCTCGAAGAACGCCTTCGATGTGCCGTCGGGGGCCTTGCCGACACCCCAGCGCATCAGGGTCGAGGCGTCCTCGGAGAAGCACCAGTACTGGCCGATGATCACATCGCCGTCGAGCTGTTCCAGCACCTGGAATTCGCGCGCGCTCAACTGGCGGATACGCACTTCGTTGTAGCGGGCGTTGCCCGCAATCGGTGCGGGTTTGTCATCCAGCGTCGCATCGAATTTGTTGATATAGAGTTTTTCGGGATTGGTGTCGTTGAGGCCTTCGTAAGCCAGAAAATTCTCCTCAAACCGCATGGTCAGCGTCAGGCGGAAACCGGCCGGGAACATGCCGTTGCTCCAGTAGCTCTGCGGATGCAGCGAACGGTAAACACCGCTCAGGCTTGTATTGTCCCACGATTGCGGTTCGATGGCGGGCAGGCCCCGGCCCGTGGCAAGAGCTTCGATCAGCATGGTTTGGTCTTTCATTCGGTCTATCTTGTTGTCGAAAAGGGAAAGAGCGGCGCCGACAGGTCAGGTTCCCTGCCGGCCCGCATTGCGAAGCGTCGGGTCGAGCTGGTCGCGCAGCCAGTCGCCGACAATGGAAACCGACAGGGCGAGAAAGAAGATGATGGCGCCGGGGAACATGGTGAGCCACCACGAGGTCATCAGCCGGTCGCGCCCGTCGCTCATGATCTGGCCGAGGCTCGTCATCGGCGGCTGCACCCCAAGACCGAGAAAGCTCAACGCGGTTTCAAGAAGCACCGTCAGCGGCAGGTTGATGGTGAACTGCACCAGGATGACGTTGAAGATATTGGGCAGGATATAGCGCAGGTAAATCCGGGCCGCGGATGCGCCGAGAACCCGCTCGGCCGTGACATAGCCGCGTTCGCGCACCGAAAGCGTGGAGGCGCGCACCAGACGGGCGTAGTTTTCCCAGCCGCTGAAGCCGACCATGATCACGATCAGCAGCAGGCTGCTCTTGAACAGAGCCAGCACGAACAGCGCAACAATGATGATCGGCACCGAGGCCTGCACATCGACGGCCATCATGATCAGCGTATCGGTCTTGCCGCGCCTGCCGCCGGCAATCAGCCCGAGCAGCGAGCCGAACACGGCACCGATCAGCGTTCCGAAGACCGCGACCAGCAGCGTCACCTTCGCGCCCATGGCAAGCCGCGTCAGAAGATCGCGCCCGCGCCCGTCCGTGCCCAGCACATGATCCCACGATCCGCCGAGAAAGACGGGAGGTTCGTACCGGTCGAGCAGCGACGTCTGACGGAAATCATAGGGCGTCAGGAAGCCGCCGAACAGGGCAAACAGCACGAACAGGATGACGAAGCCGATGGAGATGCGCACGGCGAGCGGCATGTCACGGAAAAACGAGAAACTCATGACGCGGCCCTCCGGATGCGCGGGTCGAGAAACGCGTAGAGAATATCGACCGCAAGGTTGGCAAAGGTCATCGAGAAGGTAACGGCCAGCACCAGGAACTGCACCACGGCGATATCGCGGGTGGCGACCGAGCGCACCAGCAACTGCCCGACGCCCGGCCATGCGAAGACCTGTTCGGTCACCACCGCGCCGGCCACGAGACTGCCGAGACTGAGGCCCAGCATGGTAACGATCGGGATGGCCGCGTTGGGCGCCGCATGTCGCCACAGACGCCGCGCTGCCGGCACGCCGCGCGCCTCAAGCGCCATCATGAAGGGTTGGTTGATCGTTTCCAGCAGCGATGACCGCGTGAAGCGCGCGAAAGCGCCCATCGAGGCAAGCCCCAGCGTTGCCGCCGGCGGCAGCAGCAGAAAGAGCGAAATCTGGCCGTTTGCCGCCGCGCCGAAGAAGACGCCGAAGACCAGCGCGCCCGTAAGGATCACAACGAGACCGAAGAAAAAGTTCGGCATGGCGAAGGCAAAGACGGAAAAGCCCATCACCAGCCGGTCGATAAAGCTGTTGCGGTTAAGGGCCGCGACAGCGCCGATCAGGATGCCGAAAACGACCGCGATTGCCAGTGCCGTTCCGCCAAGCATCAGTGTCGCCGGGAGCCGCTCGAGAAACAGCGTCAGCGATGATTTGCCGGTGTGGATCGAATACCCGAAATCGCCCTGAAACAAGCCGAGAACGTAATTGGCGTATTGAACCGGCAGCGGCTTGTCGAGCCCCAGCTTGACACGGTAAGCCTCCACCACCTCAGGCGGCGCGTCCGGTGGGGCCAGCGCCTGGGCCGGGTCGCCCGAAAGGCGAATGAAGAAGAACACGATGGTCACCGCGATCAGCAATGTCGCCAGCGAGCGGAGAATGCGAAACAGGATGATCCGGCTCATATGCTGTCGCCTCCCGTGGCTGCGATCTGACCGGCCCGCGAAAGCGACGAGGTCGCCCGCCCTGCCCTGTCGGGAACCGCATTGAGCAGCGTTCGGGTATAATCATGGGCCGGGGTCACCAGCACTTTTGAAGCCGGGCCCTGCTCGACCGCCTCGCCGCGATACATCACCGTCACCTCGTCGCAGATCGAAGCGGCGACGCGCAGGTCGTGGGTCACGAACAGCATGGCGAAGCCGAGCTTTTCCTGAAGCGTTGCGAACAGCGCCAGGATCTGTGCCTGGATCGAAACATCGAGCGCCGAGATCGCCTCGTCGGCGACCAGAATTTCCGGCTCGACCACCAGCGCGCGGGCAATGCAGAGCCGCTGTCGCTGACCGCCGGAAAATTCATGCGGGAAGCGATCGAAGGCCTGTTCCGGCAGTCCGACGAGCGAGAGCATCTGACGGGCGCGATCTGCGGCCTGCCGCCGTGTTGCACCGTGAATGAGAGCGCCTTCGGCAACGCTCCATCCGGCCTTCTGGCGCGGATTGAGCGCGCTGAACGGGTCCTGCTGCACAAGCTGGATGCGTTTGCGCATGGCGCGCGGCATGCCGGTCACGAACTGGCCTATATCCGTGCCGTCGAGGATCACGGTTCCGCCGGTCAGCGGCTCGAGCTGCAGAATACCGCGCACCAGCGACGATTTGCCCGATCCGCTCTGGCCGACCAGTCCATGGGTCTCACCGCGCTTCAGAGAAAGCGAAACACCGCGCACCGCCTCGATGGCGCGGTTTGCGAAAAGGCCGTCACGTTGATGATAGGTGATGGCGATATCGCGCGCTTCCAGCACCACCGACGTTTCATGTTCCGCGCTGCTTTGGGCGCCCGGCTTCGGCAGGCTCTCGAGCAGACGGATGGTATAGGGATGGCGCGGCGCCTCGAAAATCGCGTCGCGGCTGCCGGTTTCAACGATCTCACCCTCACGCATGACCATCACGCGGTCGGCAATATCGGCCACGACGGAAAGATCGTGGGTAATGAACAACAGACCGGCCTGGAATTCTTCCTGCAGGTCGCGAATAAGGGCCAGGATTTCCGCCTGTGTCGTGACATCGAGCGCGGTCGTCGGCTCGTCTGCAATCAGCAGTGCCGGCTTGAGCGCCAACGCCATGGCGATCGCGATCCGCTGGGCCTGACCGCCGGAAAGCTGATGCGGGTAGGATTTGTGGATCCGTTCGGGATCGGCGAGCCTGACGGCCGTGATCATGTCGAGGGCGCGGGCCCGGCGCGCACGCGCCGAACGCATGCCGTGAACCAGAAGCATCTCCTCGATCTGTCTTCCGACCGTCATCACCGGGTCAAGCGTGGCCGCCGGTTCCTGAAAGATCAGGCCGATCCGGTCTCCCCTCAGCCTGCGCATGGCTGCGGGATCACCGGCCGGCAGCGGCGCGCCCTCGAAGATGATCTCGCCGGCGGCCTTTTTGAGGCCGCGCGGCAGCATGTCCAGCAGGGCCTGCGCGGTGATCGACTTGCCCGAGCCGCTTTCGCCGACGAGGCACACGCATTCGCCCGGTCGGATCGAAAGGTCGAGGCTGCGGACAGCATGGTCGCGGTCCGCCCCCTCCGGCAGGGTGATCGTCAGGCCCCGGATATCGAGCAGTTCCGACGGGTTGTCAGACACCGGCTTTTCCTAGGGCTCGATCGTCAGGAAATCGTTGTTGAAGATGGTCAGCTGCGAACTCCCCGGATCCCATTCATATTTGTCGCTCATGGCGAAGGTCTGAACATTTCTCCAGAGATACATGCCGGGCGTGACGTCTTCCCAGTCCTTCACAAGGTCAAGATAGGCGGCATTCTTGTCCTCGAAGGTCTGCGCCCGCTCGAACCGTTCGCCATCGGCGAGGAAGGCCTCGCTCGGCGTCCATGTGCGGTGGGCGGCGGTGACGCGGCTCGACGATGGGCCCCAGTCCAGCCAGAGCGGGCGGTAGGGGTCGCCGGTGAACTCCGACGACATCGACATGTTGAGCATATGGAACGGGCGCTGATAGGCGAGCGAGAAGTTGTCGACGATATTGAGCTCGACATTGATCCCCATGTCGCGCCACATCTCGACCATATATTCGGCTGCCACCTCGTAGTTCGGATAGAACCCGCGCACGATGTTCCAGGTCAGCGGCTGGCCGTCATAATCGCTTTCTGCGAGAAACTCGGCCGCCCGTTCCGGGTCGTAACCATAGGTCGCCTTACGGTCGGGATCGAAATAGGGGCCGTATTCCGGGAAATTGAATGGCGTCGGCGTGAACGTCATGCCGTTCCAGAGCGCCTCGGTAATGGCATCGCGGTCGATCGCCATCACCATCGCCTTGCGCAGATTGGCGTCGACCAGCGGATTGTCGTCCATACCTTCAATGGTGAGCGTATTGAACGCAAACATCGGGTAATTGCCAATCTGATCGGTGATCAGGTGGATCCCGTCAGTGGCTTCGACGGATTCCAGCTGATCCACGGGAACGCTCATGATCAGGTCATAATCGCCCGACACCAGACCGGCATAGCGCGTCGAAAATTCGGGAACGATCTTCCAGATAACGCTCTTCAGCGGCGGCGTGCCGCCCCAGTAGTCGTCATAGGCTTCGGCAATGGCATGGTCGGACGGATCGAAATCCGTGATCTTGTAAGGTCCGGTTCCGATCGGCATCTGACCGAAAGCCTCGGTGCCGACGCTTTCGTAATAGTCCTTCGGAAGCACGTAACCAATGGGCGTGGTAAGGCGGTTGACGAAGGTCGCGTCGGGATAGGCGGTTTCCAGGTCGACGGTATAGTCATCGACGACAGTGACGCCGACAAGCCCGCGCGCATAATTCTTGCCGCGCGGCGCCAGCGGCTCGTCGCCCCACAGACGCTCCTCGGAAAGCGAGAAGGCGACGTCTTCGGCGGTCATCGGATCGCCGTTCTGGAACGTCACCCCTTCGCGCAGATGCAGCCGCCAGGTGGTCGGGGTCACCTGTTCCCAGCTCGTTGCAAGCCCGGGGATGATGGTGTTGCCTTCCGGGTCCTCGAAATAGTTCCGCTTCACCAGCGTATCGAAGACATTGCCGTAAACCCGGCCGCCGGTCGTCGAAAGGCCGATCACGGGATCGAGCGTCGACCAGAGATTGTCGACCGCAAAGGCAAAGTCCGGTCTTGTGTCTTCCTGCGCAAAAGCCGGCGCCTTGGCCAGAGGCGACACCCCTGCCCCCAGGAACAGCATGGCGGACGTCAGAAGCGTTCTTCGTTTCAACATGGTATGCGATCCCTCTGAAAGTCGTTTCTTGCGACGGGCGGCAGGCCCGCCGGTTTTGGCATGACGATGTTGTTGCAACGCTTCAGGCGGTTTGCCGCCTCCGGTGCGTTGCCCCCGGTTCAAAGCTGTAATCACGCTCGTTGAGGAGCGAGGGAATGGAGCGGCGGGTGTTTTCGACGCGCGCAAGATCGAGATCGGCGACGGCAAGCCCGATGCGCTTGCCCATGTCCTCGACCACCGTGCCCCACGGGTCGACAATCATCGACTGCCCCCAGGTGTCCCGCCCGTCATCGTGATGGCCGCATTGGGCTGCCGCCACGACATAGCAACCGTTTTCGATGGCGCGCGCACGCAGCAGCGTCGGCCAGTGGGCCTCTCCGGTCGACATGGCGAAAGCCGACGGGATGAACAGGATCTTCGCGCCGGCATGGGCATAGTCGCGGTAAAGATGGGGGAACCGCACATCGTAGCAGACCGACATGCCGAACGGGCCCCAGGGCGTTTCAGCCAGCACGGCCTCGCCGCCCGGCGCGTAACGGTCGGACTCACGCCGCGAAATCTCGCCCGGCAGATCGACGTCGAACAGATGGATCTTGTCATAGCGCGCGACGAATGCGCCGCTGGCGTCGATCAGGTGGCTGGTGTTGGAGAAGCGGGCACCGTCCGCGCCTGCAAGCGGTGTCGAACCGGTATGGATCCAGAGCCCGTATTTTGCCGCAAGCGCCCGGCAGGCGGCGAGAAACGGATCCCGCGCCTCGTCGGTGACGGAGAGACGTGCGGAGGCAACATCCTTGTTGACCATGCCGGACGCCTCCGGAAGCGCCAGAAGCTGGGCGCCCGCCGCATGAGCCTCGGCGGCAAGGCCCGTGACGATCTCGATATTGCGCGCATGCGTGTTCGAGGAGCACATCTGTGCCATCGCAAGCCGGATGACCGCCCGTCCATCATCATCAGTCGCAACTGTCGTTGATGTCATCTTCAATCCCTCCGGCCAATCGGCGCTGCCTGAGAAACAGGCAAAGCTTAAATTTCGATCAACCACAGGCTAGAATGAGAAACTCGACAAAAAAAGTACAAAATTTCCCCTTCTCGTCTATAAAAGTAACATATTTTATCTCGGCAGGAATGGACCGATATGGCACAGGATCGCTTGCCCCCACTGAGGGCGTTGAAGACTCTGGAGGCTTTTCATCAAAGTGGGTCGGTGACAGCAACGGCACGACTGCTGAGCGTCTCCCATTCCGCCGTCAGCCATCAGTTGAAGCAGATCGAGGACTGGGCAGGCATCCGCCTGATGCGGCGCGAAGGCCGCCAGACGGCGCTGACAGAAGCCGGAGAAAGCCTGGCGCTGGTGATCAACGAAAGCTTCGGCGCAATCCGCCACGAGATCGACCGGCTGACCATGCGCGAGAGATTGCCGGTCTCGATCGCCTCGCTTCGGTTTGTGATACCGAACTGGCTGCTGCCCGAGATCGAAACCTTCATGGCGGAAAATCCGGCGGTATCCGTCTATGTTCAGGAACATATTTCCGACCAGCCGGTGAGCCCGGAGCCTGATATTCTGATAGGCTTTTCGCTCGATGGCCATATTCCCGAGGGAGCCGACCCGATCATTCCCGGCGCGGCGGTTCCGGTCTGCGCGCCAAGCTATCAGGCCCGTCATACGATCGGGAGCTCGGCCGATATCGCGCGTGCCACGCTGCTGCACGATGAAGACATGCGCATGTGGAAAACATGGCTTTCGGCCGCCGGCATTGCAGCGCCAGACGAGCGAAACGAAAGACGGCTTTTCTTCTCGGGTTCGGCGCTGATCTGCGACGCGGCCCTGCGCGGGCTCGGTGTCGCGCTGTGCCGGGAGGCGCTGATTGAACCCTATCTCGAACGCGGCGAGTTGATCCGTCTGTCCGATATCCGGATTGACAGAACCGCCGTCTATTACCTGCAGATTTCGCAACACGGCATGAACCGCCACGCCGCAATCGCGATCACCGACTGGTTAATCAAGCGCAGCCGAGGACGGTGGCAAGACATGCTGCACCGGCAATAAGACCCGACAACAAATCAAGGAAACCCTGTCGAGATCGAATCTCCTTCCGTCTGTGCTGACTGGATATGTCTCCCCCAAAGTTCAAGCCGTAAGCACTCGTGCAAGCCGATCCGCGCGATCCGTCGCGGCTCGACATTGCCTGAAACCGTCAATTCATCGTCGACGGCAGCCAGAGGACGAGAGCGGGAAAGGCGACGAGGACCGCCACCAGGATCAGATGCGCCAGCACATGCGGATAGGAGCCGCGAAACACGACGTTGACCGGCATTTTCGTGTATTTCGAAATCACGAACACATTGATGCCGAGCGGCGGCGTGAGGACGCCGATCTCCCCCATGACGATCGTGATCACGGCAAACCAGACCGGATCATATCCCAGCTGGGTCACAAGCGGCGAGACGATCGGCACGGTCAGGATCAGCATGGCGATCAGGTCCATGAAGCATCCCAGCACCAGATAGATCAGCAATATCGCAATCAGAATGACAATGCTGGGAATTTCCGAGGCGATCAGCCACGAGACCAGCGACTGGGTAACCTGCGTCATGGTCAGGAAGTAGACGAAGACCTGCGCGCCAAGAAAGATCATGGCAATCATGCAGCTGGCTTCAAGCGTTGAAAGGCCGGCTCTGACAAAGGAGCGAAGCGGCGTGCGGCGCGACAGGGCCAGCAGGAAGGCGATGAAGGCGCCGATGGCCGAGGCCTCCGTGGGCGTGCCGATCCCGGTATAGATCACCACGGTGACAGCGGCAAACAGCAGCAGGAAAGACCATGCACCGCCGAGGGAACGGATCTTTTCCGACCAGGAATAGCTCTGCGCAACCGGAGCGTCGCCGGGTCGCAGATAGACCCAGGCGAAGATCGTCAGCATGATTGTGGCGGTGACCAGCAAACCCGGCACAACGCCCGCAATCAGCAGGTGCGCCACGCTCATATCGGCCAGAAGCGCATAGATGATCATCGCCCCGCTCGGCGGGATCAGCATGGCAAGCGTGCCCGAAATGGCAACGACGCCGGACGCGAAACCCGGATTGTACCCCTGCTTGATCATGCCCGGGATTGTCGTTGACGCGAGCGTTGCCGCGGACGCCGTACTCGAGCCGGAAATCGCACCGAAGGCTGCCCCTGTCAGTGCCGTCGCATGCGCAAGGCCGCCGGGTGTCCGCCCTGTCCATTTGCGGGCGATCTGGAACATGTCCTCACTGACGCCGCTGACGACAATGAAATTCGCCATCAGAATGAACATCGGGATCATGACGAATTCATAGCTGTTGACAGCGCTGAGCGGCGTCGTCGTCAGAATGCCGGTGAAAAGCTGCGGGCCGCCAAGCATGTAAAGCCCGACACCGCCGGCAATCGCCAGCGCGATTGCGACCGGCAGACCGATGACAAGCAGAACGCCCAGAAGCGCAAACCCAATCGTGACTTCCATTCGATCAAACCGCCTCTTCGGTAATTTCACGCTCGTCGTCATCGGGCAGAATGCTGATGGCCGCTTTCTCATTGCCCGTGACAAGCGCAATGAGCTGACTGAGTGCAATATGCAGAGCGCGCATGGTAAAAAGGCCCATGGCCAGCGCAACGATGGCCTGTTCGGACCATATTGGCCAGGGGACGAGACCGGTGGCGACGAGATCCTGCGACCAGCTGTCACGCGCCAGTTTCGTGATACTGGTCGTCATGGTCCAGAAAACGGGGACGGCCGCCAGCATGCCCAGGCAGACCAGCAGGCTGTAAAGCCGGCGCGGCATCATCATGGCGAACAGATCGACGCCGATCTGCCCGCCATGTCGCAACACCATTCCCGCCGGCAACAGCATGGTTGCCGGCAGAAGATAAAGCGTGACGAGATCGACCGTGAAAACGAACGGCCGGTTCATCGTGTAGCGGGCGATTGCGTCGCCCGAGATCAGGACCATCATGAAGAACAGGACGCCGCAGAGGATCCACAGCATGCCGCGCTCCACCACCGATATCAGCCTGTCAACCGGCCCGTCCGGCCCCAGCACTTCGCAGACCGGCCGCCGTTTTTCTGTTGTCGTGTTCATATGCCTGCCTCTTTAGCCGCGACACCGGTTATTGCTGGGTATCAGCAGTGTCGGCGGGTGCCTCAAGGGCCTGCTTGAACATGTTCAGCGTTTCCGTGGCCGGTTTTCCGCGCGCATCGAGCTGCGCTGTCCAGTCTTCGGAGATGCTGGCGAGGGTCGTATCGAGCGTGGCGACATCTTCATCGCTCCAGGTGTAGATCTCCATCCGCCCGGAAGACTGAAGGTCCTTGATCGCCCGTGCCTCGTCCTTTTCGGAAAATGCGCAGAAATTTTCCTCCGCCCGCTTGCCCGCCTCATCCAGTGCGGCCCTGACGTCTTCGGGCAGCGATTGATAGCGGGATTCCGACATCATCGCGAAGACCCCGGGCGTTCCCATGCTGTAGCCGGTGGCGCCGTAATGGGCATATTCGTCATAACCGTAGCTTTCGACGGCAGCGAACGACATCATCACGGCATCAAGCGTGCCGCGCTGCAGCGACTGGGTGACTTCGGGCGATGTCAGTTTCATCGGCACGCCGCCCACCTTGCCAACGGTCAGTTCCATCAGGCCACCGGCATTGCGCATCTTGAGTCCCTGCAGGTCATCGACACTTTCGATTTTCCGGCGCGATGCAGCCGGTCCGTAGGGAGAATAGACGTAATAGCTGATCACGCGCAGGCCTGCCGGTTTGAGATCGTTTTCGTAAAGCGGACCGCCGGGATCGCCGATGGCACGGCTGGCGCGCGTCCCCGCGCAAACACTGTCGACAAGGCCCGGCACTTCCAGCACGCCGAGAAGGGGCAATTCCCCGCTGCTGACATAGCCCGTGCCGATTTCGGCGATATCAACGGCGCCAAATTTGACCAGTTCGATCAACTGACGCGCCTTTCCCGCCTGTTCGGCCGGATAGAACTCGATATCGACGGCGCCATCCGTCAGTTCCTCGACGTCCTTGATGAAGACATCACTGCCTTCCGTCACGCCGTAATGGGTGGGGGGCAGAAAAGTCGCCAGTTTCAGGGTGATCTTGTCCTGGGCCATAAGCGGCCCGGCGGTTGCCCCCAGGCAAAGAGCCAGCAACAGCGGGCGGCAGCAGCGTTTCAACATAGTCTCCTCCTCACGGACTTTTGTGAACCGAATGGAAATGTTGCCCGCAAACGTGATGCCAACGGACGCGCATTCGCCGGACGTCCTGTCATACAGGCGCCCGCGCTTTTCTTTGAAACGGGAAACAGGGTATCGGCAGGAAAGGCCAGCACGGAAATGTCGCAGCCGGCAACACGCTGTCGGCTACAAGCACATGGATCGGCAGCAACGTCATGTGACCTGCCGCGGGCAGCAGCCCCGCAATGATGCACGGTGTAGCGAAACGGCCGTCATTCCGGCCTTTCTGTCGTTCAAAACTCCGCCCACTTGCGTCATCCTCGTGCTTGACACGAGGATCCAATCACGGCTGCGGCGAGAGAAACGATTGAGCTTATGGCTCGGGATTTAAAACCGGCGCCTGTCACCACGTGTGGACAGGTTCGTGGATCCTCGTGTCAAGCACGAGGATGACACCTTTGAGAATGGCGAATGCCGTACCCAAGCCACGCAGTTCAGGAATGACAATGATGACCAGTGACGTCATTTCCTGGAAAGCCTGTTTTAACGCAATATTTTGATTCCTATAAACAAAGCTAAACTGGCATCAGTGAACTGCGTGCGAAGGCATGGGCAACAGTCCGAGACTACATTTTTGCCGTTATTCCGCGGCGGCAGAACGCCCGAGTTCGCGTAGCCCCGTCTTGCCGTGATGGCGGTCGGCGAGCTTGTAGCCAAGCGCATCTTCGGCGATCAGCACTTTCTGGACATTGGCCGAACCTTCGCCGGTAAACATCAGGTCGGCGTAGTTCTTGTAGCGCGAAACGCGATATTCGGTCGAAATGCCGTAGCCGCCGAATATCTGCTGGGCCGTGTCGGTACAGAACTTGGCCGTCTGCGAGGCGTGCAGCTTGGCGATGGAGGCAATGCGGTTGGTCGCAAGACCGGCATCCATATATTGCGCCGTCTTGTAGACCAGCGCCCGGCTTGCCTCGATGGCAACAGCCATGTCGGCGATCTGGCCCTGAATGAGCTGGAATTTGCCGATCGGATTGCCGCGCACGATGCGCTCATTGGCATAGCGCACCGCGTCCTCATAAGCGCCGATGGCAATGCCGAGCGCCTTTGCGCCGATGACAGCCCGCCCGCCCTGCAGCGCCCGCATGATGATCTTGAACCCCTCGCCCTCCTGGCCGAGACGGTTTTCGACCGGTACGACGAAATCATCGAGGTAAAGCGCGGAAGACCGGAAGGCCTTGGAAAGCTGGGTCGGGATCGGCTGGGCGACAAAGCCCGGATATTTCTTCGGCTCGACGATGAAGGCGGTCACGCCCCTGGCGCCGGCCTCCGGATCGGTTTTGGCAAGCAGGATGCCGACATCACATTCGTCGCCAAGCGTTGCCCACATCTTCGAACCGCTGATGCGGTAGACATCGCCATCACGCTTCGCCACGGTCTTCATCGCACCGGCGGCATCCGAGCCGGAACCCGCCTCCGTCAGCGCCATCATGCCGATCGACTTTCCGGCGATGATGTCGGGGACGTATTTTTCGATCTGCTCCTCGGTTCCGCCAAGATAGATACAGGCCGGGCAATTGCCGCCCTGCTGGTTCGAACAACCGGCAAAGCGGATATCAAGCCGCGAAATCTCCTCCAGGATGACAACGGCCGCCATATAGCCAAGCCCCGTCCCGCCAACGGATTCTGGAAAGGTCGAGCCGTAAAATCCGGCAGCACCCGCCTTCATGATCAGGTCTCGCGGCAATTCGCGCCGTTCCTCATAACCATCGAGTGCCGGAATGACTTCGGATTCCATGAAACGGCGCACACTGTCGCGGATAGCCGGGATTTCTTCAGGTAGCAGTTCGTCCATAAATTGATGTCCTCACGAAAATCGCGTCATGTCCTCAGCGCAGACAGCCGCGCAAATATCATCCACGGCGCGGACTGGTCTTCATACACCGCCCGTGGACGCCTCCATTCATTGCCCTCCACTCCGCCCGGCGGGCAAACCCGCCACCGACGCGAAGCACGGCAGACGCGCACCATCATCGCAATCCCCATGCCAGCAACAGCCCCTTTCATGGCACGCAGCTTGCGAAACGATAAACGCGGAAGATGCCATGCCGCAATGCGCGGACATGTCCTCTCAAGAACATGAAAGAACGGGAAATACGTCAATGAAGATCCTGGTCCCTGTTAAGCGCGTCGTCGACTATAACGTGAAAATCCGTGTGAAACCGGACGGCACCGGCGTCGAACTTGCCAATGTGAAGATGTCGATGAACCCTTTCGACGAGATTTCCGTCGAGGAAGCCCTGCGCCTGAAGGAAGCGGGCAAGGCGGACGAAGTCGTCGTCGTCTCCATCGGCCCGGCAAAATCGGAAGAAACGCTGCGCACGGCGCTTGCCATGGGCGCAGACCGCGCGATCCTCATCCAGACCGATGAAACAGTCGAGCCGCTGGCCGTCGCCAAGCTTCTGAAAGGCGTCGTTGAAAGCGAAAGCCCGCAGCTTGTCATTCTCGGCAAGCAGGCGATCGACGATGACAGCAACCAGACAGGACAGATGCTGGCGGCACTGTTGGGCTGGGGACAGGGCACATTCGCCTCGAAAGTCGAGCCCGGCGACGGCAAGGTCAGTGTCACCCGCGAGATCGATGGCGGTCTTCAGACCGTCGAACTCACCCTTCCAGCCATCGTCACCACCGATCTGCGCCTCAACGAGCCGCGTTATGCCTCCCTGCCCAACATCATGAAAGCAAAGAAAAAGCCGTTGGACAAAAAGACGCCCGACGATTTCGGCGTCGATATCGCACCGCGCCTGAAGGTGCTGAAGACCGAGGAACCCGAAGGCCGCAAGGCGGGCATCCGGGTCGCGTCCGTGGCCGAACTTGTCGAAAAACTGAAATCCGAAGCCGGTGTGCTTTAAACAGGCGGAGAACCGACCATGACCATTCTTCTTCTCGGCGAATACGAAAACGGCGCCCTTTCCGACCAGACCGGCAAGGCCGTTTCCGCCGCCCGCCAGATCGGCGGCGATATCCATCTTCTGCTTGCCGGTTCAAACCTTTCCGATGTCGCGACCGAAGCAGCAAAGCTCGACGGCGTCGCAAAGGTTCTGACGGCAGAGGCCGCCGATTACGATAACGCGCTGGCCGAGCCGCTGGCAGCGCTGATCGTGTCGCTGGCCGATGGCTATGACGTCTTCATGGCCGCCGCCACGACAACCGGCAAGAATGTGATGCCGCGCGTTGCTGCCTTGATCGACGTGATGCAGATTTCGGAAATCATCGATGTGGTGTCCGCCGATACGTTCAAACGGCCGATCTTTGCCGGAAACGCCATCGAAACCGTCCAGTCCGGCGATGCCAGAAAGGTCATCACCGTGCGCGGCTCGGCCTTTGCGGCACCCGGCACATCCGGCTCCGCAGCAGTCGAACCGGTCGCGACGGCTGAAAATCCCGGCGTATCGGCCTTTGTCTCCGAAGCACTCTCCAGCTCCGACCGCCCGGAATTAACGTCGGCGAAAATCATCGTTTCCGGCGGCCGCGGCGTAGGGTCATCGGAAAAATTCGAAGAGGTCATTCTGCCGCTGGCCGACAAGCTCGGTGCGGCCGTCGGCGCCTCGCGCGCGGCCGTCGATTCCGGCTATGCCCCGAATGACTGGCAGGTGGGACAGACCGGCAAGGTGGTGGCCCCCGATCTTTACATCGCCTGCGGCATTTCCGGAGCCATCCAGCATCTGGCAGGCATGAAGGATTCGAAAGTGATCGTCGCCATCAACAAGGATGAGGAAGCGCCGATCTTCCAGATCGCCGATTACGGCCTTGTCGGTGACCTGTTCGACATTCTGCCCGAACTCGAAAAGGCGCTCTAGGATGACCGAAGCTTTGATCTGCGATGCCGTTCGCACACCCATCGGCCGTTATGGCGGCGCATTGTCATCGGTAAGACCGGACGACCTCGCAGCCCATGTGATCACGGCCCTGATGGAACGCCATCCGGGTCTTGACTGGGCGCGCGTGGACGAGGTTGTCTTCGGCTCAGCCAATCAGGCGGGTGAGGACAACCGCAATGTCGCGCGGATGGCAGCGCTTCTTTCCGGACTTCCCGTCAATGTGCCGGGAACGACGGTCAACCGGCTTTGCGCATCCGGCATGGATGCCGTGGGTGCGGCAGCGCGCGGCATCAAGGCGGGCGACTACGACCTTGTCATTGCCGGCGGTGTGGAAAGCATGAGCCGTGCGCCCTTTGTCATGCCCAAGGCGGCAAGCGCCTTCAGCCGCGCCAATGCGGTTTACGACACCACCATCGGCTGGCGCTTCGTCAATCCGAAGATGAAAAAGCGCTACGGCGTCGATTCAATGCCCGAAACGGCGGACAATGTCGCCGCCGACTACAAAATTGCCCGTGCCGATCAGGATGCGTTCGCGGCCCGGTCACAGGCACGTTGGCAGGCGGCGCATGACGGCGGGATCTTTGCCGATGAAATCATTCCCGTCACCGTTCCGCAGCGCAAGGGCGATCCGGTTACCGTCTCGACCGACGAGCATCCCCGCCCCGGCACAACGGTCGAGAAACTTGCCGGGCTCAAAGGCGTCAACGGTCCCGACCTGACGGTGACGGCGGGCAATGCTTCCGGTGTCAATGACGGCGCGGCTAGTCTGCTGATCGCCAGCGCCGAAGCGGCCGCCGAACACGGGTTGAAGCCGATGGCGCGGATCATCTCGATGGCGGCGGCCGGCGTCGAACCCCGCGTCATGGGCGTCGGGCCGATTGCAGCCACCGAAAAGGTTCTGGCGCGCACCGGCCTCACCATCGCCGATATGGATGTGATCGAGCTGAACGAGGCCTTTGCCGCGCAGGCGCTCGCCACCACCCGGGCGCTCGGCCTTGCAGATGATGCCCCGCATGTCAACGCCAATGGCGGCGCCATCGCCATGGGCCATCCGCTCGGCATGTCGGGCGCGCGCCTCGTGCTCACGGCCGCCTACCAGCTGCGCCGCACCGGCGGCCGCTATGCGCTTTGCACCATGTGCGTCGGCGTCGGTCAGGGCACGGCCCTTGTGCTTGAAGCGGTGTGATCCAATCTAAAAAGACAGACAGAAACAGGCAGGAACGATGAAACATTACGGCAAGTTCTTTATCGATGGCGAATGGGTTGAGCCAATCAGCGCCCGCCCCTTCGAGCTCATCAATCCGGCAACCGAGGAAGCCTTCGCAACGGTTGCTCTTGGCAGCCCGGAAGATGTCGACCGGGCGGTCGCCGCGGCAAAACAGGCGCTGCCGGTCCTGGCGCAAAGCTCCAAGGAAGACCGGATCGAAATGCTCGAACGGCTGATCGAGGCCTTTACCGCCCGCGAAAGCGAGGTAATGGCGGCGCTGACGCAGGAAATGGGCGCGCCCGTCAGCCTCAAGGGCCAGACCGGCTCGGCGCTCAATGCCTTGCGGCAGGGCATCGCGACGCTGAAGGAATACGAGTTTGAGACCCGGCTCGGCGTCAATATCCTGCGGCGCGAGCCCATCGGCGTTGCCGGGATCATCACGCCCTGGAACTGGCCGATCCAGCTTTTGTGCAACAAGCTGGCCTCTGCCCTTGCCGCCGGCTGTTCCGTCGTTGCCAAACCCAGCGAATACACGCCGGTCAGTGCCATCGTGTTTGCCGAAATCGTTCAGGACGCCGGATTGCCGAAAGGCGTCTTCAATCTGGTCAATGGCGACGGGCCGGGCGTGGGCAATGCCATCAGCGCACACAACGATATCGGCGTTGTTTCCTTCACCGGGTCCACGCGCGCGGGCATCATGGTGGCTGAGGCCGCCGCGCCCTCGGTCAAACGCGTCACCCAGGAACTCGGCGGCAAATCCGCCAACCTGATCATGCCGGATGCCGATCTGGCAGCGGCGGCGCACTACAATGTCACGCGCGGTTATTCCAACACCGGCCAGTCCTGCCACTCGCCGACCCGCATCCTCGTTCACGAAAGCCAGCTGGAAGAACTGACCGGGCATCTGCAGGAAGCCGCCACGAAGATCAAAGTGGGCGACCCCAACGACCCGGAAACCACGCTCGGCCCGGTCGTCAACCGGACGCAATTCGAGCGCATCCAGCACTATATTGAAACCGGCATCAAGGAGGGCGGTCGGCTGATCTGCGGCGGTCCGGGCCGCCCCGAAGGGCTGGAGCGCGGCTACTACATCCGCCCGACGATCTTTGCCGACATCACCCCGGATATGACGATCGCGCGGGAAGAGATTTTCGGCCCGGTCACCTCCGTCATTACCTATAACGATCTTGAAGAGGCGATCGCCATCGCCAATGACACCGAATACGGCCTCGGCGCTTACGTCTTTGGCGCAGACAAGGAAAAGGTGCTCGATGTCGGCCGCCGGCTGAATGCGGGTCGCGTGTTCCTCAACGGCGCACCGCCCAACACCGTGGCCCCGATGGGCGGCTACGGAAAATCCGGCAATGGCCGCGAGATGGGCACCTTCGGCATGGAGGAATATCTCGAGACCAAGGCGATCATCGGCTATTACTGACGACAGTAAAACGGGCGGTGCATCGGTTTCACCGCCCGTTGTGATTTCTCATAGGACCGCCACCCGGCGCGCCCTGTTCCCGGTTGCTTCACCACAGTCGTATTGTGCCGGTTAGGCACCGTATTCGCCTGTCTCAGGCGTCATCCTCGTGCTTGACACGAGGATCCAATCACAGTTTTGGCACGGAAAAAATCAGCCTGATGGTTCAGCGCATCAAACCGGCACCTCTGTCGCGTATAGCGAGGCACATGGATCCTCGTGTCAGGCACGAGGATGACGCGGAGTGTATCCGCGGGTCTGTCAGCAAACCGACGGGCGATGCGCTCGCCGCCCGTTCCAATGACGCAAGCCCCCTTATGTCGTCCAAAGCCGGAACCAGCGCTCAGGCCGCTTCGATGGCTCCTTCCTTCACCTTTTCCGGCTTGTCCGTGCGGGTCGCCTGCGTTGCCGAAAGTCGGCGGCGGCGGTGCAGGGAGGACGGGATATTCATGCCTTCCCGGTATTTCGCAACCGTGCGGCGGGCAATGTCGATGCCCTTTGTCTTCAACGCTTTCACAAGCGCATCGTCGGAAAGCACGCTATCGGCGCTTTCCGCGCCGATCATCTGCCGGATTGTCTGACGCACGGTTTCGGGCGCGTGCCCGTCCCCTTCCCCGGTCGAGGGGATCGCGTTGGAGAAGAAATATTTCAGCTCGAACATGCCGCGATCGGTCATCACGAATTTGTTGGCAATCGCCCGGCAGACGGTGGACTGGTGAATGCCCACGGCATCGGCGACATCCTTCAGATTGAGCGGCTTGAGATATTCGACGCCGTGAAGAAGGAAATCCTTCTGCCGGGCGGCGACTTCGGTCACCACTTTCAAAATGGTCCTGGCCCTCAGATCGACATTCTTCACCAGCCAGTTCGCATCCCGCATGCAATCCGTGACAAAGCGCGTTTCCTCCGCCTTGCGGCACCCCGCCCGGACTTCGCTGTAATATTGGCGGTCCACCAGAACCCGCGGCAAAAGCGCCGTGTTCAGTTCGGTGACCGTGGTGCCATCCTGCAATATCCGCACGCTGACATCCGGCAAGGCGGGCAGCACGGGATCGGCATCGAAACGGCTGCCCGGTCGCGGATCGAGCTGACGCAGCGTCTCCGCCATTGCCAGGATCTCGTCGCTGTCGACACCGCAAACCGTCATCAGCCGGGCATAATCAAACGCCGCCAGAGCAGGCAGGTTTTCAAGGAGATGCGCCATGGGCTCGGAAAGCATGTCCCTTTCGGCAAGCTGGGCAGCAAGGCATTCGGCAAGATCGCGGGCGCCGACACCGGCGGGATCCATCTTCCGGATTTCTTGCAAAACGGCTTCGGTCCGCTCGACCGGGGTTCCGAGCGCATCGGCGATCAGGTCCAGACGGCGGCGCAGATAGCCGTCATCGTCAAGCGAGCCGATGATCTCGACGGCGATCATCCGGTCGGCCGGATCGGAAAACGCCGGGCCCATCTGGCCAAGCAGATGGTCCTGAAGCGTCTGTCGCGCCGGGATATAGGCCCCGACATCCGGTTTTTCACCGCCCGGCGCTGCCGCTCCGCCGGAAACACGGCCCCGCAAGCCGTCTCTTGTTGCGCCAGCCCGCGAAGCGCCTTCGCGCCCGGTCGCCGACGAGGCGGTTCTCCGGTCCGAGACCGACAGAAGCGGATTGCGCTCCGCCTGCTCGCGCAGATAGGACCACAACTCTTCATGGCTGCATTGCAAAAGCTTGATCGACTGGATGACTTCCGCCGTCATGGCGAGCGACTGCGCCTGCCGCGCAGAAATGTTCAGAGCGATATTCATATAACCTCCCTACAGCACGTTCTCCCGGACTCTCCCGTGTCCGGACGAATGGCTTTCCGGCAGTGCGAAACGCGGCTGCCGGAAATAACATTGCAAGGATCGTGCCAGCCTGAAAATTGACAGATCACAGGCATGCGTAAGCCGAAAGAGACCTCCATACCGGGCATTTTCGGCTGAATTGTCATTGACAGCCTGTCCTCCAATTGATCACAATCAAGCAGGAGGTGTTCGCGGCGAGAACAGAAACCGCAGCATCACATGGGAGGAAATACTGAAATGAACGACAGCAAAAAGGCTGGCGGCATCTGCGGATTCGTCGTGACCAATGGTGACGGACGTATTGTGACAAGCGCCGGCAGAGGCAATGATCCGCGCGTCAAAACGCTTGTGACCGATGAGGTCTGGGTGCGGGAAGCGGCACAGCGACGCATGATGCCGCTGCGGTTCAACGATGCCGGACTTGTTGCGCTGACCGTCGATCTCGATGACGGAAAGATTTTCCTGTTCTCGGATGTGCCGACCGATACGGTCTTGAGTTTCTTGATCAGCGTCGATTTTGCCTATGACATTCTGCATCACGTGCTGACCGACCCCTATGACGCCATGGCGATCGTCGGCAAGGACGAAAACCTTGCCTTCATCTCTCCGGTCCACGAAAAATTCTTCGGCTTCAAGGATGGCGAAGCGGCAGGCCAGCCGGTCAGCGCCGTCATCGAAAACTCGCGCCTGCCGGAAGTGGTCCGCTCCGGCGTTGCCGAGGTCGGGCAGATCCACAAGATGAAGGGGCGCGAACGGGTGGTTTCCCGCCATCCCATCCTGCATGAAGGCGAAATCGTCGGCGCCATCGGCCGGATCATGTTCAAGGGGCCGCAACAGGTGGAAGCGCTGGCCAAGCGGATCAATATTTTGGAAAAGGAAATCGCCACCTACAAGCAGGAATCCCAGCGTTCCGGCCGCGGCGAGGAATATCTCGACGCCATCATCGGCCAGAGCCTGGCGGTCCAGTCGGTGCGCCAGCAGATCCGCAAGATCGCCCCGCTCGACATTCCCGTCCTCATTCAGGGCGAAAGCGGCACCGGCAAGGAACTGGTCGCCCGCGCACTGCATATGATGAGTTCGCGACAGGATGCGCGGCTGGTCACCGTCAATGCTGCGGCACTTCCCGAAACACTCGTCGAGAGTGAACTGTTTGGCTACGAGGCGGGTTCTTTCACAGGCGCGGACAAAAAAGGGCGGGCCGGCAAGTTCGAACTGGCCGACAAGGGCACGATGTTCCTCGACGAAATCGGCGACATGCAGCTCGATGTCCAGACCAAGCTTCTGCGCGTACTACAGGACCGGATCGTCGAGCGCATCGGCGGCGACAAGCCGAAAATGGTGGATTTCCGCCTGTGCAGCGCCACCAATCACGACCTCGAGCAGCTTGTCGATCAGGGCAAGTTCCGCCTTGACCTTTATTACCGCATCAGCCCGGTTTCCATCACCCTGCCGCCGCTTCGAGAACGCGTGGAAGATATTCCCATGCTGGTCGCCCACTTCGTCGAGAATTTCTCCCGGCAATATGGAAAGCCGGTCCCGGAAGTGGACATGGAGGTCCACGAATTCCTGATGGAACAGCAATGGCCGGGCAATATCCGGCAGTTGCAGCATGAAATCGAAAAGGTCTTCGTTTTCTGCGAGAGCGGACGCCTGAGCGTCGACGATTTCCGCAAGAACGCGGCATCGGGCGGCGAGCGGGTACCGGTCCAGACGGCCGGTGGTTTCGAAGCGATCCGAACCGGCGGCAACCTGAAGGAAAGCCTCGAAAACCTCGAAAACCAGCTGATCAACGATGCCCTTATCCGCTACAAGGGCAACAAGAAGAAGGTTGCCGAACAGCTCGGTATTTCACGCTCCTATCTTTACAAGAAGCTTGAGGAACTCTCCTGACGGGCAAATCCGTGGCCTGCCTCAGCCATCCAGCGGAGGCAGGTCCATCCGGTAGACGCGGGCCGCCGTGTTATAGAACAGGTCGGCCTTCTCATCCGCGCTTGCCGATGAAACGATATGTTTCAGCGCGTTCCAAAGCGGGACATAGCCGCATGAACGGCTGTCCGGCGGATAGTTGCTTTCCATCATGCAGCGATCCGGCCCGAAGGCTTCTATGGCCGTTTCGACGAAGGGCCGCCAGGTCTCGGCAAGCGTACGATAGCCCGTTTCACCCTGCTTTTCATCCAGCCCGAAGCCCCAGATCGGCATGCCGAGGCCGCCGATCTTGCAGCTGACATTCGGTCGCTTTGCCACCTCGATGAGCGCGCTTCGCCAAGCCGCGAAAAGTTCGGCGCGCTCGGCATCGTTCATTTCCAACCCCATCGCCACCGTCATGTGGTTGACGATCACCGGCATGTCGGGAAAATCATCCGCAAGCGCGCCGATATCCGGCAACTGCAGGTGAAAACCGGTGGCATCATAGGTCAGGCCGCGCTTGGCAAGCTGGCGCACGCCATCGCGAAACTTCGGATGGCTGAACACGCCTTCCGGCGGGCGGCCGGTGAAGAAATATTTGAACGGCAGGTCGCTCGGATGCTCCATGGTGATCTGCCGCACACCGCGAAAGCGCTCCGGGGATGCGGCCTGCGCGCGGTCGAGCAACCAGCCGACATCGTCGCCCATCCTGAGATCCGCATAACCGACAATCGCCGCGCAAAGCCGCTGATTGCCATAGGCTCCGCTGGCGCACATGGCGCCAATGCCATTGGCAAACTCGATCTCGCCAAGCGGCCGCAAGGCTTCCGGCCCGTCAACGCGATGGAAAGCCGAAGCCTCCACATAGACGGACGCGACAATGCGGTGGCCCGCATTCACGTCGGCCAGATATTCCTCGAGCATATAGCGCATTGCCGGCTTGTCGAAGAGATGGTGATGGGCATCGATGATCGGCAGATCCGGTTCCAGGATCGGCTCGTCACGGCCCTCGAGACGCTTGTTCATGTCTCCTCCTCAAAAGGGTTGGTAACCCGGCTTCTTGATAAGGCTCTGCGGGTGCCCCATGATTTCGGTCTTGTAGATTTTCTCGGTCCATTCTTCCGGATCGATATCGTCCACCGACACAGAGACGGATTTTTCCGATGCGCCCAGCGTGTTGATCACGGCCAGTGTCAGCGCTTCGGACAGGCGTTTCTTCTCCGCATCGGACCGCCCGGCGAGCATTTTTACGGAAATATGAGGCATCTTCCCCCTCCCTTACCGCCAGCCTTTCAGCCGGCCATGTAGCCGCCGTCTACGACGAAGGTCTGCCCGGTGGCATAGGAGCCGCGTTCGGACAGAAGCCAGCAGGCCATTTCCGCCAGTTCTTTCGCTTCGGCCAGACGCCCGAACGGAATGCGCGACAAAACCTTATCGGCCCGGCGCGCCATGGTGTCCTTCAGCATGTCGGTATTGACGTAGCCGGGGCAGAGCGCATTGAAACGAATGTCCGGCGCATATTCCAGAGCGGCGGTTTTGGTCATGCCCACGACGGCGTGCTTGCTTGCCGTATATCCCGAGGTGGTCAAAAACCCGGTCACACCCGCAAGCGAGGCGGTGTTGACGATCGCGCCGACGCCGCCCTGCGCCTGAAACTGCCGGATTTCGGCGCGCATGCACAGCCAGGTTCCCTTGAGGTTGACGCCGATGATGCGGTCAAACGCCTCCTCATCCCATTCCGCGGTGGGTTTGCCGCCCTGGCCAACCTGGCCGCCGGTGATGCCGGCATTGTTGAAGGCACCGTCGAGCCGGCCATAGGTTTCAACGGCTTTGGCGATCATCGCGTCGATATCGGTGCTGCGGGTCAGGTCCGCAACCGCACCGGTCGCTTCACCGCCTTCGGCCTTCACGATCGCCACGGTTTCATCAACGCCCTCGGCACGGACATCGGCGGCAACCACCTTCGCGCCTTCTTGTGCAAACAGCAGGGCAGATGCCCGCCCGATGCCACCGGCAGCCCCCGTGACCAGAACGACTTTTCCGTCCAGCATTCCACTCATGTCTTCTCCTCCATCAAAGCCCCCGGTTTCTCCTCTTGGCCGAGGGGCTCCATCTGTTTGTTTTACGTGTGTTTTCGCATCGCGTAGTCGCGCATGGTTTCACGCATTCCCATCGGCTGCGGATAAAGCGCCTGCGAAAATCCGCCATCGACGACAAGCACCTGCCCCGTGATGAACGAGGCGGCGGGGGACGCCAGGAAGACGGCCGCATCGGCCTGTTCACCCGGCTCGGAAAGCCGCCCGAGCGGTATCTGCTGCTTGCGTGTTTCAATGGCTTCGGCGCTGAGGTCGCGGGTCATTGCCGGCGTTATGATCGTGCCGGGAATGACGACATTGACGCGGATATTGTCCGGCGCCCATTCCAGTGCCATCTGCCGCGCCAGCGTGATCAGCGCCCCCTTGCTCGGCCCGTAGGAACCGGATCGGGCGTAACCGTTGACGCCGGCCAGAGACCCGGCAAAGACAATTGCCGGCGACGGGCTTTGGCGCAGATGCGGCAGGCAGGCGCGGGCAAGCTTCAGCGCCGATGTCACATTGACATGAAACGCCTTTTCCCAATCGTCGTAGTCTGCGTCCTCGAGAAAAACAGACGCGACCTTCACGGCGACATTGATCAGCACATCGAGCCGCCCATAGGCGTCGAGCACGGCCCTGACCCCGGCCTCGATATCATCGGCGCTGGAAACATCGAGCCGGACGGCCCTCGCCTCGCCGCCTGACGCACAGATTTCGGCGGCAACGCGCTCGGCACTTTCCGCGTTCATATCGGCGACGATGACACGTCCGCCATTGGCCGCGAAAACACGTGCGCAGGCCTCGCCCATGCCGCTGCCCGCGCCCACGACAAGCGCCGCAAACCCTTCAATGGTCGACCGTCGCATCCAGTCCAAGGGACGTTCACTGCCGGAAGGCTGCATTCTTATCGCCTTTCTTCATTGCCGCTTTCTTGTCGAGCCGAATTCGCAAAGCCCATGCCATCCGCGGGGTTCAGACCGCAACCTGCAACGGACGCAACCGCACGTCTGCCGCCCTTTCGCAGGCCGCTGTGAGCGTGTCCAGCGCTGCACCCGCACCGGCCTCGTTCTGCCAGGCGCGAAGTATCGCCCGCACTTCGTTGAGAACGATCAGCGGCACGCCCAGCGCAACGCCCTGCCGCGAGACGGTATCGAGATCGACCAGAGCGTCCCGGAGGCTGCCACTGCCTGTGGCGGTCTGCGACGTCAGAACCTGCAGAAGGCGCTCCGCCTCCGCGCTCCAGCCGGAGCCGGCATTGACGACATCGAAAAGCACAGGGATATCGAGCCCGAACCGGGCTCCCATCGCCACGTTTTCCAGAACGACCACCATATTGCAGAGCGCTACGGCATTGCCGATTTGCGTCAGAAGCCGGGCCTTTTCCGCTGTCATTTCAGCATCCGCAGGCATGAACGAAAAATCGACGCCCGAAAACGAGCCGATCAGCGGAACGACATCATCCAGCCGCGCATCCGGCCCGAGCGTGTTGACGCCGATCTGCATTGCCACGCGGGCAAGCTGACCGATGGGCATTGGAACACCGGTCTCGTCGGCCAGCGCCAGCGCCTGATTGATGTCCTTGAGCATCAGGGCCAGTGCGAAATCGGTCGAGGACCGGTTCTCTATAACGGCAGGCAGAAGGACCTTAGAAGAGAAGCTGGCGCCGGGGCCGCTGTTCAGCGTCTCAGCGAAAAGATCAAGGGAAATGCCGGCCTTGAGTGCAAATGCCGCCAGTTCCAGCGTGGCGATCCGGTAGCCCGCATTGATGGCATTGTTGACCAGTTTCACCGCCTGCCCATCGCCGACCCTTTCGCTGCAACGGATCACCTTCGGGCTGATCGCTTCCAGCACCGGCATGGCCTTTTCAAACGCGGCATCCGGCCCCGACGCCATGATGGTGATCTTTCGAGCAAGCGCCGAGGGCACTCCGCCGGCGACCGGTGCATCGACCATGTAAACGCCGTTTTTCTCAAGCGCATTTGCCATCGTGCGGGTTTCCGATGGCAGTCCACTGGTCTGGTCGATGATGATCTTGCCGGCGGACAGTCCTTCCGCCAGACCGCCCGGTCCGAACAGCGCCTGATGCACATTGGCGCTGCGCGGCAGACACAGCACAACAACCTCGCAATCACGGGCCATATCGGCAAGCGAGGCGGCTGCGACCGCCCCCTTTTCCACCATTGCCGCAACGCTTCTCGCGCTCAGATCAAAAACCTGAAGTTCGAAATCCTCAACCAGCCAGCGGGCAAGTGCGCCGCCCATCGTGCCAAGCCCAACATAGCCAACCTTCACGTTCAGTCCTCCCCGGCAAAGGCATGGCAGTTCAGGCGCGGTTTGTCCATGCGCCCTTCGCCATGCGGCATTCTGCGCACCCCGGCCGGAGGGCAGTGTTGCCCGGCCGGATAAGGTGCCTGTCGACAAAAAGGTTAGCAAGGCGGATGCCAGCACCGGCGATCATCGGCCGGTAACGAGAACCCGCGAGAGAAACGGTGCAACAAACATGACGATCACCAGCCGGAAGACGTGGGCGACCGTGACATAGGCCACGCTCTGGCCGATCGCCAGCGACATCAGCCCCATCTCGGTCATGCCGCCCGGCGAAAAGGCAAGCCATGCCGCCAGCGGATCGATTGCCGAAACCTTGTGGACCAAGAGCGCGATGCCGCCCGAAAGAACCAGCATCAGCAGAGCCGAAACCGTGCCGTGAAACAGGCTGACCGATACCGTCCTGACGGTCAGTCCGGTAAAGCGTGCACCGATGCAAACACCCAGCACGAACTGCGCAAAAACAGTGAGGTCCGATGGCAAAAGCCCGGTTGTCACCGATGTCAGGTGTAAAAGCGCACTGAACATCAGCGGCCCAAGCATGGCAGGGGTTGGAAAGCGCAGCAGCACGCCGGCAAGACTGCCACCCAGAACGCATATGAAAAACCAGGAAATATCCTTGCCCGTCGGATCGCTCCAGCCGATGACAGGGCCCTGAGTGTCCGCGCTAGAGACACCAAGCACCGTACTGAAGACAAGAGCGATCACCACCACGACGACCAGAATGCGCATCGACTGAGCGACGGCGATCTTCGTAACATCGCCCTTGTAATATTCGCCCATCAGCACCATCGCCGTCAGACCGCCGGCAACGCTGGAGAAAAACGCGGTGACGGCATCATAGCGCCCGGCGAAACGGAAATAGGCGTAGCTCACAACGCCGCTTGCCAGCAGATAGACCGGGATCATCAATGCGGAAAACAGCCATTCGTGCATCTGCAGGAGAATTTCAGGTAGAAAGGCCGTACCCAGCAGAAAGCCGAGGATCGGCACAGCAATGGGGCGCAGGAACAGCGGCGCGCGGACGGGAACGCCTGCAATTGCGACCACCGCACTTGCCATCATCGGCCCTAAAAACCACGCCAGCGGCATGTTGAACCGCACCGCCAGAACACCACCGAGCCAGCCGACCGCAAGGCAGGTCAGATAGGCGAGCCAGTCACGCAATGAAAGATGACGGAACGACGAGACAGCGCGCCGTGCAGCGCCGATCAGCCGTGCCAGCGGTTCGCGGGCGATCTCCTTTATCCGCATCATGCTGTTTCAGACAGAAAACCGCGGCTCATTTCTGTTTCCGGAATGTGCTGTAGACATTGACATAGCCGCGCTCGACGCGCTTTTTCGCATGGCTTGCGGCCACGGCCGGGTCGAGCGGCGCAAAGCCGAAACCGTCGACAAGACGCTGCATGAAGGCCACGCGGGCGGTAATCACAACCGCATCGTGAAGCGCCTTTTCCGCCCAGCCCGCATCAAACACCGCATCGGCATCGGCCTGCGTCAGGTCGCGCGGTGCGGTCACGAGCTTGCGGACATAGGCGAAGATCGGCTTCAGCCGGTCGTCCACCGGCGCGGTTTCGATATCCGCCATCAGCTTTTCCAGCGTGCCGCGCGCAATGCCCCAGGCATAGGCAACTTCCGAATGGCCGGTATAGACGAATGCGCAGCCGCTGATACCGGCGGCATAAGCCTGCAACAACTCGCGCTCGCCTTGGGAAAGCGGCGACGGGCCGTTCATCATCGCTTCGCTGGTCTCTGACCATGGTCCGTAAATATCGGGATACTGCTTGAAGACATTGGGCGGCCCGGCATTTTTAGGCAGGGACTTGAAGAAGGGCATTGCATTTCTCCCTTGCGGCGACCGGCGGAAAGGTCGGCTCAGCCCGCGTTGTACTGTTCGTCGCTGACATGCTCCAGCCATGTCACCGCGCTGCCATCGACGAATTCGGTCACGGCAATATGGGTCATGGCCGTGGTCGCCGTCGCGCCATGCCAGTGTTTTTCGCCTGCCGGAAACCAGACGCAGTCACCCGGCGCAACGGTCTGTCTCGACCCGCCCTCGACCTGCACCCAGCCATAGCCGGACACGATAATCAGGATCTGGCCCGCCGGATGGGTGTGCCACGCCGTGCGCGCGCCCGGCTCGAAGGTCACCATGCCCGTTGCCACCCGTCCGGGCGCTTCGGCGTTGACCAGCGGATCGCGCCTCACCTGTCCGGAAAAACTGTCCGCAGGCGCGTAACTCGATGCGCCGGAACCGGCCCTGTTGATTTTCATGGTCATTCTCCCGTTTTCTCAGTCTTGCAGGGCCATGCGCAGCCGCAGCGATGCCCGGTAACGCGGATCGCCGGTCAGCCGGTGCAGATTGTCGAGCACCGCAACAATACGCGCCAGCCCGACCTCGCGCGCCCAGCCTATCGGCCCTTTCGGATAATTGACGCCATAGCGCATGGCGGTGTCGACCCCGGCCTCATCGCTGACACCCTGCATGACGGCCTCAAAACCTTCATTGGCGATAACGGCCAGCGTGCGCATAAGCACAAGGCCCGGCCAGTCCGGCAGGCGGGTCGCGGCGATGCCCTGCGCGGCAAGCGTTGCCACGAAGCGGGCAACCACGTTTTCCGGCACATCCGGCGAGACGGCAAAGGCCATCCGCGATGCCCCGTCGCACGCCAGATCGCAGACGATGACCGGACGGCCCGTTTCAGCCGCGACCTCACGGGCCGTGCGCCCGTCGGTGAGCATCAGCGCCACGCCGTCGATCTCCGTTTCGATACCGGGACCGAGCCCCTCGACCGGCACGGCGTCGGGCGAAGCCGTTTCGCCAACCGGCTCCGGTTTCTCGCTGCCCTCGGCATAGTCGTAAAAGCCCTGCCCGGTCTTACGGCCAAGCCGCCCGGCATTGACCAGTTCCAGCTGGCTGAGCGCGGGCCGGAAGCGCGGCTCCTGATAATAGGCGGTAAACACCGAAAGGCTGACGGCGTAGTTCACGTCATGGCCGATCAGGTCCATCAGTTCGAACGGCCCCATGCGGAAACCGCCCGCCCCCGTCATGATCGCGTCGAGCGTAGCCGGATCGGCCACCTGCTCCTCGTAAAGCCTGAGCGCCTCGGCATAAAACCCGCGCGCAACCCGGTTGACGATAAAGCCGGGCGTCGATTTCGCGTGGACGGCGATCTTGCCCCAGTTTTCCGCTGTCGCGAACACGGTTTCGGCAATCTCCTTCGATGTCGCGACGCCGGAAATCACCTCGACCAACTTCATGATGACCGCCGGGTTGAAGAAATGCATCCCGACAAAACGGCCCGGCTGTTTCAGGTCGCGGGCAATCGCGGTGACCGATATGGATGACGTATTGGTCGCCAGAGTGGCCTCCGGCGCGACGATATCCTCCAGCGCGGCAAAGAGTTTGCGCTTGATGTCGAGGTCTTCGACAATTGCTTCCACCACGAGTGCTGCGGGCGCCAGCGCGTCCATGGTCGCGACCGGATGGACCCTGTCGGTAATCGCATCGGCCGCCGCCGCGTCGATCTTGCCGCGCGCGACGAGCTTTTTCAGCCCGGCGACCATCCGTTCCCTGCCGGCCGCGGCCGCGCCCTCCTTCGCATCAAACAGCAGCACCGGATGACCGGCAACGGCGGCGAGCTGGGCGATGCCGGCCCCCATTGTGCCGGCTCCGATAACGCCGATGGTCGCTGTGGTTTCGATAGCGGTCATGATGGTCCGGCCTCAATTGTCTCGAATTGTCAGGATGAATTTGCCGCGCGCGCCGGCGCGGCTGATCGCGCCAAGCGCCTCGCCATAGCGGGTGAGCGGAAATATGCCGGCAATGGCGGGCCGCAGCCTGCCCTCGCCCCAGAGCGCGAAGATCTCAGCCTGCGCCGCGCGCATTTTTTCCGGCTGTCGGTCGCGATAGTCGGTCCACTGAAGGCCACTGACCGCGATGTTTTTCACCAGCAGGTAGTTCGCGCCGATCTTCGGGATCTCGCCGGAGGCAAAGCCGACAATCACCATCCGCCCCTGCCATGCCATGGCCCTGAGCGCCACCGCATTCAGCGCGCCGCCGACCGGATCGATGACGACATCGACGCCGCGGCCATCCGTGGCCGCGTAAACGGCATCGCGCAGGCCATCCCGCAGATTGTCCATTGCGGAATCGACCGTTACGTCGGCGCCGAGCCCTTTGGCGAATGCGCTGCGTTCCTCGCCCCGCGTGGCGGCGATAACCTTTCCGGCACCCAGCGCTTTGGCCAGGGAAACCGCCGCCATGCCGATGCCGCCGGATGCGCCGAGCACCAGCACCGTCTCGCCCTTTTCCAGCATCGCGCGCGCGGTCAGTGCGAAATAGGCCGTCTGGTAGACAAGGCCCAGAGCCGCCGCCTCTTCAAACGGCATATCGTCCGGCATGGCGAAGCAACAGGCGGCGGGCGCCTTCACCTTTTCGGCATAGGCGCCGTAATGCGGCAGGACCAGAACCTTCCGGCCGATGGAAAAACCCTCGACACCGCTGCCGAGAGCGGCGATGCGCCCCGCCGCGCCAAGGCCGGGCGAAAACGGAAAGGCCGGTCTGTTTTGATATTTGCCCTCGATATAGAGAATATCCGGATAATTGACATCGATTGCCTCGACATCCACCACCACCTCGCCGGGACCTGCGACGGGATCAGGCAGTTCTCCGATCCGCGCCTTGTCGAAAGGCGTGAACGCATCGACAATCACGGCCTTCATGCCTCATGCCCCTCGGTTTTCGCGAAGGACAGGGGTGCGGAGCCGGACTCGCCCAGACGCGGTGCGTGCGGCATGTCTGACGGCGTGGCTCTAAGGCCGGTTGCAAGCGGCAGTGGCAGGGCGCTTTCGCTTTTGCCGTCCGGCAGCGCAATCTTGCGGCTGAAAACGGCGCGCTCGGCGAAATGCGGGTTCTCCAGCGCTTCTTCCAGCGTGGCGACGACGGTGCAGCAGCAATCCGCCTCGCTGAAAACCGCCTTCCAGTGGTCCGCCGTCTGACCGGCGACAAGGGCGCTGACCCGCGCCAGCGTCGCGTCCGGGTTCACCGTGTCATCGCGCAAGGCAGGTTCCAGCCTGATCGCCTCGCAGAAACGCTCCCAGAACGCCTGTTCGATGGGGGCTGCCGCAACCAACCGGTCATCGGCTGTCGGATAAAGCCGGTATCGGCAGGTGCCGCCGGTCACCAGCGCATCGCCATTGCCCGGCCACGCGCCGCCGAATTTTCCGTCCGCCATTGCCCAGTAGGTGAAGGGAAACAGGCTTTCGGCCATGGCGATATCGAGATACGCGCCCTCGCCCGTCCGCGCGCGGCGATAGAGCGCCATCAGAATATTGACCAGCGCCGGATAGGTTCCGCCCGCCACATCGGCAATCAGGGCCGGGGGAACCACAGGTGCGGATTGCGGCCCGTGGCTCAGCGCCAGAAGTCCGGTCATCGCCTGATAGTTGAGATCGTGCCCCGCCGCCCTTCGCATATCGCTCGTCTGGCCGTAGCCGGTGATCGAACAATAGATGATGGCGGGGTTGATGGCCCGCACATCGTCATAACCAAGCCCGAGCCGGGCCATCACGCCGGGACGGAACTGCTCGACCAGGATATCGGCCTGCTTCAGGAGGGCAGTCAGACTTTCCTTCCCCTCCGGCGATTTCAGATCGACCGCGACGCTTTTCTTGCCGCGGTTCAGCAGATGAAAATTGCCACTGTCCTCACCGAAGCGCGGGGAATAATGGCGCATTTCATCACCGCGCGCCGGGTTCTCGACCTTGACAACCTCGGCCCCGGCATCGGCCAGGAACAAGGTTGCCAAGGGTCCCGGGAGGAGGGTCGAGAAATCGAGAACCTTTATGCCGGAAAGCGCGCCGTCCATCATCGCTCAGTCCGCCCGCGCTTTAGCAACCACCGCCGCGCGCGCAGGCGCATAGCCCGGCTGGCCGGTCATGGCGTAAATGGCACTGGTCACGTCGAAATGGCGAGCCAGACCGCCGCGCGTCACCCGTTCGACCGGTCCGTCGGGATAGCCAAGGCCCATCGAGCAGGTCTTGTCCATATCGGCGGCGCTGGCGAGCCCTTCATCGAGGAAGCGCAGCGCATCGTTGTATTTCGGGCGCACCAGACGGTCGATGATCCGGCCCGGCTGGTCGGCGCAGACCACCGTTTCGAAACCGGCCGTTTCAAACACGGCGCGGGCGGCCGCAAGCGCGGCCTCATCCGTGCTCGGCTGGCGCACGATCTCGATCAGGTTCGACGGTGCATCATTGCCGTTGCGATAGCGGGCAAAACCGACCGCATTGGAGCCTTCGCGCCCCATATCCTCGCCAGAGTGCACGCCAAGGCATTCGGTATCGAGTTCGACAAGTACCGCCGTCTTCGACGGGTCCGGCACAAAGCCGCCGCCAAGATGCACCGTCACCGCGCTATTTTCCCCGCCCGCAGCAAGGAAGGCGTCGCCCTCCGGGAAGGACCGGCTTTCACCACCCTTGCGGATGGTGAAGGACGGCGCGGCCGTCGCCTTTTCCCGCGTCAGGCCGGTCAGAAAACCTTCACCCGATTTGTTGCCGAGCTTTCCGGCGGCCACCATGCGGCGCAGAAGCGGCGGCACGGCGGCGCGCTTGTCCAGCGTGATCGGGTAGAAGGCTTCGCCAAGCCGGATCTGCGTATCGAGGCCGATCAGGTCGAGCAGCGTGCACGGCCCCATCCTGTAGCCAAGTCCGGCCTTGATCGCGGTGTCGATATCCTCCGGCGTCGCCAGCCCGGCCTCAATGGCGCGGATGACGTCGTTGTTGAACGGCACCAGCAACGCATTGAGGATGAAGCCCGGCTTGTCCTGGGTTTCCACCGGCACCTGCCCGGCGGCTTCCGTCCAGGCCCAGGCAGCAGCAAAAGTCTCATCGGATGTGTTGATGCCGCGCGACATCTCGATCAGCTTCATCACCTGCGCGGGCAGGCAGAAATGCATGCCGACCACCCTGTCGGCGCGGCCCGAACCACCGGCGATTTCCGTGATCGACAGCGTCGAGGTGTTGGAGGCGAAAATCGTCTCCGCCTTGCAGATGCCGTTCAGCTTTCCGAACAGCTCGCGCTTGACGTCCAGATTCTCGAAAATCGCCTCGATGATCAGGTCGCAATCGACAAGATCGGCAAGATCGGTGGTGTCGTGCATACGCGAAAGCGCCGCCTCGCGATCCTCGGCGCTCATCTTGCCGCGCTCGACCGACTTGGCGAAGAATTTCTCCGCCGCCTTGCGGGAGCGCTCAAGCCCTTCTCCAGCCATGTCAAAGCACCAGGTTTCAAACCCGGCGCGCGCTGCCACCAGAGCAATCCCCGCACCCATCGTGCCGCCTGCGCCGCAGATGGCGACCTTGCTGATATCCGTCATTTTTCCCTGAAACTCCGTCCGATAAGCTGGCGGTGAACCTGATTGGTGCCTTCCCAGATCTGGGTGATCTTGGCATCGCGCATCAGCCGTTCGGCCCGATAGTCGCGGCAATAGCCGTAACCGCCGTAAAACTGCACGCATTCGGTCGTCATCTTCATGGCGAGATCGGAGGCCCTGAGTTTGGCCAGCGATGCCTCCATGCCGAAATCCTTGCCGCCGCCATCGACGATATCGGCGACGTAATCGATCCAGCGCTCGACCATCGCCAGTTCACCCGCAAGATCGGCAAGCGTGAACTGGTTGCCCTGAAACTCGATAATCTTTTTGCCGCCCTGCACCCGCTCGTTGCCGTAAGACACCATGTCCTTGAACGCCGCACGGGCGATGCCGCGCGCATGGGCGGCAATGGAGGGCCGCGACTTGTTGAGCGAGGCCAGCAGGATCGCAAGCCCGTCGCCGGGATTGCCGATCAGATTGGCGTGCGGCACGCGGATATTGTCGAAGGCGAGCGCGCAGGTCGACGAGCCGTGATGGCCCATCTTCTTCTCCTTGCCGATGACGCTGAAGCCCTCCATCCCCTTTTCCAGGATCAGCACCGAAATCGCCTTGCGCGCATCGTCAATGCCCGCCCATTTGCCGAACAGCAGAATGCGGTCGGCAACATCGCCATTGGTGATGAAGACTTTCGAGCCCTTGACGACGATGTCGTCGCCATCCTCGGTGAAGCTGGTCTTCATGCCGGTCGCATCCGAGCCCGCCGTTGGTTCGGTGATCGCCAGCGCGCCAAGCCCACCCTCGGCGATTTTCGGCAGCAGGCGGGCGCGCTGCTCGTCATTGCCGAAATCGATCAGCGGCTTCATGCCGTGGTAATTGGTGGCATAGATGATGCCGGTGGAGGCGCAGGCTTCGGAAATGATCGACACGATCTCCAGATAGAGCTTGTAGGACATCGGCATGCCGCCGAATGCCTCCGGAACGAAAATCGCGTTCAGCCCCAGCGCATTGATCGCCTCGACGTTTTTCCAGGGAAATTCCCCGGTCTCGTCGATGTGTTCGGCATTGGGCGCAATCACTTCGTCGGTCATGCGCTGGACCTGTTCCAGCACCTGCCGCTCGTCATCGTTCCAGTTGCGGGCCGCCGCCACCTTTTCAATCAGGTTCATCAGTGGTTCATCCCCTGTCCGCCGTCGATGTAAATGGTCTCGCCCGTCAGAAAGCCGATCTGCTCGGAGAAGATCGAGCCGACGAGTTTCGCCACATCTTCGGCCTTGCCCGGCGCGCCGACGGGGATGCGGCTTGCCATCCACGCCTTGACCTTTTCGCGGGCGAGATAATCGCGGTTGAGGTCGGTCTCGATATAGCCGGGCGCGACATTCATCACTCGAATGCCGTGCTTTGCCCATTCCACCGCCATGCAGCGCGTCATCGCCGCCACCGCCGCCTTGGAGGCGCAATAGGCGAGATTGTCCGGCACGCCGAGCTTGTCGAAAAACGAGCCGATATTGACGATGGTGCCGCCGTTTTTCTCCATAAACGGAAACGCCTCGCGGGCTGCGACCATGACGGCGGTCGTGTTGAGCGCGATAGTCTTGTTGAAGCTTTCCGTCGTCAGGCTGGCAATCGGCCCGCCGATATGAATACCGGCATTGTTGACAAGGCCGGCAACCGGCCCCGCGGCGGCGATTTCTCCAAAGGCCCGTTTCACATCGCCCTCATTGGTCACGTCGCAGACCACGGCGCGACCCGCAGGCGCTTCACCCGAACGCGACAGGGCGACGACCGAAAACCCGCGCCGTTCGAGTTCGCCCGCAATCGCCGCGCCAATGCCTTTCGACGCACCGGTAACGATAATCTGTCCTTCAGCCATCCTTGAACTCCGGCTTTCTCTTTTCCTCGAATGCCGCCATGCCCTCTTCCGCATCGCCCAGACGATAGGCGAGCGTCGACAGGTCGGCCTCCACGCGCAGCCCCTCGGCAAGCGGCACATCGCCGGCCCGGCGCACCGCCTGACGGGCAAATTCCAGCGCCGGCAGGCTGTAACGGGTGAAGCGACCAGCAAATTCCCGGCCAGCTTCCATCAGGTCGCCTTCGACGACGGCATTGACGAGACCGATCTTCTCGGCCTCATCGGCCTTCACATTGCGACCGGTCATGATGATTTCGAGCGCCCGTCCCTCGCCGATCAGGCGCGGCAGGCGCTGCGTGCCGCCATAGCCGGGAATGAGGCCAAGCTTGATCTCCGGCAGTCCGAACACCGCGTTCGGCGATGCCAGCCGAAAGGTCGAGGCAAGCGCCAGCTCCGCTCCGCCGCCAAAGGCATAGCCATTGACCAGCGCCACCGAGGCGACCGGCAGCGTATCGAGCTTGGCGAACATCGCCTGGCCCAGTTCGGCCCCGCGCTTCTGGTCGATGAGCGCACGGCTGCGCAATTCCTTGATATCGGCCCCGGCGCAAAACGCCTTTTCGCCCGCTCCGGTGATCAGCAGTGCGCGAACGCCCTCCATCGCCGCCACGTCGTCCAGCGCTTCGCCGATCTGGCGGAGGATGGCGAAGGAAAGCGCGTTGAGCGCTTCCGGCCGGTTCAGCGTGAGGACCGCAAACGGCCCGTCCTTTTTCAGTTCAACGGTCATATCGCCCTCCCCTCACGATGCCTTGGGGGCGGTATAGCGCACCTGTTCCGGTGCAAGTTCGCCGCGTTTGACCATCTCCGTCAGCTCGCGCTTCAGGATTTTCCCGCTTGCCGTCAGCGGCAGGCTTTCAACCGATAGGAACCATTCGGGCATGTCGTATTTGGAAAGCTCCTCGGCGGCCAGATGCGCCAGCATCTCCGCCGCGGCGATATCGCCGATAATGGCAAGGCAGACCCTTTCGCCCAGCCGCTCGTCCGGCACGGCAAAGGCCGCAGCTTTCTCGACCGTCGGATGAGTGAGCGCCAGCGCCTCGATCCGCGAGGGATGAATATTGTGACCGCCGCGAATGATGAGATCCTTGGCGCGGCCCTCAATACGTAGATTGCCGTGTTCATCGAAGGAACCGAGATCGCCCGACATCAGATAACCGTGGCGGTTGAAGGTCTTTTCGGTCGCCGCCTGATTGCCGTAATAGCCAAGCATCATCGCAGCACCCTTGCCGCCGATTTCGCCGGTCTCGCCCTGCGGCAGCTCCCTGTCTGGATTTTCAACATCCCATATCTTCACCGAATAGGCCGGTCCGCCGCGCCCGCAGGTGGACACCCAGATTTCCGGCGGATCGTCGGGATGGGTATATTGATGCGACGAACACTCGGTCATGCCGTAGATATTCTGCGGCGCGATGCCCTGATCGACAAAGGCCTTGGCGACGACTTCGGGGATCGGGGAACCGGCCATATAGAAGGTGCGGACATTGCCCATGCGCGCCATGCCGCGCTTCTTCTGCTCGGCCAGAATATCCATCGCATGGGTCGGAACGCCCATCACATAGGTCGCGCCGGTCTCGACGATCCAGTCCAGCCGCGAGACGTCTTTCGGCGGATCGTCGGTGACAAGCTCGCCGCCGCAGACCAGCCACTGCGCCATCGCCACCCAGGCGATGTGATGCGACAGCGGGCTGAGCGACAAAATGACGGAATTGAGATCGAGCTTCCAGTCGCGCGCCAGATCGCGGGCATTGGCCAGAAGCGTATTTGAGGAATGCATCACGCATTTCGGCCGCCCGGTGGTGCCGGAGGTGAAGGCGAGATAGGCGATGCTGTCGGGATTGGCATGCGGCTCGGGCTCGGCCGCGATGGTTTCGGTCGGAAATTCATCCGGCGTATAGAGTTTCGTCAGCGAGCCGACATCCTTCAGCATGGCGTCGAAATCCTTCGACGCCCGGTCCGCGCCCCAGCCAGGCTCCGTTACCAGCGCTTTCACGCCCAGTTCCTGCAACAGCTCGATGATTTCGCCGCAGGTATAGCTTCTGTGCAGCGACGGATTGCAGGCGACGCCCTCGCGCGAACAGCCGAGAAAGGCGATCACCGCCTCGATCCGGTTCGACATCCACAGCGATATCCGGTCTCCGGCGACGATATCCTGATTGCGAAGGTCGTCGGCAAAGGCGTCAACGCGGGTCTTCAGCGCCCGCCAGTCGAGCCGGAGACGACCGTCGCGCAGCGCATGGTCATCCGGCCGCATGGCCGCGTGCCGGGCCATCAGGTGATAGAAGGTTTCCCCGTGCCACAGGCCGTTGTCGTAATAGCCGCGCGCGGTTGCGGGATCATGCAGGGTGAGAAAGGGTCGCATATCGTGGATTCCCCTTTCAATGGCCGAATTTTTCAGGGTCGGGCTTGCGCCGTTCGGCAAAGCTCGCGCCCAGTTCATTGGCCTCGTCCGTGCCGAGATACTGGCTCAAAAGCAGATCGTGGGTGACGCGCGATAGCCCGCTGACGCCGCCGTGACGGGCATTGAAGGCGCCCTTGATCGAGGCCAGCGCGAAAGCGCCGCGATCGGCGATTTCAAGCGCGAATTCCCGTGTTTTTTCGGCAAGCTGGTCGTCCGGCGCCACGCGGTTGATGAGGCCCATCTCCTTTGCTTCAGCGGCCTTGATCTTCGGGTTGGCAAACCAGATTTCCTTGGCCCGCTTCTTGCCGACGAGGTCTTCCAGATACCAGGTGCCGTAACCGGCATCGAAAGAGCCCATCATCGGCCCGACCTGCCGGAAGACCGCGCTTTCCTTGGCAATCGTGACGTCGCAGACCATCTGCAGCACATTACCGCCACCGACGGCAAAACCGTTGACCGAGGCGATCACCGGCTTCTGCAACCGGTCTATGGCCTCATACATTTCCAGCGTCGGCAGCACACCGGCATAAAGCTTGGTCTTCTCCATGCCGTCCTTGCGCCCGCCGATGCAGAAGAACCGGTCGCCCGCGCCGGTCAGAACCACGACACGGGTGCGGGTTTCGCGGCGGATCATTTCGATGCAGTCGCGGATTTCGTGGCACATGGTCTCGGTGAACATGTTGCCGTCATCCGGCCGGTTGAGCGTGATCGTGCCGACCGGACCGTCTTCGCTATAGAGAATTTCCTTGAACCCAACACTCATGCTGCAACTCCCAATTCAGTCGTTCTGCGCAATTCGGCGCATATTTTCAGTTTCCGAAGGCGCTCCCAGAACGTCAGCCGTATGCTGTCCCAGTTCCGGCGGTGCGCTGCGCGCAAAGCTCGCCTCGTCGTCAATGCGAATGCCCAGGCCGATCTGCGGCACAAGCCGTCCGGTCTCCTCATCCTTCAACGTGTAGAAAAGCCCGCGCTCCTGAAGTTCGCCGTCATGGGCCACCTCATCCACCTGATTGATGGGACCGGCGGGGACGCGCGCGGCGGCAAAAATATCCAGCCACGCATTGCGGCTGCGGGTTTTCAGAATGTCCTGAATATGGCTGACGATTTCCGCCCGGCAGACACGGCGATCGGCATTGGTGGCAAAGCGCGGATCGGCGCCATAGGCGGGATCGCCGACGGCCTCCCAGAACCGTGCCCAGACCGGATTGGAGCCAAGGCCGAGATTCATCGGTTTGTCGGCCGTATCGAAGGGCTGGTAGATGGCGATCACGCTGTCGGTGCCGCCCGAGCGTTTCGGCACTTCGCCGGAGCCGAGATAGGATGAAATCCGGCAGCTCAAAAACCGGGTCATGCTCTCGACCATGCTGATATCGATCTTGCGGCCGACACCGCTGCGCTGGCGGTCGAAAAGGGCTGCCATGACAGCCATCGCGGCATCCTGCCCGGCCAGCATATCGGCAGCGGGCGCGCCGATTTTCTGCGGCGCGCTGTCGGCGGCCCCGGTGATATCCATGATGCCGGAATAACCTTCGGCGATCAGGTCGTAACAGGTCAGATCGGCGCGTTCGCCGGTCAGGCCGAAACCGGTAATCGAAACAAAAACAAGGTCTTTGCGCACGGCCCGCAGGGTGTCGTAATCAAGCCCGAGCTTGCGCTGCACCGATGGCGGCTGGTTGGTCACGAAAACATCCGCCTCGGATACGAGCTTGCGAAACGCCGCCTTGCCCGCCGCTGAGCGCGCATCGACCACAACGCTTTTCTTGTTGCGGTTCATGGCTGTAAACCACAGCGCCTGCCCATCCAGAAAGGGCGGCCCCCACTGGCGCGCATCATCGCCTTCGGGACGTTCGACCTTGATAACCTCCGCGCCGAAATCGGAAAGCAGCATGCTGGCGTAAGGCCCGGCCACCGACGATGTCACGTCAACGACTTTCACGCCGGAAAGCAGCCCGAAGCCTTTTCCGGCCGCTGCTAGCGGCAGTTTCCGATATGGCAGGTGATCAATGTCGGCCATGAATGCTCCTTCCTCCATTCAACCGGCAGGGAGCCGGTCAGCGCAGACGAAGAAGCATCCGCAATCAGCGTGCCAATGGGTTGGGTCGCGCTATCTCCACCCTGCCTGGGCATGGTGCTGTCGGAAACAAAAAGTCCCGCTGAGGTTCAGCGAGACACAGACTGCTGACAAAGCTCGCCCCAGGTTCTTTCGTCATACCGGCCTTGAGCCGGTATCCAGGGCCGCTTGTTATGCGTTTCAAGAAAGAGTCTTTGCGCGCAAGGACTTGCGCTTACTGGATTCCGGCTCAAGGCCGGAATGACGGTAGGGGGATAGGCAAAACTGTGATTGCTTACGGGGATTGTCAACAAGCTGAAATCCCGCTGAAGCTCAGCGGGACATGTCGGTTTCGCATACAAGCGTTTTCCTGAAAGACACATGATCTTCAGATACGCACGCGGCGGTGGGTGATGGTTTTGGAGACGGTGTAGGAATCGAGCGACTCCATGCCGCCCTCGACGCCGATACCGCTTTCCTTGTGGCCGCCGAAGGGCGCATCCGCACCGGGACTGGTGAACAGGTTGACCGCGACCGAGCCGCATTGCAGCTCGTTCGAAAGCCGGTCGGCCGTCTCCACATCATTGGTGAATACATAGCCGGCCAGCCCGACCTCGATATCGTTGGCGATCGAAAGCGCCTCATCCATGTCGGCAACCGGCATGCAGGGCGCGATCGGGCCGAAAGGCTCCTCATGCATTACGTCAGCGTCGAGCGGCACGTCGGCCAGCACGGTCGGCGCATAGAACCAGCCGCGATTGCCGACCCGCTCGCCGCCGGTCGCAATCCGCGCCCCACGCTTCACGGCGTCGCCGACCAGCCTGTCCATGGTCTCGATCCGGCGCTCGTTGACCAGCGGGCCGACTTCCGACCCCTTGGTGAAGCCGCCGCCGACCTTGAGCCTGGACGCCCCTTCGGCAAAGGCGCCGACGAAATCGTCATAAACCTTGCGATGGACGAGAAACCGTGACGGCGACACGCAGAGCTGACCGGCCATGCGGAATTTTCCGGCAACGGCAAGGGCTGCTACCGCGGTCGGATCGACATCCTCGCCGATCAGCACCGGCGCATGGCCGCCGAGTTCCATCAGCACCGGCTTGACGCCTTCGGCCGCCAGCCGGGTCAACTGCTTGCCGACATCGACAGAGCCCGTCAGCGTGATCATCTTGATGACGGGCGACAGGATGAGCCGCTCGGACACCTGCGAGGAACGGCCATGGATGACCTGAAGCACGCCTTTCGGCAGGCCGGCATCCAGAAAGCACTGTGCCAGCAGGCAGGTCGAGGCAGGCGTCTGGCTGGCGGGCTTGATGATGACCGAGCAACCAGCGGCAATCGAACCGGAGAGCTTGCGGCCCGCCGCGCTGACCGGGACATTCCACGGCGTGAACGCGGCAACCGGCCCCACCGGCTCACGCACAACGAACTGGTAGTTGGGATGCTCGGTCGGCACCACCCGGCCGTAATTGCGCAGGAGCTGTTCGGCATCCCAGTCGAGAAAGCTCGAGGAGCGGACGACTTCGGCACGGGCATCGGCAAGCGGCTTGCCGTGTTCGAGCGTGATGGCAGGCGCGATCTCGTCGGCGCGTTCGCGCATGATCGCGGCCAC
Organism: Martelella mediterranea; assembly: GCA_003001975.1. Lineage (GTDB taxonomy): Bacteria > Pseudomonadota > Alphaproteobacteria > Rhizobiales > Rhizobiaceae > Martelella > Martelella mangrovi. Next base: position 210,906 of record PVUG01000003.1, read on the forward strand.
CCGGTGCAACAGGTCGGCGCGCTTTTGCGGCGACACTTTTCGCCAGACATCGAAACCGCGCTGCGCGGCCGCAAGCGCCCGGTCGAAATCCTCGTCCGTCGCACCGGGAACGGGCCCGAGGATCGTCTCGTCATCGGGATTTTGAACATGGTGGCAGGCGGGCCGGTCGGCAATCCATTCATCGTCGATCAGAAGCGCCACCTCGGGGTAGCGGTAGCCATGCGAGGGCGCGGTATCAGTCATTTTCTCGTCCGTTCATCGGTTGAAGGCAGTCTGTCCGGCGGGCGATCTGCCCGCCGGACAATATCTGACGGTTCAGTTCACGCCGTAAGTATTGACGTCGACCTTGTCGAAGATCTGCTCATCGAGCAATTGGGTCACCTGATCGACATTGTTGCGGTCGATCCCGGCAAGCAGCTTTTTCCACTTTTCCATCGACGCCTGCATTTCGTCGATCAGCTCGGTCGGATCGGAAATACCGCGCTTGTCCATCTCCATCTGCGGCAGGTTGGCGACGAATTTCTCCTTGAAGGCGGCAAGCGCCTGTTCATCTTCCGCCGTCGGTGCGTTAAGGGCAACGCCATCCTTTTTCGAGGTTTCCCAGGCGGCATCGACCCGCTTACCGTAATCGATCATCGAGGCCGCGGTCGCGCGCGAAAGCGCATGCAGGATATCGCGCCGCTCCTCCGGGCTACGGTCCTGCCAGAACCCCTGGTTGACATAATAGCCGCCATTGGCATTGGAGCCGAGCGGCAGCTGGTAGACCGATTTCGCGACCTCGGACAGTTTGAAGAACTCGGTCAGGAACAGCGGATCGCCGAGCGCGCAATCGAGCGAACCGCGCTGGATACCGGTATAGATCTCGGTTCCCGGAACGCTGACCGGCACGCCGCCATATTCTCCGATGAAGTCAATCTGAGCCGACGAGCTGGTGCGCACCTTCTTGCCATCCAGCCCCGACATATCCTTCAGGTCAAACCCGCAAATCGGATAATAGATGCCAATCGAAAAGCTGGTCACGAAGACGATGCCCTTCTTCTTGGCCAGTTCTTCCTGCATTTGCTTGTTGAAGAACGTCACCTCAGTCTTGGCAAAGGCCAAAGCAAGCTGATCATCGGCCAGAAACGACATGTCGGATGCGACCGCATCGACCGGAAGGTCCGACGGGATATAGGCAGCCGTGATATTGGCAAGCTGGGCCACGCCCGATGAAATACCCTGCAGCGAACCATCGGCCGGGAACAGAACACCGCCCGGAAAGACCTCGAATTCAACCGAGCCGTCGCTGTATTCCTTCACCAGATTGGCAAAATCCGTCAGGAACCGGTCATTCATGGAGCCTGAGGCATTCCAGGTCGCAGCCCGGAAGGTCTCGGCGGAAGCCGGCACAGCCCCAAGGCCGATCCCGGCGGCAACACAGGTTGCCAGTAAGGATTTCAATTTCATTTCGTTCTCCTCCTCTTGAACGAAGTTAACCGTTACGCATGCACGTCACTTCATGATTCCCGGCAGCAAAAGCGTGATTGCCGGGAACAGGATCAGCAGCGTGAGGGTGACGATGTCCGTCAGGATGAACCATGCGGCGCCCTTGAAGACTTCGGCCAGCGAGATGCTGGACCCCAATGCACTGCGGATAACATAAACATTGAGCCCGACCGGCGGCGTGATCATGCCGATCTCGAGCAGTTTGATGACGATGATGCCGAACCAGATCATGTCGACGCCAAGGCCTGAGAGAATGGGCTGCACGATCGGGATCGTCAGAAGCATGATCGATACACTGTCGACGAACATGCCGAGGATCACGTAAAGCACCGCAATCGCAACGATGATCGCAATCGGCGAGTTGACATGCGCCAGCATGATGCCCGACAGAACGTTCGGCAGCGAGGACAGGCCGAGAAACACCGCGAACATCGTCGCACCGACGGCAATGATGAAAATCGTCGCGGTGCCTTCCGCCGTCTCGTAAAGCGCGCGCCAGAACATTTTCCGGCTGAATGTTCCGCGCAAAAGGGCAATGGCAGCGGCCAGACAGGCGCCGATCGCGCCGGCCTCAGTCGGCGAGAAAACCCCGATGAAAATGCCGCCGAGAACACCGAGAATGAGGGTCGGCAGCGGCCAGATATCGTGAAAGGCGGCCCATTTTTCCGCCCGCGTATGGTTACCCTCACGCACAGGCGCCAGCGTCGGATCGAGCCAGCAGCGCAAGGTGATCATGAAGATATAGGCGACCGCAGACAAAAGGCCGGGCAGCAGGCCGCCAACGAACAGCCCGCCGATCGAGGTATCGGTGAAAATGCCGTAGACAATCAGAAGGATGCTCGGCGGGATCAGCGAGCCGAGCGTTCCGGCGGCAGCGACCGAGCCGGTTGCCAGCGACTGCTTGTAATTCGCCTTCATCATCTCCGGCACGGCAATGCGCGAAAAGGCGGCGGCTGTGGCAACACTGGAGCCCGATGCCGAGGCAAACAGCGCCGATGCCACCACCGTGGCCGATGCCAGCCCGCCCGGCACGCGCCCGACAAAAATGCGGGCGCTTTCAAAAAGCCCCTTCGTCAGCCCGGCCTGCGCGGCGATGTAGCCCATCAACAGGAACATCGGCACGGCCGAAAGGCTCCACTGCGCAATGAAATTCGACGGGATCGCCGCCAGAATGCCCCATGCCGCGCCGATACTGGTGATCGCGGCAATGCCGAAAAATGCGACGATGCCAAGCGCGACGCCGACCTGCACGCGCAGACCGATCAGCCCGAGCGCTGCGACGACACCGATAATACCAATCGTTACTCTATCCATCAGGACATATCCTGCGCAGGGTGATACTCATCGGCGGTCGGCTGGAAATTGACGACCTGTTCCCAGTCGCTCAAAAGACAGGTCTGGAAAATGCGCAGCAGGCTGACCGCCGACACAAGCCACAGCCCCAGAGGCAGGAAGAATGTGCCGGGCCAGATAAAGATTTTCGCCTGACCGTCGAGAAATTCGAGTTTCTGGAAGGAATCGACCGCATCCAGCGAGGACTGGTAGGCGAGCATTCCGAAAAAGGCCAATTGTCCGAGATAGGCAAAAATGACCGTTGAACGCCGCAGCCGGCGACCGAACATGTTGTAGAAAAGGTCGACCGAAATGCCGCTGTTGCGCAGTTCGGCAAAAGGCAGCGGCAAAAACACGACCGCCAGCATGTAATAACGCGCGACGATTTCGGCCGTCCCGGGGATCGGCCTGTTGAAAAAGTATTTTCCGATCACATCCGCCGTGACCTGCAGCGCCATCGCCACCAGGCAGAAGGCCGCCAGCCACATCAAAGCCAGCGCCATACGGCCCAGCAGTCTTTCAATCAGGGACACGCGCTCCTCCCGTGTTCATGTATCCGTCCGTCCAGCCCCGGCGCCTCCCGACCGCGGCCTTGAACAAGATTGCTGTCTGCTCGCAAACATCGTGCCAATGACAGAACCGACGCCGCAGTGACAACTGCACTTCGCGCCGAAAGACGGATTTCACGGCTCTTGCGACACATTGTCCGCAGCTTCAAACACCGGCATGGCGGCCTTGGCCGCATTCACCCCGGCGGGCCAGCCCGCATAGAAAGCCAGTTGCACGACCATGCCGCGCAATTCGTCCGCGCTCACGCCGTTTTTCACGGCCACGCCGCAATGGTGCTTCAGCTCCTCATTGCGACCGAGCGCGGCAAGAACGGCGCAGGTCACAAGCGAGCGGTCGCGGGGGCTGAGCTCCGGCTGTTTCCATACGTCGTTGTAAAGAACGTCGTCGCGTAACCGCCCGAACTGCGGAACCGCCTCATAGATCGAATATTCACGCTTTTGGTCGCTCACGTCTTTCTCCTCCTGTCGTCTCTCCTGAGCCGGGCCGTGCAAGACAGGTGCCAGACGGCGCAGCCCCGGCATCAGACAGCGACAGGGCCGCCACCCGAAACGGCCGGCGGAAAACTGGCGTCTTCGACGACACTGTGTTGGCAGCCCGGTCATTTCCCCGATGACACCGGCTGATCATGTGCTACCACCGGCAGGGGGAGGACTGGCATGACGATTGCGAAAAGTCTGCAATCAGCAAGCAAGACAACCGGGCACGGCGCCTTGCGCCGCGCGTCCGCAGCCGTGCCAGAGACCAGGTGAGGACTTCGAAAGCATGAATATTCAGACAGGGTCCGGCCCGATGACCGATGTTTCGGCGCTGGACAGAATTTTCCGTCCGCAAAGCATCGCCATTGTCGGCGCCTCTCCCAAACCCGGCCCCCGCAACCGGCTCGTCACCAATCTGATGAAGCATGGCTTTGAAGGCCGCATCTACCCGGTGACGCCCAGCAGCGACGCGGTGGAAGGGCACAAGGCCTACAAGACGGTCGGCGATCTGCCGGAAGTCCCCGATGTGGCCCTGATCATCACGCCGGCCGAAACGGTGCCCGGCATCATCGCGGAATGCGGGCAGAAGGGCATTACAGGCGCGATCGTCTACAGTGCCGGTTTCGAGGAGATCGAGACGGGAAAAGACAATGCCCGCCGTCTGAAGGAGGCCGCGCGCAAATACGGCGTTCATGTGCTCGGGCCGAACGGACAGGGCATCTGGGCGGTGAAGGCCAGAACGGTGATGAGCTTCGGCGCTGCGGCCTACGAACTGGAAGACCTGACCCATTCCAACATTGCCGTCATCAGCCAGAGCGGCGCACTGGCCGGCGCCATCGGCAACTATCTGCAGCGCAACAGGTTGGGCTGCTCCTATATCGTCAGCGTCGGCAACGAAACCTGCATGGATGCGCTCGATGCGCTCGCCTGGGTGATCGAACAGGACGATGTGAGGGTTGTGGCACTCTATCTCGAAGGGCTGGACGATGCCGCAAGATTGCTGCCGCTGGCAGCAAGGGCGCGGGCGTGCGGCATTCAACTGGTCGCGCTGAAGACCGGCCGCTCCGCTTTCGGCCAGGAAGCGACGGCCTCCCACACCGGCAAGATCGCCTCGCCGCACGCCATCTATCAGGACGTGCTCGATCAGGCCGGCATCATCATGGTCGACAGTCTCGGCGAGGCCATGGCCGCCGTCGAGGCGCTCTCCTTCCTGCCGGACCCACGCGTTTCCGACGATCCGAAATCCGGTATCTCCGTGGTCAGCCTGTCCGGCGGCGCCGGCGCGCTTCTGGCCGACCACAGCGACGAGCGCGGCCTGCCGATGGCGACCTTCTCCGATGCCGCCGCCGCCCGCATGGAGGAAACCCTTCCCGAATTCGCCCGCAAGGCCAATCCGGTCGACCTCACCGGCCAGATCCGCGCCTATCCCAACCTGTTCCGCGACACGCTCGCCATCCTTAACGACGACCCGCGCACCGAGGCGACCGTGCTGCAGTTCTCATCGAGCGGCAAACGCGATCTTGTCAATCATGCCGAGGATTTCAGAAATGCCGCCAGACAGGGCGGCCTGCCGATGATCATCACCACGGCGGTCGAGACCGTCGATCCCGAGATCCGGCAGGCATATCGGGAGGCCGGGATCCTGATTTCCGACGATCCGTCGAACACGATGCGGGCGTTGAAATGGCTCTATGACCGCAGGCGCTTCGCCGACATAAACATCGCCCCACCGCCATCGAACCTGACGACCCTGTCTCCGCCGAAGACATGGGAGGAGATGATGGTCTTTCTTGAAGACAGCGCCGTTCCCCCTGCGAAATGGCGCATCCTGGGACCGAACGACAAGGCAGCGGACACCTGCGCCGACCTTACCTGGCCGCTGGTGGTCAAGGTTCTGCCCGACGCGGCCGAGCACAAGACCGAACTTGGCCTGGTGAAGATCGGCGTGCGCACGCCCGAGGACGTCGATGCCCATGCCAGCGCCTTCCGAAAGACGCTGGACGAGCCGGATATGGGCGTTCTGGTGCAGGAAATGGTGACCGACGGGGTCGAAGTTGTTCTGTCTTCGCTGCGCGGCACCGATTTCGGGCCCGTGCTGTCCATCGGCTCGGGCGGCGTTGCCATCGAGCTTTACCGCGATGTCACCTATCTCGCCCTGCCGGTCACGCCGGAACAGGTCGAGGCCGCTCTCAAGAAGCTGAAACTCTGGACGGTTCTGCAAGGCTTCCGCGGCGCGCCGAAGACCGATATCGATGCGCTGATCAAGGCTGCCGTTGCGTTCGGCGACATGGTCTTGAGAACGCCGGATCTGGCCGAAGCCGAGATCAACCCGGTCTTCGTCCGTCCCGAAGGCAAGGGACTGGCAGCCGTGGATTTTCTGGGAACAATCTCTGAAAAGAACGGATCTGAATAAACGGATCAGGGGCGCGGACGTCCACCCGCGCCTCTGAAAACTACGTTTGTGGCGGAAAACCGGTTTTGGCCTGCGCAGCGATGACATCGGCGATGTCGTCGATTTTTGCGTCCGGGCCGAGCAGGTTGGCGGAAAGCTGAAGCAGGCCGCGCGCAAGCTGTCCCGACTGCATCGGCGCGCCGCTGTCAATGGCAAGCTGCGTCGCCAGATTGAGGTCCTTCAGCATCAGCGCCATCGCGAAATCCGCGCGCGGCAATCCTTCTGAGAGGACCGGCAACAGGTTTTCCGACGCTTTCGAGCGTGCACCGCCGGCGTTCAGCACCGTGGTCATGGTTTCCATATCGATGCCGTTTTTGAGGCCGACGGCAACGCCTTCCAGAAGTGCGATGCGGTTGCAGGTGCTGATGGTGTTGTTGATGAGCTTGAGAACCTGCCCGCTGCCGATGGGCCCGCAATATGTATGGTTCGGGCTGATCTGATCGAAAACCGGTACGGCTTTTTCATAATCGCCCGTTTCTCCGCCGACCATGACGGCAATGGTTCCCGCTTCCGCGCCCTTGGCGCCGCCGGAGACCGGCGCATCCAGCATGGCGATGCCGCGCTTTGCCAGTTCCGCCGCCATCGCCCGCGTCTCGGCCGGATCACCGCTGGTTTGGTCGATGATCATCTTGCCCGGTTCAAGCCCTTCGATGAGGCCGCCATTGTCGAAAATCACGCTCCGCACATTGGCCGAGCGCGGCAGGCAGAGCATGACGATATCGCATTCCCGCGCCAGCTCCGCCGGTCCTGACGACGGCGTCGCGCCGCGCTTTTCGAGGTCCGCCATTAGGTCCATGTTGAGGTCGCAGACGGTGAGCGGCCGCGAAACCAGAAGCCTGCGCGCCAGCGCGCCGCCCATGGCGCCGAGGCCGATATATCCGACCTTCATGCCTCTGATCCCGCGTCGTCTTCGAAGACATCGACGGCGACCCGTCCGGCATTCATCGCAGACGGCCAGCCCGCGTAAAAGGCGACATGGGTGATCAGCGATTTCAGCTCGGTTTCGGTGACGCCATTGTCCAGCGCCCGGCGCATATGATGGTCCAGCTCGGACGTGCGGTACATCGCCGCCAGGATCGCGCAGGTGGCAAGGCTGCGGTCGCGTTTGGAAAGGCCGGGGTCTTCCCATACGTCGCCAAACAACACATCCTTGCTCAGCGTTTCGAGATGCGGAAGAATATCGAATGGCTGTTTCTTCGGCGTATCGCTCATGGGGCTCTCCTCCCTGAATTTCTATTTCTCGCCATCCGCCGATGGCAGGCCGTCATTGAAGGGTGCTGCGGCAGCGGCCCCCATCGGGTCTGAGGGGCGTTTTTCCATCAGCGCCTGAAGCCCTTCCTGAAACTCGACCGAACTCATCGCCAGAACCTGTCCGAAGCCCTCATAGGCCATCAGTTCATCAACGCTGCTTTCGAAGGATTTCAGCAGCAATTGCTTGGCAAGCCCCATGACCTCGGCGGGCCCGGCGGCCAGTTGTTCAGCCAGCGCCATGCCCTCGGCATCGACGTCATCATCCGGTACCACCTTCAGCGCCAGACCGTTGTCGACGATCTCATCGGCATTCCAGGTGCCGTTGGTGAAGATGAAATTACGGGTGCGCGCCAGCCCGATCGTGCGCGGCAGCGTATAAAGCGTCAGACAATCCGGCACCGCGCCAAGACGGAAAAACCCGGCGCCGAATTTCGCGCTCTCGCCGACGACGATCAGATCGGCCATCAGCGCCAGTCCCATGCCGCCGCCTATCGCCATGCCGCGCACGCCGCAGACCACCGGGCGGTTCAGCTGCAACAGCGGCGGAAACAGTTTCGCCGCATGCTGGAAACGGCGATGCACCGGCCATGGCTCTGACGCTTCGGTGAGCATGCGCAGGTCACCGCCGGAACAGAAGGTCTTGCCCTTCGCCGTCAGATAGACCGCGCGCACGGTGTGGTCATCCTCGATTTCGCGCACGATATCGCGCAGGGAAAACCGCATTTCGCGGGTCAGCGAATTGCGCGCCTTTTCATTGTTGAGACGGATGATCAGCACCGCGCCCCGACGCTCGGTTTCGACATGCGGCCAGGATTTTATCATTCGGCCGCCTCCGTTGCTTCAACCTTGACGCCAGTGCTGGAGCGCGAGCGGTTGCGCCCGCCATCGACAACGATATCCGCCCCGGTGATATAGGCCCCGGCATCGGAGCACAGGAAAACGGCAGCACTGGCAATATCGGAGGTTTTGCCGAATGCGCCGAGCGGGATCGACGACAGTTCCAGTTCCTTGCGCCCGGCCTCTTCATAGATGCGCTTCACGCCCTCGGTATCGCCGATGGCGCCGGGCGCAATCGTGTTGCAGCGGATGCCATCCGGGCCCCACTCGCCGCACAATGTCCGCATCAAAGACATGATACCGGCCTTGGCAGCGCCTGCATGTGCGCATCCCGGCCACCCTTCCAACGCCCGCGTGGTGGAGATGGCGATAAACCGGCCGCCGAAAGATGAGGTTTTGAGCGCGGGATAGGCCGCCTTGGCACAGTGGAATGTGCCGTTGAGGTCGATATCGATGACAACCTTCCACGCATTCGGCGACATTTCGGCAAGCGGCACGACGAAATTGCCCGCGGCATTGGCGACCATCACGTCCAGATGGCCGAATGTGTCCACGGCGGTCTTCACCGCGCTTTCGACATCCTCGAACTTGCGGACATCGGCGGTGACGGCGATGGCCTCCGCGCCCATGGCTTTCAGTTCGCCGATGGCGGTTTCAAGCCGTTCGGCATTGCGGCTGGCGAGCACCAGTTTCGCGCCCGCTGCCGCGAATGCCTTTGCGATGCCGAAACCGATCCCGCTGCCGCCTCCGGTAATAAGAGCGACACGGCCCGCGAGCGCGTCTTCCCTGAATGTCATGTGTCCTGGCTCCCTCGTGACTACCGTTATGTTCAGGCCGGTGCATTCGCTGACCGCCGGCTCGTGTCGGGAAGAACTAGCAATGGCGATGCCAGCGCCGCGCGGATACGGGAGAGCGGCCGTCCGACTTGAGCCACGATTGTCCGGATCAACATGCGTTGGCGCGAAACGCCCTCGCCCGACTGGCCACACCCACTTCCGTCATCCTCGGCCCTGTGCCGAGGATCTAAGCACATCACCTCACGACGGGCGTGTCGTTCGGCCTGGAACGGGGCATGATTGTGTGTACGACCCGCTAACACCTCTCGCGACAGGCGTGATTGGATCCTCGGCACAGGGCCGAGGATGACGCCGGAGGAAAATGCAAGGGAGGTATCGGGGCAAGTTCTGCAATCCGGTCAAGCCCCGCAGTCGCCGCATCATGGCACACAGCTTGCGAGGCAGACACATAAATTCTGATCGTGAAAATGGCCCCGTGTCCCTCCCTTAAGAAGGATAGCGGCCTCAAACCCGGGGAGCGCGCATGAGCCTCAGAAACAGCGCCGTCATCATCGGCGTCGGAGAAAGCGATATCGGCCGCATGCCGCATATGAGCGGGCTCGGCCTCAATGCACAGGCGGCCATGCGGGCCGTCGCCGATGCCGGCATCAGCCACCGCGATATCGACGGACTGCTGACGGCCTATTCCTTTACCGAGCCTTACTTCATGCTCGGCTCGGTTCTGGCGGAATATCTGGGTATCAGCCCGCGTTATGGCGGCTCGCTGGTCGTCGGCGGCGCTTCGCCCGCCGTCATGCTGCATCACGCCGCACAGGCGGTTGCGACCGGGCAGGCCAATACCGTTCTCGTCTGCGCCGGTGAAAACCGGGCCACCGGCATGTCGCGCGACGAGGCGATTTCCGCGCTTTCAGCCGTCGGCCACCCCTATTTCGAAGCGCCTTATGGCATCGGCATTCCCTCGCTCTATGCGCTGGTTGCCCGCGCCTATATGGAAAAATACGGCACGACGCGGGCGGAAATGGCCGCCGTTTCGGTCAACACCCGCAAACATGCGCTGCTGCATCCCAATGCTCATATGAAAACCGAAATCACCATTGACGACGTTTTGTCCTCCAAGCCGATTTCGGACCCGCTCAACGTGCTTGACTGCTGCCTCATCTCCGATGCGGGCGGCGCCTTCATCGTCACCACGCCGGAGCGCGCCGCCGATATGGCCGGAGCGCCGGTCTATCTGGCCGGCATCGGCGAAGCGCATACGCATGAGCATCTGACATCGGCCCCGAGCCTCACCGAATTCGGCGCGGAACAATCGTCACAAGCGGCCTATGCAATGGCAGGCCTTGGTCCGTCCGACATGGATATGGCCATGCTCTACGACTGTTTCAGCATCGTTCCGATCATCGAGATGGAGGAGCTGGGCCTGGTGCCGCGCGGAGAAGGCGGCGCGTTCTTTGCAGCAGGTGAGGCCGCCATCGGCGGAAAACTGCCGGTCAACACCCATGGCGGCATGTTGAGCCATGCCCATGCAGGGGCCGCGGGCGGTCTTCTGGCTCTCATCGAGGCGACGCGCCAGCTGCGCGGCGAAGCGGGCGAACGGCAGGTTGCGGATGCAAAGGCCGCCGTGGTCCACAGCGAAGGCGGCATCCTGTCGTCCCACTGCACCGCGGTGCTGACGGCGGAACCGCGATAACGGAACACAGGAGGAGATACGGGATGGCCGCAGAACCAAGAGGCAGATATTTCGAGGATTTCGAGGTCGGACAGGTGCAGGAAACGCCGCGCCGCACTGTCACCAGCACAGATATCGTCAACTTCGCCTGTCTTTCGGGCGATTTCAACGAGGTCCACACCAACTGGGAATATGCCAGGACCACGCCCTTCGGCGAGCCGATCGCCCATGCGCCGCTGATTTACGCCATCATGGGCGGCCTGCAATATGCAAGCGGCGTCAATGACGGTACGTTGCTGGCGGTCATCGGTATCGATGAATGGCGGATGATGAAGCCGGTCAAGCACGGCGATACGGTCCACATGCGTTCGACGGTCTTGAGCAAGAAGGAAACCTCCAAGCCCGAGCGCGGCGTGGTTTCGTTCAAGCGCGAATTCGTCAACCAGCATGACGAGACGGTGCAGAGCATGACGGCGACATTTCTCTACAGACGCCGCCCGCAGGCCTGAGCGGCACAGGAGAGCGAATTGGAAAATAACGAACTTCTCTTCGAGGTCGAGGCGGGCGTTGCCACCTTCACCCTCAATCGGCCGGAAAAGCGCAATGCCTTTACCGACGAAATGGTCCGCCAGTGGGTAATCTGGCTGGAGGACTGCAAGACCCGCGACGATGTGCAGGCGATCGTCTTCACCGGCGCGGAAACCACATTTTCAGCCGGCGGCGACACCAGCCGTTTCAAGGACAAGGCCGAACAGACGCCGCTTGAGGCCAAGGCGGCGATGACAGCCAATACCCAGTCGCTGGCCCGCAAGGTGGCCGAAATCGACAAGCCGCTGATTGCCGCTGTCAACGGCACGGCGGTCGGCGGCGGTATGGACCTTGCCCTGATGTGCGATGTGCGGCTGGCAACGGCATCGGCCCGCTTTGCCGAAACCTATGCGAAAATGGGCCTGATCCCCGGCGTTGGCGGGGCATGGTATCTGCCACGCATCATCGGCAAGGCCGCGGCGCTCGACCTGTTCTGGACGGCGCGCTGGGTGGATGCGGAAGAAGCGTTAAGCCTCGGCCTCGTCAACCACGTCTATCCCGACGATGAATTCCGCGATCAGGTGCGCGCCTATGCCGAACAGATCGCCGCCGCCGCACCGCTTTCCGTCCGCTTCATCAAGCGGCTGGTCAACCAGGCCGAAGATACCGACCTTCACACCCACCTCGACGCGCTCTCCTCCCATATCGCGCTGGTGCGCACCAGCCACGACCACAAGGAAGCCGTCGCCGCACTGAAGGAAAAGCGGAAACCGGTTTTCAAGGGGAAGTAGCGGTTTTCCGGAAACTTGGGGGCCGGTTTGGAACGATCACAGAAGGCTGATAAAGCCAGCATTTCAGCTTCTGCCATCATACCGGCCCTTTGTGTTGACCACAGCCCTCCCCGCTTGTGTCATCCTCGTGCTTGACACGAGGATCCATTTGCCTCGCCTCTCGCAACGCCGGTTACCGACTTTATGACCCGAACCGTAACCGCAACAGTGACTGGATCCTCGGGTCAAGCACGAGGATGACGCCTGAGAGAGTGGCAAGTGTGGTGCCGCACCGGCCCTCTTGCCACGCTCACACCTCAAGCTCACAGCGGCCGGAAAACCGGCAGCGTTTCGCCCTCGTCAGTCGGCTGAAAATCGACCGTCACGGCATCGCCGATCTTCACGTCGAGCGCATTGTCGCCCGTAATCGCGGCAATCATACGCGGCCCTTCCTCGACAATCACCGAGGCCACCACATAGGGCACCTTGTCGCGAAAGGCGGGAAGCGGCGCGCGGCGGACAATGGTGAAGGATTCGACCGTGCCCCTGCCGCTGCTTTCGATCCAGTCCGGCTCCGCCTGCCAGCAGGCGGCGCAATGATAGCGCGGCGGAAACTGCACCTGTCCGCAGTGCGAACACTTCTGGAAAAGCAGTTTCTCTTCGCGGGCACTCTTCCAGTATTCAGCGCTGTCGCCGTTTACAAGGTTCATGGTTTCAGCTCCTGTCAGACATGATGGCCGGGCCTCCGCCGGCTCCGGTGTGTTTTTGTTCTAGTGAACGGCGGCGTACATGATCTTGTCTTCCGTGGCGTCTCCGGCGCTCATCTCCTCGACCACCTGCCCCTGACGGGTCACCAGAATGCGGTCAGAGAGCGCCAGAACTTCCGGCAGATAGGATGAGATCAGCACCACCGCGATACCTTCGTCGGCAAGCCGGTTGATGAGGTCGTGGATTTCGACAATGGAGCCGACATCGACGCCGCGCGTCGGCTCGTCGAAGATCACCAGTTCCGGCTTCTGCACCAGCGATTTGGCGATGACGACCTTCTGCTGGTTGCCGCCGGAAAGCTCAATCACCTTGGACGAGGTGTTGATGGCGCGGATGCTGAGCGATTTCGTCCAGTCGGCGGCCAACGCTTTCGCCTGCCGCATTGAGACGACGGACAACGGATTATTGCCGCGCGCCAGCGCGCCCATGTGAATGTTTTCCGCAATCGACATGGTCTCGAAAAAACCGTCCTGTTTGCGGTCTTCGGTCACGTAGACGATGCCGTCGCGCATGGCGGTGCGCGGCACGCGGTAGCGCACGGCCTTGCCGTTGAGGCGTACTTCGCCGCCGTGAAAGACGTTGCGCTTGAATGCTCCGGCAACGATTTTCATGGTTTCCGTCCGCCCCGCGCCGACCAGACCGAACATGCCGGTAACCTGTCCGCCATAAATGCTGAACGAGGTGTTGCGCACGATCTTGCCCATGGAGAGATTATCGACGCTCAGCATTTTCGACTGCGGCGCGCGGATCGCCACTTCATGGCCCTTGCGCGCGCCGTAGAGTTCGCCGCTCAGTTCGCGGCCGACCATGTTCCGGATGATCGATTCCCGCGTAAATGTTTCAGTCGGTCCGGAAACGATCTTCTCGCCGTCGCGCAGGATGGTGATCGTGTCGGAGAGCTGCAGTGCCTCTTCCAGCGCATGGGTGATGAACAGGATCGACGTGCCACGCTCCCGCAACCGCTTGATAAGGCCGAAGAAGTGGTGCTTTTCCTCCGGCGTCAGCGTTGCCGTTGGCTCATCGAAAATGATCACCTTGGCCGCGTGGTGGGTGGCGCGTGCCACCTCAACCATCTGCCGCTGGGCCGCGCCGAGCGAGCTGACCAGCGCCGACGGCTCGACGTCGAAATTCATCGACATCAGAAACTGCTTGGCGCGGATATTGAGCTTGCGCAGCCCGTTCAGAAACCGCTCCTCACCCAGATAGATGTTCTGGGCCACCGTCATCGAGCCGACGAGATTGGTCTCCTGAAAGACCATGGCGATGCCCGCCTTCAGCGCGGCGAGCGGGGAACCCAGCGTCACCGGCTTTCCGGCCAGATGGATCTCGCCCGAAGACAGGTGATGGACGCCGGCGAGCGCCTTCATCAACGTCGATTTGCCCGCGCCGTTTTCGCCGAGAATGGCGTGGACCTCGCCTTCCTGAAGCGTCAGGTCGATATTCTTGATCGCGTAGACGCCGCGAAAATCCTTGGTGGCGCCCTTCAGTTCGAGAATAGGCTGCATCACGCATCTCCTCCCATCGCCTTCGACACCAACGCCTCGCCCGCGCCTTTCGAACCGGCGACCAGCCTGCCATTGAACAGGCAGAGCGAGGTTATCCCGTGCCGGTTTCCATCGGCACGGCTGTGCAGACTGTCCACCGGATGGCCATCGGCATTCAGCCGGACGACGAGACCATAGGAAAAGGTCGGGGCCCACGGCTTGAGGATGCCCAGCAGTTTCAGTGCGCCATTCTGCATCGGCTCACGGAACCCCTGCTTGATGGCAAGCGACGGTGCGACCCAGTATTCCGGGTCAACCTCGGCCATCATCCGCTCGCGATAGGTCTTTTCTCTCAGAACGAACTCGACGAGCTGGTTGCGCGGCGCGAAGACAGCCAGCCAGTAGCCGCCGTCTTCAGCGGCAACAAGCCGGGCGGGATAACCTGGCAGGTCCTGAAGAACCGGCGAAACAGCAGGTCGCGCGCCATCGAGAGCGACCCTGACGACACGATGCGCCCAGGCTTCGCTGACAAGCACGGACCGACCGTCCGGCGAAAGCGCAAGACCGTAGGGAAAGGCCAGACCAGTGGCGAGCGCTTCTGCCTTGCCGCTTGTCAGATCGACCCGCCACAGAGAACCGGTCTTTCCAAGGCTCATCAGATCGCGCTTCCACTGCGATGCCGCGCATTGCGACGAACCGGAAGCGACAAGCAGCGTCTTATCGTCCAGAAACACCGCCGCCGTTGGCGCGATCAGGGGCGCATCGCCCAGCCGGTTGATTGCGGTTCCATCGAACGCACCTCCGAAAATGACGATCCCGGCACCGTCGAGACCGACAGCTATGCCGCCGTCCCGCGCCATCGCAAGGCAGGCGATATCCGCATCGAAGCGCCTGACTTCGGAAACCGCACCATCCGCCGCGCGCATGAAGAGAGCCGGACCGGCCGAATAGAAAACCGTGTCGCCATCGGCCAGAAGGTTGTCGAGGCCATCGGCCGCAAACAGAACCGCTGCCTCGTCCAGCCGGTGGTTGGGCTGAAGCGGCCCGTCCATCACCGGGACGGATGTGCTGAACGAACCCCGGCCGAGAAAGGAATCGAGCCGTTTCCTGAAGTGATCAAGCATTCTTCGCTCCCCAATAGCTGCCGGGACCGGTCCAGTCGGGATCGGCGTCGGGTATCTTCCACTTGCCGATGCGGTTGTTGCTGATCCCGGCGATGAACAGATGCCCCTTGTGCTCGCGCATCGAACTGATCATCGGGTGATTGGCGCCGTTGAGGTCCCACAGCGAATCCAGCACCGTGCCATCGAGCGAAAACTTGAAAATGCAGCCGGTATTGATATTGGGGAACAGCCAGTTGGCGGGGGCGACACGCCGGGTCATGCGACGGCGGAAACCGGGGTCGGTCATGGCGATATCGAGCGCCGGCCCGCGCATGCCGCAAAGGGCGGCCCAGTATGTGCCGTCGGAGGCGCGGTTGATATTGTCCGGGAAGCCCGGCAGGTTGGTGATCACCGGCTCCACCGTTCCCTTTTTCGGGCCATCGAACCAGTAGCGGCTGATGCGGCAGGCCCAGGTTTCGGCAAACAGCAGCGACTGGTTGTCCGGCAGGCAGGTAATGCCATTGGGGAAAATCCTGTTGCGCAACACGGTATGGGTCGAGCCGTCACGCGGGTCGTAGCAGATCAGCCGCCCGTTGCCCCGGCTTTCGATACAATCCAGCGGCCAGGCATTGTGCTCGTAGCGGATCGTCGCCTCGCTGAAGAAAATCCGCCCGTCATGGGCGATATCCAGATCGTCCGCGATCCTCAGACGGGAATCATCGACGATGGAAAACAGCGAACGGTTGGTTTCGTCGGTAAGCTTGATCACCGCGCGTTCGGGCGTAACCATGTAAAGCCCCATGCCGGCGACGCAGACGACGAGATTGCCGTCCCGGTCGAAAGCAAGGCCCGAGGGAAAGCCGCCGATATGGGCGACGACTTCCGGCGCGGCATAATCAGGTGCGGCGAATTTGATGATTTCGCCATGACGGTTGCCACAGAACAGATTGCCGTCGCGGTCGAGGATCACGTCCTCGGGCTGTTCGATCTGGCCAAGGCCGATCAGTTCCACGGTGCGAAGCTTGTCGTTTTCGGCAAAGGCGGAAGCGCTGCCCTTCGCCGTTTCGATTGCCGGTGGCAGGCTGAGATAGGCGGGCGACACATAGGCGCTGTTGATCAGCTTGTCGCGGTTGCGCACCCAGCGCACATCCAGCCAGATCGCCAGAAGCAGGATCACGCCGAGAATGAGGGCGGAGGTCGTGCCCTTGCCCCCCATCTGCAACAGCCCGTTGGTGAGGATCAGCACCACCACCGAGCCGATCAGTGCCTTGGCGACCGAACCTCGGCCGCCGCCAAGCGTCGTGCCGCCGAGCACGACCGCCGTCAGCGCCGAGATTTCCATGCCGACGCCGGTGTCGAGACCGATACTGGTCAGCCGCGCGCCGAACAGGATTGCGGCAATCGCCACCATCGCGCCGGAACAGACATAGGTGAAGAACAGCACCGTGCGCACCGGAATACCGGCGTTGAAAGCAGAGCGCCTCGCGCCGCCGACAGCGGCAATATGCCAGCCCGGCCGCGAGCGGGACAGAACGATGTGCCAGAAAACAGCGATGACCGCCGAGATGTAAAAGGCATAGGGAACGCCGAAAAGCGAACCGAAACCAAGCGCATCCCAGACCGCCGATTCCGGCATTCCCATCACGATATCGGTGGCAAAATGCGGCAGAACGAGCTCATAGATCGACCGGAACATGATCAGCGTGACCAGCGTCGTCAAAAATGCCCGAAGACGCAGATAGCCGATCAGAATGCCGTTGATGGCGCCGCACAGGGCACCGACGCCGATGGTGATGACCACGGCGAGGCCCAGCGGCAATTCATAAACATTCAGCGCGGTCAGGATCGTCAGCCCACAGAGCGCAAAGATGGACCCTACGGACAGATCGATACCGCCTGAAATCATCACAATGCTGAGCGCGATTGCCACCAGACCGAATTCCGAAATCTGGCCCGCGAAATCATAAAGGCCGAACACGGTAAACATGCTCGGATTGAATGATCCGAACAGGATCATGGCCACGAAAAGAGCGAAGACCGGGATGGCATTGTCGGTCCAACGCTTGGACAGTATTTCCCCGACGACATGGTCGGGAAAATACCGGTAGCGCAACCGCGTCAGTGCACTGTTGGCGAACATCTGAAAACCCGTATGCAGATTATTGATCGGTATCGACGGCGAAGCAGGATGACGGGGTCAGATTGTCCTTCGTGATCACGTAATTGGGCGTGTAGTAGACAATCTGGTTGTCGCCATTCACGGCATCGCCCTGCAACAGGGTCGAGACGATTGTGTTGAGGGACTGGCCCTGCATGCGCGCGTCATATTCGATGAACATGCTGAAGTCGCCGCTCTCCACCTTGTCGCAGGAGGTCGAGGCGCCGCCGCCGGAGGTCACGACGAAAACCTTGTCCGTCAGCCCGGCTTCCTTGACCGCAGCGCCGATGCCGGCGTCCTGTCCGTCCCAGACGCCATAGACGGCGCAAAGGTCGGGATGTTGCTGAAGGACCGAACTGGTAATCGCCCGGGCCTTGCTCGGATCGTATCCGGCCGCCTGCTGCGAGACGATTTCGATCTCGGGCGCGTCCTCTTCAAGCGCCTTGGTAAAGCCCGCCATCTGGAACAGATCGACCGGCGCGGTCGGCACGCCGGAGACGACGGCAACCTTGGATGACGGTCCCTTGCCGGAACCGCAGCGTTCGGCCACAGCCTTGCCGGCAAGGTAACCGATGCCGGTCCAGTCAGCGCCGACATAGGCGTCGCTGGGGGTCAGCGATTCCATATTGAGCTGAACGATCTTGATCCCGGCGGCCTTTGCCCGCTTGATCAGCCGCGCATAGGCCTGAACATCGGGGTTTTGCAGGACGATAAGGTCGGGCTTTTCGCCGATCGCCTGCGTCAGCGCCCGCGCGCCCGCCTCGACATTCCAGTTCGGATCGCGCACATCGACGGTATAGCCGAGTTCCCGCGCCTGTTTTTGCAGGAACGCGTTCCATGTCAGGGTCAGGTCGGTGCTCAGGCTCATCGGAATATAGATGACCTTCTTGCCTTCCATGGCCGCCGTATATTTTTCGCGGCTCTTGTTTTCCAGACTGTCGGCGGCAAGCGCCGACGAGCCGATCAGGGCAAGCGCCAGCGCTCCCGATATCAGTTTCCTCAGCTTCATTTTCTCCTCCTTAAAAAATTGAAGCAATTCATTTCCTCCGCCCGAAAACCGCTAGATATCGCCTCCCTGCGATGTCTGTTCGTCGCGCGGATTGGTGAGCGTATCGGCCACCAGAGCGCCGAGCATGACGACGCTCTTGATCAGGTTCTGTTCGGCATAGGCGAGGTTCAGGATGGTCATGCCGCTTTGCAGGGTTCCGACGAACAGCGTGCCGACCAGCACGTTGCGCACGCCGCCGCGGCCGCCCGAAAGGCCGATACCGCCCAGCACCACCACCAGCAGCACGTCGTAGACGAGCGTGGAATAGGCCAGCCGGGTGTTGATGCCGGAGTTCGAGGCGACGATGATCAGCCCGACGATATAGGCCAGAAGCGCCGTCATCGCGTATTGCACGACGATGGTCGGCCGCATGGCAAAGCCCGTAAGCCTTGCCGCCAGCGGATTGTCGCCGGTGGCATAGATCGTGCGCCCGAACCGGGTGTAGCGCATCAGGATATGAACGGCGAGCGCCATCGCGGCAAACACCCAGATCGTGTTGGGAACGCTGAATGTCGAGCCGAAACCGAGCGTGTTCAGCCAGGCGACATTTTCCGGGGCGTTGTGGGTATCCTCGCGAAAGAAGAACAGGTTGCCGACGCCGAAAACGATCGGCCCCATGGCAAGCGTGGTAAAGATCGCCGGGATTTCCGCATAGGCGATGACAAAGCCGATGACGATCCCGGTCGCGACCACAAAACCGCCGCCCATCAGAAGGGCGACACCGAAATCCTGTCCGTCATTGGTCATCTTGACAGCCCAGATCATGCCGACCACCAGCGTCGCAACCATGGCGAGATCGACGCCGCGACCGATCACGACAATGCTCATGCCAAGCGCCAGCATACCCAGAACCGAAACGCCGCGCAGCAAGGTGATCGCATTGCCGTAGCTTAAGAAATTATCGAGCACGACAGAGAAGAACACGAACATCGCAACCGTAATCAGGAAGACAATGCCTTCCTGGGACGGCCGCACATGCAGACGCTTCCCCGGCTCTTTCCGGTGCTCCGCTGTCTCGATGGTTTCGGACATCCGCCTCTCCCTCAGCTGACGGGATTGGTGGTGGAAAACGCGATATCCTTGCAGCGCTCCAGTTCCTCGGCCACCAGCCCAAGCTCATCGGTAATCGCGGCATGGGCATCGCTGCCGAAAGGTATGCGCATCGGCGGTTTTTCGAGATCGACAACGGCGGCGAGCGCCTGGCCGAACAGCGCCGGATCATTCGGCTGCTTGCCGTGACGGCGCGCACCGTAACCGGTGATGATATCCGCCACCGGACCGTAATCGTCACCGGGAATATTGGCGTCCTGCATCAGCGAGGGACCGGCGAAATCGCTGCGGAAGCCGCCCGGCTCGATCAGCGTCACATGAATGCCGAGATGTGCGACTTCCTTGGCAAGCGACTCCGAATAGCCTTCGACGGCAAACTTGGTTGCCGAGTAAAAACTGAAGCCCGGCGTGCCGATAAACCCGCCATAGGACGACAGGTTGACGATATTGCCGGAACGCTGCGCCCGCATGATCGGCAGCACCGCCCGCGTCATTTCCACAAGACCGAAGAAGTTGACCTCGAACAGAGGCCGGTATTTCTCCGCCCCCGTTGCCTCCGCCAGCGACACGAGACCGTAGCCGGCATTGTTGACGAGAACATCGATGCGCCCGAATGCGGCATGTGCAGCAGCAACCGTCTGGCCGATCCGCGCATGATCACCGGCATTGAGCGTGAAAGCGCGCAAGGTGTCGGGAAAAGCCTCGAGAAGACGGTGCGAGCCGGACGGATCAAGAACGGTCACAACCACATTATCTCCCCGCTCAAGGGCGAATTTCGCGGTTTCAAACCCCAGCCCCTTGTCGGCACCTGTAATCAACCAGGTCTTTTGCGCACGTTCTGTCATCGAAGTCTCCTATTCCCTTTTGCTGTTCTGACTAGCAAACTGCTTGCCAAAGCAAACCCAAGGATCGGTTTGCCGGATAATGACGGGCCGAGGACAGAACCCGATCGTCTGCACTGCCGTTCACAAAGACAGTTGTGTCCGTCTGGCGATACGACCGGCAGATATCGCTGCCCTTCACTGTCAATGATGCGTACAGGTGCCAGACTTGGCGCGCTCGAGAAACTGCGCGCCGGGATCAATGAAACAGCACTGCGGCCTGATCGGGGTCAACAGCAGACCGGCAGCGCCCCTGTGTTGAATCGCCGTGCGCCCTGCCGCACCGAGAAAGACCGACCAGACGCACAGGCCGGCGCATGACAGCTTATTTTCGTCGCGCCGTAATATGCACGTCACATGGCTCCCCTAAAGAGTGATTGCACGCGCGTGCAATCGGACCATTATTCTCACTTCCGGGGATCATCATGACCATCTTGAAGAAGACGAAGACCATTGTGCTGGGAGCGACCCTCCTGTGCGGAACGGCGCTCAGCGCAATGGCGGAAGATTACACGATCACCGTCTGGGCAGGCGGCACAGGCGAAACGTCGCATTACCGCGTCGATGCCATAACCATGGCTGCCGACCTCCTTGAGCGCGAAGCTGCCGTACGCGGCGAAGAACTCAACATCGAAGTCGAAAGCCAGATCTGGAGCAGCTGGGACGACTTCAAGCAGGCGGTAACACTGGCGGCCGAATCGGACACGCTGCCGAACATCATCGTTACCGGGCACGAAGACATCGGCCCCTGGTCGCAGGCGGGCGCGATCCGGCCGATCGAAGACTATGTCGATTTCGACGCATGGCCCCTGAACCAGCTTTATGACAACCTCATCGACGTTGCGAGCTACAACGGCCAGATATGGGGCATTCCGCAGGACGCCGAGGCGCGCGTCTTCTTCTTCTCGCGCGAAAAGCTTGCGGGCATCGGTTACAGCGAGGACGAAATCGACGGGCTGACGGACCGCGTGCTTTCGGGCGACTACACGCTCTACGACATGCTGGACGACGCCCGGAAAATGCAGGACGAGGGTCTTGTCGAGGAAGGCATGGCATTCGCGCCGCGCGTATCCAACGGCCCCGATTACTGGCAGTTCTACCAGAGCTTCGGCGGTCAGATGGTCGATGAGGAGACCGGCAAGCTGATCTTCGACAAGCAGGCCATGACGGACATGTACCAGTTCTTCGTCGATGCCGTCGACATGGGCGTTGTGCCGCGATCCTATCTCGGCATGGAGTGGGACGACTGGCACCGCAACGTCGCTGCAGGCAATTACGGCATGTGGCACGGCGGCACCTGGCACTATTCGCAATGGACCGGCTCCTTCGAAATGACGGATTTCTTTGACAAGGTCGCCTATTCGCTGGTCCCCTCCGGCAACGACAACGGCCGCGCCAATTCCATCACCCATCCGCTTGTCTACCTGATCTCGACGGCAGGCTCCGATGATGACGCGGCGGTTTCCGCCGAGCTTATCTCGATCGCCTCCGAACCGCGGATTAATTCGCTGCATGCCGTTGCCTCCGGACATCTGGCCATCGGCGAGGACCAGGCAACGGTTCCGCTCTATGCCAATGACCGCTGGACCACAGAAGCCACCGAAAACCTGCTCCCCCATGCCAATGCAATTCCCAACAATGCCGATTTCGGCATCTACTGGGACGCCATGTATCAGGGCCTTGAAGCAGCCTGGACGGGCGCTTCCTCCGTCGAGGACGCAGTCAATGCCGCCGAAGCCGATGTGACGTCGGCACTCGGCGACGCCATTATCGTCCGCTAGGGGAACCGGACCATTGGCCGATAACGCCTCTCGCAAGCGAGACAACCGGCCGGGCGCGTTGACGCGCTCGGCCGGCACCGCCGCCGCCATCGATCAGTCCGCACGGCGAAACCGGGTCAGCCCGCTGGGCACCCTGATGCTGACACCCACGCTGATTTTCGTCGGAATCTTCTTCCTTGCACCCATTGTGCTGACCGCGATCTTTTCCTTCACCAACATGACCAGTTCGACCGGCATCAGTGGCGGCGCATACGTGATCACGCCGAACGGTCTGCGCGAACTTTCAGCCGACGGCATCGATCCCGACGTCGTTGCAGAACTCGGGCGCAGCACGGTTGTCGTCGACAACGAAAGCCTTGCCGCCGCCCGGGCAGCGGGTGTTGACGCCGACTTTCTCGATGAAATCGAGGAACAACTTTCCGGGCAACAATTTGTCGACGAGCGCGCTTTCGAACGCGAACTCAAGACCCTGCCAAGCAGGCCGCGCCGGATCCGGGAGCTGAAGCTTGCCGCCGAGCCCTTCAGCCGTTCGATCCTCAACACGCGCTTCCAGACACGGGATGAAGCCAACCAGGCCATCACGACGCTGGCGCCGGAGATTGATCCGGCCGACATCGACCGTATCGTCAACGCCAGCTACACCGGATGGGTCTGGACGACGGCAAATTTCGAAAAGCTCAAGAACGAGCGTGAAACCGTCCGCGTCCTTCTCAACACGGCGTTTTACGTTTCCGTGACGTTGGCATTCAGTGTCTTCTTCGCTCTCTATCTCGCTTTCGCGATCTTCTACATGCCGCCGCGCATGGGCCTTTTCTTTTCCGCCCTGTGGCTGCTGCCGAAGATCACGCCCGTGGTTCTCTACACGCTGATGTGGAAAGCCTTCACCTGGGATAACGGTCTCGTCGCAACGCTTGCCGAGCAGTTCGGCCTGCCCTCCTTCAACTACATGAAGGGATCAGTGCCAAGCGCCTGGACCATCGTGATCCTGGTCAACGGCTTCATCGGCGTTTCGCTGGGCATGATCCTGTTTTCCAGCGCATTGCGCGCCATTCCCATGCAGCAGCTCTGGGCAAGCGAGGTCGACGGCGCCAGCCGCTGGCAGCAGGTGCGCTATATCCTCCTGCCGCAAATGCGATGGCCGATCATGTTTTACACCTGCTACCAGACGCTGTCGCTGATCGGCTCCTACGAGCAGATCTGGCTGACCACGAATGGCGGTCCCGGCAACACGACCACGGTCTGGTCGCTGGAGGCCTTCCGCACCGCGCTCTTCAATTACAGCGGCAACCTGCAATATGGCCTCGGCGCGGCGATGGCGCTGGTGCTCGTAACCGGCGGGCTGGTGCTGTCGATTACCTTCCTGCGCATCTTCCGCTTCAGGGAACTTGTCCAGAAACCGAAGATCGAAGCCTAGGAGACCCGGATGACACGCAATTTCTCGATCCTGCCGGTTCTTCTCTTACTGGCCATTCTCAGTCTTCCGTTGTGCCTGATGTATCTGTCACTTGTCATCGACAGCTTCACCAACGCGCCGGGCGGGTCGCTCATTCCAAACGAGGTGACGCTGGAACACTGGCGTTTTCTGATCGACCCGACGCTGGTCGGCAATGTCTGGGTCTCGACCTTCTACACGGTCGTCTATGCTGTCGCCCTCGTTGCGGTCGTCGTCTCGCTGGCGGCCACCGGCGGCTATGCCCTGTCGCGCCTCAATCTGCCGTTTCGCCGCATGTTTCTGGGCGGCGTGCTGATCATGCACGGGTTTCCGGCGGTTACCCTCATCATCGGCATGTTTCTGGTTCTGCAGTTCATCGGCCTTTACGACACGCTGGCCGGCATCGTGCTGGTGCGCGCGGCCCTGACCCTGCCGCTCGCGATCTGGGTGATGAAAGGTTTTTACGACAGCGTGCCATGGGAAATCGAAATGGCCGGCATACAGGACGGCGCCAGCCGCTTCACGGTATGGCGGCGGCTCATCCTGCCGCAGGTCAAACCCGGCCTCATCGCCATCACCGTGCTCGCTTTCATCGATGCCTGGGGGGAATTCGTCATTCCCCGGGTTCTCGCACCGACCACGGATTTCGAAGTACTTTCGGTTTTCCTCGAAGGCATCTCGATACCGGACTCGGTCGAATACAACTTCGACATCTACAAGGCCGTGGGGCTCTATTACACGCTCCCCGTCCTGATCCTCTTCCTCATCTTCCAGAACAGGCTCATGAACATTTTCGGCGGAGGCACCAAAGGCTGATGCGTATTGCCCTGAAGGACTTTACAAAAAAATTCGACGGCGTCCCCGTCATCGACAGGATGAACCTCGAAATCCGCGACGGCGAGATGCTCGCGCTGCTCGGCCCCTCGGGCTGCGGCAAATCGACGACGCTTCTGGCCATCAGCGGCATCCACCGTATTGACGGCGGACAGATCCTGTTCGGTGACGACGACATAAGCGGCCTGCCAAGCCAGAAGCGCAATGTCGGCGTCGTGTTCCAGAACTACGCGCTCTATCCGCATAT
Organism: Martelella mediterranea; assembly: GCA_003001975.1. Lineage (GTDB taxonomy): Bacteria > Pseudomonadota > Alphaproteobacteria > Rhizobiales > Rhizobiaceae > Martelella > Martelella mangrovi. The sequence goes on from PVUG01000003.1 coordinate 235,859, forward strand.
GACGGCTTTCGAGAACATCGCGTTTCCCCTGCAGGTCCGCCGGACGGAAAAGAAGGAGATCGAAGCGCGCGTCCAGGAGATCGCGGAGCTGACGCATATCGCGCCCTATCTGAAACGAAAACCCGGCCAGCTTTCGGGTGGGCAGCAGCAGCGCGTCGCGCTCGCACGCGCCCTTGTGCGCAAGCCGGGCGTCCTGCTTCTCGACGAACCGCTGGCCAATCTCGATGCGGCGCTGCGGCTTGAAATGCGCTCGGAAATCCGGCGCATTCAGCTTGAAACCGGCATCACCGCCATCCTCGTGACACACGATCAGGTGGAGGCGATGTCGATGGCAGACCGGATCGCCATTATGGACAAGGGCGAAATTTTACAGGTAAGCCCGCCGGACGAGATGTATCGCCGGCCGACAAACCGTTTCGTTGCCTCCTTCATGGGCAACCCGCCGATTGTGATGATCGACGGCGAGATGCGGAATGGCCGGTTTTCCGGTCCTGACGGTTTCGATCTGCCCCTGCCCTCACATCTGTCGGGGGGCGACAACCGGCCGATTTCGATCGGCGTCCGGCCGGAGCATTTCGGTTCAACCGGCAGCCATTCTGTGCGTGGCAGGATCAGTTTCGTCGAACCGCAGGGCAGAGAGACCCATTTCGACCTGAAGGTGGCCGAGGGCATCGTCCTGCGCTCCATCCAGCACGCGCGCAACGACATCGCGATCGGACAGGAAGTCGAGTGGCCGCTTGACGTCGAAAGCACGCTGGTTTTCGACGAGAAAGGAAACCGGCTCTGATGCGTCGTCGCTGCCTTCGCTTCCCCTGCCCGTCACGCGCCGACGGCCGCCCGCTTTCGATTGCCCATCGCGGCGCATCGGCGCATGCTGCCGAAAACACGCTGGAGGCCTTTCGCGTTGCCGCCGGGCTCGGCGCCGACATGTGGGAGATCGATGTCCATCTGACGCGCGACGGTGTGGCCGTCATCAGCCACGATCCAACGCTCGGGCACATGGTCGGCGTCGATGCCCGGATTGAGGCGCTTGATCTGACCGACTTGCGCGCGCTGGCGCCGGACATGCCAACCCTCGACGAGACAATCGCTCTGGCATCAAAACTCGGGCAAGCGCTTTACGTGGAGGTGAAGGCACGTGGCGCCGGCGCTGTCACAATCCGCCGCCTCATGGCCGCCGGCTTTCAGTCGGCCGTCCTCGGAAGCTTCATGGTCGACGAAGTCCGCGATCTGGTCGACGCGGCGTGTCCGTTTCCGGTCTCGGTTCTCGTGCCGCTCGGCATGGACCCGTTCGCTCTGGCTGCGCAGACGGGCGCCGACATCATCCACCTGTGCTGGGAACGCGGCGGAGCGCGGCCACAGGACCTGTTGACGCAGGACCTCATGCAGCAGGCCCGCGAACTGGATCTCGGGATCGTGCTCTGGCACGAGGAGCGGCGCGCGGTTCTCGATGAGCTGATTGACATGCCCGTTCTCGGCATTTGCACCAACAATCCCGAGATGATGGCGCGGCTCGACCCGCTCAGGGCACTCGGCATTCAGACCGTCTTTCATCGCGGCGCGAACCGTTTCGCTCCTGAAAACACGGTTTCAGCGGGGCGGCTGGCCTTTGAACTGGGCGCCGATTACCTCGAGCTCGATGTGCGCCAAAGCGCCGACGGCGCGCTTGTCGTCATCCATGACGCGACGGTTGACCGGACGACGAACGGCACCGGCCGGGTGGCCGATATGCCCCTGAGCGAGTTGCGCGCACTAGATGCCGGCTCATGGTTTTCCCGCTTCCATTCCAGCGAGAAGCTGCCGACGCTGCGCGAAATGATCGCACTGTGCCTGTCCTATGGCCGGCAGATGTATATCGAGATCAAGGCCGCCGATCCGGTGAACGTCATCGCACTTGTCGAGGAGATGGGGTTTCTGGCCGACTGCTTTTTCTGGTCGCGCGACAGGAAAATCCTGAGCGGTGTGCGGGCGGCCTCAAGCAATGCCCGGATAAGATCGACGGCGACCGACTACCCGACGCTCGATGTTCTGAAAGACCATCTCGATCCGGCGATCGTGGAATTTCATCCCGAGGATTTTTACCAGCGGGCGGCGGAGTGCCGCGCCCTCGGAATGACGCCGATGTTGCAGTATTTTGGCGATGATCCCGCGATTTTTCGCCAAATACTGTTGCTGCGGCCGCCGATGCTCAATCTCGACCGCGCCGATCTCTTGCTTGCTGCCTGTGCCGGCGGCAAGCTTGCCGGGGACAGTCACGGTGATGCGATTCGCGATGCAGGATGACGAAGAAAGGCCGGGGCGGCCAGTTACATCAACCGATGTTGCCAGACGGGCGGGGGTTTCCCGTTCTGCGGTTTCGCGAACCTTCACGGCCGGCGCCAGCGTTGCGCCCGAGACCCGTGAACGCGTGATGAAGGCTGCCCGCGAGCTTGGCTACCGCGTCAACATGCTGGCGCGCGGGCTCACGCAGAAACGCACCCATCTCGTGGGTCTGGTTGTCTCCGACATCGACAATTCGTTCCGCTCGCGGCTGGTCGACAAGCTTTCCAGAGGTCTGGTCGCGCTCGACTATCACCCCTTCATACTGCCGACGGATCCGGGCCAGAATGTCAGCCACCTCATCGACATGATGCTGCACTACAATGTGTCCGGCGCCATCGTTACCTCGGACACCCCGCCCGTCGAAATCGCCGAGGAGTGTGCCGCCTTCGGCGTGCCCCTCGTGCTGGTCAACAAGCCGCGCATGAGCGGCAACGTGGCAAGCATCATCGTCGATTGCGAAAAGACCGGACGGCTGGCGGCGGAGGCGCTGCACGAAACGGGATGCCGTCGTGTCGCCATAGCCGGACAGCGGCGGCCATCCCACACGATATCGCTGCGCAAGGAAGCCTTTCGGCGTCACTGCACCAGGCTCGGAATGGAATGCGTCGCAGCGTTTTCAGGCGCTATCCAGAACTATGCCGGCGGCATCGAGGCCGCGGCGGCCTTCATCGACAGCGGTGAAACCGTCGATGGCATGTTCTGCGTCAACGACTATCTCGCCCTCGGTTTCCTCGATGAAATACGCCGGGCAACATCCATTGCAATTCCCGAAGCGCTTTCCGTCGTCGCCTGCGACGACATCGACGAGGCCGCCTGGCTGTCCTACGACCTGACGACGATCCGACAGGACACCGGGCTGCTTGCCGATGCCGCGCTTTCCGCCCTCATTGCCCGCATCGACACGCCATCCGAACCACCGCTGCACGCCGAAATCGATGTCACGCTCGTGCGTCGCGGCTCCACGGCGTTTATTCGCTCCCACCCCTCCTGAGACAGATCAAGACACCAGAATGCCAGACCAGAACACCAAGACCGCCGCCTGCGCCGAACGCTTCGACGCCGCCAGCAAGATCATCGTCGATGCCGGAAAGCTCGCTCTCGATTATTTCGAACGGCGCGGCTCGCTCGCCATCGAAATGAAGACGAGCGGACAGGACCTCGTGAGCGCTGCCGACCGGGACGTTGAAGACTTCCTGCGGCAGGCGATCAGCGCACGATTTCCGGAAGACGGGCTCTACGGAGAGGAAAACGGGCAGAAACCCGGTACCTCGCACTACCGCTGGCTCATGGACCCGATCGACGGCACGAGCTGTTTCCTGCACGGATTGCAGTCATGGGGCGTGGTCATTGCCCTTTTCCATCAAGATACCCCCGTCGCAGGCCTGATCTACGAGCCCTGCACCGGCCAGCTCTATACGGCAAAGCTCGGTGAGGGCGCCTATCGCAATGGCGCACAAATCCACGTCAACGACACGACGCCGTTTTCCGGCGGCTTCATCGCCGTTGGTGCGACCCGGCGTGAACACGGGCCACACATCGGCGGCCTTATCGCGGACGTCATGGCCAATGGCGGCGTCTATATGCGCAATGGCTCGGCCGCGCTCTCGCTCGCCCATGTCGCCGCCGGGCATTATCTGGCCTATTACGAGCCGGTGCTGAATGCGTGGGATTGCGTCGCCGGTTTGCTGATCGTCTCGGAAGCCGGGGGCGATGTCGATGACTTCCCGCTTTCCAGCGACTTCTCGAAAAAAGGCCCCTGCCTGGCCGGGTCGGCTGCTGCCGCTGAAAAGCTTCGCGGCATTCTCGGCACGCTGGAGATGGCGGCAGGCAGCTGATCGCCCGAAGGCTGATGGTCGGGTTCAGTTGCAACGCTGACAGCCGCGATCATACGACATGTTTTTTTGAAGAAACCGGCCGCCGCAGCGCCGCGGCAGCCGGTTTCGGTTGTCTTCCGCTTAGTCGTACAGCGGGATTTCGACGTCAGCCGTTTCGAACAGATAGTCGCGCGATGCGGTGATCTGTTCGCGCAGCGCCGGGATATTCTGCCCGACAAGCGCGCCCTTCCACTTCTTGATCTGGCCGGCGACCAGAACGGTTTCAACGTTAGAGCGCTCCATCAGGGTGACGACCCCGCCGGGCGCGTTGTTGAGCGGCGCGACATTCAGCGCGGTCGCATCCAGAAGGATGACATCGGCTTCCTTGCCGGGCGTCAGCGACCCCGTCTTGTGATCCAGCTTCAGGGCCTTTGCGCCGTTGACGGTCGCAAATTCAAGCACATCGCGGGCATGCAGCAATGCCGGCGCGTTTTCCGGCCCGTCTTCCAGAGCGACCTGATTGGCAAGCGCGCGCTGCAATGTCATGGCGCCGCGCATCTGGGTGAAGAAATCGGCCGTCATGGTGCATTCCACATCGACCGACAGCGCCGGGGCCATGTTCATGTCGATCGCCTTCTGGATCGGCGGCATGCCGTGGCGCATCTGCATTTCGATCGGAACGGACAGCGAAATATGCGCGCCGACCTCCTGTGCCCGGTCCCAGGCGGCATCGGACATACCGGTCATGTGGATGAACAGATGCTTGTCGGTATAGTGCGGGATCAACTTGTCCATCGTCTCGCGCATGCCCAGCGAACCGACAACATGCAGGCCGACCATAAGGTCGAGATCCCGACCGATATTCCACAGTTCCATGGGATCGACGCCCGGCAGATAGACTTCGCCGCCCATCAGCATGGACAGCAGCTGATCGTCGCTGGCGAAATATTCGTCGCGGATCCGGCGGGCATCCTGCGGATAGCGCAAGTCCGGGCCGTAGCCTTCGAAATAGCCGAAAACGCCACGGCGACCGACGGCCTGCATGCCCTCGATCACGGCGTTGGAATGTTCCGGCGAGTGGTGAATCTGCGAAACATCCAGCACGGTGGTGACACCGGCATCAAGCTGGCTGAGCCCGCCGAACAGCTGCGCGATATAGACGTCTTCCGGCCGATAAACCTTCGAGAACTTGCCGAGAATATCGTCAAGATAGGTCGGCTCACCCGGCCGGGTCGGGTCCGCGAACATGATGCCGTTAGGCAGGTAGGAGCGCAGCGCCGTTTCGAACTGGTGATGGTGAGTATCGATAAAGCCGGGCATGACGACGCGGCCGGCAGCATCGATGACCTCGGCATCTCCCGCATCGATCGAAGGGGCAACTTCGAGGATCCGCGCGCCTTCCAGCAGGACGTCGCCGGTGAAATCGCCGATGGCCGGGTCCTGGCTGAGAACATGGCCGCCCTTGATCAGAGTGCGGCGACCGGCCTCGCCCACGCCCGTCGGCATTTCCTGGGCCGCAGCCGGCCGCGACAGGAAAGCCGGCAGGAATGCCGCCGTCGCTGCGCTGGCAAACGCGCCGCGCAGAAAATTGCGGCGCGAAGTCGACGCGCCATGCAGGTTCATCCCGGCCTTGCAAAGTTCACACATTACGATATCTCCTATAAGGAACTTTTGGTGCGTTGCTTCCTAATGGGAAGCTGAAACCGGCTCAAGGAGGCACTTTTTTGAAGCTAGGGAACATGAGTGTACCCGGGGATTGCGAGAAAATTTCCCCGACAATATCGAAGGTTGGCAATAAATGGACGGTACTGACCATCCTGATCCTGTCTGAAGGCCCCAAACGCTACAATCAGATGCGCCGGGAGATCGAATCCATCTCGCAACGCATGCTGACGGTGACGCTGCGCGGGCTTGAAAGGGACGGACTGGTCAGCCGCCGCGTGATTGCCGACCGCAATCCGGTGGCCGTCGAATACAGCCTGACCGAACTGGGACGAACGCTGATTCCGACGCTGTTTGCGCTCTGTCACTGGTCGGCCAGCAACACCGACCTTATCGAACAGAACCAGCGCCGTTTCGATGGCATCGAGGATGATGGAGATGGCGGCACGAGCAGCAGCCCGCAACTGGAAACCGACGCGTGAGGTCAGTTTTCAAGGTCCGTGAACACAGCATGCGGTTGCTGTCGCCGTTGACGTTTTTACGCGCCGCATTGTTGGCCAGGCTGTGCGTGACAGCCTGCACCGCCGACTGGCGCTGCAGGCTTTTCAATTGCCTCTCCGCCTTTATGAAACAAGTCCAGTCCGGCGGCGAGGCCTTTTCAATTCACGTCACCTCGTGGGCGTCGGGCACCTCAGAACCGGGCGGAGAGACGCAGGTTCAGTGACTGCTCGCGGGTGTCTTCGCCAAACTGCCCTTCATATCCGAAAGACAGTTTCGCATTGTCGGTCAACGAAAACGAAGCTCCTGCCTCCAGAAGTGCGGCATTGCGCGCAATCGGCGCGCCCGCGACCGTGAACGGCGCGCCACCGGCAAAGCTTGCGGTGGTCAGCGGGGTCACGTCGCCAAAGGCATGACGCCAGCCGAGCGCCCCGGAGAGCTCAAGCGGCATTGTGCCGAGTTCGACATTCGTCGAGCCGCGTGCACCCAGCGTCGAAAACAGCGTCGACATGTCCTGAGACTGGCCGGTCAGCGCCGCAGCGCTGCCGTTCTCGGTAAAGCCGTCGGTATCGAGCCCCACCCAGGCAAGGCCCGCAAAAGGTTCCATCACGCCCGATCCAACATCGAAGCCCCAGCCCGCCTCGCCGAAGACCTGGGCCGTTCCGGCACTGTAGCTTGCCGTCGGCGTGCCGGTAAGCGAACCGACGGCAACCGTCCGGTCGCTCTCGATATCGTTCCAGCTGTAGGAGGCGCCGCCGCGCAGCGACAACAGGCCGGCGCCTGCGTCAAACGCGCTGACGCCATAGGCGCCGAGGTGATAACTATCTGCCGTTGCACTCGAACCGCGACCGGACACGTCGATATCCGTGCGGCCATAGCCTGCGAACACGCCGACGCGCGTGGCCTCAAGAGCCGCCACATCTGCGCCGATCAGGAAGCCACCCGTATTGGCATCGACCGATGCCACATTGCCATTGCCGTCCGTGCGGTTCCAGAAGCCGAAACCCTCGCCCCAGACCGCCCAACGATCGGCCAATGCAGGTGCATTGCCGGCCAGAACCGCGTCTGCCGGCGTATCTGCCGTGGCCGCATAGCCAAGCACAGGGACCTCCGGAGCGGCTCCGCCGGCTTCAGCCGAGCGCATGCGGTTGTTGACCGCGTTGCGCAACACGCCGGCACCTTCCACGAGACTGGACTGCAGGCTGGCGTGAACCTCGCCGGAGAGACTGTCGAACGCCGCGCCGAGCACAGCGGCATTGTCCCGCAGAACGGCAGCGGCATCGAACACCGGATTGCCGAGCCCCGCCGCCTCGGTAGCGGTCGCGGTGGCGCGCTGGTTGGCGGTGCTGACCTTGTCGGCGAAACTGATGTCGTTGCGCGAAAGCGTCAGGTCGACCGTGTAGTTATCGCGGTCATAGGCGAGCGATGCGTCCAGAAACGCATAGTCGGATATCACACTGTCGAAGGAACCGGTCAGGCCCGTGCCGCCTTCCAGGATGCGATAGGTCGCCGTCGGACTGTAGCTGCCGGCAAGGCCGATCTGCTGCACCGTACCGCCATTGATGACGACCGCTCCGGTCGCAATGGTCCTGTCGCTTGCCGTTCCCGCCGGATCGACCTCGACCTCATAGACCGAACCGGCGTTGAAGGTCGCGTCGCCCGTGACATTGAGCGTACCGATGGAATTGCCCGGGCTGAGAATGCCGCCGGCATTCACGGTGGTCGCGCCGACGGTGCCGGTGCCGCCAAGCCGCGCGCCGCCGGCAAGCGTCATCGCCGCCGGCGTCGAGAAGCTGCCGTTGACCACGAGCTTTGCCGCGTTGGCGATGTCGATGCTTCCGAAGGAAATATCCGCGCCGTTCAGCGTCAGAACGCCGGACGTCAGGTCGAGCGTGTCGGCCTGCACGCCGCCGGACAGCGTCCACTCACTTCCCGCCATGGTGAGCGCACCGAAACCCTTCAGGTCCTCGTCCTCGCTGCCCGTGCCCTTGAGCGTCAGCGTGTCGCCGCTGTCGGCCATGACCTTGCCGATAAGGTTCGAGCCGGTATCGAGCGTCAGGTCGTAGCTGACGCCGCTGGTCTTCGCGAGGGCGTATGAGCCGGTTCCCTCGATCGTGCCCGAATTGGTGATGCTCACATGGCCGGTCGGCGCAAGACTGTCATGCTTCAGATAAAGCCCGTAGCTTCCCCGAATGGTGCCGGCATTGGTAACGTCGCCATTTTTCACGCCGAGAAAATACGCTCCGACAGATGCGCCTTCCAGTGTTCCCGTCGCCGTATTGGTCAGGCTCGCCTCGTCGAGGTCCCAGAACACGACGCCGTGGCCTGCCGCACCGGCGATCGCGCCGCTGTTTGTCAGGGTCGCCTTGTCGCTCACCATCGCCGAGCCGTTGCCGAGCCACACGCCATAATCGGCAGAGATACGCCCCGTCTGTGCATTGGTGACGGTGCCTGACTGGAAGAATCTGACGCCGGCGGTCGCGTAGTTGACAGCGTTGGCTGACGTGATCGCGCCAGCATTTTCCAAAGTTCCGAAACCGGAATAGACATCGACCACGGTGCTGTCCGAGGCCATTGTCGCCCCCTGACGATTGTAAATGGTCGCATCGCCCAGAAGATAGAGGGCGCTCCTCTGCTTCAGGCCCTGCATGCTGCCCGAATTGTCGATGGTGCTGGTTGCCGCCGTTCCCATCTGTACGGTGCCCTCGATTGAGGCTCCGGCTTTATTGGTGACCGAAAGATCGCCGCTGGGAAGGAAAATGCTGAACTCGCTCCCCGTTATGCGCCCGGCATTTTCGACGGTAACGCCCCCGACGGAGTAAATTGGCGAACCGCCAACGAGAGATTCGATAACGCCCTTCGTCCCGACAAGGATCGTGTCATCCGCATGGGAAGCGATACCACCGGCTCTCCCGTCCGCGCGAATGGTGCCATCGATCTGGAACGTCCAGGGATTGCCCGCCCCCGTACTGACCGCGTTCTCCGTGTTACTGGTAACAGAGATGGCACCGTTCTTCTCCACCAGCATGGTTCCCCCGCCAGAATGATAGGTGTCCATATCGAACGGTGTCGTGACAACGCTATCGATCACGACATCATACGTCGCAGGCTGAGCCAGGGCAGAACCGGCCACTCCGGTTACGCCAAGTATTCCGCTCAGCGCCGTGCCCGCAATAAAGCGGCCTCGCGCCAAACACCGCCACATCGGGCGTCCCCCACCCCTCGTCGCTTCGCTCATGTCCTGCCCTGCTCCTAATCTTCCTGTAAAAAAATGCCCTGCCAGAAGGCCGCCACATTTGAAACACTTTGTTGCTAATTAAGCAAGCCGGTATCTTGATACCAATCACATTTGGTTGTGACTTATATTCAGGCCCTCCCGGTTCCGGGCAGCCATGTTTGATCATGGCAAACAAGACGTTTGCCATGGGGCGGCTATTCCGCTTCATAATGGTCTTGATTGTCGCAGGCTGCGCGGACCGACCAAACAGTCGGATATGACATTGCTCTCTTACCGGTTCCGCACCAGCAAAGCCGCAGCCCCCTCTATCAGCAGGCTGAGCTTGCGCTGCCACCATTCTTCGGGATCGCCGCTCATGAGCTCTTTCATCAGCGCACCATAGCGCGCGTTTTCCCCGTCGCCACCGGTGTCCATGGAATTGAGCATACGGTCTGCCGCTGTGCCATCATTTTCCAGCAACTGCTCCCAGCGGGACGCACTGTCCACGGTCATATCCATGATGCTGTCGACGACAAGGACGGCGTCTTCCCTTGCAAAACCATGTTCCTCCAGCCGATGGCAGATGCGGGCATATCCGGCCACGACGGCGGGCGGGATTGTCTCCATGGCCTGCAAAGCGGCGGCAAGGCCGGGATTTGCACGGCACAGCGCCCAGACGGCCTCGGCCCTGAATTTCAGATATTCGCGCCAGTCCGGAGAATCGCGTTCCCAGTCAAGCCTGGCAACCGCCCGGTCTATCGCCGCAAAGATGATATCGCCGCGCCCGTTGACGTGCCGGTAGAGCGAGGAGTGATCAACACCAAGCCGCTCCCCCACCGTTTTCATCTTGACGTCATTGAGACCGATGATAAGCGCCGCCTCCGCGATATCATCGCGGGAAATCCGTGCGGGCCTGCCAACCGCGCGGCTTTTTCCTTTTGCGGTTGCACCCTTGGCCATACCTAAGATCCTGTCTACCCGACCCGCCACCTGAGCCTGCGTCCGATGCACTCAAAGTTTGGCACAAACACCATGTTTTTCAAGCAACGCTTCGTGATCGCCGGTTTATGCAATCCGCGCGATGTCCCATCAAAACAATTCAAAAACAACAATATTGTCGGTTTTGGTGCAACGTTTTGGGTTCTCAAAGGTACACGATCTTAGTGAGATAAGCAGCGATGCGCTAATGTTGACGATATGAGATCGGCTATCAGGATATTAAGCGGATAATGGCTGAGCACAGCATATGTTTTGTTCATGCTACCGCTGAGTTTCAAGCCGCAACCTTCATGTTATGGGGTTGCAGAGGTGAGATTTCGGGCACTGCTTTGTGGCCAGAACCAAGCCGAGAAAATAAGCGCCTTACCCCTTTCGGCTGGCGAAGAAGGCGGCGATTCCGGCCTGTGCTTCCTCGGTTTCCCAGCGGTCGGCAAGCGCTTCGGCGGAAAACGTCATTGCCCCTGCTGGATCCATGCCGGAGACAGATAGGCACAGTGCCTTAGCCGCGGCGACGGCGCCGAGGGCGCAGCGCAGGCAGGCTTCCAGTTCTTCTTCAACGGCAGCATTGATTTCGCCTGCCGAACAGACCCGGGCAACGGCGCCGGCGCGGTGCATGAAATCAGCACCGAAGGGCCGGGCGCTGAAGAAGACCTGACGGGCAAAGGCCTCACCGAACTTGCGGACGACGAAGGGGCCGATTGTGGCCGGGATCAGGCCGAGGCGGGTTTCGGTCAGCGCGAACCGGGCGCTCTCCTCCGCTACCACGATATCGCTGACGGCGATCAGGCCGAGTCCGCCGCCATAGGCGCCACCCTGCACCCGCGCGATCACCGGCTTCGGCAGATCGTTCCAGAGCTTGAGCATGCGCGCCAGCGTCAGCGCTTCCTCGATCTTGCCGGCCCGATCCTTGTCTCTTTGCGCGCGCATCCAGTTGAGGTCTGCGCCGGCGCAAAAGGTTTTCCCCTCGGCCGCCAGCACGACGGCCCTGACATCCACATTGTCGGCGAGGCATGATGCGGCCTCGGCAAGCTCGGCGATCATGGTCGCGTTCATGGCATTGTGCTTGTCGGGCCGCGCCAGCATCACGGTCGCGACCTGCCGGGCATCAATGCTCAATGAGATGGTTTCGAATGCGTCGGACATGGCCGGCCTCCCTCAGGCTGATGCTTTGGTGATTGAACGCAGATATTGCTCGGCCTCTGCCAGCGCATCACGATCGATACCCGTGTCGAAACCGGCTCTCTCCAGAAACGCAACAAGCGGCCCCGTCGCCAGATTGCCCTTGGCGCCCGGCGCATAGGGGCAGCCGCCAAGCCCGCCGACGGCGCTGTCGAAGACCCGCAAACCCAGATCAAGCGCGGCCGCGACATTGTCGAGCGCGTTGTCGTGCGTATCGTGAAAATGGCCGGCCAGGCGGTCGGCCGGCAGGCCTGGGAGGACCGCTTCCAGCATGGTCGAGACGGTCTCGGGCGTTCCGGCGCCGATCGTGTCGCCCAGCGAAATCTCGTAGCAGCCCATGTCGAAAAGCGCCCCGGCCACATCGCGCACCGCTTCTGGCGCAACCGGACCGTCGTAAGGACAGGCGATCACGCAGGAGACATAGCCGCGCACGCGCATGCCATCCGATTTCGCCGCATCCAGCAATGGTTCGAAGCGCTTGAGGCTTTCGGCGATCGAGCAGTTGATGTTCTTTTGGCTGAAGCCTTCGGACGCCGAGGCGAAGACGGCGACTTCATCCACGCCTGCTGCAAGCGCCCGTTCGTAGCCCTTCATATTCGGCGTCAGCGCTGCATAATTGGTCCCCGGCCTGCGTTTGATGCCGGCGAGCACCGCTTCCGCGTCGGCCAGTTGCGGCACCCATTTGGGCGAAACGAAGCTTGTCGCCTCGATTTTTTCGAATCCTGCACGCGAGAGACGGTCGATCAGTTCAATCTTGCGGTCGGCCGGGATCAGCATGTTCTCGTTCTGCAGGCCGTCGCGCGGCCCGACCTCGTAGATGCGGACATGCTCGCTCATGGCGTTTCCTCCTCGAAGGTCACCAGCACGGCGCCATCTTCGACCGTCGCGCCTTCCGCACATTCCACCGAGGCCACGCGGCCTGAACGTGGGGCGACAAGCGCCGTCTCCATCTTCATCGCCTCCATGACACCGAGTTTCTGACCCGCCTCGACCATGTCGCCGACTGAGACCGAAAGCTGCACGATGGTTCCGGTCATCGGTGCGATCACGGCATCGGTCTCGTCGGCCATGGCCGCCGCGCCGCCGCGTTCGTCGACCAGCACGAAATCTTCCGCCCGGCCGTTCATATGAACGGAAACCAGCAGCCCGTCCGATTGAGGCACCCTGACGAAGCGCGCTTCAAAATGCCGTCGCGTTTCGCCGCAGCGGGCGGAGATGCTTGCCTCACCAATGGCGATATCGTTGAGCGTGACGGCTTCGGGACCACCGGAAAGCCTCATCGCTCCGCCCTGCGCAAGCGAAAGGCAGCGCTCATACGCACGATTACGGGCAGACAGGCGAACATCGTGAAACGCCCCGCCCCAGATCCGAAAGCCGAGATGCGGCGCTGCGGGATCGATGCCGAGCGCCAGAATGGCCGCCAGTGCGACGTGGACCTCGGGAAGATCAGCCGCTGCCGTCAGAGACGCCAGCTCACGCTCGATCAGTCCCGTATCGAAAGCCCCCGCGACGAAATCCGTCTGCCGGGCAAGCGACGACAGGAAGGCCGCATTCGTTGCGGTTCCCGCCACATGAGTCCCATCAAGCGCATCAGCCAATCGCGCCAATGCTGATGCGCGGTCCGGGCCATGGGTGATGACCTTGGCGATCATCGGATCGTAAAAGGGCGTGATCGTATCGCCCGTACGCACGCCGGTGTCGAAGCGACCCTCGGACGGAAAGGCCAGATGCTCCAGCCGGCCGGTAACGGGAAGGAAATCCCTTGCCGGATCCTCGGCATAAAGGCGCGCCTCGAAGGCGTGGCCGTTCATCGCGATGCCGGACTGCGACAGCGGCAGGGGCGCACCGGCGGCCACCCGCAACTGCCACTCGACGAGATCAATGCCGGTGATCATTTCGGTGACGGGATGTTCGACCTGCAAGCGAGTGTTCATCTCCATGAACCAGAAACCATCGGGACGAAGCGGGCCGGAGCCATCGGCAATGAACTCGATCGTGCCGGCGCCCGAATAGCCGATCGCCTCGGCAGCGCGGACCGCGGCTTGTGTCATTGCCGCGCGCACCGCCTCGCTCATGCCCGGTGCCGGAGCCTCCTCGATCACCTTTTGATGGCGTCGCTGGAGCGAGCAGTCGCGCTCGAAAAGATGCACCACATTGCCGTGGCTGTCGCCGAACACCTGCACCTCGATATGGCGCGGCGCAGTGACGTATTTCTCGATCAGCACATGTGGGTCGCCAAAAGCGGCTGCGGCCTCGCGGGACGCCGACTTCAATGCCTCGGCGAAATCCTCCCGGCGCTCCACCTTGCGCATACCCTTGCCGCCACCGCCGGCACGCGCCTTGATGAGCACCGGATAGCCGATCCGTGCGGCTTCCTCCGCCAGAAAACCCGGCTCCTGCCGGCTTCCCTGATAGCCCGGCACCACCGGCACGCCTGCCTTTTCCATCAGGTCCTTGGCCGCGTCCTTCAGCCCCATGGCCCGGATCGCAGCGGCGGACGGGCCGATGAAGGTGAGACCGGCGTCCTCGACCGCCTCGACGAAATCGGGATTTTCCGAGAGAAAACCGTAGCCCGGATGGATCGCTTCCGCGCCTGTTTCAAGCGCGGCGGCGATGATCCTTTCGCCGACAAGATAGCTCTCCCCGACGGGCGACGGGCCGATATGGACGGCTTCGCCTGCCATTTCCACATGCAGGCTGTGCCGGTCGGCATCGGAATAGACGGCAACCGTCGCAATCCCCATATGATGGGCGGTGCGGATGACGCGACAGGCGATTTCGCCGCGATTGGCAATGAGTATTTTGTTGAAACAAGCGTGCATCGTCACATCCTGAACAGGCCGAATTTCGTGTCTTCGACGGGCGTGTTGAGCGTGGCGCGCAGCGACAGCGCCACGACATCGCGGGTCGAGCGCGGATCGATAATGCCGTCATCCCAGAGGCGGGACGAGGCATAGAGCGGCCGGGCCTGACGGTCGAACATGTCCAGCGTCGGCCGTTTGAATTCCTCTTCCTCGGCCGCCGGCCATTCGCCGCCGCGCGCCTCGATGCCGGCGCGTTTGACATTGGCCAGAACGCCGGCGGCCTGCGCGCCGCCCATGACGGAGATACGGGCATTGGGCCACATCCACACGAAACGCGGCCCGAAGGCACGCCCGCACATGCCGTAATTGCCCGCGCCATAGGAGCCGCCGATGATGACGGTGATCTTCGGCACGGAAGCGGTGGAAACGGCAGTGACCAATTTCGCGCCATCCTTGGCGATGCCGCCCGCCTCGTATTTCGAGCCGACCATGAAGCCGGTGATGTTCTGGAGAAACAGAAGCGGAATGCGGCGCTGGCAGCACAATTCGATGAAATGCGCGCCCTTCAGCGAGCTTTCGGAAAACAGCACGCCGTTATTGGCGATGATGCCGACCGGCACGCCGTCGATATGGGCAAAGCCGGTGACGAGCGTGGTGCCGTAGCGCGGCTTGAACTCGGCAAACTCGGAACCGTCAACGATGCGGGCGATGATCTCGCGTACATCGAAGGGCGTCTTCTCGTTGGCGGGCACCACGCCCATGATGTCTTCCGCCGGATAAAGCGGCGCGGCGACCGGCCTTTCAGCAATGCCGGAAGCGGGAACCGGTGCAAGGTGGGAGACGATATCGCGGGCGAGCGCCAGCGCGTGGCGGTCGTCATCGGCCAGATAATCAGCAACGCCGGAAAGCCGGGTATGGGTATCGCCGCCGCCCAGCGTTTCGGCATCGATCTCCTCGCCGGTCGCGACCTTTACCAGCGGCGGGCCGGCCAGGAAGATCGTGCCTTGATTGCGCACGATGATGGTCTGGTCGCTCATCGCCGGCACATAGGCGCCGCCGGCCGTGCACGAGCCCATCACCACCGCGATCTGGGCAATGCCCTTCGCGCTCATCCGGGCCTGATTGTAGAAGATGCGGCCGAAGTGATCGCGATCCGGGAAAACCTCGTCCTGATTGTTGAGATTGGCCCCGCCGCTGTCGACCAGATAGATACAGGGTAGCGCGTTTTCCTCGGCGATCTCCTGCGCCCTCAGATGTTTTTTCACCGTCAGCGGAAAATAGGTTCCGCCCTTCACCGTCGCGTCATTGCACAGGATCATGCAGTCACGGCCGGAAACCCTGCCGATGCCCGCAATCGCCCCGGCGGCGGGCACTTCGTCGTTGTAATGGCCGCTGGCGGCGAACAGGCCGACTTCGAGAAAGGGCGAACCGGGGTCCAGCAGCGCCGCGACGCGTTCGCGCGGCAGAAGCTTGCCGCGGGCATGATGGCGCGCCCGCGATGCCTCGCTGCCGCCCTGCATGATGCGCTCGGCCTCCGCGCGGATTGCGTCCGCCTGCGCTTCCATGGCGGCGCGGTTTTCGGCAAATTCCGCAGTCGTGGAAGACACCGCGCTTTTCAGTATCGACATTCATTCATCTCCTGTCAGACGGACAGTTATTGTCGGTGCGACATGCCGCGACGAGTGGCCTTCAGCGCACCATCAGGCTTGGCAGCCACAGGGTGATCTGCGGGAAGAACAGCAAAAGCAGCAGCACCAGCATCTCCATGGCGAGAAACGGCAGAACGCCGAGGAAAACCTTGCGCAGCGGCACACCCGTCTGCGCGGCGGCGACATAGGCATTGAGCCCGAGCGGCGGCGTCAGCAGGCCGATCTCGACGGTCTTGGTCACCACGATCCCGAACCAGACCGGGTCGAAGTCGAGCGCCAGGGCGATCGGGAAGGCCAGCGGCATGGCCAGCGACAGGATTGCGAGCTGGTCCATGAACATGCCCATGATCAGCAGCGTGACGATGATGATCGCCATGATCAGCCCGCGCGGCATGTCGGTCGTGGCAACAAAGTCGAGAAGCGTATGGGTGATCCGGGTGAAGGCCAGATAGTTGGAAAAGATCGCCGAACAGGCGACGATGGCGACGATCATCACCGTGGCCTTGACCGAGCGTGAGACGGAGCTGGAGAAACCCGTCATGCTGATCGTGCGCTGGGCAATGACGATGATCAGCGAACCCATGACGCCGAGCGCTGCGGCCTCCGAGGGCGAGGCAAGCCCGCCATAGATCGCGCCGATCACCAGAATAAGAAGCGCGCCCATGGGCAGAACGTAGCGACTGTCCTTCGCCGCCTTCTTCAGGTTGAAGCCGTCGCCGCGCGGGGCCTGATCGGTCAGATGCGCGATCAGCTTGATGACGATCACGAAGCCCGTCGCGGTCAGCAGGCCAGGCACGATGCCGGCGATGAACAGCTTGCCGATCGAGGTTTCGGTGAGTACGCCATAGACCACCAGCACAATCGAGGGCGGCACGACGACGGCCAGTGTACCGCCGACAGAGACGACGGCTGCGGCAAGGCGCTGCGAATAATTGTGGTTGCGCATCTCCGGAAAGGCGGAGGCCGCCATCGCCGCCGTCGAGGCGGTGGAACTGCCGACAAGGGCGGCCAGAATGACCGAGGCGGCAATGGTGGCCATGGCAAGCCCGCCCTTCACATGGCCGATCCAGCTCTGGCAGGCGATGATGGCGCGCCGCGTCACCTGCCCCGCCGTCAAAAGTTCGGCCATCAGGATGAACAGCGGGATCGCCACGAGAATGAATGACGACGTGCTGTCGAAAAAGCTCCGCTGCAGGACCGCCAGCGCAGGCCGGGGACCGAGCTGGACGGCCAGCCCCAGAAAGCCCGCAAGCCCCATGGCGAAGGCGACAGGCATCCGGAAGACCATGAACAGGGCCAGAAGAACGGAGATGACAAGGAAAGTCAGCATCGTGCGGGCGGAAGCTCCCTGTGGCCCGCAACCGCGCATGGAAGCGGCTGCAGGCCGGGTTGGATGGATGATGGACGAATGCTTACTGGCTTGTCAGTTCGGTGTAGGTTTCAAGCACGTCCTGCGTCCTGTCGCCGCCGATCCGCTCGACCCAGTCCTGGGTCACCAGCGCCATATCTTCGCGCAAGGCGGCCAGTTCCTCATCGGTAAAGCTGTAAGTGTCGATACCGTCAGCCTTCCATTGCGCGATAAGCTCACCCACGCTGTCATCCTGCGCCTCGGCCACGTGCAGCGCGATATCGTTACCGGTCGAGATCATCGCTTCCTGCACATCCGGGTCGAGGCCGTCGAACAGATCGCTGCGCACCACCATGATGAAGCTGTAGCCGCCGAAGGAGCCGTTGGTGGAGATATGGCTGACGACCTCGTTCAGCTTGTAGCCGGGCACCGAGGCGAGCGGAAACAGCACGGCATCCAGACGGCCGCGCTCGACGGCGGTGTAGACTTCCGGTCCGGGGATCGAAATGCCGACGGCCCCGAGGCTGCGCGCCGTCATCGCCTGTGTCGCGCCCGAGGTTCTGACGTCAAGCGCATCCCAGTCGGCCGGGCCGCCGAGACGGTCCTTGGCGAGAACCTGATAGGGCGGCAGCACGAAACCGAAAATCGGCGTCACGCCAGCGGCCAGCACTTCGTTGCGCAGCGGGCCTTCGGCCAGCATGGCCTGCAGCGCCTTGGTGCCCTGGACGGCCGAGCCATAATAACCGGGCAATCCAACAACCGAATTCAGCGGCAAGGTTTCGGCATGATAGGACGCGCCGATGAGGGCGGCGTCGAGAATGCCGTTATTCACCGCATCGAGCTGCGCCTTGGCCTTGGCGGCCTGCTCGGACGGGAAATGATTGAAGTCGATCTTGCCGCCGGTCGCCTCCTCGACCGCCGCCATCCACTTCGTCGTGCCCTCGACGGACACGATATGGTTGGTGGACTGGAAATCGCCGAGGCTCAGCGTTTCCGCCTGCGCTCCGACAGCGCTCAGAGCCAGCATGCTGGCCACGCCGGCAAAAATCTTGGCTGTTATGGTCATTTCATTCTCCTCCCTTGAATGAAGTTACAGTGACATCTGCTCCTGTGCCTGCCTTTGGCAGGCGTCGTAGAGCAACCGCAGAACCAGAACGCCGCATCCCAACGGGACAACGGCATAGGCCCAGCCGAGCGGCCAGTCGTACACGCCATATTCAACGTCTTTCGCCGCAAAGGCGTGAAAGGCGAAAATCCCGGACATGACGGTGACGGCGGCGAAGAATGCCGCCGGAAGCAGCAATCTGAGTTTCGCGATCACCGCGCCCGTCAATCCGGGCAGACGCTCGGGCATGAAATCGAGCGCCAGATGCCCGCCCTCGCGAAACACACGCGAGAGCGACAGGGTGGCCAGAGCGGGCATCAGGTAGAGTTCGGTGAACTCGAACTGAAACTGCACCGGCGTGCTGAAGATGAGCCTGAGCAGAATATCCGCGTTGATCAGAACGACCACGGTGACAAGGCCGAGACATCCCAGCACATGCAGGATGTCTTCAAGGGTCTTCAGAATGTGTCCCAGAACGTTCAACCTTACCTCCCAGATGGTTGACGGCGGCCTTGCATCACCTGCGGCGCGTCAGCGCTTCGGCAGTTCCACGATAGCAGAACCGATGGCGGAGAGCTCTCCGTCCTGCTGCTCCGCGCGTTGCTTGATCTCGACGAGATGGCGGCCGTTCTCCTCATATTTGCGCGCCACGCTTGCGTGAATCAGGATGATATCGCCTTCCGGGTTGTGACGCCGCACCTGGCTTTTCGCCTGACGCAGAAAACCGTCATCGCCCATCCAGTTGGTCACCTGATGGGTGAGCCACGAAGCGCGTTCCGGACCATAATCATAGGCGCCGGGCGCTCCGACCTCGAGCGCGAATTCCTCTTCCCAGTGAACGCGTTCGGGGCAATCGGGAATGCCGAAACGGTTCTTGATGCCGGCGGAGGGGTGTTTCTGCTGTAATTTCCAGGCCAGCTTGTTGGCGCGGATATAAAGCCCGCCCCAGCCCTGCGCATAGGCAATGAAGCCGGTGGCCGTCATCGGCCCCTTGACCATGACTGGCAGTTCGTCACCCTCGTTGACATCGTCCCAGTAGCGGGTTTCGCTGCCGCGGATTTTCTCGTCCTCGTAATATTTGTAATAGGCGTCGAGTTCGTCCTGGGTGTAGACGCGGCGGCCGCGTTCGCGGGCCTCGGTATATTTCGTGCCGTTTTCGCGGGCCTGATCGCGGTCGGTACGGAAACACCAGCTATCGGCATCGGCCAGGAGATCGCCGGTTTTCGCATCATAGAAATCGACGTGGTAGATCTGCTGGATCGCCTTGCCGGCAAAGCGGGTATCCTGCTCGATCAGGTCCTTCAGATAGGCTTCCGTGCGCAATTCGGTGTTGCGCGGAATGACCTTGTGCCAGTTCCAGTCGGCGCCCGACCACATGGCGTGCACGCCGGGCAGACCGCCGACATAACCGGAGATGATCCGGCTGGTGGAAAACAGGAAGCTCGGCAGCGCGATCACATCACCATATCGGGTCTTCTTCGCATAATCCGGATCGCACCACAGCGGGTTGTCGTCGCCGATGCCGTGGGCATAATGGCGGATATTGTCGCGCGTCGCCTCGTAGCACCAAGGCTCAACGGTCTTCTCGATCTTCACGCCGATGCGCTGGCGAAGATCATCAAGCCCCTCTTCGGTGATCTTCGGAAACTTCCTTACCATCTCGTTCATATCTTTCCTCCTTGGAAGATGATTGCGCGCTGCCGCCTAACGGGCGGAGGCCATGTTCTGCTGGTCCTGCGTCCTCAAAATCTTGCGGTTGACCTTGCCGGCCTGCGTCTTCGGCAGTTCGGTGACAAACGCGATCTGGCGCGGATATTCGTGGCGGGCGAGCCGGGCGCGGACATGGTCCTGAATGCTCTCCTTCAGCCCGTCCTCCTCCTCACCCTTCAAAATAATGTAGGCCTTGACGACCTGACCGCGCACGCTGTCGGGCGTGCCGATCACGCCGCATTCGGCAACGGCGGGGTGGCTGAGGATCGCGTCCTCGACCTCGACCGCGCCAATCGTCCAGCCGGCGGAAATGATGACATCGTCGGCGCGGCCGCCGTGATAGAAATAGCCATCCTCATCGACGCGCCCGAGATCCTTGGTGGGAAACCAATTGCCGCCCTTCAGCACCATCAGTTCGCCGGTTTCGCCGGGATCGCAATCCGTACCATCGGGCCGGTGCACGGCCACCTCGACGCCGGGAACCGGCTTGCCCATCGCTCCGTCGCGAACCTCGAGATCGTCGGCACCGGGATAATTGGCGATGATCACCCCGATTTCGGTGGTGCCGTACATGGACCGCACCTTGGTGCCGAACACGCGCTCGACATAGGCCGCCGTCTCGCTGTCGATCGGCTCGCCGGTAAAGGACAGCTTTTCGAAACAGTAATCGAAATCTTCCGCCGCGCCGGAATTGCGCATCATCCGGTAATGCGTGGCGGCGGCCGTCAGATTGGTGATTTTGAAATCATGCAGCGCCTTCAACAGCCGCACCGGATCGAACCTGCCGGAAAACGTTCCGGTCGAAACGCCCATCGCCAGCGGCGCCAGCGTGCCGTGCCACAGCCCGTGCCCCCAGGCCGGCGATGACGGGCAGAAGAAGCGGTCGCCGGGGCGAATGCCGGTGGCGTAAAGCGCGGCCACCATCAGCGTGACGATGGAGCGATGGCTGTGTTCGACCGCAGCCGGCAGAAGCCGTGTCGTGCCGGATGTATATTGCAGCACCGCAAGGTCATCACCGGCCGTCTCCCAGTCGAACCGAACGGGAAGATCATCGAGGCTGGCCAGAAGGTCATGGTCGGCGACGGTCACGTTCTCCGCCCCGGCCTCGCGCGCGTCACCGGCCTTGTCCGCGTTGGTGAAGAACAGTTTCGGCTGGCAGTCGTTCACCCGCAGACGGATGCCATCGGGCCCGAACAGGGTGAACAGCGGCACCGCCACAGCGCCCGCTTTCATCGCACCAAAGATCGCCGCATAGAAGGGCAGAGACGGCTCGATCATCACGGCGATACGGTCACCCTTCTTGATGCCCTTGTCTCTCAGAAAATGCGCGATCTGCGACGAACGGCGGGCGATTTCCTCGAACGTGATGATCTCGTCGTGTCCGTCGGCATGGGCAATCCTGAGCGCGACCCTGTCGGCGTCGGCATGTCGATCGATACACTCATGCGCGATGTTGAAATGCGCCCGGTCGCCATCGAACAGCGCCCAGAGCGCTTCCTTGCTGTAGTGCTTCTGCGCATCCGCATAGGACGTGAAATCCGTCAACCGGACCATGCAGCTCTCCTCCCAATTCCTCCACCACGGTTTGTTCAGCCGCAGTGCTCATTGACAAAGGTAGAGAACCATCTAGCTTATTGTCAATATGTTATTATTATTGTATATAGACAATGAAATAACATGCCCGAGGAACCGGAATGGCTGAAGACGAAAACGGACAAACGACCAAAAGACAGGTGCCGGCGGTGACCCGCGCCATCGCGATCCTGCGCTTTCTGGCGCGCAGCAGCGAACCGGCCGGCGTCAACCCGATTGCCCGCGAACTGGGCCTGATCCCGAGCACATGCCTTCACATTCTGCGGGTTCTGCAGGATGAGGGGCTGGTCGAATTCGACACGCAGACGAAACGCTATTCGATTGGAATCGGCATATTGCCGCTGGCCCGCTCGGCGCTTCAGAAGAACACCTTCTCGACGCTCGTGCAGCCGCATCTTTCAGCGCTTTCGGGTACATTCGGCGTCACCGCGATCGCCACACAGCTGGCCGAACCGGGGCAGATGGTGGTGGTCGCGCTGTCGCAATCGTCCCTGCCCTTCCGCCTGCAGGTCGACCTTGGCTCCCGCTTTCCGATCCTGATTTCGGCAACAGGGCGGTTGTTCGCGGCCTTCGGCCCGATGGATGAGGATGCCCTTCGAAAAAAGTTCGAAAAACTGATCTGGGACCATCCGCCGACATTCGAAGACTGGCTTGCCGAGATCGGCGAGGCGAAGAAGCGCGGCTATGCCGTTGATCGCGGCATCTATATTTCCGGCGTCACCGTTGTCGCCGTGCCGATCTTCAACGCCAAGGGACAGATGATCCGCTCGCTGGTGGCGATCGGCATCACCGAGCGTCTGGAGGACGACGACATACCGAAACTCGCCGAGGCCCTTCTGGCCGTACGCGGCGAAATCGAACAGATGGACATAACGACTGGGAGCTGAATTTGACGGAATTTCGGGAGGAGAACGGCTGGAAGCCCCTGAATGCAGGCGGGTTCATGGCCGGCATCGGGCCGCTTTATGCCAGGCGACGGCAGGACGGCGGCTTCACCTATGCGCTTGAAACCGGCGAGGCGCATGCCAACGCCCTCGGCCTGGTGCATGGCGGCGTGATTACCGGCCTTGTCGACCAGGCGATCGCGCTTGTCGCGTGGCACGCGGCCGGCAGGGCGCCGGTGGTGACGGTCGAGATGAGCACGCGCTTTACCGACAGCGCAAGGCCCGGCGCGCGCCTTGAGGCCAGTGCAGACGTGCGGCAGACATCGGGGTCGATGATGTTTGTCGATGCGACGGTGCACGAGGGGGAGCGAACCGTCGCGCTGGCGACAGCCGTGATGAAGATCGCACGAAAGGGAGGGGCGAATGACACACAAAAACAAGCCTGAGGGCCCGCTTTCGGGCATCAAGGTTCTCGATTTCTCGCGCATCCTCTCCGGCCCCTACGCCTCCATGGTGCTGGCCGATCTCGGCGCCGAGGTGATCAAAATCGAGCCGACCGAAAAGGGCGACGAGACGCGCGGCTTTCCGCCGTTCAAGGGCGGAATGAGCCATTATTACATCGCGCTGAACCGCTCCAAGAAAAGCGTCGCCCTCGACCTGAAGACGCCTGAGGGCGCGAAGATCGCCCGCGAGCTGGCGGCAAAAAGCGATATCGTTCTGGAAAACTTCCGCCCCGGCGTCATGGATCGCCTCGGCCTCGGCTATGATGCACTCAAGGCCGACAATCCGGGGTTGATCTATTGTTCGATTTCCGGTTTCGGCGCGACAAGCCCGCATCGTGACAAACCCGCCTTCGACATCGTCGCCCAGGCCCTTTCTGGCGTGATGAGCGTCAACCGCGAACCGGGCCAGCCGCCCAACAAGCTCGGCCTGCCGCTCGGCGACATGGCGGGCAGCATCTTCTCCGTGTTCGGCATTCTCGCCGCCCTGCATGAGCGGGACGTGACGGGGCACGGACGGCATGTCGAAGTGGCCATGCTCGACAGCCTGATCGCCATGCAGGGCTATCTGTCGCAAATCTATTTTCTGACGGGGCAAAGCCCGCAGCCGGTCGGCACGAAACATCAGAGCATCGTGCCCTACGGCTCGTTCCCGACAGCGGACGGCTATGTCATTGTCGCCTGCCTGACGGAGCGGTTCTGGCACAATTTCGCCCGCTGCCTCGGGCGCGAGGATTTGATCGCGGACCCGCGCTTTGCCCTCTATCAAGCCCGTCTCGAAAACCGGCATCTGCTGGAACCGATCATCGACGAACGCATGATGCAAAACGATACCGCCTACTGGCTGGAAAAACTCGCCGAATTCGACGTGCCCAACGCGCCGATTCTTTCAATCGGAGAGGCGCTGGAACAGGACCACGTAAAGGCGCATGGACTGGTCGAAACGCTCCACCACCCCGAGATCGGCGACCTCGACGTCGTGCGCGGACCGATCCTCTTTGACGGCAAAGCGACAGGCCATGCCTCCGCACCTTCGCTTCTGGGCGAGGATACGCAGGCCGTGCTGATGGAAGAACTCGGCTATTCCAGAGAAAAATGCGAGGACCTTGCCGCCCGCTCCGCCATCGGCGCGCACAGGAAAAGTTGTACGCAGGAAAGCTGATTTCAGGAAAACCGCACGCACCGAACACCATCATTGTCAGCGCCATTGGCAGAGGCTTCAGGCATTCACCTTTCGTCCGCCGACAGCGGGTTGGCGGCTGCCCAGTGGTAGAAGTGGCGGAGCTGGGCCGCCAGTTCCTTTCCTCGTTCTGTCAGTTCGTAGTTTGTCGTGCGCGGAAAGCCCTTGCCCTGCGACCGTTCAACGAGAGCCTTGTCCGTCAGCGCTGCGAGCCGTTCGGTGAGGACTTTCGGGGTGATGCCGGAAAGTCCCTTCGACAGTTGCGAAAAGCTTTGAGGACCGGCCGAGAGGCGCCACAGGATCAGGCCGACACCGGCTTTGCCGCAGCGGTTCTGGAACGTGGGCTTGTCTATCTGGACATCACCGCAGATGATGATTTCTTCCGCCGGATCGAACATCTTGAAGGCCTCGCCCGCGCCAATGGCGGCCGTGCCGTGCTCTCGGTCGGCCTGGCACCCGGTCTGACCAATCTGCTCGTCAAGGCAGCGGCGGCGGAGCTGGACACGATCGAAAGCGCCCGTATCGGCATTCTGCTGGGCATTGGCGACGCTCACGGCCCCGCGGCGATTGACTGGACCCTGCACAATTTCAGGAAGACGCGAGCGGGGACGATCGAACATCTCCCCTTCGGCGATCCGCCGCGCCAATATCCCGTCCTTCCGTTCGATTTCGCCGACCAGCACGTACTGCGCCGAACGCTTACGATTGCAGACGTGCAGACATTCATGACGTTCGACACCCCGCTATTGAGCCGAATCATGTTCGCTGTCCTGCGCCGCGTTGCCGCCAGCGCCATGCTGACGCGGCTGTTCCGGGCGCTCACGCCCTATGCGCGTCTGGGGTCCGATCGTACGGCGCTGAGCGTCGAGGTGCACGGCACGAAGGCCGGTCAAAGGCTCGTGCGGAGGATGAAAATGCAAGGGCGCAAGGAAGCGCGCATCACGGCATTGATCGCCGCCATGGTGGTCGAACATGTTCTTCGCCACGACATCGCGCCCGGCGTTCATCATATCGAGCAGATCCTGTCGATCGAGATGCTGATGCCGCACACCCCCGACGATGCCGGCATCACCTTCAAGATGTAGCGGAATCAGACCCTGTCGCCCGGCAACATCGTTCAAAGATAGCTGGCCGCGAACAGGCTGTCTGCGTATGGATGATGGGTGATGCCGGCTGCCAGATCCTGTCTGGAAAGGTCATCCACGAAGGCGCCATCCTTCATGACCAGCACACGATCGCACATATGGGCAATCACGGCCAGGTCGTGGCTGACCAGCACATAGGTCAGCCTTTGATCGTCCCGCAGATCAGCCAGCAGGTTCAGGATTTCCGCCTGCACCGAAACATCGAGTGCCGAGGTCGGCTCATCCAGAAGCAATATTTTCGGCTCCAGCATGAGTGCCCGCGCAATGGCCACGCGCTGCCTCTGGCCGCCGGAGAGTTCATGCGGAAAGCGCTCGGCGAAGGCCGCCGGCAGACCGACGCGTTCCAGTGCGGGCCCGACCAGATTCCATCCACTGCCGCGCCCCATGGCCCGGATCGGCTCGGCCAGAACCCGCTCGATACGATGACGCGGATGAATGGAGCCGAACGGATCCTGAAATACCATCTGGGCAAGCGCGAGCTGTTCGCGGCTGCGGGTCTTGTTCACCTGCTGTCCGGCCAGCGCAATACGCCCTTCCCAGTGACGATCCAGACCGGCGAGCGAGCGCAGAACCGTCGACTTTCCGCAGCCGGATTCGCCGACAATGCCGAGCGTCTCGCCTTGCTTCACGGCAAAGGAGACAGACTTCACGACATGCTTGCGGGCATCGCGCGCACCGAACGATACGTTAAGCTCAGTGACCTCGATCACGACAATGCCTCCGCTTTTTCAATGGCCGCCCGATCCAGTGTCGCCAGCCGGCGGACCGGATGGCGCGGATCGGGCATCGCGCCGATCAGACCCCGGGTATAGGGGTGCTGTGCATCTTCCAGACGCGTCAGCGCTTCCACGACGCGCCCCTTGTACATGACCAGAATACGTTCGCAGAAAGCGGCCACCATGCGGATGTCATGGCTGATCAGCAGAAGGCCGGAATTGTTCTCCCGCACCATCTCGTCGAGCAGCGAGAGCACTTCGCCACGCACGCTGACATCGAGCGCGGATGTCGGCTCGTCGCCAATCACCAGCCTTGGCTTTGCCAGCAGCATCATGGCGATCATGACGCGCTGCCCCATGCCACCGGAAATCTGGTGCGGATAAAGCGCCATGGTGCGCGCCACATCGCGGATGTGCACACGTTCGAGCATTTCGGCGGCGCGTGCATAGGCCGCCTTCTTTCCCACCTTCTGATGCAACCTGGCGGCTTCGGCGACCTGCTTTCCGACGGAAAGCACAGGGTTCAGCGAATAGCGCGGGTCCTGCATGATCAGCGCCATGCGGTTGCCGCGCAGGCCACGCATCTGCCTTTCGCTGCGCGTCAGAACGGGCGCGCCTTCGAAATCAAGCCGGCTTGCCGCAACATCCGCCGATGGCGGCAGGAGCCGCATGATGGCGCGCCCCATGGTCGACTTGCCCGAGCCGGATTCTCCCACGACCCCGACGCGCTCGGCACCGATATCGAAACTGACGCCGTCGACGGCCACGATACTGGAACGGCCGAAACGAACGGACAGGTCGCGAACGGATAGGATAGGATCAGGAGCGGGCATGGCGGGGATCCAATATGTCACGAAGTGCATCGCCGGCCAGATTGAAGGCCAGGCTGGTAAGCAGAATGGCGATACCGGGCATGACGGCGACCCACCAGTTGTCCAGCATGAAGCGCCGGCCGCTGGAGATCATCGCGCCCCATTCCGGCGCCGGCGGTTGGGCGCCAAGGCCCAGAAAACCAAGAGCGGCAGCGGTGAGAATGATACCGGCCATGTTCAGGGTCAGCCGCACCACCACCGAGGGGATGCACATGGGCGCGATGTAGAGCGCGAGCAACCGCAACGGAGAGGAGCCATAAAGGCGGGCAGCGGCAACATAGTCGGTGTTGCGCACGACAAGGGTTTCGGCCCGGGCGAGGCGGGCAATGGCCGGCCAGCCCGTGAGCGAAATGGCGATGATGGCCGTTCCCAGACCGGCGCCCAGCGCTGCGGCAAATGCCAAGGCCAGCACCAGCGAGGGGAAGGACAGGACGATATCGGTAATGCGCATGAGAACGGCATCGGTCCTGCCGCCGATATAGCCGGCCACAATGCCGATAACCAGTCCCAGAGGGCCGACGATGAAGGAAACGGCCAGAACGGTCTGGAACGTGATGCGGGTGCCATAGATCAGACGCGAGAGGATGTCGCGGCCGAATTCGTCCGTACCGGCCCAGTGTGCCGCACTGGGCGGCAACAGCGCCTGACCGAGATTCTGCGCGGTGGGGCTGTAGGGGGCGATCAGCGGGGCAAGGATGGCGATGACCGCCAGCAACGCCAGAAACAGGAAGCCGAACATGCCCACCGGCTCCTGCGAGAGCTTCGACAGCGCGTTGCGCAAGCCGGTGACAAGACGCGTGAAGGCCTGATGGGCCGGAGATTGAATAGTCGTGGTGGTCACGAGGTTACCTCGCGTGTACGCGGATCAAGAACCAGATAGGCAAGATCCGACAGGAAATTGAGCATCATGAAAATGGCGCCGATGATCAGGGTGGTCGCCAGAATGGCATTCATGTCGCCGATCATCAGGGCATTGGTCATGTATTGACCGATACCGGGCCACGAGAACACAATCTCGGTGACCACGGCCCCCTCAAGCAGGCCGCCATAGGAAATGGCAAGGATGGTAACAAGCTGCACGGCGATGTTGGGCAGGATGTGCCCGGCCAGAATGCGCCAGTTCGATGCGCCCTTGGCCCGGGCGGCGACCACATAATCCTGATTGAGCTGTTCCAGGGTGAAACTGCGGGTCATGCGGGTGATATAGGCCATGGCGGAATAGGCCAGGATTGCAGCCGGCAGAATGATGTGGTGAACCGCGCTGCGGAAAACCTCCCAGTCGCCAGCCCACAGGCTGTCGATCAGCAGCAGACCAGTGCGCGGCTCCACAAGACCTTCAAGATAGATGTCGACACGCCCCGGGCCGCCAACCCAGGACAGGCTGGCATAGAAGATGACCAGACCGACAATGCCGAACCAGAAGACCGGGATGGAATGCCCGACCAGCGAGAGAATCCGGGCAAGCCGGTCGATCCAGGTATCGCGGAAAAACGCCGCGGTCATGCCCAGAGGAACCCCGATCAGGGTCGAGAGAATGACCGCCAGCGTTGCCAGTTCGAGTGTGGCGGGGAATGCGGCCCGCAGGTCCTGCATCACCGGATTCCCCGTCAGGATGGCATTGCCGAGATCGCCGTGCAGCAGGCCCGTCAGATAAATCCAGAACTGCTGGTAAAGCGGCAGGTCGAGTCCCAGCCGCGCCCGCATGGCCTCGAGGGCTGCGGGATCGGCCAGTTCACCGACGATTGCACCAACCGGATCCGTCGGCATGACGCGACCGATTACGAAGGTTACGACGAGCAGGACAAACAGGCTCAGCACAAGCTGGCCCAGGCGTTTGCCCAGTTCGATGAGCGAAAATTCCGTCATGATCGGCCGGCCGGTTTGCTTAGTCTTCGGTCTTGGTGACGTCGTCGAGGCGGGTCAATGACCAGGGATGGCCCTCATAGCCGTGAACCCGTTCACTGATCACGATGGGCTCGAACCGTTCGAACATCGGCAGCACGGCGGGTTTCTGTGCGATGAACATTTCCTGCATCTGCCGCAGCAGTTCGAGGCGGCGGGCATCGTCGCGCTCGCCATTGGCCTCGTTACGCATCGCGTTCAGCTCCGGAATATCCCAGGCCGAGCGCCACACGAAATTGCCGGCATTGTTGGCTTCGAGCGCGTTGTCCGGATTGGTGACGAAATTGTCGATCGACCCCAGAGCCGTCGGCATGAAGGCGCCGGTCTGCGGGATGAGCAGATCGAAATCACGCGCACGGTGCGAGGCGACGATATCCGAACCATTGCCCTGCTGAATGCTGACATTGATGCCGATGTCGGCCAGACTGGCCTGAATGGCAGTCGCCATATCGACACGCGGGGTCTGGGCAATGGTCTTCAAGGTGAGATCGAAGCCATCGGCATACCCCGCCTCGGCCAGCAGCTCACGCGCCCGCTCAGGCTGGAAAGACCAGTCCGGATTATCGATCGCGCCTTCGAAATCCTCGGGCACGGGAACATTGCGCGGACGGCCATAGGGGCCGAGGATCGTGTCGGCGATGCCCTGATAGTCGATACCGTAAGCGATGGCCTCACGCACCAGCGGATTGGACAGCGGCTCGCGGCCGGCATTCATGGACAGGACGTAATACCCGCCGGTCTTGACCTCATCGATGGAGAACCCTTCCTTGTCGGTAAAGGTCAGCACATCCGGTGCGGTCAGCGCATTGGCGACATCGATATCGCCGCGTTCCAGCATCAGGCGGGCGGCCTGGCTCTCCGGCGCATGCCGCATGATGACGCGACGCATGGCCGGCGCACCGTCCCAATATTGTTCATTGGCTTCGAGCAGCACCACATCATTCGGGGTCCAGCGACGCAGGACATAGGGACCAGAGCCGGCCGTGTTGGTCCGCAGCCATGCATTGCCATAATCGTTGTTGGAGACATGCTCTTTAACAACGGCGCTATCAACGACACTCGCCGTGCCGCCGGCCAGACGATAGAGCAGTGATTCGGGGATGACGCTGTCGGTCATCTCGATGCGGAAGGTCTTGTCGTCCGGCGCCGAGACGAGATCGGAAATGGTTTCGGGCGTGTAGCCCACATTCTTGAAATTCGCCGCCGCCGATTGATCCAGCATGATCAGGCGCGTCAGCGAGAACACCACATCCGCAGCGATGACGGGATTGCCGGAGGCAAAGGTCGCATCGCGCAGGTGAAACGTGATGCCGGTATCATCGACTTCCCAGCTTTCGGCCAGTTGCGGACGGATGGCATAGCCTTCCTCGCCGCTGAACTGCACCAGCCGGTCATAGGTGTTGGCCAGTATTTCCTGGGTCTTGACCTCCGTGCCCTGCTGCGGGTCGAGCGAAAGAACCTGCGCCAGCGAGGTGCCGATCACCAGCTGGTCGACCGGCGTCCGGGCAAAAGCCGCAGGCGCCACGGACAATGCCATAGCGAGAGCGGCGCCCGAAATGAATCGGGTTGAAAACAGTTTCATTGATACTCCTCCTCGATATACAATACCAACATGTGACGTTGGTCGTATGTCGTATTATGACTATTGCATCTTTGAAGAATTGACAATAGTTCATCTGAAGACGTTGCACAGTTGGCGAGAACAGGGTTCAAAGAGGATAGTGTTATGGCTCAAACGATGAGGCGCCGCAGGCCCAGACTTGCTCAGGCCCTTGTCGAGCAATTCCGGCACAAGATCGAGAATGGCGATCTTCCCGCCGGTGCCAAATTACCGACCGAACCGCAACTGGAAGCGCAGTTTTCCGTGAGCCGCACCGTGGTGCGCGAGGCCATCGCCGAACTGCGCTCGGCGGGACTGGTCACGCCTGTGCAGGGCAAGGGCATGTTTGTCAGCGAAGACCTGCCCCACACCGGCATAATCCTCACCCCAATCGAAATCCAAAGCATCCCGCAAACACTTGAAATGATTGAGTTTCGCATTGCCATCGAAACTGAAGCCGCTGCTGTTGCGGCCTATCGGCGATCCGCCCAGCAGGAAGATGCCATTCGCAACGCCAACCAGGAAATGGAACGCCTCATCGAGGCGGATGCACCCACGGTGGACGCCGATCTCGCCTTTCATATGGCGATATCCGAAGCCACCAATAATCGCTATTTCCCCGATGCCCTCAAGCAATTCGGTCAGCGGTCCATACCGCGCGGTCAATTTCCCACCCTGCCCAGCGCCACAGACCGGCAGTACCTTCTGGGAGTCCTGAATGAACACCAGGTTATCGTGGACGCCATTGCCGACCAGGATCCGGAAGCGGCCCGTCAGGCCATGCGTGACCACCTGATCGGCAGCCAGAAGCGTTATCGACGATTGTCAAGATAGGCCTCGACAGGTTTGATAATTCATACTATGTCATATGATGGAAGAGGAGTATGACATGTATTTGGGTACCCAACTCGCCGCGCGCGATGATGAGGATTATCGGGTCTGGGCCCAGCTGGGCATAAAGCACATATGCGCTGATCCAGCGGGCGAGCCCGGCTCATGGACACTGGACGATCTTTTGCGGCTGCGTGAAAAGGTCGAAACCTTCGATCTGGTTCTGGACATGATCCAGCTTCCCCTCCCCTCCAGCCCGATCGAGACCGCGACCTATCCGGACATATTGCTGGCCGGCCCCGAACGCGACCGGCAGATCGATGCGATCTGCACCTTGATCGAAAACCTTGCCGAGGCCGGAATTCCCGCCGCCAAATACAATCTCAACCTGATCGGAATTCCGCGCACACCGGCCGAGCGGGGACGCGGCGGCTCGCTGAATGCCTCATTCCGCTGGGACAAGACCGACCAGAATGCCGCCCCCGGCATGGCTGGCGTGCTGCCGGAGGACGAAAACTGGGAGCGCATTGATTATTTCCTCGAGCGCGTCGTCCCCGTCGCCGAGTCCAACAGGATCCGCCTTGCCTGCCACCCCCACGATCCCCATACCCCGCCCGGCTACAAGGGCGTCACCCGTGTGCTCGGCACGGTCGAAGGGCTGAAGAAATTCGTGCAGATGCGCGAGAGCCCCTATCACGGGCTCAATTTCTGTCAGGGCACGGTCGGCGAGATGCTGGACAACCCACGCGACGAGATCGACGACGTCATTCGCTGGTTCGGCAGCCGGGACAAGATTTTCAACCTGCATTTCCGCAATATCCGCGGCCGGAAACTGTCTTTCATGGAGACCTTCCCCGATGAAGGCGACATGGACATGGCCGCCGCGCTCAAGACCTACAAAGAGGTGGGTTACAAATACATGATCATGCCCGATCATGTGCCGACCATTTCCGGCCGGGACCCGCAGGGCGTCGCCTTTGCCTATTGCTACGGCTACATCGCCGCCCTGCTCCAGGCCCTTGAAACCTACTGATCAGCTTTTACCACCGGATTGAATTTCCATGACCCCCGATGATCTGAAATCCGCTTTGGGTAGCGGCCTGCTGTCTTTCCCCGTCACCACGTTCAAGCCGGACCTCGGCATCGATGAGGACGCCTATCGCAGCCATATCGACTGGCTCGACGGCTTTGGCGCCGCTGTCCTTTTCGCGCCCGGCGGGACCGGCGAACTCTTTTCGCTGACACCCGATGAAGCTGCCTACGTCACCCGGATCGCCAAGGCCAGCGCCGGCAGGACGCCCATCGTCGGCGGGGCGGCCTATGGCACGGCAATGGCCGTCGAGATGGCAAGAAACGCCGAAGCGGCAGGAGCCGATGGCATCCTGCTGCTGCCTCCCTATCTGATGTTCGCCGAGCAGGAAGGGCTCATCGCTCACGTCAAGGCGGTTTGCGACGCGGTCGGCATCGGCGTCGTCGTCTATAATCGCGACAATATCGTTCTGACCGCCGAGAGCCTTTTGCGCCTGACCGATATGTGCCCCAACCTCATCGGCTTCAAGGATGGCTACGGCGAGGTGGACCGGGTGATCGAAATCACCACTCAACTCCAGGACCGACTGGTTTATATCGGCGGCATGCCCACGCACGAGCTTTATGCGCAAGCCTATTATTCAGCCGGGGTCACCACTTATTCCTCCGCCGTCTTCAATTTCGTGCCGCAGCTTGCACAGAATTTTTATGCGGCGCTGCGTAAGGGCGACAAGCAAACGACCGATCGGATTCTCAAGGAATTTTTCTTCCCGCTGGTGGCACTGCGCAACCGAAAGAAGGGCTATGCCGTGTCGATCATCAAGGCGGGGCTGGAGGCCATTGGCCGCCGCGCCGGACCGGTTCGCCCGCCGCTGACCGATCTCAGCGTCAGCGAAATGGACGAGCTCAAGGCGCTGATCGCTCAAACAAGCTGATTTCCTGTTCGTTTTGGCCGTGAGAGCCCCTCACCCGCGCTGCGACCTTTGCAAAACCGCAGCGTCGGCCGCCTCAAACAGACGGAGCGCGACAGCAACAGGCATCGTCAATACGGCAATCCGACATAGTTTTCCGCCAGTTCGCGGCGGGCCGTTTCGGAGTCCGACAGATGCATGAGGCTCGCCCTGCGCATTTGCGCGGAAAAAGCGTCCTCGCCATCGAAACGGTGCAGCAGCATGGTCATCTGCCAGCTGAAGCGCATCGCTTTCCATATCCGTTTCAGCGCGCGTTCTGAATAGGCGTCGATACCCGCCGAGGTGTCGGATTTCAGCTTGTCGATCAGCGCCTGCGACAGGTAGTGGATATCGGAGGCGGCAAGGTTCAGCCCCTTGGCGCCGGTCGGCGGAACGATATGCGCGGCGTCGCCGGCAAGAAAGAGATTGCCCCAGCGCAGCGGTTCCGAGACGAAGGACCGCAGCGGCGCAATGCTCTTCTCGATCGAAGGGCCCGTCACCAGTCGGGCCGCGATATCCGATGGCAAACGCTGTTTCAGCTCCCCCCAGAAGGCGGCGTCAGACCAGTCCTCGACATTGTCGGTGAGCGGCACCTGGAGATAATAGCGGCTCAGCGAAGCGTGGCGCATCGAGGCCAGCGCAAAGCCCCGGTCGGAATTGGCATAGACAAGCTCATCATGCACCGGCGGCGTGTGTGACAGCACGCCGAGCCAGCCGAACGGATAAACGCGCTCGAATTCGCGCCGTTTTTCCTGCGGTATCGTGCGCCGCGACACCCCGTGAAACCCGTCGCACCCTGCCACGAAGCTGCATGTCACGGTCTTGCGGACGCCTTCATGCGTGAAGCTGACGGTTGAGAGCGCCGATCCGAGATCGTCGATCACCACATCGGATGCGCCGTGAAACATGGGCGTTCCCATGGCATCCTGCGCGGCGTAGAGGTCGGCCGTTATCTCCGTCTGGCCATAAACCATGACCGCGCGGCCGGTCAGCGACTCGAAGTCGATCCGCACCTGAAGATCGTTGTCCGACAATACACAGCCATCATGGGGAATGCCTTCCGCATCCATCCGTGCGCCGACGCCTGCCGCCCGCAAAAGCTCGACCGCGCCCCATTCGACAATGCCGGCGCGGATGCGCGACAGCACGTGGGCGCGGCTGGCCCGCTCGATGATAACGGTCTCTATGCCCTGTCGGTTCAGGAGTTGCGAAAGCAGCAGGCCGGATGGCCCGCCGCCGATAATGGCCACTTGCGTTTTCATGACAGTCTCCTCCCTTTCAAGGGCCGCCTCCAGGCCCGGGCCAGCCGGCGTGAAACAAACCGGCGACGTCCGATAGAAATCACGCATGATCTGCCAAAAAGCAAATTTTATTTATTCGGAACAACTGTTCATTGACATAACAGTTTATTGGCGTTCTAATCTGCCGCGAGGAGCAGAGGAGAATTCATGCAGATCGAAGGCATGGTGGCACTGATCACCGGTGCGGGCAGCGGACTTGGCGCGGCCACGGCGCGCCGGCTGGCCGAAGGCGGCGCACATATTGTTGCGGTCGATCTTTCGGAAGAGGCCGCGCAGGCCATTGCCGCGGAAACCGGCGGACTTGGCTTTGCCGCCGATGTCGCGGATGCGGCAAGGATCGAAGCGATCGTCGCGGAGACCGGCGAGAAGATCGGCGTGCCGCGCATTGTCGTCTCCTGCGCGGGCATCGGCACGGCATCGCGCATTCTGCCGCGCGACGGCGCGCTGACGGTCGATATCTTCGAGCGCACGCTGCGCACCAATCTTGTCGGCACCTATACGGTGATGAACATCGCCGCCAGAGCCATGGCGGCGGCCGAGCCGGTCGACCAGGACGGTGCGCGCGGCGTGATCATCAACACCGCGTCGGTCGCCTTCGAAGACGGCCAGATCGGCCAGGCGGCCTATGCTGCCTCCAAGGGCGGGGTTGCTTCGATGACGCTTCCGGCCGCGCGCGAATTCGCCCGTTTCGGCATTCGGGTAATGGCGATTGCGCCCGGTCTGTTCGAGACCCGGATGAGCGCTGGCCTGCCCGATGATGTCCGCGCCGAAATCCTGAAAAACGTGCCCTTTCCAAGCCGCATGGGCCTGCCGGACGAATATGCCCGCCTGGCCGCGCAGATCATCGAAAATCCGATGCTCAACGGCTCCATCATCAGGCTCGACGCGGCAGCGCGGATGCCGCCGAAATGACGCGACACGAACGAAAAGAAAAAGGCATGACGCAAACCGATATTCTGAAAATCGCAATCGACGGTCCGGTGGCAACGCTGACCATGAACCGGCCGGAAAAGCGCAACGCCATGTGCGACGAACTGCTCGATGCGCTCGACCGGTTCTTTTCCACCCCGCCGGAGGCTGTTCGCGTCGTCATTCTCACCGGCACGGCCGGCCATTTCTGCTCGGGGCTTGACCTCTCCGAACATGTCGCCCGCGATGCCGAGAACACCATGTATCATTCGCGCAACTGGCACCGGGTCATGGAAATGATCCAGTTTTCCGGCCTGCCGGTGATTTCGGCCATGTTCGGCGCAGTCATCGGCGGTGGTCTGGAGCTGGCATCGGCCACCCATGTCCGCATTGCCGAACCGTCCACCATCTTTCAGCTTCCCGAAGGCATGCGCGGCATTTTCGTCGGCGGCGGCGCAACCATCGGCGTCGGCCGCATTCTGGGCGCCGACCGGATGCGCGAAATGATGCTGACCGGGCGCAAATACAATGCCGATGAAGGGCTGGCGCTTGGGCTTTGCCATTACAGCGTCGGCGAAGGCGAGGCGCTGGCGCTGGCGCAAAAGCTTGCCGGGCGGATCGCGAAGAATGCGAAGCTTTCCAATTACATGATGATCCAGGCGATCAGCCGGATCACCGAAATGCCGCGCGCGGAAGGGCTTTTCACCGAAAGCCTGTGCGCGGCGGTCTCGCAGACAAGTGCGGATGCCGAGGAAGGACTTCGCGCTTTTCTGGAGAAACGGGCGCCGGTCTTTCGATAGACCGGCAGACCCGCCGACGGGAGACGGCGGGCTGCTCGATGCTTGCAGGCAAACGGTCTCAAGGGAGGAACCGATATGACCAAGGGTATGAAAATGACGCGCCGCAGGGCGCTGACCACCATCGGCGCGGCACTGGCGGCGCCGGCCTTCATCAGACATGCGCATGCCGCCGAAGTCACACTCAAACTGCATCACTTCCTGCCGGCCATGGCGCCGATCCAGAGCAGTTTCTTCGAAATCTGGGCGCAGGAACTGTCCGATGCGTCCGGCGGCGCCATCGAACTGCAGATATTCCCCGCCATGCAGCTCGGCGGCAAGGCGCCGCAAC
Organism: Martelella mediterranea; assembly: GCA_003001975.1. Taxonomy (GTDB): domain Bacteria; phylum Pseudomonadota; class Alphaproteobacteria; order Rhizobiales; family Rhizobiaceae; genus Martelella; species Martelella mangrovi. The sequence continues at coordinate 272,706 of PVUG01000003.1, forward strand.
TGGTCGATCAGGCCCGCCAGGGTATTGTCGATATCGCATGGACACTGCCAGTCTATACGCCGGACCGTTTCCCCGTTGCCGAAACCATGGCACTGCCTTTCATGGTGACATCGGCGGAACAGACATCGGTGGCAATGGATACGCTGATGCGCGAATACGGCATGGCCGAATACAGGGGCATGCAGCCGCTGGCCTTCCACACCCATGCCGGCGGCAAGCTGCATACCCGCGGCAAGCCGATCACATCGAAGGCCGATCTGAGCGGCATGCGGATCCGCGCGCCCAACCAGTCGACGGGCAATATGTTGAGCGCGCTGGGCGCGGAGGTCGTGTTCTTCCCGGTCACCGAGATGGTGGTCGGCCTGTCCAACGGCGTCATCGACGGCTGCTGCCTGCCCTATGAGGTGGTTCCCGCCTACAAGCTGCAGGAACTGACCGAGTTTTCCGCCGCCCCGGCGCCGGGCGCGCGCGGGCTTTATTCCAACACCTTTGCGCTGGTGATGAATGAACGCAGCTATGAGGGACTGTCCGACGACCTGCGCAAGGTGATCGATGACCATTCCGGCCCGGCGCTTTCGCAGCGACTGGGCGCCGCCTTCGACAGGTTCGAGGCCGTGGGCAAGGGCGTGGTCGAGAAAAACGGCAACGATATCGTCGAAATCCCGGCTGACCAGATTGCCGAATGGCGCGGGGCCGCCGAGCCGGTCGTCGCCGAATGGCAGAAAAAGCTCGATGACAAGGGCTATGACGGCGCCGCGATCATCAAGCGTGCCAACGAACTGCTGGATCAGGGCTGACCCATGGCGGAACACGTCCCGGCCGAACACGGAAATGAGGGGGCGCATAGCCCCCGTTTCTTCTGGCTATACCGGATATGTCTGGTAAGCGCCGGCCTCGGCGGTCTTGCCGCCTTTGCCACGGCCCTGATGGTTTCGTTTTCCGTTGTGGCGCGCATGACGGGCTTCGGCGGCCTTCGCGGCGATTTCGAGGCCGTGGAACTGGTCTGCGCCGCCTGCGCCTCGCTGTTTCTGCCGCTTTGCCAGTTCACCAAGGGCCATGTCATGGTCGATATCTTCACCGACTGGATGCCGAAAGCCGGCCAGCGCCGTCTCGACGGTTTCTGGACGCTGCTGTTTGCCGCCGGCTGGGCCATCATCTGCTGGCGTCTGACCCACGGCCTTGCCACCATTCATGCCTATGGCGACCGGACCATGCTTCTCGGTTTTCCGGTGTGGATGATTTACGTTCCGGCCGTCTTCGGTACCGGCCTTTCGGCCTTCGTCGCGGCCCTTACCGGCGCTGCCGATCTTTTTGGCCGGGCAACGGATGAGACCATCAGGGAGGCCGCCTGATGGACCCCACGATGATTGCCATCGGCATGCTCGTCATCATGCTGGCACTGATTTTCCTGCGCATGCCCATTGCCCTGGCCATGGGGGCCGTCGGCGCGGGCGGCTACATGCTGCTCGGCAGCCCCGCAAGCCTGCTTTTCTATCTCGACACCGCATGGGTCGACAAGTTCATGTCCTACGAACTGGCGATCGTGCCGCTGTTCATTCTGATGGGGCATATCGCGACGCGTTCCGGCATTTCCGCCAGCCTGTTTGCCGCCTCCAATGCCTGGATCGGGCATTTTCGCGGCGGCCTCGCCATGGCGGCGGTGGCCGGCTGTGCCATGTTCGGCTCGATTTCCGGCTCCTCGCTGGCCACCGCCTCGACCATGGCGCGGGTGGCGCTGCCGGAAATGCGCAAGCATGGCTATTCCGGCGCGCTTTCGGCCGGCTCGCTGGCCGCCGGCGGCACGCTCGGCATTCTGATCCCGCCATCCGTGGTGCTGATCATCTATGCGCTGCTGACCGAGCAGAACATCGTGAAACTGTTTCTGGCCGCCACCGTGCCGGCAACGATGGCGGTGATCGGCTTTTGCATCGCCATTGCCGTTTTCGTGCGCCTTTTTCCCGATCAGGGGCCCGATCACGCGCCGGTCCCGTTTCGCCAGCGCATAAAGGCGGCGCTTGGCATCTGGCATATCGTCGGCATCTTCGCCGTCGTTCTCGGCGGCATCTATGGCGGGTTCTTCACCCCGGCCGAAGGTGCCTCCGTCGGCGTTGTCCTGACGCTCGTCGTGGGCGTGGCAACCGGCGGGTTGCGGCTGAAGGACCTGATCGCCTCGCTGATCGACACGGCTGCCGCCTCCGCCATGATCTTTGCCATCGTTTTCGGCGCCGATCTTTTCAACGTCGCGCTGGCGCTCAGCCGGATGCCCATGGATATCGCCGCCTGGTTCGGCCAGTCGGGCCTCTCGCCCATGCTCGTCATGCTCGCCATCGTGGTGTTCTATCTGATCATGGGCTGCGTGATGGACAGCCTGTCGATGATCCTTCTGACCGTGCCGGTGTTCTTTCCGACAATCATGGCGCTCGATTTCGGCATGACGGCGGAGCATACGGCGATGTGGTTCGGCATCATCACGCTGGTGGTGGTGGAAATGGGGTTGATAACCCCACCCGTCGGCATGAACCTGTTCGTCATTTCATCAATGGCCAAACACATACCGCTCAGGGCGATTTTCGGCGGCACCATCCCGTTCGTGATATCGGAGCTGATCCGCGTGGCGCTGCTGATCGCCTTTCCCGCGCTCAGCTTCTGGCTCGTCGATCTGGTGGCGAACTGACAGGAAGAAACACGATGACGAACGCAAAACCGAACCCCGTCGAGGCAGACGACATGACAAAAGCCGCAACCGGCGCCACCGACGATTATCTCGGCGCGTTCATCGGCTACAACATGAAGCGCGCCTTCCTGCTGGTGCAGGAGGATATGCGCCGCGTGCTCGAACCGCTCGGCCTGCGGATGATGACCTTTTCGGTTCTGTCGATCGTGGTTGAAAACCCGGATATCTCGCAGACCCAGCTCAGCCAGGTCCTCAAGATCGAGCGATCCGGCATGGTCGTGCTGGTCGATGAGCTGGAAAACGGCGACCTGATTTCGCGCAACCGCGTGCCCGGCGACCGGCGCACCTATGCGCTGCGCGCCACTCCCAAGGGGCAACGTCTCTGGGAAAAGGCGAAAGCCGCCGTCGAGGGCCACGAGGCGACGCTGTTCGGCGGCCTCCTGAGCGATGAGGAACAGGCGCTTTTGCGCGGCATGCTCCGGAAAATCTGCATGGCAGGCTGATGACGGCAACAGAGCGGGGCCGACCTGAGGAGAGGCTTGTCCCGCGGAGGAGGAAGAATGGACGTTCTCGACAAGGAACTGACGCTGGTGGCGCATTCGGTCAGGACCGTGACGCGCCCCGACGGGACGATGATCGCAACATCGAATGTGCCGCTCGATCCGGTCGTCAACCACACAGGCGAATGGCTTGAAAAATGGGCCACCGCGGCGCCAGCCCGCGTCTTTCTGGCCGAACGCTCCGGCGATGGCTGGCGCGAGCACGGCTATGGCGAGGTGCTCGACATGGTCCGCGCCATAGCCGGCCGATTGCTGGCGATGGGGCTAGGCCCGGACAAGCCGATCCTGATCATGTCCGGCAATGGCGTCGACCACGCGCTTTTGTCATTTGCCGCCCAGTGGGTCGGCATCCCCGTCGTGCCGCTGGCCGAACAGTATTCGCTGATCGAGGAAGCCCATGGCCGCCTCGCCTATGCCATCGGCAAGGTAAAGCCGGCGTTGGCCTTCGTCGACGATGCCGCACGCTATGCCAAGGCGCTCGAACGGCCGGAATTCGACGATATCGCCGTGGTGGCGGTCAAGACCGAAGGCGCGCCGCGCCCGGTCACAGCCTTTGCCGATCTGCTGAAAGGCGATAGCACCGTCGATCTCGAAGCCGCCCACGCAAAGGTCGGCCCCGACACGCTGGCGAAACTGCTGTTTACCTCCGGCTCGACCTCCAACCCGAAGGCGGTGATGACCACGCAAAGGATGATGTGCGCCAACCAGAGCCAGATGGCCTCGGTCCTGCCCTTCATCAGCGAGCGCCCGCCGAAAATCTGCGACTGGCTGCCGTGGAACCATGTTTTCGGCGGCTCGCACAATGTCAACATGATGCTCGCCCATGGCGGCAGCCTCTATATCGACCACGGCAAGCCGACCGCCAGGGCGTTTCCGACATCGATCGAGAATATCAAGCAGCATCCCGGCAACCTCGCCTTCAACGTTCCGGTCGGCTTTTCCATGCTGGTGCATGCCATGGAGACGGACCGCGACCTGCGCCGGGCCTATTTCCAGGACCTCGACCTGCTGTTTTACGCTGGTGCATCGCTGCCGCAGGACATCTGGACGCGTCTGGAAGAAATGGCGATGGAGGTTCAGGGCCGCCTGCCGCTGATGATTTCTTCCTGGGGCATGACGGAGACGGCGCCGGCCACGATCATGCTGCATGAACAGATCGGCCGTTCCGGCGTGATCGGCGTGCCGCTGCCGGGCACCGAGATCAAGCTGAAGCCCGACGACGAGATGCGCTGCGAGCTTCGCGTCAAGGGCATCAATATCATGCCCGGCTATTTCGACGACGCGGAAAAGACCGCGCAGGCATTTGACGAAGAAGGCTTCATGATCACCGGCGATGCGGTGCGTTTCGTCGATGCCGATGCCCCCGATCGCGGCCTCGTCTTCGACGGGCGCGTGTCAGAAGACTTCAAACTGATGACCGGCACCTGGGTGCAGGCGGGCAAGCTGCGCCTCGATGCGCTGGAGGCTCTGCGCGGGCTGGTGCAGGATGTCGTCGTCTGCGGCCATGACCGCGGCGAAATCGGCCTGTTCGTCTTTCCCAAACCCGATGCGGTGCACGACGGCAATACATCCGAGGGTGCTGTCATCGACGAGCATCTCCAGGCTGCCATTCACTGGGAGCTGCGGCTTCTGGCGCGCAAGGCAACGGGATCGGCCAAACGCATCGCCCGCGCCATCATCCTGTCGGAACCGCCGAACCTGAAAGATGGCGAGATCACCGACAAGGGCTCGCTCAACATCCGCAAGATCATCACCCGCCGGGCCGGCCTTCTCGAACGGCTTTACGACAATGAAGATCCGGCCCTGATCCGTGTTTGAAGGTTTCTGAAATGGTTGATTTTTCCAAAGTTCGCGCCATCGATTTTCACACCCACGCCGAGGAGGCCTGCGGCTGCCACCATGATGACGGCTATGACGACCTGCAATCGGCGATGGCGAAATATTTCAAGGCCCCGTGGTCGCATCCGCCGACCATTCCGGAAACCGCGGCGCATTATCGCAAGATGAATATCGCCGCCGTGATCTTTCCCGTCGACGCGGAGCGGGAGACCGGCTACCGGCGCTACAATAATTACGAGGTGGCGGAGGCTTGTGCCGAGGAAAGCGACATCCTGATCCCTTTCGCCTCCATCGATCCGGCCAAGGGCAAGCTCGGCGCGCGCGAGGCCCGCGATCTCGTCGAAAACCACGGCATTCAGGGCTTCAAGTTCCACCCGACCATGCAGGGCTTCTATCCCAATGACCGCATGGCCTACCCGCTTTATGAGGCGATTGCCGAGACCGGTAAGCCCGCGCTGTTCCACACCGGCCAGACCGGCGTCGGCTCCGGCATGCGCGGCGGCAACGGCATGCGGCTGAAATATTCCGACCCGATGTATATCGACGATGTCGCCGTCGATTTTCCCGACATGCCGATCATTCTGGCCCATCCTTCCTTTCCCTGGCAGGAGGAGAGCCTGTCGGTGGCCACCCACAAGCCGAATGTCTACATCGACCTGTCCGGCTGGTCGCCGAAATACTTCCCGGAAATCCTGGTGCGCTATGCCAACACGCTTTTGAAAAAGAAGATGCTGTTCGGTTCCGACTGGCCGATGATCGCCCCGGAACGCTGGCTGGACGCCTTCGACAAGGCTCCCTTTCGCGACGAGGTGCGCCCGCTGATCCTCAAGGAAAACGCCATGCGGTTGCTGGGGGTCGAGAGCTGAGATGACCGAATTCAAGGCCCCTGTCGAGGATATCCTGTTTTCGCTCGACGCCGTTGCCGGGGCATCCCGCCTTCCGGACTGGGACGGCGAACTGGCCGGCGAGATCATCGGTCATTTCGCGGCTTTCGCCGAAGGCGTGCTTGCGCCGCTCAACGCGGTGGGCGACGCCGAGGGCTGCCGCCTTGTCGGTGGCCGCGTCGTCATGCCGGACGGGTTCCGCGATGCCTTCGCTCAACTGGCCGAGGGCGGCTGGCAGGGCCTGACCGCGCCGGAGGATTTCGGCGGCATGGGGCTTTCGCCGGTCATCGGCGCGGCCGTTTCGGAGATTTTTTCCGGCGCAAACCATGCCATGCAGATGGTCTGCGGCCTTGTGCCGGGCGCAATCGCGACACTGCTGCATTACGGCAGCGAAGACCAGCAGCAACGCTGGATCGCGCCGCTTTCGGCCGGCGCCGCGCTTTCGACCATGTGCCTGACCGAGCCGGATGCCGGCTCCGATCTCGGGCGCATCCGCACCAGGGCCAGCCGTGACGGCGACAATTGGCGGCTTTCCGGCGAGAAGATCTTCATTTCCGGCGGCGATCAGGATTTGAGCGACAATATCCTGCATCTGGTCCTGGCCCGCACCGGCGATGCTGCAAGCGGCGTCCGGGGGCTTTCGCTGTTTCTCTGCGATCGGGAGGGCGCCGGCGAAACCATAAAAATCACCCGGATCGAGGAAAAGCTGGGACTGCACGCCTCGCCCACCTGCCAGATGGTTTTCGACGCAGCGCCCGCCGAACTGATCGGCGTGGAAGGCGAAGGGCTGAAGGCCATGTTCACGGTGATGAACCACGCCCGCATCGATGTCGCGCTGCAGGGCACGGCCCATGCTGCCCGCGCCGGCCATATCGCCGCAAGCTACGCCGACGAACGCCGGCAGGGCCGAAAGGCGGATGGCAGCCCGGCCGTTCTGAGCGACCATTCCGATGTCCGGCGCATGCTCAACGAGCAGCAGGCGCTGGCGCTCGGCAGCCGCACCATGTGCCATATCGCGCTCGTTGAGATGGCGCTTGGCGAAAAGCCGGAACTGGTCGATTTCCTGACGCCGGTGTGCAAGCTGTTTGCCTCCGAGGCGGGTATCAAAGCTGCCGATCTCGGCATTCAGGTGCTCGGCGGCTACGGCTACCTCACCGAATACGGCCTGTCGCAGGTCTGGCGCGACGCCCGCATCACCGCGATCTACGAGGGCGCGAACGGCATTCATGCGCTGACGATCGCAGGCCGCGGCCTGCGTTTCAAGGATGGCGCGGGGGCCGACGCATTCACGGCGCTTATCGACCGACTGGCCGATGGCGACACCGAAATCGCGGCGCTCGCGCAAATCTGGAACCAGTGGCGCGACAAAGTTCTGGCCGCCGAAGACCCTGCGCCGCTGGCCCATGATTTCGCCCGGCTGACGGCCACGCTCTATTACCGCGCCGTATGGTCCCGCATCGCCGCCGCCGGTGCCTCCGGGCCTGACACAGCAAAGCTCCAGCGGCTGAAAGACCACGTGCTTGCCGCACCGCTGCCGGTCCGCCTGCCGTGAGGCCCGGACGCTGACGATCAGGGTTGAATGGAGATGTGCCCCGTCCCTCGATGATCCGGAATCCGGGTCAGTCGGCGGCACCTGTATCGAGGATTTCGCGCTTGCCGACGTGGTTGGCGGGCCCGACCAGACCTTCCTGTTCCATGCGCTCGACCAGCGAGGCAGCGCGGTTATAGCCGATCGACAGACGTCGCTGGATGTAGGAGGTCGAGCACTTCTTGTCGCGCTGGACAATCTTGACGGCCTTGGCGAAAAGATCGTCGGTATCATCACCCTCGCTCGCCATGTCGGTTGCATCGAAAACGGCGCTATCCTCTTCGCTCTCCTCTCCCTCGTCGACGACGACGCTGCCGAGATAGGTGGGCGTGCCCTGGGACTTCAGATGGTCGACGACCTTTTCGACTTCGTAGTCGGAAACGAAGGGGCCGTGGACGCGGGCAATCCGGCCGCCGCCCTTCATGTGCAACATGTCGCCTTGGCCCAGCAGATATTCCGCGCCCTGCTCGCCGAGAATGGTGCGGCTGTCGATCTTGGAGGTGACCTGGAAGGAGATGCGCGTCGGGAAATTGGCCTTGATCGTGCCGGTGATCACGTCCACCGACGGCCGCTGCGTTGCCATGATCAGGTGAATGCCGGCCGCGCGCGCCATCTGCGCCAATCGCTGGATCGTGCCTTCGATCTCCTTTCCGGCGACCATCATCAGATCCGCCATCTCGTCGACGATGACGACGATGTAGGGCAGCGCCGAAAGATCGAGTTCCTGATCCTCGAAGGTCTGCTCGCCGGTGGTGCGGTCGAAGCCGGTGGGCACGGAAACCATGATGGTTTCGCCGGTTGCCCGGGCTTCGGCAACGCGCTTGTTGAAGCCATCGATATTGCGTACGCCAAGCCGCGACATCTTGCGATAACGGTCTTCCATTTCGCGCACGGCCCATTTCAGCGCCAGAACCGCCTTCTTCGGGTCGGTCACCACTGGGGTCAGAAGATGCGGAATGCCATCATAGACCGACAGTTCCAGCATTTTCGGATCGACCATGATCAAGCGGCATTCTTCCGGACGCAGGTGATAGAGCAGTGACAGGATCATGGTGTTGATCGCCACCGACTTGCCCGAACCCGTGGTGCCGGCGACGAGAAGATGAGGCATCTTGGCAAGTTCGGCGACAACCGGTTCACCGCCGATATTCTTGCCGAGGCAAAGCGGCAGGCGGAAATCCGTGGTCATATAAAGGCGGCTTTCGAAAAGCTCCCTGAGAAAGACGGTCTCACGCTCTTCGTTCGGAAGCTCGATGCCGATCACATTGCGGCCGGGAATGACGGCAACACGGGCGGAAAGCGCCGACATCGAGCGGGCGATATCATCCGACAGATTGATCACCCGCGAGGACTTGACCCCCGGCGCCGGTTCGAATTCGTAAAGCGTGACGACGGGGCCCGGACGGACATCGATGATCTCACCCTTGACGCCGAAATCCTCCAGAATGCTTTCCAGTAGGCCGGCGCTCTGCTCCAGCGCTTCCTGACTGAACTCGTTGGCTTCATCCGACCCCGGCATCTGCAATAGGTCGATCGACGGGAAAACGAAGTCGGTTACCTCATGCTCCGCCAGAACGTTGAGGGGCTCGGTACGCTCCTTGTGTTCCGGTTCGGCCTCGCGTTCCGGTTCGATCTCGACATCATCCTCTTCGATGAATGCAGCGATGTCTTCGTCCGGCTCATCATCAGCAAGGTCCTCGACGGCCCAGGTGTCCGGCACATCATCTGCGTCTTCGTTGATTTCGGAAGGTCCCGACGGCACGTCCGCGGGTGTGCTTTCGGCAGTCCGCATCGGGCTGTAAAGCAGAACCTGCCGGTAGAGCGAAACCGGAGATGGCCCGTCTTCGGTGCGCTCTTTCTTGTCATCGAGAATGGTTTCCACGGCATTCGAGGTCGCGGTCCATGACGGGTCCACCAGATCGACTTGCGCCGCTTCGGCGGGCTCGGTTGCCGGCGCTACGTATATGTTCGCTTTGGCCTGTTGCGGTTCCGTCTCGACCGGCTGTTCCGTTTGCACGCTCTTTTCCGCTCCAGGCGTTTCAACACCGCCAAGCGCCATCACCTCGAACACCAGCCCATCGGGTAGATAGGAAAAGCAATCGTCTTGCACACGCTTTGTCTCGCTTGACGTCTCAAGCATCGGGTCATCGTGTATGGTTGTATGATCGATTTCGTCAGGCAGAGCCGAATCGGTATCGCTTTCGTTCGAAAGATACCAGGGGGCCGAGGGCGCCGTGTCTTCTTCTGCCTCAATCTCGCCGATTGGCGCGACCACCGACAGCGGTTGTTCGGCTTCCGCATTCCAAGGCTGTTCGTCGGAAGCAACCACGCGCGCGGCGGGCAGTTCTTCTGCAATCCGCTCCTGAAGCACGGTCGCCGGTGAAGGAAGATGCGGGCCAAAAACCATCTCTTCCGTCTCGGCTTCGTCCGGCATTGCCGGCTCCGGATGTTTCCTGTGGGGTGTGCGGGTGAACCGCACATTCGGCCCCAGCACGAATGGACGCTGCCATGTCGGCAAACGCTCCGGGTCAAGAATCGCTGCTTCCGCATTGCGCCGCGAGACCTCGGCGGTCTGGTCCCTTTCTGCCTCAGCGTTTTCCGTATCTATCTGATTTGCGGGTTTCGGTTGAAAGCTGGGATAACGCGAAATAGGCATGCTGATGAAGACCAATCTGAGAACTGTCACACAGCATACGTGATAGAAAAGAAAACTTAATCAGTCGTTTCGTCTGGCAGATATAGCGCGCTGTTTTATGACCTCCCGAGCGTCAGTGCGACTGCTTTGCTGCCAAGCTCCTTACCGTCCTCGCAGAACTTTCACGCAATAGCGGCGTCGATAGATACCCGAGCCCTTACGCAGCAAGCGAGAATCGAATGGACGTCAGCGCTATTGCGGATTTGCTGCATCTCGCTAGTGGTTGTACGGATGCCAGAACGATCAAAGCCCTCGCGGTTATGCGAGGGCTTTTGATATCATTGATAATATGGACTTGATTGCGGGGGCAGGATTTGGACACTGTTTTGTGGACCGTTCACAGTCGTTCATTTGAGCAAGATCGGACCGCCTTTTCGCATGCACTTTTCTCTAGGATAGGGATTTAGGGACACCACCAGAGCCGTTTGGCTGATATTTCTGCCAGATACTGGCGATGATGGACGAAGGGAAAGTGGTGATCGCCTTGGCCGCGTGATGTCGCTAACCAATTAATACACCCTCGAAGGAGTGAACATAGCACTACCGAACAGGATACCAGATCTGCGAAAGAACAAATAGTGTAAGCAGGTTGGAGTTGCGCCAAACCACCGGCTATGATCCGGGCCATTTTGCCCTTCGGCCTGATCGTCGCGACCTTGCCCGTCGCAGAAAAGAACGACATAAGATCTTCATTCTTCAAAAGTGTAAAACATTTGTTCCGTCGGCCATGCGCGGCTTACCTATGTTCAGCCCGTCGAATAGATCGGAAAGGACATTGATCAAAGCACGCGCCGTTGCCCGCACGTTTTCTGCCGCGAGCGACCTTCACATGCGATGGCGGTCGCATCGCCGAGCACGGCCAGAGCGTCTTCAATAATATGAATCGGGAGACACGAAGGCGTTGACGGGGCTTTTGCGGTTCCACTCGGCGCGGCCCAGCAGCAGGTCCACCGTTGCCTCCTGCATCGCCGTCATCGTCGCCCAGGCGTTGATATAGGTCGGGACCCTTGGCGCGTCGTAGAGATAATAGGGATAGCCGAAGGAAATCATCACGACCGGGATTTCGTGCCACAGGCGGCGCATGGCGCCGTCGAGGCCCTGACCGAGTTTCGCCCAGTCGAGAAAAATCCGGCCGCGCGTCAGCAGCGTTTCCTCCGAAAGGGCATAGAGCGCCAGATCATAGCCCGACGGGTCAATCGGGTCGCCCATGCGGTGAACGTCGACTGCGAAGCCCTCGGCGCGCAGAAGTTCCGGCAGTTCCAGCGGCAGGGTCTGGCCCTGCATCGGCTCGACGATGCCGGGGGCGAACATCAGGATGCGGCGATGGCGCTGCGGGTCGAGCGGCAGCGTGTGGTTCACGTCCTTTTCCAGCACCGGCGCGCGGCGCGAAACCTGTCGGCTCCAGTCATCGCGCGGTGCGGGGAACGCCGGCGGCGCGGCGGGCCGATGAAGGCCAAGCGCCGCCTTCAGTCCCAGAACCCGGGTCACCGCGTCGAAGAAACGTTCCGGCGTGATCCGGCCCGTTCTGACGGCCTCGCGCACGCCCGCCATCTCGCCTTCGGGATCGAGCGAAAACAGGATCATGTCCGCGCCCGATGCGATGATCTGAACCTTGCTTTCGACGGCCGGCATGAAGGCCGAAAGTCCGGCCATGCGACTTGCATCCGAAACGATCACGCCATTGAAGCCGAGCTTGTCGCGCAGGAGGTCGGTGTTGAGCGCCGCGCTGACCGAAGCCGGGCGGAACGCCTCGACGCCGTCTCCCTTGCCGATGCGGCGCGCCCAGTCCGGGAAGGCGATATGGGCGGTCATCACGCTCATCACCCCGGCTTCCACGGCTTCGCGATAAAGACGGCCATGGGTCGCCTCCCAGTCCTCGACCGACAGCGGATTGATCGTGGTCACCAGATGCTGGTCGCGGTCGTCATGCCCTTCTCCGGGCCAGTGTTTTGCGGTTGCCGCAAGCCCTTCTTCCTGAAAGACGCGGATCTGCGCCAGGGCATGGCGCGCGATCACGTCCGGATCGGAGCCATAACCGCGGGTCGCGACGATGGAGCTGCGCCAGGCCGCGTTGATGTCCAGAACCGGCGTGAACGACCAGTTGACGCCCACCGCGCGCGCTTCCCGCGCCATGATCCGGGCAACCTCTTCGGTGACGGAAAGATCGTCTATCGCCGCAAGGGCGATGGGGTTGGGCACCTGCGTGCCGAAAGGAAGGCTCATGCGCGAGCCCTCGAGATCGGCGCTGACCAGCATCGGCACGGCGGCATCGCGCTGAAAGGCCTCAAGGCGCGCCCGTTCTGCCGGGCCGTCTTCGCCGAAAAAGCGCGTCACGCCGCCGGGCGCAAGGCGGGCGATGCGCTCCGGCTCATCTTCGTCATAGCCCTTCGAACGCAGATTGAAGAGCTGGGCAACCCGAGCCTCTTCATCGAGCGCCTCCCAGGTCTTGCGCACCCATTCGATGGCCTCCCGGTCGAGGGAAAACGGCGGCTTTTCCAGGTGGGCAAGATTCATGGATGTGGCTCCTCAAAAAATTTCGTTCGGTATTGCATCTGCGTCGGCCCCGGCGCGCGCTGGAAGCCGCTTGCCGGGTTTCGCGTGACGATAAATCAGAATGAGGTTTGAAGTTTTCGGACAAGAAAGCCGGAATGCGGGCCGACCGTGTCAATGACGCATAGCATATCGGAACGGTCCCGTCTTTTGCATGTCTCCTCCCGCCGTGACCCATCCTCACCGCGGGCCATCAGCTCCGACAAAATAGCACCGGTTCGGCAACACGCAACATTGCGAAAACTTCGCGCAACGATAAATTCACTGCATGGCTCCGAACCGTGCCGAAGGACGTGGTGAAAATATTTGCGTATCACTCACCGGAGTTATTGCATTGTCTATGCATGCGTCGCGCGTAGTAATATTTCGAGGCATTCGCCCCGGTGTTTGCGTGAGGAGCGTGGGCCGCCGGCGCCAATTGGGAGGAGAACATGAACAAATTACTGACCGCCGCCTCGGCGGCCCTGCTTTTGTCGTTCGGATCGGCAATTGCCGAAGTCCCGAACGATTCCAACGTCATCGCGCTGGCAAACCGGTTGGACAACACGACTTTCGCCCGCGACAAGATCGAGATCGGCAACCGCCTGGCCTATTGGGCGCCGGTGCTTGAAACACTGCTGACGATCATGCCCGACGGCTCGATCGAGCCGAACCTTGCTACGGACTGGAGCTATAACGGTGACAACACCGCGCTCACCCTCACCCTGCGCGAGGGCGTCAGCTTTACCGACGGCACGCCGTTCGATGCCGAAGCGGTGCGGGCAAACCTCGAGGCGCTTCGCACCGGCACCGGACAGAACGTCTGGATGGTACAGTCGATCAAGGGCTACGATATCGTCTCGCCAACCGAGATCGTGATCCATCTGACCGAGCCCGATCCGGCGCTGGTGCGCAACCTGACGCTGGTGGCCGGCGCCATGGCAAGCCCCGCCTCGCTCGGCACCGAGGAGGCCGCCAACGTGCCCGTGGGCACGGGGCCTTATGTCTACGACACCAAGGAAAGCGTGGTCGGCCGGCAATATGTCTACCAGCGCAATCCCGACTACTGGAACCCCGAGGCCTTCCCCTACGATACGATGACCATCGCACCGATGACGGATCTCAGCGCGCGGATCAATGCGCTGAAATCGGGGCAGATAGACGTAGCCGCGGGCGAGACCGTCTCGGTTGCCGATGCCAAGGCCAACGGCTTTTCGGTGACCACCAATCCGGTCAACTGGCAGGGCCTCTTTCTGGCCGACCGCGATGGCACCATGAATCCAGCCCTTGCCGACCTCAGGGTGCGCAAGGCGATCAACATGGCCTTCGACCAGGATTCAATCCTGAAATATGTCGAACAGGGTTACGGCGTCGTCTCCGACCAGGTCTTTCCCGAGACCAGCATTTCCTACGACCCGGAGCTGACGAACTACTACCCCTACGATCCGGAAAAGGCGCGCGCCCTGCTTGAGGAAGCGGGTTATGGCGACGGGCTGACCCTGACCATGCCCGATGCGCCGCAATTCGCGCAATATTACCCGATCGTCGAGCAGCAGCTCAACGATATCGGGATCGAGGTCGACTGGGTGAAGGTATCGCCCGATGCGCTGATCGCCGACATCACCAATGGCCGGTTCGGCGCGTTCTTCTTCCGGCTCGGCAACCAGTCGGACTGGGGCGACCTGCTCAAGCTCGCCTTCAAGAACTCCGCCTGGAACCCGCTCGGCGCGACCACGCCCGAAATGCAGGAACTGCTCGCCACCGCACAGAATGCCAGCGAGGCGGACAAGCCCGCAGCCTTTCAGGCAGTGAACCGTTATCTGGTCGAAAACGCCTGGTATGCGCCATGGTACCGGCCGGAGGCGATCAGCATCACCGCGCCTGACGTGATCGAACAGCCGATCCCCGGCAACGTCGTAACCTTCCCGGAATTCTACAGACCGGCGGAGTGAAGCCTTACAGATAAAAATGCTGGAGACCGGCCTTCGCAGCACCCTGCGGAGGCCGGTGCGCTTTTCGGGATTTCATCGTTTCGTCAGGAAAACGACAGCCCTTGCAACACCTCGCCGCTGGCCTCGCCAAGCGCCTGCACCGGCTCCCAGCCGGCCGCCTCCTCGCGGATGACCATGCCGATTTTCACCTCGCGCCGGGTCAGGCCCACCGGCACCGGCACAAGCCGTGGAGAAACAGCAGCCATGGTGATGGGTTCCGGCAGCAGCGACAGGTAGTCTCCCCGCTGCAGCGAGGCGAGCGCCGTGTTGAGGCTGTCGCAGACCAGCGCAATCTCGGGCGGCTGACCAAGCCGCTCGTGGATCGCGTGCATCGTGATTTCGCGGTAGGTCTGATATTCGGTATAAACCAGCCAGGGATAGTCAAGCAGCGCTTCGGAGGGAACGCGCCCTTCGGCATCGACGCGATCGAAGACCGGATGGCCCTCGCGCGCGACGATGAGATTGTTCACGACCCCCAGCTGTTTCTGCACCAGCCGCGGAAAGCGGTTCTCGGCGCTGATGCCGGAGAGGATGACGTCCAGCCGCCCCTCGCTCAGATCCTCATAGGAATCGGTGGGATGCGCGCGGTGGATCTCGAAGACCATTTTCGGGAACCGGCGCTGCATCCTGAGCATCACTTCAGGCAGGATCACCGTGCGCCAGACCGGGCCCGCGCCGATTCTCAGATGGATGCGCCCTGCGCCCCCCTCGGTCCGCAATTCCTCGTCCGTCAGTTCCCACTGGCGCATCAGCCGCAACGAGGCCGAACGCACCTTCAGGCCGAAAAGCGTCGGCCGCACGCCGCGTGCATGCCGTTCGACCAGCGGCTGTCCGAAATAGTTTTCCAGCTGCGCCAGCGACCGCGAGAGCGCGGGCTGCGTGATGTGCAGCCGCTCGGCCGCCTGCCGCAGGCTGCCTTCCTCGATAATGGCCTGGAGTCGAAAGAGATGTGTGATCTGATCGAGCACGAGCAATAAACTCCACGCATTGCTTTCAGGTCTAATTGCATTATCGACGTATAGCGTCCTTGTCTAGACTGGCCAGTCTGGATGTCACCGGAGGATGCCGGCGCGGCAAGCGCGGCGGCAGACATTGAGGAGGAAAATGTATGCTGGGCTATCTGAGCCGGCGCATCGCGTCGGGGATCGTGCTCCTGTTCGCGATTTCGCTTCTGACTTTTTCGCTCATGTACGGCGCGACCGGCAACGTCGCCCGTAATTTTCTGGGCGAGAATGCCACCCAGGAACAGGTGCGCGCCCTTGAGGACGAACTGGGCATCAACCGTCCCCTGATGGTCCAGTATGGCGACTGGCTGAGCAGCGCGGTGACCGGCGATCTCGGCCGTTCCTGGACATCGAATGCCCGGGTGAGCGACGAACTCGGCCGCAGGCTGCCGGTGACGCTGTCGGTCGTCGCCATCGCCGTCGGCTTCATGGCGATCCTTTCCGCCGTGCTCGGCATTACGGCTGCGGTGCGTGGCGGCTGGTCCGACCGGCTGATCCAGGTCGGCAGCGTCATCGGTTTCGCCCTGCCGAATTTCTGGCTGGCGCTGATGCTCGTCATCGTCTTCGCGGTGAACCTGCGCTGGCTGCCGGCAACCGGCTATGTCTCGTTTTCCGCCTCACCGTCTGCCTGGCTTGCCTCGCTGGTTCTGCCTGTGGGCGCGCTCGCCTTTTCCGGCATCGCCTCCTCCTCGCAGCAGGTTCGCGGCGCGGTGATCGATGCGCTCAGGGGCGATTATGTCCGCACCCTGCGCGCCCGCGGCATCAGCCCGCGCTCGATCCTCTTCCGCCATGTTCTGCGCAACGCCATGCCCGCAGCGCTCACCGTGCTTTCGGTGCAGTTCATCGCCCTGCTCGGGGGGGCGGCAATCATCGAAAGGGTCTTCGCGATCCCCGGCATGGGATCGCTCACCGTCACCTCCGCTCTGGCGGGCGACGTGCCGATGCTGATGGGCATTGTCGTCACCCTCATCATTCTGGTGCTGCTGGTGAATATCCTGATCGACATCATCAATGCCTGGCTCAACCCGAAGGTGCGCGTATCATGAGTGATCCGAACGTCGCAGAGCTGCCGCTCCCCAAAGGCCCGGCACGGGAAAGCTTCTTCCTTTCGGTCCTTCGCAATCCGCTTGGCCTGCTGGCGATCATCCTGCTCGGCCTAGTGATCTTGATGGCGATCTTCGCCCCGGTGCTGGCCCCCAACGACCCGACGCGGGTTCAGATATTCTCGGTCAATGCACCGCCCGGCCAGGGCTATCTTCTGGGCGGCGACGGTTCGGGCCGCGACATCTTCAGCCGGCTGATCTACGGCGCCCGGAACACGCTTGTTGGCGCGCTCATCGCGGTTTGCGTTTCGGGGCTGATCGGCGTTTCCGCCGGGCTTTTCGCAGGCTATCACGGCCGCCGGTTCGACCTCGTCGCCAGCTGGATCTTCGACGCCTTCATGGCGCTGCCGGCGATCATCGTGCTGCTGGCGCTCTATCAGTCGCTCGGCTCGTCGATTTACATCTCCATGGGGGTTTTCAGCGTTCTGCTGTCGCCGGGCTTCTTCCGCCTGACCCGCAATCTGGTGCAGGGTATCAAGCACGAGCTCTATATCGACGCCGCGCGCGTCTCGGGCCTGTCGGATATCAGGATCATCGTGCGCCACATCCTGCTGGTGGTGCGCGCGCCGCTCATCATTCAGGTTTCCATCGTTTCAGGCGTTGCCATCGTCATTCAGGCGGGGCTGGAATTTCTCGGCCTCGGCGATCCGTCCGTGCCGACCTGGGGCGGCATGCTGCAGGACGCCTTTGCCAACATGTTCACCGCGCCAATCTCGCTGATCTGGCCGGGCCTGACCATCGCGATCACCGTGGCATCCTTCGTGCTGCTGGCCAATGCCATCCGCGACCGCATGCAATCGGGCGGCTCGACCACCCACCGCAAGCCGAAGCTTCCGCCGGCGACGGCGGCCACAACGGCGAATCCGCCGCAGGACCCCGATATCGTGCTCGACGTACGCGACCTCGTCGTCGCCTATCCCGATGGCGATGCATGGCGCGAGGTCGTCAAAGGCGTATCGCTTGAGGTCCGCAAGGGCGATGTGCTGGGCCTTGTCGGCGAAAGCGGCTCGGGCAAGACCCAGACGGCCTTTGCCATTCTCGGCCTGCTGTCCACCGGCGGCCGTATCCTCGGCGGGTCAATCTTCTTCGACGGGCAGGATCTGTCCAAACTCTCGGAGGCCGAAATCCGGGCGCTGCGCGGTCGCCGCATCGCCTATGTGCCGCAGGAGCCGATGTCGAACCTCGATCCGTCGTTCCGCATCGGCTACCAGCTTGTCGAACCCATGTGCACCGTGCTCGGGATTTCGCGCGCCGAGGCGAAAAAGCGGGCGCTGAAGCTTCTGGCCCGCGTCGGCCTGCCCGATCCGGAGCGCACCTTCCGCTCCTATCCGCACCAGATTTCGGGCGGCATGGCGCAGCGCGTGCTGATTGCCGGCGCCGTCTCCTGTAATCCCGACCTGCTGATCGCCGACGAGCCGACCACCGCGCTCGACGTGACGATCCAGGCCGAGGTGCTCGACCTGCTGCGCGATCTCGAGGCCGAGTTCCACATGTCGGTGATCCTCGTCACCCACAATTTTGGCGTGGTTGCAGACAGCTGCAACAAGGTGGCGGTGATGAATGACGGCCGCGTGGTCGAGGCCAACGACGTCAACGCACTCTTCGCCGCGCCGCAGCACGACTATACCCGCATGCTTCTCGGCTCCGTGCTCGAAGACGGCGACACCCGCACCTACACGCCGCCAAAGCAGACTTCGACCGCCAATGAGGTGACCGCATGACCGACCAGACGCTCATCGATTGCAGGGAGGTGAATGTGCATTTCGGCGCGCTTCACGTCCTCAAGAATGTCAATCTCGATATCCGCCAGGGCGAGACGGTGGGTCTCGTCGGCGAAAGCGGGTCGGGCAAGACCACGCTCGGCCGCTCGATCCTCGGGATCGGGCCAGTGTCCTCGGGCAGTATCCGCTACGAGGGTCAGGAGATTGCCGGACGCAGCCCGCGCGAGCGCGGCACGGCGGGTTCCGAAATCCAGGCGGTGTTTCAGGACCCCTACACCTCGCTCAATCCGTCGATGACCATCGAGGACATCCTGATCGAGCCGATCGTCGCCCGCCGCCGGCAAAGCGCCAGCGAGGCCCGGCGACAGGTGCGCGATCTGCTCGACCATGTGAAGCTGCCCGCCGATGCCGCCCACCGCTTTCCGCGGGAATTTTCCGGCGGCCAGCGCCAGCGGGTGGCCATTGCCCGCGCGCTTGCCCTGTCGCCGCGCCTTATCGTCTGCGACGAACCGGTGTCCGCGCTCGATCTTTCGACCCAGGCGCGGGTGCTGGACCTTTTCATCCAGATTCAGCAGGAGACCGGCGTGGCCTATCTGTTCGTCTCGCACGACCTTGCCGTCGTTCGCCACATCTCCCACCGGGTCGCGGTCATGCGCGGCGGCGAGGTGGTGGAATTCGGCGAATGCGATCAGGTCACCGCCCGCCCGAACCACGCCTATACGCGGCGACTGCTGCTGGCGGCGCCGGTCGCCGATCCCGTCCGGCAGGCAAAGCGCCGCGCCGAATTCAAAGCCATGAAGGAGGGCTGAACCATGCGCGCCATCGTCTTGATGTTCGACAGTCTGAACCGCCGTATGCTGCCCTGCTACGGCAACACGTCCACCCATGCGCCGAATTTTTCCCGGCTGGCCGAACGCACGGCGGTCTTCGACACCTGCTATGCCGGCTCCATGCCCTGCATGCCAGCGCGGCGCGAGATGCACACCGGGCGCTACAACTTCCTGCATCGTTCCTGGAGCCCGATCGAGCCCTTCGACGACAGCGTGCCCGAGATGCTGCGCAAGGCCGGCATCTATACCCATCTCATCACCGACCATCAGCATTACTGGGAGGATGGCGGTGCCACCTATCACAACCGGTTCTCCTCCTACGAGTTCTTCCGCGGCCAGGAAGGCGACCTCTGGAAGGGCGACGTGACCGGCATCGACCGCGATCAGCTCGGCAATTTCGCCTATCGGATGCGCCAGCAGGACAAGGTCAACCGCCGTCACATGGCAAGCGAGGCCGATCATCCGCAGACCGGCGTGTTCGACGCCGGGCTGGAGTTCATCACCACCAATGCCGGGGAGGATGACTGGATGGTGCAGATCGAGACCTTCGATCCGCACGAGCCGTTCTTCTCCTATGACCGCTGGCACCGGCTTTATCCGGATACCGGCAAGGACTTCGACTGGCCGCCCTATGACCGCGTGACCGAGGACGAGGCGACGGTAACCCAGGGGCGCAACCGCTATCTCGCCCTGCTTTCCATGTGCGACGCCAATCTGGGCCGGCTGCTCGACCTGATGGACGAGCGCGATATGTGGAAGGACACGATGCTGATCGTATGCACCGACCACGGCTATATGCTGGGCGAGAAAGGCTGGTGGTCGAAATCGGTGATGCCCTGGTATGACGAGACGATCCACACACCCCTTTTCGTCTGGGACCCGCGCGCGGCGGTCAAGGGCGAACGCCGCAAGTCGCTGGTGCAGACCATCGATATCGGCCCGACCCTGCTCGACCTCTTCGGCCAGGCGCCCACCCGCGACATGGAAGGACAGGCCCTGTCCCGGACAGTCAGGTCAGACACGCCCGTGCGCGAGGCAGGCCTGTTCGGCATGTTCGGCAGCCATGTGAGCGTCACCGACGGGCGCTATGTCTATATGCGCGCTTCCGCCACGCCCGAAAACCGGCCTCTTTTTGAGCACACGCTCATGCCCACCCATATGCGCGCCCGGTTCTCGCCGGAGGAGCTGGCGGAGGCCGAGCTTTTCCCGCCATCCTTTTCCTTCACCAAGGGCGCGCCGGTGCTCAAGATGCCGGCATGGACCATGGGTTCGCCCTGGAGCTACGGCACGCTGCTGTTCGACCTTGAGACCGATCCCGAGCAGGAAACGCCGCTCGACGATCCCGCGCTGGAACTGCGGATGATCGGCCTTCTGGTCGACCTCATGCGCCGCAACGAGGCGCCCGCCGAACAATTCGAGCGGCTCGGCCTGACCGCAACCGGCGCGCCCGACGAAACCCACCTTCTGGTCCGCGCGCAATGGGCGCAGGTGCAGGCCGGCCGCCGCCGCGCCCTGCGGGAAAGCGACTTTCCCGACGACGCCCGCATTGCCACAAAGACCATCGGGGAGCTGATGAAAACCCCCGCCCGCGACCTGCTGTCAAAACGCCTGCCGCAGCCGCAGAACGACATGATGGCCTATCTGATGTCCGGCAAGACCATCGTCCAGCTCGCCGCCACCCATCCCGAACTGACCCGCGACCGCCTCGAGGAGATCGAACGCGACCTTGCCGCACTCAGCCCATCATGAGGCTCGGCCTCGGTATGGCGTTCCCTCCGCGACCCCGGCGCGGGCGTGCATAATAGCCACATCGCGAGAGCCTATATGCCGGCCTGGCGGGTCTTTGCGCTGCTTTAGTTGAGATCAGGGATCCCGTTTTCCGCCACCAAGCGTCAGGAACATATTTCACCCCCTCCTGCCAAAAGCGGTTCGTGTTTCAGGACGCAGAGCATGATGCACTGCGCCCTGATATGACTGTGGGCAATCCCGTAAGCCTGAGATCAACCGGTCAGGCGGTGCCTATTCAGCGCTGCAGTCCCAGCTGAAGCGTGAGAAATCGGTGTCCCAGCTCATCATCGGCACGAACTCGTAGCCCTGAAGGCAGTTGCTTGCCGCGTAGCGGCGATTTTCCACAAGCATGAAGACATCCGGCTGCTGTGCGACGATCTTGCGCTGCAACTCCTTGTAGATGTCATTCTGCTTGTCGACTTCGGTCGTGGTGCGGGCATCCTCGATCAGTGCATCGACTTCTGGGTCCTGCAGCCATTCCATCGAGGCCCATGTGCCCGACGCGGCCGAGTCGTACTGCACGTAGAACACGCTGTCGGGGGACGGATAGCTCGGGCCGTTGAAGACCTGGGTCGTGTTCGGCGTCGTCTCGGGCTTGGCGGCAAGCTCGGTGATGCGGTTCCACGGCTCCGGACGCACGTCCAGCGTGACCCCGATCTGTTCGAGATTGGCCTGCATCAGCAGCGCGATGTCTTCCTCGAAGGAAAGCCCGGCCACATAGGAATGGGTCAGGGTAATGTCCTGCCCGGCATATTTCGACTTGGCCAGTTCTTCGCGCGCCTTTTCCAGATTGTATTCCGGCGTCGGCAGATCGCCGGCATAGGCATCGGCAAAGGCCGACGCCATCGGGCCGGAAAGCTCCGAACCCGGATAGATGGCCTCGCGGATTGTCGCATAGTCGGTCGCATAGGCAATCGCGCGGCGCACGTGAATGTCATCGGTCGGCGGCAGCTTGGTGTTCATCTTGATGTAGAAGGCCGTTGCCGTCGGCGTCTCGATGAGCTTGTAGCCGTCCATCGCGCCGATGGCTTCATAGGTCTCGTTGGCCTGCGAATCCGATGACATGCCAAGCTCGCCCTTGGTCGCCAGCGCCTTCACGGTCGCTTCGTCATTGGTGATGACAAAACGAATTTCGTCGATCGGCGTGCCGCGGTCCCACCCGCCGTGATAATCCGCGTAACGCTCAACCACCATCTGCGAACCGCGCTTCCAGTCCTCGAGCGCGTACGGCCCTGCCCCGACGCTGTGGCTGGCGATGTAATCGCTGGCCCACTCCTCGTCGCTGTTGGCCTTTGCCTCATCCTCGTTGACCACGAGGATCAGCGGCGTTGTCGTCAGGAAAGGCGCATAAACCTTGGTCAGGCCGATTTCGACGGTCTTGCTGTCCACTGCCTTCAGCTTGTCGGGGTCGATCAGCTTGGAAAACAGATAGGACGGACCCTCATTGATCGCCAGCAGACGCTTCAGCGTATAGACGACGTCGGACGCCTCGACCGGCGAACCATCCTGAAAGGTCGCACCGTCCTTCAGCTTGAAGGTATAGGTCAGATTGTCGTCCGAAACGGTCCAGCTTTCGGCGAGCTGCGGCACGATGGAGCCGTCGCCGGCCACTGTCGTCAGCCCGTCATAGAGGTTCACGGCAGCCATGTATTCGGTGTAGTCGTTGATGCGCGCCGGGTCGATGGTGCCGAACACCTGCGTGGCGTTGACCACGATCGAAACCTTGTCCTGCGCGATCGCGGGGACCAGCGCGGTGGAAGCCGAAGCAGCGAGCGCCAGTCCGGCGACCGCAAGCATTTTCCGTGTCATTGCAAGTTCCTCTCTTTTTGGGATCTCAGTTACATTCTGAATTTATTTTCTTGTTATCGTTCAGTTTTTCGACAGGCATGAAGTCGTGGTCATAGCCAAAATAGCCCGGTCCCACGAGCTTAAGGCCCGCTTCCGTGCGCCATTTCGCGTCGGCCGGCAGACCGGTGAATTCCACCAGCAGGCCGTAGCGCATCTGTTCGGTGGTCACCGGCATGCCGGCATCGGCATCCAGCGCACAGATCAGGTCGGGCGTTGTCGCCATCACCGTGCCCGCATCGTCGCGGGCGACGAGAAACTCGTTCTGGAAATCGACGCTGAACTGCCGCCCGGCAAAGTCATCCGTGCCCTTGACGATCGCCCGCCCGCGGGCGAAACCGCCGACGGTCCTGCGCTCGATGTCGACCACGCGGCCGGTGAAAAGGTGATGGCCCGAAAACCGGGCCCGCAGCGCAGCGCCGGGATGGCGATGCGCCTTGCGCTCGGCCATCAGCGTTTTGCCGATGTCGCGGATCATCGTCATCGTGCCCGGCAGAATGCTGTCGCGCATCTGGGCGCCGGTCATGGAATAAGCCGCCACCAGCGCCGCGCCGCCCATCTGCACCGTATCGGCACGGGCCAGCCGCTCGGTCCAGAGATTGTCGACGGCATTGATCAGCACGGAATTGCCCTTGTCGTCGGCCAGCACCAGAGGCGTGGCGCGAATGCCCGACATGGTGAAGGATACCATCTGCAGTTCCGGAAAGGCGCGGCCCATGCCGTCGCCATCGATCAACGGCAGGCCCGTGGCCGCCGCAACCGCAAACGGAATGGTGGAGTTGAGGCCGCCGGCTTCCACGCACATCAGTGCCGTGGCCTTCTTGCCGAGATAGGCCTCGAGCTGGGCAAGAGCGGCCATGATTTCGGCGCCGCTCGGCAGTTTTTCCAGCATCACCGTCGGCGCGCCCATCATGAACACCGGCACGCACAGCGCATCGTCAGCCACATCGGCAGGATCGATCAACGTGACCGGCCCTTTTTCGGACAGTGCGGCCTTGGCCATCAGCTTGCCGATATAGGGGTCCCCGCCCCCGCCGGTGCCCAGAAAGGCGCCGCCCAGCGCGATGGCGTCCAGTTCGTCGGCATTGATCAGCGTTTTCGCCATGGCGATCAGGCTCCTGCAAACGGACGGTAGGTGACATCGGGAAACCCGAAAGCCTTCGGGCCGACGACCTCAAGGGCTGCCGGCGACTGCAGCAGCGGATGGCACGGCAGGACGAGGATGGCGACGCGCTGCCCGTAGCGCAGCATTTCCGTGGTGATGGCATGGCCGCTGTCGATATCCAGAACCACGATCAGGTCAGGCACGGAGACCTTCACCTCGCCCTCATGGGTGAACAGAAGATTCTCGTTCTGGATCATCACCGAGGCCGCCTCGCCGCTGTGGTTGTCGACGCCGGCCAGCATCGCCTCGCCGACCACGAAACCGCCGCGCAGATGGCGCTTCAGATCGGTGATCTTGCCGGAGAAGATGTGCTTGCCTTTTTCCCGCTCGCAGATGGCGGCAATCGGATCGCGGTGCTGGCGTTGGGCATCCATAACCGCCCGGCCCAGCGTAATCGCCTGGGTATAGGAGTTCGGTATGGCGAATTTCTTCAGGAAGGCCCCGGCCATCGGCGCCGACGCCATATCGGAGCCGCCGCCCTGCGCAACCACACAGGCGCGCGCCATGCGCTCGTGGAAAATCTCCGTCACGGCATGTTTGAACACAACGATATTGCCGTGAACATCGCACATCACGCTCGGCGTCGAGGTGTGGCCGTAGATGGAATAGGTCGTCATCTGCATTTCCGGAAACGCCCGGCCCATGCCGTCGCAATCGACCACCGGAAGGCCGGTCATGCCGCCGACGATCAGCGGTTCCATGGCGTTGGAGCCGCCGATTTCCTCGCAGACGATGAGGTCGACCGGAAATCCCTGCATGTCTTCGATCGCCCGCACGCAGCGCAGGCCTTCGCGCCCCTCGCGGAGGCGTTCATGGCCGACGACAGGCGCGCCGATGCCGCCGAGAGAAACGCAGCAGGCCTCGTCCGGCACCTTGTCGAGTGGCAGGATGGAAAGCGTATAGCCCTCATCCAGCGCCTGACGCGCGCGCAGCTTTCCGATATAGGGATTGCCGCCGCCGCCGGTGCCCAGAATGGCCGAGCCGATTTCCAGCGCTTCTATGTCTTCGCGGTCAAGGACCCACAGATCGGCCGGGTCGAACTCAAATTTCGGACGGGACAGAGTATCAGTCATTGACGCCTCCCATCTCGCCGACAACCTTCACATGAATGCGGGTCGCATTGCCCGGCAGGTAGGCAAGCGGTACATCCTCGCGCTCGATCACCTCGATCGTCTCGGCAAGGGCCCCGGCGGCGACCGCCTTTTCCGTCGCTTCCTTTTCGGCTTCCGCCAGGCAAAGCTCCCGCGTCAGGCCGTTCTCGAGCGCATAGACGCGGTCAACCTCGCCTGAGATCTGGGCAATCGCCGCGCCGACGGCATTGGCGACAGCAAAGTTTTCGGGCCTGATCACGTCGAGATCGCCAAGCCGGTCGGGCATCAGGATCGAACCACCACCGACGGCGATGACCGGAATGGGCTCCGGCGACATCCGGCTGCGTTCGACGGCGTTTTCCAGCATCGCGATCATTTCCGCCTCGGCCGCCCGGGCAAGCTCCGTGTCGACATCATCGACGCGGGCGGCATCACCGACGGCGGCAGAACCGAGCGAAACGGCAATATCGGTTGCCGTCAGCGTTTCGCCGCCGAAAACCCTGGCATCCCTGGTGATCCGGTAGCCCACCGACTGCGGGCCGACGGTGACCTTGCCGGTATGGTCCTTGCGCACCAGCGAACCGCCGCCAAGGCCGATGGAAAACACATCCGGCATGCGGAAATTGGTGCGCACGCCGCCAACATCGACCACGGTTGCCGCCTGGCGGGGAAAGCCCGCATGCAGCGAGCCGACATCGCTGGTCGTACCGCCGATATCGACGACGATGGCTTCGCGCACGCCCGTCAGGAAGGCCGCGCCGCGCATCGAGTTGGTCGGGCCGGAGGCAAAGGTGAGGACCGGGAAACGGCGGACGACGTCGGCGGCCATCAGCGTGCCGTCATTCTGGGTAATATAGAATGGGCAGACGAGACCGGCATCGGCGAGCGCCTTTGCGAATGCGCTGACCGTGCGGTCGGCAAGCGAAAGCAGGCTGGCATTCATGATCGCCGCGCTTTCCCGCTCCAGAAGCCCGATCCGGCCGATATCGGTCGAGATAACGACCGGGAGACCGGGGCAGTGCTTTTCGAGTAGCGCCCTGGCCTTTTCTTCCATGGCGTGGTTGATCGGCGCGAAGACACAGGTGATTGCGGCAGCCTTGATGTCGTTGTCGCGAATTTCACCGGCGATGCGCACGATCTCTGCCTCGTCCAGCGGCGAGATTTCACGCCCGTCGAATTCATACCCACCCTTGACCAGATAGCCGCGATTGCCGACGACCTCCTTCAGATCGTCCGGCCAGTCGACCATCGGCGGCAGACACGCCGTTGCCGGCAGGCCGAGGCGAATGGCGGCCACCTTGTTCAGATGGCGGCGCTCGATCACGGCATTGGTGAAATGCGTGGTGCCGATCATCACATTGCCGATCTTCGCGCGGTCGATCACGGCCTTGGCAATAGCCCCTTCCAGCGCCTCGATCACGCCACTGGTCACGTCTTCCGTGGTCGAGGCCTTGACGCCCGAAAGCACCGTATTGCCATCCATCACCACGGCATCGGTATTCGTGCCGCCGACATCAATTCCCAGTCGATACACGTGGGTACTCCTTGTCCTTTTCGCCGCTTTTGGCGCGGCATTCACACTGTTTCGTCTTCGCCCTGCTCGCCGGTGCTCTGCACCAGAAAACGGGCGCGTTCCGCGGCGCTGACCTTCGGTTTTTCCGCCTCTTCTTCGTCACTGAGAACCGGAATGGCGGCGATCAGCGCGCGGGTGTAAGGGTGTTCGGGACGGGCGAAGACATCCGCGGTCGGTCCCTGTTCGATGATTTCGCCCTTCAGCATGATGGCGATGCGCGAGCAGAAATTGCGCATCAGCGAGAGGTCATGGCTGATGATCACATAGGTGAGGCCGAGCTCTTCACGCAGCGTCAGCAGCAGTTCGACCACCGTCTTCTGGACCGAAACATCGAGCGCCGATGTCGGTTCGTCCAGAATGATGATGCGCGGGTCGGCGGCAAGCGCGCGGGCGATGGCGACGCGTTGTTTCTGCCCGCCGGAAAGCTCATGCGGATATTTGGAAAGGAAATTTTCCGGCAGCCGCACCAGCGCCAGCAGCTCCTTCTTGCGGGCCTCCGCCCTTTGGCGGTCATAGCCGCCGTAATTCAGCGGAACCGACAGGGTCTGCGAGACGGTGCGCTTGGGGTTCAGCGACGTGCCGGGGTTCTGGTAGACAATCTGCGTCAGCCGGCGCGGGTCGGCCGTCTCAGCGGCCGCGCCAACCTGAATGGTCCCCGATGTCGGTTTCAAGAGGCGCATGATCATGCGCGCAACCGTGGTCTTACCCGAGCCGCTTTCGCCCGCGATCCCGAACACTTCGCCTTCGGCAATCGACAGGCTGATCGATTTCGCCGCATGATGGCCCGGTCCGCGTGACATGAGAATGCCCTTCGAGCGGTAGACCTTGTCGACATTGTCCAGCGTCACGATCGGCGGCTTGTCGCTGACGGGCTGGTTGACCACGCGCGAACCGTAGAGCGGGGGCACCGCTTCCATCAGGTCGCGGGTATAGCGCTCCCGCGGCGCGTTGAAGATGACTTCCAGCCGTCCCTCTTCCACGATCTCGCCATGGCGCATCACCAGAACGCGGTCCGCCGTCTGGCGCACCACGCCGAGATTGTGGGTGATCATCAGCAGCGACAGGCCCTCGTCGCCGACAAGACGGTTGATCAGCTTCAGGATTTCGTCCTGCGTGGTCACGTCCAGCGCCGTGCCCGGCTCGTCGGCGATCAGAAGATCGGGCTGGTGCAGCAGCGAAAGCGCGATCAGCACGCGCTGGCGCATGCCGCCGGACAGTTCGTTCGGCCACGCATTGAAAATGCGCTCGGGGTCTGCGAGCTGAACGCGGCGGAGAACGTCGAAAATCCGGCTTTTGCGCTGTCGGGCGTTGCTGACCGTGGCATTGCGCCGGTCGGCGAAATAGAGCACGTCGTCCAGAAGCTTTCCGATCCTGAACACCGGATTGAAGGAGGACAGCGGGTCCTGCATGATGATCGAAAAGGCAGAGCCCTTCAGACCGTCACGGTCACGCGGCGACATGGCGAACACATCGGCGCCCCGATAGAAGATATTGCCGCTTTCGATCACCGCATTGTCCGGCAGAGTGCCGAGAATGGCCTTCGAGGTCACGGATTTTCCCGAACCGGTCTCGCCGATCAGGGCCACGCGCTCGCCGGCGGCGATCTCGAAACCGATATCCTTCAGCACGTGGTTGCGGCGGCCATAGCCGGTAAAGGCGATGTTGAGGTTTTCAACCTTGAGCAGGGGGACAGCCATCGGGTCAGGCCTCCACGTCGAACATGTCGCGCAAGCCGTCACCCAGAAGGTTGAAGCCGAGCGTGGCATAGAAGATGGCAAAGCCGGGGGCGAGCACTTCCCACCATTTTTCCGGCAGGAACTGGCGACCGTCGGCCACCATGGAGCCGA
This sequence comes from Martelella mediterranea, assembly GCA_003001975.1. Lineage (GTDB taxonomy): Bacteria > Pseudomonadota > Alphaproteobacteria > Rhizobiales > Rhizobiaceae > Martelella > Martelella mangrovi. The sequence goes on from PVUG01000003.1 coordinate 301,433, forward strand.
GGTCCGGCGTTGGCGGCTTGACCCCGAAACCGAGGAAGGAAAGCGTCGCCCCGAACAGGATGACAAAGGCCGCATCCAGCGTGGTTTTCACCGAAATCACCGAAATGCAGTTGGGCAGGATCTCGCGAAACAGAATGTGGAACGGCCCTGCCCCGGCAAGGCGCGCGGCCTCGATGAAGTCCTCCGTCGCGATCGAGCGGGTGACGCGATAGACGAGCCGGGCGTGCCATGTCCACCACAACAGCGTGATTGCGATCATCGCGTTGATCAGGTTCGGCTGCAGGATGTTGCCGATGGCGAGCGCCATGACCAGCGGCGGCATGGCCAGCATGACATTGGTGAGCCCGGTGATGATGCGTTCCCACCAGCCGCCGAAATAACCGGAAATCATGCCGAGCACCGCGCCCACCGGCACGGAAACGCCGAGAACGCCGATGACCAGAAGCAGGGATACGCGGAAACCGAAAATGGTGCGCGAAAAGATATCGCGGCCCGCCTTGTCCGTGCCGAACCAGTTGACGGCGTTGGGCGCGGCGTGGCGGTTGCGGAAATCGACAACAGCGCCGACATGTTCGGGAAACGGCGTGATCCACGGGGCAATCGCCGCCATGAGGAGAACCGAAATCACGATCAGCCCGCCGATGACGGCTGCGGGATTGCGGCTGAAGCGGTACCAGGTCATGTAGCCCGCCGAAAGGCCCGTCTGCTCGCTCACGGTCCGGCCTCCCCAAGTCTCAGTCGTGGATCGATTATGCTGACAATGATGTCGATGGCCAGATTGGCGATGATGAAGAAAATGCCGGAAATCAGCACCACGGCCATCAGCGCGTTGAGGTCTTTCTGCAGGATCGCCGTCAGCCCGTAGGAGGCAAAGCCGCCCCAGGAAAACACCATCTCGACCACGAAGGCGTTGCCGATGAGCGAGGCGAATTCGAGCCCCATGATCGTCAGCGGCGCAATCGATGACAGTTTCAGGAGATAGCGAAACACGATGACCGGATCCGGAACGCCGAAGGATTTCAGCGTCAGCACATGGTCGCGGCGCAGATTGTCGATCATCGCGGAGCGGGTGATGCGGGTAATCTGGCCGATGCCGGCCATGGCAAGCGCAATCGCCGGAAGCGTCAGATGGGCCAGCGCACTCAGGAACACATCGCCGCGCCCGGCCATGATGCTGTCGATCAGCAGAAAGCCGGTCGGGCCTGACGGGGCGCCGAGATTGTAGTCGACCCGGCCCAGTATCGGCCATGACGGGAAAAACCGGGCGGCAACCAGTTGCAGCGTGATCGCAAACAGGAAAGCGGGGATCGTGACGCCGACCAGCGAGAACAGACGGCCGGCATTGTCGATCCAGCTGTTGCGGTAGCGCGCGGTGATGACGCCGAGCGGAATGGCAAAGGCCAGTTCGATGATGACGGTGACGATGATCAGCTCGAGCGTGGCCGGCAGGAACGCCCGGATATCGTCGACCACGGCATTGCCGGACACGATGGACTGGCCGAGATCACCTTGAACAGCATTGCCGATATAGCGGCCATATTGCACCAGCACGGGCTGGTCCAGACCCATGCGCGTGCGCAGCTGATCGACCTGTTCCTGCGTGGCGCTCGGGCCGAGGCTCATGCGCGCGGGATCGCCGGGCACCACACGCGCCAGAACGAAAATCATCAGGGACAGCACGAACAGCACCATCGCGAACCCGGCAAGCCGCCTGACAAAGATTTCCAGATAGCGCAGGTTCATCAGATGCGCTGCTCCATGGTTTTTACGCTAGGCCACGGCGCTTTCGCCGCGTTTCCCCTTGTGCCGTTCACGCTGCAGGCGACGGCAACTCTGATTTGTAGAGACATTCTGTTGGGTGCCCTGCCCTGCCGCAAGACGCAAAAGGTCTAGGTTTTGAACAATAAAGGACAGGTTTTGACGGCGTTTTGGCACGGCACACGGTTAACCGCCCTTCCCTGCCGGGAATGGCAGGATGGCGACCGGGAGATGTGAGACCGTGAAGGCTGGCGTCGTCAGTTCAGCCAGTTGCGAGCCCTGGCGACCGCGATTGCCTCGCGCCGCCCGCCGCAGCCAAGCTTGCGATAAAGGTTCGTGAGGTGAAACTTCACCGTCGATTCGGAGATGCCAAGGCGAAGCGCGACAAACTTGTTCGACGCGCCCTCGCACAGCAACAGCAGGATGCGGGCCTCGCGCCGCGACAGCCCCGATTCCTGTTCGATCGTGCGTCCCCTGACCCTGGTCTCGGAAAGACGCCGCATGATCCGACGGGCGGGGCCTGCGGCGTAGAGAAAGCTTTCGATCCGGCCGTCGCCCATCAGTTCCTGCAGGAAGCGCCGCTCCTCCTGCAACGGCGCAATGGTGCCCGTGCGGCCAGCGCCGTCGAACATGCGCTGGAGAACCGCGCGCGCCTCCGTCAGGCGACCGGTTCGCTTCAGCACATAGGCAAGCCAGATCTGCAGGGCGCGACGCTGGCGGCCCGTGATCCGTTCATTGGCGATCATCGCATTGATCTGCCGGTCCAGATAAGGTCGTTCCGGCCGCTCGTGGACAACCTGCCGGAGCCAGGCAAACGCGACCTCGATTTCATCGCGCATCGACAGTCGGGACAGTTCATCCACCGCCGCCTCAACCCAGGTTCGGTTAATCCGGCTCTGCATGGCCGAAAGCGTGGCAGCGGCGTCATTCCAGCGGTTGCCGTTCTGCATCACCAGCGCGGCCCGGATTTCGATCATGAAACGAAGGTGGCGGCTGTGGCTTTGGTGAAGACGCCATCGATCCAGAAAACCGAGCGCCGATATCGTTGAAAAATGCTCGCTGAGCGCCTGGCTGCCATAGTGAAGCGCAAATTCAACGAGACTTGGCCATGTCTCGGATTGCGCGAACTTATCGAACGCGTCGTTGATGAAGGCAATCAGCACATGAGGATGGCCATCCTCATAGGCGATACAGGCCGACACCAGCCGCCAGATGCGCTCATCGGCCGGGCTGTCGAACGTCACGGCCGCGAAATAGCGTTCGGCTTCCGCAAGGTATTCCCTGGCCGTCAGGGCATCTCCCGAAAGAAGCCGGATCACGGCGCGATGCATGCAGACATAGAATACAAGAAGCGGTATGCCGGCAGCGCGGTAGCTGGAGAGGGCCTGCAGCGCCGCCATATCCGCTTCGTTGAAGCGGCGCTGGCGAATGTAGAACTCCAAGATCGCGTTATAGAACGATCCTCGCAGCAAGGCGGCGTCCAGCGGCAATTCATTCAGGTAGTCATAAAGCCTCTCGAACATCGCTTCGGTGATGACGATATCCTCATAGATCATCATCACGAGCCTGAACCCCTTGAAGGTGACGGAATAAGGGGCGCCGCTTGCAAAAACGGCCATCGGGTCCGTGCTCTGCCGGCCGAAACGCTCGGCAATCAGCCTGCGCGCGGTTCCGGTCTGCCCCTGCTTCAATGCCCGCATGGCGTTGGACAGAACCAGGGTTTCGTGACTGGCCGCGATCTCCGGACCAAAGCCGGCAAGGATTTCGCCATAGGCTTCGGGGCCTTCACTATGGATGAGAAATATCCCGCCGGATTCGGTGAAAAGCCGAACGGCCGGCTCTTCCAGATGAACGGACTGAAGGGCACGGATGGCCCTGGCACTCTGGCCGGCTCGATGAAGCGCTTCGGCCATCAGAGGCGCCGCATCATCAAATTGCAGACGCCGCTCAATCTCGGCGTCGATCGCTTTCAGCACAAGGTCACGCAAGATGGGCGAAGGACAGGTCGTCCGGCCTTCCTCGACCTCCCAGAACGGCATCGGCGGTATTGCAGTCAGGGAAGGATCGCCTGCGGCGCCATCACAAAGGCTGCGGCATGCGACAAGCTGTTCAGGCTTCAGATCCCGCAGAAACTCAAAGCCCAGATAGGAAATAAACCGGCCGCGCGTCGCTTCGTCATCAAGGTCAAGGCCGGCAAGGAGCGGCCAGCCAGACTGATACCGGCGCTCAGCAGCATCCGGCGGCAGGCGCAGAAAATCATCGCCGAGCGAGAGTGCCTCGCCATAAAGCGCCATCCGCGTCACATACGGTATCTCGACATCGTGTCTGCGGGCAATGACGACCCGGTCGAAGCCCCGCAGAAAATCCGGTTCACACGCCACGACGCCACTGCCAGCCGGGATATCCCAGACCAGCACACGCTCCGTCACCACGGCCGGCGGCTCAGCACCGCCGCAATAATGCGCGCGAAGATGTCGGGCGACCGTTTTGAGCAAAAGGCTTTTGCCCATACCAGCAAACGCCGTAACGATGGTGACCCCGGTCGGGCTTGTGCATATCTGTTCGGCAAGCCTTTCAATATGGCTCAACTCTGCACGCCCTCTGTTCATGATAATCTGCGATCCGCGACAAGCCGGATTTGACCGAAACAAAACAGGCTCCGGTATTCCTTACACGATATCCAGTGTAACTCGCTCTCAATGCTTTGCAAAAGCGATGACAGCAATCATCAATCACCGCCTTTGCGCGGAACTTGCGACACCCAGCTAAGCCGACCGCGAACTTGCATCAGTCGAAGCAATTGAAACAGTCCTCTTACATGCATCGATGGCGCCTCGCTATCGCGAGCAGATTCCGGAGCTCATCGCTGGTCTGAGCCAAACTGATCAGATGCTGGGTCCAAAGAAAGTGCGGAGTGGCCTGCTTGAGAAGCATCGTCCTGACGCCATCGGAGGATGGAAACGGGCCTCGAAACCTTTTTAGCAACATCCTATCTGCGGCCCCGCCTCCGCGTTTCACGCGCTCAAGCCGAGATCTTTCAGGACCAGATCGGCAACGAGATTGCAGACCCTGCCGTTCGATTCTTCTGTGAGCCCGGCAATATGCGGGGTCAGGATCAGGTTGGGAAGATCGGCAAAAGCAAGGCCGGCCTCCGCATCGAGCGGTTCCTTCTCGAATACATCGAGCGCAGCGCCGCCCAGTCGCCCGTCCCGCAATGCTTCGACGAGCGCGCCCTCATCGACAACACCGCCGCGCGCGGCATTGACCAGAACCGCACCGGGCTTCATGCGTGCAAACGCATCGGCATCCAGCAAGTGGCGCGTCGTTTCCACCAGCGGTACATGCAAACTCACGACATCGGCGTCGACCAGCAGTTCCGGTAGGGCGCATAAGCGCGCATTCTCCCAGGCCGGATCGTCGGCGGCGACGAACGGGTCATGGGCGAGCACGCGCATTCCCAGGGCCCTGGCCTTGATTGCAACGCCGCGGGCGATCGACCCGAAGCCGATCAGGCCCATCGTCTTTCCCGCGATCTCGCTGCCGATCATGGCTTGCCGCGGCCAGTTGCCGGCCGCAACAGACGGAGACGAAAACCAGGCGCCGCGCGTGAGCACGAGTGCCGCGGTCAGCACATATTCGACAACCGACAGATCATTCGCGCCGGTCGCCGGCCGCACATGAACATTGCGCTCCCGGCAGGCGTCGAGGTCGATATTATCGAGACCGACGCCGAGCCTGCCGACGCTGACCAGCGAAGAACCGGCAGCGGCCAGAACAGCCTCCGTCACTTTTGTCCGATTGCGTACGATCAGTGCCCGCGCGCCACCCACCATAGCTGCAAGATCATCCGGCCGTTCGGCCAGGCCGGGATCGTAATGCGTTTGAGCAACCGACGAGAGACGTTTGACGGAATCGGGTTCCATGAATTCGCTGATAACGATCTCTGACATGGCTCATCCTGTTATTCGTGCAATTGGAGTACGGGTGTTCTACGCAATTTTTCCTCGAAAGCAGAAGCAGAAACTGCTCGTCAGGCCAATGCATCCGCGACAGCCTTTCCGCAGGTCTGGGTATCGGCAAGTCCGCCCAGATCGCGGGTCCGCAACGCTTTTTCGGCCAGAACTTTCTCGATTGCGACCACGATTTCGGCGCCCGCGGCGGGGTAGCCAAGATGATCGAGCATCATCGCGCCCGCCCATATCTGGCCGATTGGATTGGCAACGCCCTGCCCGGCAATGTCGGGAGCGGAGCCGTGAACCGGCTCGAACAGCGAGGGAAAATCGCCCTCGGGGTTGATGTTGCCGGAGGGGGCAATGCCGATGGTGCCGGTGCAGGCCGGGCCGAGATCGGAAAGGATATCGCCGAACAGGTTCGACGCCACCACGACATCGAAACGATCCGGGTTCAAAACGAAATGCGCGGCCAGTATATCAATGTGATATTTGTCCCAGACGATATCGGGATAACCCTTCGCCATTTCGACGACGCGCTCGTCCCAATATGGCATGGTAATGGAAATGCCGTTCGACTTGGTGGCGGAGGTCAGCCGTTTGCGCGGCCGCCGCGCGGCCAGTTCGAAAGCGTATTTCAACACCCGGTCGACGCCGGTTCTCGACATGACCGTTTCCTGCATCACCACTTCCCGCTCGGTATCGGCAAACATCTTACCGCCGATCGAGGAATATTCGCCCTCGGTATTTTCGCGCACGATCCACATGTCGATATCGCCGGGGCCGCGCCCTGCCAGCGGTGACGGCACGCCGGGCATCAGCCTTGCCGGACGCAGGCTGATATACTGATCGAACTGGCGGCGAAACTGCAGCAGTGAGCCCCACAGCGAGATGTGGTCCGGTACCGTTTGCGGCCAACCAACGGCACCGAAAAACAGGGCGTCGTGCGAACCGACCTGAACCTTCCAGTCATCCGGCATCATCTGACCGTTTTTGCCATAATAATCGCAGGACGCGAAATCGAACGTGTCGAAACGCAGATCGATAGCGTGGCGTTTTGCAACCGCCTCCAGAACCCTCATCCCTTCCGGGACCACTTCCTTGCCGATGCCATCCCCGGGGATGACCGCTATTTTCAGGTGATTGTCTGTCATCGTTCTCTTTCAGTCGTTGCGTCCGCGAATGGCCGCGATCACGGCTTCGGTCACCATGCGCGTCGTGGCCTTGCCGCCGAGGTCGGGCGTGTGAAGGGCGGTGTCTGCCGTAACGGTTTCAACCGCCTGCATCAGCCGGTCGGCCGCTTTATGTTCATCGAGATGGTCCAGCATCATTGCCGCCGTCCAGAATGTCGCGACAGGGTTTGCGACGCCCTTGCCGGTGATATCGAAAGCCGAACCGTGTATCGGCTCGAACATGGATGGCGTTTGGCGTTCGGGGTTCAGATTGGCCGTGGGCGCGATGCCGATGGAGCCGGAAAGTGCTGCCGCGAGGTCGGACAGGATATCGGCATGCAGATTGGTGGCGACAATCGTGTCGAGTGAGGCCGGATTCATGGTCATGCGCACCGTCATGGCATCGACCAGCATCTTGTCCCAGGTCACATCGGGAAATTCTTGCGCAATTTCGGCGGCGATCTGATCCCACAGAACCATGCCATGGCGCTGCGCATTCGACTTGGTCACCACCGTCAATAGCTTGCGCGGACGCGACTGCGCAAGTTTGAAAGCGAACCGCATGATCCGCTCGATGCCCGTGCGCGTGAAAATGGAGACATCGGTTGCCACCTCGATCGGCAGGCCGGGGTGGGAACGCCCGCCTTGCCCGGCATATTCGCCCTCGGAATTCTCACGCACGATCACCCAGTCGAGATCGCCGCTGCCGACGCCGCTCAAGGGGCTTCTGATCCCCGGCAATATCCGGGTCGGGCGCACATTGGCGTATTGGTCAAGCGGCTGGCAAATCGCAAGCCGCAAGCCCCAGAGCGTAAGGTGGTCCGGCACATCCGGCGCGCCGACGGCTCCGAACAGGATGGCGTCGAAGGCGCGTAGCTGGTCGGCGCCGTCCTCGGGCATGAAAGCGCCCGTCGTGCGATAGCGCTCGGTGCCCCAATCGAAGCTTTCCACATCGAAGGCAAAGCCGCCGTCGCGCGCGGCAAGGGCTTCCAGCACATCAAGGCAGGCGTCGACGACTTCCACGCCGATCCCGTCGCCGCCAATCGCGGCGACCCTGTAAGTCTTTTTATTCATTGATATCGCTCCGTATTCACAACAGGATTGCCTGCGGCATGCGCAGCAGCAGAACATTGGCCATCAACCACCAGAAACCGGCTGTGATCAGCGCTCCGGCGACGATCCATATGACCCATGTTTTCAAAGGCGGCCGGTCGTAATCGGCAATAACCATGATGGCGATGAAGGCGACAAAGCTGGTTACCAGAAAACCGATCACCGGAATCAGAACAACCCAGGCCAGCATGACCGCTCCCAAAGCGAGCCTGTGCCGTGCGGCCTCGCCGAAGGTGACACGTTCGCCTTTTTCGTCCGCCGGACGCCTGAGGTTCAGGACGATCAGTGAGAGGGAGAACGCCGCCAGCGCCACGGCAATGGTTTTCGGGAAAACCGAACCCAGCGGGGACATGCCGCCCGCGCCCAGATAAATCGCCACGCCGAGCAGGATGAAACACCCAGACAGCACCATGCCCGGCAGATCGCGGCCCTTGGGCGCGGCAGCGATATGCGCGCCGTCATCGGCAGCGGGCTCGGATACCTGTTCAAGCTGTTTTCTGCGCCGTGCCTTCCACTCCGCCCAGAACGGAAAGGCGACGGTCAAAAGACCGGCGAGGATTATGCCCGCGCTGATCGGCCTGTTGAAGAACATGGCCGGAAGCTGACCCGAGGCATTGCCGATCAGATAAGTCTGCACAAACCCCTGTTCGGCAATCGAACCCAGCACCAGGCCGAGAACGATGGGCGAAGGCTGAAAGCCGTAATAATTCAGCATCCAGGCGATAATGCCGAGTGCAACCATCATCTGTGCGTCGTCGATATTCGAATGAATGGCGAAGGACCCGATGATCGTCATCAGCGCCACTGTCGGGGCCAGAAGCGCCTTGGGTATCCGGATGATAGAGCCATAGGCATAACGGCCGATCAAAAGCCCCATCGGCAGCATCAGGACGGTCGCGATCAAAAGGCCCCAGATGAAGGTGTAGACAATATTGGCATCGGTGGTGAATAGCGTCGGGCCGATCTTGATGCCCTGCACCAGAAGCGCGCCGAGAATGATCGCATCCGGCGGCGTGCCCGGAATGCCCAGCACCAGCGTCGGAATGAAACCGCCGCCCACCGTTGCGTTATTGGCAGCTTCGGTGGCGACGACGCCATCCGGGTTGCCTTTTCCAAAACTGTCCCGGTCGTCGGAGGAGCGCCGCGCCTCGGAATAGGAAACCAGCCCCGCAATCGAACCGCCCGCGCCGGGCAGAATGCCGACAACCGTGCCGATGACGGAGGATCGGACGACATTGAACTTGCGCTTCATCGCCAGCCGCGTTGCCTCACCCAGACGCAGGCCACCGGTCTCGGGCGCTTTCAGGTGCGGATCGCGGGTCGCCACGAGATCAAGCAGCACGGGAATGCAGTAGAGCCCGATAATCGCCGATGTCAGGTCGATGCCGCCGAGAAAGCGCTGCATCCCCATGGTGTAGCGCACATCGCCGCCGACCACGGCCACGCCGATCATTGAGAGAAAAAGACCGAGGCACGCGCCGATCAGACCTTTCAGCGTATTGCCCACCGAAAGCGCGGCAATCAACGTCAGGCCGAACATGGCCAGCCAGAAATATTCCGTCGGGCCGAAGGCCAGCGCCACTTTTGCCAGCGGCGGCGCAAGCAGCAACAGCGCAATGGCGCCGACAAAACCGCCGGCGACGGAAGCAATCGTTGCCAGAGAAACCGCCAGACCGCCATCGCCCCGTTTGGCCATGGGATAACCATCGAATGTGGTCGCGATGGCAGACGGCGTGCCCGGCGTATTGACCAGAATGGCGGCATAGGCGCCGCCATAGATCGCGCCGGTATAGATCGCGCCGAGGGCGATAAGGCCCGCGGCGGGATCCATGGTGAATGTGAAGGGAACAAGCACGGCCACCGCCATGGTCGCCGAAAGTCCTGGCAAGGCGCCGATGATGGTGCCCAGCACGACGCCGGCCAGAGCCAATACCAGATTGAACGGCGTCAGCGCATCGAGAAGATAGCCGAGAATGTCCATTATGCTGCGGCCTTACTCGGTAATCCCGAGCGCCTTGGCGCCTTTGGTATATTCCTCCACTTTACCGGCAACGAAATCGTCCATTTCGGAATAGGGAATGTCCGTCAGCACGAAGCCGCCGTTTTCCATCTTCTCAATGAATGCCGGCTGCTCGTTGATACCGGCCACGATATCGGAAATGCGCTGGCGGGTCTCCTCTGACGTGGAATCGGGAACGGCGACGCCGCGATAGGCCCCGCCGACGAGGTCATAGCCCAGTTCCTTGAAGGTCGGCACATCCGGGAAAGCCGGCATCCGCTCTTCGGAGGCCACAGCCAGCATGCGCAATTCATCGCCCTGATTGACCGCCGAGGTGGCATAGTTGAAACCGGCCGTCGTCTGGCCGCCGAGGATCGCCGTCAGCGACGGGCTGGTGCCCGAAAACGGAACATAGGTTGTCGTCACATCGGCAAGTTCGGCAAATTGCACAGCCCCGAGATTGTTGGCTGAATTCGATCCGGACCCGGCAAAGGTCACGAGACCGGGATTTTCCTTGGCATACTCCACCAGTTGCTCGAGCGACTGAAATTCGCTGTCCTTGCGTACGAAAATCGCATTCGGCGTGTAGTGGAAATAGTAGACGGGCGTCAGGTCCTCGGTCTTGTAACCGACAGAACCGGCAAGCGGCTGCAGGATCGTGTGGGGCAGGTTGATGCCCATGACGGTATAGCCGTCCCCTTCAATCGAATTCAGCTGCGACCATGCCTGCGCACCGCCGGCGCCGGGCTGATACTGGATGACGACCGGGTGTCCGGTAACGTTTTCCCATTCGCTCTGCTGAAAGCGCGCCGACACGTCGGATTCGCCGCCGGCATTGAAAGGAATAATGTAGGTCATCGGCTTGGACGGAAAGCTTTCCGCATCCTGCGCGGTGGCAGGCATTGCCATCGCCGCAACGCCGAGCGCCATCACGGCCGCGATTTTTGCAGTTTTCATGAAATCCTCCTCAATTTCTGGCAGCCCGAGCGGTTTTCCGCTCCGACCGGTTTGCAGCGCGCTGCCTGTCATGCCTTCGAGGAAAAAGGGTATGAACCGGAAAACCCGATCCCGTGCTCTCCTCCCGCGCCGATACGACTGGCAAGACGTCACCGACAACAACCACCGGACGATCGCTCCCCACGACACGACCGGAAATTGGACGGTAGACTATTTATTTGCATTTGTTAATTTCATTGAAAGAACATCATTATTGCACTGGATTCAAAAATGAACGAAGGCGATCTGGCGTTTTTCGTGCTTTTGGCCCGCCGGGAAAGTTTCAGCGAAACAGCCCGGGAACTCGGCCTTTCGGCTTCTGCCGTCAGCCGCCGGCTGGCAAGGCTGGAAGGCCGTCTGGGTGTGCGGCTGATGAACAGAACGACACGGCGCGTCAGCCTCACCGGCGAAGGCGAGGCCTATTTCGACAAGGCGGCCCGTATTCTCGGGCAGATCGAGGATCTCGAAAACAGTCTGACATCGGCGCGCGACAAACCGTCGGGACTGTTGCGGATCAATTCCACCTTCGGTTTCAGCCGGGCCTATATCGCGCCTGCCATATCGGCCTTCACAAAAATCTATCCGGATGTGGAGTTTCAGCTTGTTCTGTCAGATGCGCCGCTGAATATCGTCGAGCAAGGCTTCGATCTGAACATCCGCTTTGGCACGCCTCAGGCAAGCCAGATGGTGATGCGGATGCTCCACAGAAACCGCCGCTTCCTGTGCGCCACGCCATCCTATCTTGAAAAACACGGCGAACCGCAATCGCTGCGCGACCTGCGTCAGCATAATTGCATCGTCCTGCGTCAGGAACACGATATCTACGACGTATGGCGCTTCGACGCTCGCGGCGGTGAAAACCCCTCGGCCAAGGTCAATGGCATGCTCAGCACCAATGATGGCGAAACCGCGCGCGACTGGCTTCTCGGCGGTCACGGCATCATGCTGCGCTCGGAATGGGACATTGCCCGGCACGTGCGGGAAAATCGCCTGAAAATCATCCTGCCGCACTATATCCAGACCGCAAACATCACCGCCGTCTACCCGCAACGCCACCATTTGACGGCCAAGGTTCGCCTGTTCGTCGATTTTCTCGGCGAAGAGATCAGGGCCGTCAACAAGGTCACGCCGCTGCAGATCGACCGCGCAATGCTACAGGCTTGAAATCCGCCCGCAAACAGGTCAACCTCCGGGCAAGCATGCACAACATGCATAGAAAGTCGGGAGGAGACCATGGACCTCGCATTGTTGGAGGACTTTGTCGAGCTTGCCAAGGAAAAGAGTTTTTCGCGCGCCGCCGAAGCGCGCAACCTGACGCAGCCCGCCTTCAGCCGCCGCATAAAAACCCTCGAAGACGTCATAGGCACCCAACTTGTCCAGCGCACAAGCCGGTCCGTGTCGCTGACGCCGGCGGGAACGGCCTTTCAGCCGCGCGCCGACGCCATTGTGCGGCTTTTCGCCGAAGCCCGCAGTGAGGCGCTTGAAATCGCCGGCCTTGCCGAGACCGGCCTGAACCTCGCCGCGACCCACGCGCTCTCCTATACCTTCGTCCCCAAATGGCTGATGCAGGCCATCGGCCCGAGCGGGATCGGAACGCTCAACATGATATCGGACACGCAGGGGCCCTGCGTTCGCGCGATGCTGCGCGGGGAAGTCAATTTCCTTGTCTGTCATCGGGACAGGTCCGCAGCCTTCGGGCTTTCCGAACGGCAGTTCCGTCACCATGTCATCGGCCATGACCGCCTGGTGCCGCTTTGCATGCCCGATACCGAGGACCGCCCACGATGGCATCTTGGCCAAGAGAAAGGTCCGGTTCCGTTCATCGCCTATGGCCACCCATCCGGTATCAGGAATATTCTGGAACACCATTGGTCCCTGCACGGGCGGCCCGCGCTTTCAGTAAGCATGAGTTCGGTTCTGGCCGCGGCCAATCTGGAGCTGGCGAAGGAAGGCCACGGCGTCGCCTTTCTTCCGCTGTCACTGGCCGAAGCGGCCGTGGCGCAGGGAGAACTCGTCCGTGCCGCCAATCCCGGTCAGGACATACCGGTCGAAATCGTCATCTACCGGCCACGCTCTAAACTCTCCAAACATTCGGAAAGCTTCTGGGAAAAGGTTCAGGATTTCGCGCCTTGATTTATGCATTTTTCGCATACATTGTTGAAGAACCGGCATTGGCGAAACACGGTCCTACACGGCTATTCTTCCCGCACCTCGCCAATACGGGACACAGGAAGAAGGCCGCCATTCGATGCGCATTGTCGATATCCGGGAAAACACCAAATCAATCTCGTCTCCGATCCGCAACGCCTATATCGATTTCAGCAGGATGACGGCGAGCCTCGTGGCCGTGGTCACCGATGTGGATCGCGACGGCCGCCGCGTCGTCGGCTATGGCTTCAACTCCAACGGCCGTTACGGTCAGGGCGGGCTGATCCGCGAGCGCTTCCGCAGCCGTATCCTGGAAGCCGATCCCGAAAGCCTCGTCAATGACGCCGGCGACAATCTGGATCCCCACAGGATCTGGGATGCGATGATGAAAAACGAGAAGCCGGGCGGCCACGGCGAACGGTCCGTCGCCGTCGGCACGCTGGATATGGCCATATGGGATGCTGTTGCGAAGATCGCGGGCAAACCGCTGTTTCGCCTGCTTGCCGAGATGAAGGGCGTCGAGGCCGATCCGCGCGTCTTCGTCTATGCCGCCGGAGGGTACTACTATCCGGGTCGCGACAACACGGCGCTCCGCCGGGAAATGCGCGGCTATGTCGACCGCGGCTACACTGTCGTCAAGATGAAAATCGGCGGCGCGTCAATTGACGAGGACCGCCGCCGCATCGAAGCCGTTCTCGAAGAAATCGGCAGCGAGGCGCAGCTTGCCGTCGATGCCAATGGTCGGTTCGATCTCGAAACCGCCATTGCCTACGCCAAGATGCTGAGAAACTATTCTCTCTTCTGGTATGAGGAGATCGGCGATCCGCTGGATTATCAATTGCAGGCCGCGATGGCGGAATTCTATCCCGGCCCGATGGCCACAGGGGAAAACCTGTTTTCGCACCAGGACGCCCGCAACCTGCTGCGCTATGGCGGCATGCGCCCCGACCGGGATTGGCTGCAGTTCGACTGCGCGCTCTCTTACGGCCTCGTCGAATATCTGCGCACGCTCGATGTGCTGGAGCAGTCGGGCTGGTCGCCGTCACGCTGCATACCGCATGGCGGCCATCAGATGTCGCTCAATATCGCTGCCGGTCTTGGGCTGGGCGGTAATGAAAGCTATCCGGACCTGTTCCAGCCCTATGGCGGCTTTCCCGATGGGGTAAAAGTGGACAACGGCCACATCACCATGCCCGACCTGCCCGGCATCGGCTTTGAGGGCAAGTCGGACCTGATTTCCGTGATGCACGACCTCGCCGCCTGACAGCGCATGACCACCGGCTTGAAGAAATGGAAGGACCTTCGCGACCTCTTTGCTGTTCTATTTCATTTTCATGGATGGGCATGATGATGAAACGCGAGCCGGACCTCGTCGCCCGCCGCTATACCGATCCTGCTACCGCCACCTGCAAATGGGCAGGGGGTTCCAACACCCGAGTGAGAAAGTTCATACCCTTCCTGAGCAGTGTCATCCGATAGGACTTGTTGCTCCGCACGGAAAAAACAACTTAAGGCGAAAGCACGATTCTGCCGACGACCTTCCCCTGCTTCAGCCGGGAGAGAGAGTCGCAAAGACATGACATTTCCCGATGCCAGACAGGCATTGCCGAAAGCTTGCCTTCACGCGCCAATCCAACAAGCGCCTTAAGTTCGCCAAGCGTGCCGGTATATGTCCCGACCAACGAAAGTGCCTTGAATGGAAGGCTTGGCAGCGGCAACGGTATGCGTCCGCCCTGCAGGCCGATGAGGACAATCCTGGAGCCTTTCATCACGCTGGCGATTGCAAGGTTGGCCGTCGACGGCAGGCCAACCGTATCCAGAACGCCGTAAAGGCAGCCATCAGAGGCCTGCCTTAACATGGCAGGCCCATCTTCTGCCTTTGACGTATTGACGACAGCGTTCGCGCCAAGCTCAAGCGCCACTTTCAGCTTGTCATCGTCTATATCGCAGACAACGATCCGCTCAATGCCAAGTGCCCTGGCGACCGTCACCGCCATCAGGCCCAGACCACCGGCCCCGATGATCGCCACGCTGCTTCCCGGCTTGACAGGCATGAGCTGCTGCAAGGCACTGAAAACGGTTAGTCCGGAACAGGCAAGCGTGCTGGCCCAGGCCGGATCGATGTCACCAATATCGACAAGATAGCGGCTTTTCGGCACGACAACATGACGCCCGTAACCGCCCTGCGCGAAGATACCGAGCGTATGCGGTGTCTCGCAATGATTTTCGAAACCCGCGTGGCATGATTGGCACTGACCACAGCCGATCCAGGGATAGATGAGACGCCGCTTTCCGATGAGTGCGGGATCGGCATCAGGCCCGGCGGAGACGACGCGGCCGACAATTTCATGCCCCATGGTCAGCGGCATCGGCATCGTGGTTTCGGCAAAGTCGATCCGCTCGCCGTCCCCCAGATCCTGATAGCCCTCCTTGATATAGACGTCGGAGTGGCAAACACCTGCGAACTCCACTTCCAGAAGCAGTTCAGAACCTTCCGGAGAGCGCAATTTGTGGTCGACCGGTTCCGGTTCGGTTCCGTAGCAACGCAATTGATAGCTTGTTGTTTTCACGACCCGGACCTCCCTTTTAAAGCGCCACGCCGATGGACTTGACTTCGGTATAAAGCAGGATGGCTTCGTGCCCCTGCTCACGCCCCCAGCCGGATTGCTTGAAGCCGCCGAATGGCAAGGCAGGATCAACGACGTGGTGGGTATTGACCCCGATCGTCCCCGCCTTCAGTTTTGCGGCGGCACGATGGGCGCGGCTCACATCACGTGTGAAAATGCTGCCGGCCAGACCGTAGATCGAGTCATTGGCCTGCTTCAACACAGCGTCGACACCGTCATCATCGAAGATCGAGACGACCAGAACCGGCCCGAATATCTCCTCACGCACGACAGTCATGTCCTGCGTTGTTTCCGTAAGGATTGTCGGTTCAATGAAATACCCCGTGTCGCCAACCTGGCTCCCCCCGCAATAGAGTGTCGCCCCTTCCTTGACACCCGCCGAAATATAACCTGTGACACGCTCGAACTGCTCCTCGGAGACGAGCGGGCCAATCTGGGTCGCGGGATCGAGGCCAACGCCGACAACGAGTGACTGCGCGAATGCTTTCAGCCCCTCCAGAACGGTTTCGGCAATATCCTTGTGCAGGTAAAGGCGGGTGCCTGCCGAGCAGGCCTGTCCCATATTGTAGAAAATCCCGTAACCGACGGCCGGGATAACAACCTCAGGGTCGGCATCGGCAAAGACGATCATCGGTGACTTGCCGCCAAGCTCCAGCGAAACCTTTTTCAGATTGCCCTTGGCTACATCCAGAATCTTGCGACCAACTTCAGTCGATCCGGTAAACGTAATCTTGTCGACATCGGGATGGGCAGCAAGTGCGGCGCCGGCCGTTTCGCCATAACCGGTCACCACATTGAAAACACCCGGCGGAAATCCAGCCTCTTCTGCCAGCTCCGCCAGTCGAATGGCGGTCAAAGGTGTCTGCTCGGCCGGTTTGAGCACAACGGTACAGCCCGCCGCCAAGGCTGGGGCAACCTTCCAGACCGCCATCATCAACGAAAAGTTCCATGGCACGATCTGACCGCAGACCCCGACCGGCTGGCGCAATGTATAAGCATGAAACGGAGCTCCGGAAGACAGCGGAATGGTTTCACCGCAAATCTTCGTACTCCAGCCCGCCATATAGCGCAGCAATTCATAGCAGAAGGCGACATCGCCATTGCGGGCGTCGCCCACGGGCTTGCCATTGTCGAGCGCCTCGAGTTCGGCGAGTTCGTCGGCATGTTCTTCAACAAGATCGCCAAGTTTCCAGACCAGTTTTCCCCGCGCAGCCGGCGTCATCTCCGCCCACGGCCCTTCCTCGAAGGCGCGCCGCGCGGCGGCCACGGCGTGATCGATGTCGGCGGTATCGCCTGCGGGAACCTGATCGAAGACCATACCCGTTGCCGGATCGACGACCTCGATGACGCCGCCGTTTTCAGCGGCAACCCATTGGCCATCGATATAGAGTTTCTTTTCACTGGCAACGAAACGCGATGCGGCTTCACCGAGGCGGTTGAGTGTGACCGGTTTGTTCATGATTGGATTTCTCTCTGAGATGTGTTTTCCGCCATCGGCGTGACGGCAATCGAATGCCGCTGGCGTAAACCGCCAGCGGTCGGTTTCAGGCTTTGAAGGACGCTTCTTCCGCGGTGATCAACGTGACGGGACCGTCAAGGATCGGCTCGGCAATCGCGAAAAAGTCTGCGACCACATCAGAACCATTGTGTCGATCCATCGCCGCCTTGTTCGCAAAGCGCTCGTATGTGGTGAACACACACGGGTCCTCCATGCTCTGCGATATGAAGAAGCCGAGCGTTTCCGGCTCATGCGCGCGGACATGGTCTGCCACGACGAGCAAGGCGTCACGCATCGTGGTTGAGGCATCCTTTTTTACCCGGATAATTGCGGTGATCGTGATCATCAGAAGGTCTTCCAGTCACCGTCGGCTTCAAAGGCGCTTGCGGCCTGATAGATCGTCGATTCCGCATAATCCTTGCCAATCAGCATCAGACCAACGGGAAGACCGTCGGAAAGGCCGCAGGGAATGGACATGGCAGGATGACCGGTCACATCGGACGGGCTGGTCGTCGCCGTCATTTCAAAAGCGCGGGTGATAATCTCTTCCAGAGGCGCGTCCTTGCCGGGAAGTGGCGTTGCCACGCAGGGAAGCGTCGGCATCAGCAGAAGACCATACTCGTCGAAGACACGGTCATAGGCAGCCTTGGCCGCGATTGCGATATTGCGCGCCTTGGCGTGATAGCGACCACGATAGTGGGAAAGGCCCCACTGCCCGACAAGCATGGTCAGCTTCATCGTTTCAGAAAGATCGTCCGCCTTGTTCCGCCATGCCGAATGCGCGTCCACAAGACCGACATCGTAAAGCCCCTTCCAGTTGAAGCCCATGCCATTGCCATGCATCATCTGGGCGACAAAGCCTTCCAGCGTGATCGGGTTCCAGGCGGCCAGTGCAATATCATGCTCAGGTATCGAAACTTCGGCAATATCGGCACCAAGCGCGGCAAGCCGATCCGCACCGGCACGCACTTTCTCATTGACGCCGTCCTGAAGGTTCGGAACTGCAAAGCCTTCCTTCAACAGCCCGATCTTCATGCCTTTCACGCCCTTGCCGAGCGCTTCGGTGTAGGCGGAAACCTGCGGTGCATACTGGCGCGGATCAAGCCCGTCGGCACCGGCGAGAACTTCCAGCAACAGCGCGTTGTCAGCGACATTTCCGGTAATCGGGCCGGTATGGTCGATCGTGGATTCGATCGGCATGATGCCGGTATAGGGCACGAGGCCATGAGTCGGCTTCATGCCGTAGGTCCCGCAATAGGACGAGGGGATACGGATCGATCCGCCCTGGTCGCCGCCGATTGCCAGATCAACTTCGCCTGCCGAAACCAGTGCAGCACTTCCGGATGACGAGCCGCCGGCTGAATAGCCGTGACGGTAAGGGTTATGAACCGGGCCCGGATCGGATGTATGGCTGCCGCCGGAAAGGCAGAACTGTTCGCAGACGGCCTTGCCGGCAATGGTCGCACCGGCATCCAGCATGCGCGTCACAATGGTCGCATCGGCCACCGGAATAAAACCCTCAAGCGTCGCCGAGCCGTTCATCATCGGCACGCCGGCAAGAGCGACATTGTCCTTCAGGGCGACGGTTTTTCCGGCAAGCTTTCCTTCAGCCGCACCCTTGACCTCACTTTTGATTGCCCAGGCGCCGTACCGGTTTTCTTCCGGTGACGGCTTGGCGCCCGGCGTGCGGGGATAAAGAACCGGCGGCGTCGGGTTCGGCAGGGCGTCGATGACGTCGTAGGCATCGAACATGCCGCCCATCAGAGACTGATATTCAGCAGCTTCCTCAAGCGACATTTTGATGTGAAGCTGCGATGCAAGTTCGACGACATCGGCTGGCGTCGGGCGGGTAATAGACATGAGTCATCCTTTCCTGTGAAAACAAGATTCAAGAAAAACGAAATTTCGGGTTTGAGCCGCTCGCCGGAAATGTCTCCGGCAAAGCGCAGTGTGACGGCTAGATCAGCATTTCATAATCTCCGGCATGTATCCGGTCCTTGTCGAGTTCACCGGTAATTCGGCCCTTCTGAATGTTGAGGACGCGATCCGACAACGCGGCGATGAACTCCAGATTCTGCTCCACAACGATCAGTGAAAGCCCCCAGCGGCCTTTCAGCGTCAGCAAAGTCTCGATGATTTCCTCGATAATCGACGGCTGGATACCTTCCGTCGGCTCATCCAGCAAAATCAGGCGCGGCTTCGTGCAAAGGCAGCGCGCCAGCGCCAGAAGCTGCTGTTCGCCGCCGGAAAGCGCGCCGCCGCGGCGGTCGAGTAATCGCTTCAGCCGGGGGAAATCTTCAAGAACGGCATCAATAATGCTCTGATCTTCCTTCGGCGCGGCCGCGAGCCCCATACGGAGGTTTTCCAGCACACTGAGCGCCGGGAAGATTTCCCGTCCCTGTGGCACAAGGCCAAGACCGTTTCTTGCCCGCTCATAGGGCTTGGCGCCGGTAATATCGCGCCCCAGAAAAGTTACCCGGCCGCCGGTCGTCGGAAGATGCCCCATGAGGGTGCGCATCAGTGTCGTCTTGCCCATGCCGTTATGGCCGAGAATACCGAGATATTCACCCTCCTGCATGGATAGGCTGACGCCCGCCAGAATCGGAATCCGCCCATAGCCGGAGCGCAGATCGGAAACATCGAGAAAATCGCTCATGCGACCTCCTTCTTGCCAAGATAGACATCGCGAACCCGCTGATCGGCCAGAACGCGATCGATCGTGTCTTCCATGAGCACGCGCCCCTGATGAAACACCGTCACTTTCTTCGCAATCTGTTTGATGAACTCCATATCGTGTTCGACGACGATGATGGCGCGGGACTGATTGATGTCGCGGATGATCTTTGCCGTCAGCGCGGTTTCTTCATCCGTCATCCCCGCTGCCGGCTCATCCAGCAGGATGAGTTCCGGCTCTCCGGCCAGAACCATACCGATTTCCACCCACTGACGCTGCCC
The DNA here is from genome assembly GCA_003001975.1 of Martelella mediterranea. Lineage (GTDB taxonomy): Bacteria > Pseudomonadota > Alphaproteobacteria > Rhizobiales > Rhizobiaceae > Martelella > Martelella mangrovi. Next base: position 321,649 of record PVUG01000003.1, read on the forward strand.
GTGGGACAGCGTATCGACCGTTTTGTCGGCCATCGTTTCGAGCCGGATGAGGTTCAGGACATCATCAACAGCAGAGGAGAGTTTTGATGGAACGGCCTTGCGCCGGGCCGCAAGCCAGATGTTCTCGCGCACGGAAAGCGCGTTGAACACATTGGGAACCTGGGTCTTGATGCCAATCCCCATCCGGGCGATTTCATGCGGCAGCTTGCCGGCAATGGCCTGACCGCGAAAGGCAATCGTACCGGACGTTGGCTTTTGCTGACCGGTCAGCGACTTGAAGAATGTGCTCTTGCCTGCGCCATTCGGACCGATCAGGCAACGCAACTCCATTTCATCAAGGGTGAAGCTGATATCGTCATTGGCGACGACGCCGCCGAAACGCATGGTCAGGTGTTCGGTTTTGAGCAGTGGAACGAGTTCTGCCATCTATTCTGCTCCCGCCGGCTGGACAGACATCGCTTCAGGTTCAGCTTTGTCTTTCTTCAATCGCGCACCCAGACCGCAGCCCAGATCCCGGACCGCCGGAACGATGCCCTTGGGCAGCAACAGGACGAAACCAACGAGGATCGCGCCCAGAACGAGATTGGAATTCAGGGCCTGCTGCGAACCGATTTTCGAGATCAGATACTCGATCAGTATACTGCCGACGACGGGGCCGAGCAGGGTGCCCATGCCGCCAACCGTGATCCAGATGATGATTTCTGCTGAAAGCGACAACGAGAAGATCGTCGGAGAGACGAAAGCGCCCCAATTGACATAGAACGCACCAGCAAGACCGGCAACGGCGCCACCAATCACGAAGGTCACCAGCTTGATCGCACGCGGATCATAACCGAGTAGCGACGCACGGGTTTCATTTTCCCGGACCGCGACAACGACCCGCCCGAATGAACTGGCGAGCAGTGCCCGCATCCCGAGATATATCGCCACGAGAGCGCCACCGGTCACCCACCAGGACTGTTCCAGTGTCAGCGGCTGTGCGCCGGCGCCAAACCAGTTGAGCGTTGGAACCGCCGGAATCCCGTTGAAACCACCGATCAGCGCGGTTCCGATCCTGTATTGCTCTCCCGAAGTGGAATTGACGATATTGAACAGGATCAGCGTTACGGTGAGCGTGATAACGCCCAGATAGACATCAGAAATGCGCCCGTAAAACACGAAATACCCAAGGATCAGCGCGAAGAATGACGGCACGGCGATGGCAAAGAACAGGCCGGGTGTCGAGTTTTGAAAATTGATTGCAGCAATCGCATAGGCATAGGCGCCAAGGCCGAAAAACGATGTCTGACCAAAGCACAGTATTCCGCCAAAGCCCCAGATAAAGGCGAGGCTGAGGGAAAGAATTGCCATGGCAGCAAACAGAGTGAACTGCATCAGGGTGAAGATTTCGATCAGGAAGGGCGCAACGGCAATCGCGATGATTGCGAGTGCAACAGCAATCGACTGGGCGACAAGGCTCTTGCTCAAACGTCTGGTCATCAAAGCCTCCCTTTGAAGAAGCGGCCCGAAATACCTTGTGGCAGAAGCCGAATAAGAATGATCGCAGCCGTAAACACGATCACTTCGCCATAAACAGGTGTCGTGAAATAGGCACCGATCTGGTTGATCGAGCCGAAGAGGGCGGACGCAGACAGAGTTCCGGAAAGGATTGCGGCTCCACCGCCGACAACGGTAATGAAGGCTTTAGCGATATAGGCACCGCCCATCACAGGCGTAATCCCGGAAACCGGAGCAAGGAGGCCGCCCGCGAGACCGGAAATCGCCGAGCCAGCAGCAAATGTTCCCATATAGACATAGGCCGGATTGACGCCGAGCGTGCTGGCCATGGACGGGTTCTGCATGGTTGCCCGTGCAATCAGGCCGAAGCGGGTATAGCGCATCACCGCATAGACGATGGCCATCAGCAACAACGCCATGAAAAACAGAAATAGCGTGTAATAGCTGGACCGGTACTCACCGATAGAGAAACCGCCAAGCGGCGTTGCGATACCCTTTTGAGTATTGCCGAAAATCGTCGTCACGACGCCGATGATCAGGAGACTGAGCCCCCATGTGGCGAGCATCGAGTCGACCAGCCGGCCATAAAGAAAACGGATCAGGCACCGCTCGACGATCAGGCCGAAAAGACCGACGAAGACCGGTGCGATTACCAGCATCGCGATCCAGACATTGACGCCGGCATTGGCCGAAATGACCGTTGCATAAGCGCCGAGCATGATGAATTCACCATGCGCCAGATTGATGATCTTCATCATGCCGAAAATGACGGCCAGGCCGAGGCAAAGCAGAAACAGCGACGACGCGCCATTTATGACGTCAAGCAGCAGAATGATATAAATATCCATGACAAACCTTGTTGGGATGCGGGAACAGGAAGTGGCCGGCGGGATGGCCCGCCGGCGGCTACGCATCAAAGGTTAATGACGTACTGCTTGTTGTCCGTGGGGTTGTCGATGAGATTGCAGACCTGGGCGGTGTCGCTCGGTGCCACACCGGGGAAGGTTTCCAGCACATCCCATTTCCGATCCTCGACTTCGGCGAGATAGGCATTGCGGATCGTGTGGTGCGTGGCATGGTCGATTGTTACCTTGCCGGTCGGACCATCGAAGCTGAGACCGGATTCAAGCGCCTCGATCACCTTCATCTGGTCGACTGCCGCCGCCTGTTTGACGGCTTCTGCCCAAAGGTAGACCCCTTCATATGTCGTTGCGGCCATTTCGCTGATGTAAGGCGAATCCGGATGCGCTTCGCGGATCTTGGAGACGAAGCTCTTGCTGGCCGGCGTATCGAGCTCCTCGAAATAGCCATAGCACCCCATGATGCCGTTACTTTCCGCAGCATCGAGCGTTTCCGGCTCGTTGACGAGACCGAAAGTGGTCGATGCAATCGGAATTTCATCTTTCATGCCCGCCGACGTCCATTGGCGGTAGAACGCAGTGTGGTTGCCGCCGACAAGCGCCGACAATATCAGATCAGGTTTGGCTGCCTGGATCTTGGAAATCGTCGGGCCGAAATTGGTTACATCGAGCGGGAAGAAGTCGGTCGCGATGACTTCACCACCATTGTCCTTGGCAAACTTGGTCATCCATTTTGCGGTAATCTGACCGTAATTGTAGTCGGCGGCCAGAATATAGGCTTTCTTGCCGGTCTTGTTCATTGCATAGGGCACCAGCTTTTCAACAGTCTGTGCCGGCGTCGTTCCGGTGCAGAAAATATCCCGGTCGCAAACCCCGCCCTCGTAAAGCACGTTATAGAAATAGAGCACCTTGAACCGGTCGAAGATCGGCCGGATGGCCTCGCGTGACGCCGAAGTGATGCCGCCATGGACAACGGCAACCTTGTCCTTCAGCGCCAGCTGCTGCGCATATTGCGAATACATCTGAATGTTCGACTGGGTGTCATACTGAACGATTTCGAGCGGACGCCCCAAAAGGCCGCCGGCTGCGTTGATCTCGTTCACGGCCAGTTCCAGCGCATAGACCATCGGCACGCCGGATGCCGCCAGGGGACCCGAAAGGTCATGCAGACTTCCGACCTTGATCGGCTTATCTGCAGCAAATGCACTTCTGTTGAGAATCGCCGGAGCGGCAATAAGAGATGCGGATGCGATCGCCGATTGCTGAAGAAGGCGGCGTCGGGAGATTTTCATGCTTATGTTCCCCTGATTTTGTTTTCAGTAATATTATTTAAATATACAATATTTGAAAATTCAACTAAAAAATCAGGAGGCGCTCAAAATCCTGAAATCGTAACCGTCGAGCTCAGCAAGATGAACGGGATGACGGCTTCCGACGGCAGGCCTTGCCTCTGCTCCGCGTGCAGTGCGTGACTGCGGTATGCGCCCGAAATAGCGCTTCAGTTCACGTATATCGAAGCTACCTGCCTCCTGTACCATCGCCGCCAGAGAGTAGATTCCCTCGTAACAGGATTGACCAAACGCATTGACCGGCGGCGGGCTTTCACCAAATGCCATATGATAACGCTCGAGGAAGGCGCCATTGTTTGATGAGCGGATCGAGGAAAAATAGCCAGACGAGACAAGCATGTTCTCTGTCTCATCCTCATCCAGTCCGTACACAATCGTTTCATCAATCGCGGAAGAAAACCGCAGCACCTTGGAGGAGAGGTCCGCAGCGCAAAAGGCCCGGTTGAACGTGATACTGTCGGAACCAAGGAAATAAGGCAGAACCGCATCGGATTTCGTCGCCTTGATATTCTCGATCATCCGGTCGTAATCGGGAATGCCAAGCGGAACGAACATCTCCCCGGTGACGACGCCTCCCATTGACTGGATAAGTTTCCTGGCCACACGCAGGCTGAAGCGCGGCCATACATAGTCATTGCCACAAAGGAAAAACCGCTTCGCGCCACGCTGTTCATGCAGCCACTCCAGGGCTGGCCGCATCAGCTCTTCAGCAGTTTCTCCCGTCGTCATGACATCGCGTTCAGCCGCGAAACCTTCATACTGCGGCGTATAGACAAATGGAACGCGGTTGTCTGTCAGCTGGGCGATCGGCGGCCTCGCATAACTTGGAATCATGCCGACGATACCATCGACACCATGCCGGAAAATGGCATCTCCCGCGGCCCTGGCTCCGGTTTGTGCATTGGGTCCGGCATTGACCACGACAAGCTCGACGTCACGGTGAAGGACACCGCTGTCCCGGTTGATCTCGTCAACGGCAAGGCGCGCGCAGGCCACACCCGATGGAGCCCACAAACCAGCAGCCCCCTCCTGAGCGATGAGCAAACCGATCCTGATATTGCGCATCAACCAACCTCCGACACGGACGAACATCATCCGGTTAAATCAACATGCAATTCACATACCAATTTCCGGAATCTGTTTTACCGCTCGGTAATTCACGCTGTCTTTTCCGACCGTGCTTATTTTTGCAGCAACCCCTCGTGACAATGCATTTATATTTTGCAGTGAACTGTTCGATATTGCTTGATTCCGAGCGATATGAAATTATAGATCAACCAAATATTGAAAAATCAAATTTGCCGGGGAGGCATACAGCTTTGCGCATACCTGACCTGATTTGTCGCGTTAATCATGCGCTTGAACATAGCGCCGAGACGCAGCTAAAGCAGCACTCCCTGACCATCGAGCAATTCCGCGTTTTGACAGTATTGAGCGAAACAAATGGCATTTCCATGGGTGCGCTCTCTGCGTCTATCTGCGTCGATTCTCCGACCCTCACCAAACTCATCGACCGAATGATCAACACCGCGGACGTCTATCGTGGGCCGGACCCTCGAGACCGCCGAAAGGTTCTGGTATTCATATCGAACAAGGGATTGAAGACCTACGAGGCGCTTGCAGACATCCATCGCCAGCAGCAAGATATGCTCTCCGAGGCCCTTGGAGAGCAGAGACTTGAAGTGTTGGAAACACTTCTCAACGACACCCTGCGGGCCATCAAAGTCGAATCCGGTCAATACCGATCGACCCTGGAAAATGGCGAATTGAACGACGCGAAGCCGACCCGCCTTTCCTGACCTCGATGACCGGCTCCCATGCCATCATTGCCTCCAGGTAAGCGACTGAAGCTGCAGGCAGAACTATCCGTCTGGCATCGCCAGCTCATTCTTCGCCATCTTTCCGCCCTTCATGATGACCGGCATATTCACGCCGTCGCCGGCAAGAAGCGAAATGTCGGCAAGCGGGTTACCGTCGATGACGAGAAGATCGGCTTCGGCGCCTTCGGCGACCACACCGATCTCACCGTCCATCTGGCATAGTTCTGCGCCGATGATCGTCGCCGAACGGATGATGTCCGCAGGCGTCAGGACCCGGGCGAGGATCTCGAATTCCATGCAGTGATATTTTCTCAACTCGCCGAGAAGGTCGGAGCCGAAAGCCATTTTCAGCCCGGCATCGCGCATGATTTCGAGCGAGGCGAGCCCGCCTTCACGCACCGTCTCGATCTTGGCGAACTCGGCAGCGCCCAGGCCGAGCGCCTCACCCTCGAGCGCCAGCGCCTCGTAGGCAACCAGCGTCGGCACCGCAATACAGCCCTTCTCCGCCGCCTTTTTCGCCGTTTCGGCGGTGATCAGGTTGCAGTGTTCGAGCGAGCGCACGCCAAGCTCGACGCAGCGTGCGATCGCCTTGTCGGTGTAGAGATGCGCGGCCACGTAGAAGCCGGCATTTTCCGCTTCCTCGACCATGGCGGCAATTTCGTCGCGCGAATACTGGATCGAGTGAATCGGATCATTGGGTGAGGAGACGCCGCCATTCGCCATCACCTTGATGAACTGCGCCCCTTCCTTGATCATCGTCCGGCAGGCGGCGCGGACATTGTCGACGCCATCGACGATCAGGCCCATGGAGCCGACGCGCTCGGACAGGAGCCCCGGCCGGTTATCGCCGCGGGTGCGAAGATCCGAGTGGCCACCGGTGACGGTCAGTCCCTTGCCGCAGGTAATCAGCCGCGGCCCGTCAATGAGTCCGTCCTCGACCGCACGCGAAAGCCCGGCATCGGCGCCGCCGAGATCGCGCAGGGTGGTGAAACCACGCCCCAGCGCCTCTTCCATCACCTTTGCCGCCCGGATCGCGGCCAGCGAACCCGGCACGACCATATTGCCCCAGAGATCGAGTGACCACGCGCCGACATGGACGTGGCAATCGATAAGCCCCGGCATCAGCGTGCGGCCGTCGAGCGGGATCTCCACCGCATCGGCCGGCGCTTCGACCCCGGCACTGACGGCCTTGATCTTTCCCGCTTCCGTCAGGACGTTCAGCCCGTCGATAAGCGTTCCGGAACGGGGATCGAGAATGCGGCCGCCGGTAAAGAGATAGGACGTGGTCATGGAAATTGCCTCGTTGATCAGCGATGGTGACAGGCGACGCGGTGTTCGGACGTTCCCCGCTTCGTCAATACCGGGTCGTCGGTGCGGCAGAGATCGGTCGCCAGCGGACAGCGCGTGTGGAAAGCGCAGCCCTTCGGCCGGTTGGTGGCGCTCGGGATATCCTCGCTCGTTGTCGAGAACGTATGGCGATTGCGCGGGTCGAGCGACGGGGCCGAACCCATCAGCAGCTCGGTATAGGGATGGAGCGGGCGTGAGAACAGCTGCTCCCTGGAACCGATCTCGACGATCCGGCCGAGATACATCACCGCGACGCGCGAGGAGATATGCTCGACCACTCCGAGATCATGCGAGACCGAAAGGTAGGAGACCCCGAGGTCGCGCTGCAAGTCCATCAGAAGGTTCAGAATCTGCGCCTGGACGGAAACATCGAGCGCGGAGACCGGTTCGTCGCAGACGATGACATCGGGCTTCAGAGCAAGCGCCCTGGCGATGCCGATCCGCTGCCGCTGTCCGCCTGAAAACTGGTGCGGATAGTTCTCGGCCTGGTCGGGACGAAGGCCGACGCGGCGCATCAGTTCGGCAACCGTCGCTGTGCGTTCGGCCGGCGTACCGATCCGGTGAATGTCGAGCGGCGCGCGAATGATGTCCTTCACCTTGTGGCGCGGGTTCAGCGAGGAAAACGGGTCCTGAAAGACAATCTGCATGTGACGGCGGTATTGCTTCACCGCAGCCCGGTCGAAGCCTTCGATTTCCCTGCCTTCGAAACGCACGCGACCACCCGTCGGCTGAACGAGCCCCATCAGCGCAAGGCCGGTGGTGGATTTGCCGCAGCCGCTCTCCCCGACGAGGCTCAGCGTTTCGCCACGCCCCAACGTAAAGGAGACGCCGTCAACCGCCTTTACGGCGCCGACCTGCCGTTTGAACACCCCGGCGCGGATCGGAAAATGCACCTCGAGATCCTGTACCTCGAGCAGTGGAACGTCAGGCTGCATCATCGTGCTCCCAGCAGGCGGCCCAGTGACCGGGGGCCTTTTCCTCAAATGGCGGGCGTTCGGCGCGACAACGCTCCGAGGCGTTCGGGCATCGCGACGCAAAGGCGCAGCCCTTCGGCAGATCGAAGAGCGGCGGCACGGTGCCCGGAATATCGGTCAGCCTGCCATCGGCACGGGCGACAGTCTTCGCGCGCGGCATCGCGCCCAGCAGCCCGCGCGTATAGGGGTGGAGCGGCCGGTCGAACAGATCGTAGACGCTTGCCTCCTCGACGCGGCGGCCGGCATACATGACGATGACCTTGTCCGCGACCTCGGCCACGACGCCGAGATCATGGGTGATCAGGATTTGCGCCGTCCCGAGCCGCTTCTGCAACTCGGAGATCAGACCGAGGATCTGAGCCTGGATCGTCACGTCGAGCGCCGTTGTCGGTTCGTCGGCGACGATGATCTTCGGGTCGCAGGCAATCGCCAGCGCGATCATCGCGCGCTGACGCATGCCACCGGAAAGCTCGTGCGGATACTGTTTCGCCCGACGTTCCGGGTCCGGCATCTGCACCAGTTTCAACACTTCGACCACTCGGGCAAAGGCCGCCTTGCGTGAACACTTGCGGTGCTGGCGCACGGCCTCGATAATCTGCTCGCCGACCGTCAACACCGGGTTCAATGCCGTCAGCGGCTCCTGAAAGATCATCGCGATCTTCTCGCCCCGCCAATCTTCAACCGTGCGGCGGGGAAGTTTCCGGAAATCCGTGCCATCAATCTCGATCGAACCGGCGGTGACACGCGCGGCCTCGGGCAGAAGCTGCATCAGCGAAAGCGCCGTCATCGATTTGCCACAGCCGGACTCGCCGACGATGCAGAGCGTTTCCCCGGCGGCGACCGAAAGGTTCATCTCGGAGACGACGGGAAAGCTTCCGTGATCGGACGCGATCTCGATGTCGAGATCGGTAACGCGGATGGCCGGAGCACGTGTCTCTGCGGTCTCAATCATGTCGGTCTCCAGGTTTGTTGCCTGCGCATACATTGCCTTCGCCACCACGCTTTCCATCCCTCTCTGCGTCATCCTCGGGCTTGACCCGAGGATCTAAGAACGTCGCCCCACGAGAGGAGTGAATGAAGGAAGATGTCGTCGTGTAACCAACTGCCAAAGCCATTGTCTCTTCTCGCGGCAACGGTGATTGGATCCTCGGGTCAAGCCCGAGGATGACGCCCGCTGAAAGGAAAGGGGAGCAAGAACGGGATAGGGCGTACAACAATCCTGTCTCCTTCATTGGCATCGCCGGCCGCCTATCGCGGGGAAAGGTGGCCGGTAGCGGGGTCAATCGGTCGCGCCCTCAAGATTGCCGACCATGAAACCATAGTCGCCAGCCTCGACGAGGTTGCGGGTCAGATGCTGCATGATCATGATGCCGTTCTCGTAAGGGCTTTTGATTTCCTCCAGCACCTCGAATGTGAAGGGGCTGATCACGCGGCCGAGCAGATCGCCGCCCTTGATGAATTCGCCATTGGCCGGGCAAAGCGGCTCCAGCCAGCCACCATGGGTCGGTCGGATGCCGGTCAGTTCGGTCACGACCGTCTGCTTCGGCGGGGCAACGGGCTCGCCCTCGATGGCGCCAAGCGTCTTCAGCATGTTGAGGAGGCCATCGACGGTGCGCTTGATATAGGGGCGCTGATCGACGATGCCGCCGCCAAGTTCGATCACGGCGACAGGGATATTGCGCTCCTGCACGGTGACGGCCGTTGTGGTACCGCCGAAAACAGTGCCGCTTTTGCCTTGCGTGGGACGATAGAGCACCTTCGAGCCGAAAGCGCGCGAAAGCGCGTCATTGTTCCAGATATAGACGTAATCGACGGTCGGGCGGTCGGTGCCCGAATGCAGGTCGATGTGAACGTCTATCTTGCGCAGGAATTCATTGGCGAAGCAGTAGGCAAGCTGCTGGCTGTAGGTGCCCGTCGGCGAGCCCGGAAACTGTCGGTTGAGATCATTTTCGTCATTCGGCGCGAAACGGTGGTTGACGGCCATGGCATAGGGATTGACCACCGGGACAAGCACGACCTTTCCCTTCAAAGGCAGGTCCTTGATGATACGGTAGAGTTCGAGAATGGCCTGCGAGCCGGTATTCTCATTGCCGTGGATGGCGGCCGAAATGCCGATCGTCGGGCCATCCGTCTCGCCGGCAAGTTCATGCATCAGGATCGAGGCTTCATTGCCATTGGCGTGGGTGGTGAACACCTTGCGGATCGGAGTGATGGATTTGACCATGTTTTGGCAGTCCTTTTCTTGATGTTATCTGGTCTTGCCGCCGCCACGCGAAAGCTGGCGCGGATCAAGGATATCTCTCAGCCCGTCTCCGAGCAGGTTGAAGCCGAGCACCGAAATCATGATGGTTGCGCCGGCGATGATCGAAAGCCACGGTTCGTCGCGGATGAAGCGGGTGCCGTAGGCGAGCGTCCACCCCCAGGTCGGTGTCGGCGGCGGCAGGCCGAACCCCAGGAAGCTCAGCGCGGATTCCGAGATGATCGCCGTGCCGACGCCGAGCGAGGCCAGCACGATGATCGGCCCCCATGTGTTCGGCAGAAGTTCGCGGAAGATGATCCGGGCGGGACTGGCGCCGACGGCTTTTGCGGCCTGCACGTAATTCTGTTCGCGCAGCACCAGCGTCGCGGCCCGAACCACGCGGGCATATTCCGTCCAGTTGACCACGATGATGGCGAAGGCGATGTTGAAAATGCCCGGCCCCATGACCGCGACAATGGCAAGTGCCAGGATCAGCGGCGGGAAGCCCAGGAACACATCCGTCACCCGCATCAGCACATTGTCGACCCAGCCGCCGAAATAGCCGGAGACAAGACCGACAATGGTGCCGACAACAGCGGCGACCACGACAGAAATCAGGGCAATCGTCATGGAAACCCGGGCGCCATAGACGAGACGGGACCAAAGGTCGCGGCCGAAATTGTCTGTGCCAAGGATGTGGCCGGTGCCGGGCCAGGCAAAACGGTGCAGCATGTCCATTTTCGCCACATCATGGGTGGCGATAAACGGTGCAAAGATTGCCGCAAGCACGATTGAAAGCGAGATCAGGCCGCCGACGACGAGCGAGGAATTGCGAAGCGGTTTGGGAACTCTCATTGCCATCACCCGAGCCTGATGCGCGGGTCGACCGCGGCATAGAGAAGATCAACGATCAGGTTCACCAGCGCGAACAGAAGCGCAAAAGTGAGCACGATCCCCTGAATCAGCGGCAGGTCGCGCTGCGAGATCGCGGTGATGGTCAGCTGACCGAGCCCGGGCCAGGCGAAGATGCTTTCCGTCAGCACCGCCCCGCCGAGCAGCGCCCCGAACCTGAGACCGATGATCGACAGCACCGGCAGCAACGCATTGCGAAGCGCATGGCGGATCACCACCTGAGGGCGCCGCAAGCCCTTGGCATAGGCGGTGCGGACAAAGTCCTCGCGCATCACCTCCAGCATCGAAGCACGCACAAGGCGGGAAATGACGGCGGCGGAATTGGCAGCAAGCGCCAGCGCCGGAAGCGCGATATGTTTCAGCGAATCCGACAGCGGCGTCAGATTGCCGGTGAAGGCGTAACCGAACGAGGGCACGATCCCCTCGCCGCGCCCCACCGCCGGAAGCCAGCCGAGCTGCACTGCAAAGGCCAGCATCAGCAGCAGGCCGAGCCAGTAGACCGGCATCGAAACGCCGAGCTGGGCAAACAGCATGGCGAAACTGTCGATCCACGACCCCTGCCGCATGGCCGCCAGAACGCCGAGCACCATGCTGATAACAACCGCGATGATCAGCGATACGAAGGCCAGTTCAAGCGTTGCCGGAAGACGGTCGGCAATGATTTTCGCCACCGGCTCATTCTGAAAGATCGACATTCCCATGTCGCCTCTCAACAGATGGGCAAAATAGGAAAGCAGGCGCTGATACCACGGCAGATCAAGCCCAAGCGCAGAGCGCAGGCTTGCGATCCCTTCCGGACTGGCCTCCTGGCCCAGGAGAACGGCGGCCGGATCGCCGGGGATCAGCAACAACAGGCAGAAGGTGACGATGACGGTCCCGGTCGCCATCGGGATCAGCAACAACAGACGCCGGATCACATAGGCTGGCATGGGCGACCTCCCGCTCGATTTCTGGTCACGTCAGGCAATGATCACGTCCTCAAGCGCACGCGGATAGTGCGTCATGCTGTCAGGGCCATCGGCGGTCACCAGCACGGTGTCGGCGATGCGATAGCCGGCAAAGTCGGGCACGAAGATCGCCGGTTCCGACGATGTGATCATGCCGGGCTCGAGGATGGTTTCGTCGCCCGCTTCCACCCATGGCGGTTCGTGAAACATGATGCCCATGCCATGTCCGACGCGATGCAGAAGGTAGTCGTTCATGCCGGCGTCGCGAATATAGGCAAGCGCCCGGTTGTCGGCGGATGCGCAGGTTTCGCCCGCGACAAGTCCCGCCGTTCCGATACGCTGCGCCTCGGAGGCAACGGCATAATGCTGTTGCTGTATCTTCGTCGGCTCGCCGATAAACAGCGTCCGCTCGCTTTCGGCAGCACGGCCACCGACGCGACAGCCGAGCGAAAGGATGATGCTTTCACCGCGCTGGACCGGATTTCCGGACGGCATGCCATGCGGAAAGGCCGAACGCGCGCCGGAATAGACAAGACCGCTCGCAAGCCCCTGCACCAGCATCACGCTTTCATGGTCTTCATGCATGATCTTCATGGCATGGCGGGAAACATAGGATTCGATCTCGATCTCGCTGGGCAGTGCTCCGCCCGAGGCCATGGCATCGGCAATCAGCGCCACGCCGGCCGTGACCATCTCGTCGGCAATCCGCGACGCCTCGCGGTGAAGCACAACCTCTTCGGGATACTTTCTCAGGCGCATTTTCTGGACGATATCGCTCGCCACAACGCGCGACGCATTCGGAAACGCGTGTTCGATGGGCGCGACGCGGGCAAGCGAGATCGCCGCGGAATAGGCGACCGTTCCCCGCACCTCCGGAAATGCCCTGCCAAGCACATCCGACCATTTGTCGACGCCGGGAAACTCGAAATAAACAATCGGTTCGGCGGCGATATTCTGATGCGCCGCGTGCGCTTCCTCAAGCTTCGGAATCAGGAGACAGGCACGATCCCGCGTGATCGCGAAAACCACCGGCCGTTCCGTCGTGTAGTGGGAGAAGCCCGTCGTGTAGATCACATCGTCGTTGGAATCGAGCAGCAGCAGATCGATGCCGGCCGCGTCCATCCTGGCGCGGATGTCGGCATGCACCTTTGCGTAAAAATCCGGTCCGAGAACCTGTCTGAAAGCCATGATTTGGTATCCTGTGAAGGGACGGATCCCATTCAAATTGTCTGAAAGAAGCAGAGCATGCGGCCTTGCCCCATCGATCTCCCCCTCGAGGGGGAGATTCAGGTGTGTGCCGGGTCCGCCTCACGCGCTGCCGCTCCCTCGGGCTTGCCCCGAGGGTGACGCCAGCGAAAAAGGCCGGCGCCGTCTGCAACCTTCGTCGCCCGGGAGCAGAACGTTACTGCCCAAGCCCGATCAGGCCACGGAAGGTTCCGCGCGGACTGGCGACGACCTCGAAGGGAATGTCCTGCGCATAAAACAGCTGATAGCCCTGATCGGAGATGATGTAGTAGGGCAGATCTTCGGCAAGGATCGCCGCAGCCTTCTGGTAGGCCGCCGTGCGTTCGGCCTGATCCAGGCTGGAACGGCCTTCCTTCAGCGCGGCATCGACATCCGGATTGGAATATCCGCCCCAGTTCGTCGAACCGCCCGTCGTGAGCTGGGCAAAGAGCAGGCGATCCGGGTCGACGATATTCAGCCAGCCAAGCAGCGCGATTTGATGCTCGCCCTTCTGGACATAATTGGTCGAAAAGGTCGGCCAGTCGGATATCTTCACCTCGGCATTGACGCCGGCCTGCTGCATCATGGCCTGAATGAATTCGACAGACTGGATTCGGTTCGGATCCTCGCTGTGGGTCGAAAGCATCACCGTCAGCGGCTTGCCGTCCTTGTCGAGGATGCCGTCGCCATCCGTGTCGCTCCAGCCCATGTCATTGAGCTTGGCAATCGCGCCCTCAAGGTCAAATCCGGGCTGCGTCACATCCGGCGTATAGGCCCACGATGTCGGCATCAGAACCGATGTCGCGACCTCATCCACGCCCTGATAGATCTGGTTCACGATCGTGTCCTGATCGACCAGCATGGCAAGTGCCTGACGCATTTCCGGATCGGACAACAGCGGATCGGAGACATTGAAATTCAGGTAGGTCACGCCAAGACCGGGCATGATGGCATTATCGAACCGGTCATCACTTTCCAGACGCTTGATATCCTGCGGCGAAAGCGGAGACTGGATCGCATCGAGATCACCGGCTTCCAGCGCCTGCGCGCGCGACGTGTTGTCGGCGATGATCTGGATGGTGGCATCCTCGACCTTGGGCGCTGCACCCCAATAGTTTTCGTTGACGGCAAGCTCGATATTGCTGCCGCGGTTCCAGGCGGAAAGCGTCATCGGGCCGGCGCCGAGCGGGTCGGTGGCGAGGTCGCGCCCGCCCTCGACGGCAGCCTTCGAGACAATGCCCATATCGAGGTAGGACAATAGCGGCGCATAGGGTGCCGAAAGCGTGAACTTCACGGTCTGCGGATCGATCGCCTCGACCATCTCGATCGGAGTGTAGAGTGTGCGCTGCGGCGCATTGAAGTCGGGATCGAGGATCGTTTCAAATGTGTACACGACATCATCGGCCGTCAGCGGCGAACCGTCGGAAAAGGTCAGGTCCGGGCGAAGCTTGAAGATGATGGTGGTCGGGTCCGGGCTTTCCCAGCTTTCGGCAAGCTCGGGCTGCGGCTCGAGCGATGAAGACAGGTCAACGAGGCCGGAATAGATCAGGTTTGCGGTGCGCTGCGCCGTGGTGTCACGGGTCAGTCTCGGGTCCAGCGTGCCGGCATCGACATCGGTGCCGATAACGATTGTTTCCATATCAGCCGCAAGGCTGACGTTAGCGGGCCCGAACGCCATGACGACAGCGAGCGAAGCGGAAAGAAGAAGCGGTTTCATCAAGTTTCCCTCTGGTTAGGTTATTGCGCTTATCCTGCGGCCTTCTTTGGCGAGCCTTTGAGGTCAGCGGTTTTGGGTAGGCTGCTCTTGCGGCGAAGCTGAGCGAGCCGGGGCACGAGAATGCTTTCGACATGCCCGTGATCGGGAGCATGCCGGTATTCGAAACAGAACGTTCCCGGAGCCGTGCGGTCGGCCACCTCGTCCGCGCCCGATGCGTAGACAACGGCATCGCAGCGCGACAGCGTTTCCTCAAGATCCGGCGCCGTCGACCACGTGACCGTGATGTCGGAGACATGCGGCGCGAACTCGCGCACGCTCGGGCGCATGATGGCGATGTATTCCTGGAAATGCGTGACGGCAGCCACCCGCGTGCGCGGGTCGAGCCCGGCAAGGTTCTGTCGCGTCTTTTGCGACGGGATGAACTGGAGCCCCAGCACATCGGCGTTCGGCGCCAGCCCCTGAACCTCGGCTTCCCGGTGCAGGAAGGTCAGCACCAGATCGGCATTTTCGCAGTTTTCCTGCCATTCGGCGCTCCGCTTGAGCGTTTCAAGCGTTACCAGCCGCACATGATCGCGTTGCGAGAACACCGGTCTCAGCTCTTCGATATAGTCGCGTCCCGGGCCTTCAAAGATGCAGACGAAGATAACCTCCAGCGCGGCCTCGTCCCTGGGCATGCTCGCCTGCGCATTGATCATCGAGACAAGCGACATGGTCGAAAGACCGAGCCTGTCCGCCTTCCCGATCAACCGGGCGATATCGCCCTGCAGATCCTCGATGGGAAGTGCGTCGCGGTTGCGGTGATGGGCGCCGAGCACCGAATAGGCGCCGAGACCGGGCCGCATCTCCACAAGACCGGCGTCGCGAAGCTTCTTGTAAACCTCGGCGACCGTCATCGGCGCGATACCGAGATCGCCGGCCAGTTGCCGCACCGAGGGCAATTTGGTGCCGTTCGGAATATTGCCGAAAGCCAGAGTGTAGCTCATCAGCCCGTGCAGCTGCGTGCCGACCGGGACCGGAAGCGATTTATCAATACTCGTGGCATCGATCCGAAACATGTGTTCTTTCCAATTAGTACACCTGTAGCCTAGCAAGCATTTTTCAATTGGCAAGAGCGTCTGCCTATTTTTTGAATACAATTTGCATGCGGCGAAATTTTATGCAGTTATAGGCGCGAATGAGCCTTCAATACCGGTAAAACGGCGGTTTCACCGATAGGACTGGCACTGAAGGCCGCACGCAATACGCATGGAATGGTGTACTAATGGATTATATCTCCCTGGGAAAAACCGGCCTGAAGATCTCGAAGCTCGGCCTTGGCTGCATGACCTTCGGATCTCCGGACTGGGCTCCCTGGGTACTGGACGAAAACGGTTCGCGACCGATTGTCGAAAAGGCGCTCGATCTCGGCATCAACTTCTTCGATACGGCGGACATGTATTCGCGTGGCGCCGGCGAAACCGTTGTCGGCAATCTTCTCAGGGGTTTGCCGCGCCACAAGCTGGTGATCGCAAGTAAGCTCTACAATCCGATGAGTGACGACCCGAACGATCGCGGCCTGTCGCGCAAGCACGTTTTCGAATCGATTGACGGCAGTCTGAAGCGTCTCGGCACGGACTATCTCGACCTCTGGCAGCTTCATCGGTTCGACTATGAAACGCCGCTCGAGGAAACCCTTGATGCGCTGAACGATGTCGTTCGCTCCGGCAAGGTGCGCTATCTCGGCGCCTCCTCCATGTTTGCCTGGCAGTTCATGAAGGCGCTCGGCCTGCAGCGTGCCAATGGCTGGGCACCGTTTGTTTCTATGCAGCCGCATTACAACCTGATCTACCGCGAGGAAGAGCGCGAAATGCTGCCGCTCTGCCGCGCGGAGGGTATCGGCGTCATCCCATGGAGCCCGCTGGCGCGCGGCAGGCTGGCCGGTCGCGGAGAGACCACCCGTTCAAAGACCGACGGCACTGCCGGCGCGCTCTACGATCGCTCCGCCGAACAGGATGCTGCCGTCACCGAGGCCGTGCGCACCGTCGCTGCGCGGCATGGCAGGCCCATGGCCCAGATTGCCTATGCCTGGGTCGCCACAAGGCCGGGGATCACCGCGCCGCTCGTCGGCATATCGAAACTCCACCAGTTTGACGACGCCGTCGCCGCACTCGAAGTCGAACTCACCGACGACGACGTGGCACTGATGGAAGCCCCCTATCACCCCAAGCCCGTCGCCGGGCATGTGTGAGACAGGAGACCAACCTTGGAATTGGGTAAACAGCTGGCGGAAATCACCGCTGGACTTGACCAGCTCTACCGCAGCAAGACCAGTGCGGACGGTTTTCTGAACGCCGAAGGGCTGATTCCGGTCTCCGTTGCCGCGGTCAGCCCGCGCGTCTTCAAGAGTTACGCCGCCGTCCGCGACGACCTGTCCGCCTTTGACGCGCGGACCCGAACCGCCGACATCACGCCTCTTCGGCGTGATTATCTTCTCGAAATGAGCGATTCTCTCTGCGCCCTGATGGACACCTTCGAGGATCATCCAATCAGCTTTACCGACAGGCTTCGCCGTCAAATCCGGATCGAGCCGGGGCCGGTTCAGGAAAAAATCCTTGAGGAATACCGCATTGCGATGCGCGAGGCCCTGGATGAACTCGGCTATCGCGATGGCGACCTCGCCTCCGACACCGCCCGCTGGGAAGCTGACCGACGGGTTGCGCCGGAGCACGTCATTGAGGCGCTCACCGGCCTGATGCATGAGGCGCGCGCCCGAACCGGGCGTTTCATGTATGATTTTTCAGAGGAATGGATCGAGCCGGTCGGCGTTTCCGACAAACCGTTTTCGGCCTATTGCGACTATCTGGGCCGCAAAGTCCTCCTCAATCTCGACTTTCCCTATACGACCTATGACCTCAAGCACCTCGCAACACATGAAGCCTTTCCCGGGCATCTGGCTCATCTTGGCCTGCGCGAAGCCTATGTGCGCGATGGCATCATGCCGCTTGATGGCGCGCAGGTGGTGACGTCCTCGGCATCGAGCGCGCTGTTCGAAGGGATCGCCGACAATGGCATGGCCTTCCTGGACTGGGCGGACACGCCGGACGATCAGATGGCCATCAACCTTCAGCGTCTGCGCAGCGCGCTTCGCTGCAATGCCGCCTGGATGCGGCACGCCGAGGGAAAGCCGATGGAAGAAATCGTCCCGGTCATCGCCGCCGCCAGCTTCCAGTCCGAGCAAACGGTTCGCGGCCGCCTCGCCTTCCTGAATCACGACCTGCGCGCGCCTTTCGTTTATGCCTATTGGGCCGGAGAACGCGTGGTCGACGCTGTCTGGAAAACCGTCGACAGCGCAGAACGCAAATCCTTCTGGTCCGCGCTTTACGGCCAGATGCACACGCCCTCAACGCTTACCCGTTTTCGAGAGCAAGACGGCTGATCAGGACATAATGCGCAGCGCAATTTTCATCTCTGGGTGATTTCCAGCCTCGCTTATCCGCACGACGCGGCAACTTCCGATTTCCGGCGAGACAGCTCGCCTGCATCCGAGGACGGGGACCGGTCAACGGTTGCACCCTTATACAAGCAAGTACATGCTTTATAGTCATATAAGAAAACCATGTACTTGCTTTCAATCGAAAAGAAATACCATGAGCTTCAGAGAAGACATAAAAAAGTGATGGTCGATGCGATTTCGCCGAACCTGAACATCCCACCCGAAAAGCTCACCGAGGATGTGAAACTGATGATGACCTGGGCGCCAAGTCCGTGGATTTCGCGCGGATTATCGGCGATGTCGAGGATGAGTTCGAGTTCACCATCCCCTTCATGCAATTCCGCAAGAAAGAAACGCTGGGCGAATGCACCGAGCAAAACACGGATTCGTACTATTCGATCCAATCGTTGGGTCGGCTTTGTTCGCGCTCGCCGGGTGCCGCCACATCTCGATGGACATTGCGCCCGCCATCAACCCAACCGCCAGGCCTCGCTATTTATGGCCACAGCGGCATGAGCAAGACGATGCTCGTAGAAAGTTCAAACGTGATCATCCACCATTTGTTGATCACAGTTCCGGTGTGGAAAGCATGCCGATCCTGGCAATCACCTGACATCACGCCCGACTGGCCATGGGAGTCAGCATCAATGAAAGCCTGACACTCATGGAACTTGAGATCAGGACCATCCTCCTTCTGAAAAGCAACAACGTACGCGTTCTCGTATTTGACGAGGTACAATCTTCCTGCCGGAGCCCCGAGAGAGCAGCGCGTTATCCTGCGGCTACTGCGTTATCTCAGCAATGAAATCAAAGCTTCGCGAGTCTGCCTTGGCCTGCCCGAAGCGCGCGATGCGATTGCTGGCGACACTCCAAACGCCCTTCCTGCCTGCCTACTGCCTAGAACCAGACCCGCCATCTCCCGGCAAGCAACTCCTGGGAAACCGGGCAAACCCGTCCGGCCGGCTTCGATCGCGATCAGATCGTCAAGCAAATCTTGCCGAAATGCGTCCCGCTTTCCTGATAGCGAAAGGCCTCGGCCAGATCGGCCAGCGCAAAGCTGCGGTCGATCACCGGACGCAGGTTCAGTGCATTGAGACCGCGCACGAAATCCAGCTGGTGCTGGCGTGATCCGACGATCAGACCCTGCAGGCGCTGCTGCTTCGCCATCAGCGCCGCCGTCGGTACTTCGCCCGCCCGACCGGTCAGCACGCCGATCAGTGCGATATGCGCACCGGGGCGACCTGCGACGATGGATTGCGCCAGGGTCGCAGGACCGCCGACCTCGACCACGATGTCGACGCCCCGGCCGTCAGTCAGGCGCTGCATTTCCGCCCCCCATTCGGGCGTCGTGCGGTAATTGATGACGTGATCGGCGCCAAGCGCAGTGAGCCGTTCCAGCTTCGCGTCCGACGACGACGTGGCGATGACCGTCGCCCCCATCGCCTTGGCAAGTTGCAGGGCGTAGATGGATACCCCTCCAGTCCCCAGCACGGCCACGACGTCGCCCGCCTTGATGCCGGCGTCCACCACCAGTGCACGCCAGGCCGTCAGGCCGGCGGTGGTGATCGTCGCTGCCTCTTCATGGCTCCAGCCCTCGGGGGCATGGGTGAACCAGCTTGCCGGCAGCGTGACCGCCTCCCGCGCATAACCGTCGCGTCCATCACCGGGGGTGGTGGAAAAATTGAAGGGCCGATCGTCCCCGGTCTGCCAGTCGGGAAAGAAGACGGATACGACATTGTCACCGGGCGCGAAGGCTGTAACGCCCGGCCCCACGGCTTCAACCACGCCCGCACCGTCAGCCATCGGGATACGCCCATCCGGCAACGCCCCTTCCACCGCGCAGACACGATAGTCATGATAGTTGAGCGAACTGGCGCGAAGACGCACGGTGATATAGCCAGCGCCCGGCTCTGCCGGGGGCGCGACATCCTCAAGGGCCAAATTGTCCAGCCCGCCGGGAGCGCGAAGTACGATCTGTTTCAAGGAAAGACCTTTCTTCTGTCGTGTTATGGATGACAAGCTAGAGCGTTTCAGACTGAAATGGAATCGTTCTGCGGCAAGGAATTTGCGCCAGAACCAAGGGCTTTGGCGCAGGACATAGCTGAAGCTATGTCCAAGACGAAGACCGCCGGTAATGGCGCATATTCATGCCGCCCTGCGGGTTTGCCGAAACCGGCCATCCACTTTGTCGAAGCCCTTCGACATAGCTATGGCTATGCCGCGCGGGCTTCTTCGCGTGGAATGACCGGTTTGGGCAAACAGAACTGTTTCCATTTCAGTCTGAAACGCTCTAGGCCCGCGCCTGGCCGCGTCAAGACGGCGCGCCACGCGGGAGGCATCTTTTTCCGGTTCGGCTGACCACATCGTCGGATATCGGGCCGGGGACGCCCCTCGCCATTCCGCCCCTTACCCACTCCTGATCAGCCGCGGTAATCCGAGCCCAGCCCTTCGATCGACCGCAGATGCGCATCCCATTCCAGGGCCAGATCGCCATCTTCCTCGTTCATCTGCACGTACTGGCCGTGGACCCGCGCCGCGATCTCGTCATCGACCAGACGCAGCGGACGGCCGGTCGAGGTGGCCGCCACCTGGATCTCGCAGGCCCGCTCCAGATAGAACATGTTGTTGAACATCTCCGCGGCCGAGCGTCCCGTCGCGATCAAGCCGTGGTTGCGCAGAACCAGAACTGGATGGGTGCCGAAGTCTTCGACGATGCGTTCACGCTCCTCCAGGTCCAGGGCGATCCCCTCAAAGTCATGATAGGCGATGCGGTTGTGAAACTGCAGCGAGATCTGGTTGAGCGGCATGAGCCCCTCTTCCATGCAGGAGACCGCAACGCCCGCGCGGGTGTGGGTATGCATGATCCAGGCCGCGTCGTGCCGATTCATATGCACGGCGGAGTGAATGGTAAAACCGGCCGGGTTTACCCGATGCGGGCTGCCGTCCACCTTGTTGCCGTTCACATCGATCTTCACCAGCGAGGAAGCGGTGATCTCTTCCCATCGCCAGCCGTAGGGGTTGATCAGAAAATGCCCGTCCTCGCCCGGTACACGGGCGGTGATGTGGGTGTAGATCAGATCGGTGAAGCGATGCAGCGCCGCCAGGCGATAGCAAGCGGCCAACTCTTCGCGCATCTTCTGCTCTTCGGGGGACATGGTGTTCTCCTATGGTCAGTTGCGTTGGCCGACGGCGCCGCCGGCACCGGGGGCTTCCCGGTCGGCATGCGCCTCGGCCAGAGATTCCAGCGCCTGCGCCACAGCAGGCTCCGGCGGACAGGCCCGGCGGGAGGTCAGATCGGTATGCAAAAGCAGGGTTTCGAGAGTGGCCGCAAGAGTACCGTCCTCTTTCAGCACCCTGTGAAAAAGTTTCATCTTCTTGCCTGCGCCGTCCAGCACCTGGGTGGTGACCGTCAACACGGCGCCCCGGTGCACCTCATCGAGGTAGCGGATACGGGTGTCGACGGTGAAGTAGCTCTTTCCGCTGGCCACATAGTCGGCATCGGCCCCCACGCACTGCATCAACCCGTCGGTGGCCCAAGTCCCCAGTTCCAGGTAGGCGGCTTCATTCATGTGACCGTTATAGTCGGTCCAGGTGACGGGCACCGCGCGGCGCAAGGTCACGGGCAGACTGTCGACTTCCCCGCCCGCTGCCAGGGTTTCCTCGTGCGACAGGATCATGCCGCCGGCCCCGCTGCCGGTGCGGCGCAGGCTACGCATTATGGCGACGAGGTTGTCGTCGCGCAGCCGTTCCAGTTCACGGATCGACAGATGCCCCGATTGCGCGTCCGACTGTTCGCTGATCTTTGCGATCAGATCGTCATCCAGCTCGGGCACGTTCATCAGCTTGGTCCAGGGCCATTTCAGCGAGGGGCCGAACTGCGCCAGGAAATTGGCATAGCCCGTTTCACCGCCGGCGATACGGTAGGTCTCGAAAATACCCATCTGCGCCCAGCGAAGGCCGAACGACATGCGGATGGATTCGTCGATCTCCGCTGTGGTGGCAATGCCGTCCTTCAGCATCCACAGCGCCTCCCGCCAGACGGCCTCCTGAAAGCGATTGCCGATGAAGGCATCGATTTCCGTTTTCAGAACGAGGGGATACATACCGATTTTGGTGACCACCGGCAGGGCTTTCCCGCGCAGTGCTTCCTCGCCGGAAATCTCGACCAGCGGCAGAAGATAGACCGGATTGAACGGATGCACGACCACCACCGGCGCACCCTCGGACGCCAGATCGGAAGCCTTGAATCCGGAGGTGGAAGAGGCGATAAAGCCGCCTTCGGGCAGATGTTCGGCGATCTCCGCATAAACCTTTTGCTTCAGTTCCAGCCTTTCGGACACGCTTTCCTGAACCCAGTCGGCCCCCGTCACAGCCTCGGACAGGGTCTCGCAGAAGGTTAACGTACCCTCGGGCGGCAGGGGCCGGTCATAGAGCGCGGGCACAGAAGCGCGGGCATTGTCCAGCACCGCGCCGATCTTGCGCGCGGCCTCAGGGTCGGGGTCGAACACCGCTACGTCCCAGCCGTTCAGCAGGAAGCGGGCTGCCCAGCCGCCCCCGATGACGCCACCGCCGATGATGGCGGCCTTGTTCGCCGCCGGGCTCATGTCGTCACCGGCATTTCGCGCTTCACCAGGCCCAACTGGTCGCGCACCTCCTGCGGGCCCATCGGCGCAGCACCCAGGTTGTTCAGGATCGTCACGGCCTTCTCGACCAGTTGCGCGTTGGTCGCCATGACGCCGCGTTCAAGGTAGAGGTTGTCTTCAAGCCCTACGCGAACATTGCCGCCAGCAAGTGCGGCCGCGGCGACATAAGGCATTTCATCCCGGCCGAGACTGAAGGCCGACCAGGTCCATCCGGCAGGCACATTGTTGACCATCGCCATGAAGGTATTCAGATCGTTGGGCGCACCCCAGGGGATTCCCATGCACAGCTGCACCAGCGCCGGGCTTTCCAGCACACCTTCCTTCACAAGCTGGCTGGCAAACAACAGATGCCCGGTGTCGAAGGCCTCGATCTCGGGCTTCACACCCAGCTCGGTCATCATCCGGCCCATGGCGCGCAGCATGTTGGTGGTGTTGGTCATGACGTAATCGCCGTCACCGAAGTTCATCGACCCGCAATCGAGCGTGCAGATCTCCGGCAGGCAGTCGCGGATATGCGCCATGCGGTCGGTCGCGCCGATCATGTCGGTTTCCGCGTCCACCAGCGTCAATGGCGTTTCCGGCTCGCCCAGCGTCAGGTCCCCCCCGGTCCCGGCGGTGAGGTTCAGCACCACGTCCACGTCGGACGATCGAATCCGGTCCGTCACCTCACGGAAAAGCGCCCGGTCGCGACAGGGCGTGCCGGTTTCAGGGTCGCGCACGTGGCAATGCACGATCGCCGCGCCGGCCCTGGCCGCGTCAATGGCGGCCTCGGCGATCTCGGCAGGCGAGCGGGGCACAAGGCGGCTCTTGTCCTGCGTGGCCCCCGCACCGGTGATGGCGGCGGTGATGAAAGGCTTGCGGTTCATCTGCAAAGGCATCGTCGTCTCCCTGTTACCGGCCTCTCCAGACCGGGTCGCGTTTTTCGGCGAAGGCGCGGGCGCCTTCCTTCTGGTCCTCCGACCGATACAACCGCTCGACCGTTTCGAACTGGCTGCCATTGATCCGGTTCAGGGCGTCCTGGAACTTCATGTCCTCGGCCTCGCGAACGACTTCCTTGATGGCCGCGAACACCAGCGGCGGGCCCGAAGCCAGTTCGTCTGCCATCTGACGCGCCTGGATCATCAGATCGGCCGCCGGGACCACCCGGTTCACCAGGCCCCAGCGATGAGCTTCCTCGACATCGAACCAGCGTCCGGTCAACAGCAACTCCATCGCGATATGATAGGGGATGCGCTTCGGCAGCTTGATCGTGGCGGCATCGGCAACGGTACCCGACCGGATTTCCGGCAAGGCGAAACTGGCGTGGTCGGCGGCCAGGATGATGTCGGCGGCAATCGCCAGCTCCAGCCCGCCCCCGCAGGCAATACCGTTGACGGCGGCGATAACGGGCTTGTTCAGCCCCCGCAGCTCCTGCAGGCCGCCAAAGCCGCCCGGCCCGTAATCGGCATCCGCCGCTTCTCCTGCGGCCGCCGCCTTCAGGTCCCAGCCCGGGCAGAAGAACTTCTGCCCCTGGCCTGTGATGATGGCGACCCGCAGCTCCGGATCGTCGCGGAAAGTGGTGAAAATCTCACCCAGTTCGCGCGAGGTTGCCATGTCGATGGCATTGGCCTTGGGGCGGTTCAGCGTGACTTCCAGGACCGCGCCACGGCGTTCGGTCAAAACGTTGTCGGTCATTCTTCCATCCTGATAAGAGCATCAGCTGCCACGGCGCTGTCGGCACGGCAGATCAGCGGGTTGATTTCGATCTCGTGCAGGGAACCTGCGTGGTCCTGCACCAGTGTCTGTAGGGCCATGACCGTGTCAATCACGGCCTCGATGTCGGCCGCCGGGCGCCCTCTGTAGCCCGCCAGAAGCGGCGCGGTGCGCAGGCTGTCCAGCGCCGCACGCACCTCGTCGCGCGAGGCGGGAATGAGGACGGAGGCGGTGTCGCGGATCAACTCCGTCAGAATGCCGCCCAGGCCAAGCGTCAGCACAAAACCATGGGCGGGATCGCGGGTGACCCCCAGGATCAGCTCGGCAAGGGCGCCAGTGATCATCTGCTCGACCAGAAAGCTATCGGCGGGCATGGCCCCCGCCGCATCGGCAACCGCCGCCGCATCGGCAAGGTTCAGCACCACGGCGCCAGCTTCCGTCTTGTGCGCGATCCCCTCGCCCTTCAAAACGACCGGGAAACCGATCCGCGCGGCAGAGCTGGCAGCGTCGGCGGCGGTTGCGGCGCGTGCCGCACCCGGCACGCGCACCCCGACGCGCGACAGCAGTGCCTTGGCCTCAGCCTCGGAAAAGACGCGCGCCACGCCCTGCCCGTTTCGCGGCAGCGTCACCGGCGCGGGGCGGGTGTTGGCGCCCCCCTTGCGCCCTGACTGCGCCGCGGCCCGGATCGCTTTCAATGCATCACCCATACCGCAAAGGGGCACGATGCCCATGGCCAGTGCGCGCTGCGCGACCGCCTCTGACAGTCCTTCCGACATCAGCGATACCAGCGCCATCGGCGTCCCCGTAGCCGCGCGCGTCGCCGCGACGGCGCGCATGACCTGATCGTAATCGGGCGCGTCGAAGCGTTCATCGCACGGGTAATCCACCACGACACAGCCCATCCCGAGATCCGCCTCAGCGCCGCAGAGCGCGGTGAAGGTGGCAGTCAGCGCCTCTTCGTCACCCCAGATATAGGTGTTGTAATCCAACGGATTGGCCAGCGCGACCTTGGGGCCGAGCACGGCCCGCAGGCCCGTCCGCTGGGTTTCGATCAGAGAGGGATAGCTGATCCCGGCCCCCTCGCCCATGTCGGCCATCAGCGAGGCCTCTCCGCCCGAACAGGAGGCCGAGGCGATCCGGGTCGAGACGAGACCGCCGGTCACATGCAGGATTTTCAGCGTCTCGACCAGTTCGGTCGGCGTGTCGACCTGCGCGATGCCCAGGCGCTTCAACAGCGCCACAGCGCCCGCATTGCTGCCCGTCAGCGAGGCGGTGTGCGACACCGCCGCGGCCTGCGCCTGTTTCGAGGTGCCCACGCGCAACGCCACGATGGGCTTGCCCAGTTCTGTCGCCCGTGCTGCCAGCGCCTCGAAGGCCGGCAGATCGCTGATGCCTTCGATATGCAGACCAAGCGCGGTGATGCGCGGATCTTCCAGCAGCGCGATCCCGAGGTCTGACATCGAGGTTTGCGCCTGGTTCCCGGCCGCCACCACGGCGGCCAGCGGCAGGCCGCGGCGCTGCATGGTCAGGTTGATCAGCACATTGGACGACTGACCGATCACGGCAACGCCACTCTCGACCCGGTTCATCCCGTGCCGGTCGGGCCAGAGCGCCACGCCGTCCAGCGCGTTGACGATGCCGTAGCAATTCGGCCCCAGCACGCGCATATCGCCTGCCGCCTCGACCAGTTTCGCCTGAATCTCGGCCCCGTCGGAGAGTTCCGACACCGCTTCGCTGAAACCGGCTGCAAAGCAGACCGCCCCGGCGCAATCCATGTCCGAAAGCGCGCCGGCGACTTCTACTGTCAGCTCACGGTTGACGCCGATGAAGGCCGCATCGGGCACGCCCGGCAGCGCATCAAGGCTGGCGTAAGCGGGCAGCCCGCCGACCTCCGCTTTCTTCGGGTGCACGGGCCAGATCGGCCCGGCAAAGCCGGTGGCGCGGCACTGGCGCACCACTGCCTCGCACCAGGTGCCGCCGCCGATCACGGCGATGGCTCTGGGGTGCAGGAAACGGCTCAACGGCTCCATCGGTCAGGCTCCCAGCGGCCGGAAGAGTTCGCGGCTGATGATGTGCCGCTGGATTTCCGAAGTGCCGTCCCAGATGCGTTCGACTCGCGCATCCCGCCAGAAGCGTTCGATGGGCAGCTCGTCCATCAGGCCCATGCCCCCATGAATCTGCAGGGCCGCGTCGGTCACGCGGGCCAGCATTTCCGATGCATAGACCTTGGCCGAGGCGATCTCGCGGTTGGCAGGCAGGTTCTGATCCAGGCGCCAGGCGGCGGCCAGGGTCAGCCAGTCAGCGGCATCGATCTCGGTGATCATGTCCGCGATCTGGAAGCCGACGCCCTGAAACTTGCCGATCGGCTGGCCAAACTGCTTGCGTTCTGCCGCGTAGGACAGCGCGTGGTCGAAGACCCGGCGCGCCCGGCCGACCGAGTTGGTGGCAACCGTGATCCGCGTGGCATAAAGCCATTCGTTCATCACGTCGAAACCACCACCGACCTCGCCCAGCACCTGCGCGTCCGACAGGCGGCAATTATCGAAGTAGAGGAGCGAGTTCAGGTAACCGCGGTGCGAGACGGAGTTGTACCCCCGCGCGATCTCGAATCCCGGCGTGCCGCGATCCACAAGGAAGCAGGTGATCTGCTTCTTCGGACCGCGGGGCGTTTCATCGACGCCGGTAGCAACAAAAACAATCACGAAATCGGCATGCTCCGCGCCGGAGATGAAGTGCTTTGAGCCGTTCACCACCCAGTCACCGCCATCCCGCACGGCGGTGCATTTCATGCCGCGCACGTCAGAGCCGGCATCGGGTTCGGTCATCGCCAGTGCATCCATCTTCTCCCCGCGCACGGCGGGCATCAGGTATTTCTCGACCTGCTCGCCCTCGCAGGCCATCAGAATATTCTGAGGCCGCCCGAAGAAGTGGGTCAGCGCCATGGAGCCGCGCCCCAGTTCGCGTTCCACCAGCGCGAAATCGACATGGGACAAGCCGGGGCCGCCCACGCTTTCCGGGAAGTTCGAGGCGTAAAAGCCCAGGTCGAGGCATTTCTGCTTGATCTCCTGGCCGATCTCGGCGGGCACTTCGCCCAGGCGCTCGATCTCGGCCTCGTGGGGATAGATCTCGTTCTCGACGAAGTTGCGGACGGTGGAGACGATCATCTCCTGTTCTTCGGTCAGTCCAAAGTGCATCGGAACACCTTCGTAGTTCGTTAAAGTGATGGAATTGGAGGAGAAGGCGGTCGGGCGGCACGCCGCGCGACCGGCATTCGGGATCAGCCGGAGCGGCGCGCCTTGCGCAGCAGCAAGGCGGCACGGGCCAGCATGGCCACGGTGACGACGCAGATCAGCACGACGGACAGGGCGGCAATGGCGGGATCGACATTGTCGCGAAGGCCCATCCACATGCGGCGGGGCAGCGTGATGGTTTCCACCGAAGTGACGAACAGGGTCACGCCGATCTCGTCCCACGACAGGAGGAAACACAGGAAGAATGCGCCCAGCAGGCCGAAGCGGATGTTGGGCAGGATCACCCCGAAGATACGGGTGGCGACCGAAGCGCCCATGGATTGCGCCGCCAGGTCCATGCGCCGGTCAAGCTGCGACAGAGAGACCATGACGACAACCACAGCATAGGGAACGACCACGACCATATGCGCCAGCACCACGCCGCCCAGCTTGTCATAGGCGACCACCCCGTTCCAGCGCGACAGCGTGGTCAGGAAGAAGTAGAGCGTCAGCGAAGTTACCACGGGCGGCGCCACCATCGGCAGCAGCACGAAGCCGGTCATCAGCCCGGAAAAGCGCGGGCGCAACATCCACAGGCCGATGCAGAAGGCCGCAGCCAGGATCACCGCCAGCAGACTGGCGAGCCCCCCGACCTGGACCGAAGTCCACAGGCTGCTGCCCCAGTCGGGGTCCTGCAGCAGCGAAAGATAGTGGCGCCAGGACCAGTCACCATCAGGCAGCGAAAGATAGCGTTTCGAGGTGAAGCTGACGGGTACGACGGCGATCAGCGGCATCAACAGGAACACCGCGACCAGGGCGGATAGAAGCGTGGCAATCACGCCGGGACGAAGTCGGGTCATTTGGCCATCTCCCCATAGCGACGCATGAGAAGGTAGAGAATCCCGCCGACCGCGATCATCAGCACCATGCTCATGGCGGCAGCGACACCCCATTGCGGGATCTGGAAGATCCAGAGGTAGATCAGTTCGGCGATCAGCACCGACTGGCCTCCGCCCAGAAGCGCGGGCGTGACGTAGAAACCGATAGAGAAGACGAATACCAGCAGCGTGGCTCCCATGATCCCGCTCGATGTCATCGGCAGGAAGATCTGCCAGAATATCCGAAGGCGAGAGGCCCCCATGCCGTCGGCCGCCGTCAGGACGCGCTCGTCCACATTGCGTATAGCCGTGGCCAGCGGGAAGACCGCGAAGGGAATGAGGTAGTGGGACATGCCAACGACCACGGCGAACTCGCTCCGCGTCATCTGGATAGCGCTGTCGATAACGCCGAGCTCCTGCAGCCAGGTGTTCAGCAGCCCCCGGTTCGACAGCATCGACAGCCAGCCGAAGGCGCGGCTGAGAACGGAGATCCAGAAAGGTATCATGATGCAAAGCTCGGTCAGCAACCGCACCACCGGACTGCCGCGCACCCAAAGAAGGGTGATCACGTAAGCGCTGCTGACGGACACCACGGTGACAATCACGCAGATGCGGATCGTGCGCCAGATGACCGAGAGGGTCAGCGGATCGGTCAGAACCTGACGGTACTGGGCCAACCCCGGTTCCGGGTCGGTGAAGCTGAGCTGCATGATCCCGAGGAAGGGCAGCAGGTAACTGCACCCAAGAAACAGCAGGACGGGGCCTATGAGGACGAGCGACGCGCGCATGAGATCTCCTTTTGAGTTCCCCCGCGCGGGGCGCGCGGAGGAAACGGCAATGGCAGGCTCAGGCGGAGATGATCTGCAGGTAGGCGTCTAGCGCCGCCCCGTAGTTTTCCTCGTACCAGTCCGTATCCAGCGCATGCTGTTTGGGCAGGTTTTCCGGGTCCATCGCATTGTAGCGGCGCTGGTCCTCGGGGATCAGCGCGTCGGCGGCCGGGTTCGAGGGGCCGTTGCCCAGCATCTCGAACAGCACCACCTGGCGCTCCGGTGCCTGGGTGGCGGCGATGTATTGCATCGCGGCCTCTGTGCCGCCGGGATTGTCCTTCAGCACGCCGATGCCGCCCGGGCCGATGATTCCGTCATTCCAGATGAAGCTGATGTCGCCCTCGGTGTCCTTGTCCAGCAGGCCTGCGCGGGTGTTCCAGATCAGCGCCATAGACACGTCGCCGTTCAGCAGCAGCGACTGGCTTTCCGCGCCGCCGCCCCAGAAGGCGCCGATGTGTTCCTTGAAGGCCCCGATCTTGGCATGCGCCCGGTCGAGGTCCAGCGGGTACAGGTCTTCAGGCGCGACGCCGTCGGCCAGCAACGCCGCTTCCCACATACCCGCACCCCACTTGTACATGGACCGCTTGCCGGGGAATTTTTCGACGTCGAAGAAGTCCGCGATAGAGGTCGGCGGCGTGTCGAACTTCGTTGCGTCGTAGGCGATGACGTAGGAATAGAAATAACAGGAGGAGGAGTATTTCCAGCCGAAGCCCTCACGCTGCTTGGAGCGATCGACGATGCCGTAGTCGATCGGCTCCATCATGCCCTTGCGGCCAAGCGCCTGGCTGGAAAAGGGATCTGCATCCACAAGGTCCCAGGTCGGCCGACCGCTCTGCACCTGTGCGGTGATCGCGCCCTCGGTCGGGCCAGAACCATCATAGAGCACGCGGATACCGGTTTCCTCGGTGAAGGGCCGGCCGAAAGCTGCATCCATCGCGTCCAGCGCGTCACCGCCCCAGTTCACGAAGACCAGGCGGCCTTCCTGCGCATTTGCCTGTCTAGCGCCCGAACCCACGGCCGCAGTACCCATGAGAGCGGCGAGGCCATACATCAGCTGACGGCGTGAAATCTGGCCCTTGGCGGCACGCTCCTTCAGGATCTCAACGAGGTCGTTCTGGAAATGATTGGTCATTTTCTCACCTGTGGTTTCTGGATCAGTGGGACCCGGCCCCGGACCGCATTGGCGTTCCGGGTTGGGGGCTTTCGGAAATTTCGGGCGGGATCAGAGGGCGAAGCTGTCGCCGGTGTCCCATGCGATGCTCAGGTCGGTGCCCGGCGCGGGCGTCGGGACCCCGGTGCCATTGTCGAGATAGAGCATCAGCTCTTCCCCGGCACGTGTCTCCAACAGCAACCGCGACTTGGAACCAAGGTAGACACTGTCGCACACCCTGGCGGGCAGCTGGTTGCCGTCGCCTTCCTCGGCCAGCCGCATGTGCTCGGGGCGGATCGCGACGTGCCGGAACGCGTCGGCGTTCGGCGGCAGGTCCAGTCGGGTGCCGGCAATGCCCCCGGCGGCGGGGTCCAGCGAAAGGATGTTGATGTCGCCCAGAAATTCCGCGGTGAAACGGTTTGCCGGGCGCTCGTAGACCTCTTCCGGGGTGCCCAGCTGTTGCATCTCGCCATGGTTGAAGATCGCGACCCGCGAGGACAGCGCCAGCGCCTCTTCCTGATCGTGGGTCACAAAGACGAAAGTGGTCCCCAGATCCCTGTGCAGGCGTCGTAGCTCCTCCTGCATCTGGCCGCGCAGGTTCTTGTCCAGCGCAGAGAAAGGCTCGTCCAGCAGCAGAACCGTGGGCTCGTAGGCTAGGGCGCGCGCCAGGGCGACACGCTGCTGCTGCCCCCCCGAAAGAGCGCGCGGCCTCTTGTTCTCATGGCCGGAGAGGCCGACCATATCGATCATCTGTGCAACGCGGTCCGCGATCTGCGCCTTGCCGCGCTTCTGTACCTTCAGCGGGAAGGCGATATTCTCGGCCACTGTCAGATGCGGGAACAGTGCATATCCCTGGAAAACCATGCCGAAGCCGCGCTGGTTCGCGGACCAGCCGGTCATGTCCTGTCCCTCCAGCAGCAACGCACCCGAGGTCACATCCTCATAGCCGCCCAGAAGGGTCAGGAAGGTCGTCTTGCCGGACCCCGATGGTCCCAGCAGGGAGAGGAACTCGCCCTCGGCAATTTCCAGGGAAATGTCACGCAAGGCATGAAACTTCCCGAACTTCTTTCCGACCGAACGTGCTTCGATCTGCGTTGTGCTGGCCACAATCGCCCCTCTTTTCAATCCTGTCTGTTGTGGCCCAAGGGTGAGAGAGGCGAAGATGAACTGCAAATGAAACTTATTCAGACGATCGACAAACCATATTTGTCACGACTTCTCATTTGGACGAATACGGCTCACTTCCAGTCGTGTTTTCAACCAGTTATGAAATTCAAGCACAATCTGATTTTCGAGATTTTCTTCGGGCGTACAGAGGAAATATCCTGTATCGGAGTGCAGGGAACGGGCAAATGGACGCATCAACCGTCCCTCCCGCAGGTCCTTTCTCCACAGGACCGTGTCCCCGATCGCGATTCCCTCGCCCGCCATCACCGCCGTATGGACAATGTTCATGTCCGAGTAGCAGATGCCCCGCTGGGCATTTTCCGGCGGCAGGCCCGACAGGCGCATCCAGTTTTCCCAGTCGGTGAAATCGCTCATGTGCAACAGGGTCGCCCCCTTCAGGAGGCTTGGATCATTATAGTTCTTGAAGCGACTGAGATAGGCCGGGCTGCAAAGCGGCGTGAATTCGACCGAAAGAAGCGGCTCGATGGCGACATGTGCGCGGCCGTCATATCCGAAGGTGATGAAGGTATCGACCCCGGGATTGGTCGTATCGGCCAGGCCATGAGAGCTGACGACATTCAGGACCACCTCGGGGTTTTCGGCCAAGAAATCCCCCATGTTCAGACACAGCCAGGCGGCGGCGAACCCGGGCGGTGCGCTGACGGTCAACCGGCCGCTGAGCCCGTGCTGCGCCACCCGCGCGGTGGAACTGGCGATCATGTTCAGCGCGCGGCGCACGTCCTCCGCATAGGCCCGGGCCCGCGGCGTGATCTCCGTCCGGTTGCCGCTGCGTTCAAGAATCTTGAAGCCCAGGTCGCGTTCCAGCAGGCGCAACTGGTGACTGATTGCGCTGCGGGTGACATTCAACTCGGTCGCGGCACGCCAGAGCGCACCGTTGCGCGCGACGCTTTCAATGGCGCGCAAGGCCTGAATGGACGGGTAACGGTTGATGGCGGACCTCCGGGATTGCGGGCGGAAAAACGAAAAGCCCCCGCTGCATATCGCAGCGAGGGCGCGGAATCGAGTGGCGCTGCCGTCTACAGCACCGGAAGCTGCGATTTCAGATAGGCGAAATGCCTGTCGGCCATACCCGCATAAGCCCCCCAACCGTCCGCGGTATTTTGCGCCACGGCATCCGACAGGACAGCAAGCGACTGCCCGGAGGAACGCGCCAGGATCAACGTCCGGGCCGCCTTTTCGAAGAAGTAGAGATCCTCGAAGGCCGCCGCGACAGTCTCGCCGACGATGGTGACGCCGTGATTGCCCATGACCAGCACCGTCTTGCCGCCCAGGCATTCCGCCAGCCGTTCGCCCTCTTCCTCGGCATCGGCGATGCCGCCGAAGTCGAAGTCATAGGCCGTGCGCCCGTAAAAGCGTGCCGTGTTGTTGTCGATGGGCACCACTGTCGGGTCCTTCAGACAGGCAAGCGCCGTGGCGTAGGGCGAATGGGCATGCAAGACCACCTTCGCCTCCGGCTTCTTGCGATGCAGCGTGCCATGGACGCACCAGGCCGATGCGTCGGGCCTCCCCTGCCCCTCGATCACGCGACCGTCGCGGGCGTCGATACGCAACAGGTCCTCGGGACGGATCGTGGCGAAGTGCTGCCAGCAGGCGTTCAACAGGAACTCGGCCCCGTCGTCGGATACGGCAGCGCTGAAATGGTTGCCCACGGATTCGCTCCAGCCCATTTGGTGGCAGATCCGGAAGGCGGCGGACAGATCCCGCCGCAACACGGCAGGATCGAGGGTTTCGGAATGGACGGGCGCGTTCATGCCTTGAACCGTCCTTCGCTGACCAGCGCCCGGTAGGTCGAGCGCATCTCGGCCCGGTCCACATAGGTCCCGCGCAGGTAGCGGTCGCCGCTTTCGGCGGTGTAGGCAGCCCGGCCATGCACGATGCGGTGGTTGTCGAACACCATGCATTCGCCGGCCTTCATCAGGAAGGTCATCATGTACTGCTCTTCCTGCAGCATTTTCCCGAAGCGGCAGAAAGCCGGGTAGTAATCATCCAGCAGCGCCTGATCCAGATCGAGAAAATCCAGCATGTGCTGGCTGATCGTCAGACCCGACACTTCGCCGTGCTGATCCAGTTCGATCACCGTTTGGCGCGAGCGCATGTCGTAGGTGTCATGTTCGCAGAAGAAGGGCACCGGCGTTTCCGACAGGAGCCTGAACCCTTCCGGGTCACGATGGCGAAAGGCGTTGGCCACGGCCACCCCGTCGGCATAGAGGCTTTCGCCTCCGTCCACCGTGTTGGCCCGGCAATGCAGGAACTGGACGCCGGGGGCGTTTTCTTCGGCCGGCGTGTCGGTATGCAGTTCCAGCGCGGCGGCGGTATAGGCGGTATTGGTCGGGTTGATATGGGTCTTCACGTCGAAATAGTCGCCGAAGAAGGTGGGCCGGATCTTGCCCAGCAGTTCCGCCGTCTCGGTCAGTCCCGCATCGCTGTCGGGCATGTCGGTGATGATGGTGAAGCCCTCGACCAGAAGCGCCTCGATCCACCTGGCGCGGGTGGCCGGATCGGCCATCAGCTCGGGCTGGCTGAACCGGGGCACATCCGGATAGTGATCGCCATACCAGGCTTCCCGCGGCAGGTCCGCCGGATCGGGGCGCGGGCCGGCGGCACCATAGGTTTCCAGCCAGGCGAGCGGAAAACGGGTCACATGATCCTCACCCGCCCAGACGATCTCCAGCGTGTCGCCGGTCACCTCAGCGCTGGCCGCGACAGACGCAGCATCGAGGTGGAAGATGTCGAAACTGCGTTCGCGCGTGGCGCTGCTAAACGAGGTCGGGCAGTTGTCGCGCAGCCAGTAATAATTGAAGTAGTGCGGCTTGCCGTCCGACAGGACGATCTCCAGCCCCTTGTCCTTCAGAACCGGGTTGGAAACAGGGGGTGTCATCAGGTTCATATTATATCTCAATGCTTTGGAGGATTTTTGAGCGTTTTCTGAAAAGAAGCATCTCACGCCTTCCAAAAACGGAACAGCCGGATTATCCTGAACCTAACTTAACCTTGAGGTTATCTTGGATCGTTTCCCTCCCCTCCGCCTTCTGACCACCTTCGAGGCCGTCGCCCGTCATGGTTCAATGCGTCTGGCGGCAGCCCGATTGAACGTGACTCAACCGGCGGTCAGCCAGGCACTGAAGACCCTGGAGGCGCATGTGGGCGCGCCCCTGATCGACCGCGCCACGCGGCCCGCCCGGCTAACTGCGGCCGGAGAACTGCTGGCCCGCGCGGTGCGTGACGGGCTGGGCCAGATTTCGGCCGCCCTTGAGGATATCCGCACCCTCAGCGGCCAGGATGGCGCGCAGGTCACCGTCTCCTGCACACTCGGGATGGCCACCTATTGGCTGATGCCCCGCCTGCCCGACTTTTACGCCCGTCACCCGAAGATCACGGTCAACGTTCAGGCGCCGTCCACCGATCTGCCACACCTGTCGCCCGGGATCGACATCGCCATCCGCTATGGCACCGGTAGCTGGCACGAAGGCACAACGGTCAAGCTTTTCGATGAGCGCGTCTGCCCGGTGGCGGCCCCGTCCTTGCTGGAGCAGTTGCAAGCCCAGGGGATCGATCTGGATCGCGCCCCGCTTATCCATGTGCGCAGCCCCTACAACCAGCACTGGGCCGGCTGGGAGGACTACCTCAAGGCACGCGGGATCCAGCGGTCTCGCCTGTCGGGGCAGACATTCAACAACTATGTCCAGGCGGCCCAGGCGGTGCTGGACGGGCGCGGCGTGATGCTGGGATGGCATTCCATCGCCAATGGCGCGGTCCGCGACGGCGCCCTGCGCCAATGGCCCGCCGCCGAAGTTGACCTCGGCACGGCCTACTACGTGACCGCCAGCACCCCACGCGCCCAGACCACACAGACCTTTCTCGACTGGCTACTGGAAACAGTGGCCGCCGCCGCGAGCGACTAACACCCTCTCCGTCAGACGAACCTTCAGATAAAGTTCCACGGTCTAGATCCTCTGTCCCTCCTGCGCTCATTGCAGAAGGAAACAGGTGGCCGGATTTTACTCCGCCCGCGACCGAATTATTCCACCACTTCCGCGGCCGGCTTGTGCACCGCCGATCTCAACCCTCGAACGCGTCAATGCGTTGGAACAGGAAAAGGCGCTCTGGAAGGCTGACAAGTTGGCTGAAATGCTGACCAAGATCGACTTGGTCATCCTCGATGAACTCGGCTACCTGCCGTTCAGTTCATCCGGCCGCGCGCTACTCTTCCGTCTGTTGAGCAAACTTTACGAGCGCACCAGCGTGATCATCACCACGAACCTCAGCTTTTCCGAATGGGCCCAGATATTCGGGAACGCCAAGATGACAACCGCACTGCTGGACCGGCTCGCACACCCTGCCACATCCTCGAAACCGGCAATGACAGCTATCGATAAAAAGCCAGCTCAGAGGCCGCAAAGAAAAGAGAAAGGAGACGCCTGCATTGACCAAAACATAACCGCGGACACATAATCAAAGGTGGGTCAAATCTCGGTGAAAATACCGGACCACTTCTCAGCAAAAACCAACAGCCGCCGTATCGTCAAGACGTTGGTCGAGGACATCGTGCTGACACCGCTGGATAGCGAGGTCGAGATCGACGTTTGCGGCGATCTCTCTGGAGTCCTTACGTTTTACTGAGCAGAACGCCGAAAGCCCTTGCGGTTATGCGAGGGCTTTTGATCTGTTTGATGGCAGGAATTTGGTTGCGGGGGCAGGATCTGATCACAACTTGCGCCCCGAGCAAGTAAAGATGGTTGCGGGGACGCGCACACATCTTAGCTGGCTTTTCAGACAGGGGCATAGCCCTCCAAACCCTTCCTGAGTTCGCCAAGGCTCTGATGATGTGACCGCTCTCCTTTGTGGATCGTTGCAGACCCACCTTGGTATCCAGATACCATCTGGGGACGGTCTCATCATCAGATGTCGGACGACCATGCTCTGGTGCGGGTTACCTCCGGCGTATCGCGAGGCTAATTCGCGGGCTTGCTGGCCCATCTGCTGCGGCCAAAAGTCAGGTCCACATCTGCGCGGTGGCCTGTTGACGACGATAGTTGCGCTGTCCTGCGCGACCGACAGGATCGGCTTGCCGTGCCAAGCCCTCATCCTGCGTCTTGGCAGCAGCACCCTCAACGCTCATCACACCTCCACATCCGCGCCTTGCCCTCCCCACCATGTTCGTCAAACCGACGGTCTTCACTCGGAGACATCAGATCCGGCAACATCCGACCTCACCTCGTTCCGATGAAGGCCGCAGCCACATCACCCGATCACTGCTGACCTGGAATTCCACCGGGCCGGGCGATCGCTGCCCTCACCAACACTCTCGAGGAAAGAGGCAACTCCTCCCGAAGGCGACGTCCCCAGCACGACACCCCGCCATTCGCCATCCGTGCCCCTTGCGGCAATGCACAAGTTTCGGCCTTGCTGATGTTCCGCGCCAGGTTACAAAAGACGGCAAACGGGCAAAGTCGGCCCCCCGAACCCGGCTCCTCTACCATCTGTTTTCCTGAACATAATCGATGAAGGCCCGCAAAGGTGCGGGCACATGCTCGCGCCCATGGTAATAGAGCGACGGTCCCTTGAAGCTTTGCCACCACGGTTGCAGAACCGGTTCCAGAGCACCGCTGTCGATCACGGGTCGCAGCCAGTCCTCGAACAGATGGACAATGCCGCAGCCCTCGACCGCCGTTGCAACGGCCAGGTCGACTGCGGTGACGTCCACGGTGATAGGTCCGGTTGTTTCGACCCTGATGATCTCGCCATCCCGTTCGAACTCCCATGGCAGGGCCGCGCTTGCACCGGCGTGGGCGCTCAGACAGGCATGGTCCAGCAGATCGTGCGGATGCTGCGGCGTGCCGTGTCGCGCGAGATAAGCAGGCGAGGCGGCGGTGGCGAACCTCTGACGCGCAGGCCCGATCAGCACGGCCACCATGTTCTTGGTCAGCCGCTCGTCATAGCGGATGCCCGCGTCGCATCCCGCGGCCAGGATATCCACGACCTCATGCTCGGCGACGATCTCGACCCGCACCTCCGGAAAGGCCCGGGAAAAGCCGGGCAGGATGCGCGGCAATACGAGACGCGCCACGCCCAGGGGCACGTTCAGGCGGATCGTTCCACGGGGCGTAGCGCGGTAGTCGTTTGCACGCTCCAGTGCCGCTTCCATGTCGGCCATTGCCGTCTGTAGCCGCTCCAGCAGATGGGCTCCAGCCTCGGTCGGGACGACGCTGCGGGTCGTGCGATTGAGCAGGCGGAGACCCAGTTGATCCTCAAGCCGCTTTACGGCGCCGCTAAGGCTCGATGCGCTTATGCCGGTCGTCTTGGCGGCTTCGCGGAAGCCCCCTGCGGACGCCACCGCCACAAAAGCGCGCGCCGCGGAAAAATCAGCACGCATTGTTGAAATATCCGTACATCATGTAAGTTAATAGGCGTCTTATCTAGCACAATGAAGACGCTTATGTCTCCTGTATAAGGAGACCAGTCATGACCAACGAAACACGTATCGCAATTATCACCGGTGGAAGCAGAGGCATGGGGCGCGACGCTGCCCTGCGCCTTGCCCGGCGCGGCATATCCTCGATCATCACCTACAACGAACGACGGGACGCGGCGGACAATGTGGTCTCGGCCATCCGCGAGGCCGGCGCTGACGCCGTCGCCCTGCAACTCGACGTCGGCAAAGCGGCCGGCTTCGGCGATTTCGCCGCGCACGCCCGTGAGGCGTTGACCACGCTGGGCGCGGAGCGGTTCGACTATCTGGTGAACAACGCCGGGACGTCCTCCACCGCGACGCTCGCGGATGGCACGAAAGCGGAACTTGACGCGCAATTCGCCGTGCATTTCAAGGGACCCTATCTGCTGACGCAAACATTGTTGCCGCTGATGAACGACGGCGGACGTATCGTGAATATCTCATCCGGGCTGGCGCGCGTCGCATTTCCGGGGCGGACGGTCTACGGGCCGATGAAGGCGGCTGTGGAGGCGCTTACCCGCTATATGGCGCTGGAACTGGGACCGCGCGGCATTGCGGTCAACGTGGTCGCGCCGGGGGCCATTGCCACCGATTTCAGCGGCGGCGTCGTGCGCGACAATCCGGACGTGAACAAGGCGCTGGCGTCACAGACCGCGCTTGGCCGCGTGGGTGGACCGGAAGATGTCGGTCCGGTCATTGCCGGCCTGCTCTCCGATGATTTCGGCTGGGTCAACGCCCAGCGGATCGAAGTGGCTGGCGGCGTCCAGATCTGACTGTTGCTCACCCTGCCGCCAACCAACGCGTCCTTACGGCGTGTAGGGTGGATTGACGGGAATCGCACTCTGCCCGCGACGCCCCAGCCTTACGAAAGCGG
Organism: Martelella mediterranea; assembly: GCA_003001975.1. Taxonomy (GTDB): domain Bacteria; phylum Pseudomonadota; class Alphaproteobacteria; order Rhizobiales; family Rhizobiaceae; genus Martelella; species Martelella mangrovi. The sequence continues at coordinate 360,940 of PVUG01000003.1, forward strand.
CTTGGCCTCTTCTGCGCCGGCCTTCGGGAGATAGCGGCGCAGGACGGCGGTGAGCAGCCAGTCGATGACCTTGTCGGGAAGCAGGCTCATCAAACCAAGCAATGCGGCTTCCCGGCCTACCCCGTAACGGGTGCGCGGCCTGCGGGACGTGATGGCCCTGACGACGACATTGGCCGCGACCGAGGCCTTCGCTCCCGTCTTGTCCGCGGCCGCCGCCTGCGCCGTCACCGCATGGATAAGCGCGCCGTAACGTTCGGTCTGTTCCGGGGTCATTGCGGCGGCGACGTTATTGGCGACGGCAATCGCCCGGCCCGATATCTTTGTCTGGACCGCGCCCGGCTCGATGACGACGACGTCAACGCCCGAAGGGGCCAGTTCCCGCCGCAGGGAATCGCTCAACGCCTCGAGTGCAAACTTCGCGCCGGCATACGGGCCGTAGGTGGCCATGGCGATCCTGCCGCCCACCGAACTGATGTTGATCACCCTGCCCTTGCTGCGCAGAAGCGCCGGCAGAAGCTTTTGCGTCACCGCGATATGGCCGAAGTAGTTCACCTCGAACAGCTTGCGCCATGCATCGAGGTCGAAAACCTCGACCGGGGCATTGGTCCCGATCCCGGCATTGTTCACCACCGCCCTGAGCGCTCGCCCCGGCGGATCGGTGTCGATGCGCTGTGCCAGCGCCGCGATATCGTCCGGATGCGTTATGTCGATGAGGACCGGTTCGATGTTTGGTCCCTGAATGTCACGCGCATCCTGTTCGCGCCGGACACCGGCCAGAACGTGGTAGCCCCGCCGGGCCATTTCCTGCGCCGTCGCCGCGCCGATGCCGCTGGACGCTCCGGTGACAACGATGAGTTCCTGCACGTCGGGCGACTTGGTCATGCTCTTATCCTTGTGTCGGCATGTTTGGAGCGAAGCGATCGACCAGAATCTCGATGCGCCCCTCCAGAACCGCCATTGAGGGCTGGTCTGACAGCAGTCCGTCCAAAGCGAGAAGGAAAACTTCGGCGCTGGCCTCATCGCCGAGAATGGTCGTGACACTGCCGAGCACGACCTCGCGGTAAAACGCTTCGCTCTCCGGCGCGATCTGCGCGCAGGCTTCGAGAAACGCGCCGCCCATCGGGGCGCTGACCATTTCCGCCCAAGGCTCCAGAACCATGGCACGGCAGACGCTGAGCAGGCGGTCGCCAGCAGGCCCCGGATCAGCAGCCGCTTCTTCCGCCCTGGGCCGCCTGGAGATGAGCCAGTCGACAAAGACCGCGTCGTAGATTTCGGCCTTGTCCCTGAATGTCCGATACAAAAGCGTTCGGGACATGTTCGCCCGTTTGGCGATGTCCTCCAGCGAAGTCTTGGCAAAACCGAAATTCAGGAAGCACCAGCGCGCGACCTCCAGAATTCTGGTCCGGCGGGCAGTGGCTTCAATATCAGAAATTGGGGCTGGCATATTTTCATTATGACAATAATTGTATCTAATGTCAAAACGTTATTCCAAGACTGATTCCATGTCAGCATTCCGCATGGCCGCAATCGACGCGCTCGACAAAGGCCTGCGTCCCGAAACGACGACGGCGGATACCTTCGACATCAAGATTGAAGACTGACAGCCCTGCCCGGCCGGCGAGCAAGCCATGTTGCCGCCATAGGCAGCCGCATGGCTATTCGAGATAGGGCGTCAGCACCTCTTCGATCCATTTCATGAAGATGCGAACGCGGCGCGACAGATTGCGGCGATGGGCGACGACAAGGGACACGTCGAGTGGCTCGGGGCGGAAATCCGGCAGGATCTCGACCAGGGCGCCGCTTTCCAGATGCCGGTGTATGCCGGTGAAGGCGGCCTGGATCAGGCCGATGCCGGCAAGACCGGCGGCCTCGTAGGTCTGGACGCTGTTCACATGCAAGGCGCCGGGCAGCGGCAACGTGGCGTAATCATCGCCGCCGGGGTATTCCCAGCCATAGGGTCGGGTGCCAAGGGTTCGGCTGTAGTGGATCGTGCGGTGATCCTGTAGCCGCAGGTCCTCCAGCGATTGAGGAGTGCCGCGCCGTGCGAGATATGCCGGGCTGGCGGCATTCACCATGCGTAGCCGGCCCAGCGAACGGGCGATCAGCGTTTCGTCTCCGATTGGCCCGAGCCGCAACACGCAATCGAACCCTTCCTCGACCAGATCCACCTGCCGGTCCGTGCTCGATACCTCCAGTTCCAACGCGGGATGTGCGGCCATGAACGCCGGCAAGGCCGGCACGATGGTGGTGCGCGCCAATTCGGTCGGCAGATCGACCCGAAGACGCCCCCGTAGAGCCACGCCATCCTCGGCGAACATTGATTGCAGATCGTCGAAATCACTCAGCAGTTCCCGCGCGCGCTCCTGAAAGCTTCGCCCGTCCTCGGTCAACTGCACGCTGCGCGTCGTCCGATGCAGAAGCCGGACGCCCAGGTCTTCCTCAAGCTGCCGCACGACCGTCGAGGCTCGACCCTTCTGGATGCCCATGCTTTCGGCCGCGCGGCTGAAACTGTGCATCTCGGCGACCCGGATGAAGATGAGGAAATGCTCGAGATTGTGCATGGCATGCCTCTAACTGTTACCTTCAAAAAGAACAATGCGTTCCATTTGGCATTATTTATCACCCCAATATGGCACGATAGACAGGAGGCAGGAAAGGCACTTCAGACGAGGACAAGCATGATGAAAAGACAAAGGCCGGATCGCCTGCATTGGATCGGACGGGTCGCAAGCACCCTGGTCGTCGCGGCGCTGCTCATGGACGCTTCGATACAATTCTTCGTCCCGGAACTGGCCACGAGCATGTTGCGGGACGCGGGGTTCACCCCGGCCATCGCCCCGGTTCTGGGCATGATCATGGCCGCCTGCGCACTCCTCTATGCCCTCCCGGCGACCGCTTTCCTCGGCGCGATCCTCGCAACGGGATTTCTGGGCGGGGCGATCTGCGCGCATGCCCGGCTGGGCGAGATCGGGTCGCCGCCGGAACTCATCTCGTTGCTTCTGGGCCTGCTGGCCTGGGGCGGTCTTTATTTGCGCGACCGACGCCTCCGCCCCCTTCTGGCGATCCGCCGGTAAGCCGACCGGGCGGGCATCCACCGGCCGCGTGCAACCTCAATGCAACCAGACCTCAAACATCAGGATATCTAAATGACTCAGGAAACCATCACCACCGCCGTTGTCTATCACTCGGGCTATGGCCACACCCATCGCGTCGCCGAGGCGGTCGCCAACGGGGCGTCGGGCACGCTCATCGCGATCGACCCCGAGGGCAACATCCCCGAAAGCGCGTGGGAAACCCTTCTCGCCGCGGATGCCATCGTCTTCGGCTCGCCGACCTACATGGGCGGGCCGAGCTGGCAGTTCAAAAAGTTCGCCGACGAAAGCTCGAAACCCTGGTTCGCCGAGAAGTGGAAGGACAAGATTTTCGGCGGCTTCACCAACAGCGCCACCCTCAACGGCGACAAGCTCAACACGCTCCAATATTTCGTTCTGCTCGCCGGGCAGCATGGCGGCATCTGGGTGAGCCTCGCAATCAAGCCGTCGAACGTGAAAGCTTCCAAGCGCGACGACCCGAACCGGATCGGCTCCTATATCGGCCCGATGGCGCAGTCGGATGCGGACGCCGCCCCCGAGGAGATGTCGGTGGGCGACCTTGAAACCGCGCGACTCTACGGCGTTCGCGTTGCGGAAATCGCCGGCCGTTTCGCGGCGACACGCTCTGCTTGAACCGGAAATCCCACATGAGAACGAGGAGCGATCCATGACCATCGCTGAGCAATCTCTCTTCATCGGAGGGCGCTGGACGCCCTCCGAAAGCGGAGCAACCTACCAGTCCACCAATCCCTTCACGGGCGGTATCGCGACCCGGGCGGCCGCGGCGACGGGGGGCGACGTTCACCGCGCTGTCGAGGCCGCACAAAATGCTTTCGATCTTTGGGCGGCGTTTCCGCCCCATGTAAGGCGTCACTACATGCTGGCCACGGCCGATGCCGTCGAGGTGCGCGCATCGGAACTGGCCGCCGCGATTACGGCCGAGATGGGCGGCCCCGCCGGCTGGGGCGCCTACAACGTCAAGATGCTCTGTGAAAAGCTCCGCTTCGCGGCGGGCGCGGCCTATCAGGGGCTGACCGGAGAGGCGATCCCTTCGGATAACCCGGAACGCACGATGATGGCGATCCGCAAGCCCGCCGGCGTGGTTTTAAGCCTGGTGCCGTGGAACGCGCCGGCCCTGCTAGTCGGAGCCTCGGTGCCCGCAGCGCTGGTGCTGGGCAATACCGTGGTCATCAAGGCCTCGGAACAAACGCCGTGGACGCATGGGCTGGTGGCGCAATGCTTTGCCGACGCCGGCATCCCCGAAGGGGTCGTCAACCTGATCACCAACGCGCCCGAAAACGCCGCCGAGGTGGTCGACGCCTTGATCGCGCATCCCCATGTCCGGCGCATCCACTTCACGGGTTCGACCCGTGTGGGACGCATCATAGCGGAAAAGGCGGGCGCCCATCTCAAGCGGGCGGTGCTCGAACTCGGCGGCAAGGCCCCCTGCATCGTGTTGGCGGATGCCGATCTCGACCGGGCTGTCAGCGCGGCGGCCTTCGGCTCTTTCGCCAATGCCGGCCAGGGCTGCCTGTCGACGGAACGCATCATCGTGGACCGCGAGATCGCCGATGAATTCTGCGACCGCCTTGCCGCCGTGGCGGGGAACATTCCCTATGGCGATCCGAACGCGGAGGGCACCGTGCTGGGGCCGGTCATCAACGATGCCGCCATGGCCCAGTTGCAGGAGCTGGTCGATGACGCCGTCACCATGGGCGCTGACCTTCTGTCCGGTGGCACCGCCGAAGGACGCTGCTTCGCGCCGACCGTGCTCAAGGGCGTCACCCCGGCGATGCGCGTCTACAAGGAGGAATCCTTCGGCCCTCTGGCCACCGTCGTCATCGTCGACGGCCGCGAAGAAGCCCTGCGCGTCGCCAACGACAATGACTACGGCCTGTCCTCGGCAATCTTCAGCCGTGACGTGACACGCGCACTCGATCTGGCAAAGCGCCTGAACGCGGGAATGTCGCATATCAACGGCACCACGCTCGACGACGAGGCCCAGATCCCCTTCGGCGGCGTCAAGGACAGCGGCTACGGCCGGTCGGGCGGCATGGTCGGGCTCGAGGAGTTCACCGAACTTCAGTGGATTACGATCGAAGGCCCGAGCGCGCCGCTCTACCCGATCTCCGAGTAGTGCAGGACGAAGGGCGCTTTCGCCCTCATTTCACGAGTGTGGCGTGGCGCTCTTGGCATCGGACTCCAGAAGATGGCGACCCAGAAGGGAACGTAAACGTGGAACTGAGGGATAAAAACCGTCCTGAGCATCTCGTTCATCATCCATGTTCGCCCATCAGTCATGTCGAGGGAGCGGAGGCCATTGCAGCTACGGCACTCCATATGGCTATCTTGATGCGCAATATCAGGATCACCGGATTTCGTCATAGAGTGCAAAGCAATCGGCAATGGGAGGCTGGCAAAAGCTCACGCAACTGACGGTATGATCCGCTGTTTCGACGGGCGATATGCACCGCGGCCAACCCGTCCCCCCAATGGGCTTTCGACGCCTGCGAAGGCCGCGATGGGCGCGGTCTCCAGACCTGTGAGCCACCCGATGGCTCACGAAGACGACGATACAGGCTTTGAACCCGTTCACACCTCATCCCCGACCGATCACGTTCTCACCGAACTCCAGCTCTACGGCTGGCGACCCTTCCAGGACGAAGCCGATCCGAGGCCGCTTCCCGAAGGCACCTCTACCGACAAAGCCTGCGAAATTTTCGTCAAGCCGTTTTCATATCGCTAATGACCCGCGGCTTCGACAGTGTGAACCGTTTCGAAAACGGTCGCGCGAAACCATTTTTGTTCGGGATCGACATCGAACCTCGGATGCCACATGGCGGATACGGAAATGCCCGGCACTGGGACCGGTAAATCGATCCCGACCAGGTCTGGACTCAGGACGGAGCGCGGTATCTGTGCGACCAGGTCCGACCGGCGCGCGATCTCCATTGCATCGGGAAATCCCGGTACGACGGCCGCTACTCTGCGAGAAAGGCCCATATCGGCCAGCGCCTCATCGACCGGTCCCGCAAGCTGACCGCGACGTGACGCAACCACATGCAGAGCCCGGGCGAAGCTTTCGGGCGTGACGGGGCCTTCCAGCAGAGGGTGGCCGGGTCGCACGGCGGCGATAAACTGGTCCTCAAAAAGTCGTCGGGTGCGAATCTCCGGGGCGAATTCTCCCAACACTCCGATTTCCAGGTCGACCGCGCCCTCGCGCAGCGGCGTTGCATCCTTGATGGTTTTGGGGGCCAGCCGCAGCCGGGTCAGCGGCGCCGCCCGCAGCATGGCAGGGATCAACGCAGCACCGAAGCGATGGATGAACCCCTCATTGGCGCGCAACGAGAAGGTACGGTCGAGTGTCGTGAGGTCCAGTCCACCCTCCTCCGGCGCGAGCGCGGCCTCTACCTGGACCAGAAGATCGGGCACACGCGTGGCAAGGGCTGTGGCATGGGGCGTGGGCACCAGCCGCGATCCGGCCCGCACGAACAGCGGATCACCCGTGGCCGTCCGTAACCGGGTCAGGGTGCGGCTCATCGCCGAGACACTGAGGCCAAGACGCGCTGCGGCCCCCGTGACGCTGCCGGTGTCGAGCAGCGCACCGAGCGCGCGCAGGAGGTTGAGGTCCGTTTCGGTCATCGCAGGGCTCCTGTTGCCGGATTGCGCTTGATGCAAGTAGTCATTGAAGCGCATGCGTCTGGCACAATCAAGTGTGACCTCCTACCTCGGTCCTGCCAAAGCTCGAAACAGGAACGGAGAGATTCCATGAAACGCATTCTCATCATCGGTGCCTCGCGCGGGATCGGTCACGCCATGGCGAGCGAGTTCGTGACGCGTGGCTGGCATGTGACCGGCACTGTCCGCGGCAGCGCGGAAACGCCGCTGCACGCCTTGCGGGCAAACCATCCGAAGGCAGTCGAGATCGCCTCTATTGACATCAACGAGCCCACACAGATTGCCGCGCTGCATGACCGGCTCAAGGACCGACGCTATGACATCCTGCTGGTGAATGCCGGAACCGCGAACGCCAACCAAAACGAGACGATCGCCGAGACCACGACCGAAGAGTTCACGCGCGTGATGATCACCAACGCGCTCAGCCCGATGCGGGTGGTGGAGGCGCTAGCCGATCTGGTGACGCCTGAAGGCACGATTTCGGTCATGTCCTCGGGCCAGGGCAGCATCGCCGGGAATACGCGCGGCGGACACGAGGTCTATCGCGGTTCGAAGGCGGCGCTGAACCAGTATATGCGCAGCTATGCGATCCGCGAGGGCGAAACCCGCGCAATGCTGCTGATCGCGCCCGGCTGGATTCAGACAGAGCTGGGCGGCATGGACGCGCGCTATACGCTCGCGGAATCGGCCCCCAAGCTCGTGGATCTTCTTCTCTCGCAGGAAGGCAAGCCGGGCCTGCGATATGAGGATCGCGACGGCCGCACGGTCATGTGGTAATATTATGAAGATCATTGCTACCGAAGAGCATATGATGACCGCCGAGGTCGCCGAGGCCTGGCATGCGCTGGGGCTCGAAAGCCGTGATCCGGGCATTGCCTATCATCAGGTCGGCGATATCGGGACGCAGCTGCTTGACCTTTCCGAGGGCCGGATTGCGCTTATGGAAGAGGCAGGTGTTGACGTACAGGTCCTGTCGCTGACCACACCGGCGTTGCACGATCTTGGGGCCGAAAGCGTCGAGATCGCGCGCCGGGTGAACGATGCGCTTGCCGACGCGGTCGCGCGTCATCCCGACCGGTTCGAGGCGATGGCGACGCTGCCCGTCGCCCGGCCCGAAGCGGCCGCCATGGAGCTGGAGCGCTGCATTGTCGAACTGGGTTTCTCCGGCGCGATACTGGCCGGACGGGTGGACGAGCGTAACCTCGATCATCCCGATTTCGCTCCGCTCTTCAAGGTCGCGGGCAAACGCCGTGTGCCGCTGCTCCTGCATCCGCGCGTCGCACCGGACGGCGTGCGAGAAGCCTGGTTCTCGGGGCTCGACGCCGAGGTTGAGGCGGCACTGGCCGGCTATGCGATCGGCTGGCATCTCGATGCCGGGTTCCAGTTCATTCGGCTCCTTCTGTCGGGTCTGTTCGACCGTTACCCGGAGCTGCCGGTTATTTTGGGCCACTGGGGTGAGCTCGTTCTGTATTACGTCGATCGCCTTCGGGCGCTCGACCGCGTCTCCGGGCTGAAGCGGCCACTGGAGGACTATCTGCGCCGGAACGTTTATATCGGGGTGAGCGGGATGTTCTCGGATGAGCATCTACGCCGGGCCCTGGGCGTGGTAAGGGCGGATCAGTTGCTTTTTTCTACAGATTTCCCCTACCAGTACCGCCCAGGCAGAGAGGCTCGAAGTTTCCTCGAAAATTGCGGGGTTTCCGGACCGGAGCTCGAAGGCTTTGCCTCTGGAAACTGGTGTCGGTTGAGAGAGGCGATCCTTCGGCATTGACCGGGCGCTTGCTCCACTTCGGCTACGAAATGAATGTTTGCGTAGAAGCGAGCGGCAACTTTGGCGTCGCCATCGGATTTTCGAACGCCCCGCGTCGAACGCATGGATCGTGTCAGGAATGCCTGATGGCCGGACCGATAATACGTGAGGCGGTCGGTTGACAGGAGCCAGCGAAATCCTTCGCATTGAGCAAAGAACATGCAACATTCTGCAACTATCAACCGGGCGGCCGTGACCGTCGGGTCATGACGTCAGGCGCGCGCGAATAGGTCGTTCGAGGGCGTGTGCGTTTTCTCAGTGATTGCTCGGCTCGATGGCGCAACTCTACCGCTCCCGCGTTCAGGGCCTCTACGACGCCCCGCAGGGCGAGGACGAGGAAAAGCGCACTGAGGCGGCGGATATCATCAGGACGCTGGTCGAGGACATCGTGCTGACGCTGGTTGATGGCAAGGTGGAGATCGACGTTTGCGGCGATCTCGCTGAAATCCTTACGTTTTCGGTGCAAACGAAAAACCCCGCCGGAGGGGCGGGGTTATCGCAAGTAAAGATGGTTGCGGGAGGGCGCACCCATCGTAACTTGCAATCGCCCTGCCCTCTTCTCCCCATGCTACTCCAGTTGGACACAGTGCTCCTTGACGAGATTATTTCGCACAGCAGCGTAGAACCTTGTGCATCTGTCCGCGCCGCCCATTTGCTGGCGCAGTAGCTGCCGACCATAGAGTTTGGGCAAGCGACGAAAGCTTTCAGGCAGCCGCAGGCAAAGGATCGCCGTTCAAGAAATGCCTTGCAAATCCCCAAGAGGGGCTATTCAGCGCTGCAAACAATGTCGACCTTGCGCCAAATTGCGTGGCTCGCCTCGCGACCTTTGATATGCCGAGCGGCTTCACAAAGGGTGTGGGTACGCGTTATTTGTTGAGGGCATGCATCGAAGCGCTGCCCGCCGGCAGTGTGCCGGCGGATCTTGGTTCGGTTACCAAGGGTAGGTTTCGTTGACCGACCCCGTGAAGGTGCCCGTTGGGTCTTCACTGCTGAGGGCAACGCGAACAGCTTCGGCAGCCCCTTGCTGGACGGTCTCGGTGCCTTCGTAATTGTTGAGCGCAGTTCTGGTGAAACCCGGGGTCACGGCATTGACCTTTATCCCTTCGGATTCAAGATCGATGGCAAAAGCCAGCGTGATGGCATTGAGCGCGGTTTTGGAAGCGCCATAGCCGGGGTTGAATATCGCACGATAGGGATTGGGCGTGGAATTGACGGTGAGCGAGCCGAGGCCGCTCGAAACGTTGACAATGCGCGCGGCTTCCGATTTGCGCAGCAGGGGGACGAAGGCCTGGGTGACGACGAGGACGCCGAAGACATTGGTCTCCCATATGGCGCGCACCTCATCGACCGAAATCAGCGTCGCTCGCGAACGCTGGGCATAGTCGTCTACGGCCTCGCTTTCCTGACGGTTGGCCCGGGAAATTGCGGCATTGTTGATGAGAATATCGAGGCGGCCGAACTGTTGCTCGACCTGTGCGGCGGCGGCGCGGATCGAAGCCTCGTCGGTGACATCAAGCTGGATGGGATGGACATCCCCGTCGATGGTTTGAGCTGCTGCCTTGCCGCGGTCGAGATTACGCGAGGCGAGCAGCACCGTGAGGCCGCTCGCGGCGAGGTCGGTGGCGATCTGCAGCCCGATGCCCTGATTGGCCCCGGTCACGAGTGCAATACGTGAATTTTCAGTCATGGCATGATCCTGTTCTTGATTGACCGAACAGGAGATGGTCACAGACGACTGGACATTCTATATTCAAAAATCCAAAGAAATTTCGAATGAGTCCAGAATGACTGACCCCCTTACCCAGATTGTCGGTTTGCTGCAGCCGGGCGCACCATTTTCCAAATGTGTCACCGGCTCGGGATCATGGCGAGTGCGGCGGACGCAGTCACCCAATCCTTATTATGTCGCCGTGCTCGAGGGCAGCCTGCGCTATTGGGATCATCAGAGCGGCGAGGTCATCGTTAATGCAGGCGACTTCTTCCTCATTCCATCGGCGCAGGACTTCATGATGTGGAGTGAGGCGCCCAGCAAAGACAGCGACATGGTGATCAAACCGGTCATCGTGCCGGGAGAGGGATATCGCGTCGGCAACGTCGATGGTCCGATCGATATGCGGGCGCTGGTCGGTTACTGTATCTTCCAGTCCGATGATGCGGTGCTGTTGTCCTCGCTGCTGCCCAAACTTGTGATCGTGCGTGGCGAACACCGGCTGGCCATGCTGATGCAGTTGCTGGGCGACGAAGCTGGAGGGAAGAAGCTTGGGCGGGAGGTGGTGTTGCAGCATCTTCTTGAAGTGCTGCTGATCGAGGCGCTGCGGACGACAGCCGAACCGGGCAATTCCCCAGGATTGCTGCGCGGACTGTTGGACGAGCGACTGGCCGTGGCGATAAGGAGTATGCATACAAAGCCAAACCACTTCTGGACTGTCGCCGAACTTGCGCGGGAGTCGGCCTTGTCGCGATCGGGTTTCCATGAGCGGTTCCTAAGGGCGGTGGGTATGGCGCCTATGGAATATCTGACGGCTTGGCGGCTGGCATTGGCCAAGGACCTGTTGCGCAAGCGAGAGGCGAGTGTGGGGAAAATAGCCGGACAAGTGGGATACCGCTCCGCCAGCGCTTTCAGCGTTGCGTTCACGCGTGAGGTGGGAATGTCGCCGGCACGCTATGCGCGCGAGGCCGCCGCATTGTCCGACACTGCAGCAGAGGAATTTGAGGGTGCCATCGCCTGAACGGGACATGCGTTGCTGTGAGCATCGACTCTGACAATGTTCCCGCCAAAAGCAGACGGTCGTTACCGTTGGCAGGGGGCTTCTCCCGATGGCAGCCCTTGGAAAATCGCCAGCGCAACCTGAACGACCGGGATGGGGCGGACGCGTAGACGAAGCGACCTGTGACGACCGCCGTCATGGCGCGCCGATATCCGCCCACATGACGAGCGTTAATCTTCGGCGCGCCGGGGACAGGTCACCGAGCCTTGAAATGCTCCGCCTTCGCATCCCGCGCCACACGATCCGGCGCCATGAAGGAACGGGCAATATCGGCCGCAAGCTCCAGTCCTTCCGCACGCTTGGGCGCATTGTGGTCGCCTTCCACATCGAAGATGAGATGGCTTTGAACGTCCTTGATGCCACAATAGGCGAACGTGCCCACGTCGATCTGCGTACGCATTGCCTCGGCGTATCCATACTTGTCGTAGGTTGCCCGGCTCGACCCGCCAATGCCGATCAGCACCGTCGGAACGTTACCGAGAAGCGCATTCAGCGGCGCCTTGCCCCGGTCTTCGACTCCCTTGCCGTACTGATAGGCCCATCCACCCGTGAAAACCCGTTCGATCCATCCCTTCATCAGGGCCGGCATACCCCACCAGTAGACCGGGAAGACGAAGGCAAGCCGGTCTGCCCGTTCGACCCGCCGATGCATCGCCGCAATCTCCGACGGCGCCGGGCCGCCCCAGAAATGCGCGTGATCGGCTTCGGTGAAGCGTGGGTCAAAGTTCTCGGCATGCAGGTCGAGGATTTCGACCGAGTGCGAGGCGGCACGAAAAGGAGCGACGAAGCACTCAAGGACGGCGGCCGGGTAGCTGTTCGGAAGCGGATGGGCAAAGACGGTCAGGAGGTTCATGCGGGCAGCCCCTTCGGTTCGGTGTGTCATGTCTTGGGCGGCATCAGTCGCGCTGCAGCACGGCGCGCGGCGGCAAAGGTCGCCGGGCCGCGATAGCTTGCCACCGACGTCGCGCCTTCGAAGAGAAGGAGGACCTCGTCGGCGAGGTCGGCATCGGCATCCCGGCCGAGATCGTGCGCGACGGCGCGCTCCACCAGATCCCGCAGGTCCCGGCGATAGATCGCCACCTGATCGGCGACAGAGGGTTCATCGGTGCCCATCTCGCCCTGAGCACGCAGGAACAGGCATCCGCGTGCGCCCTCAGTCGCCACCCACGTCTCCAGCGTCGCGAAGAGGCAGTCGACGCCGTGATCTTCGAACTGCTCGAAGAAGCGGCGGCGGCGCGCGTCCAGCACCGCGCAGATCAACCCGGTCTTTCCATCGAGATGCTTGTAGAGCGTCCGTGTGGAAACCTGGGCGGCATGCGTGAGCCGGTCCATCCCGGTGCCTGCGAAGCCGTTCGCGTCAAAAACGGGCTCAACCCGCGCGATGATGTGATCTTTGATGTTCATATGCGGGATGTAAAACGATCGTTTTACTGCGTCAAGAGGCTAAAGTTGCCACGTCCCGGACGGCAGTGCCGGCTGCGGGTCTATATGCCGGCATACCAGGCATAGCCGCGGTCCTCCCAGTATCCGCCTTTCCCGCCCCAGACATCGGCAAAGCTGTCGACGAGCTGGATCCGCATGACGTATTTCGCCTGCTTGTAGCCCAGTTGCCGTTCGACCCGAAGGCGCAGCGGCGCGCCGTGCCCGACCGGCAGCGCCTGATCGTTCATGCCGTAGGCGAGGATGGTCTGCGGATGAAAGGCGTCGGTCATATCGATGCTTTCATAATAGGTCCCGCTGCCATCGAAGGTCTGTTCCAACTGGTCGGCGCAATAGAACACCGCGTAGCGCGCATTGCTTTTGGGCCGGACCATTTCCAGCACGCGGGCCAGAGGCACGCCCGTCCATTTGGCGATCGCGCTCCACCCCTCGACGCAGTCGTGCCGGGTGATCTGGGTTCGCGAGGGCATCGCCCTCAATTGCTCGAGGCTGAACGCTTGCGGACGCTCCACCAACCCGTCGACCTTCAGCCGCCAGTCGGAGAAATCGCCCTGAAACAGATGCACCCATTCCGCCGTGTCCGGCCTGGATGTGCCATTGACGTAGAAAAGCCTGGTGATGTCCTCCTCACCATATTCCCGCGCGAGCCGGTTTCCGATCAGGGCCCGCTGGACCCTGTAGTTGAGCCACTCGGCGGATCTGATGACCGGCCCGCCATCGCGCTGGCGCGCGAGCGTTTCCCAACCGCCGACAGCGGCGGCCCCGGCGGCGACACCGCCGCCGATCAACAGTTTGCGACGCGTGAAAAGCTTCGAGGGACGTGTCATTCGCCCGGCTCCTTCTGCTCTATGCCATAGCGCCCTGTGATCATCGAGCGGATGTTGTTCCAGGTCCCCGAAAGAACCACCATCACGAGATGGACGACAACGAACAGCACGATGAGAGACGCGGTTATGAAGTGAATGGTTCGGGCCGACTGGCGACCGCCGAAGATGTCGGGAAGCCACGGAAAGGCCGCGTCGATGCCCGGCGACATCGTCAGGCCGGTCAGCACCATGAGCGGCAGCAAGATGAAGATCACGGAAAGATAGGTGAGCTTCTGTAGTGCATTGTAGTGCCGGGCTTCCTCTCCCTTCGCAAACCGCAGACGCGCATGATCGACGATCTCGCGCCACAGGTGGCGCGGGCTGAGTTCGGCTCGCGTGGGCGCGAGGTCCCGGCTGAAATGGCGGCAAAGGGCGCTGGTGACCACATAGATTGTGCCGTTGATGACAAAGAGCCAGGCGAAGAAGAAGTGCCAGTGACGCCCGCCCGCGATGTCCTGAGCGGACGGCATCGTTGGCTAGGTGGGAAAGGCGCGGCCGGTCGGCTGCCCATCGACATCGGATACCCCGAGCACGCCTGTCGTCGGGATACGCAATCCCGCGATGCTGACCTGGCCTTTCATGTCGGCGCCCTGCCCGACAACGTCGATCACGAAAGCTGCGGGGTCGCCATATTGCCCGCTTTGCCCCCAGTAGAGCTCCGAATGCGCATTAAAGATCTGAAGCCCGCTCATCAACAGGATGCAGATGCAAAAGGCGTTGAGCCAGTGGGTCAGCCGGGTCACAAGGGAATGGCGGCGGATGAGGACAGTCCTCGGTCGGTGTCCTGCCGGTCGTGTCAGGTTGAACATGGTGCCAATTTCCGGTCTATGAGAAGGGTGCCGAACCAGTGCAGCCCCCCTGTCTCCGGGGCGGGTCCTGCCCGTGCAAATCACATCGGCGGGACGACGCCATCCTTGCCGACGACAACCTGCAGAGCGCCAAACGTCATGCCGTCCTTGATGGCGGCGACGAAGACAGTGGCGCCCTCGACGAGATCGGATCTATCGGCCTGGGTGATAGTCACCACGGGCGTGCCGTCCGGGATCACGATCTTCTTTTCCTTGCCGCCGTAGTTCACGGTTACAGTGCTGCCGTCGACGTCCTTCACCGCGTTGGCGACGGTGGCATTGGTCATGGTGCTCTTGGGCTTGAGGTCCCAGCCGTAGCTTCCTTCACCGGATCCCTTCATCGCGGGCGGGAAGATCACCACTTCGAGCGCACCTGCGACGCCGTCTTCGTTCGGCAGCGAGGCGATGCCGACGAAATCGCCTTCCGTGATGTCTGCGATTTTGGCGGCGGCGACGCCGGCGATTATGGTTTTGTCGCCAAGGCCGATGGTCGCCGTATCGCCTTCACGGGTATGCACCGTAAGGGTCGACCCACCGAAGCTTTCAACGGTGCCGCGAATGTGCTGCGGCTGGGTTTCGGCGAAGACCGGGGCCGCAGGAAGGGCGATCGCGATAGCGAGTGCGGAGAGAAGCGTGCGAAACATGACATTTCCTTATCTACTAGTTGGTAGTTAAAACGGCAGAATTTACACGGTTCCGAACGCTCTGCCGCAAACCGTCCGGAGAGACTACAGTGGTCAGGCAATCGCCAGACGCACGTCGATATTGTTGCGCGTCGCGTTGGAATACGGGCAAACCTGATGGGCAAGATCCACCAGCCGGCGGGCATCGGCCTCGGCCAGGCCGGGGAGCGTGATCGCAAGCGACACCTCAAGACCGAAGCCGCCTTCGGATCGCATGCCGATGCCAACAGATGCGGCGACCAAAGCATCGTCGGGCACTTTTAATCCGAGTTGGCTGCTGACGGCCTTCATCGCGCTCAGGAAGCAGGCCGAATAACCCGCGGCGAACAGTTGTTCGGGATTGGTCCCCTCGCCTCCCGGACCGCCGAGTTCCTTCGGGGTCGTCAGCTTGACCTCAAGCCTGCCGTCGTCGGTATGGCTGCGGCCTTCGCGGCCGCCGGTCGTGACGGCCGATGTTCGATATTTGACGTCCAGTGACATGCGTTCATTCCTCGTTGCAGTGGGCTGCGCGTTTCGTTTTGGTGCCAGTTCCGACCGATCATCCATGTCAGACAGGCTCGGCTGTCCGGCCGCGGCGGGCGTCGCCAACCGTCAGCCAGATCGCGGAGACGAGAAAATAGAAGGCGCCGAATGCGGCATAGGGCGCGATATCGGCGATGCCGAGCGGATTGGGGTCGCCCGCGATCTTGATCATGAAGCCGCCGGCCAGCGCGGATTGCGCGCCGCTCAGGATCATTGCCCATTGCGCGCCATAGGACTTCCAGCGCCGGACCGCCGTCGCAAGCTGAAGCAGGCCTGAAAGAACCGCCCAGACACCGAACACGACGAGCACGGCGGCCATGCCCTGACCGAGCGCAACCGCCACCGCAACCGTCGTCACGATGCTGACAACGAGATTCAGCATCTGGCTCCTGTTCCGGGTAATGCCGCCACTGCGCTGTGCATCCAGATAGTTCGCCGCCGCGTCCCAGGCCGGATAGACCACCAGCAGCACGGCGGCGATTGCGGGCGCGTTTCGGCCGATGAGCAGCGCGCCTGCGACCCAAGCCGTCGAGACGCCAAAGCGAAGGAAGTAATAACTCTTGAGCCATGCCGTGGGCGACACGGCCGGCTGATGGTCGATGGATTGGTATGACATTGCGTTCTCCTGAGCTACCTACTAGATGATAGGCTACATTGACAAAATTTTACCCACGTCTCCCGTCGTTCAATGCCGAACGGCGGTGAGACGGTCGATGAGAGGGCGGGTTATGGTTGTGTAGACGGCCGGATCGTCATAGGCCCGCGCCGACAGCATGGCGCCATGCACGGTTGCGATAAAGGCCTCCGCTTCTGTTTGAGCAGAGGCGGTGAGCGAGAGAACTCCCTTCTCGGCGCCTTGCTCCATGAGCGAGGTGACCCACGCCGAGAACATGCGAAAATAAGCCCTGACCTCCAGAATGACCTCGGAGGGAAGCGCCGGCATTTCACTGGCAAGAAGAGCGCATACGCAAAAGGATCTTGAACCATCGCCAATGCAGGCGGCCCAATAATCGGTATAGGCGCGGAGCTGATCGGCAGGTCCGAGACTGCTGCGTCCAAGCTCCGCGAGAGCGCTCTCGGCATCCTCACGATAACGCGCGACGAGCGTTCGGACAAGGTCGACCTTGCTGGGGAAATGGTGGTGTATGCTCGCCTTGCGAATGCCGACCACCTTGGAAATGTCGGCATAGCTGAAGCCATTGTAGCCGCCCTCGATAATGAGGGAGCGGGCGCAAACGAGAATCTCTTCGGAAGTGCTGGTCAAATTACTCATGTGATTCATCTACCTTCTAGTAGGATGACAGTCAAGCCGAGAATGCGAGTTTAATTTCCACCTGCCTGCTTTTCCTGAGCACGCCGTGGCGGAGACTGGCGGGTCCGCCCCGTTTGACACCGCCCGACATCTCGCAGCGAATGGTCTATTGCACCCCGACAACAAACTGCTCAAAGTTCTCCGGCGCGAAAATCGCCTTGATCTCGTCCGCGACAATTTCGGTCGCGAGAGGATTGGCCGACTGCGGATTCATCAACAACACCCTGTGAGAGAGCAGGCCATCGACTGCCACCGCCGCGACGCGCGTGTCGCGCAACATGGCTTGTGCAGCGCTTAATGGTAGTACCGCCGACCCCAGTCCTTGCCGAACCAGATTGAGTTGCGCCTGCATAGAGGCCGCCTCTGCCACGATATTGAGCGAGGCTCCGCGTTTTTGCGCGATCCGGGCGAGATGCCTTCGCCGGGCATTCGGCAAAGGCGTAAGCACCAGGGGCATGGCAAGCATCTCGTCGATCGTGATCGATGGTCCCTTTGGAACAAGATCTCTGCACGTCACGAGATAATCCTGCTCGTCCATGAGCGGAATGAGCTTGTAACGCTGGCGTGCACGTTTCGAAGCCACGCTCACGATCGCAAGGTCGAGCGGAGGGTGTTCGCCGTTTTCCGGCTGCCCCTGGACGCCCTCGCGGCAGATGATACGAATTTCGGGGTATCTGGATTTGACACGCCGCACGAGGTCGCTCAGGAGCATCTCTGCCAGGGCTGATGGCAGCCCCACCCGAACCTCTCCCGCCGGCTTTCCGGTCTGGCGGGAAACGAGGCTGGCCAGCGCATCCGCCCGCGCCAGGATTTCGCGCGCCTCGCGCAGAACGATCTCGCCCTGAGGCGTCGGGCTTGCGCCTGCGGTCGTGCGCACCAGAAGCGGCACGCCGATTTCGGCCTCCAGGGCCTGAATCTGGCGAGTCAGCGCGGGTTGCGCAATGTTCAGCGCCTCGGCGGCGCGGCGAAAACCGCCAGCCTCAGCGACTTTGACAAAAAAGCGCAGTTTCTTGAGTTCCATCTCGGTCCCGCCGGCAAAGGATTTCATGTGATGCCGTATCGGCATCATGTCAACCATATCGGTATTTTACAGCAGCGGCACCGGCGTCCAGATACAGATGAGCGCTGGACGCCGGAATTCGGACAGCGCCTATAGAGGCAAAGCGCTCTTGAAAGGAAAGAGAATGGGAACCACCCACCAGGACCTGGAAGCCAGATTGCGCATTATCGAAGACAAACTCGCGATCTATGATCTGTTGGCCTCGCATCCGCCCAGTGCGGATACCGGGAGCGCGGACTACATGTTCGGTCCTGGTATTTGATGGATCGGGTTTATCTTGAATCTTTCGGGCTCATCTGTCCACTTTTTGCAGATGAATTCGTATGGGGTCAGGCCCCTGAGCGTCTTCAATCGTCGTGCGAAGTTGTAGGCGTCGATGAAAACGGCCAGATGCTTGCGGAGCTGGTCATGATCGTCGTAGTGGAACCGTTTGACGGTCGCCTCCTTGATTGTCCGGTTCATCCGCTCGACCTGGCCGTTTGTCCATGGATGCTTCACCTTTGTCAGGCGATGTTCAATGCCGTTTCCACAGCAGACCCGATCGAAGATGTGCTGGAATGCATAGACGTCGCAGGCCCGGTTGGTGAACTGGATGCCATTGTCGGTCAGAACGGTATGAATGACATAAGGCACGGCGGCAATCAGATTGCGCAGGAACTGCGCAGCATTCATCTTTCCGGCCTTGGCATAGAGTTCAACGAAGGCGAACTTGGATGTCCTGTCGATGGCTACAAAGAGATAGAGCTTGCCTTCAGCTGTCTGCACCTCGGCAATATCGATATGAAAATATCCGATCGGATAACTCTTGAACCTCTTCTTTGGCTGCTTGTCACCGTCGACATCCGGCAGCCGCGAAATTCCGTGTCGTTGCAGGCATCTGTGCAATGAAGAGCGCGTCAGATGCGGGATTGTCGGCTGGAGTGCGTAAAGACAATCATCCAGAGGCAGAAGCGTGTGCTTGCGGAAAGCGATAATGGTGGCTTCCTCTTCC
The DNA here is from genome assembly GCA_003001975.1 of Martelella mediterranea. Lineage (GTDB taxonomy): Bacteria > Pseudomonadota > Alphaproteobacteria > Rhizobiales > Rhizobiaceae > Martelella > Martelella mangrovi. Next base: position 380,010 of record PVUG01000003.1, read on the forward strand.
AGCGACAGCACCGTCGAACATGGTTCCTTCTGCCCGGTTTTAAGATCTGCCTGTGAGGTGCGCTTCTTCCACTTGGCGACGGTCTTCTGGTTGATCCCGTATCGCTTCGAAAGCACTCTCAGGCTCTCTTGACTATTGTGTATTGCTCGACGGACTGCCTCTGTCGTCGTGGCGCTGCCGTATAATACCTGGCCCATAGTGCTTCCCTCCATTCAAATGAGAAAATTGCACCATCAAACCCTGGGATCAAACAACACACCATATCGGCCTACCGCTATGACGGTGTGTTCGACCGTGGCCCGACACTGGACGGAGCACAAGGCGCAGAGGCGATCGCCGCGTTCATCCAGCGTCCGGAGCATCATGCCGCGATCCGCGGCGGTCTGGCCCATTTTGTCGGCCTTCCGCTAGTCAACCTCAAGGGCGATACCGCGACCGCGACCTCCTATCTGATGATCACCCATCTCGATCATGAGGGCGAACCGCGCGACCTGCCCAATCATGGCATGTCAACCGGCTATCGCATCCACCGCGCCGTCGTGAACCGATGGGAGCTTGAACGCCGCAATGACCGTTGGGTTATCGCGCGGCGCACGCTTCTGCCGGTCGACGGTAGCGATCCGCACCTTGCGCTGCTGCGCCAAAGCCTGTGCGAGATGTACGACCTGCCCTTTGATGCAACCGATCCGCTGGGAGAAGCCAAATGACGGAGACCGAGGAGAGAAACCGCGCCTTCGTACAGGCGCTATTCGCCGTGCTTTCCGAGAAAGGCTATGGTCAGGAACTTCTCGACGCGCTTGCCGAGGATGTCACCTTCCATGCCATGGGAAAGTCACCGATCGCCGGCAGCTATCACGGCAAGGAAAATTACCGCAGGAACGCGCTGGAGCCGCTGCAGGCCCGCATCGCGACATCGCCGACAATGGAAGTGCATCGCATTCTGATTGACGGTGACATGGCCTGCGTCCAGTTCCGCACCTTAGAGCGTTTCAGGCTTAAATGGAAGCGTTCTGCGGCAAGGAATTTGCGCCAGGACCAAGGGCTTTGGCGCAGGGCATAGCCGTCGCTATGTCCAAGCCGAAGACCGCCGGTAATGGCACAAATTCATGCCGCCCAGGTTTGCGCGAACGACCTCACGACTGCTTTTGAAGCATTGTAGAGGCTGAGATCCGCCATACCGTTTTTGGCGCAGATCGAAGCCGTGAGCACGAGGGATGCGCCGTCCTTCACGAGAGGCAGCAATATCCCTTCACCGCATCCTCCATCGCAAACGCGCCAGCCTTCAGCCGTCCGTCGAACAGGTCAGTTCCTCCCATTCGGAAAGCTCCTGCTTCATCCGCTCAATCCGTTCTCTCACCAGTTTGAGCGCATCGCTGCCCAGCAGCAGTTGCGGCGGCGGATTGTCGGATGCGACGAGGTCAAGAACGGCAGCCGCCAGCTTCGCGGGATCGCCGAGCTGTTTGCCGTTCTTCTCCTGTCTGGCGGCGCGAACCGGATCGAACAGTGCGTCGTAATCCGGGATCGAACGTTCGGTCCGGATCATGGAGCGCCCGGCCCAGTCGGTACGAAACGACCCCGGGCAAAGCGCCGTCACATGCACACCAAAGGGGGCCATCTCGGTGCGCATCACCTCGGAAATACCCTGCAACGCGAACTTGCTGCCGCAATAATAGGCGATGCCCGGCATGGTGATCAGGCCGCCCATCGACGTCACATTCACGATGAAGCCGCTGCGCCTTTCGCGAAAGCGCGGCAGGAAGGCCTTGGCAACGGCGACGGCTCCGAAGACATTCACGTCGAACTGCCGGCGCATTTCCTCGAGCGGCGATTCCTCGAGCACGCCCTCATGGCCGTAGCCTGCATTGTTGATGAGGACATCGACAGCCCCATGGTCGTCTTCGGCCTGTGCGACGATGCCGGGGATGCGGTCGAATTCCGTGACGTCGCACAGGACCGCGTTGACCTGCGGCAAACGGTCCAGCAGCGAGGCCCTCGCGGTTTCCGACCGGACGGTGCCAATGACCTTGTGGCCTGCGTTGACGGCCGCCTCGGCGATGGCGAAACCGAAGCCGGAATTGGCGCCGGTGATGAAGAAAGTCTTGTTCGACATGGTTCAGCCCTGTGTTGATTATGAGCGAGAATTGACAGATAGTCTGACCGCATTCCCTCCAATAGAGCGATTTCTATGAATTCGTTGCTTGATCCTATGAAACCGCAGGCCGACCTTGCTGCGCTGACCGCTCTGGCCGGACAACTCGCACCGCAGCCCGGCTACAATTCCACGGCGCTGCCTTCCCTGCGCATTCTGCGATCGGAAACAAACCTGGAGGATGTGCCGGTGCTCTACCGGCCTGGCGCGGTGTTCGTGCTGCAGGGCTCCAAACAGGGTTTCCTCGACGGCGCGATCTATCGTTACGATGCGGATCACTACCTCGCCGTTTCGGTGCCTGTGCCGTTCCGGATGGCCTCGCAGGCCAGCCGGGAGCAACCGTTGTTGGCGCTCTATGTCGATTTCGATCTTCATCTCGCGACAGAGATCGCCACGGAGCTGGACGCACGACGGCAAGCCGCGCCGACCGCGCCCGCAAAAAGCCTCGTCTCGAGCCGGATGGAGCCGGCGATCTCCGATGTGCTGCTGCGGACCCTGCGTGCACTCGCCAACCCGGACGAACTTGCCATCCTCGGTGCGGGACTGCTGCGGGAATTGCACTATCGGATACTCGTCGGGCCGCAGGGCGCGGCGCTGGTGACGGCTCTGAAACAACGCGGCCCCACCGGCAGGATCGTGCAGAGCCTCGCCCGGATCCGCGAGAATGTCGGCGATCGCATATCGGTTGCCGAACTCGCCGCGGAGGCGGGCATGAGCGTTCCCTCATACCACACGCATTTCAGGGCCCTCATGGGCAGTACGCCGATCCAGTATGTCAAGGCCATGCGGCTGCACGAGGCGCGGCTGATGATCGCGCGCCGGGAAGGAACGATTGCCGTGATCGCGGCCAGGGTCGGCTATGCGAGCGCCGCCCAGTTCAGCCGCGACTTCAGACGTCACTTCCGCCGCAGCGCGAGCGAAGATGCCAAATGGATGCGCGAACATCTGGGCGAGATCGTTTGAACTGGTTCACGCTATCCAACACGCGACGGCCCTGAAGGCACAAGACGGCCACGTATTTTAACCGGCCATTTCATCGCCATGGCTACCGAGACCTGTGCCTTGATAGCGGATGTCTCTGCCGGGTGAAATGTCGAACATGCGGCCATACTCCCGGGTGAACTGCGGGACGCTGGCATATCCGACCGCGTGGGCAGCCTGCATAATCTCCGCGCCCTCGCTCAGCATCAGCCGTCTGGCTTCGATCAGCCGCAGCTGCTTCTGGAATTGCAGCGGCGACAGTGTCGTGAGCGCGCGGAAATGCCTGTGAAACGCCGCCTCGCTCATTCCGGCGGATTTGGCCAGTTCGTCCACCTGTATCCTGCGCCTGAATTCGCGGCGAAGGATTTCGACCGCGCGCCCGATCCTTTCCGCATGGCTGTCGACCACGCCCAGAGCGCTGATCGCCGGTCCATGGATCCCGGTGAGGAGCCAGTAGTGCAACTCCCGCAAAAGGCCTTCGCCGAGCACCGCCAGGGCTTCGGGTTGATCAAGCAACCGAACGAGACGCAAGGCGGCGTCGGTCACTTCGGCAGCGATCGGCTCCACCCTCACGGCCCGCGCTTCCCTCGGTCGGTCCGCAACCACATGGATCAGCTCGCGCAGGATGGCAGGGTCGAGTTCCATCACAAGGGCATAATAGGGTGCTGCGGCACTGGCGCGGGTAATCTGGCTGACCGTTGGAATATCCGCCGAGACCACCATCGCTTCTCCCGCGACATATTCGAAGCTCGCGCCCGGCGTGGTCACGCGCTTGCGGCCCTGCAAGAGCATAGCGATGACGGGTCTCTGGACCGCAACCTGCAGCGCGCCCGGATTAAGAGCCCGCACCACCGAAAGGCCGCGCACAGATGTTGGCGCGGAGCCGTCCGGCCCAGCATGCGTGTCGGCGAAGCGGCGGCAATATGCAAGCAGCGCAGCAAGATCGTGATTGGTTCGAGCAACAGTCATGCAGAGAAAATGCCCTGTTTCGGGAAAAATGGAAAGCGATGAGCGGGAATAGGCAAGAAGTGGCGTGCATCGGGCAACACGGGCCTGCCGGCCATCTTTATATCCCGGACATCACAAGACCTGAAAGGACATACCCATGAGCAAGATCACTCTCGTCACCGGGGCCAACCGCGGCCTGGGTCGCAATACCGCTCTCGCCATTGCCCGGGCAGGCGGAGATGTCATTCTCACCTATCGTTCGAACGAGACGCAGGCCGAAGAGGTTGCCGCCGAGATCCGTGGAATGGGCCGCCGCGCGGTGACGCTGAAACTCGATATGGCAGATACGGCAAGTTTTCCGACCTTCGCTGCAACTCTGCGCGACCGCCTCAAAGAAGTCTGGGGCCGCAACAGCTTCGACCATCTCGTCAACAATGCCGGGCATGGCGAATTCGCGCTGATCGAGGAGACCACCGAAGCGCAATTCGATGGGCTGTTCCAGGTTCACGTCAAGGGCGTCTTCTTCCTCGTGCAGGCGCTTCTGCCGCTCGTGGCCGACCAGGGACGGATCGTGAACTTCTCGTCCGGCCTGACACGCGTCTCCTATCCGGGCTTTGCGGCATATTCCGCGGCCAAGGCGGCGGTCGAAATGCTGACGGTCTATATGGCGCGCGAATTCGGCGCGCGCGGCATCGCGGTCAATACCGTCGCTCCGGGCGCGATCGAGACCGATTTCGGCGGGGGACTGGTGCGCGACAATGCAGATGTCAATGCCCAATTCGCGCAGATGACAGCCCTGGGCCGCGTCGGGCTTCCCGACGACGTCGGCATGATGATCGCCAACCTGCTGGATGATGGAAACCGCTGGGTAACGGCGCAGCGCATCGAGGTTTCCGGCGGCCAGTCCATCTGAGCACCGTTCCACGTTCATTGCGGGCATCCTGACAAAGCTGGATGTTCGCAATGAGGCTCAATGCGTGGTTGCTCCGCACCGCAACCCGCCGCTACCGCACCAAAGACACCAACCCAAAACCGCTGGAGCGAACTCAAAACTGGATAAAACTTGGGAGCGGGTCTGGATATCGACCTACATGGGCTATTGCGGATTTGCTGCATCTCGCTAGTGGTGTACGGATGCCCGAACGCCAAAAGCCCCGCTGGTTTTCACCGAGCGGGGCTTTTGTATATCGGATAAGTAATTTTGGTTGCGGGGGCAGGATTTGAACCTGCGGCCTTCAGGTTATGAGCCTGACGAGCTACCGGGCTGCTCCACCCCGCGTTATATTTTTGAGGCAACAAAAAAGCCGCCTTTTACGGCGGCTTGGTATCGGCAGTCGCCGTTTGATTGTTTTGAGAAGATATTCTTTGCTCAGCGCGAGCGCGCGTCGCCGACAGTTTGGCGCGCTGTTTGCAGCGTGGCCGAAGGCCACATTGGCGTGAACACATAAACGATGCTGCATTTGGCAGACCTGGCAGCGACTTACTCTCCCGTGCCTTAAGACAAAGTACCATCAGCGCTGGGGCATTTCACGGCCGTGT